>NZ_CM183447.1:4800000-6176246 GCF_059511865.1 Gordonia sp. YC-XJ4
CGGAGGTCGAGCCACTCGTGTTCCACGCCAGCACTTTTCGTGCTCTGCAGGCACGGATTCCCGACGACGACCCCACGCGGCGATGACCATCGTCGACCTGGGCCTGCCGCTCCCGTCGGTGCTGCCACGCTCCACCGACGAGGCGCGGTCCGGGGCGTCGACCGCACCCACGTCCGGGCCGCTGCGCGACACCTTCGGCCGGGTGGCCACCGATCTGCGGGTGTCGGTGACCGACCGCTGCAATCTGCGCTGCGACTACTGCATGCCCGCCGAGGGCCTCGACTGGTTGCCGACCGAGTCGGTGATGACCACCGCCGAGTTCATCCGGGTGCTGCGGATAGCCGTCGCCGACCTCGGCATCCGCACCGTCCGGTTCACCGGAGGCGAGCCGCTGCTGCGCCGCGACCTCGAGGACATCATCGCTGCCGTCACCTCGCTGCCGCAGCGCCCGGAGATCGCGATGACGACCAACGGCCTCGGGTTGAGGCGCCGTGCCGCCGGTCTCGTCGAGGCCGGGCTGACGCGCATCAATGTCTCGCTGGACACCGTCGATCCCGCCCGGTTCGCCGAGATCACCCGACGTGATCGGCTGCCCGACGTCCTCGCCGGCCTCGACGCCGCCCGTCGCGCGGGGTTGTATCCGATCAAGGTGAACGCGGTCGTCCCCGATCGTCGGGACCTGGCCGGACTGGTCGACCTCACCCGGTTCTGCCTGGACGCCGGATATCAGCTGCGGATCATCGAGCAGATGCCGCTCGACGCCGGACATCGGTGGGATCGGTCGCGGATGGTCACCGCGACGGAAATCCTCGACGTGCTGTCGGCGCATCTCCGGTTGCGTCCCGACACCGTCCCGCGTGGAGGTGCGCCTGCGGAGACCTTCCTCGTCGATGGCCACACCGACGCCCGTGGAGTACCTGCCCGCGTCGGCGTGATCGCGTCGGTGACGCGCCCGTTCTGCGGTGACTGTGACCGGACCCGGCTGACCGCGGACGGGGCGCTGCGCAACTGCTTGTTCGCCGACGCCGAGACCTCGCTGATGCCCGTGCTGCGGGGCGGTGGTGACGACGAGCTCGACGTCGATCGTCGGATCGCGCAATTGTGGCGGGAGAACACCTGGGCCAAGCGCGCCGGGCACGCGGTCAACACCGCGGGATTCCGGCAGCCGGACCGTCCGATGTCGGCGATCGGGGGCTGAGCGGATGCGTGTGACGATCCGTTATTTCGCCGCCGCCTCCGCGGCCGCGAAGACCGAATCCGACGTGCGCGACATCGCCGAGGACATCACTCTCGGTGAGCTCGAACACATTCTGGCAGCCGATAATCCGGAGTTGGCGCGGGTGTTGGAGCGGTGTTCGTATCTGCGCGACGAGATCGCGCTGTGCGACCGCACGCGGCGCCTCGGTCCGACGCACACGATCGACGTTCTCCCCCCGTTCGCCGGGGGTTGACACACCCGGCTCACTTGTGAGCTTGATCACATAACGAGTCAATAACGAGATGGACACGAACCGGGCGTCACGCCCGTGAACTGCACGGACACCGAAACAGGGCCCAAAGACCCACCGGCACGCCGAAAATGGGTTGTCAGGACGGGGTGATTCCCGCTCTCAGACGTCGTACTGTACGAAGCGTCCTTCACAGAAGGTCACAGCACAGCAAACAACACACCAAGATTTCCACCGGTCGCGCCGAGCCTCGTTCCTCCGGTGGAATGACGAGCACACATCTTGGAACGAGGACGGGGGACCCACCCTTTTCCGCAAGGAAGAACGGACGTCGACAGACGCCCTTGGGGTTAAGTCCGGTCGCCGCACGGCGATCGTGACCGAGCACCTCTCGCTCGAACCCGACAGCTGACCTCGCAGGCGCGTGGAGAGAGGTTATTCGACTTATGTCCGGACGTCACCGCAAGCCGTCGACCACCACCGCAACCAAGACCTTCGCGAAGATCGCGCTGACCGGAGCCGTTCTCGGCGGCGGCGCGGCCCTGCTGGGCACCGGCTCGGCACATGCCGCCTCCGATTCCGAGTGGGATCAGGTCGCCCAGTGCGAGTCCGGTGGCAACTGGGCCATCAACACCGGCAACGGCTACCAGGGTGGACTCCAGTTCAGCCCGAGCACGTGGGCCGCCAACGGTGGCACCCAGTTCGCGCCGAGCGCCGACCAGGCCTCCAAGGAGCAGCAGATCACCGTCGCCGAGCGAGTCCTGGCCACCCAGGGCAAGGGCGCATGGCCGGTCTGCGGCACCGGGTTGTCGGGGGCCACCCCGCGGACCGCCCCCGCCGACACCCCGCGTCCGGATGCGCCCCAGGCGCCCGCCAAGGGTCTCGCGAACACCCCGAACGCCACCAGCACCGACCAGGCGATCGATCAGGTCAGCCAGGCCGGCGTCAGCCCCGAGGTGCAGAGCCTGCTCAAGGCCGCCAAGGACAGCGGCTACCAGCTCACCCCGGATCAGCTGCGCCTGTTCAACGAGAACAAGGGACTCGTCCCGCTCCCCTGAACCCGATCGGTTCAGCCCTGACGAAGGGCCCCGCACGTTGCTCGACGCCGTGCGGGGCCCTTTTCCAATTGTCGGGGGGCTGTGTCGGTTGTGGCCGGTGTCAGGTGGTGACCTGTATCAGGTGGTGCCCGTGATCAGGCCGACCCGACCCACTCGTCGGTTCCGTCGCCGAAGAACTGGTGTTTCCACACCGGTATGCGCGCCTTGACCTCGTCGACGAGTCGCGCGCACAACGCGAACGCCTCGGCGCGGTGATCGGCGGCCACGGCGACGACGAAGGCGACGTCGCCGACCGACAGGTCACCCACCCGATGGGAGACCGCGACCGCCCGGACGCCGTCGGCGGCCGCACAGATCTCGGTGACCACCTCGGTGAGCACGCGCGGGGCGTCCGGGTGCGCCGAATACGACAGACTCGTCACCGTGCGGCCGCCGTCGTGGTCGCGGACCGCGCCGACGAACCCCACGACCGCGCCGGCATGTCCATCGGCAGCCGCGACGACGCGGGCCTCGTGGTCGGCGAGTGCGATCGGGTCGACGCTCACCGCCGTGTGCACGACCACCACCGGGTTGCCGGCGGTCAACGGTGACAACCATTCAATCGGTGACAACCATTCATCAGTGATACGAGTTCATCAGTGGTCGCCGCCGCGGATTTGGTCGAGAGCGTGGTCGAGGACGGTGGCGAGGACCGAAAGGCCGTCGCGCACACCGCCGGTCGAGCCGGGCAGATTGACCACCAGCGTCGTGCCGGCGACCCCGGCGGTGCCACGGGAGAGGACCGCGGTCGGCACCTGCGGCAGACCCGCGGTGCGGATGGCGTCGGCGAGACCGGGGATCTCGATGTCGAGCAGCAGTCGCGTCTGTTCGGGGGTCCGGTCGGTCGGTGCGAGCCCGGTCCCGCCGGTGGTGAGGACGAGGTCGACGTCGGCGTAGATCGCGGCCCGGATCGCATCACCCACCGGTGGGCCGTCGGCGACGACGTCGAGCTCGTCGACGGTGAACCCGTGGTCGGTGAGCCACTCGGCGATGATCGGGCCCGTGCGATCGGGATAGGCACCACGGGAGGCCCGGGTGGAGGCCACGACGATCCGCGCGATGCGCTGCCTGCTCATGGTTGCATCCCGGGGTCCGCGTGTGGCCCGCGCTCGTCTCCTCGGTGCCAGTCACCGGACCGTCCGCCGGACTTCTCGAGGAGCCGGATTCCGTCCATGCGTGCGTGACGGTCGACGGCCTTGACCATGTCGTGCAGCGTGAGTCCGGCCACCGCCACCGCGGTCAGTGCTTCCATCTCCACGCCGGTCCGGCCCGCGGTGGTGACCGCAGCCGTCACGTCGATGTGATCGGTGCCGATCGTGAAGTCGACGTCGACCGACGACAGCGCCAGCTGATGGCAGAGAGGAATGAGCGAATCGGTGCGTTTGGCCGCCATGATCCCGGCGATCCGCGCGGTGGCGAGGACGTCACCCTTCGGCAATGACGACGAGGTCAGCAGGTCGATGACGGTGGTGCTGGTGCGAAATGTGCCGCCGGCAACGGCGCGGCGCTGGGTGACCGACTTGTCCCCCACATCGACCATGCGGGCCGTACCCGAGTCGTCGACGTGGGACAACCGGGCAGACGACTGCGGATCGGGCACCGCACTCACTCGGTCACCGCGCTCAGCGGTTGATGACCGTCTTGGGGTTGATGTAGTTGACCTCGTCGGCCGGCAGCGGGAACTCCACCTCGCCGAACGGCGACAACGCGCCGGGCAGCGCGGCCGCGAACTCCGAGACCGCGTGCTCGGGACCGTCGCCGTCGGAGGCCTTCGGCCAGCCGTTGTCAACGTAGTGCTTCTTCGAATTGCTCTCAGCCACGCGCATATTGTGCCACGGCGTGCTCCGCGGCACGCGGTGCGCTCACCGTTTGGTCCCCGACGCCCGCGTCGTCTCATCACCGACGTCCGCGTCGTGGGCCCATCGTTCGAATGATACGAAGGCCGATCTCAGAGCACGTTGGGTAAGGTCACAGGCCAGCGGTCCACCCCCGATCGAAGGAAGAATCGTGCCTCTGAGTCCAGGTTCGCAGGTCGCCGGCTACAAGGTGGTGTCCCTGCTGGGTTCGGGCGGGATGGGTGAGGTGTACCTCGTCGAGAACCCGCAGTTGCTGCGGCGGGAGGCCCTGAAGGTCATCTCGCTGGCCGGTGCGCACGACCCCGATTTCCAGCGGCGCTTCACCAACGAGGCGCGCACCACCGCGGCGCTCGATCACCCCAGCATCATCTCGATCCACCAGTACGGCATCAACACCGACGGCACCCCGTGGTTCACCATGAACTACCTCGAGGGCGCCGACCTCACCCACGGCGCGATCTCCCCGTCGGACGTGATCGAGGTGACCACCCGTGTCGCCGACGCCCTCGACTACGCCCACCGGCGCAACATCATCCACCGTGACGTCAAACCGGCCAACATCTTCGTCAGCCGGGACGAACACGGTCAGATCGCCCGGGTCACCGTGCTGGACTTCGGCATCGCCAAACTCGTCAACTCGACGTCACTGACCGCGACGAGTGCCTTCATCGGCACGCTGGCCTACTGTGCCCCCGAGGTGATCGAGGGTCACGACGCATCAGCCTCCTCGGATCAGTATTCGTTGGCGTGCACCGTCTTCCAGCTCCTGACCGGGCAGGCCCCGTTCACCACCACCACGCCTTCGGCACTGGTCATGGCGCATCTGACCAAACAGATCCCACCGATCAGCTCGCTACGCCCCGATCTCGGCGCCCTCGATCCGGTGATCGCGAAGGCACTGTCGAAGAATCCCGCCGACCGCTACCCCGACTGCCGGTCGTTCTCGACGGCGCTGCGTCAGGCATTCGAGGGCCGGGGTCAAGCATTCGAGGGGCGGGGCAACCCCACACCGCCATCGCACCAGTCGAACCCGGCGGCAGGACCTTTCGTCGGGGCGAACCGCCCGTACTCCCAGCCGACGGTGCCACCGTCGCAGCCGACGCCGCCGCCGTCCTATGCGACGCCGCCGCCGTCGCATCCGAATCCCTCGCATCCGAATCCCTCGCATCCAAACCCCTCGGTACCCAACCAGAATCCGTCCTACCCCGGCCAGATACCGTCCGCGATGCCCGGCGGCTACGCGCCGGCTGGCCCGACGGTCGCCAACAACCCACCCTCGCAACCGAATTCGCCGTATCAGTCGGCACCGTTCGGCGCGCCCGCAGCGGCCGGCGGCATACCCCCGACGTTTCCGCCGGGAACGCCGCCGCACCTCATCGGTGGCGGCTATCCGCTCTCCACACCGGCGGCCCCGAAGAAGAAGCGCACCGGCCTGATCGTCTCCCTGGCGGCCGCCGCCGTGGTCGTCCTGCTCGTCCTCGGACTCGGCATCGCCTTCGCCGCAGGCGCTTTCCGCGGTGATGACGATCAGCCAACGGCCAGTGGACATCCCACGGTGCTCGCCGTCTACGGCAACTCCAGCTGCGGCATCTCGGCCAAGCAGTTGTATTGCTGGGGAGCCAATTACGACAATCAGCTCGCCAACGGCGGCACCACCGCCTCGCCCACCCCGGTCAAGGTCAACCTCCCCACCGTGACCGCGGTCTCGTTGGGCGGGTACATCGACACCGACAAGGACTTCAAGACCAGCACCTGCGCGGTCTCGGGAGGTCAGGCCTTCTGCTGGGGCGACAACGGCTACGGCCAACTCGGCACCGGCACCACCTCCGACGCCCAGACGCCGACGCCGGTGACCGGGCTGTCCGGCACGGTGACGGCGATCGCCACCGGTTACGGCAGCACCTGCGCCATCGCGGGCGGCAAGCTGTACTGCTGGGGCAACAACGACGACGGGCAGGTCGGCGTGGACTCGGTCACCGACAAGACCTCAACCCCCACCGAGGTGACCGGACTGAGCGGCACCGTCACCGGCGTCGCCACCGCGCAGGGCACCACCTGCGCCATCGCCGACGCCGTCTACTGCTGGGGCAACAACGACAGCGGCCAGCTCGGCACCGGGGCCACCACGCGGGCCAACACCCCGCAGAAGGTCGCCGTCACCGACGCCGACTCCATCTCGGTCGGCACCTATGGCGTCACCGATGACCCGAACCAATACATCACCGTGTGCGCGTCGGCGTCGGGCAAGGCCTACTGCTGGGGCGACAACCGGTACGGCCAGATCGGCGACGGCACCAAGAACGCCCAGCACACCCCGACGCCGGTCGTCGGGCTGACCGGGGTCACCCAGATCAACACCGGTTGGGGTTCGACCTGCGCGGTGTCGCAGGGCAAGTTGTTCTGCTGGGGAGACAACGAGGGACAGCAACTCGGCATCGGCTCCGGGTCGGCGACCACCTCGCCGACCCAGATCACCGCCCTGTCGGGAACCGTCTCCGCCGTCGAGACCGTGCTGGGCACGACCTGCGCGGTCGTCAACGAGACCTCGATCTACTGTTGGGGCCGCAACTCCGCGGGCCAGGTCGGCAACGGCGACAGCGGCGACGACAAGGAAGTGTCGACCCCGGCGCTGCTGAACCTGCCCGCGTGAGAAGGGGTCGCGTGGCGCGCTCGGTAGAATCGGCCGAATGAGTTCCGATGATCGGGCCGACGGGCTTGCCGGCGACCTGATCTCGCGCACCGACGATCAATTGGCGGATCTGTTCGCACTGCGTCCCGACCTCGCCTCCCCGCCCCCGCAGGGCAGCCGCGTTCTCGCGCAACGTGCGCTCTCCGCGGCGTCGGTCGCGCTGGCGGGCGAGCGTCTCGACCTGCTCGACATCGCCGTGCTCGAGGTGATCATCTCCGCGGGCCCACCGGCTGCGGCGACGGTGTCGGCGTCGTCGGTGCTCGACGCGCTGTCCGATCGCGCCGGGCACGACGACATCCTCGAGCGCATCGCCCATCTGCGTCGGCTCGCCCTGATCTGGGGCCCCGACGACGCCCTGCACGTCGCCGGTAATGCGACTTCGGCGCTGCCGTGGCGCGGGCTGCACCTGACGGGCCCGCTCGCACACGTGACACCCGAGGACCTGCGGTCGCGTCTCGACGCCCTCGACGAGCGGCAGCGCGAACTACTCGCGGCGCTCTCCCGGGGCCCGGCGCTGGGTCGCAGCCGCGACGCGGCACCCGACGCCGACCCGCAATCGCCGGTCGCACGCCTGATCGCCGACGGTCTGCTCGCACGGATCGATCACCAGACCGTCGAGCTCCCTGCACAATCCGGGCAGTTGCTGCGGGGTGAACCGGCCCTGCGCACCGACACCCTCGCGCGTCCGGTACCCGACGACTCCTCGGCGCCGCGCCGGTTCTCGGCCCGCGACATCGACGCCGCAGGTGGTGGCGAGGCGCTGGAACTGATCCGGCACGCCACCACGGTGCTCCGCGCACTGGGGTCGGCGCCGGCGGCGATCCTGCGGTCGGGGGCCCTCGGCGTGCGGGAGTTACGCCGCCTGAGCAAGACCACCGGCCTCGATCAGCCCCGGCTCGCACTGATCGTCGAGCTCCTCGGTCACGCACGATTGATCGACTCCGGTTTTCCCGATCCCCCACCGGCCGGCGACACCGGCGAGCACGCCTTCGCCCCGACGACGACGTCGGACACCTGGCTGCACCAGCCTCCGGAACGCCAGTGGCACACCCTGCTCGAGGCCTGGCTGACGATGCCGCGCAACGCCTGGCAGGTCGGCGAGCCGGACCGCGACGGCACCACGATCCCGGCGCTCTCGGCCGAGATCTACGACTCCCACGCCCCGACCGTGCGTCGCACCATCCTCACCGCGCTGCGGCGGACGGCGCCGGCGACACCGGTGTCGGTCGCCGGGCTCGTGGCCACCCTCGGCTGGGATCACCCGCACCAGATGCGTCGTCTCACCTCGCGGGTGGTCGGTGCGACGCTCGACGAGGCGCGCGCG
Organism: Gordonia sp. YC-XJ4; assembly: GCF_059511865.1. Taxonomy (NCBI): domain Bacteria; kingdom Bacillati; phylum Actinomycetota; class Actinomycetes; order Mycobacteriales; family Gordoniaceae; genus Gordonia; species Gordonia sp. YC-XJ4. The sequence continues at coordinate 4,808,415 of NZ_CM183447.1, forward strand.
GTCGGCGTCGTCGGGCATCACGCGTTGACCACGGTCGGGCGGGCGGTGCTCGACGCCGATCCCGCCGACGACGATTCGGCGGTGCTCGCCGCCATGCGCAAGGCGCTGCCGGCGCCGGTCGATCATTTCCTCACCCAGGCCGATCTGACGATCACCGTGCCCGGACCGATGACCGCCGAACTCGCCGAACAGGTGGAGCTGGTGGCCGACCTCGAATCCGGCGGCGCCGCATCGGTGTACCGGATCAGCGAGGACAGTGTGCGCCGTGCGCTCGATGCCGGCCGGTCCAGCAGTGAACTGATCACCATGTTCACCACGCATTCCCGCACTCCGGTGCCGCAGTCGCTGACCTATCTGATCGAGGACGTGGCGCGCCGACACGGTGCGCTCCGGGTCGGGATCGCCTCGTCGTTCATCCGGTGCGAGGACGCCGCGACCCTGGCGGCGGTGTTGCGCAGTGATGCCACCGAACGTCTGGCGCTCCGCGCGCTGGCACCCACGGTTGCGGTGTCGCCCAGCGAGATCCGTGATGTGCTCGACGTTCTGCGCGCCGCCGGATTCGCCCCGGCCGGTGAGGATTCGGCGGGTGAGCTCGTCGACATGCGTGACCGCGGAAGCCGGGTCGCCACCAATCGCGCGCGGCGGCATCCGGCCGCGGCGCCACGTCGCGCGGCGCTCGGCCCCGATCAGATCGCCGCCGTCGTCGGCCGGGTGCGCTCGGGTGATCGTGCCGCGGTCGCCACCCCGGCAGCCGGGCCGGCCTCGGCGTCGGTGCGGGCCACCGGGGGTGGCGAGCCGACGACCGCGCTGATCCGATTGGCGTTGCGCGCCAACCGGAAACTGCGCGTCGGCTACGTCGACGCGCATGGCAGCGCGTCACGACACGTGGTGTCCCCGCAGACCCTCGGCGCCGGTCAGCTCATCGGGATCGAGGACGGCACCGACGACGAACAGCGGTTCTCGCTGCATCGCATCACCAGCGTCGAACTGCTCGACGGCTGACCGGCGCCGATCAGCGCCCGGGTCAGCCCGCGGCCACCGCGACCGGCTCGGACTCGTGTGCGTCGCCGATCGGCCGCCGGACGTTGATCAGGAGCCCGGCCACCAGCGCCACACCCGCGAGAATGGCTGCGGCGACATAGAATCCGATGCTCTGACCGTGAACCATGGCCTGTGCCTGCAATACCTTCGCGTCGGCCGGTCCGTGCACCGAGGCCATGTGGCCGGTGATGTAGGAGGCCGTCGCGGTGGCGGCGATCGTGTTCAGCAGGGCCGTACCGATGGCGCCGCCGACCTGCTGTGAGGTGTTGACCATCGCCGACGCCACACCGGCGTCGCGTGGCTCGACGCCGTAGGTGGCGAGATTCATCGAGGTCATGAACACCGTGCCCATCCCGCAGCCGAGCAGGAACAGAGCCGGGAAGATCACGCTCCAGTACCGGGTGGAGTCGGCCGAGATCTGGCTCAGCAGAAGCATTCCGCAGGCCGCGATGAGCGCGCCCGGTACCAGCAGGAACCGCGGCGGCACCCGGGTGATGAGCCGCGCGGCGATCTGGGTGGAGCCGACCAGCATGCCACCGACCATGGGCAAGAAGGCAACTCCGGCACTCAGCGGCGAATAATGGTGCACCACTTGCATGTAGAGCGTCAGGAAGAGGAAGGAGCCGAACATCGCGATCACCGACATCGCGACGCTCAGATACGCTCCACCGCGCGCACGGTCGGCGACAACCCGCAAGGGCAGCAACGGATGTCGGTAACGCGCCTGCCATCCCACGAACGCGGCGAGCAGTACCACCGCGGCAATCAGGCAGATGACGGTCCCGGTGTCGCCCCAGCCCTCCTCGGCCGCACGACTGAATCCGTACACGACCAGGGCCAGTCCCCCGCCGCCCAGGACGACGCCGAGGACGTCGAGGTGCGTGGCGTTGTCGTGGGCCCGCGGCGGCTCCTTGATCTCGACGATCGCACCGAACAGCGCGACGGCGGCGAAGACCACGTTGATGTACATCGTCCAGCGCCAGTCGAGGGTCTGGGTGAGCAGACCACCGAGCAGCAGGCCGACCGCGGCGCCACCACCGGCGATCGCACCGAAGACACCGAAGGCGCGGGCGCGTTCCTTGGGCGCGGTGAACATCACCGTCAGCAGCGACAACGCGGCCGGGGCGAGCAGCGCACCGAACGCACCCTGCAGTGCCCGCGCGCCGAACAGCATGCCCTGGTTGACCGCCGCCCCGCCCAGCGCGGAGGCGAAGGCGAATCCGACGAGACCGATCATCAGCGCGCGCCGACGGCCCCACAGGTCGGCGATGCGACCGCCGAACAGGAGCAGACCACCGAAGGCCAGCGCGTAGGCGGTGATGACCCACTGCTGGTTGGCGTCGCTGATACCGAGGTCGACCTTGGCGTCGGGCAGGGCGATCTGGACGACGGTGCCGTCGAGGACCACCATCAGCTGGGCCAGACAGATGAAGACGAGGGCCTTCCACCGCCGGGGATCGGGTTCGGCGGAGGGCGAAACAGGTGAGGACATTCGAGAACTCGCTCTTGTCGACGTGCGGTGGACGCGTCGGCGCGATGCACCGACCTGGTGTGGTGATCCACGGACCAATATCCGGAGGACCGTACTCCGGATAGCGTACGCCGTCCGCCACGACAGCGAAACTCCTTTTGATTCCGGACGTTTCGGAACTCACCCGATTTCGGGCATATCGGCCATGTCGGCGCCGACAGCACCCACTGTTACGCCCACGGCGCTCGCCACAGCGCCGACAGCGCTCAGCTCAGTCCCGACAGCGCTCGACGAGGCGCCGTCGGCGTGGTGAAGAGCGCCGTCGCGGGCGGGGAGGGCGCGATCGGGATTCGACGCGACGTGCAGACACCTGGACAATGGATCGGGTGACCGATGGACCCCTGATCGTGCAATCCGACAAGACGCTGCTGCTCGAGGTCGATCACCCCGACGCGGCGTCCGCTCGCGCAGCGATCGCCCCGTTTGCCGAGCTCGAACGCGCACCCGAACACGTGCACACCTACCGGGTGACCCCGCTGGCGCTGTGGAACGCGCGCGCGGCGGGCCACGACGCCGAGCAGGTGGTCGACGCGCTGGTCACCTACTCGCGCTACGCGGTGCCGCAGCCGCTGCTGATGGACATCGTCGACACCATGGGTCGGTTCGGCCGCCTCCAGCTGGTCAAGAGTCCCGTCCACGGACTGACGCTGGTGAGCCTCGACCGCGCGGTGCTCGAGGAGATCCTCCGCAACAAGAAGGTCGCCCCGATGCTCGGCGCCCGCATCGACGACGACACCGTCGTCGTGCACCCGTCCGAGCGAGGACGACTCAAGCAGATCCTGCTCAAGGTCGGCTGGCCGGCCGAGGACCTCGCGGGTTACGTCGACGGCGAGGCGCACTCGATCGGCCTCGACCAGGGCGACTGGCATCTGCGCGACTACCAGGAGATGGCCGCCGACTCGTTCTGGGCGGGCGGCTCGGGCGTCGTGGTGCTGCCGTGCGGTGCGGGCAAGACGATGGTCGGCGCGGCCGCGATGGCCAAGGCCGGTGCCACCACACTGATCCTGGTCACCAACACCGTGGCGGGCCGCCAGTGGAAGCGGGAACTGGTCGCCCGCACCACCCTGACCGAGGACGAGATCGGTGAATATTCGGGCGAGCGCAAGGAGATTCGCCCGGTCACCATCGCCACCTATCAGGTGATGACGCGAAAGTCCAAGGGCGAGTACAAGAACCTCGATCTCTTCGACTCCCGCGATTGGGGCCTGATCATCTACGACGAGGTGCACCTGCTCCCGGCGCCGGTCTTCCGGATGACCGCCGACCTGCAGTCCCGCCGACGACTCGGCCTCACCGCGACCCTGGTCCGCGAGGACGGCCGCGAGGGCGACGTGTTCTCCCTCATCGGCCCCAAGCGCTACGACGCGCCGTGGAAGGACATCGAGGCCCAGGGCTGGATCGCGCCCGCCGAGTGCATCGAGGTGCGGGTGACCCTTACCGACGAGGAACGACTGCAGTACGCCGTCGCCGAGAACGAGGCGAAATACAAGCTCTGCTCGACGGCGCACACCAAGGTCAACGTCGTGCGGTCGATTCTGGCGCGCCACAGGGATTCTCAGACTCTGGTCATCGGCGCCTACATCGACCAGCTCGAGGAACTCGGCCGCGAACTCGATGCCCCGGTGATCCAGGGATCGACCAAGAACAAGGAGCGTGAGGCCCTGTTCGACCGCTTCCGGTCCGGCGAGTTGCAGACCCTCGTGGTGTCCAAGGTCGCGAACTTCTCGATCGATCTGCCCGAGGCGTCGGTGGCCGTGCAGGTGTCGGGCACCTTCGGTTCCCGGCAGGAAGAAGCGCAGCGCCTCGGACGCCTACTGCGACCGAAATCCGATGGCGGACAAGCACACTTCTATTCGGTGGTCTCCCGCGACACCCTCGACGCCGACTACGCCGCCCACCGGCAGCGCTTCCTCGCCGAGCAGGGCTACGCCTACCGGATCACCGACGCCGACGACCTCCTCGGGCCCACCATCGGTGAAGAATCTGCGGGCTGACGCCTACACCTGCGCCAGACAGTAGCCCAGCGACTGGGGCTGCTCGAAGGCCCACCGCACCTCACCGCTCGCGCAGGTCAGCGCGCTCGTGGACCGGTTGGTGACGCGGAAGGCGACAGTGCCCGCCGCGGCGGCCGACCCGCACGCCAGCTCGTGATAGTCCGATAGCGAGCCGCCCGAACTCGGGATCTGATAGCACTCCTGCGGAACGAAATTCGGTGTGAGACAGAGTTTGTCGCCTGAGTCACCGAAGGTCAGGCTGGCGTTGTGGTCGTTGGGGCAGTCGGCGGAATCGGCGATGAAACCGGCCGCATAGAAGGTCATCGCCGCAGTGGCGCAGTCGACCTTCGACGTCGACACATTGCCCTGCGCATCGCGGTCTCGGCCGATCTGCACGCAGTTGCCCACGGTGATCTGACTCGCGCTGGTGACGGTGGTGGGTGCCTCGGTCACCGGCGGCCGGGTGTAGGGCGTCGTCGTCCCGGGCGCGGCACCGGTCGTCGACGCGCTGCCCGATGATCGCGCGGTCGTGTCGGAGGACGAGCCGGAGATCAGGTTGGCCACCACCACCCCGGCGATGATCACGACCACCAGAGCCACGAGCGAAACCAGAACGATCGTCACCGTTCCGCGCGAACGTCGCGCAGGCGGCATCGGATAGCCACCGGTGAAACCTGGGTGACTCGGCTGGCCGGGTTGACTCGGCTGGCCGGGCTGGTTCGGTTGGCCCGGGAATGCACCCGAGGGTGCGGACTGCGGAAAGTACTGCGGCGGCGGCGCATACGGGGGCACCGGCGGTTGGGGCACCGGCGGTTGGGGCACCGGCGGCGGGTACACCGGTGGTGTCGACGGTGCCACGGGTGGTGTCGACACCGTCGGGCGTGCGGTCCGGATCACCTCCGTCGGCCCCGGTACCGGGGTCCCGACCCGGGTGGGCGAGGCACGCAGGGCACGCCCGAGTTGTTCGGCGAGTTCGCCGCACGAGCCGAACCGGTCGGCCGGTGTCTTGGCCAACGCGCGGTGCATGACCTCGTCGAGGGCCGCAGAAGTGCCCGGCCGCAACGACGACACCGCGGGCGGGGCGCTGCTCAGGTGCGCGGCGATCACGTTGGCCTGACTCGTCCCCTCGAATGGCGGCCTGCCGCACAGGAATTGGAACAGGGTGGCCGCCAGCGAGTACTGGTCGGCCTGACCGTCGACCTCGGCACCCAGCAACTGTTCGGGTGCCACATAGGCCACCGTGCCGAGAAACATGTTGGCCGAGGTCAGATTGCTGACATCGCCGGTCGATTTGGCGATCCCGAAGTCGGCGAGCAGAACCCGCGGCGGCCTGGCGGTGTCACCGCCGTCGGCGGAATCGTTCTCGGCGATCAGGATGTTGGCGGGTTTGACGTCGCGGTGCAGTAGCCCGCGCGCATGTGCGGCGTCGAGGGCGGCCGCCACCGCGGTGGCGATCGCCGACACCAGCATGGGATTGAGCCCGCGGGGGCTGCGCCGCAACAACTCCCCGCCGTCGACACCGTCGATGTACTCCATGGCGAGCCACAGATGTCCCTCGTACTCGCCGGAGTTGTAGATGGTGACGATGTTCGGATGCACGATGCTCGACGCGAGTTCGGCCTCGCGCATGAATCGCTGCCGGAACATCGGGTCGCGGCTGAGATCGGACGGCAGGATCTTGACCGCCTCGTTGCGCGGCAGGCTGGGATGTCGGGCCAGGTAGACCTCGCCCATCCCGCCACGCCCGATCAGTCTCGTGATCGTGTAGCCGGCGAACGAGTCACCCGGTTGGTAGACCACCCTCGACAGCCCTCCTCGGCACGACGGAAGCGGATACGCGCCCTCCACACGGCTCGCGCCGGACGGTCAGCCCTGGTCACATTACCGGCTGCGCCACGCCGACGACGTCGGTGTCGGGTGTTCGGGTGTCCTCCGATCGGCTGCTCGACCGACCGCGCACTCACACCTCCCGTAGGCAGTACCCGATGGATTTCGGCGCGCGAAACGACCAGGTCGTGTCCTCGTCTGCGCAGGTGATCGTCTCGTCCCCGCGCTGCACGGCACGCGCGACAATGGTCCGGTCCTGCGCCGGTTCACCGCAATCGACCTCGCGATAATCGGCGAGGTCGCCGCCGATCGGTATCCGGTAGCACTTGCCGGTGGCAAAGTTCGGTGTCAGACAGAGACTCTCGCGGTCGGCACCGAAGGTGAGCGTCGAAGTGTTGGCGGCGTCGCACTCGGCGCCGGCAGCGACCTGCCGGGCCACGTAGAAGGTGAGACCGTCGGAGTCCTCGCACGACGCCGCCGATGCGGCGACCTTGCCGGGATCGTCGTCGGGGCCGAGCGCCAGACATTCGCCGACGCCGATGTCGTCGGGATCGTCGATCGCATCGGAGCCGAGGCTGACGTCGCACGCGGCGACCAGCGCGAATCCGAGACACCCGGCGACGACGGCGGCACGCCAGGCCAGACGTCGACCGGGCCGGGCGAGCGGCTCGATGACCGGCTGGTGATCGAATGTGGTGTTCATGGGGTGTCCTCTCGGAGGTCTGCGGTTGGTGCCGCAAGCATCGGGCGTCCCGCTTGCACCCTCCTTGGTGTCGGCATGGAAGCGGCGATCACCGAAGAAGTCGGTCCGGAGCGGTCACCGGAGCCGATGTGACAGCCTGAGACCATGGCCACCGTCACCCGCCTGCGCCCGTTCACCGCCACGATCTTCGCCGAGATGTCGGCCCTGGCCGTCACCCACGACGCGGTGAATCTAGGCCAGGGCTTCCCCGACACCGACGGCCCGGCCTCGATGCTGGCCGCCGCGTGCGCGGCGATCAATGGCGGCGCCAACCAGTACCCGCCGGGAATCGGCGTACCGCGACTGCGGCATGCCGTCGCCGAGCATCAGCGGGCGCATTACGGTCTCGACTACGACCCCGACACGGAGGTGCTGATCACCGTCGGCGCGACGGAGGCGATCGCGGGTGCGATCGTCGGGCTCACCGAGCCGGGCGCCGAGGTGATCATGGTGGAGCCCTACTACGACTCCTACGCCGCGACCGTCGCGATGGCCGGCGGGGTGCGGCGCACCGTGCCGCTGCGTCCCGACGGCGACGGCTTTCGCCTCGATCGCGACGCACTCGCCGCCGCGTTCGGCCCGCGGACCGCGTTGATCCTGGTGAACTCCCCGCACAATCCGACCGGCACCGTCCTGCACGACGACGACCTCGCCGAGATCGCGCGGCTGTGTCTCGAGCACGACGTCGTCGCGGTCACCGACGAGGTGTACGAGCATCTGGTGTTCGACGGACGCACGCACACGCCGCTGGCCACGCTGCCCGGCATGCGCGAGCGGACCCTCCGGATCTCCAGCGCCGCCAAGACCTTCAACTGCACCGGCTGGAAGGTCGGCTGGCTGTCCGGTCCGGCCGAACTCGTCGCCGCGGCCCGCGCGGCCAAGCAATTCATGACCTACGTCGGATCGGGCCCGTTCCAGCCCGCCGTCGCCCACGCACTGGAGTCGGAGATGGACTGGGTGACCCGCAGCGCGCACGCCCTGCAGGCCAAGCGAGACCTGTTGTCGGCGGCGCTGTCCGACGCCGGATTCGAGGTGCACCGCAGCGAGGCAACCTATTTCGTGTGCGCCGACCCGCGCCCGCTCGGGATCACCGACGGCGAGGCGTTCTGCCGGACCCTGCCGGAGCGGATCGGGGTGGCGGCGGTACCGGTCAGCGTCTTCGCCGACGACAAGGACCCGTGGCGACACATGGTGCGCTTCGCCTTCTCCAAGCGCGACGAGGTGATCGCCGAGGCGGCCCGGCGGCTGCGACGGCTGTGAGGACCGGGCCTGGTCAGGGTGCCGCGATCTCGCCCGATCCGCGTCGAATGAGGTTGGTGGGCACCAGATGTCGTCCCGGCAGCGTGGCGGGATCAGCGATCCGTGCGAGGAGGAGTTCGGCGGCGAGGGAGCCCATCGCCGTCGGTTGCTGGGCCACCACGGTGACGCCGGGTTCGAGGAGATCGGCGAGGGGGAAGTCGTCGAATCCGACGAGTGCCACCGAGTGGCTGAGATGCAGTCGCCGTAACGCGCGCAACGCACCGACGGTGATGAGGTTCTGCGCGGTGAACAGAGCGGTGGGCGGATGGTCTGCGGTGAGCAGCCGCATCGCGGCCATCTCGGACTGGTGCTCGTTGCGCGCGTCGCGGATCACCAGCGACGGATCGGCCGGGATACCGGCGTCGGCGAGCGCCATCCGGTAGCCGTCGAGGCGTTGTTCGGCGGTCATGATCGACGCGAGGTCGCCGATGAATCCGATGCGCCGATGGCCTCCCGAGATCAGATGTCGCACACCCTCACTCGCGCCGAGGGTGTTGGTGGACACGATTGTGTCCAGGGTCAACCCGCGCGGTTCCCGGTCGACGCAGACCACCGCGGTACCGGCGGCGATGTGCGGCAGCAGGTAGGACTGGTCGTCGCCGGTCGGGGCGATGACGAGGCCGTCGATACGACGGGCGGCGAACTCCCCCACGAAGTCCCGCTCACGCTCCGGGTCCTCGTCCACGCTCGCCGAGAACACCATGAAACCCTTTGGTACGGCCACGTTCTCGACCGCCCGCCCGATCATCGCCGAGAACGGATTGGCCACATCCTCGAGGATCAGCGCAATGGTCGCGGTGCGCCCGCCCGTCAGGCGGAGGCTGCGCGCGGCGGTGTCGGGTCGGTAATCGAGCTCGCGTACCGACTTCCGCACACGTTCCACCAGAACCGGACGCACCCCGGGTTCGTCGTTGACGACCCGCGACACGGTCTTGATGCTGACCCCGGCGTGCTGGGCGACGTCGCGCATCGTCGCGCGACGGTTCGATCCGTGGTTGGCCACTCCCCACCCGCTTCTTCTCTCGGAGGCCGCGCGCTCGCGCGGTGGGTCAATCCTTGCAAACACCGGACGGGTGACAACGTTGGCGGGAGCATTGACAACGTTATCTGCGTCAATTCTCCCTGATAGCGACAAGCCATTGCACTTCAAATGTGACCTGGGTTATAACTCTCTGACAACGTTATCAATATCTCTCGCGGATTCCGCGGGGAGGGGAGATCACTCACATGACGCCGAAGACACGGGCTGTGAGATCACTTCGACACGTCGGCCTGATGGCCGTCGCCCTCGGCCTCGGCGGCGCCTGCCTGGCCGGTTGTTCCAGCGACAGCAACGGTCAACCCGGCGTTGCGCTCATCACCAAGACCTCGACGAACCCGTATTTCGTCACGATGCAGAACGGCGCCGAGCAGGCAGCAAAGAAGGACGGGATCAACCTGACCGTCGCCTCGGGCAAGACCGACGGCGACGAGGCGTCGCAGATCACCGCGATCGAGAACGCCATCGCCCGCGGCGACAAGGGGATCCTGATCACCCCGAACGGCCCCGGCGTCAACGCGGCGATCAAGAAGGCCCGCGACGCCGGCCTCTACGTCATCGCCCTCGACACCGCACCGGATCCGGCGAACACGGTCGATATCACCTTTGCCACCAACAACTTCCGCGCCGGTGAGCTGATCGGTCAATGGGCGGCGAAGAAGCTGGCGGGCAAGCCCGCGGTGATCGCGCTGGTCGACCTCTACTCCGACAAGGTGGTCTCCGTCGACTACAACCGCGATCAGGGCTTCCTGCAGGGCATGGGGATTGCGTTGAACGACCCGAAGAAGAACGGCGACGAGGCTCCCACCGGGCGCTACAGCGGCGGCCAATACACCATTGTCTGCAACCAGCCCTCCCAGGGCGCCGAGGACGGCGGCCGCACCGCGATGGAGAACTGCCTGTCGAAGAACCCCGACATCAACCTCGTCTACACGATCAACGAACCCGCTGCGAGCGGCGCGTCCAACGCGCTGAACGCCGCGGGCAAACAGGCCACGATCGTCTCGGTCGACGGCGGCTGTGACCCCGGCATGAAGCTGGTGCAGTCCGGGGTCATCGGCGCCACCTCGCAGCAGTATCCGCTGAAGATGGCTTCTCTCGGCGTGGATGCGATCTCCGAGTACATCAAGAACGGCACCAAACACGCGGTGACGCCCGGCCTCGACTACTTCGACACCGGCGTCAACCTCGTCACCGATCAGCCCCAGGCCGGCGTCCCGAGCATCACCGCGGCCGAAGGCCTCAAGCAGTGCTGGGGTGGACAGAGTTGACCGGCATCATCGACGGTCCCACCGCAACGGGCCCGCATGCGACAGGAGGGGCGATGCCCACCGACCTCAGCGACACATCCGTGGCCGGACCGAGTACCGCGGCCGAGGAGTTCGAGCAGCGTAAACGCTCTCCCATCAACCGGATTCAGCACCTGCTGCTGGGATATCCGTGGCTCGGGCCGGCGGCGGTGCTCCTGCTGGCGATCATTGCCTTCGGCATCATCAACCCGAATTTCGTCGAACCGACCAACCTGTCGCTGGTCGTCCAGCAGGTCGCGGTCATCGCCACCCTCGGCCTGGGTCAGACCCTGATCATCCTCACCGCCGGTATCGACCTGTCGGTCGGCGCCGCGATGATCCTTGTGACGATGGTGATGGGCTCGCTGGCGAGCGCACACGGCGTACCCGGCCCACTGGCCCTGCTCATCGGGCTGGTGCTGGGATTCGGCTGCGGCGTCCTCAACGGCGTTCTCGTCACCACCATCAAGTTGCCCCCGTTCATCGTCACCCTCGGCACGTTGTCGGTGTTCACCGCGCTCTCCCTGATCCTCTCCGGCGGCCAGTCGATCGACGGCGATTCGCTGGGGTCACTGCTCAATTGGACCGGCACCGCCATTCCGGTGGGCCAGTTCCGGATCACCACCGGTGTGCTCGTCATGCTCGTGCTGTACGCGGTGGTGGCGTTCGCGCTCGGCCAGACCGCCTGGGGCAGACACGTATACGCGGTCGGCGACGATTCGCAGGCCGCACGCCTGTCGGGTATCCGGACCTCACGGGTGCTGTTCAGCGTGTATGCCACGGCCGGCGTCATCTTCGCCCTGGCCGCCTGGATTCTCATCGGGCGCACCGGATCGGCGAGTCCCAACGCCGCCGTCGACGCCAACCTCGACAGCATCACCGCCGTCGTGATCGGCGGCACCAGCCTCTTCGGCGGCCGCGGGGTGGTGGTGGGCACCCTGCTCGGTGCGCTGATCGTCGGGGTGTTCCGCAGCGGCCTGGCTCTGGCCGGGGTCAACGTGCAGTATCAGACGCTCGCGGTCGGAATCCTGGTGATCGCCGCGGTCGCCATCGATCGCTGGATTCGAGGGGTGAGCGCATGAGCGCCCAGACCGTGGAACCGACCGAGCTGGGCCGACTCTCGGCGACCGGGCAGGCACCGGTGTTGCAGGCCCGCGGGCTGGTCAAGACCTTCGGACGCGTGGTCGGCCTCGACGGCGTCGACCTCGAACTCTATCCGGGCGAGGTGCTCGCGATCATCGGCGACAACGGAGCGGGCAAGTCGACGCTCATCAAGGCGCTGACCGGAGCGTTGATTCCCGATGCCGGCGAGATCTACCTCGACGGGCAGCGTGTGCACTTCCGCATCCCGCAGGACGCCCGCGACGCGGGGATCGAGACGGTGTACCAGAATCTCGCTGTCGCACCGGCATTGGACATCGCGAGCAACATGTACCTCGGCCGCGAACAACGCCGCGCCGGGATACTGGGGTCGGTGTTGCGGATGCTCGACAAGCGGGGCATGCGTGAGCAGGCGCGCGAGAAGATCAGCGGCCTGGGGATCGCCACCGTGCAGAACATGTCCCAGTCGGTCGAGACCCTGTCCGGTGGCCAGCGTCAGGCGGTGGCCGTGGCCCGCGCCGCGGGGTTCGCAACGCGATTGGTGGTGCTCGACGAACCGACGGCGGCGCTCGGGGTCAAGGAGACCGGGCAGGTGCTGCGGGTGATCGAGGAGTTGCGGGCGACCGGTCTGCCGGTGATCCTGATCAGCCACAACATGGCCGACGTCTTCGAGGTCGCCGACCGCATTCACATTGCGCGACTGGGGCGTCGGGCGACCGTCGTGACCCCGAAGACGCACACCGCCGCCGAGGCGGTGGCGATCATGACCGGCGCGGTGCCGCCACCGCCCCGTTCGGACGTCTGAGGTACCTACGCCCCGGACTCCGAGGCCCCCAGACACCGCTCGGCTCAGTGCCACGCCCCGACCCCGCTGAGCCGAGCGGTTTCCACCTCTGGGATCAGATGCGCACCAACATCTTTCCGACATTCTCCCCGCGCATCATGCCGAGGAAGGCATCCACCGTGTGGTCGATGCCGTCGACGACGGTCTCGTCGTGGACGATTTTCCCGTCGGCCAGCCACGCCGCCATCTTCTCGTTGAACTCGCGTGCGAGGCCCATGTAGGAGGGCAGAGTGAAGCCGCGCAGGGTCAGTCCCCGGGTGATGATGTTGCTCATGTTGCGCGGTCCGGGCTGCGCCTGCGTCTCGTTGTAGGAGGAGATGGCACCGCACAACGCTGCACGTCCGCCGTTGTTGAAGACATCGAGCGCGGCCTCGAGATGATCGCCGCCGACGTTGTCGAAGTACACGTCGATCCCGTCTGATGCCATCTCCCGCAACTGCTTTCGCACCGGTGCCGCCTTGTAATCGAGGGCGGCGTCGAAGCCGTAGCGGGAGGTGAGCAGGTCCACCTTGGCCGGCCCACCCGCCGAGCCGATGACCGAGGCGGCACCGAGCAGATGTGCGATCTGTCCGGCCACACTGCCGACGGCGCCTGCGGCTCCCGAGATGAACACGATGTCACCGTCTTTCAGCCCCGCGACCGCGGTGAGTCCCACATAGGCCGTCATCCCGGTGAGGCCGAGAACGCCGAGGTACACCGATGTCGCTGTGCCGGTGGGCGGTTCGGGCACCGCGGTGAACTCGGCGGCCGGCGCCTGGGCGACGTCACGCCAACCGAGCTGATGCAGCACGAGGGTGCCGACGGGCAGATCGTCGGCCTTTGACGCGACGACCCGGCCGACCGCACCGCCGGTCATGGTTTCCCCCAGGGCGAATGGTGGGACGTAGCTGCGGGTGTCGATCATCCGCCCGCGCATGTACGGGTCGACGGAGACGAACTCGTTGGCGACGCGGACCTCCCCCGGAGCGAGGTCGGCAAGGTCCACGGCGACCGTGCGGAAGTCATCAGGGGTGGGCCAGCCCACCGGCCGGTTCACGAGTTGGATCTGGGTGCTGGTCGAGGTGGTCATCGAATTCTCCTTGAAGGTGTGGATGTCGGGGTGTGGAGTCCGAACGAGGCTCACAGCGCGAGTGTCACGCCGAGCAGCACGAGGGCGATCAGGGGAAACGCGAGCTGGGTGAGGGCGGCGCGGGCCTTGTCGGGCGAGGAGACGAGCAGCACCAGCCCCGCGGCCAGCATCGAGCCCGCACCGGCGCCGATCAGTGCAGCGCCGACAGCATGGTCGGCGAACCAGCAGGCCACGCCGATGACGACGATGATCGCCAGGAAGAGGTTGTAGAACCCCTGGTTGAACGCCATCTCGCGGGTGGCCTGCGCCTCCTGCGCGCTGGTGCCGAAAGTCGCGCGGGTGCGCGGGTGGGTCCAGAGAAGGGATTCGAGCACGAAGATGTAGACGTGCAACGCCGCGGCCAGGGCTGCGACGACGATCATGGCGACGGCCATCGGGCACTCCTCCAGAATTGTGCACTGTTCGTTCCAGAACTATACTAGAATGATCGTTGCACAATTTGTCAACCCTCGATCACCGGAGTTCACATGGGACGCCCCGCCGGATACGACCCCCAGCAGCTGATCCGCCAGGCACGCGATCTGTTCTGGCGGCGCGGCTTCGACGCCGTCTCGGTCGCCGACGTCGAACAGGCCACCGGTGTGGGCCGATCGAGTATCTACCACGCCCACGGCAACATGCGGGGCCTCTTCGATGCCGCCGTCGAGGACTACCTCGACACCGTGGTCCGTCCGCGCCTGCAGCCGCTCACCACCGACCCGGTGGCACCCGAGGCGATCCTGGACTTCCTGACCGCACTGAGCGCCGCGATCGGCACACTGGCGTCGAATCCCGATGCACCGCAAGGCTGTCTACTACTCGTCAGCGCCGCGGCTCCGATCGGCTCGGATACCGCGGTGCACGAGGTGATCGCCGGTTATCACCGCGAGCTCACCGACGCGATCGGCCGCGGGGTCGACGCCCTGCTCCCCCGGGCCGACGCGAGGGTGCGGCGGCAACTGACCCGGCTCACCCTCGCCGCCGACATCGCCGCATTGTCGTTGAGCCGGATCGATCCCGACGCCGCGCGGGCGACCCTCGACGCCGCCGCCGAGGCGCTGCGGGCGCAGGCGCGCAGCGAGCGCACAGCTCAGTAGTGCTGCGCACCACCGTCGATCGAGATGTGCTCGGCGGTGATGAACGCCGACTCGTCGGAGGCGAGGAAGGCGACCACGTTGGCGATCTCGTCGGCCTCGGCGACGTACTGGTTGAGAAACACCATGCCCATCCCGGCGAGCCGCGGGTTGGCCTCATTGGTCTGTTCGATGCGTTCACGCATGCTGCCCGACCCCATCGGGGTGTTCACCGCACCGGGGTGCACGGAGTTCACGCGGATGTTGTGGGCGCCGAGCTCGGCGGCGAGACCACGGGTCATCCCGACCAGGGCGTGCTTACTGGTGGTGTAGTGGATCATGAAGGGCTGCACCTTCTTCCCCGCATACGAGCTGGTGATGATCACCGATCCACCGCCACGCGCGATCAGCGGATCCACGGTGGCCCGGACCGTGTTCCAGACCCCGATCACGTTGATGTCGATGGTGTCGCGGAAGCTCTCCGCGGTGATCTCGTCGTAGGTCTGGGGAATACAGATCCCGGCATTGGCCACCACGATGTCGAGGCCGCCGAACCTCTCGACGCCGGCCGCGACCGCCGCGGTCAGCCCATCGGCGTCACGCACATCGCATTGGGTGAGAACGGCTGTGCCGCCCTGTTCCTCGACAAGTCGCGCGGTCTCGGCGAGGTCGTCGGGGGTCGCGGAATCGTAGGGCACGCCGGGCAGCGGTCCCGCGAGGTCGACGCCGATGATCCCGGCGCCCTCACGTGCCAGGCGCACGGCGTGGGCGCGGCCCTGTCCGCGCGCCACACCGGTGATGAAGGCGACCTTGCCCTCGAGTCGTGTCATGTCGTTCTCTCCTTCTCCCGGGCCGTCACATCGGCAGCCCTTGCTCCATCAGATCGATCGCCTCGAGCAGTGAGGCGAGCACGCGATCGTCGCGCGGATCGTCGACCTGCTCGGCGATGTGGAACATCACCCCGGCGGTCGCCGCAATGAAGACGTGCAGATGCGTGTCGTCCTGCGGCACACCGAGATAGTCGGCGAAGTACTCGCGGGCACGGATGATCGCGGCGTCGGCCTCGATCTGATTGGCCATCCGCAGGGCCGGCTCGGACTGGATCAGGCGCATCCGCTCCGCACTCGACGCCCACGGATCGGCGGTCGCGATGCGGTACTGCGCACGGACCATCGTGCGCAGCAGATCGAAATGCCCGAGACCCGGCGGGATCTCGTTCATCGCCGCGACGCGCGCGTCCTCGAGATCGTCGCCGATGACCACCTGCTCCTTGGACGCGAAGTACCGGAAGAAGGTGGTGTGGGAGACCTCCGCCTCGCGTGCGATCTGCTCGACGGTGGTCTGCGCGTAGCCATGTCGGGCGAACAGCCGCATCGCGGCCTCCCGGATGGCCGACCGGGTGCGCACCTTGTTCTGTTCACGCAGCCCGGCCGGACGATGCGACACACCCGTCATCGAGCTTTTTTCATTGTGGGATGCACCGTCAGCTCGGCGCCGACGCGACGACGGCTTCCTTCTCGCCCGGCAGTCCGCGGTCACGGACCGCGCCGCCCTCGATGTCGAAATCGAAGACCAGCTTGTCGAGCCAGCGCGGCAGCCCCCACGCCCGATCACCCAGCATTGCGATCACCGCGGGCACCACCGTCATGCGAATGATGAAGGCGTCGAAGAAGACCGCGATGGCCAGGGCGAACCCGAGCATCTTGGACGTGGTGTCGGGCGCGAGCATGAACGAGGCGAAGACGCTGATCATGATGACCGCGGCCGAACTCACCACGCGCGCACCGTGCCGGTAGCCGGCGATGATGGCGTCCTTGGCACTCATGCCGTGGATGTACTCCTCGCGCATTCGGGTCACCAGGAACACTTGATAGTCCATCGCGAGACCGAAGACCACGCCGATCAGGAAGATCGGCAGGAACGACAGGGTGGGCCGGGTGTCGGTGATGATCCCGAGGTACCCCTCCTGGAAGATCGCCACGGTCACACCGAAGGTCGCGAGCACCGAGAAGATGAAGCCGATCGTCCCGACCAACGGAACCCAGATCGAACGGAAGACGCCGATCATGATGAGGAACGCGAGTCCGACCACGACCACCAGATACGGGATGAGTGCCTTGTCGAGCTTCGCCGACAGGTCCGACATGATCGCGGTCTGACCGCCGACGTGCATCTCGACGCCGCCCTTGGTGATGGTCGGACCCCAGTCGCGGATCTTCTCCATCAGGTCGTGGGTGGCCTGTGCCGACGGTGCGCTCTCCGGGGTCACCATGATCAGTGCGGTCGAGGCGCCGGTGTTCGGGTTCGCCCCGGTGCCGTTGCCGGTCCAGATCAGCGTCGCGGGGTTGGCGACGTCGGACAAGGTCTTGATGTGTGCGACGGCCTGCTCGGCGGCCGGTGCGACGTTGCCGTCGGCGTCGTGCACGATCACCAACAGCTGGCCGTTGACTCCCTCGCCGAATCCCTTCTGCAGCAACGCCGATGCGCGTGCCTCGTCGGAGTTCGACAGGTCCATGCCGAGTTCCAGCTTGCCGACCGGGATCGCGGCCAGGACGAGGATCGCCAGGCCGACGATGATGAACGGCAGCGGCCGTTTGACCACCGTCCGACCGAAGCGAACGCCGTTGGTGTCGGCGGTCTCGGACTCCTCGGCGTGACGGATGCCGGGGATACGCGGGGTGAAGACGAAGCGGCCGACCGCCCCGAGCAACGCCGGGATCAGGGTGAGCGCCGCGATCACCGCGATGACCACGGCCACTGCTGCGCCCGCGCCCATCTGGGTGATCAGCGGGATACCCACGACGGTCAGCGCCACCACCGCGATGACCACCGTCAGGCCCGCGAAGACCACCGCGGTTCCGGCGGTGCCAACCGCGCGACCGGCGGCGTCGGCGCGACTACCGCCACGTTTCACCTCGCTGCGATAGCGCGACACGATGAACAGCGCGTAGTCGATCGACACGGCGATACCGAGCATCGTGACGATGCCCGTCGCGGTCTGGTTCACCGTCATGAACTTGGCGCTCAGGGTCACCAGCATCATCGTCAGCGCGACACCGACGATGCCGGTGACCAGCGGGATGAAGGCCGCGATCAGCGCACCGAACGCGACGATCATCACCACGAACGCGACCGCGAAACCGATCAACTCGGCCTTGCCGCCCTGTTCCATGACCTGGACGAGCGAACCGGTGGCCTCGACCTGTAGTCCGTCGCCGCGGTGTTTGGCGAGAACGTCGAGGAGTTGCTGTTTCTGATCGACCGACAGGTCCTGCACATTCGTGGTGACCCCGACGCTGATCAGACCGACATGGCCGTTGTCGCCCCTGACCTTCGCGGCCACCGCCGGTTGCGCCTTGGCGGCGACGAGCGGGCTGACGACGGTCTTGGCGTCGGCGACGTCGGGCAGCTTCTGCAGGTCGGCGGCGAGTGCGTTGAGCTGCTCGGCGTGCGCCTCGAGCCCGTTGTCGGCGTACACCACCACCGTCGCCGAACCGCGGGACTGCTGCTCCATGACCTTCGGGAAGTACTGCTGCAACTGGCTGGTCGCGGTACCCGAGTCGGTGCCGGGCAGATCGAAGTCCTGCGCGAACTTGGGTTTGAGCGCGCCGACGAGGCCGGCCACGACGACGAGGGCAAGTAGCCAGGTCGCGATCACCCACCATTTGTGCCGGAACGAGAACCGGCCGAGCCGGAAGAGCAGTGAGGCCATGGCAATCCCCTGGACGTCGATGCGGACGGGTCGTCGGTACAGCGGCGCGTCACCCAAAAGTGTGAGTGACTAACACTTGATACTGTGTACTCCGCTTTTTCGGGCTGCGCCACCAGCCTGCGCTGTGTTCCGGAACACTAGAACATGTATTCGATGCGCGCTAGTGTGGGCTCATGACCGTCGGCATGCAGGGTTCGCTCTTCGACCTCACGGGGACCGCCGGAGCCGCGCCGAGCCTCGGCGCGCTGGGGACCTCGGTGACCCGCCGCGAATTGTCCGACGGCGCCTGGGTCGATCTGCGGCCGGGTTGGATCGCCGATTCCCCCGCCCTCTTCGACGCCCTGTACGACCGTGCGGCCTGGCGTGCGGAGCGACGGCGCATGTACGACCGTGTCGTCGACGTCCCGCGACTGATCGCCACCTATCAGGCACACCATCGCCTGCCCGATCCCCTTCTGGCGCAAGCACGTTCGGACTTGAGTGCACACTACCGCGAGGAATTGCCCGAGGGCTTCGCCACGGCGGGCCTGTGTCTGTATCGCGACGGTTCCGACTCGGTGGCCTGGCACGGCGACCGATTCGGTCGCGGCGCCACCCACGACACCATGGTGGCGATCCTGTCACTCGGAGCTCCGCGACCGCTGGCGTTGCGCCCCAGGGGCGGTGGTCCGTCGCTGCGGTTCGTCCTGGGCTCGGGCGACCTACTCGTGATGGGTGGCAGTTGTCAGCGGACGTGGGAACACGCCGTGCCGAAATGCCCCGGCGTCGGAGCCCGCATCAGTGTGCAATTCCGTCCGCCGGGTGTGTGGTGAGGCTCGCCGACCCTAGATCGGGTAGGAGACGCCGGTGAGCTTCTCCGACTCCGCCCACAGCCCGTCACGGATCGCTCGGTCGTTGGCGCGGCCGCTGAAGGCCGAGACCCCGGGCGCGCCGCGCATGCCGAAGAAGTGGCTCGGCCCGTAGAAGGTGCCGTTGACGACGTCCGGTGCGGTCGCGGCGTACAGCGTGGGCAGCGCGCCGTCGGCGGCCGATTGCGCGAACAGGTTGCCGATCTTCATCGCCGAATCCATCAGCGACTCGGTGTGGCCCTGCAGTTCGGTGGCCGCGTACCCGGGGTGGGCGATCAGCGAGAGCCGACCGTCGCCGTCCGCGGCGTCGAAGCGGTCGGCGAGGTCCATGCCGAACATCAGGTTGGCCATCTTCGAGTCACCGTAGGCCCGCCAGCGCCGGTAGCGGCGGTTGCGCCAATCGAGGTCGGCGAGATCGATGCGGCCGAGTTGGTGCAACCCCGACGACAACGTCACCACGCGGTCACCGATCTTGGGCAGGAGCAGACCGGTGAGCGCGAAGTGGCCCAGATGGTTGGTGCCCATCTGCATCTCGAAGCCGTCGGCGGTGCGCCGCAACGGCAGCGCCATCACGCCGGCGTTGTTGATGAGGACGTCGATGCTGCCGACCCCGTCGGCGAAGGCCCGGACCGACGCGAGGTCGGCGAGGTCGAGCGCGGCCACCCGCGCCCGGTCGCCGAGGCCGCGGGCCACGTCGTCGGCCTTGGCGGTGTTGCGGCAGGCCATGATGACCTCCGCGCCCGCACCGACCAGCGCCTTGGTGGTCTCGGCACCGAGTCCGGAGTTGGCCCCGGTCACGATGAAGGTCCGGCCCGTTTGATCCGGGATGTCGTGCGTCGACCAACCACTCATGGAATGCCCCTTTGTCGCTGCGGTGTGCTCCCTCTCACCCTGCCACGACATCGCCGAGAGGCGGAGGAGAGCGGGCCGAGAGGCGGAGAAGAGCAGTGTGTCACCGCGGGCGTTTGCCGCTACCGCAGGCGCATCAGTCCGGCCGACCCCAGCCATTTCACCGGGCGCAGCAGTCCGGAGATCACGTCGCCCACCGTGGGGGCGCTCTCGGGAACGAGATCGATTGGGCCGTAGATCTCGGTGGCCTCGGTGCGTCCGCGCACGACGCGTTTACCCAGCATCGTCCAGTGTTGCGCCTCGGCGTCGTCGGCGCCGGCGATGGCCGCCCCGCTCCCGAGCACCGGCACCCGACTGGTCTTGGCCATCTCCGACAGGCGTGCGCATTCGT
Source organism: Gordonia sp. YC-XJ4 (assembly GCF_059511865.1). Classification (NCBI taxonomy): domain Bacteria; kingdom Bacillati; phylum Actinomycetota; class Actinomycetes; order Mycobacteriales; family Gordoniaceae; genus Gordonia; species Gordonia sp. YC-XJ4. The sequence continues at coordinate 4,829,103 of NZ_CM183447.1, forward strand.
TGACCGGGTCGCCGATCACCGTGTACTCGTATCGCCGTTCGGCGCCGATGTTCCCGGCGAAGGCGGTGCCGAAGGAGACCCCGATCCCCCAGCGGACGTCGAGGGCCTCGCTCAGGCCGCGCGCGAGGTCCCGGGCCGCGGCCAACGCCGCACCGGCGGGATCGTCGATCGCCACCGGCGCCCCGAACACCGCGAGCGCGGCATCGCCCTCGAATTTGTTCACGAATCCCCGGTGGTCGTCGACGACCTGCGCGACGATCTCGAAGAATTCGTTGAGCAGCGCCGCGGTGTCCTGTGGGCGGCGTTCCTGCGCGATGGTGGTGGAGCCGACGATGTCGACGAGCAACACCCCGACCTCGGCGTTGGTGCCGTGCAGACCCATCCCTCTCTCGATTGCGAGTTCGGCGACGGTGTCGCCGACGTGGCGGGCGAACAGTTCCCGCATGCGTTCGCGCTCGTCGAGGCCGGTGACCATCTCGTTGAATCCCTGCTGCAGCACCCCTAGTTCGGAGGAGTCGTACACGTCGACGTGGGCGTCGAGGTCGCCGGCATGGACCTTCTCCACCGCGTCGCGTAGTTCGGTGAGCGGATCGATCAGGGACTGGCCGACGAGGACGATGATGCGGGCGCCGGCAGCGAGTCCGACGAGCGCGAGAACCACACTCGCCCAGTCGATGTCGGCGGCCACCGGTGGCAGCATGTGCAGCCTGCGCCCGACGTTGAGGATGATCAGACCGACCATCGGCACAGCCGAACTGACCGCCCACACCGCGAACATCCGGCCCCGCACACCGTGCACGACGCGCGAGGTCGGGTCGGAGGCGAGCGCCACCATCATAAGTGGCCGCGAGGCGCGTTCGGCGAACAGATACGTCAGACACGCGCTCGACATGCCGGCCAGCGCGAACGCCACCGCCACGCCGAACACCGTTTCGACGGTGAGGGTTTCGGCGGACATGGCGATGTAGCTGAGCACCGACGCCGCCCACGCGATCGACGTGCTGAGCACCTGGAATGCCGGAATTCGTTGCACCGCAACACGACGCGCATGATCAGCGGGGTCGCCGGAGATGAACCAGCGGAATTGCGGGCGCAGCGTGAGAACCCCGAGGACCAGATTGACGACGATGCACACCACGATGGCGGTGACGATGCCGGGAAAGTTGGGCGCGCGCAGGGTCTCGTCGACCGTCAGCAGTCCCCCGTTGTACGACAGCTGCACCAAGAGGAAGGTCTCGAAACCGATGAGCGCGTTGCTGCCGACGATGGCGGTCGAGGAAATGGTGAGGGCGCGTGTCGCCAACCGGCGACGCCCGGCGGTACCGAGTTGCGCCCATTCGGTTGCCCCCGGCTCACCGACCGCGCCCCACACGAGGAGGGCGTAACGTCGCCGCGCCCGGCTCCATCGGGTCGCGGTGCCTCGGCGTGGGGGCCGGCCTTGCGCCGATGACGCTCCCACCCCGGAACTCGGTGATGAGGTCATGGGCCTTCCCTGAAGTCGATGTCACCTCAGAGATTACCCAATGGCGTGGGTCACATCCGCGTGGTCGGCGCCATCGGCCGGGCTTGCGCGCGTCTCAGCGAACGGTCACCACTGTGTGCGCCGCCGCATCGGAAAGGATCTTGTAGATGTTGAAGATCGGCCGGTGGCTTTCGAATTGGGTGTCGTACGGGACACGCATCGTCGCGACGAGGTCGGCGAAACGGTGGTCCACCAGGTCGCGATAGCGCGGCAGCAGTTCGGTGGTCACGTAGCGCCAGCGTTGATCGAACACCGACCAGTCCCAGTTCGCGATCGGTGTCGTGATGGTCAGCGTCGTCCCGTTGGCGAGGCGGGTGGTGTGGACGAACGGAATGAAGTCGCGCAGCGCGGGTACGCCGGCCACCGACGGAGACCCGACCAGGGTCATCGCGTAGGTCAGTGCAGCGCCGACCCCGTCGGCCTTGCGGTAGTTGCGTACGTCGTCGAATTGCCAACCGACGACGTCGAACTGCTCACGATGCAGCAGGGTCGCATTGCCCGCGGCCACCCGGTCGGGATCCCCGGAGGCGATGCCCTGCCACGCGGTGGCGACGGCGTCGTCGATGATCCCGGCTCGGCGGAATTCGTCGATGCCACGCAGTCCGTCGCGGACGAAGGCGACGTGCTGGGGCATGAGGTCGGTGAAGATGGCCTTCTGCATCACCAGCACCCGCTCGGCGAACCAGGTCAGGTCGGCGGGGGTGATCTTGTCGGCGTGATAGGCCAAGGTCTGTAAACCCTTGGGGAACACACTGATCAATCCCGTGCCGGCGACCGAGGTCGCCGTCTCGATGATCCGCGCGGCGAGTGGTTGCAGGCCGCGGATCGCGTAGATGTCGCCGGCGAGCACGACATCGGCGATACCGCCGCCGAAGTCGGCGCCGACCAGTCCGGCCATACCGGCCCATTGCAGGTTCCGGTGGGCGATCTGGAAGTTCTCGTAGTAGCGATAGGACTTGATCATGTCGGCGCGGGTGGCCGCGAATCCCTTGGCGGGATCCCATCCGGCCAAGTCGATTCCGGCCTCGGTGGTCGCCTGTACCAAGCGATACTGGAACAGCAGAGCCGCATAGCGGTGGGCATCGAGACCGGACGCACGGGCCTCGGTGACCAACTCGGAGAGCCTGCCGAGATCGGTGGGCAGCGCGCGGTTGACACCTCCGCCGTAGTGGTCGGCGTACCGATTGGTCAGTGGCAGATCGAGATACGGGTCGAGGTCGGCGGCGCGGGCAGGTCCGGCCACCACCGCGGACCCGACCAGCGCGCAGGCCAGTGCCAGGAGCAGGATCAGCCGACGCAGCGGGAATCCAGCCCCCTTCGGGTGCCCGACCCTTTGCATGCAGTCGATCTCCGTGGGTTCGGCGTTCGTGGGTTCGGCGTTCATGAGTTCAATTCCGTGGCCAGCCAGTCGACGGTGTGCATGCCGAACAGCTCGGTACCCCACTTGTAGATGTTGGTGACGAAAACGTCCATGCCGCAGTTCATTCCGTAGTACTGGGCGTCGGCGCCCTGCCGTGCGTAGCGGGTCACCAGGTTCTTGGAGTCGGCGGCGGGGATCAGGGACATGAATGAGTTGTCGGCGTTGCAGGCCGAGACCAGCACCTTGCCGCGCGGGCGATCCCCGTGGCCGAGGGTGTTGTCGCGGTAGACATGCGCGAACTCGGGGATGTCGGCGGGAGCTTGTCCGCTGGTGAACAGGGTCTTCAGCGGGACCAGCGGCGGCATACCGAAATATGCCATCTGACAAGACTTCCGGTAGACATCGGCAAGTGCGCGGCCGGCCGGGTTCAGTTTCGCGTCCAACGCCATCTCGGGGTACTGCGCCTCCAGACCGAGCAGCGTGGCGAAGACGAATCCGGTGCCGAGCCGACCGTCGGCGAATCTGATGAAGTTCTTCTGGTCGACCGCCATACCCTCGAGCATCGTTGCCTTGAGATTGATCTCGGGTGCGTAGCGCGCGACGTTCTCGGCGGCGAAGCCGGCGCCGACCCCGCCTCCGGCGACGCCGAAGATCCCCACCGGATTGCGCGGATTCAGCGCGGCCGGGCCGACCCGGTACGCCGCACGGACACCGTCGAGTAGCGCGTGGCCTGCGAACTTTCCGGCGAAGACGCCGTGCGGTGACGGGTCGGCGTCATTGCCGATATCGGAGATCACCACGGCAAGTCCGCGCTGGAACATCAGTGCCAACGGCCCGAGCGCCGACCACGCCGACGCCTCGCCGAGCGCGCCACCGCTCCACTGGGTCGACGGATGGCATTTCGCACCGACCGAATCGTTGGCCTCCTGGTAGGCGACCACCGAACGCGAACCGTTGGGCTTGCCGTCCTCGGGGATCATGACGACGCCGGTCGAGATCACCTTGCGTCCCCGAACGTTCTCGGTGACATACATGATCTTGTAGGCGGCCACGTGCGCAGGCTTGACCCCGGCGAACAACACGTCGAAACGCTTGGCCTTCAACAAGGTTCCGGGCTTGACGTCCTGCGAGATCGACGGCTCGACATAGAAGGGATCGTCGGCGGCCAGACCTTCGAAGTCTTCCTGCCCGGTCGCGAGGCGTCCGTCGCGGAAGGTGCCGAGCACATAGCCGCCGAAGATCGTCCCCAGTCCCGGCGGGGTCAGCGGCACCGCACCCGAGTACGTCGGCGGCTCGTCCGCCGCGGCAGCGCCCGGCAGCTGGACCCACGCCACGAGCACCAGGACCACGAGACCGACGATGACGCCCGCTCGTCCCCTACTGCCACTTCTCGCCACCCCGGCACGTGACCGCATGCGGGCCCACCCTTCTCGCTCACCGAATCACCCGCGTCACCGCGGGTGTGACCCGCCGCCAAAGCGGTGGCGCGAACTTACCTGAGAGTAATCTGAGGTGCAATCGGCGCCGGCTTGCCGATTCGCTGCAAATAGCCAGTTCAGGGTGATTTCTTGTCAGATTTGCTCATACTCGGAGACGTCGAACGTGATGAGACGCACACTTGTATTCGTCTCAACGAACTCTTCTCGGGCACCCCGCTCAAGCGGTGGGGTCCCAGAGACCGACTGCGTCTCCGGTGCGCAGGTGCTCCCGGTACACGTCGGCCTTCCAGTCGATGATGTCGCGGGCATCCCGTAGGGCGCGGATCTGCCGGTCGACCCGGCGTCGCTGTCCCTCGAGAATCTCCAGCCGTTCGGCTTCGTTGCCCGAACCTTCGCGCACGAGCGCGGCGAAGCGCCGGAGATCTGCCAGGGGCATGCCGGACTCACGCAGGCGGGTGCAGATGCGTAGCCAGTCGATGTCGACCTCGCGGTAGCGGCGCCGTCCACCGGATGTTCGCTCGATCGGACCGATGAGCAGATCCTCGCGCTCGTAGAACCGGAGTGCGTGGACGCTCATGCCGACCGCGTCGGCAACCTCGCCGATCGAATATGACGCCTCCGCATCGTCGACCATCGCGCCTCCAGCTCTTGACCTAGAGAGAACTCTAGCTTCTAGGTTCGGGTCATGAGCATCGTCCACCAGTACCCTCTCTCGACCGGATTCAATACTGCGAGCACCACATCGGAGGTGATGAGCGGCATCGATCTGGAGGGACGAACCGCACTCGTCACCGGCGGCTACTCCGGACTCGGCTTGGAGACCACCAACGCATTGGCCGCTGCGGGCGCCCACGTCATCGTCCCGGCGCGACGGGGACGAATCGCACGCTCGATGCTCGACCACCTCCCACGCGTCACAGTCCTCGACGACGTCGACCTCGGAGATCTGCACCGGGTTTCCCAAGCGGCAGACCACCTTCTCGCCGAGCTGGACTCGATCGACCTCGTTTTCGCCTGTGCGGGCGTGATGGCGACGCCGCGTCGGCCGGTTGGCCCGGGGTGGGATTATCAGTTGGCGGTCAACCACTTCGGACACTTCATGATGCTGACCCGCCTCTACCCACTACTCGCCAGGCGTGGTGCACGGGTGGTCGCCTACTCCTCGGCAGGCCACCATCTGTCCGACATCCGTTGGCACGACCTACATCTGCGCGCCGGCTACGACAAGTGGGTCTCGTACGGCCAATCCAAAACAGCCAACGTACTTTTCGCTGTTGCTCTTGACGAGATCGGCCGCGGCGAGGGCGTCCGCGCCTTTGCCGTGCACCCGGGCAAGATCATCACCGGTTTGCAGCGCGAGTTGTCCTCTGCCGAACAAACAACACTGGGCTGGACCGACGCGTCCGGCAACGTCGTGGGCCACGACTTCAAGACACCCTCCCAGGGAGCCGCGACCGGATTGTGGGCGGCCACCTCCGCCGCACTCGACGATCGCGGCGGACTGTATCTCGAGGATTGCACGGTGGCCGCACCCGCCGAACCCGACGGCGAGATGGACGACGGAGGGGTCCAGCCCTATGCCGTCGATCCCGTCGCTGCCGAGCGGTTGTGGACACTGACCGCGGCGATCACCGCATGCGATGTCAACCCACTCCGGAGACAACAAAACCGCCCGTGACCAGGCGGTTTGCGGTGCCCCCAGTAGGGCTCGAACCTACGACCTGCGGATTAAAAGTCCGTAGCTCTACCAACTGAGCTATAGGGGCGTTACCCTCGGCGCCGAGGGCGGAAGCGAGTTTACCTCGCGCCGAACGGGTCGCGGACAGGCGGTGTCCGCTTCGCGTGTCGAACCCAAGAAAACACCTTTGACGTGGCGATTTGTGTTTTCCGCGCGCGGTGTCCTAATCTGAGTCGGCTCCCAACGGAGCCCTCCCGAACGGAAACCGGCCCCCTTCGTCTAGCGGCCTAGGACGCCGCCCTTTCAAGGCGGTAGCGCGGGTTCGAATCCCGTAGGGGGTACGCTGTTCGCCTCGGTGAACAGATAACTGAACAAGGCCCTGTGGCGCAGTTGGTTAGCGCGCCGCCCTGTCACGGCGGAGGTCGCGGGTTCGAGTCCCGTCAGGGTCGCCAAAGGTCTCGGTGTTCGTACCGAACCTTCCGGCCAGGTAGCTCAGTTGGTACGAGCGTCCGCCTGAAAAGCGGAAGGTCGCCGGTTCGATCCCGGCCCTGGCCACCATTGCCTGTTCACACAGGTCAGAGGCTGTATTACATGCTGTCGTCTGACTCAGTTTTCTTAGTTCTTATGTCGTCGGGGTGGGCCACTGGTGGGCCATCCCCGTTGTACTTGCTCGCTATCTGGCCCAGACGGGCGTTCAGCGCGTCAGCTACTTGATCGAGTTCGTCATCGTACAAATCGGCGTATGTGTGTGCCGTGACCGTGATGCTTGCGTGGCCCATCGCCACTTGCAGTAGTCGAAGATCGGCGCCCGCGGCGCGGGCTAGGCTCGCGTATGTGTGCCGCAAATCGTGCACTCGTAGGTCCGGATACCCCAGCTGGGTGACCTGCTCTCGCCATCGTACCGCGCGCACCCAATTTTCCCGGCTCAGTCGCGCCCCTTGCGGCGAGGTTACGGCGGGCGCGTGGCGAGGGCGGCCGCTGATGCGGTCCCGGAGCGTCGAAATCAAAGTTTCGGGGATCGGTACGGTTCGGGTGCCCGCGCGGCTCTTCGTTTTGCCGTCTACGAGTTTCCCGCCGACTTGGGTCATGGATCGACGCACGTTGATACGACGTCGAGCGAGGTTGACGTCGGCGATGTTGAGCCCGGTGAGTTCGCCCCACCGCAAGCCGGTGTAGGCCAGGATTCGCACAATGTCCCCCTGAGTGCCGCACAGCTGGGCAAGCACCTCGACCTCTTCGTGAGTGAGATACAGGTGGTCGGCCTGGTCCAGGGGTGGGAACCTCGTCAGCTCAGCGGGGTTCTTCATAATCCAGCCCTCCGTTCGGGCATGAGCCAGGGTCATTCGCAGCAGCGAGTGACGCCAGCGTTTTGTGCGGGGCGAGCATCCCATCTCATTGATCCACTGCTGAATCGAGTCGCGATCGACTTTGGTGACCGGCCAGCCACCAAATCTCGGCTCGACATGCAGGCGCCAGTTGTCCTCGTACCCGCGTTTCACCTTCGCTGTGACATCTTGGCGAGTCGCCAGCCAGGACCGGTAGGCGTGGCCCACGGTGATGGACGCGCCGAGCCGTGGATCGTAGATGAGGCCGCGAGATCGAGCGCTGATCACTTCCGCCTCAAATGTTTTCGCTTCACGCTCGGTCTGGAATGTTCTGCGACGTTTGCGGCGGTCCGGTAGTCGCCACTCGACCATCCACCGGGTTTCGCCGGTACTGGTTGTCCGTTTCTCGATGCTCATCGGCGCGGCGATCCTATGCCCGTTTCCGGTCGCTCGGATTGACCACCCGGCAGGACTCCAGCCAGGCGATGACGTCGGATCGGAGCCAGCGGCGAGCGCCGGGGCCGAGTTGCACGTGTGGTGGGCCTGGTGCGTCCAGTCCGGCGTCACGACGTTTCGCCCACTCATGCAGGGTGTTGGCGCTGATGGTTGCCAACTGTGACGTCTGGCGGGCCGTCAGCAGCTCGGACTGCTCGAATTCTTCCATGTCGATCACTTCTCCTGGTTTGAAACTGTTTGTGTGCGTTGCTTTCCGAATCCCGATGGCGGATCGTGTGCCGGGACCGTGGGCCGGATTTGTCAAGGGCGCTCCGCGTCGCTGCGCGATGGCCTGCGGCCACCCTGGACAAGGCCCCCACTCCCGGCGGGCGGGCTGCTATCGGGATGCGGGCAGATGTGGATACGGGTCAACTCCGGGATTCGGCTCGGGGAGAGGACGGCGCAGTGGGGCGGTAGCCATCCCTAGCCGAACAAGGTCGGCCGGATCGGCGTACCAGGAGCGAGCGATCTGCAGCGGTCCTGTTTCGGGGGCCAGAATTACCATGCCGGGGCGCTGCGGCAGCTTCTGCGGATCCGGTTCCCCTGGCTCGGGCATCCGGCCCAGAGCCGCCCGCACCGCTTCAGCAGTACTCAGCCGCCCCACCAGCCGCATGGCCGCCTTGTCACGGATCACTGACGGCAGGCTGTCCGTCGTCGGCTTTTGGGTGGCCGTGACCGTGATCAACCCTGCAGACCTGCCCCTGTTGTAGAGGTCGGCGATCAGGGCGGTCAGCTCGGACTCGGCCGCTTTGTCTTCCTTGGTTTTCGCGCCCGTCAAAAAAACTTGCGCCTCGTCGATCACGAGCACCAGGAGGGGGGTATCAGCGGTCGGCGGGGTGTGCCAGAAGCTGGTCGGCGGAGCCTGCCCGCACGCTCCTTCTGCTCGCCAATCATTCAGCGCCGCTCGATATTTGGCGGTCCTCCGGTTCAGCTCATCCCGATAGGGTGTCAGGGCTTCCAGCGCGGCCAGGCGGTCCGTGGTCGGCAGATAGACTTGGGCGCGCGGCTCCAACCAGACATAATCGGCCCCAGCTTTTCCGTCAATGACGACCAACTGGACGGCGGGGTGCTGAGCCCATCCGGCGAGCATCGCGTTGATGGTGTAAGTCTTTCCGCCACCCGATTCCGCACCGAAGACGATCCCGTTGCGGTCTTTCAGCGGAAGAATTGCGGCTGTCCCGTCCTCGTTGCGGCCCAGCAGGATTCTTGTCAGATCCTCGGGAGCGATCGGTGGTATCCCGCCTCCCACCGTGTCCGCGAGCGGGTCTGTCGTGACGATGACGAGCCACATGACTCCTGCGAGTCGGTCTGATTCGTTGTGCCGCAGTCGCACTGCCGGGACGCGCAGGCGCGCTGCGAGCAGATCGAGGTGTGGTTCGAGGTTCGCTGGACCCCACGCGGCGTCGATCGCCACGGCCACTCCCTGCGGCGCGGGCTGCAGAGCCAGAATCGCGGGCGTCTCGGTGGTGGGTACTGCTGAGGATGCCACCGCCCCCAGGATGGCGCCGGTGCGGCCGCCGAGGATCAGCCGCGGGCCCAGACCTGCAGCAGCCGAGAATATTCCCGCGGCCGGTGTGTTGCGGACGAGCCCAATTTCCTGTGCGAAGCACGTCCACACCGCGGTCAGTTGTTCAGAATCGAAGGTCATTGTCCGCTCCGCCCGGCTCCACCGCTGGTGGACCCTGGTGACGATCACGCCACATCGTCCGAGCCGCATCGCTGGCCTGGGCTCCGCGGTAAATCGCTGCCGTCAGCAGCCACACCGGGATAAACCCGACCGCCGCCATGAAGAGGGTTCCGAGCCAGGCGGCGATGCCGAAGCTGATGCTGTCGCCGATCAGGAAGACCACTCCGATAATTGCGGCAGCAAGAAGGGCGACAGCCCAGTACGACCAGCGGATGAGGGATACTGTTCGGCGGCGTCGCGCCCATACGTCCGCGTTGGTCACTACAGGCGGGCGAGGCGTTGCGGTTTCATAGTTGAGGCGTGGCCCTCGATAGACGTACTGCGGGGGCGCGCTATTCGGCGCCGCAGCACTAGGGTCGTGCTCTTTTGTGTGGTGGGGATCGGATTGCGCTTCGTGTGGGTCATTCATGGCAGCTGTCCTGTCGTAGTGTGTTGCTCCACTGCGGGTTTACGCCGAGCGCCACGAGTCGCTCTCTAATCCACGCATGGGGAGCAGCCTGTTCGATGGCCAGCTGTAGGAGTCGATGGTCCATACGGCGTGGCAGACCATCTGCCTCCCATGCCAGCCGGATGGTCGAGTAATCCGGGGTCGGATACGGCTGCGATACCACCGGCTCAATAGGGCGGGCGCCGGACCGGGTCCACAGACCCGTCGAGTGGTCGGCGGACGTGCACACCATCCGCCGAGCTCCTGTGAACGCCAAGGCCACAATCGAATTCGCCGCCAGGAGTTCGGATGCTCGAACATCTCGCTGCTCTGTCGAGCTTGCCCAGGCCAGAGTGGCCTCGATCAAAGAGCCGCGCACGCCGTCGAGGAGCCGGACGGCAAACCCGGCGCACAGCTCATGCGAGGGGTCGGTGATGAGAAGTGCAGCGTACGGAGGAGACTCCGGGCTGGCGGCTGATCCGCAGCCCCGAGCCTGGTAGGCGGTGTGCGCCGCTGACACCAAAGCCGCGGTGTCAGTCGGGTCCGTCGACCAGCGTGCGCGGTATCCGGCGACCGGCGAGTCGATGTGCATCACCTCACCCCTTCTGATTCCGGGACCGGCAGACCCAGGTCATAGACGTATCGTCCCGAGGGAACAGCGCGGCCGATGATGATGTCCCGGACAGTTCGTGCGGTCACTCCGGAGGCGACAGCCATGGTCGAGCCGAGTTGCGGGAATGAGGAGCCGATCCGGAGGGCAGCCCACAGGTCCTTCGAGCAATGCCGGCGAAACAGTTTCGTGAGGACTTCCCCCTCAGTCTGAGCGTCGTCGACGAGGCCGTGAAATGGGAATTTTGCGTCTTGGTCGAATCTTTCCACGTCGAGCAGCACGCGTTCATCCCCGAGGTCTGTGGCCATCACCACCGGCACACCGAGGCGGCGAGCCGTCCAACGCATCATCCACTTGGTCGCGATGCAGTCAACCTCGTCCACGACAACACTTGCCTGACAGAAGACTTCGACGTTCAGGCCGTCAGTGGCGTCGCGGACATCGACGGTTACCTCAGGATTGAACGCCCCAAGATATTGGGCCATGACCGTCGTTTTCGGTTGTCCAACATCGCTATTGACGGCAACGGGGTGCCGATTCAGGTTAGTGAGGGCGATGTCATCGCCATCCGAGATGCGCAGGGTCCCCACCCCGACCATCGCCAGTTGCTGCGCGATCGAGGCACCCACACCCATGCCTGCGATCGACACCACCGCGCCCGCGAGGCGCTGCTGCTCCGCTGGGGTGATCAGCGCCCGTTGCCGGTCATAACGCGAGGGTGAGCGGTCCATCTCGACTGCCACTACGATCGCCTGCACGTTCACCCATTCACGGGTCTCAGCGACAGTGAGATGCCGCTCCGCGGCGATGTGCGCCAACGCTTCCCCAGCCGTCCACCCCAACACGCCCAGGACCTGCTCCGCCGACTGGCCGAGGTCGGCTTCATCGTCGCTTGCCGCATCGACAACGAGTGCGGTGACGAGTTGCTCCCCAGTGGACCAGGCGAAGAACCCAGATCGATCCCACCCATGGGTGAGCACAAGCACGGCACGGTGCTGAATGTCCTTCTCCCTCATAGTGTTCCTCCGTTCCACTGTGCGAGTTGAGCGATCACGGCGGCTGGCAGGTCGGTTGAGTACAGGTACTGCACCCACGCGAGATGCGCTGCATGAATCATCTGGAGGAACGTCATCACGCACCCGCCTTGTCAGTGGCCTTGGCAGGACCTCGCGTTGCCGAAACGATGCCCGGCACTTCGAACCACAAACCGGCGCCACCATTCGCCGTGCTCCATACGTTGGCGATCACTGGACCGGTGACCCTCAACGGTTCAAAGTCCTCGAAGTTTGAGACAGGACCGTACACCGTGAATTTCGCCGTCGACTTATCTTCCGAGCCAGCAACTTTCACAATGACGTCGACCTCTACACCGGCGACACCATCGCGGACCTTCGGCGTCTCCCGCCGTTCCCCATTGACATTCTCGCGACGCATAGCGGGGCGCTGAGACCCAAAGAATAGCTCCATGCGCGACATATCCACGGGTACAGACTCCAGCTTGCTGATAGCCACTGCTACCTCCCTATCTGTGGTATCGACCGGACTGGCCGACATACCTAGAGTGACACATCGGTCTGACATGCCGTGCGTGAAACTTGTTGTCGCACTTGACATACACACCGAACTGGGTGGTAGCCTGCCTATAATTACCTGCAGCGATAGCACGTCCCCATGCAGAAAGAACCGATCATTGTGTGACGGATATCACATAGAGTGGGTGTGGGGTAACCGTTCCGCGCACGCGAAGTCGCTCAGCCGAACCCACGCGCCGAAGGGCGGGTTTCAAATTCGGCCGGACCCACAATTCTGTCAACGGCGCAGCAGACGAGTACGGGGCAGGACCCACAGACACAGCTAGACCCCCTTATCCACAGGTGTGGGGGGGTCTGCGTTGATGACTTTACGGACGGCGCCACGCCGATGCAAGATCAATCACGACATCGGTGACCGCAGGCGCGGGCGAGTCCTTCGATGAGGTCGCCGGTTGGGGCGCGGGCGCCCGACTCGATCGCGGCGATGACCGACTGTGTCGTGCCCATGCGGCGGGCAAGTTCGGTTTGGGTGAGTCCCGCTGTTTCCCGGGCGCGGTAGACGGTTTCGGCAAGTTCCATCGCGAGACCGGCCGCGGCGTGGGCCTCGTCAAACACCGCCCGCTCGTCGGGACTCAGGTCAGCCACAATCTTGGCGCGGCGCTGCTGGTAGTCACTCATGAGCGCTCTCCTTTGGTGTCGTCGGAGAACGTTGCGTGCTCGCTAAGCGTCTCGACGTTCATTGTTGCGACGCGGATGTCGACGGGGAGATGCAGCCGAGTGGACACCTCAGAGCTATCTTCAGGTCTCACAAGAAAAGCCCCGCCAATCCCTACACGGGGACAGCGGGGGGCTATGAAGCCCAATATATCAGACGTTTCCACACGGAGTCTCAACTGTTGACTCGGACGCTAGTCCGAGGAGCCCGACTCCCTGGGCGTAATTGTCGCTCGCGCAGTCGGCCAGGATCAGCAGTCCACTGGTGACAAAAATCCTGGTCAAGCTCTGCGAGAACCGCACTTTTCGACATCAATAAACCCCCACTGGCCACCGAACGTCGCTGGCGTATCGTGCGGGCTGCGTTGATGTCAGCGTGCAAGATCTTTCCGCAAAAAAGGCACTTGAATCTGTTCTGCTGCAGTCGGTTACGTGCGTCAACGTATCCGCAGCCGCTGCATTGGCGGGACGTATAGGCGGAGTTCACGTGGGTGACTGCGATCCCGGTATCAGCAGGCAGTGATCTTAGCTTCGAAGCCCAGGCACCGCGGCCCGCGCGGCTCAGAAGCCGATTCATCTGACGCGACAGGCCTGGTGATCGGAAATCCAGGTCTTCGACGGCGATTTCGGTCAGATCAGGGTCAGATGCGAGGACGTTGATGACCCGGCCGACCTCATTCCGGACGTAGCCACGGATTCGACTCAGTAGGCGGCGATAGCGACGGGAGTCACGTGGCCGCAGGCCCTGACGGCGAAGGGCGGCACCAAGCTCGGTCAGCTCGCGGTCACGCACAGCCAGCCAGTCATAAAACTTTCGCCCCAGCAGCCGCCCATCGCTCGTCGCCGCCAATGTGCGGAGCCCCCAATCCACTCCCAAGGTGTACCCGCTGTCGGAGTCCCGTGGGGGTGTGGCGGGACGATGCTTCACCACACGAAATAGGACGGACCCGGCGTCAGGCACGGTGATCTGCATGAAGTTCGCGCGAGCCCCTGATGCTGCCGCTTCATATCGGTTGCCGCCCAAGGGGATAGGTATCGGAGTGCCCTGGCCTGGGGGGCGGCTGATGCGCGCCCACAGTGCGTGCGGGGAGTCGGGGGCTGCGTCCTCCACTACGACGCTGGTGCCCAGCAGCATGGTCGAGCACCGCGAGAAATTTGGCAGCGGCAGCGTCGACCGCATGAGCGTTCTCACGATCGGGGCGAGGACGTCGTCGTTCCACCACTCATGCGCGAGGTTTGCGCGGTACAGGGCGCGACGAGTCTCGTCCGAGAGTCCGGGGAGGGATGAGATCATCGGCTTGACAGCCGCGGTCATCTGCTCCTGCCAGGCCCGCAGGGTCGAATTGACCTGATTGACAACATCTTTCCACTGACGTTGGGACAAATAGCCCGGCATCGACTTGGTGTCGATGTACCCCAGACGCTCACCAGCGCGCATCCGCCGGACCTGAATCAGCTGCGTGTGGACGAGGCCGCGCCGCCACCACGGTAGGACCTGTCGAATTGCCTCGATCTTGCCCGAATTCGCATGTGAGGGAAGCACATACGATCGTGTGCACTTACCCACGGATGATCCGCTGCACGGTCGACGGCGAGAGGTTTGTCATCTCAGCGATGCTGTAGCTCGACTCGAAGGCTGCGACCTCTGTGATGAGCTCGTCGCGGCGAACCGAAGCGGAGCTGTGATCCTCCGAGGCCTCTATCAGCTCGGTCCGCAGATCGTCACGCAGGGCCTCTCGATGCTCGGCGAGGGCCTCGTGCGCCCCTTCCCACCACACGGCGGTCGTGGCGAGCAGATCGGCATGGGTAGCCTCAGCAATCTCGCGTAGCTCCTCGTCAGTGGTTGCAGCCTCGACCAGCCCATCGACGGGCATATCGGCATCCGACCACAGGGCCACGTCACCATCAAAACTGTCTGCAGCACGGCCAATTTCGAACACCGCGGCCTGCGCCTCAGAGGTGAGATGACGCTCATCCTCATCATCCCACGACACACCATCGACAATCACCTGCAGGTCGCGGGCGATGCTTGAAAGAAAACTGTGCACCGTTGAGGTAGTTGCAGACGAGAGGCGCCACGAATAACCCTCGAACGCCGGGTCTTTGGCTGGATCATCGAAGTAGACATCCACATCATCCTCTTCGAGGTCCAGCGCCACATAGATGGGCGCCAATCCGTCGTGACGCACCACGATGTACGCATCAGCCGAAGTCGGCACTTCCGGCAAGACCATTGTCGTATCCATAGGCCGAACTTAGCGCATCACTCTGACGCATCGCAAGGAGTGGATCTATGAAATCGACTGTGCCACAACCTTACACACAGTGTGCAAAGTTGCGGTGCGGCTAGATGAGAGCACATTGCCCCTGTCCGAGCCGGTGCCTACAGTTATTACAGATATCCGCTAAAGACCTATCGGAGACGAACGAACTGATGAGTGTTTGGGACGACATCATGGACACCCCGGCCGACGCCGCGAACATGCGCATACGGGCCGCACTGCTGCGTGCCGTCCGCGAACACATCGACACCTTCGGCTGGTCACAAACCACCGCCGCCACAACCCTCGGCATCACACAACCACGAGTCGCCGAACTCATGAACGGACACATCTCCAAATTCAGCCTCGACACCCTCGTCACCCTCGCCGACCAAGTCGGCGTGCATGTCACGGTCGAGGCTGACGCGCTGGCTGGCGATGCGGCAATGTCACCCAGCGAAGCCGCCAAGCTCCTCAAGATGAGCCGCCCACACCTACTGACATTCATGAACCGCGGACTACTCCCCTACACCCTCCGAGGGACAGAGCGCCGCATCCGAGTGTCAGACCTCCTGACCTTCATGGATGGCCGCGAGAAGGGTGCCGCGCTCGTC
Organism: Gordonia sp. YC-XJ4; assembly: GCF_059511865.1. Taxonomy (NCBI): domain Bacteria; kingdom Bacillati; phylum Actinomycetota; class Actinomycetes; order Mycobacteriales; family Gordoniaceae; genus Gordonia; species Gordonia sp. YC-XJ4. Next base: position 4,844,767 of record NZ_CM183447.1, read on the forward strand.
GCCGACGCCCTCGGTGACGACCGACCCGCAGATAACGCACGAGAGGTCCCTACGAGCCTGCGGGCGACCGAGGACGGACTCGGACTGACTGACATCCTCAGCGAGATACGAGAGGAACGCGCGCTCATCGACGCCAACCGAGCAAAACTAGACCCCCACGCCGACGCGCAGCTCCCATGGCACACCGAGCAGCGGCCTGATCAATAAAGGAACCCCCTCACGGCGAAGCCGGTGTACGGGTGGCCAACGTGAGGGGGAATACGGAAGCCAGGCTACCCCACAGGACGCGCATTCGATCGGTCATCTCGGATAACCTGCACCATCGCCCCCTACTCACCATCACGTCCGTAGCAACGACTCCTCATACTCCCATAACCCGATCGAGGCCTCGTCCAGTCGCAGCTCGACCCCCAGCGACATACACTGCTGCACAACCTGATCCAGACCGTCCTGCTCGACAGAGGCCGCCAAATGCTCCGTGGTGACCCCGCGTCGCGCCAGAGTCCGCACATCCCGAGCGGTCACGACCGCTACCACCACAGCCTGCTCAGGCTCAGACTCCGCGAGCGCGTCATCCTCGACGTCCGCTACCTCCAGCTTGAGCAGGCGACTCAAACCAACCCGGCCGGTACGTGGGTCGCTCCGAGACATGGTGACCTGACGTCGCCCCGAGGAGAACTTCTCCCACTCCCGCCAGCGCGCCACAGTCCACGCCAGCGACTGTCGCAGCACCTCACTGCTCTCGATTCCGAGTGTGGCATCGGCGTCAGCCGCGCTTTGGAGCTCCCCGATCGCCCCCAGCAGACCGAAAGGTGTGTATCCACCCTGTGACCCTTTGCCCGTGTGGGCGAGTGCCTCGAGGGCCAATCGGCGGCCGTCTGTCAGTTGGGCAGCGCTGCGTGCGCCGCTCTTAGTCAGATACTCTGCGAGAGAAGGATTCTCGCGCATCGCGCGTTCGATATCGCCATCCAACGCTGCAACGTTGTCAATGCGCATCGCCCGGATATCGACCCCGTGCTCCCATCCCGCGTCGAAGCCGTCACGCCGGAGGCCCGCTGTCCACCGCTCGAACAGCCGCGACTTCAACCCTGCCAATCGTGATGCAGACGGCGCGGCCCCATCAATGAAGTACAGGACGTGATAGTGGGGATGCCACCCATTTTCCCAGGTCAACGTGCACTCGGTGGTGCGGTGGTAACCGCGGATACGGTACTCGGCTTGATCGGATTGCCATGCTCGCCCGGACACTACACGGCGCTGCGCGGTCTGCAGCGCCCCCCACACGTCGGCCAGGGCGTCGGATCGCTGATGGCTGACCGTGAACGTCGCCAGTATCACCGAGTTACCGGCGGCGACCCATCGCGCGATCCCACGTCCGAGGTCCATCGCTCGCTGGACCGCGATGCGATGGGCGCACACCGGGCACACCCACACCGAACCACAGGTGGACACACCCGCGACCGAGCACGATCCACTCGGTGCCTGCCTAATCGCGACACCGTGGGGGAACGGGCGGCCACACTGGCGGACCCGATCCAGACGCGTCACCGAACGGGCGACCTCGCGTGCGGTCCCCCGCTCTCGTCGGGCGTCAGCACGTGCCGCCACCCGGCGTCTCTCTGCGCCTGAGTCGCGCTGACGTTTGCGCTGGTCACGCGTGCTGCGGAAACGTTGTCCGCGTGTATTACCCAGGCCGTGGTCACCAGGCGGCGGGGCCTGGCCGGCGGCGGCTTCGCCGCCCCCTACGCTGCGCGCGCCTCGTCCCTCGCCGTGCTCGCTGCGGGGCTGCGCGCCGGCCTGACCGGCCCCACCGCCCTGCGACTCGTCGAGGTCCGGCCACAGGGCAGTTTGCCCTCGACGGGACCTGCGGTCCGCGGATACACTCGTGGACAGAGTTGTTGATGGCATTGCGACTCCCACGCCCCCGGCCAGCGCGAACTGGTGCGGGGGCTTCTTTTCGGGAGTCAGACGACAACGAGGTGGGCCTCTAGTGGGCCAAAGGTCTGGTCACAGCGAACGCAACACGCTCGATGTGCTCAGTGTGGCCGAGCCGACCAGCGAAAACAGTGGAAACAGTGGAACCTAACCGCCTGAAAAGCGGAAGGTCGCCGGTTCGATCCCGGCCCTGGCCACCTGGAAAACCACCTCTCGAAGGTGGTTTTCTTTGTTTTCGGGTGCAGAGCGAGCATGAACTCCATGCGATCTCCGACGTGTCCGACAGTGTCCGCCACGACGAATCATGTTGTGCCGAAATCACTTTTCGTCCGAGGTTGCCGGTGGCACCCGATCGCGTCGGCAGGAAACACACAGCCAGGATCGCTACTCTGCCGCGTATGACCCGGCTGCGGTGGGCGATTCCGGCGGCGGTGCTGCCCTTCTTGTTCGTCGCCGCATGCGGTGGGGCGGCAGCCACATCCGACCCACGGCCGGTCACCACCCGCTTCGTCACGTTGCCCGACAGCGACGGCGGACATCCGGTCCCCTTTACCCCGACGACCGACCACACGTATCGGCCGGGCGTCACGATCGTCGACGCGACGGCATCCGGTCCAGCGTCGCAATGCACCCTCGGCTGGCCGGTCACCTCGTCGACGGGCAGCCGCGGCGACCTGACGGCCGGGCATTGCGTAAGCGGCCTGGGTCAACCCACGTGGCTGTACACCGATTCGTCCGAAACGGGCCGCCTGCCCCTCAGCCCCTACGAACTACACGAGGACGACAGCCTGGCCGACGGCACCATGCTCGACGCCGCGGCCGCATTCCTACCGCCGACTGCGACTGCAGCACAATGGGTCACCCCCATCGACGGTCACCCGATCGCCGGCGTCATGACACCCCGGGAAGCGGCCACACTGCCTCGGGGAACACCGGTCTGCATGGCCGGCGCACGCGCGGGCCTGACGTGCGGTCCGCTCCTCGACGCCAACACGCGAAGCCTCCACTGGGGTGGGTATGCCGTCGTCGGCGACTCGGGATCAGCGGTGTTCGTCGTGAACCCCGACCAGAGCGTGTGCGCGGTCGGCATCCTGCACGACGGCCCCGCTGACCGCGACAACACGATCGCCTACGTCGAGCCCGCACTCCAGAAATGGAATCTGACGATTCCGGTCACCGCGCCACACCGATTGTCGCCGTGCTGAATTCCATCCGAAAAAACTTTCGACAACCTCTTGCCAACCCGACAAACCCGGCATACACTCGAACACAACGACACACAAACAGGTGTTCGCTATCCCGGGGGGGCGAGAAATGATGGTCGACACCGCGTTACCCGACGTGTCTGGTTTGTCGACCACCCAGAAACTCGCCCTCGCCCACCGCTTGGTTGATTCGCTGGCGTCGGATGATTTGACCGGCCTGTCCAACGACGACCTGGTCGCGGTCGCTCAATCCACCGAGCAGTTGATCACCCGGGTCACCGTTCAGGGGGATCGGCAGATCGTCGAATTCTCCGACCGCCATCTGGCCCGCGAGTACGGGTTCGGGTCGATCACCGACGCCATGATCGGCTTACTCCGTGTGTCGGAACCGTGGCGGCGGTGGAAACAACTGAAAGCGACCGCCACCTTCCACACCTTCACCGGTGAGGTCGCCGCCCCCAAATATCCAGCACTGGCCGAAGCGATGGCGTCCGGGGCGGCCGGCTCCTCCCACGCCGCGGTGGTGATCGACGTGCTCGACCGTATCCCGGCGGCAGTGCCGTTCGACGAGAAAATGTCGGCCGACGCCACGATGGCCCGCTACGCGCGCACCCACACCCCCTCCGATCTCCGGATTTTGGGGGCACGGGTGTTGGCGCACCTCGACCCCGACGGCCAACTAACCGACGATGCGGATCGGCAACGCCACCGCCAGATCCGCATCGGCCGTCAAGACGCCCAAAAAATGAGTGGCCTGTCCGGGCAGATGACCCCGACTCTCACCGCGCACCTCGAAGCGGTGTTGGCGATGTGGGCGGCCCCAGGAATGAACAATCCCGGAGATCCGGAGTCCCCGACCGGGAGTCGTGAGGATGCTGATCCCGATGCGTTGGCGGCTGCTGCGGCCCGCGATCACCGTGATCAAGTGCAACGCAACCATGACGCCCTGGAAGCAGTCCTGCGCGCCGGACTGGATGTCGGTCTCGGCCCCCAATCCCATCGCGGCCTACCGCCGCATCTGATCATCAAAGCCACCCTGTCGGAGTTGATTGCGCAGACCGGGATGGGAGTCACGGCGACCGGCACCCTGCTCCCGATCACCGATGTCATCGCACTCGCCGCTCAGTGCCAGCCGTGGTTGGCGGTGTTCGACGACCACACCAGTCTGCCCCTGTATTTGGGGCGGGCGCGGTTGGCGAGTCAAGGCCAGCGGATCGCGTTGTTCGCCAAAGACGGTGGTGAATACTGCTCGTTTCCCGGCTGTACTCAGCCCGCCGCCCATGTCGAAATCCATCACGCCACCAAAGACCATGCGAAAGGTGGGCTCACCAACATCGGTGACCTCGCCCCCGCCTGCGGCAAACACAACCGGATGGTCGGCGACGGCCCCGGACAGTACACGACCGGGATTTATCGGGACGGGCCGTGGGCTGGACGGTGCTGGTGGCGCAAGAACACCCCGGTCGGGGCAGCCGAACCGAACCCGAAACGCACCAACGCGCTCCCCGACGTCGGGGTCACTTTTCGCGCCACCCTCGACAAAGTACGCGCCGACCTGCACCCACCACCCGACCCACTACAGCGTGATGCCGATACCGATCTCGCCGAGCGCGACGACCGGGGATCGATGCTGCCCACCGACCGAATCCGCCGCAGCCGAGTCCCTATCGGGCACGGGTACTACGACCTCGTTGAGATCTTCACCCCCGACCCTGGCCCGGACTCGCCGATCGAAACCCGACTCGCCCACCTACTCGGTGACCGCGGACTCTAGACCCGGGGCGTGCACCCGGTCCGGGTCGGAACCAGCAGCGGCGCAACAGGTCTCGAGGCTCGTCGCTAACGCTCCTCGACACCTCGACCACCGAAAGAACGGCTCGTCGCTAACGCGTCGCTAACGCGTCGCTAACGCTCCTCGGCACCTCGACCATCGGGAGAAGGGGAACGCCACTAACGCTCCTCGACACCTCGACCACCGGGACGAAAGATCCGCCGGGCTGCTCGACCACCGGAAATTGGCGCCCAACGGCTCAGCGGAAGCGCTCGCGTAACTCCGGGTTGTTCTCCCACCACAGTCCTGACGGTTGGTCGGACTCGGTCTCCGCTGCCGTCGATCGGGTGGACTCGCGTTCGGCCGCATCGAGTTCGGCGTCGGCGATCTCGGCCCGCCGACTCTCATCGGTGCGGAATCGGTCGAAGAGCACGAGGAGGAACGGCAGACCGATGACGTCGCCGAGCACCCAGAACACACCGGCCCCGATAGTTTGATCGGTCCGCAGCGACGGCCCCCACGTGCGGTGCAGCGCTTCGTAATACGAGGCGGCGAGGAGTCCGCCCTGCCACATCACCACGCCCAGGATGCCGTCGCCGAGTGTCTCGCCCAGGGTGACGAGCAGCGACAGGGATTGCGGATAGCGCCGAGGCACCGGGTCGATCTGCAGCCGCGCGTAGAAGTATCCGAAGCCGCAGAGCACGAGCAACACTCGGGTCACGGTGTCGACGGTGTCGGATCGCAACATCGCCGGATACCACCCGGTGAGATAGATCAGCCACGGCGTCACGATGACGCCGGCCGAGGTCACCGCCGGTGACGCGATCACCCGCGCCGCCCGCGTTCCCAGCCAACGATCGATCACGCTGCGTGCCGCGGGCCACGACTCGCGGGCAACCGTCACCGGCATCCCGAGCGCGAGGCAGAACGGCACCACCATCAGCACCAGCACAACCTGCAGCGCTCGCACCCAGAACAACGTGTCGGAGTACACGCCGACAAACCCGCACGCGCTGATCAGCCACACCGCCACGCCGACCAGAAACGGAACCGCCCGCCGCCATGGCAGCGTCGACCTGCGCATGGCCACCACATACGCCACCGCGATCAACACCACGACGACAGATGTGGGCACATCGACTCGCCACGACGACACCACGGTGTGCAGCGTCAAGGGAGCGAGGGCATCGGCCACAACCCGCGAGTATGCACCCGCGACAAATCGTTAATCGACTCGTAAAGGCCATTCGGACACCGCAGTCACCTAGTCTGGGCAGATCAGTGCCCTCCGGGCGGGCACCGTCGAGGAGGCCGAGCATGGGCAAGAAGAAGCACAAGAAGCACTCCTCGAACCACGACGGTCACGACGAGCACGTGACGACCGAACCCATGACGACCGAGCCCATGAAGAACAAGGAATTCCGCAAGCTCGTCAAACCCCTGCACGTCGAGCTCGTGGCCATGCAGGAATGGGTGCGCACCACCGGAGCCAAGGTGTGCATCGTCTTCGAGGGCCGCGACACCGCAGGCAAGGGCGGCGTGATCAAGTCGATCACCGAGCGGGTCAGCCCCCGGGTCTTCCGGGTCGTCGCACTGCCCGCACCCACCGAGCGCGAGAAATCGCAGATGTACATCCAGCGCTACGTCCCGCACCTACCTGCCGCGGGCGAGGTCGTCATCTTCGATCGCAGCTGGTACAACCGCGCCGGGGTCGAGCGGGTCATGGGCTTCTGCACCGAGGAGCAGACAAAGCAGTTCCTCACCGAGGCCCCCGAGTACGAGCGGTCGATCGTCGCCTCCGGGGTCATCCTGCTCAAGTACTGGCTCGAGGTCAGCGAGGGTCAGCAGACACTGCGACTCCAGAGCCGTATCGACGATCCACGCAAGTATTGGAAGCTGTCGCCGATGGACCTCAAGTCGTACACGCGCTGGGACGACTACACCCGTGCGCGCGACGACATGTTCCGCTTCACCGACACCGGCTGGGCACCGTGGTACGTCGCGAACACCGACGACAAGAAACGCGGTCGTCTCAACGTCATCCGCCACATCCTCGACCAGATTCCCTACACCCCGCTCGACCGCCCCGACGTGGAACTCCCCAAGCGGAAGGCGACCGGTTACGAGGGACCCGACCTGCCGCTCCGGCGCATCCCCACGCTGTATTGACCTCTCGTCATGACGCCGCTGGTCGTCACCGACCCCCACGCGTGGTCAACTGGGAGGATGACGTGGGTCGAGCGCGAGGTCCTGAGTAATCGGCTGTCAGCCTTCGACCGGCGAGCCGCCACCACGCCCGGCAAGGCCGCGGCCGTGGCGATCGTCGTCGTCGACCGCAATAGCAGCAACACCGACGACGCCGACACCAACGAACGCGAGCAGGGCATCTGGCTCCTGCGCCGACCGATGAGTATGCGCCGCCACGCCGCCCAGTTCGCACTGCCCGGCGGCCGACTCGATCCCGGCGAGGATCAGACCACCGCGGCGCTGCGTGAGCTGCACGAGGAGATGGGCGTGGCCCTGTCCCCCGACGACGTCATCGGCATGCTCGACGACTATCCGACCAGATCCGGGTACGTGATCACACCCGTCGTGTGCTGGGCGCCGCACGCCCCCGAACCGTCACCCAACCCCGACGAGGTCTCGGTCTGGTTCTTCATCCCGCTCGACGACCTCCTCGTCACACCTCGGTTCATCACCATCCCGGAGTCGGCGCGACCGGTCATCCAGATGCCGATTCCGGGACTGCATCGCGATCCCGACGACCACTCACCGAGTGGACGGACAGCGCTGGTGCACGCGCCCACCGCCGCGGTGCTCTATCAGTTCGCCGAGGTCGCGCTGCGTGGCCGTGACACCCGTGTCGACGAGTACGAGCAGCCGGTTTTCGCCTGGTCATAGAAGCTCGCGAAAAAACTTCGGCATTCGGGAATGAAATCGGACCGTGGTCCGGTTATGCTCGGTAATGGGCCGGAACGACCCAGCGACCTCACCGGTCATCGATACGACAGTCATCGACCCCCGGACACCCCGGAACAAGGAGCATCCCATGAGCACCCCCACCGTCACCGCGCCGATCGCCGCAGGCACCTGGACCATCGATCCCGTCCACTCGACCGTCGGCTTCTCCGTCAAGCACCTCATGGTGAGCAAGGTTCGCGGCAAGTTCGACACCTTCAGCGGCACCATCACCGTCGCCGAGGACGGAACGCCGTCGGTGCAGGCCGAGATCGACGTCACCTCGATCACCACCGGCAACGAGCAGCGCGACGGCCACATCAAGTCCGCCGACTTCTTCGACGCCGAGACCTACCCGAAGGCCACCTTCACCTCGACCGCGGTGCGCCCCGCCGGCGACGACTACGTACTCACCGGCGACTTCACCCTGCACGGCGTGACCAAGTCGGTCGATCTCAAGCTCGAGTTCAACGGCGTCAACCCGGGTATGGGTAACGGCCCGGTGGCCGGCTTCGAGGCCACCACCGTGTTGAACCGCAAGGACTTCGGCATCGATATCGAGATGCCGCTCGAGGGTGGCGGCGTCGTCGTCGGCGACAAGGTCACCATCACCCTGGAGATCGAGGCCGGCCAGGGCGCCTGACCCCCCCCTTCTCACAGGGATCACGCTGACCCGATCGATCGACGGGTCAGCGCAGACCGGGACCGATACCGCAAACCCCGTGTGCGGTATCGGTCCCGTTGTCGTAGTGCCGAATAGGCGATGCGCCGGGCGGCGTGATGTCGCCACGTGCGATGGGCGGGCGTCAGCGCTCGCGGTAGCGCCCCGACGAACCCAGTTCTCGGGCATAGAAATTCAGGCCGGGCCGGTTGCACAGCATGCCGAGGGCAACCAGCGCGAGCAGGACTACGACGAGTGCGATCATGATCGGCCTCCACAGGGAAATGACGGACCGTCTGCAGTTCTCGACGGATTTCGGTGTACACATGTTCTCTCAGATAGGTGGAGAACGGAAGACCTGCGACGGCGAGATCACGTATCCGATTGGGGCGTGGCCCTGTTCACACCGGTACCGCGTGCACCGCCACAGCACATCTGTGCAATGACAGCCTCTCAACCCCACCGCGCCGCGTGCGAGAAGGCGCTACGTCAGGGCACGACGATGCGCGGGGAGTCCGGGTCCCCCGCACGAACCACCGCGTCGACGGCGTCGAGGAACTCCGGCACGAACTTGTCCGCGCCGAGCACACAGCACGCGTGCCCGCCGTCGACGTCGAAACGTCGGGCTCCCGGGATACCGTCGACCAGCAACTGCTGACGTTCGGGTTCGACGACCTTGTCCCGGACCGAGACCACCACCGACGTCGGCACGTCGATCTCGGCAAGCCAGTCCCGAGAGTCGAAGCGCCCCAGTCCTTCCCCGAAGTCACCGGTGTGCGACAACGGAGTCGAGAGGAACTGACGCATACCCCACAGGGCGGTGTGCGAGGTGGGCTTGTCCAACGTCGCGTCCGACGGCCGGGGGATGATGCGATAGACGGGCTTGAGCAGTCGCCCGGTCTTGTTGGCCTGCTCGCGCAAGTGCGGATCACGGGTGCTGAAATACGGCCCGGTCGAGCACAGGACCAACCCCGCGACCCGATCGTGATGGCGACGCCACACGAGTTGCGAGATGCCACCGCCCATCGAGAAACCCGCGGTCACGAACCGACCGACCCCGAGGACGTCGGCGAGCGCGACGACGTCATCGGCGCAGTCGAGCAGGTCGAAGGTGCCCGACCGGATGCCGCGGCCATGCCAACGATGATCGAGGGTGATGACCCGATAGCGCTGATTGAGTTCGGGGATCACCGGATACCAGCACAGCAGTCCGGTGGTCATCACCGAATGCTGCAGGATGATCGCCGGCGCGTCGGCCGGGCCGGAGTCGGTGACGAAAGTGCTACCGCGCCCGGGCAATTCCACCATCGTCCCGCTCGGCAGGTCACGCACCGGCAGATAGGACGGGCCGGGAAGCGACAGACCTCGGGAGATCCGATCCAGAACTGCAGCACTCACCGCTACGACGTTACGCGAGATTCCTCCGATTCGGCTGTGCGTCGACGGCCGCAACCGGGTACCCGCCACACACTCAGCGCAGGGTGAACAGGTGCTCCTGGCGGGAGCGTCCGTCGACGGTCAGGGCCAGCGCGTCCGACACCCGCTGGTGGTCGTATTCGGTCCAGCGCTCGGTGCGCTGGCGCTGATACTCCGACCACGAGCCGACGACGAACTGCTCGACGTAGTCGTCGGAATCCTCGCCGTTGCGATACAGATGCCAGTTTCGTGCACCCGTGCGGCGCCGGGACAGTGCCACACCCGCCATCGCGTCGACGAACTCGTCGTGGTGTTCGGCGTCGACCCGGTAGGTGGCGACCACCCGCACCGGACCGTCGTCGGGGGCCGGCTCGAAAACCAGCATGGGCTCCGGCCAGGCGGTCGACAACGTCCGATCGAGGGTGCCGGTCTCGGCGTGAATCGGCAGCACCGCCACGGCCAGCGCCGCCAGGATCAACGCGAGCGCCGCGATGAGCAGCGCCCACCGCACCGTCAGCAGCCCGCCGAGCGCACCCCACACCAGCGATCCGATTCCCTGTGACCCCATGAACACCAGGAGGTAGGCGGCCATCCCCCGGGCACGGACCCAGGCGGGCAGGGTCAATTGCATCTCGGCGTTCAGCGTCGACAGCGTGGCGATCCACGCAACCCCGGCCGGGACGAACACGATCAACGCGACCACCGTGGACCCGAGCGCGGCCGCAACGGTACCGACCGCGAAGACAACAGCGGACGAGGCAAGGATCACGTTGGGCGACAAATGATCACGCATCCAGGGCAGTCCGAGGACACCGAGGATCGCACCGCAGCCGAGGACACCGAGGACCACACCGTAGCCGGTGGAACCGAAATGGAAGGAGTTGCTGACGACCAGCGGGAGCAACGCCCACAGCGCCGACGCCGGGAACGCGAACAACGCCGAGCGCACGAGGATCCGACGCACGATCGGTGCAGCGGCGACGTAACGCAACCCGACAACCATCGACGTACCGAGATGCTCGGGCTCCATCGTCGAGGTATCGCCCGGCCGCCGCCATCTCAGCAGCGCGACGACAACGGCCAGGTAGGAGACCGCGTTGATCGCGAAGACCACCCCGGCGCCGCCGACGGTGAACAGCACGCCGGCCAGAGCCGGTCCGACGGCCCGCGCGACATTGATCGACATGCTGCCCAGGGATGCGGCGTCGGCGATCTGCTCGCGCGGCACGATCTCCGGATTGACCGCCTGAAACGCCGGCGCCGACAACGCCGAACCCGCACCCAGCAAGAACGTCAGGACCAACAGCATGCCCGGGTCGAGCAGGTCGACGGCGGCCAGGACGGCCATGACCCCGGCGACGACGGTCGCGTACGCGCTCATCACCACCAGCAACCACTTGCGGTTCAGCACGTCGGCGAGCACCCCGGCGACCAGCGACAACAGCAGGGTCGGGAGGAGACTCGCGGTCTGGACGAGCGAGATCACCGTCGGCCCGGCGTGCTGGTCGACGAGGAACCACTGAGCGCCGACGGTCTGCATCCACAGCCCGATGTTGGACACCATCTGGGCGATGAACAGATTGCGGAACACCCGATTCCGCAACGGCGCCATACCCGAGGCCATCGCCACCCCCGCTCTGTCGCCGACCCGACGCCCACCGTACCGACTCACAGTGCGATCCTGGTCACATGATGGGGATCGACCGACCGAAGATCGAGGGCTCGGTGGCGGTGGAGGGGGGACGACGCCGGATCGGGTTCGCCGAGTTCGGGTCGGCGACCGGCCGCGCCGTCATCTGGTTGCACGGCACGCCCGGCGCACGCCGCCAGATTCCGACCGAGGCCCGCGCCTACGCCGCCGAGCACGACATCCGGCTCATCGGGCTCGACCGCCCCGGCGTCGGCAGTTCCACCGCCCACCGGTACCGATGTGTGGCGGAATTCCCCGGCGACCTCGAGCCGGTTCTGGAGGCTCTCGGCATCGACCGGTTCGCGGTGATCGGCATGTCCGGCGGCGGACCGTACGCATTGGCGACCGCACACGCGCTGCCCGATCGCGTCATGGTGGCCGGGATCGTCGGCGGAGTCGCACCCACCGTGGGCCCCGACGCCATCGGCGGCGGCGCGATGGCCCTGGGTTCGCTGCTGGCCCCGGCCGTCCGGGTCGCCGGTGCACCCCTGGGCAAGATCCTCAGTTCGGCGCTCGGGGTGGCCGCGCCCATCGCGAATCCGGCGATCCGCCTCTACGGCCGGTTCTCGCCTCGCGCCGACCGAGAGTTGCTCGCCCGCCCCGAGTTCCGGGCGATGTTCCTCGACGACCTGCTGCACGGCGGCAGCCGTCGCATGGAGGCACCGTTCGCCGACGTCGTTGCCTTCGCCCAGGATTGGGGATTCCGCGTCGGCGACGTCACCACGCCGGTGCGCTGGTGGCATGGCGACCACGACCACATCATCCCGTATTCCCATGGCATACACATGGTCTCGCTGCTACCCGACGCCAAGCTCTTCGAGTTGCCCGGCGAAAGCCACCTCAGCGCACTGGGGATGTCGACGCAGATCCTCGCCGAGCTGCTCTCGGTGTGGGACGACGCCGAACGCACCCCGATGATGCCCGCCGGACCACTGATCGAGCCCTGATCCGCCGGCTCACCCGGTGGTCGACTCGCCCAACTCCGCGAGGATCGCCTCGGTGTGCTCGCCGAGCGCGGGCACCGGGCCCATCCGCATCTCGACGTCGTCGAAGGTGAAGGGCGGCAACAACGCCCGGATCGGGCCGATCTCGGTGTCGACCATGCGCCACCGCTCACGTGCCGAGAGCTGCGGATGGTCCACCACGCCGGCGACGTCGCGGATCTGCGCGGCCGGAATCCCGGCCGCCGCAAGGCGTTCGTCGAGTTCGGCGGTGTCGAAGGTCGCGGTCCGGGCCGCGACGAGGTCGTCGACTTCGGCACGGCGAGCGACTCTTTCGATGTTGGTGGCGTAGCGCGGGTCGTCGCCGAGTTCCGGTCGGCCCAGCACCCGGGCGAGTGCACGCCACCCGCGGTCGTTCTGGACGCCGATGAGGATCTCGCCGTCACGCGTCGGATACGCGTCGTAGGGGACGATGGCCGCGTGTCCGACGCCGCATCGCGGAATCTGCCGCCCCGCGTGCATCGCGATGTACATCGGATGGCCCATCCATTCGACGGTCGCATCGAACATCGACACCTCGATCGTGGCGCCCGCACCGGTGATACCGCGACGCACCAGGGCCGACAGGATCGAGGTGAGTGCGTACATGCCCGCGGCGATGTCGGAGGTGGGGACCCCGGTCTTGGCGGGGTGCTCGGCGGTGCCGGTGACCGAGATCAGGCCGGCCTCGGCCTGCACGAGCATGTCGTAGGCCTTGCGGTCACGCATCGGCCCGGCGGGGCCGTAGCCGCTCATGTTCACCACGATCAGCTCGCGGTGCTCGGCACGCAGGCGCTGCGCGTCGAATCCCAGCCGGGCGGCGGCCCCGGGGGCGAGGTTCTGCAGAAACACATCGGCGCGGTCGATGAGCGCGCGCACCTGCGCTGCGCCGCGCTCCTGCTTGAGGTCGACCGCGAAGGACTCCTTGCCCCGGTTGAGCCACACGAAATGCGAGGCGAGTCCCTCGACCTCGGCGTCGTAGTGTCGGGCGAAGTCGCCCTCACCGACCCGCTCGATCTTGATCACCCGCGCCCCGAGGTCGGCGAGATGCCGCGTGGCCAGCGGCGCGGCGACGGCCTGCTCGAGGGCCACCACGGTCAGGCCGGCCAGGGGAAGCGAGTCGTCTGGTGTGTCGGGCACGGGGTCGACGGAGTCGTCGGGGGTCTGTGCAAAGGCCACGTCGGCCACCCTTGCCCGCCGCGGTCACCGTGTCAATGCCGCGAGCGAATCTGGGACACATAGGGTTTACCTCACGATGCGTGAGCCGAGAGGTGTTTGCCCGGCCGCGTCCCGCGTGATCGTATGGACTGATGAGCACTCGATCGGCGGGCCCACCGACCACGGATACGGCCGCCTCGGGTGCGGTCGGACCGGGGGCCGTCACCACCGACGAGGTCGTCACGAGCACCGGCGTGGTGGTCACCGGACACCGGCAGCGGCAGGCGTGGGCCGAGAAGGTGTTGCCGCCGGTCGAAGAGGTTCGGCCCGGCGTGTTCTCGATCCCGGTACCGATGCCCGGCAATCCGTTGCGCTACATCCTGGTGTACGCACTGGTCACCTCCGCCGGCGGTCTCGCCCTGATCGACACCGGCTGGAACACCGACGAATCGTGGGACACGCTGGTCGCCGGCATCCATGCCACGGGCCATGACCTGTCCGACATCACCGACGTGTTCATCACCCACCTGCACCCCGACCATTTCGGTCTCGTCCCCCGGGTCCTCGAGCACGCCGACCCGCGATTGGGCATGCACCGCAACGACGCCCGGTTCCTGTATCACCGCGACGAGGCGCAACTCGCGCAGGAGCTCGCCGACGCACAGGTCGATCTGCGTGAGCTCGGTGCCCCGACCGACGTCATCGACGCCGGAATCCGTGAGATCGTGCGGCTACCACAGGGCCGCACGATGGACGTCGAACTCGTCGGCGATGCGCCCCTGGACATCCCGGGATGGAATCTGCGCGCAATCTGGACGCCGGGACACACGGCGGGACACCTGTGCTTCGCCGACGACGACGCCGGGATCATCTTCACCGGTGATCATCTGCTGCCCCGGATCAGTCCGAACGTGTCCACCAATTCCTTCCAGAACGCCAGTCCGCTCGCCGATTACCTGACCTCGCTGGCCAACACCGAGCACCTCGGCGACCTCGAGGCGCTGCCGTCGCACGAGTACCGGTTCCGCGGTCTCGCCGGCCGCGTCACCCATCTGCTCTCCCACCACGAGGAACGACTCACCGAGATCACCGAGGCCATCGCCGATGTGCCCGGGTCGACCGCGTGGGACATCACCCGATCGGTCACCTGGTCCCGGCCGTTCGAGCAGCTGTCCCTGCCGCTGAGCCGAATGGCCCTGCGCGAGACCAACGCCCACCTTCTGGTTCTGGAAGAACGCGGGATCATCGCCCGGTCGGGCACCGAACCCGTGCACTGGTATGTCACCACCCCCACCGATCGAGAGGACACCGGCAGATGAGCCCGGTCACCACCGAATTCGCCGACGGCGTCGCCGTCATCACCATCGACCGCCCGGAGGCCCGTAACGCGGTCAACGCCGAGGTCGCGACCCTCATCGCGGCGGCGATCGACGAGTTCGAGACCCGGGACGACATCACCGTCGGCATCCTCACCGGTGCCGGCGGAACTTTCTGCGCCGGAATGGATCTCAAGGCGTTCACCCGCGGTGAGGTACCGAGTGTGCCCGGTCGCGGATTCGGTGGGGTCACCGAGAAGCCGCCGAGCAAGCCGCTGATCGCCGCGGTCGAGGGCTGGGCGCTCGCCGGCGGCTGCGAACTGGCCCTGTCGGCCGATCTGATCGTCGCCGCCGAGGACGCGAAATTCGGTCTGCCCGAGGTGAAGCGGGGCCTCGCCGCCGCAGCCGGCGGACTGCTGCGCCTGCCCAAGATCCTCCCCTACCAACTCGCGATGGAGATCGCGCTGACCGGCGACCCCATCACCGCCCAGCGTGCCCACGAGTTCGGTCTCGTCAACGTCCTCACCCCGACCGGCGGCGCGCTCGACGGTGCGCGGGAACTCGGCGCCCGGATCGCCGCGAACGGGCCGCTCGCGGTCCGCGCCACCAAACAGGTTGTGGGCATGGCGATCCGCTACACCGACCCCGATCTCATCACCGCCCAACGCGAGGTGCTCGACCCGATCTTCGCCTCCGACGACGCCCAAGAAGGTGCTCGCGCGTTCGCCGAGAAGCGGGCGCCCCTCTGGACCGGCCGCTGACCCTCGGTATGAGCCGACCTCCCCACCCCGAGGCCCACGCCGCGCAACCGTCGGCGATCTCCCGACGCGGTCTGCTCGGCGCCACCACCGCGGTCGCAGCGGGAGTCGGGCTGGGTGCGTCGGGCCTGCGTGCTGCGTCGGCCTCCGCCGCGCCGGGTACCGCACCATTCGTGCACGCCCCACGCGTGCCCGGCTGGACCGACGGCTTCCATTTCGGGGCGGCCACCTCGGGTTTCCAGGCCGAGGGCTTCAGCCCGGACTCGAATTGGCGGCGCTACACCGACCGTGCGGCGCGGACCGGACGGGTCGACCCGGTACGCAACTCCGTCGACTTCCGGCACCGCTACCGGTCCGATCTGCACCTCGCCGCGGGCATGGGACTCAACACCTTTCGCTTCGGCATCGAGTGGGCGCGGGTCGAACCGCAACGCGGCCGGTTCAGCGCGGCGGCACTGGCCTACTACGACGACCTCGTCGCCGGGATACGGTCGCTGGGCATGAGCCCGATGATCACCCTGGTGCACTACGTGTATCCGGGGTGGGTGGCCGATCAGGGCGGCTTCCTCGGCCCCCGAACACTCGGCGACTTCGAGCGGTATGCGCGCATGATCACCGCTCGCTACGCCGAGCAGTGTTCGATGTGGATCAGCATCAACGAGCCCTTGGTCTTCTACGGCCATGAGAAGGAGATCGGCGCCCTCACCGACGCCGACATGCCGCGGTTTCTCGACCGCGTCGCACAGGCCCACCGGATCGCCCACGCGGCCGCACATGATGCGAATCCGCAAGCGCGCGTTGCGGTCAACGAGGCCTTCCTGCCCGCGGTCACGCCGGTCACCGATGCGTTGTTCATGAATCGGGTCCTCGACACCCTCGACTTCGTCGGCATCGATTACTACTACGGTGCAGCGCTGAACAATCTCACCACGATCGCTGCGGCGGGTGGCGATTTCGCGGCGGTCCGCCCGCAGCCCGACGACATCTACCAGGCGTGCCATCACTACGCGCAGGCCTTCCCCGGCACACCGCTCTACATCGTCGAGAACGGCATGCCGCTGTCCGACGGAACACCCCGCGCCGACGGGTACACCCGGGCGGATTTCCTGCGCGACAGTCTCTTCTGGCTCCAACGAGCGCGCGGCGACGGATTGCCGATCGTCGGCTACAACCACTGGTCGATCACCGACAATTACGAATGGGGCAGCTACACACCGAGATTCGGTCTGTACCGGGTCGACGTACTGCGCGATCCGGGCCTCACGCGTCATCCGACGAGCGGAGTGGACGCCTACCGTGAGCTGACCGCGGGTGCGGGGCCCGCGGCCAACTACCGACCGGTGATGGCCCCGGCGGTCGGCTCGTTCGCCCGCATCCCCCAATCGTGGACCATGCCCTCCCGCGTCGACGGGCCGCGGGCACAGCTCTGAACGCCGCGGCTAGGCTGTGGCAGTGGACCTGCATCTCGCCACCTACTTCGTCGCGGTCATCGACCACGGCGGGATCACCAAGGCGGCGCATGCCCTCTACATTTCCCAGCCCTCGCTCTCCCAGGCCATCCGCACGCTCGAACGCCGTCTCGGTGTCACCCTGTTCGATCGCAGTGGTCGACGGCTCGAACTCACCGACGCAGGTCGGCGCGTCGAGGTCGCCGCACGCCGTATCCTCGCCGACGTCGAGCGCGCGAAACTGAAGGTGGCCGCCGTCCGCGAACTGCGCTCGGGACGCGTCGACATCGTCACCGATGCCGCCTTCGCCATCGACCCGCTCGTCACGATGGTGCGGGCGTTCCGGGAGCGACACGACGCCGTGGTCGTGCGCGTCCACGCCGCCGACGGCCCGTCCGGGGTGCTCGCCGCGTTGCGGCGCGGTGACGCCGAGATCGGGATGATCGATTCCGATGCCGACCACGCGTCTCTCGTATCGATCCCCCTCGGCGCACAGGAACTCGTGCTGGCCGCGCCACCGGGACTCCTCGGCGACGGTGTGGTCACCGAGTCGGGCACGGTGCCCCGCGCGGCGGTGCGCGATCTACCGCTGCTGGTCAACCTGTCCGATCAGGCGACCGCGGCCCTGCTTGCCGACGTCATCGCCGACGACGCCCGCAACGTGGTGGTCGATTGCGCCCATTCGTCGGCCATCTGGGATCTCGTCGATCGCGGCGTCGGCGTGAGCGTGGTCCCGCGTCCGGTCGCCGCCGAGCAGTTCAGCGGCGCCGAGGTCGTCGGTGTGGCGCCCCCACTGCTGCGCAATTACGGACTGGTGATGCGGTCGGGGCAACCGTCGCCGGCCGCGGTCGCCTTCGTCGCGGTGGCGCGGCGGATCAGCGGGACGCCCGCGCCACCGGCCGACGTCGTACCCGACGATGCCACCATTCCCCACGACGGAGCGTGGTGAGTTCGATGGAACTGCGCCAGCTCGAGTACTTCCTCGCCGTCGTCGAACACGGCGGCATCGGCGGCGCCTCGGCATCATTGGGGGTCACCCAACCGACTGTGTCCCAGGCGCTTCGGGCGTTGGAACGAGAAGTCGGGGTGCAGTTGTTCCACCGGATCGGACGCGGCATGGTGCCGAGTTCGGCGGGACGAGCGCTCGTCGGCTCGACCCGGCAGATCATGCGTGATGTGGCTGCCGTCGACGACGCCCTCTCCGCGGCCGGTGACGAACCGACCGGCCGCGTCGACGTCCTCGCCTCCCCATTCATCGACGGCGGCGCAGTGATCGACCTCGTCGCCGGCTTCCGGGCCCGCCATCCGGGGGTCACCGTACGCCTCGGCGACCTGCGGGTCGAGGCACAGGCATCGGCGATGATCGAGGAGGGGCGCTGCGAGTTCGTCATCACCCACTTGCCCACGGTCGGTGACGATCTCGACATGATCGTGCTCGGTGAACAGGAATTCTGGCTGGTGTGCCCACCCGGGACCGAGGTACCCGACGGGCCGATCCCGATCGCCGATCTCCCCCGCATTCCGATGGTCTTTGTTCCGCGGGGCGGGTCGGTCGCCGAAGAGATCGAGAGCGCGATCCGCGAATCCGGTGTCCGACTGCCGATCGCCGTGCTCTCCGACCATCGGGAGCAGCGACTTCCCATGGTGCTGGCCGGGATCGGGGCCACCCTGCTCGAACGTCGCATCGCCGAATCGGTGGCCGATCGTGCGGTGGTGCGGCCTGTGTCACCGCGGTTCGCACGGACTTTCGCGATGATCTTCGATCCGGGCGGCCTCTCGGTCGCCGGTCAGGCGTTCGCCGACGTCGCGCGGTCGATGGCCGCGCAGCGAGCGGTCCAGGAGTGAGGTGCGCGAGGTGCGCACGACTCAGTCGTCGAGATCACCTGCGGCTTGCGCCTTCTCGGACTTGATCGCATGTCGCCGGGCCAGCAGGAATGCCGCACCGCCACCGACGATACCGCCGACGACTGCCCCCACGATCGTCGTCGCCTCACCGTCCGGTCCGAGCCCGAGGATCACCGCGAGTGCCATCGACAGCGAGCAGGCACCGGTGTACAGGCTGGTGACGATGATGCGGCGCCGGGATCCGCGGGCGTAGACCAGCGTCTGGGGATCGACGCGGCGAGCCGTGCAGAATCGCCGCCATTCCATCGCGGGCGCGATCAACGCAACCCACCACAGGACGGTCACCCAGGCGGGCACGAACCACGCCGCGACGGCGCCGATCGCCCACAGCAGCAGCGTCGAGAGGGTGTAGATGTAGGCGTAGCCCTCCAGCAGTACCGCGCGCTCGCGTTCATCGCCCCACGATGCATCGTCGGGGCCGAGCAACAGATCGGGGAATGTGGTTCGTCCGGAACTCATCTCAGCTCTCCTGGGTCTCAGTTCTCCGGGGGCAACGGGAACAGTTCTTCGACGCCGGCACCGAGCGCCCGCGCGACCCGGATGGCCAGATAGACCGACGGTGCGTAGTCGCCACGCTCGAGCGACACGATCGTCTGCCTGCTCACCCCGACCGCCTTCGCCAGGTCGGCCTGCCGTAGGGCCGCCCGGGTCCGCGCGGCCCGGATCGGCGATGAGACAGCGGCCAGGTCGGGCATGCCACGAGTAAAGCCGCCTTGACATCAGATGTCAAGGCGGCTTGTCA
This sequence comes from Gordonia sp. YC-XJ4, assembly GCF_059511865.1. Lineage (NCBI taxonomy): Bacteria > Bacillati > Actinomycetota > Actinomycetes > Mycobacteriales > Gordoniaceae > Gordonia > Gordonia sp. YC-XJ4. The sequence continues at coordinate 4,864,710 of NZ_CM183447.1, forward strand.
CGAGAATCGGTTATCCGCTGACCCGTTCGAATACTGCGGCCAGCCCCTGCCCGCCGCCGATGCACATCGTCTCCAGGCCATAGCGTGCCTCGCGCCGGTGCAGTTCCCGCGCCAGCGATGCCAGCATCCGCCCGCCGGTCGCGCCGACCGGGTGCCCCAGCGAGATTCCCGATCCGTGGACGTTGGTGCGCGCGAAATCGGGACTGTCGGTGGCGAATCGGCCGAATCCCCACTCCCGGGTGACGGCGAGCGCCTGCGCGGCGAAGGCCTCGTTGAGTTCGATGACGTCGATGTCGGCGAGCGTCAATCCCGCCTTGTCGAGCGCCTTGGCGGTGGCCGGCACCGGGCCGATGCCCATGGTCGCCGGCGGCACACCGGCCAGACCCCAGGACACCAGGCGCACCAACGGCGTCAGACCGTGCTGTGCGGCGACCTCGGCGGTGGTCACCAGGCACATCGAGGCCGCGTCGTTCTGTCCGCTGGCGTTGCCCGCGGTCACCGTGGCGTCGGGGTCGGTGGCGCCCATGATGGGTCGCAGTCCGGCGAGCGACTCTCGCGAGACGTCGGCGCGCGGATGTTCGTCGGTGTCGATCAGCTTCTCGGACTTACGATCTCGCACGGTGACCGGGATGATCTCCTCGCCGAGGATGCCGTCCTTCTGTGCACGAACCGCGCGCATGTGTGATTCGACGGCGAGATCGTCCTGCTCCTCGCGGGAGATCCCGTACTCCTTGCGGAGGTTCTCGGCGGTTTCGATCATGCCACCGGGTACCGGCCAGTTCTTGCCGCCGGCGGTCGAGCGAGCCCGAACCAGGCTGTCATGCATGGCGATTCCGGTGCGCGCACCACCCCAACGCATGTCCACCGAATAGAACGACGCGTTGCTCATCGACTCCGTACCGCCTGCGACGACGAGATCGTTGTCGCCGCAACCCACCTGGTAGGCGGCCTGGATGACCGCCTGCAACCCCGATCCGCAGCGTCGGTCGATGTGCATGCCGGGTACGGTGGTCGGCAGTCCGGCGTCGAGTGCGACGACACGGCCGATCGCCGGTGCCTCACTGTTGCCGTTGCAGTGACCGAGGATCACGTCGTCGACGGCGTCGTCGGGGACACCGGTCCGCTCGAGAAGTCCGCGCAGGGCGGCCACCCCGAGGTCGACGGCGGTCAGCGACCGGAACATGCCCCCGTAGCGCCCGATCGGGGTGCGCACGGGCTCGCAGATGACGACATCACGCATGAAGTCGGTCCTTTCCGTTGTGCTCGGCCGCGGCGAGTTGGGCTCGCAACGCAACTTTCTGGATCTTGCCCGCGGCGGAGGTGGGCAGCTCGTCGACGACGATCACCTCGCGGATCTTCTTGTAGGGCAACACCTGTTCGGCGACGAAGCCCTGCACCGCGTCGGCGTCGACCCGGTGGCCCGGCCGGGCGACGACGAAGGCCACCGGCTCCTGCCCGACCGGCCCGGCCTCCCGGGCGACCACCGCGGCACCGGCGATGTCGGGGTGGGTCACCAGAATCTCCTCGAGCTCACGCGGATACACGTTGTAGCCCTTGTAGATCAGCATGTCCTTGGCACGGTCGCAGATGTAGAGGTAGCCGTCGTCGTCGACGTAGGCGATGTCGCCGGTGTCGAGCCATCCGTCGACGTACTGTTCTGCGGTGATCTCGGGGTGGTGCAGGTACCCGGCGGTCACCTGGGGGCCGCGGACCCACAGCCCACCGCGTTCGCCGGCGTCGAGTTCGGTGGTGCGATCGTCGAGCGAACGGATCGACACCTCGGTGTCGAATGTCGGCAATCCGACACTGCCGAAACGGTATTCACCGGTGCCATTGCCGGTGGCCGCCAGCGGCGCCGACGAGACCAGGCACGTCGCCTCGGTCAGCCCGTAGCCCTCCACGACCGCACCCGACGGGAAAGCCGCGGCGAGCCGCTCGAGCGTGACGTGATCGATCGGCGCGGCCCCCGACGACACCACCCGCACCGACGAGAGATCGCGTGTGGCCACATCGGGATGTGCGGCCAGCGCATGCCACATCGTCGGGCTGCCGGTGATGTAGGTGGCGCGGTGACCTTCGATGAGATCGAGCATCCGGGCCGGATCGAATCGGCCGGCCAGCACATGGGTGGCGCCGCACATCAGGAGGAAGGACATGTTGATCAGGGCGTGCGCGTGATAGAGCGGGGACACCACGATGGTGGCGGCCTGCCCGGGTACGACGCCGCGTCCGGCGCCGTCGCGCGGGGTGAGGCGAAATGACCCGTCGTCGTTCTCGGTCACCGCATGTCCGGCGCGCCAGGCGATCATCTGGGTGACGTTGGCGATGACGTTGCGGTGCAACACCTGCACGCCCTTGGAGACGCCGGTGGTGCCACCGGTGAAGGCGAGGTGGGCCACATCCGCACCGGTGATCCCGACCCGTGGTGCGGGGCCTGCGTCGGCGGTCAGTTCGGCCAGGGTGATCAAACTCGCTGGGGTGGTGTCGGTCTCGGACCCGATGTCGTCGCCGACGAGGATCGCGGCCCGCAGATCGAGTCCCTCGATCGCCGACGCCAGTGTCTGCGACTGCGGCTCCTCGGTGACGACCGCGACGGCGTCGGTCTCGACGAGTTGGGCGCGCAACCCGGCGACCGGCTGCGCCGGGTTGATCAATGTCACCGTCGCGCCGGCGCGCAACGCCCCGTAGTAGGCCAGCACGAAGTCGGCACTGTTGGTCAGGTGCAGCGCAACGACGTCGCGTTGCACCACCCCGATCGCGGCGAGCCCGGCGGCCACCGCGGCCGTGCGCACGTCGAGATCGTCGAAGGTGAGCACCCGCTCGCCGTCGATGACGGCCGCGCGGTTCGCATACAGCCGGGCCATACCTGCTGGCAGCGTGGCGAGAGTAATTGCCGGATAGTGTAATTCGGTCATCGCGGGGCCATCCGAATGGCGCCGTCGAGGCGGATGGTCTCCCCGTTGAGGTACGGATTCTCCACGATCGAGACCGCCAACCGGCCGAATTCGTCGGGCTTGCCGAGCCGCGAGGGGTTCGGGATGCTCGCGGCCAGCGACTCGCGGACGTCGTCACGCAACCGCGCCAGCAACGGGGTGTCCATGGTGCCGGGGGCGATGGTGTTGACGCGGATGTGCTTGCTCGCCAGATCTCGTGCGGCCACCAGCGTCATCCCGACGATGCCCGCCTTGGAGGCGCTGTAGTTGATCTGGCCGATCTGCCCCTCGAACGCGGCGACCGACGCGGTCATCACGATCACGCCCCGCTCGCCGTCGATCTCGGGCAGTCGGGCCATCCGCTCGGCGCCCAGCGAGAGGGCGTGGAAGGAGCCGATGAGGTTGAGCCGGATGACGAACTCGAAGTCGTCGGCCGATCCGGCGCGGCCCTGCGCGTCGAGGATGCGCATCCGGCGACCCGCACCGGCGCAGTGCACGAGAGCGCGTAGACCGCCGCGTTCGTCGGCCACGTCGAGCGCGGCGGCGAACTGCTCGCGATCGGTGATGTCGGCGGGCGCGAATCTCGCTGCGGCACCGAGCTGTTCGGCCACCTCGACGCCGTCGGAGGTCGGCAGGTCGATGAGGGTCACCTGTCCCCCGGCATCGACGATGCGCCGGGCGGTGGCCAGGCCGAGGCCGGAGGCTCCGCCGGTGATGGCGGTGGAGAGGTCCTTGAGTTCCATACATCTGCTCCTGAGGTGGTCAGCCGATGAGTTCGAAGATGGTGGCGTTGGCCATGCCACCCGCCTCGCACATCGTCTGTAGTCCGTAACGGATGGTGTTGTCGCGCATGTGATGCGCCAGCCGGGTGGCGAGGATGGCGCCGGAGCCGCCGAGCGGGTGCCCGACCGCGATGGCGCCGCCGAGCGGATTGAGCGCCTTCTCCGCCGCACCCGTCTCGATCTGCCACGCCAGCGGGACCGGCGCAAACGCCTCGTTCACCTCGAACGCCCCGATCTCGTCGATCGAGAGCCCGGACCGGGCAAGGGCTTTGGCGGTGGCCGGGATGGGCCCGGTGAGCATCACGACCGGATCGTCGCCGGCCACCACGGTGGTGTGGATGCGTACCAGCGGGGTCCAGCCGTGTGCGGCGGCGGTCTCCGACGAGCACACCAGCAGCGCGCCCGCACCGTCGGAGATCTGAGAGGCGTTGCCCGCGTGGATGACCCCGTTCTCGTCGAACACTGTCTTGAGTTTGGCCAGTGACTCCAGCGATCCGCCGCGCCGGATGCCCTCGTCACCCTCGAGGACGCCGGGCACCGGGGCGAGTTGACCGTCGAACGCCCCGGCATCGCTGGCTGCAGCTGCGAGTTCATGGGAGCGCAACGAGTACTCGTCGAGTCGGGTGCGACTCAGATCCCAACGCCGGGCCACCATCTCGGCGCCGACGCCCTGACTGAACCGGTCGACGCCGTAGCGGTCGAGCACGGTCGGGGGCTGATGCTCTCCGTTCGGGGCCGCGCTGCCCATCGGCACGCGGCTCATCGACTCGACCCCACCGGCGACGACGATGTCGAGCTGACCGCTGATGACCGCGGCGGCGGCCATCGCCAGCGACTGCTGGCTCGATCCGCAGGCCCGTGTGATCGTGGTCCCCGGAACACTTTCCGGCCAACCGGCGGCCAGGATCGCGGTGCGCGCGATGTTGCCCGCCTGTTCGGCGTGCTGGCTGACGCACCCCCACATGACGTCGTCGACGTCGGCGGGATCGACGCCGGTGCGCTCCACGAGTGCCTCGAGGACGTGGGCGGACAAGTCGGCCGGATGGATACCCGACAACGCCCCGCCCCGGCGTCCGATCGGGGTACGGACCGCATCGACGATCACCGCATCTGTCATGAGGAGTTCCTTTCTCGAAACCACTACCAACGAATCGACCCCTACCTACGAATCGACCCCTATGAACGAATCGACCATGACGGGCGCTCGATCACAAGGTGATTCACGCTCATGGGGTCATAGCCGCGACCTATGTCGCGCTCGGCACACCGGCATCACCGCGGATCGCGGCCTTGTCGCGACCGGGGTCGACGAAGATCAACGCGAGGACGGCGGCCACGGCCGAGACCACACCGAGGATCTGAAAAGCGGTGGCGTACCCGGCGGCCGGCGACGACGCGGCGTCGACGATGAGCCCGGTCGCATAGGGCGCGATCAAACCACCGACGGCCATGACGGCCAGGAATGCGCCCAGGGTGCCCGCCATCTGCCGCGGTGGGCAGATCTCCGAGATCGCGGCGTTGAGCAGCGGGAACACGGTCGCAGCGAATCCGTAGCCGACGGACACCACCAGGACCGCGATGATCGGCGTGCCGATCGACGGCAGGGCGACGAGCATGGCGCCACAGATCAGCACGCCGACCGAGGGCACCACGACGCGCACACTGCGTGCCGACGAACCCGCGGAGATCATCCGGTCACCGACGATCGAGGACACCAGCATCAGCACCAGCCCGACGATCGACGGCAGCGCGAACATCGACCCGGCCTGCACGCGGCTGTAGCCGAGCCCGACCTCGAAGTACGACGGCAACCAGGTCAGCACGACCGTGACCAGCGCATACACGCTCATCACCAGCAGGGCGCCGAAGACGAAACTCCGGGAGGTCAGGATGCGTCGCCACGGCACGGACGGTTCGTCGGCACTCGGCGCCTCTGCACTTGCTTCGCGCGCGGCACCGGTTGTCGTGTACGGCCCCTCCCGCCACACGGCCAGCCAGATGACACACCAGAGCAGGCCCGCCGCGGCGAGGCAGACCAGTGCCGCTCGCCAGCCGAGGCTGACGGTGACCACCGCGAACGCAGGTGCGATGGCGATCTTCGCGATCGACGCGGCGCCGGCGAGCAGGGCCGACGGCAGCCCACGCTTGGCGGGCGGATGCCACGAGTAGGCCGCGGTGTGCAGCAACGCCGAACTGGGCCCCTCGGCCAGCCCGAGGAACAACCGGCTCACCACCAGCACGGCGAAGGCGGCCACGGCGACCAGTGGCAGCATCGCGACGGCCCAGCACAACGCCAACACCACCAGTGCCCAGCGCAGAGTCATCCACCGGTTGAGCACGCCGGCGAAGAAGCCACCGACGGTGAAGGTCAGGAAGAAGAGGCTGCCGACCAAACCGATTTGCGCCGAACGCAATCCGAGCTCCTCGGTCAGCGGTTGGGCAATGATGCCCAGGACGGCCTTGTCGGCGTAGTTGATCACGTAGAGGGCGACGAGCAGCCCGGTCAGTCCCCACGCGGTGCGGCGGGAGTCGCGAGGGCGGGCGGCAGTCGAGGGCATCGATGCCGGCGTCACCGACGAATCGGCGGCCGGTTCGGGGGCCAGGTGGGCCATGGCGGGATCCTGTTCGGGTCGGGGGGGGTTGGGGGTGGCGCCGGGGGTGCGCCAGATCACATCAGACCCCAGCAAACCGTTCGCCGGAAATGCCGACAATGCCCGGATCGACGATCGGTGCCCAAAGTGTTGCCTATACGTGCTGGTCAGCGGCCCGCAGTCGCTTCTTGCACGCGTGGCATTGTCTCGTCCTATCGGAGCCTTAGCCGAAGACCGCATTACCGGGCGGTCCCGTCACGGGCATGCTGAAGACCATGGCCCGCCTTGCCCAGACCCTCGGTCTCACCGATATCCAGACCGACATCGTCGCCAACGTGCGGCGCTTCGTCGACACCCAGATCATCCCCAACGCGCAAGAACTCGAGCATGCCGACGCCTACCCCGAGGAGATCGTCGCCGGCATGCGGGAGATGGGACTGTTCGGGCTGATGATCCCGGAGGAGTACGGCGGGCTCGGCGAATCGTTGCTGACCTATGCACTGTGCGTCGAGGAACTCGCGCGCGGCTGGATGAGTGTGTCGGGCGTGATCAACACCCACTTCATCGTCGCCTACATGCTGCGACAGCACGGAACCGAGGAGCAGAAGCAGCGGCTGCTGCCGCGGATGGCGACCGGCGAGGTGCGTGGCGCCTTCTCGATGAGCGAACCGGACCTCGGCTCCGACGTCGCGGCCATCACGACGTCGGCCAAACGCTCCGACGACGGAACCTACACGATCAACGGCGCGAAGATGTGGCTCACCAACGGCGCCTCGTCGACCCTGGTCGCGGCGCTCGTGCGCACCGACGAGGGAGCCGAGAAGCCGCACCACAACCTCACCACCTTCCTCATCGAGAAGCCGGCCGGGTTCGGCGAAGTGGTTGCCGGACTGACGATTCCCGGCAAGATCGACAAGATGGGCTACAAGGGGATCGACACCACCGAGTTGATCTTCGACGGCTATCGCACCGATGCCGAGCACATCCTCGGCGGCACACCGGGCCGCGGATTCGCACAGATGATGGACGGCGTCGAGGTCGGCCGGGTCAACGTATCGGCGCGCGCCTGCGGGATCGTCCAGCGCGCCTTCGAACTCGCCATCACCTACGCCCAACAGCGACGCACCTTCGGCAAGCCGATCGCCGAGCATCAGGCCATCGCCTTCTCGCTGGCCGAGATGGCCACCAAAACCGAAGCGGCGCACCTGATGATGGTGAACGCAGCCCGGCTCAAGGACTCCGGCGAACGCAACGACGTCGCGGCCGGGATGGCCAAATACTTGTGCAGCGAGTACTGCGCAGAGGTCACCCAGGCCAGTTTTCGTATCCACGGCGGCTACGGCTATTCCAAGGAATTCGAGATCGAACGGCTGATGCGGGAGGCTCCCTTCCTGCTGATCGGCGAGGGCACCAGCGAAATCCAGAAACAGATCATCTCCAAGGGTCTGCTCCGCGAGTACCGAACCAACTAGAGAGGCCAGAATCCATGCAGCGCACCGTGTTCAACGACGACCACCAGGCCTTCCGCAAGACCATTCGCGACTTCATCGCCAAGGAGGTCGTGCCCGTCCACCACGACTGGGAGAAGCAGGGGCATCCGCCGCGCGAGTTCTACAACAAGCTCGGTGAGCTCGGAGTGCTCGGCATCGAGGCGCCCGAGGAATACGGCGGTGGCGGCGAGCACGACTTCACCTACTCGATGGTCATCGCCGAGGAATGCGCGCTGGCCGGGGTGACGTTCGGCAGCTATTCGGTGCATGCCAACCTCATCCTGCCCTACCTGATGGAGTACGCGACCGACGAGCAGAAGCAGCGGTGGCTACCCGGATTCTGTTCCGGCGAGCTGATGTTCGCGATCGCTATGACCGAGCCCGGCACCGGGTCGGATCTGGCCAACATCTCCACCACCGCCAGACTCAGCGAGGACGGCGACCACTACATCCTCGACGGTGCCAAGACTTTCATCACCGGCGGCGCCCTGGCCGACCGCATCCTGGTGGTCTGCCGCACGTCGGACTTCGACCCCGACAACCGCCGCGGCGGCCTGTCGATCCTGGTGGTCGACACCTCCTCCGAGGGCTTCGCCGTGGGCCGCAAGCTGGAGAAGATCGGGCTCAAGGCCTCCGACACCGCCGAACTGTCGTTCAGCTCGGTGCGCGTGCCGGTGACCGACCGTCTGGGCGACGAGGGCGCCGGATTCCGGTACCTCACACACAATCTGGCGCAGGAGCGGCTCACCATCGCGATCGGCTCGGCGGCCACCGCCGCCGCTGCCCTGCAGCATGCACTTGCCTACACCCGCGAGCGTGACGTCTTCGGGCGGCCGGTCGCCTCCTTCCAGAACACCAAGTTCGTGCTCGCCGAATGCTCTGCGGAGGTCGAGGCGATCCAGCAGTTCGTCGATCACGCTCTGACGCTGCACAACTCGGGTGAGCTGTCGGTTCCCGACGCCGCCCGCGCCAAACTGTTCGCCACCGACACCGCGGGCCGGGTCATCGACAAATGCCTGCAGCTACACGGCGGCTACGGCTACATCACCGAGTTCCCCATCGCCCGCCTCTACGCCGACACCCGCGTATCGCGGATCTACGGCGGGACCAACGAGGTGATGAAGACGATCATCGCCAAGGATCTGGGGCTGTAGCGGCCTCCTGCGACGCGCACCCCGCCCCCTTCCCTCCGATGGTCGAGGTGCGAGCCGCGTGCGGCGAGCCTCGAGACCCGGCGAGACAACAAGCCTCCCAACCACATCGAGCATCGACAGCGAAACCCGCACCCCTACCACACCCCACCGACAGAAAACCGCCACCAGCCCACCACCGAAACCCGTTGTCCACAAGCACCTTTGCCTCCCCAGAACCATCGAACACCCTTGCCTTGATCCCTATGTTCGAGTAGGATGGAGTCATCTCACCGATCAGCCACTGGGGAGGGGCCCATGATCGACACCACCGCAGCTCTAGATGCCGAGGCAGTTTTCGCCGGGATAGTCACCCAACTCAGTGACCTGCAATGGAATCCGGAGATGACCGGGCCACAAGCCTTCGGTGCGATGAAACAAGTACTGCTGCTTCGTAATCTGGTTGATCACCATGCCACCACCCTCACCGGTGAGATGGATCGCCTGGGAGTGGCCGATCACAAGACCACCCGGCTACGAGAGTTGTTGATCAGCATGGGTTGCGCGCCTGCCGTCGCAGGTCGGTACGTGCGGATCTCGGCCACCACCGACATCGATCTGTTGTTGGCGCATGCCGCTGACGGGTCCATCTCGTCCGAACACACCGACGCCATCATCCGCGGATTGACCCACATCGACACCCGGTCCCCCGAACCCCTCGACACCGTGCAACGCTGCGAATACCTCCGGAAACTGCTGTCGCACTACTTCGCCGGCTTCACCCCCGCCGAGATCAACCTCTACGCGCGGCAGTTGGGGAACGAGTTGGCGGCCGAAACGCCTGGCGGGTTGCCGGCCGCCGAGGACAAGTCGATCAACTCCTACACCGACCGCATCACCGACGACGGACGGTTGGAGATCTCGGCGAACCTCGACATCGTCGCCGGCGAGAAAACACGCACGCTGATGGAAACCTTGTCGGCGCCCAAGCCTCAACCCGACGGGTCCCCGGATCCGCGGACACCCGAACAGATCTGCGCGGCCGCGTTCGAAACGATCGTGGAGTTGGCGGCACAAGGTTTGGCGGACACCACCTTCTCGGCGAAACCGACCAACGGCCTGTTGTGGACCTGGTCGGCGGACAACCCGGCACTCGGTGGGGATTTGCAGAACATGGGTGCGATCACCGAAGCCACCGCCCGGTTGTTGTCGTGTGACACCACCATCACCAGAATCATTCTCAACCCCGACGGCGTACCCCTCGACGTCGGACTCAAAGAGCGCTTGTTCACCCCCGGCCAACGCAAAGCACTACTCGTCCGTGACCGCGGGTGCATCAAATGCGGAACACACGCCGGACGCTGCCAAGCACACCATGTGCACCACTGGAGCGATGGTGGTCCCACCGACCTCGACAACGGATGCCTCCTGTGCACCAGCTGCCATGACGATGTCCACCACCACGGCTGGGACATCATCATGGGATTCGACCGGCACCCCTGGCTGGTTCCACCCGCCAGCATCGATCCGAAACGACGACCGATACCGTCCTATCACCGACGGACCATGCGACTCGACGACGCAGCAGCCTGACCCACGCTGCCCCACAACCTGATTCCCCGCACCCGGCCCCGCCGGGACCGCATCTGTTGTTTGAGAACTCAATAGCGAACCGCCCCACGGTGGTCGAGATGATCACCGTGGGGCCCGGCCGCATCTCACTGCCCGCGTCTCACTCCCCGCGGAGCTCCTGTAACCACGCACGTGCGGAGGCGTCCGACGGTGAACGCCAGTCACCGCGTGGCGACAGCGAACCGCCGGAACCGATCTTGGGTCCGTTGGGCATGGCTGTGCGCTTGAACTGGTTGGCCATGAACCGCTGGCAGAAAACCGTGAGCCACTTGTCGATCGTCGCCGCGTCGTAGACGTTGCGGTCGTCGAGCGGCTCGGTATCCCACGGCGTTCGGTCGAGATCGCCCCATGCTTGACGGGCGAGGTACGCGACTTTGCTGGGACGGTAGCCGAACCGGGTGAGGTAGTAGAGGAAGAAGTCGTGCAATTCGTACGGCCCGACGGTGTCTTCGGTGGATTGGATCGCACCGTCCTCGCCTGGCGGTACCAATTCGGGCGAGATCACGTCGGCAAGGATCTCGGCGAGTACCGCACTGGTCTCGTCGGAGAACTCACCGGAGGTAATCATCCACCGGATGAGATGGCGGACAAGCGTTTTGGGAACCGACCCGTTGACGTTGTAGTGCGACATCTGATCACCGACGCCGTAGGTGCACCATCCGAGGGCGAGCTCGGAGAGATCTCCCGTGCCGAGGACGATGGCGCCGTGGTGGTTGGCCAGGCGGAACAGGTGTGAGGTCCGTTCCCCGGCCTGCACGTTCTCGAACGTCACATCGAAGACCTTCTCGCCACGCGAGTACGGGTGGTCGAGGTCGGCGAGCATCTGCTCGCACGACGGGCGGATGTCGAGTTCGGTCCCACTCACGCCCAGCGAGTCCATCAGAGTGTGCGCCCGCCGCAGGGTTGCGCCTCCGGTGGCGAAGCCTGGCATGGTGTAAGCCAGAATATTGGTGCGCGGCAAGTCGAGTCGATCGAAGGTGTCCACCGCGACCAACAATGCAAGGGTCGAATCGAGTCCACCGGATACGCCGATGACGACCTTCTCGAGTCCCGTCGCACGCAAGCGCGCCGCGAGTCCCTGCACTTGGATGTTGCCGACTTCCCGACAACGTTCATCGAGGTCGCTGGTGCCGCTGGGCACGAACGGGAACCGCGCGATGGCACGTCGCAGCACCTCGACGTCATCGGTTCCGGGCTGCACACCGAAGCTGAAACCGATGCGCCGCAACCTTTTCAGGTCCTCGGCGTGGTCGCCGACCTGATCGCGCACACTGGTCATACGCATGCGCTCCTGGCGCAGACGGTCGAGATCGATGTCGGCACTGATGGATTGGGCACCCATCTCGAATTGCTTACTGCGTGTGAGCAGGGTCCCGTTCTCGGTGATCAACGCGTCGCCGTCCCACGCGAGATCGGTCGTGGATTCGCCGAAACCGGCCGCCACGTACAGGTGCGCGGCGATGCAGCGCGCGGAATGGCTGGTACTCAACAACTTCCGGTACGACTCTTTGCCGACGGTTACCGGGCTACCCGACAGATTCGCCAGGACGGTCGCGCCGGCCAGCGAGGCCCACACGCTCGGCGGGATGGGCACCCAGCCGTCCTCGCAGATCTCCACGTGCAGGCAGAAGCCCGGGACGTCCTCGGCGTCGAAGAGGAGATCCGCACCGAACGGGACGTCGGAGCCGAAGAGCCGCACCGTATCCTGCGGCGCATCGCGCGCGGCACTGTAGTAGCGCTTGTCGTAGAACTCTCGATAGTTGGCCAGATACGACTTGGGGACCACGCCCAGCACTGCGCCGTCACGGATCACCGCAGCACAGTTGTACAGCCCGTCGCCGACCACCAGCGGTAACCCCACCACCACGAGCGGCATCAACCCTGCACTGGCGTCGACGATCGACTTCAATGCATCGCGACAGCCGTCGAGAATCGCATCCTGCTGGACGAGATCGTCGATGCTGTAGCCACACAAACCCATCTCGGGGAAGACGACGAGCAGCGAGCCCTCTGCGGCACCCTGCCGCATCGACTCGACGGTCGCCTCGGCATTGGCCTTCGGATCGGCGATGCGGACGACCGGGATTGCCCCGGTGACCCGCGCGAAACCATGGTCGTGAACAGACACGGTCTCAGCCTAACTGCGGGGCCGTTGGCGGCGTCGACCCTCAGTCGTCACACGCCTCGATCAGCGCCTTGAGTTGGTGATCGAAGGCCTCGGCGATCACCTCGACGTCGGGCACCTCGTCGGGGCAGGTCAGGATGCCGACGTTGAGGTGCCCGTCGACGGAGAAGACGGTGATGTTGAGGGCCAGGCCGTGAAAGATCGGACCGAGCGGATAGATGGCGGCGACCTTCGCCCCGCAGAAGTACATCGGAAAGTCGGGGCCGGCGACGTTGGAGACCGTGACGTTGTAGATGGGCGGATGATTCATCGACAGCTTGCGGTCACCGTAGAACTTCATCAGCGTCGACAGCGTGGTGCCGGGGGCGAACTGTGCCCACGCACGCAGGATGTTCGCGTCGATGTCGGCGTGATGTTCCTTGGCGCGGCGGGCGAGTTCCCCGGCACGTTCGAGCCGTTCGACCGGATCGGCGACGTCCGACGGCAATTCGGTGAACATGCCGGTGACCTTGTTGGTGCCGTTGACCACCAGATCGCGCTCGTCGGCATCGTGGACCGACACCGGGACCATCGCCACCAACGGCGAGCCCGGTAGGTCCCCGTGCTGGGAGAGATATTCGCGCAGCGCACCGCCGACCATCGCGAGCACCACGTCGTTGACCTTCACCCCGAAGCGGTTCTTCACCCGCTTGACGTCGTCGAGGGAGAGTTGGGTGGTCGCGATGCTGCGGTGCGGCGAGATCGGCCCGTTGAACACGGTGCGGGGCGCGGCGAAGGGGGCGGGCATCCCGGTACGCGACCGCGACCGGCGAAACCACTCGATCGGTACGCCGGCGGTTTGCGGAAGCAGTTTGGCCATCGCGATCGGTCGCTGCACGAAGTAGTTGAGGGCGCCGGAGATCACCATGCCGGTGCGGTTGGGTCCACCGGCGGTCTCGGCGACCTTGTCCGGGTCGACGTCGGGTTCGTCGGGGGTCAGGCTGCAGAGCTGGCCGAGCACCTCGGCGGTGGTGACCCCGTCGACGCTGGCGTGATGCATCCGCAGGAACGCGCAGATCTTGCCGTCGGCGCTGCCCTCGATGATCCACAGCTCCCACAGCGGTTTGCCCCGGTCGAGGGCCTGCCCGGCCAGATGTCCGCAGAGCTCGTTGAGTTCCTTCTTGCCCGCGGGCGAGGGCAACGCGACGCGGTGCACGTGCCGGTCGATGTCGAAGTGGTCGTCCTCGACCCACACCGGGTGGTCGATGTTGAGCGCGGAGTTCTCCAGTTTGCGTCGCAACATGGGCATCGCGGCGACCCGCGCGCTGAGCTGGGTACGCATTCGGGTGAAGCTGTAACCACCGGGAATGGTGCTCGCATCGAGTTCCATGATCCCCACGACATGCATCAACTGCGAGCGCGTCTCCAGATACAGGAACGACGCGTCCAAACCACTCAACCGCTGCACTGCGGACCTCCACTTGTCTTGGCCGGAGCACCCGTGGGCGCTTCGGCGACGCGGCCCTCTCTCGGCCCCCGAAACCATTCTGCTCCCCGTCGGCGGTCATCCCCACGCATTGCGCGAGAATGCGAAATTCGACCGATTCGGTTCGGGTCACCGTAGGGTGGACACGTGTCCAACGCAGCCTCCGCACCGACCTTCGACGCCGCCGAACTCGACGCGGCCTTTGCCGACTTCCAGCGGACCGTCGCCGAGATCGGGGTCAGCCGGGACTGGGACCGCTTCGCCGACCTGTTCACCACCGACGCCGACTACGTGGAGCACGCCCTGGGCGTCATGCGTGGTCGCGAGGAGATCCGGGCGTGGATCTGGAAGACGATGACGGCATTCCCGGGCAGCCACATGACGGGATTCCCGGCACTGTGGCACGTCGCCGACCCGTCGACCGCACGGGTGATCTGCGAGGTGGACAACCCGATGCGCGATCCCGGCGACGGCAGCCTCATCACAGCGACCAACATCACCATCCTCACCTACGCCGGCGACGGGCTGTGGTCGCGCGAGGAGGACGTCTACAACCCGCTCGAGTTCGGTGCCGCCGCCATGCAGTGGTGCGAAAAGGCATCCGACCTCGGTACTCTCGACGACAGCGCGGCCGAATGGATGCGCCGGATCGGGCCGGCGTTCGCCGCGCGCCGCTGATCTGTTGATCGCCTGTGAGTACGCGTCCGGGTCTGGACCCGGGCAAAGCCGACCCCGCAGGATGGTGAGCCGGGGTAACACCATGCGCGCCCACAGCGACATCCGAAAGACAGCGACATCCGAAAGACAGCGACATCACCCCATAGCAACATGACCGAGAGGTCGGGTTACGACACCGTAGGTAGTGACTTGGGTTCGGCCTGCTATGTGCCGTAGCCTGTAATGCTGACCCAACCGTGTGCGCACCGACCCCACACGTATGCGACCACCGTTCGGAGGAATCTCTATGGCACGTGCACTGACTCAACTGGAGCTCTTGCAGGAACTCGCTCCGGTTGCCGAAGAGAACGTGAACCGACACCTCAAGATCGCCCGCGACTGGAACCCGCACGACTACATCCCGTGGGATGAGGGCAAGAACTACCCGGCGCTGGGCGGTCCGGACTACGACCCCGAGCAGTCGCAGCTCAGCGAGGTCGCCAAGGCCGCGATGATCACCAACCTGCTGACCGAGGACAACCTGCCCTCGTATCACCGCGTGATCGCCGACAACTTCTCCATGGATTCGGCGTGGGGCCACTGGGTGGGTCGGTGGACCGCCGAGGAGAACCGTCACGGCATCGTGATGCGCGACTACCTCGTGGTGACCCGCGGTGTCGATCCCGCCGCTCTCGAGGCCGACCGCATGGTCCACATGACCAACGGCTACGACCCGATGCTCGCCGCCGCCGGACGCACCGACGAGCTCGAGGAGCACGTCGACGAGCTCGGCATCCTGCACTCCGTCGCCTACGTGACCTTCCAGGAGTTGGCCACCCGGGTGAGCCACCGCAACACCGGCAAGGCATGCAACGACCCGATCGCCGACAAGATGCTGCAGCGCATCGCCGCCGACGAGAACCTGCACATGATCTTCTACCGCAACATCTGTGGCGCCGGGATGGATCTCGCCCCCGACCAGACGCTGCGCGCGGTCACCGACATCGTCACCAACTTCCAGATGCCCGGCGCCGGCATGCCCAACTTCCGCCGCCACGGCGTGTTGATGGCCAAGCACGGCATCTACGACCTGCGCCAGCACCTCGAAGAGGTCGTGCAGCCCGTCCTGCGGAAGTGGAACGTGTTCGACCGCGACGACCTCTCCGCCGAGGGCGAGAAGACCCGCGAGGAGCTCGCCAGCTTCCTCGAGCAGCTCGAGAAGGACACCCTCAAGTTCGAGGAGATGCGCGACCGCGCCCTCGCCCGCGAGGCCAAGAAGCGGGAGCGTCAGGCATCCTGAGCACCGCACCGACCCTGACCGCACCGGCGTCCTCGATCACCGAGGGCGCCGGTTCGGCGTCGGTCCCGACCACCACGCCCGACCCGACGTCCCGAGCATCCGGGCTGCGCATCGGACCGTTCGAGTTGTCGAGCCCGGTGGTCCTCGCACCGATGGCCGGGGTCACCAACGTCGCCTTCCGCACCCTGTGCCGCGAACTCGAACTCGCCCGCACCGGGACGGTGTCGGGGCTCTACGTGTGCGAAATGGTCACCGCGCGAGCGCTTGTCGAGCGCCATCCGGTCACGATGCACATGACCACCTTCGGCCCGGACGAGAATCCGCGGTCGATGCAGCTGTACACCGTCGACCCGCGCTACACCTACGAGGCCGCGAAGATGATCGTCGAGGAGAACCTCGCCGATCACATCGACATGAACTTCGGTTGCCCGGTCCCCAAGGTGACCCGCAAGGGTGGCGGATCGGCGATCCCCTACAAGCGCACCCTGTTCCGCAAGATCGTCGCCGCCGCGGTGCGCG
Organism: Gordonia sp. YC-XJ4; assembly: GCF_059511865.1. NCBI lineage: Bacteria > Bacillati > Actinomycetota > Actinomycetes > Mycobacteriales > Gordoniaceae > Gordonia > Gordonia sp. YC-XJ4. Next base: position 4,881,334 of record NZ_CM183447.1, read on the forward strand.
CCACCGAGGGCACCGACGTCCCGGTCACCGTGAAATTCCGCATCGGCATCGACGACGAGCACCACACCCACCTCGACGCCGGGCGCATCGCCGCCGAAGAGGGCGCGAAAGCCGTTGCGCTGCACGCCCGTACCGCGTCGCAGCGGTATTCCGGGCTCGCCGACTGGGATGAGATCGCACGTCTCAAGGAGCACGTCACCGATGTCCCGGTGCTCGGTAACGGCGACATCTTCGAGCCCGCCGACGCGGTGGCGATGATGCAGCGCACCGGGTGTGACGGCGTCGTCATCGGCCGCGGCTGCCTCGGCCGGCCGTGGCTGTTCGCCGAGCTCGCCGCCGAGCTGAATGGCCTGCCCGCACCCGCCGCACCCACCCTCGGCGAGGTCGCGGCCATCATCGTGCGCCACGGCGAGCTGCTCGCCGACCACCACGGCGAGGACAAGGGCATGCGCGAGATCCGCAAGCACGTCGCCTGGTACCTCCGCGGTTTCCCTGCCGGATCGGATCTGCGCCAACGACTTTCACTGGTCACCACGCTTCCGGAGCTGCGCGATCTGGTGGCGACGCTGCCCGCCGGGGCCCCGTTCCCCGACGACGGACACGGTCCTCGCGGGCGTCAGGGATCGCCCGCCAAGGTGGCTCTCCCGGACGGCTGGCTCGATGATCCGGACGAGGACGTGGTGCCGACCGGCGCCGAGGTGATGCACTCCGGAGGGTGAGCCGAGTCCATGCGACTCGCGCACTCGCCACCGGGATCGGCGACCGGCGGAAGTGCTTCTCAGCAGAGACTAAGTAAGATGTCGCAAGGTCCTGCTGCGGCAGGTTCGTGATCGGAGCGTGCCGCACGCGTTGAACCCCGACGACGCGGTCCACGAAAGCCTGCCGGGGGAAGAGGAACTGTCAGTTGAGTCGTTCGACGCCGAACAAGGGCGCCCAGCAGGGTGACGGCGACGACCCCGACGCTCGCCGTACCGGCGACGACCGTGGGTCGGGCTTCGCCGCGTCCGGCGAGAACCCACCCGCCGATCGGCTCCGCGAGCCCCGCTCCGCGGATCGGTTCGTCCGGGGGCGCAATCGGCTGACCGTGCGGCAGCTGATGGAACAGATGAATGCCGACGATGCGTCGGCCGGAGCATCCGACGACACCCCGACCCAGGCCATCCCGCCGACCCGCCCGAGACTCCGACGACCACGGTCGAGCCCGCCTGCTGCGCCTGCTCCTCCGCGCGCGGATCCGCCGACCGAGTCGATTCCCCCGGTGTCAGTTCCCCCGGTCGCGCACTACGCACCGGCCGACGTCACCCAGAAGCTTCCCCCGGTCACCGACGCACAGACCGGCGTGGATCTCTCCGATCAGGCAACCGCGCGCCGCGCCAGCGAGGAGTCGCGCGCACAGGGCTCCCACGCCGCACCGGTCGCACCCGAGGAGTTCGAACCCGTCACACGGGTCGCGCCGGCCGGCGACACCGAGGACGCACCCACCCCCGACGCCGCCGACACCGATACTCCTGCCGCCACCCCCGAGACCGTGCGCGCAGCCTCCGCCGAGGCCACCGAACCGACCGGACCCCCGCTGCAGCGCACACCGGATCTGGCGGCGATGGCGCGCTCGCGTCCCCGTCGGGTGCGGGCTCGCACGCGCAAGCAGGTGATGCGACGCAACGCCACGGTGACCGGTCGCATCCTGGTCGCGGTGGCCTGCGTGATGGCGCTGGTCGGCACCGGCTTTGTCTGGGGTTATCTGAACTCCAAGAACGGCGCCTGGCGCAACATCATGGCCGTGAACCCCGACGACACCAACATCCGCAACAAGAACGCCCAGTACGGCGACGAGAACTACCTCATCGTCGGCACCGATACCCGTAGCGGGCAGAACGGCGACGTCGGCGCGGGTACCACCGCCGACGTGGAGGGCGCCCGCTCCGACACCGTCATCCTCGTCAACATCCCCGCCGACCGCAGCCGGGTCGTTGCCGTGTCCTTCCCGCGTGATCTGCAGGTCGACCGGCCCGAATGCGAGCAGTGGGACAACGACAAGGGCTCCTACGGCGCGCCGCTGGGCGCCGAGACGCAGGTGAAACTCAACAGCGTCTACGCCGACGGTGGTCCGCAGTGCCTGGTGCGGGTCATCACCGAGATGAGCGGTCTGAACATCAACCACTTCATCGCGATGGACTTCGAGGGCTTCGAGAAGGTCGTCAACGCGGTCGGCGGTGTGGAGGTCTGTTCGACCCAACCGATCTACGACTACGAACTCGGTCAGATCCTGCGCAAACCGGGCAAGCAGAAGCTGACCGGCCGTCGTGCCCTGAACTATGTCCGCGCCCGCATGGTCTCCACCGAGGGCAACGGCGACTACGGCCGCATCAAACGGCAGCAGCTGTTCATGTCGTCGCTGCTGCGGTCGAGTCTGTCGAGCAACGTCCTGACCAATCCGGCGAAGCTGAACTCGATCGTCAACACCTTCATCAACTACAGCTTCGTCGACAACGTCAACACCGACTCCTTGTTGAAGCTCGCCGAATCGATGCAGGGCATCGAGGCCGGCCGGGTCACCTTCATCACCCTGCCCACCAGCGGCACCGCCACCGACGGCAGCAACAACGAGTTGCCCAACACCGACGCGATCAACGCGATCTTCAACGCCATCATCGATGATCAGGCGCTGCCCGGCGAGCAGGCCGAGAAGACCGGCACCAGTTCGAGTGCCCGACCGTCGACGACCACGCCGGCTGCTCCGACCAAGGTGGCGGCGACCGCCCAGAACCCCGGCAACGTCTCGCTGCGCGTCCTCAACGGCAGTGGGCGCAGCGGTGTCGCCAGCGAGGTCTCCGACCAGATGTCGGCGCAGGGATTCGACGTCCAGGGCGTCGCCGACGCGTCGGAGAACCGCACCGACACCGTCATCCGGTACGGCACCGGTTCGGAGGACTCGGCGGCCACGGTGGCCGAGATGTTCCCGGGCGCCTCGATCCAACTCGACCGCACGGTGCGCGACGGAGTGGAGGTCATCCTGGGGTCGGCCTTCGACGGGTCGGTGGGGACGGCCCCCGCGGTCGGCACGACGCTCTCGGCGTCGTCGTTGCCGCCGGCCGCCAACACCTCGAATCTGCCCAACGACCTGGCCATCACCAACGCCGGTGACACCACCTGTTCGTGACCTGCACCACGCCGTTCGGCGGGTATGACGGCCCTCGTCGAACCGCCGATCACCGTTCACGGTGTGTTCACCCGGCGGGTGACGGTGAGCGCTCGACACAGGCAGTAGCCTTGATACATGCGGACCGCCTACCAGGAACAACTCCACTCACTCAACAGCATCCTGGGTGAGATGTGCGACCTCGCGGGCTCGGCGATGGAGCGCGCGACCCGCTCGCTGCTCCAAGCCGATCTCGCGATCGCCGAAGAGGTCATCAGTGAGAACGACCGGATGAACGAACTCGCCACCCGCGCCGAGGAGCAGGCCTTCGGGCTGCTGGCCCTGCAGGCCCCGGTGGCCGGTGATCTGCGCGGCATCGTCAGCGCGCTGCAGATCGTCGCCGACGCCGACCGCATGGGTGCGCTTGCCCTGCACGTCGCCAAGGTCGCACGCCGTCGGCACCCCGCCAAGGCGCTGCCCGAGGAGGTCGCAGGCTACTTCGCGGAGATGGGCCGGCTGGCCGTGCATCTCGCGCGCAACGCCCGCGAGGCCCTCGATTCGCAGGACCCGCAGGCCGCCGTCCGTCTCGAGGAGGACGACGACGCCATGGACGACCTGCACCGTCACCTGTTCACCGTGCTGATGGACCGGGAATGGCAGCACGGGGTGGCCTCCGCGGTCGACATCACCCTGCTCGGCCGCTACTACGAGCGTTTCGCCGATCACGCCGTCATGATCGGCCGCCGAGTGGTGTTCCAGGCGACCGGCAAGACCCTCGCCGACCTCGACGTCTAGCCTGACCGACCCGCGTGCGTGGTGCAGTTCGCTCCTGTGCGCTGCACCACGTTTCGTGTCTGCGTGTGATACCCGATCCGAGGTCACCGATCGGTGTGCATCGGGGCCCGGCGACCGGCTAGCGTTGCTCGTCATGAGCCTGCACTCTCCCGCCGACCAGGATGTCAACGCCGCCGGGGATCAGGGCGACGTCGGTGCCGGGGTGTGTGCCCGGCAGCTGCTCACCTACGCCGGGGTGATCGCGTCGCTGCTGGTGCTGCTGGTACTGCTCTACCTCAACATGTGACAAGACATGACCTGTGACAAGAGCGCGACATACGACAAGTCCCCGGCCGCCGATGGCTTCGTGACACTGCCAGGCGATCCGGGGACTTCGGTCGTTGCGTGCTCCCGGCGTCAGCCGAAGCGTCCCGAGATGTAGTCCTCGGTCTCCCGCTTGGTCGGGTTGGAGAAGATCGTCTCGGTGTCGTTGATCTCGACGAGCTGGCCGGGCTGACCGACCCCTTCGAGGTTGAAGAACGCCGTCTGATCGCTCACCCGCGCGGCCTGCTGCATGTTGTGGGTGACGATGACGATCGTGTAGTCCTTCTTGAGCTCCCCCATCAGGTCCTCGATGGCCAGCGTCGAGATGGGGTCGAGCGCCGAGCATGGCTCGTCCATCAGCAACACATCCGGGGAGACCGCGATCGCGCGGGCGATGCACAGACGCTGCTGCTGACCGCCCGAGAGCCCGCCACCGGGCTTGTCGAGCCGGTCCTTGACCTCTTCCCACAGGTTCGCGCCGCGCAGGCTGCGTTCGCACACCTCGTTGAGCTGCGACTTGCCCCGCACACCCTGCAGTTTGAGCCCGGCGACCACGTTGTCGCGGATCGACATCGTCGGGAACGGGTTGGGGCGCTGGAACACCATGCCGATGGTCGTGCGGACGCTGGTGGGGTTCACGCCCTTGCCGTAGATGTCCTCACCGTCGAGCAGCACGCTGCCCACCGCGTAGGCGCCCGGGATCTCCTCGTGCATCCGGTTGAGCGTGCGTAGCACGGTCGACTTGCCGCAGCCCGACGGGCCGATGAACGCGGTGATGCTGCGCGGCGGGACCGAGAGCGTCACGTCCTTCACGGCGTGGAACTTGCCGTAGTAGATGTTCAGGTCTTTGATGTCGAGGCGCTTGGCCATGGAACTACTTTCTTTACGGCGATGGATGAGCCTGGCACACAGCCCCTTTCGACTGCGTGCGCGGCTCGGACTTACTTGGTCTTGGGGGCCAGCAGCTTCGAGAGCACGGCTGCGAACAGGTTGAGGACGGCGACGATGATGATCAGGGTGAGCGCGGCACCCCAGTAGTAGAACGACGACGCGGGCTGACTCGCCGCCCACATGTCCTTGATGAACAGCGGCAACGAGTTCATACCGCCCTCGAACGGGTTGGTCTTGACCATCGTGCTCGCCGGTCCGGCGAGGATCAGCACCGGCGCGGTCTCACCCATGATGCGGGCGATGGCCAGGAAGATGCCCGACAGCATGCCCGACAGCGCGGTCGGGATGACGATGCGCATGATGGTCTTCCACTTGGGGATGCCCAGCGCATAGGAGGCTTCGCGGAGCTCGTCGGGAACGAGTTTGAGCATCTCCTCGGTGGAGCGCACGACGATCGGGATCATCAGCAGGATCAGTGCGAGGCTCACCATGAAGCCGCTCTGCCCCATCGACAACCCGATGACGAAGACGGTGAAGATGAACAGCGTGGCCACGATCGACGGCACTCCGGCGAGGATGTCGACCATGAAGCTGACCGGTTTCACCAGCCGCGACGTCGGATACTCCACGAGCATGACCGCGGTCAGCACGGCGATCGGCACCGAGATGATCGCGGCGACGAGCGCCTGGATGATCGAACCGATGATGGCCGGCGCGACGCCCGCCCCGAACTGGGTGGTGGTGTCGATGCCATAGGCGTCGCCGAACCACCAGTTCGGGTCGGTGATGGCGCCGACGCCCTTGGAGATGACCGTCCACAGCAGCCACACCAGCGGAATGACACCGATGACGAAGCATCCGATGAAGATGCCCTTCGCCGAATTGTTGCGCAGTTTCCGGCTCAGCGAGACCTCGCGAAAGGCCGTGCCGGAGGCCTTGATCGGGCCGCCCCCGGGTGTCTTGTCCATCGTGACGGTCATCCGTTCACCTTTCCACCGGCGACCGAACGGGCGATCGCATTGACCACGAATGTGAGGATGAACAGCACCAGACCTGCTGCGATGTACGCACTCTGGGTGTCGCGGCTGCCGACGAACTCGCCGACGTCGCGGGCGATCTTGGAGGCGAAGGTGTCACCGCCCTCGAACAGCGACCACTTGAGACGGCCGACGGCCGAACTCAGGATGATCATCACCGCGATGGTCTCGCCGAGTGCGCGTCCGAGGGCGAGCATCGACGCGGCGATCATGCCGGAGCGTCCGTAGGGGAAGGAGGTCATCCGGATGACCTCCCACTTGGTGGCGCCGAGCGCGAGCGCGGCCTCCTTCTGACCGCTCGGCGTCTGGCGCAGCACCTCGCGGGTGATGGAGGTGATGATCGGCAGCATCATGATCGCGAGCACGATGCCCGCGGTGAAGACGGTGCCACCGCCGGCGACCGACGTGCTGCCCGAGGAGAACAGGAAGAACCAGCCCAGCGAGCTGTTCAACCATTCCGCGAACGGCGCGATGAACGGCGCGAGGATGTAGATGCCCCAGAGGCCGAAGATGATCGAGGGCACCGCGGCGAGCAGGTCGATGACCGCACCGAGCGGCCGGGAGATCTGCCGCGGTGCGTATTCGACGAGGAAGACCGCGATGCCGATGGCGATCGGCGTCGCCAGCGCCAGGGCGAACACCGACGACAATGCGGTGGCCCGGAACAACTCCCACACACCGAAGCGCACGGAGTTGCCGTCGAAGTTCGACTGGCTGACCTGCCACTCCGAGGAGAACAGGAAGTTCGCGTTGTTCGCCGCGATCGCCGGTACGGCATCGACGATCAGTGAGATACCGATACCGGCGATCAGGGCGATGACGAAGAACCCGGTACCCCGGGCGAGATAGGAGAAGACGCGGTCACCGGTGGCACCTCGGTGGCTACGCAGGCCCGGGTGGAGTTGCTCGTCGAGTTCTCGCTCTTCTTCGGGCGGTAACTGGGTGGGCGTTTCGGGCGGCTGCGCGCCGGGGTCGTACGGATTATCCGTATGACCCCGGCCCGTACCGGTGGTGTCATCCACTGACATAACTCTTATCGCCTAGGGTTCGGGTACTTCGAGGTGTTTCGTTGACGTTCGCGCCGGTTACTGAATGGCGTTGATCGAGGCCTGCAGCTTCTGCTGGAAGTCACTCGGGAGTGGGATGTAACCCGCGTTGATCAGTTCCTGCCCTTGATTCTGCGGCGCCGAGGCGACCGAGAGGAAGGACTTGACGCCCTGCCCGACCGCGGTGTCGGAGTACTTCGAGCAGACAATCGAATATGTTGCCAGAACGATCGGGTAGGCACCGGCCGTGGTGGGCTTGTAGAACGACGAGGTGTCGATCACCATGTTGTGGTTGTCCGGGCCGTTCTTCAAGGTGGCCGACTCGATGGTCTTGCCGCCCGACTCCGCCGTCAACGCCACACCGCTGCGATCCTGATCGGTGATGATCTTGGCCATCGACAGGTTGTTGGACTGCGCGTAGGCCCACTCGACGTAGGCGATCGAGCCCGGGGTCGGCTTCACGGCCGAACCCACACCGGGGTTGCCCTGCTTGCCCTCGCCGACACCACCGTTGAAGGTCTTGCCGTCACCCTTGGTCCAGCCACCGGCGGCGGTCAGGTACTTCTGGAAGTTGTCGGTCGTACCCGACTGATCGGCGCGGTAGATGACGCTGATCGGGGTCGCCGGCAGGGTCTTGCCCGGGTTGTCGGCGGTGATCACCGGATCGTTCCAGGTCTTGACCTCGCCACTGAAGATCTTGGCCAGCGTCGGGCCGGACAGTGCGAGGTCGCTGACCCCGTCGACGTTGTAGGCGACCGCGATCGGACCGAAGACCAACGGCAGCTGCCAGGCCTCGGAGCCGGTGCAGCGCGCGGCGGCCTTGCTGATCTCGTCACCCTTGAGCGGGGAGTCGGAGCCACCGAAGTCGGTGAGGCCCTGGGTGAAGTCGGAGACACCCTGGCCCGAGCCACCGCCACCGTAGGCGAGCTCGAACCCCGGGCAGGTCTTGGCGAACGACGTGGAGAAGATCTTCATCGCGTTGGCCTGGGCGGTCGAGCCGCTGGCCTTGAGCGACTGCTTGCCCTCGCACTTGACATTGGCGACGGCCGACGCGGGTGCCGCGCTGGTGGTCCCCTTGTCCGCGTTACTGCTACACGCGCCGAGAATGAGGGCCGAGCTGGCCGCCATGGCGGCGACAACAGCACCTGTACGACTCAATTTCACTTCTGGTTCCTCCAGCATCAAAACACGGCAGTCCGGCCATGCGACCCTGCCCGGTCGAGCTGACTTTATGGGGCAGTGATGGACGGTCCCCCGACGAAAGGTGAACGGAAGATGAATTGGACGACTCGGACATGTCGATTCCGGCCACCTTGCGTTCCGACCGGATGCGCAGATCGGACAATCACCCCTCGGAGCTGGACCGATACGTCCCATTTCGGATCGCTGTGGCGCTCGACACGCCCACACTGCGTGCCACGTGCCACGCGTGGCCCGCGGCCCGCGGCCGCCACCCGGGTGAGCACGCGGTGAATGCCGGGTTGCCGTCCGGTGCGCACCAGCGCAAAGCCCATCCCGGCGCACTCAATTTAGGTAAGGCTTGGTAAAGTTGTCACGATTCTCATGGCGACGCAGCGAACCCCCGATCCCGCACTCCCGACATCTCGGGTCGCGATGCCACGCGGGCCCGTCCGTCGAGGGACCATCACCCAGGGATCCATTCGCACTGCGGCCCTCGACCGCCACCACAGCCGCCGGCGCTCGGCGTTGGTCGTGGGACCCGTCGAGGTCCCGTCCGTGGCTCAGGTTCGCGAGCGAGTGCGTGCGATGGCCGCGGCCGGCCCGTTCACGCGGGTGGGCCTGCACCCCTCTCCGACACGTGCACGCTGGACCCACGATCCCCGCGCCGGTGGTTGCGAGGTGCGAGCGAGCGGCGGCGACGACGAGCCGCTGCGCCTGCTCGACGAGGTCCGCAGCAGCTCGGATCGGCCCCTGCGCGTCGTCCTGGGCCACGAGTACATCGCCATCGACTTCGATCACGGTCTCGGGGACGCCACCCTGCTCAACGTCGTCGTCTCGGTGATCCTCGGGTCCACCGATCCACACGATCGCCGGACGTGGCGCCGATTCGGCCACCGCACACCGCCGCTGGCGCTGGCCTCGGCCGCGGTCTGCGCCGACCCACGCCGCGTGGTCGCGCTGGCGCGGCTGCTACGTCGGGCGCCGACCGAGCCCGGAGGAGTCCGGACCACCGGCGAAGCGGCGTCGGTACCCGGTCCTTCCGGCACCGTCGGCGGTGTCGACGCCGCAACCGGCCGCCGTCCACGCGCCACCCTCGCCCACGTCCCCGCGGCCACGGTCGCCGAGGTCCGCGCCGCCCGGGACCGTGACTGTCCCGGGGTGGGGATGTACGCACTGACCACCGTCGCGCTCGTCGATGCGCTCACCGAGGCCGGTGTCGATCTACATCCGACGATCACCGCCCCCTTCGACGCCCGCGTGTACCTCCCCCGCGCACGGAACACGCTCGCGAATTTCTCTGCCGGACTGGCATTTGCGGTTCCGCCCGGCAGCGATCCGGTCGAGCTCCAGCGCGCCCTGACGGCGTCGGCACGGATGGGGCGGCCCATCGCCAACCTGGCGATCACCTCGGTCAAGACGCTCGCGTCCTCCCGGCGCACAGCCGACCCACCGCCCGCGGTACTCACCGATGTGCCGGTGCCGCTGCTGCATTCGAGTGTGGGTACCGTGCCGGGCCGCGATCACCGCTGGACGTGGCTGGCCGACGAGCGGGCGCGGGTGTTCTCGGTCGCCGATCCCCCGACGCCGCAGGGCCTCACCGTGACGACCGCACTCGTCGGAGGCGGGATGTCGGTGGCCGCAGCCTATTTCGACGGCGCGGTGCCCTCGGCCGCGGTCGCCGACGCACTCGCCGCCCTGCCCGATCGTCTCCGTGCCCTGGTCGCGCTCACCTGAGCGCGTGCCGGCCGGGCACCCACACCCCAGGAGTCCCCTCATGCCCAGGAGTCCCCTCATGCGTTGTCAGGTCGCGATCATCGGCGCCGGCCCGGCGGGTTTGTCGCTGGCGATGATGTTGCATCGTCAGGGTATCGACGCCGTCGTCCTCGAGGCGCGCGACGAGGCGCACGTGCGTGCCCGGGTTCGCGCCGGGGTGATCGAACAGACCACCGTCGACACCCTGACCGAACTCGGCGTCGCCGACCGGCTGCACGCGCAAGCGCTGCGCCACAACGGTTTCTACCTCCGGTTCGATCGCCACACCCACCACCTCGACTTCCACCGGCTGACCGGGCGCAACGCATTCGTCTACGGGCAGGCCGAGATCGTCGCCGACCTCATCGACGCGCGCACGGCGGCCGGGTTGCCGCTGGTGTTCGACGCCGCCGACGTCGAGATCGGCCCGACGGACGGACCCACCACCGAGGTCACCTACACCGTCGAGGGCCGCACCCATCGCCTCACCGCCGACTTCGTCGCCGGCTGCGACGGCTTCCACGGGGTCGGCCGAACCCGGCTGCCGTCCTCGGTACGCACCATCGAACGCGTGTATCCCTTTGCGTGGCTGGGCATCCTGGCTCGCACGACTCCGGTGACCGAGGAGGGCATGTACTGCGCCCACCCCGACGGGTTGTCGGTCCACAGCATGCGCGGCACACACATCACGCGCCAGTACCTCCAGGTGCCGGCCGACACCGATCTCGCCGACTGGCCCGACGAACGCATCTGGGCCGAATTACGCAGGCGCAGTGCCTCCGACGATCATCCGGAACTGCAGACCGGAGAGATCTTCGACCGCAGCCTCGCCCCGCTGCGCAGCGTGGTCACCGAACGCATGCAGCATGGTTCACTGTTCCTGCTCGGCGACGCCGCCCACATCGTGCCACCCACCGGCGCCAAGGGGCTCAACCTCGCGGTGTCGGACGCGAGCGTGCTGTCCCATGCCCTCGGCGTCTTCTACCGCGACGGCGACCGCACGCTCCTCGAGAACTACACCGACACCGCGCTGCCGCGGATCTGGCAGGCGCAGAACTTCTCCTGGACGCTGACCTCGGTGCTGCACCGCTTCACCGACGACCCGTTCGACTGGGGGCTGCGGCGCGCGAAGCTGAATCGGTGGGTCGCCTCCCGCGCCGAGCAGGAGGCGCTCGGCGAGGTCTACCTCGGGTTGCCGTTTCCCACCCCGTGGCGCCCGGAGTGAGAGCGGTCGCGCACGGAACCGAGTGGCAGCGAGGGTAACTCGTCGATGTCGAGGCGCAGGACCCGGCGGCACACGTCGAGCGCCGCACGGTGATCGAGGTCGGATTCGGTGCGCGTTCCCCGCGCGTCGGTGACGATCAGCCGATAGTCATCGGCGCCGCCGGTGATGCTCACGCGGCCGCCGTCGACGGGCAGGGTGGCGATGAGCGAGCCGGTGAATCGGGACCGCGGCGAGGTGCTGTGCCACCACGCCATCGCCTCGAACTCGGCGAGTTCCCGCGTGCACGGCTCCAGAAGGTAGGCCGCCGAATCGAATTCGATCCGACGCTCGGCGACCGAGTCGAGGTCGATGGGCCGGCAGACCATCTCACCACCGAATCCGACGTCGACGAGCCACTGCTCTGCGCCGACCTGCGCCAGCACGGCCATGTGCCCGAGCGGCGGGCCGAGGCCGGCCGCGTTCTCCACCTTCGCGCCGACGGCGTGTGCGTCGATGCCCAGTGCGCGCAACGCGAGCAGCAACAGTCCGTTGAGTTCGTAGCAGATCCCGCCCCGACGGCCGTCGACGAGCCTGTCGACGATGACGCGCGGGTCCACCTCGACGGGTGTCCCGAGATGAATACCCAGATTCTCGAACGGGATTCGTCGATGTTGCGCGGTGGCGATCGCGACGACGAGGTCCGCCGGGTCGGCGGCAACCTCGGTCACGCCGATCCTCGACAGATACGCGGCCGGCCGAAGCGGCGCCCCCGCGCTGATCGGCGAGGTGTCGGTTGCGTCCACGAAAACAGGATAGGCTAACCTCATCTTCCATGGCGCCCGAGGTCTTCTGGTACATCAATCCGACCGACGGTGACGTCCCGTGGGAACCGTCGCTGCGGACCGAACCCACCTTCGAGGTGATCCGGCATCAGGCCCGCACCCTCGACCGGCTCGGCTACGGCGGGGCACTGACCACCGCGCGCGAACCGATCGCGCTCGTCCCCGAGACCGAGAATCTGCGCTTTCTGATCCCGGTGTACCCGGGCGTGAAGCCACCGGCGATGCTCGCCGAGGAGGCGCAGGTCTTCGACCAGTACTCGGGCGGGCGCCTGATCTTCAATCAGGTCAACGGTGCCGACGCCGTCCTCGCCCGGTACGGCCAGTACGCCTCGAAGGCGCAGCGGTACCGGCTCTCGGCCGAATACTGGACCCAGGTCAAACGTCTCTACGCCGACGCCACCGACGCCTACGACGGCGAATTCTTCTCCTACGGACCGCGATACAAGCCCGCGATCCCCGGCCCCCGACAGCCCGGCGGCATCGAGGTCTGGGGAACCGGCGCATCACCGGAGGGCATTGCCCACGCGGCCGAGGTCCTCGACGTGTATCTGTCGTTCATGTCGGCACCTGCGGATCTGTCGACACTGTTCACCCGGGTCCGTGACGCCGCCGCAGGCCGCGGCCGGTCGCTGCGCTTCGGCGTGCTCGCCAGCGTCATCGTGCGCGAGACCGACGAGCAGGCGTGGGAGCGGTTCTCCGATCAGCTGTCCCGCACACGCCCGGAGACGGTGCTCGCGACGGCCGACCGCAACCTGCGCAGCTTCGGCTTCCCCGGGCTCGACGAGATCACCAGTCCCGACCCGCAGGTGCAGGGCCGTATCGACGCCCTGCGTGCCGGGCGCATCCCCGGGCGCGACCTACTCGAGTTCGCCCCGAGCATGGCCGCCGGGCTGACCACCTGGACCGCCGCCGAACCTCCCTTCGACATCGCCGGCAAGGGCACCGGAACGTACTTCGTCGGCAGCGCCGAGAACGTGGCCCGCGCGATGAACACCGTTGCCGCACAGGCCGGTATCGACATCTGGATTCTGTCGGGCTGGCCGCTGGCCGCGGAGGCCGAGATCGCCGCCGATCTCCTGCTGCCGCTGCTCGGTGCGCCCGCCACCCCCGCGGTGGCCTGACGGCCCGCTATCGGCGCAGACGCACCGTGGCCACCACGCCGCGGTGATCGGATCCCGGTAGGTCCACCGTACGCAGCGACGTCGGTACCGGCCCGCCGCGGGTCATGACGTGATCGATCCCCAGCATCGGTGGTATCCGACGGTTCGCGGGGTACGTGGCGGCGGCGGCCGCGCCGGTGAGTTCGGCGGCGTCGAGCAGGCCCGGTGATCCGTCGGGACCGTGGCCGCGCAACAACTCTCGGAACTGCCGATGATCCCAGGTGGAGTTCATGTCGGCGCCGACGATCGTCGGGAGTGTCTCCGCGCGCAAGATCGAGGAAAGTCGGGAGAGTTCGGACTGCCAGCGCCAGGCCGGCTCCGGCCACGGCGGCAACGGATGCAGTGCGTAGACGGCGTGGCGGCCGTGGCCGTCGATGTCGGCCACCGCGCGCACGTTCCCCAGGCGGAAATGCTCCAGCACCATACCCTCGACGAGGGGGAACCGGGAGAAGATGCCGATCCCCCGGCCGTCGGGCAGGGCGTGGGTGAACGAATACCCCAGCGTCGCAGCCAGAGTCGAGGTGCGTAGGCGCGTCAGCGCCGCGTCGGTGAGTTCGACGACGGTCAGAATGTCGACCTTCTCGGCACGCACCGTGGCGGCCAGCGCGTCGGTGTCGGCGGTGCCGAGGTAGATGTTGGCCTGCATGACCACGAGATCATCGGCCCGCGCCGACGCCGAGCCGACGTAGAGCGGTACCTGGGTCGCCACGCCGGCCGCCACCACGACGGTCGCGAGCACCGCACCGAGCCGGCGCCGTGCGGCGAGCAGCGCGGCCAACCCGACGATCGAGGCCAACACCAGCAATGGCGTGAACGCGGCGATCCGGCTGGCCGTCGAGCTGGTCAGCGGCGAATGATGGGCGGCCACCCCGGCGGCGCCCGCACCGACCAGCACCACGCCGACAATCGTTGTCACCCAACGGATCACACTCCACCGGATCACACCCCGCCGAATCACACCGAAGCGGGTCACCCGGGTAGAGCTCGAACGACGACCACCTGTTGCCGGGGCCGGCTCACCCATAGGCGACGTCGATGGCGTAGCGGGTAAAGCCCAATCGCTCATAGGTGTGCAGCGCCGCGGTGTTGTCACCCTCCACGTACAGCAGCACCTCGTCGACACCCCGCTCGGCAAAGTAGTGCAGACCCGCCAGCGTCAGCAGCCGCCCGAGACCGCGACCCTGCGCGGCCGGATCGACACCGACGACGTAGACTTCGCCGAGCCCCGGCCCCTGCGTCTTGGTCCAGTGAAAACCCAAGAGCGGTCGGCGATCTGATTCGCCGGCACCGGCCGCGGCGTCGAACGCCAGGAACAACCCGGCCGGGTCGAACCAGTCCGATGCCACGCGCTCGGTGATCTGCTCGGGGGCCCACCCACCCTGCTCGGGGTGCCAGGCGAAGGCGGCGTTGTTGACGCGAAGGATCTCCGCGTCATCCGAAGGCCCTGCGTAGGTGCGCAATTCGATGTCGGCGGGGACGTCGAGGGCGGGTAGGCCATCGGCTCCACCGGTTCGCCGCAACTGCAACAACTCTCGCCGACGCTGCAGCCCGAGCGATGCGGCCAACGCCTGCGCGGCCGGGAGATCGCCGTGCGCCCAGGCCCGCACGGCGTCCGAGGTGGGGGCGGCGCCGGCACGTTCGCGCGCCGCCGTGAAGGCGGTTTCGAGGAGTGCCCGGCCGTGCCCCCTGCGACGCTGTTCAGGATCGACGACGGCCTCGATCATCGCCGGCTCGTCGTCACGGCCGGCAACGATGTTGGCGTAGCCGGCCGCGCTGATGACGTGTCGAACGCCCACGCCGGCACCGTCGATGGCGAGGACGGCCTGTTCCGACAGTGGCGCCACCCCGTCGGCCGCGGTCGCTGCCGCGACGAGACGGTGTGCGTGGGCGGCCATCTCGGGCGTCAGGGACTCGATGACGTCAACCTCGGGGACCTCGACCTCAGGGGGCACTGAACTCCTCGTCGAAGGGATCGATCCGGGTGTCGCCGATGTCGCCGAGGTCCTCGCCGGGGAGTTCGTCTCCCGCGTCCGCGGTCTCGTCGTCGGCGGTCTCCGCCGAGGCGGAGCGGCCGCGCGTCGGGCGCACGGCCTTGTAGCCCACGTTACGGACCGTGCCGATCAGCGACTCGTGGTCGCTGCCGAGTTTCGCGCGCAGGCGCCGCACGTGGACGTCGACGGTGCGGGTGCCACCGAAGAAGTCGTATCCCCAGACCTCCTGCAGCAGCTGCGCCCGGGTGAAGACACGACCGGCGTTCTGCGCCAGATACTTCAGGAGCTCGAACTCCTTGTAGGTCAGATCCAGCGGGCGCCCGCGCAGGCGGGCGGTGTAGGTGCCCTCATCGATCACCAGCTCACCGAGAGTGACCTTTCCGGAGGCCTCCTCGGCGCTGACGCCGCGGGTGCGCACGACGAGCAGGCGCAGGCGGGCGTCGAGTTCCGCGGGGCCGGTTGCGGGCAGCAGGAACTCGTCGAGTCCCCAATCCGCATTCACCGCGACCAATCCACCCTCGGTGAGCACCGCGGCCACCGGCACCGCCGATCCCGTGCTGCCGAGCAGCCGGCACAGTCCGCGGGCCGCGGCCAGGTCGGTGCGGGCGTCGACGATCGCGACGTCGGCGTTACCCGCCTCCATCAGCGACGACACCTCCGTCGGCGCCACCCGCACGGTGTGCGCGAGCAGCGATAGGGACGGCAATACCGACTCCGGGTTGGGATCGGCGGTCAACAACAGGAGATCCACGTCCTTCTCCGATCTTCCTCGTCGCGCCTCGCGCACCTTACGTCCCGAGGCAGGGGGCCTCGGGGATGGTCGTACCCCGTCTCCCGGCCACCTCGACGTTGAGGCGATCCACCGATCGCGCCTGAAAGAGCATGTTTACTCTGCCTTACCAACATGTGCGCGACAGATGACAGAATAACCGCAATGTCACGCTCGGCTGTTAACAAGGCAGACTCGGAGGCCGTGACCTCGGACGCAGCGACCCCCGCACCCTCGCGACATCGGCTCCGACGCACGCTTCTGGTGGCGCTCGCGCTCGTCGTCGTCCTCGGTGCCGCCGCGGTGATCGTCGACACCGTCGCGGCAAGTCGCGTCGAACATCGCCTCTCGATGTCACTCGCGAGTGCGCCGGGTATCACCTACCGGCCCGAGGTGACGCTCGGCGGCTTCCCGTTCCTGACCCACGCCTCCTCGGGCGAGTTCACCGGCGCCACGATCACCGCCCGCGGGGTGCCGATCCCGCAGGGCTGCTCGTATCCGGCGGCCGGCCCCTGCTTCGCCGAACTCGGGGCGACACTCGGGGCGCTGCGGGTCCCCGACGGCTTCGACATCGGGCCCGCCGACACCCTGCACACCGACTCGATCGCCGCCTACTCACGGCTGGACTCGGTGAATCTGGGCCGCATGCTGGGCATCCTGGACCTCACCGTCAACACCCCCGCCGGCCCCGACCGTGTCGGCGGCGGCGGACCCCAATTCGGCAACCTCGAACGCACCTCGGGGATCGTGCTGACCGGATCGGTGGCCCTGCCGCCGACCTCGGCTCCGCCGACCGGTGCGACGCCGAGCCCGCAGCGCGCACCGTCGGCCTCGGAGTACCCGGGCCCACGGACCAGGGTCAGTGTCACCGTCGAGGTATCGGTGCGCGACGGCCGGCTGCACCTGCAGGCGACGGGCTTCTACACCGGCCCCGAAAAGCACGTCGACGCACCGGAACTCGTCGGCGCCGACCAGGCCGCCCGGCGCGCGGCCGTGCTCGGGCGTTTCACCGCAACACTGCCGCTGCTGCCCATGCCATGGGACCTGCCGGCGACCGGAGCACACAGCTCGGGCAGCGACATCCTGCTCACCGCCGGGTCCGGGCCACGCGACCTGCTGCCCGCGCGCTTCTGACCTCGACGATCGCAACCACGGCCGGGCCGGGGACACGCTTGTGGCGGACACCGCTCGCTGTTGTACCCTCGTGGACATGCAACAGCGCCGTGAGTTCATGCTCACCCGCCGCCGGGCGATCGACTTCTGTCGAGTCGCCGACTGTTGCTGTCGCATCACTATGTGATCGTCTCGCTCGCGCCGGCCCCGTCCCGCCCGAGTCGCACGGTCACTCGATGTCGGCCGGTCCAGGCGCGTTTCCCATGACGACGCCGTCCACCGAGATCCCGGGCTCTCCGCCGATCACGCCGTCATCATCCGCCGAAGTTCGTCGGCGTCCGACGCCGATCGCCTTCATCGCTGTTTCACGATCATCTCCACCACACCCGATACCCACATCTACGGGAGGAAACACCCATGGCACGTTCCGACGTCCTGGTCAGCGCCGATTGGGCTGAGCAGAACCTGCACACCGACAAGGTCGTGTTCGTCGAGGTCGACGAGGACACCAGCGCCTACGACGGCGGCCACATCGAGGGCGCGGTCAAGCTCGACTGGAAGACCGACCTGCAGGATCCGGTTCGTCGTGACTTCGTCGATCGCGAGCAGTTCTCCAAGCTGCTCTCCGAGCGCGGTATCGCCAACGACGACACCGTCGTGCTCTACGGCGGCAACAACAACTGGTTCGCGGCGTACGCCTACTGGTACTTCAAGCTCTACGGCCACCAGGACGTGAAGCTGCTCGACGGCGGCCGCAAGAAGTGGGAGCTCGACGGCCGTCCGCTGTCCACCGATGCCGTGAGCCGTCCGGCCACCGAGTACAAGGCCGCCGATCCGGACAACTCGATCCGCGCCTTCCGCGACGAGGTCGTCGACGCCATCGGCGCCAAGAACCTCGTCGACGTGCGCAGCCCCGACGAGTTCTCCGGCAAGATCCTCGCCCCTGCCCACCTGCCGCAGGAGCAGAGCCAGCGTCCGGGCCACATCCCCGGTGCCATCAACGTGCCGTGGAGCAAGGCCGCCAACGAGGACGGCACCTTCCGCAGCGACGACGAACTCGCCGAGCTCTACAAGGACGCCGGACTCGACGGTGAGAAGGAAACCATCGCCTACTGCCGCATCGGCGAGCGTTCCAGCCACACCTGGTTCGTTCTGCAGGAGCTGCTGGGCCACAAGAACGTCAAGAACTACGACGGCAGCTGGACCGAATACGGCTCGCTCGTCGGCGTTCCGGTTGAACTGGGAGAAGGTAAGTGATCATGTGTGCTGCACCCAAGCAGGGACAGAAGCTGCCCGCGGGCGTCGATGTCGAGAAGGAGACCGTCCTGACCGGACAGGTCACCGACAACTCCGGGAGCCCCGTCGCGGGTGCGTTCGTGCGGCTGCTCGACGAGACCGGTGAGTTCACCGCCGAGGTCGTCGCCAGCCCCACCGGCGACTTCCGCTTCTTCGCCGCGCCCGGCAAGTGGACGCTGCGTGCGCTGAGCTCGGTCGGCAACGGTGACGTCACCGTCAGCCCGGACGGACCCGGCGTGCACACGCACGACATCACCGTCAGCAAGTAGGTCCACGCGGACTCCCGACGGCCCGGTCACCCTCGCGGTGGCCGGGCCGTCGGCGTTCTCACCTGTTCTTCCTCGGGCCTTCCCAGGGCGGCCCGTGATTCATCTTTCACTCGGCCGGACCGACGACGTCCGCGCACACCCCGAGAGGTAAACTCCCACCCGTGGTCCTCTTCTTCGAAATCCTGCTGGGTCTGGCAACGCTGCTGATCATCTGGTTCACGCTGTACGTGATCTACCGCCTGGTCAACGACGAATCGTGACCCTGCCGTCCGACGGACAACCCGACCCCGACGGGGCCGATGCCCCACGTCGGTCGGGTGACGAGGCGATCAACCAGGCCGAGGTCCGTGCCGCCGAATCCGGCAGCCGCGAACGCAACACACCATCGTGGGACGATCTGCCGTTGCCCGCCGACACCGCCAATCTGCGGATCGGCGCCGACCTGCATCCGGGCCTGCTCGCCCTCCTGCCGATGGTCGGAGTCTGGCGCGGCGAGGGTGAGGGCCACGACCCGGTCAGCGGCAACGACTACCACTTCGCCCAGCAGATCGTGGCCAGCCACGACGGACAGAACTTCCTCAACTGGGAGGCCCGTTCGTGGGTGATCGACGAGGACGGGAACTTCGTCCGCCCCGATCTGCGTGAGGCCGGCTTCTGGCGGATCGGCGAGGACGACAGCATCGAACTCCTCCTCACCCACGCCGAGGGCTCCATCGAGCTGTACTACGGCCGCCCGCTCAACCAGACGTCGTGGAATCTGACCACCGACGTCGTCATCCGCTCCGAGTCGGGCAAGCACACCGGCGGCGCCAAGCGTCTCTACGGCATCGTGCCCGACGGCGATCTCGCCTACGTCGAGGAACGCGTCGACGCCGAGGGCGACCTCACCCCGCGCCTGTCGGCCAAGCTGCGGCGTCACGTCGGCTGAACTGCGTCGGCTGAACTGCTGCGTCGGCTGAACTGCTGCGTCGTCACACCGGCGGCGGTGCATAGACAGGCGCCGGCGCGGGCGCCTTGCCACCCCAGATGATTCCGCCGATTCCCAGCAGCACCACCACGACGCCGAGCACCACATTCAGGATCGCCGAGGGTCCGGCCGAGAACGTGTAGTGGGCGTCGACATACTGCGACGAGTCGTTGCCGAAGGTGCCGACCACTGCCGAGGGATCGACGACGGCGACCGTCGCCACACCCGCACCGATGACCCCGAACACCACGTTCACCGCGGCGAATCCGCGCCGGGCGACGTTGCACAGGATGAGGATCGACGACAGCAGCGTCGGGAACAAGATCAGGAGGGGCAGCAGAACTCCCGGGAAGACGACCGCATGCGATCCGCCCATCAGCGGCAGTCCCTCACCCTGCGAGGTCCAGTGAGCCCATCCGTTGAACGTCGAGTCGCCGCCGTCGTTTGCGGTCACCGTCGCGAAGGTGAGAAACCCGAAAACACCGATCAGCAACCACGCGAGCATCGTGCACGCAGCGAACGTCCGCGTCAGCGCGACGTGGCGCAGCGGCGGCTTCGGCGGTGGTGTGAACGGTGCTGCCCCATACGCACCGGGATACGCACCGGGCACCCCGTAGCCGCCCGGGTACTGGCCGCCACCCCACTGCCGGGTCTGTGGGTACTGCGGCTGCTGCGGGTACGGATTCGAATAAGGGCTCCCCGGTTCATTCACCGCGCATACGCTACCGCCAATCCCCCCATGTCACCCGGAAGGTCGATCAGTATGACGATTTGCCCGGTTTCCGCCGGAAACGTCATACACACGAACGTCATACGCATCAGGCGCCATACACTTCAGGGGCGCACATGGATGACGTCGACGACGACCGGCCGCCCGGAATCCCGCGCCGCATGCACATAGTGGATGCCGGGGCCCGGTGGGATCGGGATCGATTCCCCGGGGAGCGCGACGACGAGGTCGAAGGCCCCGCCGAGCCCGGTCATCAGCACCGCGATCCGTCGCGGCCCCCGATTGTGGACCACGGCCATCCCCGCGACACTCTCGCAGCACACCCCGGCGTCCGTGGCGTCGTGAAAGCCTGTGGCGCTGTGCGGTTCGGCGGCGCTGCGGGACGCCCCACCCGACTGACCGGGCCCGGCCGACGGTGCCGGCGAGTACGGCGTCCAGAACTCGTCCGCACCCGGCATCCGCAGCCAGTCGACCTCGTCGGGCCGTGGTGGGTGGATGAGGAAGGCGGGCTCGCCGTCGTCGACGATCTGACCGACGATGACCGGCCGCCCGCCGCGGCGTTCGGCCTGCAGGACGTGGAACTCGTTGTCCGGCAACGTCGCCGATGAACCTGCGCTCAGTGGCGTGAGCCGGGCACCCGACATCGCGGTGAAGCCGGGAATCGAGAGTACGGCGAGATCGGTGCGGCCGCGGTTGTGCAGGGTCAGACGCGAGTCCACGGAATCGGCAGTCAACGTGTACGTGAGCCCGCCGGCGTACCCCGCGATCCAGGTACCCGCGCCGTCGTCGTTCCAGTCGCGATCGCCCGGGGTGAGAAAGCGCGACAACCCGCCGGTGGGTACCGAGAACTCCCGCGTCGATGCGGTCGCAATGCCGACGGTTGCCGATGAGGCAGTTGCTGACGAATCCAGGATCCCGGTGTTCATGACGTCTCCCGCGTTGGTGAGCTGATCTGTGTGCCAGTCCACACCGGCCGAAGAGCCCGAACACGAGTAGTGCACTACCCGAAAACCCGGGGGTTCACCCCGACGGACCCCGCACATGGAACGACCCCCGCACCGCCCGGGAATTCGGGCCGAGCGACCGGACCAGGTCGGGTGCGGGGGTCGGGTGACCACCTGGTATTCGCCGATGCGAGGGATCGATCGAGGGATATCAGATGGATCTCCGCGTCAGCGGATGGTCACCTCACTTGTCCGTTTGCCAATCAACTTCGGACCACCTCCTTCCATGTGTACCGACGAAACTACGCCGCAACCTCAAGCCCGGCAACAGGTTTTCGTTCCGGGGGGTTTCACAGGGGAGATGTCACGTCAGTGCGCAACCGGGCTGAGGTCGACCACCCGAACCGACTCGGCACGCCCGGGATGCAGCGCCGTCGCCGGCAGCTGATGCGTCACCACCACCACGGTGCGATCCGGGGCGAACATGCCCGACGACGGGTCGAGAATCCGTGCCAGCAGGCGCTCGGCGTCGGCGGCGTCGAGATGCTCGATCGGCTCGTCGAGTAGCACGATCGGCGCACGGTGCAGCAACGCCCGGGCAAGCAGCAGTCGCCGGCGCTGGCCACCGCTGAGCGATTCGGCGCCGCCGGTCAGTTCGGTGCCGAGCCCGTCGGGCAGTTCGGCCACCCAGTCGGCCAATCCCACCTCGGCGAGCGCCGCGTGCATCTCCTCGACGGTCACATCCCCGCGGGCGACGCGGAGGTTCTCCTCGAGCGACGTGGAGAAGATGTGCGCCTCCTCGGCGAAATAACATGTCGCCGAACGGATTGTCAGCTGCTGCCCGGCTTCGTCGGCGGCCGTTACCAACCCACCGCGGGCATCGAGCAGACCGGCCATCGTCAACAGCAGCGTCGATTTGCCGATACCACTGGGTCCGACGACGGCCATCCGTGCACCCGGCGTCAGCGTTGCGGTCACACCCGCCTCGGGGCCGAGCACGGCCGCATCCGACCACCCCCAGCGCAGAGCGTCGAGGCGCAGCGTCGCGGGCGCGGCGTGCACGGCGACGTCGTCGATCGCCGCATCCCCGACCGCCGAGTCCTCGCCGATCCGGCGTGCCCCGTCGACGAGTGCCATCACCCGTGCGGCGCTCTGCCGACTGCGCTCGAGTTGGATTCCCGCCTCGGTCAGCGGCGCCGTGGACTCGAAGGACGACAGCGGCAACAGGATCAACACGCCGAGCACCATCGGCGTCAGCAGGCCGGTGGTACTCGACACGCCGGCCAGCGAGCCGGAAACCCCCGAGGCGAGGCCGATCCCGATGAGGCAGGCCGCGATCAGCGACGCCCCCAACGAGAGTGGGGTCGCCGCGGCGGCCAGGGCTTCGATGCGTTCGCCCCGGTCGGCAGCCCGGATCGCCTCGGCGTCGGCCTGCCGGGCGGTCGCCAGCACGCTGCGCCGCCGCCGGGAGACGACCAGCTCGGGCGCATGCCACAGGGCGGTGGTGGTCGCCTCGGCGACCGCGGTGTTCGCGCGGGCGGCGTCACCGAGCGCACGATCGGAGCCGCGGGCCGCCAGCCAGGGCGCGATCACCCCGGAGACGATCAGGGCGATCGCGAGGACCAGTGCCGCCCAGCCGGACACCAACGCCATGATCGCCACCGCGGCCGCCGAGGTCGTCAACCCGACGCCGATCGGAATGAACGCCCGGATGAGCGCATTGCCGATCTCGTCGACGTCATCTCCGGTGCGGGTCAACAGATCTCCGCGGCGCAGGGTCACCGAGTAGGCCGGCGATCCCGACGCCAACGCCACGTACAGCCGTTCGCGTGCGGTCGCCATCGCGCCGAGTGCGAGGTCATGGGTGGCCAGCCGCTCCAGGTACCGGAACAGTCCCCGCGAGATGCCCAGCGCGCGAACGGCGGTGATCGCGACCGACAGGTACAGCACCGGCGGCATCTGCCAGGCTCGGGTGATCAGCCACGCAGAGAGCGCAGCGAGCCCCAGCGCCGAGAGGGCACCGGCCACGCCGAGCATCAGCGACCACAGCACCGGCCGGGTGCGCAGACCGAGGAATCCCAACGCGCGGAGCAACGGATCGCGATGCCGCCCAGTGCTTGTTGAGACACCAGAGGTCTCAGCGAGATCAGCGGACACCGAGCACCTCCGGGAGTTCGACGACGTGGTCGGCGTTGGCGCGGGCCACATCGCGATGCGCGACGACGAGCACGGTGTCACCGGCGCGCGCCCGCGCGGCCAGCGCGGCGAGCACCGACTCCTCGCTCGCGGCGTCGAGGTGTGCGGTGGGCTCGTCGAGCAGCAGCAGCGGCGACGGTGAGGCCAGCACCCGGGTCAGCGCGAGTCGCTGCCGCTGTCCCGCGGACAGCCCGACGCCCCCGGTACCGAGCACGGTGTCGGCGCCGTCCGGCAACGAGGCCAGAACCTCGTCGAAACCCGTTGCGGCGCAGGCTCGGTGGAGCTGCGCCGGATCGAGTGCGCCGAAGAGGGCGAGGTTGTCGGCGACTGTGCCGGGCACCACAACCGGCTGCTGGGGCAGCCACGCGACCTGCTCGTGATAGGCGTCGGGTTCGAGTTCGGCCACCGGGATCGACCCGACGAGCACCGACCCCTCGTCGGGGGCGAGCAGTCCGAGGATGGCGGCGAACATCGTCGACTTGCCCGACCCGTTGGGTCCGGTGAACACCGTCAGCTCACCGGGATTCGCGGTCGCCGTGAGCTCGTAGGGCGCCCAGCCGTCCCGGCCGTGCACACCGACGTCGAGCAACCGGATCGGTTCTCCGGCAACGGTGCACGAGCGCGTCCGGCCGACACCCGCACCCGCGGAACCGGAGTCGATGAGATCGAGCACCTCGCCGGCAGCGGTCACCCCGTCGACCGAGTTGTGGAACTGCGCACCGACCTGCCGCAACGGCAGGTAGGCCTCGGGCGCCAGGATGAGTGCGAGAACACCTGCGTACAAGGTCATCTCGCCCGACACCAGACGCAAGCCGATACCGACGGCGACCAACGCCACACTGATGGTCGCGAGGAACTCCAGGACCCCGCCGGAGAGAAACGCCACCCGCAACGACGACATCGAACTGCGCCGGTGCGCCTGTCCGAGGTCGGCAACCTGCCGGGCAGGCGCGCGAGCGCGATTGAGTGCGCGCAGCGTCGGCAAACCGGTGACCAGGTCGAGCAGTTGAGCGCTGAGCCGGCTCATCGTCGCGAGCTTGCGCTCGGTGCGATCACGTGTCATCAGTCCGATGAGGATCATGAACAGCGGGATCAGCGGCAGCGTGATCACGATGATCACCGCCGACGGCCAGTCGGCGACGGCGATGACGGCCAGCACCGTCGGCGTGACCAGAACCGTCACGATCAGCGCCGGCACATATCCCGACAGATACGGGCCCAGCGCGCCCAGTCCCCGTAGCAACACCGTCGTCGCGTGTTCGCGGCGCTGCACCAGCTCTCGCGGCGGCGTGCGGTCCGGGTCGGTCAACACATCCAGGGCGCGGGCGCGCAGCTCGGCGATCGCGGTCGCCGAGGCCCGATGCGCGTACCGATCGTGGCCGAACGAGGTGAGCACGCGGACGACGACCGCCGCCGCCAGCACCCACAGGTGCACCGACTGCGCGGTCAGGGAACGGCGTGCCGGCTCGGTCACCAACTCCGCGAGGATCGACGCAGTCATCACCGCGGTGACGATCACCGCGACCGTGGTGATCGCCGCCAGCAAGGCGGTCACCAGCACATAGCGCCGGGTGGCGGGCGAATACCGGAGCAGGCGGGGATCGAGCGGCGGGCGGGCCCGCCGTGCGCGTCGAGAACCCCCGTCCGCGTCCGCTATTGCCATGCCTTCAACGACAGACCGGTGGGTGCCGGGATCTGGCCGACGCTGATGCGCTTGCGGAACACCCAGTAGGTCCACCCCTGATAGGCGATGACGATGGGCGTCATGATCAGCGCGGCGATCGTCATCACGGTCAGCGTGTAATGACTCGACGCGGTGTTGGCGACGGTCAGGTTGTAGGCCGAATCAGTGGTCGACGGAAGCACATTCGGGAACAGCACCGAGAACAGCGTCGCCACGGTCCCGGCGATGGCGATCGAGGTCGCCAGGAAGGCGATGCCCTCGCGCTGCACCTGGGTCGCCGCCACCATCACCAGCGCGGCGACAGCGGCGATGAGCACCGGGATCCACGTCCAGCCGTTGCCGTAGGCGAACTGCGTCCACAGCAGGAACGCCGCGGCCACGACCAACGTCGGAATGGCCAGCAGCTTGGCGTATCTCATCGCGTCCTGCTGCAGCACGCCGCTGGTCTTGAGTCCGAGGAAGACCGCACCGTGGGTCAGGAACACGAGCAGCGTGGTGACACCGCCGAGTAGCGCATAGGGATTGAGCAGGTTGAAGAATCCGCCGGTGTACTGGTGCGCGGCGTCGATCGGCAGACCGCGGACGACGTTGGCGAAGGCCACGCCCCACAGCAGTGCGGGAATCCACGATCCCAGGCCGATGCCGACATCGCACCACATCCGCCAGCGCGGGTCGTTGATCTTGCCGCGCCACTCGATGGCCACAACCCGGGTGATCAGTCCGATCAGGATCAGGAACAGCGGCAGGTAGAACGCGGTGAACATCGTTGCGTACCAACCACCGAAGGCCGCGAACAGCGCGCCACCGGCGGTCAGCAGCCACACCTCGTTGCCGTCCCACACCGGGCCGATGGTGTTGAGCAGTGCTCGCCTGCGCTTGTCCGGGTCGGCGGCGTCGTCGTCGGCCGCGACCTTCTCGTCGCCACCGGTGTGACTCGCACCGAGGAACGGCATCAGCATGCCGACACCGAAGTCGAAGCCCTCGAGGACGAAGTAGCCGATGAACAGGACCGCGACGACGATGAACCAGAAGTTTTCGAGTGACATCTGTCCCGCTCCTCAGTACGCGAACGAAAGCTGTTTGGGCTCATCGGAATCGGAGTCGTCGGACTCCACCTCCGGAGCGATGTGGTCATATGCCGCGGGACCCTCGATGGCGTAACGCCGTTGCAGGAGGAACCACACCACACCCAGCCCGCCGTAGAGCAGCGTGAAGCCGATCATGGTGACCCACAGGATCGGTGGCGTGTGGTTGGAGACGCCGTCCTGCACGAGCATGTGTATGCGCAACGGGTCGAGGTTGTTCTCCCAGTTCGGGGCGACGACCCATGGCTGGCGGCCCATCTCGGTGAAGATCCAGCCGGATGCGTTGGCCAGGAACGGGGTCGGGATCATCCAGAGGGCCAACAGGCCCAGGCGTCTGGATTCGACCACCTTCTTTCGTCGGGTGAACCACAGTCCACCGAAGGCCACCACGACCGATCCGAGCGCCCAGGTGATCATCGCGCGGAAACCCCAGTAGGTGACGAACAGATTGGGGGCGAAGTTCTGACCCGGCATGTTCAGCGCTTCCTGATATTGCGCCTGCAACTGATTCACGCCCTGCAATGTTTCACCGAAGCGATGCGTGGCCAGGAAGGACAGCATGCCCGGGATCTCGACGACGTGGTCGATGTCGGCGCAATTGTTCTGTCGCCCGATCGAGAGCACCGAGAACCCGGCATTCTCCTGGGTATTGCACAACGATTCCGCCGATGCCATCTTCATCGGTTGTTGTTTGAACATGATCTGCGCCTGGAAGTCACCGGTGATGAACAACAGCACGCCGGCGACGATCGCCACCCAGCACGCGAACCGGGTCACCGGACGCCACAGGCGATGGGCGTCGCGCTCGAGATCCTCTGGGGTGGCATCGATCTGGCTCGGCGAGGTGGTCTTGGGCATCCCACTCGTGTCGCCGGTGTCGATGGCCACGCGCAACTTCTTGGCGCGCCACATGTTTCGCGACATCCACCAGATACCGATGCCGCCGACGAAGGTGGCCGCGGTCAGCCACGCACCGGCGATCACGTGCGGGAACGCCGCGAGGGTCGTGTTGTTGGTGATGACCGCCCAGAAGTTGTTCATGGCCGGGCGGTTACGCGTGTCATCCCAGGCAACGCCCACCGGGTGCTGCATCCACGAGTTCGCGGCGATGATGAAGTACGCCGACGCGGTCACGCCGATCGCGACCAGCCAGATGGTGGCCAGATGCACCCGACGCGGTAGACGCGACCAGCCGAAGATCCAGAGGCCGAGAAATGTCGACTCGAGGAAGAAGGCAATCAATCCCTCGAGGGCCAGCGGCGCGCCGAACACATCGGCGACGTACCGGCTGTATTCGCTCCAGTTCATTCCGAATTGGAACTCCTGAACGATACCGGTGGCCACACCGAGGGCGAAATTGATCAGGAACAGCTTCCCGAAGAATTTCGTGGCTCGTAACCACTGCTCGTTTCCGGTCTTGTGCCAGACCGTCTGCATGATCGCCACCATCGGCGCGAGACCGATGGTCAACGGGACGAACAAGAAGTGATAAACGGTCGTGATACCGAATTGCCATCGTGACAAATCCAGAGCGTTCAACGTCGCCTCGAATCGCATGGTCGCGTCTCGGGCTGCGAGACGCGGGACGAAAGTTGGCTACTACACCACGTAGTAACCATACCGGTGACGCTACGCCTGGCCACTCACGCGAACAAGCGCCAAAAGTCCCGTCACCTGGGTTCATTTGTGGGCTGGATCTCGCTGGTGTCCGCGGGGAGAGCCCGCAGACACCGACCATTATCGGTCAGCAGAAATCGCGCGGTCGACCAAATCGATAAAATCCTGGCAAACTTCCGTCACAGGAAGGGGGTGACCGTTGAGCGCGGTCACCCGCGCGGCGAGGGTGACGCTGCTGATCAGCCACACCGAATCGGCCTCGAGCAGATCGGCCGGACGCAGCACGCGGGTCTCGGTCTGCCAGCCTTCTTCGGCCGCCAACGCGAACGTCGCCACCTGCGTGGTGCCGGGCAGGATGCCGATTTCGGCCGGCGGCGTGACGAGTGTCTTCCCCATCACAGCGACCACCGTCGAGCGCGGACCCTCCAGAATCGCACCCTCGCTGCTGAGGTAGATCACATCGTCGTAGCCGTTGTCGGCGGCATGACGCAGCGCAGCCATGTTGGTCGCGTAGCTGAGCGTCTTGGCACCGAGCAACTGCCACGGGGCGGCGTCGGCGACATCGATCGAATAGCCGCGGTCCAGGGTGATCACCGAGACCCCGTTCGCCCGGACCGCGACGACCCGCTCGGCGACCGGACCGACCGTGAGATACGCCGTCGGCGCCCCGGACTCGGCACCCGCGCCTGCCGGATGAGCTTCCCGCCCACGCGAATAGACAAGGCGTAGAAGACCTTCGGCGAACTCACCGTTGCGGTCGACCCACGTGCGCGTCGCCACCTCGATCGCCGAACGCCACTTCTCGGCATCCGGCTCGGGCAGATCGAGCATCTCCGCGGAGCGGGCCAGACGCTGCAGATGAAGGGTGACGCACCGCGCCCATCCGTCGCGGATCAGCAGCGTCTCGAAGATCCCGTCGCCCCGCACCGCGGCCAGATCGTCGGCATGCAGGAACGGGACCTCGGGATCGAGGACGGTTCCATCGAGGGACACCAGGATGGACTGCGACACTGCGGGCTGGGACTTGTCGGGCTGGGACATGCCGCCACCCTATCGACCCGCCGCGTAGACTCGAGCCGTGAGCCGCTCACCCATCCTGACCAGGTATTCCAGCCAGGGCGCGGTCGCCGCTCCCGAGACTCCCACCACTCCGCAGGGCACTGGAGTCGCCTGGCATTACGGCGATCCCCTCGGTGAGCAGCGGGCGGCGGTCCGCGGCGCGGCCATCGTCGACCGCACCGACCGTGCGGTCCTCGAACTCCCCGGCCCCGAACGCCTCACCTGGCTGAACACGATCTGCTCGCAGCAGGTGAGCGACCTCGGTGACCGGTCGAGTGCCGAGGCGCTGTCCCTCGACGCCAACGGCCGAGTCGAGGACCATTTCGTGCTCACCGACGTCGACGAGGTCATCTGGATCGACACCGAGGCCGCACGCGGCGAGGCCCTGCTGACGTTCCTCACCAGGATGGTCTTCTGGGCCAAGGTGCAACCCGCGGCGCGTGCCGACGTCAAGGTCCTCACCCTCATCGGCCCCGACGCGGTGCGCGGACCGATCGCCGATCTCCTCGAGATCGACCCCGACGCCGCGCCCTACCAGGCCGGCGACCTGCCCGAATCCCATCACGAGGACGAGCCGCTCGGCTTCTGGCGGATGATGCCGCCCCTGTCGGAGGGACCGCACGCCGACACCTCGCTGCCGATGGTCGACCTCGTCGTACCGGAGTTCCTGCTGCTGCGCTGGTGGGAGCAGCTCACCGAGGCCGGCGCACGGATGGCCGGCAGCTGGGCCTTCGACGCCCTGCGTGTCGCCGCCCGGCGTCCCCGCCTCGGCGTCGACACCGACGAACGCACCATCCCCCACGAGGCGGGATGGATCGGCGGTCCGGAGCGTTTCGGCGCCGTCCACCTCGACAAGGGCTGTTACCGCGGTCAGGAGACCGTCGCTCGCGTGCACAATCTCGGTAAGCCGCCGCGGCAACTCGTGCTGCTGCATCTCGACGGCAGTTCCGATCACCGTCCGCCGCCCGGAACCCCGATCACCGCGGGAGGGCGCACCGTCGGCCGCCTCGGCACCGCCGTCGACCACTTCGACCTCGGCCCCATCGCCCTCGGACTGCTCAAGCGCGGCATCGGCCCCGACGTCGAGTTGCTCGTGAATGGCGACGCCGACGAACCCCCGATGGCCGCCCGCGTCGATCCCGACTCCGTGGACGCCGACGACCGGGTCCAGGCGGGTCGGGCGGCCGTCGAACGCCTCCGCGGACGGGCATGACGGTGACCCCGCCCGAGCCGGCACACCAGGGTCAGCCGGACGGTCGCGTCCTGGCGGTCTGCGCGGTCCACGCCGACGTCGACCTCGGCCGGGCGGGCATCAGCGCCATCGACAAGCGCCCCCACGACGGGCGGGTGCAGGTCGGCGAGCTCGGCCTGTTGAACGACCACGTCCGTGACACGAAACACCATGGGGGCCACGACCAGGCCGTCTACGCCTACGACGACCGCGAGGCGCGCCGCTGGGCCGACGAGCTCGGTCGCGACCTGCCCTACGGCTGGTTCGGGGAGAACCTGCGCGTCGTCGGCCTGTCCGTCACCGATGCGCTCGTCGGCGAACGCTGGTGGGTCGGGCCACCGGAGGATCCCTCGACCGGCGTCCTGCTGGAGACCACCATCCCCCGGACCCCGTGCCGGACCTTCGCCGCGTGGGCGGGCGAGCCCCGGTGGGTCAAACGGTTCATGCAGCAGGGTGACGTCGGCACCTACCTGCGGGTTCTCACGCCCGGAAGCATCGGGGCCGGCGACGAGATCCGCGTCGTCGCCCGCCCGGACCACGGAGTCACCGTCCGCGATCTGCTGACCGGCACCGACGCCGAACCCCTACAGACCCTGCTGGCCGCCGACGACCTACCCGCGAAGGTTCGTCGCGAGGCGAGCCGACATCTCGCCCGCGTCGCGAAGGTCTGACGGCCACCGGCCCGAGCACACCCGGGAAGGCCCCGGGCAACACCCCATCGCAGCTGGTCGGCGTGCCATTGCCGGGGCAATCCGCGTAATCGCGAAACGCGCGCTAAACTGGTGCCCACGAGATACTCAACTACCGAGAGAACGGGGCCGCCACCAGTTTGGCCGCCCCGTCATTGTGCGAGGGGGTCCCATATGGGCCGCGGCCGGGCTAAAGCAAAGCAGACGAAGGTTGCTCGTCAGCTGAAGTACTCCACTCCCCACACCGACTTCGACAGCTTGCAGCGCGAGTTGTCGGGTTCGGCGGATTCGGCAGACCGCCCGGATCCGGTGGACGAGTGGCTTGAAGAGGACGAGTGGCGTCGCGCCTGAGCGCGACCGCCCTCATTTCGCTCACCCCTTGACGCCGACCGCCCCGGCGTCGTCGTCACGGTAGCGCCACCACAGGCGATCACCGGTTCGTTCATCGAACGCAAGTCTCGAGTGCGTTCGGCGAACGGACCGGTGATCGTTGGTTTCTCAGCGTCTCCCCGGGCGGTTACTTGTAGTAACGCTTGTCAGAAGCGTGGGTGATCGCCGACGAGGTTCACGCGCCCCGATCCACCCTTGGCCTCGGGATTGCGCTTGATGGTGCCGAGCACCCAGTTGTCGACGTGGCGCGCGGTCAGGACGGCCTGGGCACGATCGGTGTCCTCGGGCGCCACCACGGCCACCATGCCGACACCCATGTTGAAGGTGCGTTCCATCTCGGACTGCTCGACACGACCGCGTTGGGCGATCATGGCGAAAATCGGTGCGGGAGTCCAGGTATTGCGTTCGAGTTCGGCCACAAGCCCCGATGGGATGACTCGGGCCAGGTTCTCGGCGAGCCCCCCACCGGTGATGTGGGCGAACGTCCGAACGTCGGCCTCGGCCGCCAGCGCGAGGCAATCGCGTGCGTAGATGCGTGTCGGTTCGAGGAGTTCCTCACCGAGGGTGCGACCGAATTCCTCGACATCGCCTCCGAGATCCATGTGGCCCCAGTCGAGAAGGACCTTGCGCGCCAGCGAATATCCGTTGGAGTGCAGGCCCGAGGAACCCAGTGCGATCACCGAGTCGCCGGCGCGGACCCGATCCGGCGAGAGCACCTGGTCGGCCTCGACGACGCCCACCGCGGTCGCCGAGAGGTCGTAGTGGTCGTCACGCATGAGACCGGGATGTTCGGCGGTCTCGCCACCGAGCAGTGCGCAGCCGGCGATCACGCAGCCGTCGGCGATGCCGGCGACGATCTCGGCGACCGTCTCCGGGACCACCTTGCCGATGGCGATGTAGTCCTGCAGGAACAGCGGTTCGGCGCCGCACACCACGAGGTCGTCGACGCACATGGCCACCAAGTCCTGGCCGACGGTGTCGTGTTTGCCGATCGCTTGTGCGACGGCGAGTTTGGTGCCGACGCCGTCGCTCGCCGCGGCGAGTACCGGCTCGCGGTAGTTGCCCTTGAGGGCGAAGAGTCCGGAGAATCCGCCGAGTCCGCCGAGGACCTCCGGGCGTGTGGCGCGTTTGGCATGCGGACCGATCAGCTCGACAGCGCGATCACCGGCGTCGATGTCGACCCCGGCCCCCGCGTACGACAGGCCGCCAGAAGGAAGATCCGCGGAAGGTGAAGTGGACTTCTCGTCAGCCGCATCCTGTTCGCTCACGGGAGACACGCTACCCGAGTGCTTCAGGGCCGCATCACGGCGCTGACGTTGTCATTGGGAGCGGTCAATGGGTCGATCCGGGCGTCGTCGGCGGCGTTGGCGAGCATCTGCTCGAGCACCGCCTTGCCCAGCGACGACTCCTTGGGCAGCTCGATCGGATAGTTGCCGTCGAAGCATGCCGCACACAGCGCCGACGGCTCCTGATGCGTCGCCGCGATCATCTCCTCGGTACTGATGTAGCCGAGCGAATCGGCGCCGATCGCCTGCCGGACGCCCTCGACCATGTGCTCCTCGGACTCCATGCCGTTGGCGATCAGTTCCGCGGGCGAGGCGAAATCGATGCCGTAGAAACAGGGCCAGCGCACCGGGCTCGACGCGATACGGACATGCACCTCGGCCGCGCCCGCCTCCCGCAGCATCCGGATCAGTGCGCGTTGGGTGTTGCCGCGCACAATCGAATCATCAACGACGACAAGACGTTTGCCGCGGATGACCTCTTTGAGCGGGTTCAGCTTGAGACGGATACCGAGCTGACGAATTGTTTGCGACGGCTGGATGAAGGTACGGCCGACGTAGGCGTTCTTCATCAGCCCCTGCCCGTAGGGAATCCCCGACTCCTGGGCGAACCCGACGGCCGCAGGCGTACCCGACTCGGGTACCGGGATCACCAGGTCGCCGACCGCCGGGAACTCGCGGGCCAGCCGCCGCCCGATGTCGACACGCGTGGAATGCACCGAACGGCCGTGGATGACGCTGTCCGGGCGGGCGAGATAGACGTACTCGAAGACGCAGCCGCGTGGCGTCGGCTCGGCGAAACGGGAACTGCGCACGCCGTCGGCGTCGATGGCGAGCAGCTCACCGGGTTCGATGTCACGCACGAACGACGCACCGACGATGTCGAGGGCCGCGGTCTCCGAGGCGACGACCCACCCCCGGTCGAGACGGCCCAGGCACAGCGGGCGGACACCGTGCGGGTCGCGCGCCGCGTACAAGGTGTGCTCATCCATGAAGGTCAGGCAGAACGCACCGCGCAGGGTGGGGAGCAACTCCATGGCCGCCTGCTCGATGCTGCTGTCGGCGGCACCATGGGCCAGCAGCGCGCCGACGACGTCGGAATCCGAGGTCGCCGCGGTGCTCTTGATGCCGACCTCACGCGCGCGCGCCGCGAGCTCCGCGGTGTTGACCAGATTGCCGTTGTGGCCCAGCGCAACCCCCGTCCCGGCGTCGGTGGTGCGGAAGATCGGCTGGGAGTTCTCCCAGGTGGTCGATCCGGTCGTCGAGTAGCGGCAATGGCCGATCGCGACGTGGCCGACCATCGATGCCAGCGTCTGCTCGTCGAACACCTGGCTGACGAGTCCGAGATCTTTGAAGACCAGCACCTGCGAGCCGTCGCCGACCGCGATCCCGGCGGCCTCCTGACCACGGTGCTGCAGGGCGTAGAGGCCGTAGTACGAGAGCTTCGCGACGTCCTCACCCGGAGCCCAGACACCAAAAACGCCGCACTCCTCGCGCGGCTCGTTCTCGGGTTCGTCGATCGGTCGGCTCGAGGGACATGCCCGCGACGTGGGGGCCAGGAGGTTCCGGCCGGCTATCGACTCTTCGGTCATCGACGATCTCCCTGGGGCTGGGCTCTGGTCTGCACATCCGGACGCGGACACCACGGCCGGATGAGATGTCGGGTCACGATGGTGATCCGATCACGGGCGAGACCGGCCGTGCGGAAGCCAACGCGGCAATGGGCTGGAGACCCTCCGGAGTCTACCGATCGGTACTGCCCCGATGCCAACCGTGCAGCGACGACGCGCCCGACGATATTCCTCCGGGGTGAGCAGGGTCATAGGTCGGGGCGGGGCACCGGCACCAGGGGCAGCCACTGCGCGACCTCGCCCGCGCGGGATCCCGACGCCGTGACCGCACCGGACTCGACGGCATCGGCGAATCGCGCATCCCCCACGACCAGGCTCAACCAGGTGCGCGGGTCGGTCTCCACGACGTTCGGCGGAGTCCCCCGCGTGTGCCGCGGACCCTCGATGCATTGGACGGCCACGTACGGTGGCACTCGGACCTCGACGGAGTTCCCCGGTGCGATGTCCTCCAGCGTGCGCGCGGTCAGCCGGACCGCGGCCGCGAGCGTGGGCCGTG
The DNA here is from genome assembly GCF_059511865.1 of Gordonia sp. YC-XJ4. Lineage (NCBI taxonomy): Bacteria > Bacillati > Actinomycetota > Actinomycetes > Mycobacteriales > Gordoniaceae > Gordonia > Gordonia sp. YC-XJ4. The sequence continues at coordinate 4,916,125 of NZ_CM183447.1, forward strand.
CAGGCGCGGGCAGTTGCTCATCGCGCAACCACTCGACGACAGCGAGAACCGCTGCGCGGGTGTCGGTGGGATCGATGGGTTTTCGGGCGGGCACGCCGCCCATGATGCCTCGCCGTCGATTCACGCCGCCTCGCGGCGGGATCGTTCGGGCACGCGGCCGGGCAGTCAGGACCCATTCCGGTAACGCTCCGGACGAACCCGACGACATCATCAGTACCATTTGTCACACTAACAACGTCAGTAACACGAGCACCACGATCTGGAGTCACCGAATGCCATTGCCGTACGGCCGCAGCCCCTACCGACGCCTCGGCATCCGAACCGTGCTGACTGCGGCGGCCACCGCCGTCGCCCTTCTCGGCGGACTCGCTCAGGCCGGCGGGGCGCAGGCGGCCGACGGATATCCCTACGTGAACCTCGGTGACAGCTACAGCGCAGGCGCATCGGTGTTCCCCCAGGCCACGAGTGCGGCCACCTTCTGCTCGAACTCGAGCGTCAACTACTCCCACCTCGTCGCCAAGCGACGTGGGATGAATGTCGCCGACGTCAGCTGCGCCGGCGCGACGACCGCCGACCTGACCCAGTCGCAGTACCGGTGGCAGGGACCGCAGATCAACGCGTTGGGACCGGCGACCCACTTGATCACCCTGACGATCGGCGCGAACAACAACGGGCTGTTCAGCGACTCGACGTCGGCCTGCCAGCAGGCCTGGCTGTCCGCGCCGTTGTCGGCCGCCCCGTGCCGCGATGCATTCGGCACCTCGTTGGTCGACAAGATCAACACCTCGACCTACCCCGACCTGGTGAATGCGTTGCGCCACATCGACCGCGCCGCCCCGAACGCCCGTGTCGTGCTCGTCGGATATCCGCAGATCTTCCCGGCCGTGGGATCCCCGGTCTGCTCGGCTGCGCTGCTCACCACGCCCGCCGACACCGAATACCTGCACCAGGCCTTCGCCGCCCTCAACGACGCCTTGCGCCGTGCCGCGGCGACGACGCATGCGACCTTCGTCGACATGACGAAGGCGTCCGCAGGCCACGACGCCTGCGCGGGTGATCGGCGCTGGGTCGAGCCGACGCTGGGTGCGGTCAACTTCCCGTCCATGCACGCCAACGCGCGCGGCCAGCAGGCGATGGCCGATCAGGTCGTGGCCGCCCTGCGTTGAGTGCCCTGCGCTGATCGCGCCCGCAACCCGGACGGACCGGGCAGGATTGAGCAATGGGCACCGACGTCAGCACCCAGCAGTTCTCCGGCGCCGACCGGGTGCGTTTTCGCAAGCAGGTCAGCCGGGGCACCGAGGCGATCGCCCGGATGCTCGCCGACGGCTTGTTCACCGACCACGGCGCTCCGCCCGAGCCGTTGCTCGGCATGGAGGTCGAGCTCAATCTCGTCGACGACGAGATGAACCCGGCCATGGCCAACGCCGAGGTACTCGACGCCATCGCCGACCCCGACTATCAGACCGAACTCGGCCAGTTCAACATCGAGATCAACGTCTCGCCGCGGCCTTTCGTCGACAACGACACGATGTCTCTCGAACAACGGCTGCGCACCTCGCTCAATCGCGCCGAGCAACAGGCCACCCGCGTCGGTACGCACCTCGTCATGATCGGCACGCTGCCCACCCTGCGGACCGAGCACTTCGCACATCAATGGATCTCGGCGAATCCGCGTTACGACCTGCTGAACCAACAGATCTTTGCCGCCCGCGGTGAGGACATCGAGATCGACATCGCCGGGGTCCCGCTCGGCGAGCATCACGTCAGCGAAAGACTGCACACCTCAACCGATTCCATCCTGCCCGAGGCCGCGTGTACGTCCCTGCAACTCCATCTTCGGGTGGCACCGGAGGATTTCGCCGCGCATTGGAATGCCGCGCAGGCGATCGCCGGGGTGCAGGTCGCGCTGGCCGGCAACGCCCCGTTCCTGGCAGGGACCGCGCTGTGGCACGAGAGTCGCATCCCCGTCTTCGAGCAGGCGACCGACACCCGGCCGCTGGAACTGAAGAACCAGGGCGTGCGACCGCGAGTGTGGTTCGGGGAGCGATGGATCAACACGATCTTCGACCTGTTCGAGGAGAACACCCGCTATTTTCCTGCGCTGCTACCGGTGTCGACGGACGTCGATCCGCTCGCCGAACTCGACGCGGGGCGCATCCCTGCGCTCGAGGAACTGCGTCTGCACAACGGCACCGTGTACCGCTGGAACCGGCCGGTCTACGACGTCGTCGACGGGCAGGCCCATTTGCGGGTCGAGAACCGTGTGCTGCCCGCCGGGCCGACCGTCGTCGACACCATGGCCAACGCCGCGTTCTACTACGGGGTGGTCCGCGGTCTCGTGGAGGCCGACCGGCCGCTGTGGTCGCAGATGTCGTTCAATGCCGCTGCCGAGAATCTGCATGCCGGCGCCCGCGGAGGCCTTGAGTCGCAACTGTATTGGCCCGACGTGGGCTGGGTGCGCCCCGACGAGCTCACCCTCCGTCGACTACTCCCCCTCGCCGACGACGGCCTCCGCGCATTCGGAGTCTCGTCCAAAGCGCGTGCCCGCTACCTGTCGGTCATCGAAGGCCGCTGCGTCACAAGACAAACCGGCTCGGTATGGCAGCGTCGGGCAGTCGCCGCACGCGAGCAGGCCGGCGAGGACCGCACCACCGCCCTCCGCGGAATGCTGGCCGACTACGTCACCCACATGCACGAGGGCGAGCCGGTGCACTCCTGGACCCTATGAGCGTCGGCTGACCGGGTCTCGAGGCCGTTCTTTTCGGTGGTCGAGCAGCCCGTCGGATCTTTCGTCCCGGTGGTCGATCAGCCCGTCGGATCTTTCGTCCCGGTGGTCGAGGTTGGTCGAGGTGCCGAGGAGCGTTAGTGGCGTTCCCTTTCTCCCGATGGTCGAGGTGCCGAGGAGCGTTAGTGGCGTTCCCTTTCTTCCGGTGGTCGAGGTGCCGAGGAGCGTTAGCGACGAGCCTCGAGACCTGTTGCGCCGCTGCTGGTTCCAACCCCGGACCGAATACGTGACGGTCTAGAACCCGCGGTCACCGAGCAGTTGGGCGAGTTGGGTTTCGATCGGCGAGTCCGGGCTGGGGTCGGGGGTGAGGATTTCGACGAGGTCGTAGTAGCCGTGCCCGATGGGGATTCGGCTGCGGCGGATTCGGTCGGTGGGCAGCATCGAGTCCCGGTCGTCGCTTGTGGCGAGATCGGTATCGGCACCACTTGGTGGTGGGTCGGGTGGTGGATGCAACTCCGCCCGGACGCGGGCCAACGCCGCAGCGTAGGTGGTGCCGACGTCGGGGAGCGCGTTGGTGCGTTTCGGGTTCGGTTCGGCTGCCCCGACGGGGGTGTTTTTGCGCCACCAGCAGCGTCCAGCCCACGGCCCGTCCCGATAAATCCCGGTCGTGAATTGTCCGGGTTTGTCGCCGACCATGCGGTTGTGTTTGCCGCAGGCGGGGGCGAGGTCACCGATGTTGGTGAGCCCACCTTTCGCGTGGTCTTTGGTGGCGTGATGGATTTCGACGTGCGCGGCGGGTTGAGGGCATCCGGGAAACGAGCAGTATTCGCCGCCGTCTTTGGCGAACAACGCGATCCGCTGTCCTTGACTCGCCAGGCGTGCCCGCCCCAAATACAGGGGAAGATTCGTGTGGTCGTCGAACACCGCCAGCCACGGCTGGCACTGAGCGGCGAGTGCGATGACATCGGTGATCGGGAGCAGGGTGCCGGTCGCCGTGACTCCCATTCCGGTCTGCGCAATCAGGTCGGACAGGGTGGCTTTGATGATCAGGTGTGGTGGTAGGCCGCGATGGGATTGGGGGCCGAGGCCGGCATCCAGTCCGGCGCGTAGGACTGCTTCCAGGGCGTCGTGGTTGCGTTGGACTTGGTCGCGGTGATCGCGGGCTGCGGCGGCCGTCAACGCGTCGGGGTCGGCGTCTTCGCGACTGCCGGTGGGGGAGTCGGGGTCGGCGGGGTTGTTCATTCCTGGGGCTGCCCACGCGGCGAGTACTGCTTCGAGGTGTGCGGTGAGGGTGGGGGTCATCTGCCCGGACAGGCCGCTCATTTTTTGGGCGTCTTGGCGGCCGATGCGGATCTGGCGGTGGCGTTGCCGGTCGGTGTCGTCGGTCAGGTGGCCGTCAGGGTCGAGGTGCGCCAACACCCGTGCCCCCAAGATCCGGAGGTCGGAGGGGGTGTGGGTGCGGGCGTAGCGGGCCATCGTGGCGTCGGCCGACATTTTCTCGTCGAACGGCACTGCCGCGGGGATGCGGTCCAGCACGTCGATCACCACCGCCGCGTGCGAGGAGCCGGCCGCCCCGGACGCCATCGCTTCGGCGAGTGCTGGATATTTGGGGGCGGCGACCTCACCGGTGAAGGTGTGGAAGGTGGCGGTCGCTTTCAGTTGTTTCCACCGCCGCCACGGTTCCGACACACGCAGTAAGCCGATCATGGCGTCGGTGATCGACCCGAATCCGTATTCGCGGGCCAAATGCCGGTCGGAGAATTCCACGATCTGCCGATCGCCTTGGACGGTGACGCGGGTGATCAACTGTTCGGTGGATTGAGCGACGGTGACCAGGTCGTCGTTGGACAGGCCGGTCAAATCATCGGTGGCCAGCGAATCAACCACACGGTGGGCGAGGCGATTTTCTGGGTGGTCGACAACCCCGACACGTCGGGTAACGCGGTGTCGACCATGATTGTCACCCCCCGGCGCTAGCGAACATGTGTTTGTGTGTTGTTGTGTTCGAGTGTATGCCGGGTTTGTCGGGTTGGCAAGAGGTTCTCGAAAGTTCTTTCGCACAAGTTCCGGTGCGGTCAGCCATGCATTCCGGGCACGCCGATCAGCCAGACGGATTCGGCTCGCCAGCACACGAAAGCCAAGAGAGCCAGGACGAGCGCCCGGGCGACGGCGGCTCCACGCCGACCGAGGGTCGTCGTTGCTGGTATGCCGAATGCCGCGAGACCCACCGCCGAGGCCGCGTAGCCGAGGAACACCCCGGGTCGCGCAGGGGCATCGACGCCGATCATCCACGCCACCAGACCGCCTGCGGTCCAGGCGATCACAGCGACCGCGACGATCACGGTGACTCGCGTCGGCCAGGCCGGCGACGGCACGGAGGTCAGTCCCAGGAGCGACCACAGCGCCGCCCCTACGCACGCGACGCAGAGCAGTAATGCCACAGATGGATTCATTCGACGTCGGCCGCGGCTGCGACGCCCGTCGAGTCGGTCGAGGTGTCGGGCGTAGCGGCCGCACGGTCACGGGCGCGACGACGTCTGCGCCGCGCGTTGCGGTTTCGGATCTGCCAGGTACTCAGCCCGGTGATCATCAGTAGCAGCGGCGTCATCCCGAAGATGAACCACAGGGCCCGCCACCAGCCGTTGACCGACACCCCGTAGTGCAGGGTCGGCTGTGCCCAGTCGTCGGCAATAGTGTTGGAGACCGTCGCCGGCGCCCCGGAGAACTCCTTGATCACCGACGGGTCATGGCCGTCGATTCCGAGCTCTCGGTTGCCGTGGTAGGTCGCGCTCCCCGACCACAGATCCGGCCCTCCGACAAGCAGATCCACCGAGTAGTACTCCGAGCCCTCCGACGGCATCCCCACCCAGGTGGCATGCGATCCGGGGTAGTGCGCCTGAGCGGCGGCAATTGCCTGGTCGAGGGAGATGAGAGGTCCGGTCGACTCCGAGGTCGGCATCGTGTACGCGTCATCGGCCGGCGCGACACCTCCGGTGGCGGCGTACCACACCTTGCCGACGCCCGGGATCTCGAAGTTCATCCCGGTCAGCCCCCAGATGAGCAGCGGGATCGCGGCCACGATGCCGATCACGTTGTGCAGGTCGGTGTCCCGCGCGAATCGCCCCTTGCCGATGCGCACCCGAAAACCGTTGCGCCAGCGTCGCAGCCCTGGGTACCAGATGACGATGCCGGAGATGGCCAGAAAGACCAGCAACAGTCCACTGATCCCGAGAAGAAGTGCACCCCAGGTCATATCGGCGGTGAACCAACCCCAACCGGCGACCACCGACGGCTTGGCCAACCACGAGATGTACCCCGGATAGCCCTCACAGGTCAGGCCACAGTCATGCAGGTTGACCAGGAAACCCAGAAATCCGCCGTCAATATCGCTGTGGCCGTTGACCTTTCCGGTCCCGGCATCGACGGCCCAGGTGCCCGCGGCCGTATCGGCGGAACTGATGAAGTACACACCGTCCTTGAGTGACAGATACTGGGCATCGAAATCCGGGTCGGCAGCGTGGACGGCCGACACCGCGTCGGCAAAACTCGCCTGGCGCCCGGTGTTGGTGGTGGTGAACAGCGAGGAGTTGGTGGCGCGCACCAGTTCTGGCTCATACACCAGTATCGCGCCGCTGGTGCAGACGACCACCAGAAGCAGACCGAGAACGATCGAACTCCACCGGTGCGTCACGATCAGAGCACGTCGCACCGGCTTCTTCGACGTTCGCCGACGGGTTGCCGATGCCCTGGCGCGTGCGACCGGTGGGTTGGCGACCTGCTCCGTGACCATGGCGGCCAAGGTTAGCATAACCAAACACTGCTGATTCGATCTGTCCGACTTGTCCAATTAGACCGAAATATGCTGCAGTGCAGGGATTCCTGCAAAAGCACCCGAACCCCGGAGGATGCCTCCTACCTCGAGACCAGCCCGGCACCGGTGATGAGCGGCAGGTCGAGGGCCGTTACCAGACCCGGTCGTGCATCAACCACCGCGGCAACCGAATTCACCAATCGCATTGCCGTCACGATCATCCCCGACACGTTGTGATCGCCGTTCTCACCGTGATGGGCGAACTCCACCGACATCTGCGGCTCACCGGAGATGGTGATGCGGTAGCAGCCGTCACCGTCGACGGGGCTCGGCCACTGCGGACACTGTTCGGGGTGTGTGCGGGTGTAATGCTCGAGCACGATGCGGTCGACTCCGGCGACCTGGCCGACCACCTCGAAATGCAGTGCGGCCATGGTTCCCTCGGGAATCTCCACCGACACGGTCGAGTAGTCACGGTCGGCCGCGACGCGCTCATGTCGTTCGATCAGCGGCTCGTCGAGTGCGAGTCCGAGCCCGGCGGCGAGCTGGCGGACGACACTGCCCCACCCCATCGCGAGCACACCCGGCAACAGGAGCAGCGGAGTCGCGTCCATCGGCTGCCCGAAACCGAAGATGTCACGCATGACCACCGGTTGGTAGTACGTCGAGTAGTCGGCGATCTCGAGGCACCGTACCTCGTCGATCCGTTGCGAGAGACTCGTCATCGACAGCGCCAGAACATCATTCGCAAACCCTGGATCGATACCGTTGACGTGCAGGCTGGCCCCACCCGCCGCGCCTGCGGCCGCGATGCGATCGAGGAGCTTCTGATCGAGGATGCCCAGGGGGAACTGCAGCACGACCGGCCCGCTCGAGACCACGTTGACGCCCGCCTCGACGAAGGAGATGAGATCGTCGATCGCCTCGAAGATGCGGTCGTCGGTCATCGCGGTGTGCACGATGGCATCGGGGGCCAGCGCGAGAAGTGCGGCCCGGTCGTCGGTCGCGAGTACACCGAGGTCCCGGCCGAGACCCGCGAGTTCGCCCGCGTCCTTGCCCACCTTCGCCGGGTCCGAGACCCACACCCCGACCAGTTCGAGGTCGGGATGGGCGTCGATCCCGGCAATCGCATGTCGGCCGACGGTTCCGGTCGACCACTCCACCACTCGTAACGTCATCAGCCAAAACTAGAACACGTTTCACTTAATCGGACACGTTTTGGCCAACTGCCGACGGTAGAGTGCGCCGACGATGAGTACCGCTGAACCGATCGCCGTGACATCCGACGGCCACCGAACCCGACTGAAATGGCATCGCGCACGCAAACGCGCCGACGACCCGCCCTTCACGCGCAGCAGAATCGTCGAGGGGATGACAGTCGGGGCGAGCGTGGAGGTCGACCTCGCCATCCACGGGCCGGGCTCGTCCGCGTCATGCGGCTTCGCGATCCTGCACGACCGCGATCTGGCCGGGGCGACGACCGGCTCCGGCGACGTCGACGCAGCCCCAGCCGACTACCTTCGATCGTTGTCCCTGCGCGACAACGACGGTCATCGGATCGACGAACCGGTGACGCTGCTCGGTGACCTGGGCGGTCTGCTCACCGACATTCACCCGAATGCGCTGCTGCAGTTGGATCTCAAGCAGTCCGCCGACGACCTCGACGAGCCGACCGTGCGGGCGTTCGTCGAGGCGGTGGCACCGTTCGCAGAGCATGCGATTCTCTCGTGCGGCGATGCCGAGGCGGTACGCATCCTCACCGATGCGGTACCGCGACTGCGTGTGGGGTACGACCCCTGCCATTACGGCGCGGTCGACCGGGTGCTGAGGTGGCGCACCTATCGGCGTTTCGTCGACCATGCGGTCGCCGCTTCCCCTCGGGCCGAGGTGATCTACCTCGACCGGCGGCTGGTGCTGACCGTCGCCGATCGGGGCACCGACCTCGTCGCAGCGTTCCACGCCACCGGACGCGAGATCGACATCTACACCTTCGGCCGGGCCGACGACCCCGACATCGACCGCGCTCTCGAGTTGCACGCCGACCAGATCACCACCGACGACCCACAGGGCGTGGCCCGACGGTTCGGTTCGGCGACAGAAGGTTCGGGCGTCAGCCGGCCTTGATCCACTCCGCGGTGGACGGCAGCATCACGAGGATCGCCGTGGCGATCGGGAAGATGAGACCGACGAAGCTGAAAACGCCGCTTCCGAAACCATTGCTGACGCCGTTGTGACTCAACGCCGACTCGACGGCCAGGCCCGCGATCGCCCCGACGATGCCGAACACGATCGACACGCCACACCCCGAGGCGACGAGAATTCGGCCGATCATCTTGTGCCGCAACACCGAGACGCCACCCCAGATCAACAGCACGGCGAGCACCACATCGACGATCATCTGCATCACGAGGACGGCGTTGTACCACCCCGGAATCCGATCCACCTCGGTCGCCAGAGCCGAGATCGCGACCAGCACGCCGATCGAAACGATGAGCCCGACGATCGCCGAGACGCCTCCGAGGAAGCTGAGAACTGTCGCGGTGATAGCGGTGCCACCCGAGGGCTTCGGCGTGTACGGATCGCCGTACGGGTTCTGGGGATAGGGAACATTGGCTCCTGCGGGTTGTCCCCACACCGGTTGCTGGCCATATGCGGGTTGCTGGCCATATGCGGGTTGCCCATAGATCGGCTGCTGCCCATAGGTCGGCTGCTGCCCATAACCGGGCTGGCCATACTCGGCACCAGGCTGACCGTACGCGGGCGATCCGGCCGCAGGCGACTGACCGGCGCCGCCGTACACCGTCTTCTGGTCCCACGGAGACGGTCCCGGCGTCGCCCCCGGGTTGGACTGTTGGCCATACGGCTGCGACTGTTGGCCATACGGCTGCGACTGTTGGCCATACGGCTGCGATCCCGAGCCATCCTGCGGAGTGGTCATCACCCGAGCATACGGTGATACTTCGGCCTGCTCCCGGATATTTCGGCCCGCTCCCGCTCAGCCGAACAACGCCGGCAGTGTTCCCTCGTAGGCGGTGCGCAGTTCCTCGAGGGTGACCTCGAACTGGTCCTGCACACTCACCGAATCGCTGCCCTGATCGACGACGCCGATGCGGGTCCACGGCATGCCGCGGGCGTCGAGCATCGCAACGAATCGCGACTCCTCGGTGCGCGGCACCGCCACCAACACCCGACCGGTCGATTCGGAGAACAGCCAGACGAACGGGTCGGCACCCTCGGGCAGCAACACCCGGCAGCCGGTCTCACCGGCGAGCGCCGACTCGACGACGGTCTGGATCAGCCCACCCTCGGAGAGGTCATGGGCGGCAGAGACCAGGCCGTCGCGCGATGCGGCGGTGAGGATGTCGCCGAGCAGCTTCTCGTGGTCGAGATCGACCTCCGGTGCCACGCCGCCGAGGTGATCGTGGGCGACCTGCGCCCAGATCGAGCCGTCGAACTCGTCACGCGTCTGCCCGAGCAGGATGAGCGTCTCGCCGGGCTCGGTGCCGAATCCGGTGGGGATGCGGCGCCGGACGTCATCGATCACGCCGAGTACACCGACCACCGGTGTCGGCAGGATCGCCGTCGCGCCGGTCTGGTTGTAGAAGCTGACGTTGCCACCGGTCACCGGGATACCGAGCTGCGCGCACCCGTCGGCCAGACCGCGAACCGCCTGCTGGAACTGCCACATCACCGCCGGGTCCTCAGGTGACCCGAAGTTGAGGCAGTTGGTGACGGCCTTCGGTGTGGCACCGGATGCGGCGACGTTGCGATAGGCCTCGGCGAGGGCGAGTTGCGCTCCGCGGTACGGGTCGAGATAGGTGTAGCGGCCCGACGCGTCGGTGGCCAGCGCGATCCCGCGGCCGGTGCGTTCGTCGATGCGGATCATTCCGGAGTCGGCGTTCTCGGCGAGCACCGTGTTGCCGCGCACGTACCGGTCGTACTGCTCGGTGATGAACTTGCGGCTGCACAGCGCCGGCGAGGCCAGCATCGTCAACAACGTCGAGCGCAGTTCGCCGGACGTCGAGGGCCGCGCCAGCGACGCCGTGCTCGAGGCGATGACCTCGTCCTGCCACTCCGGTCGGGCGAGGGGCCGCTCGTAGACCGGCCCCTCGTGGGCCACCGTGCGCGGCGGTACGTCGACGACGGTCTCACCGTTCCAGGTGATCTCCAGATGATCGCCGTCGGTGACCTCCCCGATGACCGTGGCCAGCACGTCCCACTTGCGGCACACCGCCAGGAATGCCTCCACGTTCTCCGGCGTGACCACCGCGCACATGCGTTCCTGGGATTCGCTCGAGAGCACCTCGGCCGGTGTCATACCGACCGCACGCATGGGTACCTTCTCCAGCTCGATCCGCATGCCGCCGTCACCGGCGGCAGCCAATTCCGAGGTGGCACACGACAATCCGGCGCCGCCGAGATCCTGGATACCCACCACCAGTCCCGCGTGGTAGAGCTCGAGGCAGCATTCGATGAGCACCTTCTCGGTGAACGGGTCACCGACCTGGACGCTCGGGAGCTTCTTGCGGTTCGGACCGGCCTCCCCCGAATCGTCGAAGGTCTCCGACGCCAGCACCGACACACCGCCGATGCCGTCGAGCCCGGTCCGCGCTCCGAACAGGATGATCTTGTTGCCCGCGCCGCTGGCGAACGCCAGGTGCAGATCCTCGGTGCGCAGCACACCCGCACACAGCGCGTTGACGAGCGGGTTGCCGGCGTAGCTGGGATCGAAGACGGTCTCGCCGCCGACGTTAGGCAGGCCCAACGAATTGCCGTAGCCACCGACCCCGCGCACCACGCCGTCGACAACGCGCCGGGTGTCGGGGGCGTCGGCAGGACCGAAGCGCAGTTGATCCATCACCGCGATCGGCCGCGCACCCATGGCCATGATGTCGCGCACGATGCCACCGACGCCGGTCGCCGCACCCTGGTACGGCTCGACGTAACTCGGGTGATTGTGCGATTCGACCTTGAAGGTCACCGCCCAGCCGTCGCCGACGTCGACGACGCCGGCGTTCTCACCGATCCCGGCGAGCATCCCCGCCCGCATCTCGTCGGTGGTGGTCTCCCCGAAGTACCGCAGATGCACCTTCGAGGACTTGTACGAGCAGTGCTCGGACCACATCACCGAGTACATCGCCAGCTCGGCATCGGTGGGTCGGCGTCCGAGGATCTCGCGGATGCGGTCGTACTCGTCGTCCTTGAGACCGAGTTCACGGTAGGGCTGGGGATGATCGGGGGACTGGGCGGCTGCGGAGACGGTGTCCACATGAGTCTGATCGCTCACCCGGCCATGATAGACGTGGCCACCGGAGCCTCGTGAGTCCACACAATCCACAGCGCACGTGGGTATCGGTGCACATCATCTCCCCGTGACGCGCGCCACCGATTAGGCTCCTCGCAGGGTCCGAAACGGGGGGAGTTCTCGATGGTCGACGTCGGCAGGGCACGACAACTGTTCGAACTCGGCGTGCTGTCGATGGGTATTGCGGTCGAGGGCACCGATCCGGTGGACAATCCGCAGCAGGCGGCTCTCGCCTTCACCCGCGCCAGCGAGTGGGACCCGGGCATGGCCGACGCCTGGATCGGCCGGCTCGCGTGCGGACCGGCGGCCGTCGGTACGGGCGACGCGGTCAACGAGGCGCTGCTCGCGGTGTATCGCCACCGCGATGCGATCGGTCGCGAACAGCGTCGGCTCGGGCTGCCGCCGGGACTGCTCGTCGGCCGCTGGTACACCGGGATGTTCATCGACTATCCACTCGTCGATGCCGACCACGCCGTCGCCGCGTACGCCGCCACCCTCATCCGTGGACACGATCTCGCCGGGGCCGCCGAGGTCCTGTCACAGATCACCGGCGACGCACCGATCGCCGAGTTCATGACGGGCGTGCTGCACTTCTCGGCGCAGCGCTGGCCCGATGTCCTGACCGCACTGGGGCGAACCGAGTCCTGGGCCGACGAGTATCTGGGCAGCGCCGCCGACTACATGTGCGGCAGCGCGTGCGTGCAACTGGGCATGTTCACCGAGGGGCTGCGCCGGCTACAGCGGGCCATCGACGGCCCGATCCCCTCCTGCGCGACCCGGGCGCTGTTCGCTCTCGGGCTCGCCTTGCGGGAAACCGGTCAGGAGGATCAGGCCCGCGCGGCATTCGAGCAGGCATTCTCCCGGGATCCGGCGTTCACCGCGGCCGCCGACGCGATGCGCAGCCAGACTCTGCGGCTGACCGTGACGAGCGCCGAGGAGATCGCGGCACGGGCCGACATGTGGGACCCGGCGTCGACACCCGGCACCGACGCCGCGGACCCGGCCTCGGTCGACGGCGACGACCTCGTCGCCCGGGCGCAACGGGATCTCGACGCACAGATAGGTCTGGAGTCGGTCAAAGAGCAAGTGGCCAAACTGAAGTCGGCGGCGACACTGGCACGGATCCGGGCCGATCGCGGGCTGTCGACGTCGGCGCGCAGTCTGCATCTGGCCTTCACCGGACCACCCGGTACCGGTAAGACGACGATCGCCCGGGTGATCGCCACGCTGTACTGCGGACTCGGATTCATCAAGTCCGACAAGGTGATCGAGGCGACCCGACGAGATCTGGTCGGCGAGCACCTCGGCTCCACCGCGATCAAGACATCAACGCTGATCGACTCCGCGATGGACGGGGTGCTGTTCATCGACGAGGCGTACACGCTGATCCAGCAAGGCCTTTCCGGGGGCGACGCCTTCGGTCGGGAAGCCGTCGACACCCTGCTCGCGCGAATGGAGGACGACCGCGACCGGTTGGTGGTCATCATCGCCGGCTACGACGCCGAGATCGACCGCTTCCTCGCCGCCAACGAAGGGCTGGGTTCGCGCTTCGCCCGCCGCGTCCGCTTCGAGTCCTACACGCCGGGCGAGCTTGCCCGCATCGGCGAGTTCCTGGCCGCGCAACGGGATTCGATCCTCACGGCAGAGGCGATGGCCGAACTCGAGCAGGCATGCACACCGCTGTATCACGATGTGCGCCAAGGCCCCGGTGGAACCCAGCGAGCCACCGACCTCGCCGGCAACGGCCGGTTCATCCGCAACACCATCGAGGCCGCCGAAGAGGAACGCGAGGTGCGCCTGTCGGCGGGCGGTGATCTGGAGAGCCTCACCCACGACGAACTGATGCGCATCGAGGTCGCCGACCTGCGTGCCGCGCTGAACTCGGTGCTGTCGGGCCTGGCACCGGCAAGAACTCTCGCATGAACACGGAGTCACCCATGCGTACCGAATCACCCACGAGCACACGCCGAATCCGGGTGGCGATGGTCGCGCTCGCAGTGGTGGTGGTCGCGGCGGTGCCCGCGTGCACCGTCAGCGGCGACCCGGTGGCCGACCCGGCGGCCGCCTCGATCTCCACGACGACCACCGACCCGGACACCACCACCGACTCCCCAGCTCCCGACTCCCCAGCTCCCGATGCGACAGAGCCCGATTCGACCGAACCCGATTCGAGCACCGACGCACCGATCAGCGACGTGCCCGCGCCACCGAACGCGACGACGATGACGTGCAGCCAGTTCGTGACACTCGATCGCTCGACGCAGGCGGCGGTATTGCGCGCCAACGGCGCCACCGCCGACAACACCCGGCTCGGGGTGGTCATCGACATCTACACCACCGTGTGCCCCGGCTACCCCGATGCACTCATCGCCGACCTCGTCGCCGGACGCCTACCGAACTGACCCGAGGCTCAACCCACGGGGGTCCTCAACTCGCAGACGTCACCGCGATGATCCGTTCGGTGAGCTCCGGTCGGCAGATCACCAAGTCGGGCAAGTATGTGTCGTCGCGGTTGTAGACCAGCGGCGAGCCGTCGATCCGGCCGCACCACAAGCCTTTTGCCTGTGCCACAGCGACCGGCGCCGCCGAATCCCACTCGTACTGGCCACCGGCGTGCACGTAGGCATCGGCCTCACCGCGCACCACGGCCATCGCCTTGGCGCCTGCCGATCCCATCGACAACACCTCGCCGCCGATCGCGTCGGCCACCGACTGCGAGAACGCCGGGGGCCGTGAACCACTCACCACCACCCGCGGCAGCTCGCCCTTCGGGGTACTCGCCAGCCCTTCGGTGGGCGTGATCGGGAGGTCGTCGTCGACGTAGGTGACCGCCAACGCAGGCAGTGCCACGGCACCCGCGATCAGTGTGCCGCCACCGTCGGCCGACCACAGCGCCACATGCACCGCCCAATCGGTGTGTCCGTCCATGCCGTATTCGCGTGTACCGTCGACCGGGTCGACGATCCACACGCGCTGCGCGCCCAATCGTGACTTGTCGTCGGCGGACTCCTCCGAGAGCACCGCATCATCCGGCCGTTCCTCGGCGAGGCGGCGCATCAGCAGGTCGTTGGAGCGCAGGTCCCCCTCCTTGCCGAGGTCTTTGCCCGTCAAGCCACTGGTTGCACGGATGTCCAGCAGCAGATGTCCTGCGGCCGTGGCCAACTCACCGGCGAGTGCGCGATCGTCCATCCTCGTCTCCCATGCTCGATTCCCCGATCGGCCCGCGACTTCCGCAGGCCACGCCTCGGGGCACTACAGGCCCAGATTACGCAGGACCGCGTCGGCGGCCTCCG
Organism: Gordonia sp. YC-XJ4; assembly: GCF_059511865.1. Lineage (NCBI taxonomy): Bacteria > Bacillati > Actinomycetota > Actinomycetes > Mycobacteriales > Gordoniaceae > Gordonia > Gordonia sp. YC-XJ4. Next base: position 4,931,259 of record NZ_CM183447.1, read on the forward strand.
ACGGGGAACCGTCGGCGGGGGTCACGACGAGGTCGGCGTGCTCGGGGCGTTCGTACGGCGAGTCGATGCCGGTGAATTGGCTGATCTCACCACGTCGGGCCTTGGCGTACAACCCTTTCGGATCACGCCGCTCGCATTCGTCGAGGGGGGTGTCGACGAAGATCTCGAAGAACGGCAGCCCGCGTTCGGCATGGATCTCCCGCGCTCGGGTGCGCTCGTCACCGAACGGCGAGATGAGCGAGACGATCGCGATGGATCCGGAGTCGGCGAACAGTGCCGCGACCTCGGCGGTGCGCCGGATGTTCTCGCGGCGGTCGTCGTCGCCGAATCCGAGGTCGGAGTTCAGTCCGTGCCGCAGGTTGTCGCCGTCCATCAGGTAGGCGGGCCGCCCCTCGGCGACAAATCTTCTCTCGAGTTCCATTGCCAGTGACGACTTTCCGGACCCCGACAGCCCGGTCAGCCAGACCGTCGCGCCGGCGTAGGGCCGATGCTCACGACCGACCTTGGTGGTCTGCCAGACGATGTGGCTGTCGTGGCTGACCGGGGCGGTGATCATGCCGGCACCGACCGTCTTGTTGGTGGCCTCGTCGATGAGGATGAAGCTCCCGGTTTCCCGGTTGCGCCGATACGAATCGAACATGACGGGCTGCTGCGTGCGTAGTGTCACGCGTGCGATCTCGTTGAGGCGCAACGACGTCGCCGCCTCGTCCCGGTGCAGGGTGTTGACGTCGAGACGATAGGCGAGGCCGGTGATCTCGGTGCGGGTGGATCGTGTTCCGGCCATCAGCGCGAACCTGCTGTGCGCGGTCAGCGTCGAGTCCTCCGAGAACCAGCACACCATCGCGTCGATGTCGCGGCCCACGTAGGGCCGGTTGTTCGGTCGGGCGAGCATGTCACCGCGGACGATGTCGATCTCGTCGGCGAGTTCGATCGAGCACGCCATGGAGGCGAACGCCTCGTCGACCTTGGTCCCGCCGGGTCCCCAGATCTCGGTGATGGTGGTGGTGAAACCGCTGGGCAGCAGCACGATCTCATCGCCACGGGCGAAGACCCCGCCGGCCACCGTGCCGGCGTAGGCGCGATGATCCGCGCCGTCGCTGCGCTGCGGCCGGATCACGTACTGCACCGGCATCCGCGCGTCGATGAGGTTGCGGTCGGAGGCGATGTGCACATTCTCCAGATGGCTCAACAACGTTCGGCCCTGATACCAGTCCATCGCTTCCGAGGCGTCGACGACGTTGTCGCCGCGCAGCGCCGAGATCGGGATGAAGGTGATCTCACCGACGTTGAGCTTCGCCGCGAAATCGGCGAATTCCGAACAGATCTCGTCGAAACGCGCTCGGGACCAGTCGACGAGGTCCATCTTGTTGACGCAGACCGTCAGGTGCGGGATGCCGAGCAGCGACGACAGGAAGGCGTGCCGCCGGGTCTGTTCGAGAACTCCTTTGCGCGCGTCGATGAGGATGATCGCGAGGTTCGCGGTCGACGCGCCGGTGACCATGTTACGGGTGTACTGCACATGCCCCGGAGTGTCGGCGATGATGAATTTTCTTCTCGGCGTGGAGAAGTAGCGGTAGGCGACGTCGATGGTGATGCCCTGTTCGCGTTCGGCGCGCAATCCGTCGGTGAGCAACGCCAGATTCGCGTACTCGTCGCCGCGCTCAGCGCTGGTCCGTTCGATCGACTCGAGCTGGTCGGCGAAGATCGATTTCGCATCGTAGAGCAGACGACCGATCAGCGTCGATTTCCCGTCGTCGACCGACCCCGCTGTCGCGATGCGTAGGAGTTCTCCTGTGGCGCCGGGCATCTCGATCTGAGCCATCGGAATCTGGGGCGTCGGAATCTGCGGCGTCGGAATATGCGGCATCAGAAGTAGCCTTCCTTCTTGCGGTCTTCCATACCCGCTTCGGAGATGCGGTCGTCGGCACGGGTGGCGCCCCTCTCGGTGACCCGCGTCGCCGCCACCTCCGCGATGACCTTGTCGACGGTGTCGGCGTCGCTGAGTACGCAGCCCGTGCAGGTCGCGTCGCCCACCGTCCGGAATCGCACGCGCTCGGTGTGAGGTTGCTCCCCCGGCAGTCGTTCGAGGAACCGTGTGTCCGCCAACAGCATTCCGTCGCGCGGTATCACCTGACGCTCGTGTGCGTAGTAGATCGACGGCAACTCGATGTGCTGTTCGGCAATGTACTGCCAGATATCGAGTTCGGTCCAGTTGCTCAGCGGGAACACCCGAATGTGCTCACCCTTGTGGTGGCGGCCGTTGTAGAGGTGCCACAGCTCGGGCCGCTGGGCACGAGGGTCCCACGTGCCGAACTCATCCCGGAAACTGAAGACGCGCTCCTTGGCCCGAGCCTTCTCCTCGTCGCGGCGCGCCCCACCGAACACCGCATCGAAACCGTTCTCGGTGATACCGCGCAGCAGGGCTGTGGTCTGCAGCCGATTGCGACTCGCGCCCGGGCCGGTCTGCTCGACGACACGACCGGCGTCGATGTCGTCCTGCACCGAACTCACCACGAGCCGGACACCGGTCGCGGCGACCACCCGGTCGCGGTAGTCGATGACCTCGTCGAAGTTGTGCCCGGTGTCGACGTGCATGAGCGGGAACGGGATCGGGGCCGGCCAGAACGCCCGGCGGGCGAGGTGGAACATCACCACCGAGTCCTTACCGCCGGAGAACAGCAATACCGGCCGCTCGAAGGTCGCCGCGACCTCGCGGAAGATGTGTACCGACTCGGCCTCGAGCGCGTCGAGATGACTCAGCTCGTAGTGCCCGCGTACGGGCGTGCTCGCGGATGACGCTGTCACTCTGCGCTCCCTTGACATGTCGAATATTCGACACTCAGTATTGACTATGTGACGGACACGCTAGGCGCTGCAGACGGGCCAGGTCAACAACCACCCAACTCCTCGGCGACACGGCCGCCGTCGCCGCCGACTGCACGCGTCGTGGAGATCGTCGAGATCCTCGGGACCGCCGATGGCCCGTTGTCCCTCGCCGACATTGTCCGCCGAACCGGGCACTCCCGCGCCACGGCACACGCGATCCTCGGCGAATTGACAGCTCGCGGATGGGCCATGCGCCTTCCCGACGGCAACTATTCGACGGGTGGTCGCCTCGTCGGCCTCGCCGTCGCGATCTCCCGTGCCGATCACCTCACTCGCCGAGCCGGTCCGCTCCTCGACGCCCTTGCCGAACAGCTGGGCCTGCACTGCTTCCTGGCACGGCGGGTCGGTGACGAGATCACCATCGCGGTGGGATCGGCGCCACCCGGCCACGGCCCAGGCTCGGCGGCGTGGCTGACCAGCGACGCCCGGATGCCGTTGCGGCCGCCGGTCTGCCGCGAGTTCCTCGCCTGGGCGCCACCGGCCGAGCGTGCGTCGTGGATCGCCACGGCTCCGGCGTCGCTGCGCACCCGTCTCACACTCGTCCTCGACGCGGTCCGCGAACGAGGCGCCTCGATCGAGCGGATGACCGACGACCACGTCGCCCTGATGGCCACGCTGGACTCGTTGAAGGTGCCCGCGGGTGTTCGGGTGCGTGTCGACGAACTCCTCGAACAGATCAGCACCATCGACTATCTGCCCGACGAGCTCGGCGACGACACGATCGCCGCGGTCACCATCGGCGCACCGGTCTTCGACGCCGGCGGTGGCGTCCACGCCTCGGTCGTCGTCTGCCCGGGCGGTCGCGTCGATCGCACCGAACTCGATCACCTCGTCGACGCGGCGCGTGGATGCGCTGCGGAACTCTCCGAGGGCGGTTGCGGCGATCTCACCGTCACGCCGTAGGGCGGACGATCCGGGGAGTCGCGGTCTGCCATGTCCGCCCCTACCAACCAAGCACTTGCTAGGTTACGCTCGGTGGCATGAGCGACGCCGTCATCCCACCACCCCTGGGCCCCGACGATCTCGGACCCGACACCTCGCCGGTCGCCTACGAGGTCGGCGGTCCGGCAGACGCGGTCGCCTACGTGACCCTCAACCGACCCGAGTACCGCAATGCGCAGAATTCGGTGATGACCTATTCGCTCGACGCCGCGTTCCGTAAGGCCGTCGACGACGCGTCGGTGAAGGTCATCGTGTTGCGGGCCAACGGTAAGCACTTCTCGGCGGGCCACGACATCGGTACTCCGGAGCGCGATTTCGACACCCATTACGAGAATGCTGCTGTCCTGCATTGGGATCACACCGACAAGTCGGGTGCCGATCAGCGACTGGCCCGTGAGATGGAGGTCTACATGGGGATGTGTCGCCGGTGGCGGGACATCCCCAAGCCGATGATCGCGGCGGTGCACGGGGCTTGTATCGCCGGCGGGCTCATGCTGGCGTGGGTCTGCGACTTCATCGTCGCCTCCGACGACGCATTCTTCTCCGACCCGGTCGCCCGCATGGGCATTCCCGGCGTCGAGTACTTCGCCCATGCCTACGTCCTCGGGCCCCGCCGGGCCAAGGAGATCCTGTTCACCGGCGAACGCTTCACTGCGACCCAGGCCGCCGAGTGGGGCATGGTCAATCATGTCGTCGAACGAGATGGACTCGCGGGCAAGGTGAACGGCATCGCGGAGAAGATCGTCGAGATGCCGATGCAGGGCCTGTTCCTGTCGAAGAAGGCGGTCAACATCTGCGAGGACCAGATGGGCATGCGCAACGCGATGGACTCGGTCTTCGGTTGGCACCACTTCGCGCATTCGGCCAATGCCGAATCCTCCGGCGGGGATTCGCTGGGCGGGATGGATGCGAAGTCGATGAAGAGCGCCGCCGCCGGGTCGGGGTCCTGACGTGGACTATCTGTTGGACGATGCGGCACAAGCATTTCGGGCGGAGATCCGCAGCTGGCTCGCCGACCATGTTCCCGCGGAGCCGTTGCCGTCGATGGACACCGCCGAGGGCTTCGAGGCACATCGCGAGTGGGAACGAACGATGGCGGCCGACCGGATGTCGGTGGTCAGCTGGCCCGAGGAGTACGGCGGTCGTGACGAGCCGCTGCTGCACTGGCTGATCTTCGAAGAAGAGTACTACCGCTCCGGCGCACCCGGAAGGGTCAGCCAGAACGGCATCTTCCTGTTGGCGCCCACCCTGTTCGAGCACGCGACACCCGAACAGCTGTCCCGGATCATGCCGCGAATGGCACGCGCCGACGACATCTGGGGTCAGGCGTGGAGCGAACCCGACGCCGGCAGTGACCTGGCATCATTGCGCTCGAGCGCCACCCGCACCGACGGCGGTTGGCTGCTCAACGGCCAGAAGACGTGGAGTTCCCGATCGTCCTTCGCCGATCGCGCATTCGGCTTGTTCCGGACCGACAAGTCCGCGCAACGCCATAAGGGCTTGACCTACTTCATGTTCGACCTGCGTACTGCCGGGGTGACGGTGCGTCCGATCGCCCAGCTCGACGGCGAACCCGGCTTCGCCGAACTGTTCCTCGAAGACGTTTTCGTCCCCGATGACCCGGCCGATCCCGCGGCATCGGGGGTGATCGGCGAGGTCGATAACGGGTGGCGGGTGGCGATGAGCACCGCAGCCAACGAGCGCGGACTGTCGCTGCGCTCGCCCGGACGGTTCCTCGCCACCACCGACCGGCTCGTCGAACTGTGGAAGGCATGTGGCGACAGTGTTCCGCCGACCGCGGCGACCGACAAGGGCGTCGCGGACGCCTGGATCGGTTCCCGCGCTTATGAATTGTCGACGTATCAGACCGTGAGCCGGCTCGCCGCCGGCGGTCAGCTCGGCCTGGAGTCGTCGATCAACAAGGTGTTCTGGAGTCAGTGGGACATCGCAGCACACGAGACCGCCCTGGACCTACAGGGCGCCGACGCCGAGCTCGACGACGCGTGGCTCGACGGTTACCTGTTCTCCCTGTCGGGACCGATCTATGCCGGCACCAACGAGATTCAACGCAATGTGATCGCCGAGCGACTCCTCGGCCTACCGCGGGGGGATCGCTGACATGGACTTCCTGCTCGCCGATTTCCACAACGATCTCGCCTCCAGCGTGGATGCGCTGCTGACCAAGGCCGACAGTCCCGCCGTCGCCCGCGCGTGGGCCGCCGGTGACCGGGCGCCGGCCGCCAACGTCTTCGGCCAACTCGCCGACACCGGCGTCTTCGGGCTGCTCATCGACGACGAACACGGCGGTGCCGGCGCGGGGGCTGTGGAGATGGCCGTGGTCGCCGAGGTCTTGGGCCGGCACGGCGTCCCCGGCCCGCTGGCCGAAACAGTGGCCGTCGCACCGACTCTGCTCGCCGGCACCGATGCCGCCGACGACCTCGGCGCCATTGCCGGTGGTCGGCTGGCGTCGGTGGCGGCGGCGCCATGGGCGCCACGCGCCGCCGACGCCGACGCCGCGTCACAGGTGTACCTCCTCGCCGACGGCACCTTGTCCACGGCGCAGATCACCGCCACCCACCGCACGGTGGACCCGGCCCGCACGGTCTCCGAAGTCAGCGCGTCCGACCCGGTCGACACCGAGGTGAACGGTACTGCCGCAGCCGATCTCGGCGCGCTGGCCACCGCCGCCCAGTTGCTCGGTCTGGGTGATCGGATGCTGTCGATCGCGTCGGAGTACGCGGTGGCACGCAAGCAGTTCAGTCGCGCCATCGGCTCCTTCCAGGCCGTCAAGCACCATCTGGCCGATGTCGCCATCGCGTTGGAGATGGCACGGCCGCTGATTCACGGGGCGGCCGTCGGCGTCGACGGCGGAGCCCCGGAGGGCACCGACGTGGGCCGCGACATCTCCGCGGCGAAGGTGGCCGCCGCCGATGCGGCGTACCTGGCGTCGCGTCATGCTCTGCAGGTGCTCGGGGCGATCGGGTACACCGCCGAGCACGATCTCTCCCTGTATCTGACCAAGACCCGCGCCCTGATCGGCGCGTGGGGTACCCCCGCCGCGCATCGGACGCGAATCCTGGAGACGCTGTGACCACCGAACCCACTGTGCGCGAATCCATCTCCACCGAGGAGCGAGAGGCCCTGCGGGAGTCGATCGCCGCGTTGCTCAAGCAGCGGGGTGGTTCCGCCGCCCTGCGTACGTCTATGTCGGAAACACCACGCATCGACCGAGGGTTGTGGCAGACGCTGTCGACCGAGATCGGTGTCGCGGCACTGCCGATTCCCGAGGAGTTCGGTGGTGCCGGGGCGAGCTTCGTCGAGACCGCAGTGGTGCTCGAGGAACTCGGGGGCGCACTGTCGGTGGTGCCGGTGTTCTCTGCGGCGCTCGCGAGCGCCGCGCTGCTGGCCGCCGGAGATGATGCGGCCTCGGCGCGGTTGCTGCCCGCGATCGCCGCGGGGACGTCGATCGTCGCGCTGTGTTGGGCGGCACCGTCGGGGTGGTCGTCGTCCGGTGTCCGCGCGGAGGCCGGACTGCTCTCGGGCACAGCCCATTACGTTCTCGACGCGGAATCTGCCGATCACTTGCTGGTCGTCGCCGGCACCGACGCCGGACTCACCGTCCACGACGTCGATGCCCGTGCCGAAGGTGTGACGATCACTCCGCAACCACTACTCGACCCGACACGCCCGCTCGCGTCGGTCACTTTCGACGACGTGCCCGCCGAGACGATCACCGCCCGCGCCGGGACCGTCGACACGATCCGGACCGCGGCCTGGGCCCTGATGTCTGCGGAGCAGGTCGGTGGCGCCGCCCGTGCTCTGGACCTGACCGTCGGATACAGCAAGGAGCGCAACCAGTTCGGCCGCGCCATCGGATCGTTCCAGGCACTCAAACACCGGATGGCCGACATGTACGCGCTCGTGGCGACGTCGCGGGCGATATCCCACGCCGCGGTCGAGGCACTCGCCGCCGGTTCGGCCGACGCCGCGGAACTCGCGGCGGCCGCCCGCGTCCACTGCTCGGAGGCCTACGCGAGCGTCGCCGGCGACGCCATCCAGATCCACGGGGGCATCGGCATCACCTGGGAACACGACATCCAGCTGTACTTCAAACGTGCTCAATCGAGTTCCCAACTGTTCGGCCAACCGCATGAGGTCGTTGCCGACATGGTGGACCGGTTGCGCGGCTGAACTCTCGGTGGCCTCCAACTGAGGATCGCACAGCATCCAGCAACCGATCGTCGAACCGCCCAGGAGACAAACTTGCCGATCACGGTTCCGAGCGATGGAAGGACCGTCCTCTTACGTGTCGACTTTCCACGCCGGACGCGGACTGGAAGAAGCTCTGCTCGGACGCGCAAAAGGACGTCTTACTGCCGGGAAGTGATGGACAATAACGCTGTCCCTGAACTGCATCAGCGACCAAGAACGCTATGACCGCACTGCCGCTGGCGACTTCAGGGACATTGAATGGGACGGTCCACCACGCCCTTTCGTGCTGCTTGCCGACACAGCTTCCTTCTCCCGGGATCGTCCGACGACGCTTACAGTAGTCGACACGCTGCAGGAGCCGGCAGGAGTTTCCGCGTGGAGCCAGATGATCTTTGGGTCGTGGAGACCGGACTGACGCTGGGCACCTGCTGGTTCAGCGAGCTACTCGGCTCCACCGTCAACGGCGTGCTGCGATCGACACCGATGTGAGTACCGGGGGTTCTGCGGCAAATCATCGACTGCCGTAGAGAAATTCTCGGGTCCGACCGTCGGCCGGCGCGAACAGCTCGACGGTGTACTCGTCGATCGTGACGTCGCGGGCCGAGGTCAAGGCGGCGGCCATGGTGAAGAAACTCAGTTCGCCGTCGGGATGTCTCAGCCGCAGAGGCACCACGACCGAGTCGTCCACGGATTCGGACTCCTCATCGGAATCGCTTGGGTACGCAGATAGTTCGCGGGCGAGATCGGCAAGGACGCGATCCCCTGTCCACTCCGCACGCCGACGCACCTGACCGATCAGATGGTTCCGTATCGTCGCGAGGTTGGCGATCCGCGGGGCCACACCGTCGGGATGCAGGGTCAGCCGTAGGACGTTGGCGGGCGGTTCGAGCAGGTGCGGCGCACATCCGTCGAGCAGCACTGCGATCGTCCCGTTGGCTTCGACCAGCCCCCAATGGCGGTCGCAGATGACCGCGGGCACCGGCTCGACAGCGGCGATCATCTGCGACAGCTCACTGCGCACCACCGCGAGCTCGGGGTCGTCGGGCCGATGATGGGAGTAGACCGGAGCATGACCGGCCGCCAGGAGTATCCGATTGCGTTCGCGCAGAGGTATTTCCAGATACTCTCCGAGATGAACGATCAGCTCGGTGCTGGGCACCGAGCGCCCGGTCTCGACGAAACTCAGATGCCGAGCGCTGATCCCGACCTGCAAGGAGAGCGCGAGCTGTGAGAGCCCCTTGCGAAGCCGCCAGTCCCGCAGCATCTTTCCGGCACGATCTGATTCGCTCGTCCGTACCGGCTCGGTGGTGGCAAACATGACCTCCAAGGTAATTGACCACGCAACCCCGCGAACAGTGGAATGGAACCGACGAGAGGAGCTCGATATGACCACGACCGCCGACACCGACACCTCGCCCGACATCGACGTCCCACGGTGGCTGCGGATGATCATGCGCAGCGACCGCTTCGGCTCGTCGTCCTACATCGTGGTGAGCCTCTTGTTCGCGCCGATTCTTCTTCTGCTCGACGGGTGGCCGGTGTTGCACACCATCGCGCTCGTGGCGCTCGCACTCGGCGGCCTGTGGCTGGGGCTTCTGGGTATCGCCATGGCCACCGGCCTGGCGATCGTTCTCCGCCGCGGCGTCGAGCTTCCGGAGCAGTACTGGAAGACCGTGTTCGACGACTACCCGGTGAATGATCCGGGTCGGTGACCCGATTGAGAACCAGCACCACCGCACCGCGTCTCGAGGCTCCTCGCCTAGCGGCTCGTCACACCTCGACGACCGGGAATGCGCACCGCGTCTCGCGGCTCCTCGCCAAGCGGCTCGTCACACCTCGACGACCGGGAAGACCTCGACGACCGGTGCAGCTCAGGCGGGTTTTCCCCGGCCGACCCACCGTTCGATCACGGCGTTGACGGGGCCGACGGCGAACAACAGGAGTAGTGAGTACAGCCCCGAGCCCGGCACCACCAGCGTGATCACGATCGCGACGGTCAGCAGGATCGGGGTGCCGAAGTCGGGCAGCCGGGCAAGCCAGGCGTCGACGTCGTCGCCGGAGTGGAGCAGTTCGCGGTGCCGACGGCCCCACATCGACATCACCACCACCGACGCGATCGACAGCCACAGCACCGCCATATAGACGACGTTGGCTCCCTTGAGTGTGTTTCCACTGATCAGCGCGGTGACGAAGGGCAGCACCACGATGGTCAGCAGCCACGGCAGATGAAGGTTGAAGATCATCCGGTCGTAGGTCTTGAAGTACTCGAAGGTGCCGTGGTGGTTGCGCCACAGCACCCAGATCACGACGAAACTGATCAGGAAGCCGATGATCTCGTCGGAATGCTCGTCGAATACCTGCCCCACCGTCGAGTCCTGGGCGACGTCGTGGATGATGTCGACGAGCGGCAGGACGAGCAACGTCAACGCGATCGCAACAACGGCGTCGGTGAAGGCGATCAGTCGGCGGAACCCGTCGTCGGTACGGCGTTCGTACTTCTCGGACATGTGATCAACCCTAGGTGTCATCCCCCGCCGATGATCGCCGACCTCGCGCAAACCGTGGCACCGGCGAGGATGCCTGTCGCACAATACGCACATGGTTGGCCTCGATCCCAGGATGGGCGCATTCGACGCGGTGATGTTCGGCATCGAGGACGACCCGCTGTTGCGGTCGTCGATCACGCTGGTCGCGATGCTCGACCGCGCACCTGATCTCGCGCTGGTGACCGACCGCACCGAACGACTGACCCGATTGCAGCCGCGCCTACGTCAGCGGGCCGTCGGTAATCCGATGTCGCTGGCTCCGCCACGCTGGGAGGTCGACCCGCATTTCGACGCCGGATTCCACCTGCGGTGGCGACGCGCACCAGGCGAACGCGAGGCGCTCGCCGAGGTCCTCGACTTCGCAGAGCGAATGAGCGAGGCCGACTTCGATCGTGCGCGCCCGCTGTGGGAGGCCGCGATCATCACCGGCCTCGTCGACGATCAGGCCGCGCTGATCGTGAAGATCCACCACTGCATCACCGACGGCATCGGTGGTCTGGCAATGGCTGCCTCGCTGTTCGACCTCTCCCGCGATGCCCCGGAACCCGGAGACATGCCGACGGTGCCGGCCGCCGAACCGTCGAGCCTGATCCATCGGGTCGAGCAGGCCGTGGGGTTCGAGGTCCGCGCCGCCGCCTACGACGCCGCCCGGGTCGCACGACTGGCGTTCTCGACCGGCAGGACCGCCGTCACCAACCCCGTCGGTGTGACCCGACAGGCCGTCGACACCGCGGCGTCGACGATTCGGATGCTCGCACCCCAGGGCCGTCCGCTGTCCACCTTGATGTCGGATCGCTCACTGTCGGTGGACTTCTCGGTGGTGGAGGTGCCTCTCGATGCCCTCAAGTCCGCCGCACGCCGGCATGACACCACGCTCAACACCTGTTTCCTGGCGGTGGTGACCGCAGCGCTGCGCGACTATCACGTCGCGTTGGGCGAGCAATTGCGCCGAGTCCGGGTCAACATGCCGGTCAGTGTGCGGACCGACTCCGACGAGGCAGCCGGGAATCATTGGGTACCCGCACGTTTCGTGATGCCGGCCGAGCCGGCCGACGTCAGTGGTCTGCTCCGACGGATCGAGCCCGTGGTGCGGCGGGCCCAACACGATCCGGCACTGCGCGCCTCGACGATCGTCTACCAGTTGCTCGCCTCATTGCCGGCCCCACTGACCACCTCGATCGCGGGTTCGTTGATGAAGGGGGTCGACGTCGCCGCGACCAACGTCCCCGGCCCACCGATGTCGGTCTTCACCGCGGGCGCCAAGGTCACCAAGCTCATCCCGTTCGCACCCAAGTCGGGGGCCGCGGTCAACGTGGGACTGATGTCCTACGCCAGCGGCGTCTTCCTCGGCGTGAATTGCGATCCCGCGGCCGTCACCGACAGCCGGTTGTTCACCGAATGCGTGCGGACAGCACTCGCCGATCTGCTGCACCCCCGCGGACCCCAACCACCCGACCGGCGCCTGACGGCGGTGATCGATCACTCTGATACGAGCGATCAGGAAGCGAAAGCGGTTGTCACGGTGTCCTCGTCGAGACCGTAGTCGGCCAGCCGGTAGGTGTGGCGGGGTGCTCGCGCCCCCGAACGGCTCTCCTCGTCGAGCACCCGCATCGCCGCTCGAGCCGCGTCGGACACCGATGCCCCCAATGCCGCGTACACGCGGTCGACGACGCCGAACGGGTCTGCTCGCAATTCGTCGAACTCGACGTCGACGAACTGTGTGGGGTCGTATCGCTGTCGGGCACTCGAGAATTCGCGCAGACCACGCGACCACAGTTCGAGCTGTGAGGCACCAATCCGCTCGCCGACGAAGGTCGTCGACCACCCCGGAGTGGCATGTTCGGCGAGGCTGCACATGGAGGCGATGATCGTTTCCGGCGCCCGATGTGTCTGGATCACCAGAGCATCGGGATAGGTGGCCATCAGCGCATCCAAGGCGAACAGGTGGCTGGGATTCTTGAGTACCCAGCGCTTTTCGGGATCGTTGGAGCCGATGAGCTGCAGGTTGCGTTTGTGTCGGGCGTACGCGGGCGTCCAGTCCTGGCCGGCGAGCCAGCGCGAATAAGTGGGCAGGTACGCCAGTGACTCGTAGGAGATCGACATCATGCTCTGCCGCAACAACTGCCAGCATTCCTCGACTTCGGCCGCATGCATGTAGTGCAGTCCCAGGAACTCCGGGTTCTCCACGTGGTGTTGGGCGAAGCCCGCGTTGATCTGTGTGAACACCGGGTTGTCCGACCACGTCTCGCGCGGCGGACGCGGCTGCGGGACGTCGCACAACCACATCTCGAGGCCCTGATGGGCGGGGTCGGCGGTGAGCAGCCGATGCAGTGCGGTGGTCCCGGTACGCGGCAGCCCGGTGACGAAGATCGGCCGGGTGATCGGCACGTCGACGTAGCCGGGGTTGGCCTTCCACGACGCCTCGCTCAGCAGCCGCGCCACCAGCGCCCCCTTGAGGAAGTACCGGAACATCTTGCTGCCGAGTTCGGTGAGCCCGGCCTCTTCCGCGTACGAGGTGAGCAGGATTGCCAGCGCCTCGCGGTACCCGTCATCGCCGAAATCATCCAGACCGGTTGCTCGCATGGCTGATTCGTGGAGGTCGTCGACGGTCCCCACGGTCGTCAGCGTCGATCTAGTCATGGTATTCACCGCAATTCACGTCGAGGGTGTGACCGGTGATGGCACGCGCCATCGGCGAGGCGAGGAAGACCACCGCGTCGGCGATCTCATCCGGCTCGGGTAGACGATGGAGATCGGAGCGGCCCGCCGTCTGCTCGTACACCTGCTCGGGGGTGATGCCGTACTTCTTGGCGACCTCCCCGAAGTACCACTTCAGTTGGTCGTCCCAGATGTAGCCGGGCGCCACCGAGTTGATCCGAATCCCCTTGTCCCCCAGCTCGGTGGCCAGTGTCTGCGACATCGCGAGCATCGCCGACTTGGCCAGCTTGTAACTGCCGTAGCGGGGCTCGGAATGGCGGATCACCATCGAGTTGATGTTGACGATCGACCCGCCCCTCTCGGCGAGCGAATCGGTGAACGCCTTGATCACCCGCAGGGTGCCGAGCACCGTCAGGTCCAGACTCGCGGTGATCTGGTCGAAGTCGGTGCGGGCCAACGGTTTCATCGACGGCAATGCGAACGCGTTGTTCACCAGCACGTCGACGCCGCCGAACTCGCCGACGGCGGCGCTCACCAGTGCGTCGACGGCGTCGTCGTCGGTGATGTTGGTCGGTACGACGAGCGTGGGCGTGTCGAGTTCGGCGGCCACCTCCTTGAGTCTGGATTCGGTCCGAGCCGCGAGCACCACACTCGCTCCGGCGGCCGCGGCCCGAACACAGATCGAGCGTCCGAGCCCTGGCCCGACACCCGACACGACGACGACCTTGTCGGCCAGTAGTCCTTCACTCATGCGAGCATCCTCTCGGCAAAGCCTCGCTGCCGCTGTGCTATTCGCTGCGCCCAGCCGTCCGCGTCGACCCGGTTGTGCGCGAGATACGGTAGATGCGCCGCCACGTCGCCGACGTCGATGACCTGTGCCGTCGGGCCCTGCTCCGGGGTGATCGGTCGCTCGGTCCGCTGCCAGCGAAACTGCATGATCCCGCGTTCGCGCCCGGTGGTCTCGATCCAGTTGGCGATGTGCGGATCGGTATGCGAGATCACCATGCGGATCATCCCGTCGGGATCAACTTGTGCCTGAGCAGAATTCAGGCTCGTCTGGTGGTGCACGTAGTCCAGTGAGATGTACCACAGGCTGCCGAGCTGGAATCCCTGGTAGGGCGCGTCGGATTTCGGAACCGTGACGAGGATCGCCTCGTCGGGGGCGAGACGATAGTGGCCGACCGACGAGAACTGGGTGGCCAGCCCACCGGGTGTCAGCCGCGGCGGGGTGAAGGTGTTCACCGGCTCGTCGAGATAGAACCACTTGGGAAAGTTGAACCAGGTGTTGATCCGCGCGGTCAACATCTTGGCCGCGGTCCGGTAGCGACGGGTCACCCGTTCGAGATCCGGTTCGGTGGGCGCGGTTCCGCTCGTGTCGACGCGTTCGATGGCGATGGCGCCCTTGCGCTGGGCCCAGTCGGAGTAGACCTCGCGCACCGACAGTGTGGTGGCGCCGTCGGGGAGGACGAACTCGTCCGCGCAGCCCGGTCCGCTGCCCGCGGGGCGGAAGACGATCTCGAAGGAGCCGTCGTCGGCAATGGTGATGCGCCGGTCGTCGAAGGCGTCGTCACCGCCCGGGACCGCGTCGGGGGTGTAATCCCCGCGCAGCACTTGGAAACTCAGGTCGGCGGTGGTGCCCCGCCGCCCCCAGACCCGGTAGGTGCCTGCGGGGTCGATGTCGGCGTGGTAGTAGAGGGTGTCGGGGTTGTCCAGGCCCATCTTGGTGTACGGTCCGGTCGATGCGACGAACACTGGGTGGGTGAGGTTGCGGGTACGAACCAGGTGACCGATCGCCGAGATACTGCCGGCGAGATAGTCGAGCCCCTCGGCCAGATCTTGTTCGCTACTCACGAATTCCGCTGAGCGGATCAGCTTCTCGGCCTCGGCGATGGCATCGGTGAACGGCTTGGTGGCCTGTTCGGCGATCGTGATGCTCGGTGCACTCATAGCCAGGTGTCCCCTCCGGTCCAGGTCAGGAAGTTCTCGAGTTCGGCCTGTGCGGGTGTCACGCGCGGGTGTTCGGTGGAGAGGTATCCGCCGCGGTAGAACAGCAACGGCTTGTCCTGCAACACCTCTCCCAGCGTCTGGGCGCGGCCGATGACGATATGGTGATCACCACCGTCGGCAACCTGCTCGATGGTGCACTCCGCCCAGGTCAGGCAGTGTCGGATGACCGGCAGCCCCGCGGGCGAGGGGTCCCACACCACGCCGGAGAACTTGTCCTCGCGCGGCGCACCGAAATTCGCGCTCACGTCCTGCTGACGATTCGAGAGCACGTTGACGCAGAAGCCGCCCCGCTGCTCGATCACCGACCACGTACGTGAGGTCTTCTGCGGGCAGAACAGCACCAGCGGCGGGTCGAGGGACAGCGCCGCGAACGACTGGCATGCGAATCCGGCCGGCTGGTCGTCGGCGGTGAGCGTGGTGATCACGGTGACGCCGGTGCAGAACTGGCCCATCGCGGTACGGAACTGTCGGGAGTCGAAATCGGCGGAGCCGTAGGGGGTATGGGCGCTCATGGCCGACTCGTCGCTACTGGGAGAATCCGACGGTGAAGTCATGGCCCCACAGGCTGACCGCGGTGCTCTCCCGGGCGATCCAGTCGTCGTCGGCGACGGTTCTTCCCTCACAACCGAATTCGACGTCGAATCCGCCGGGTGTCTTCATGTAGAAGGAGAGCATGAGGTCGTTGACGTGCCGACCGAGGGT
This sequence comes from Gordonia sp. YC-XJ4, assembly GCF_059511865.1. Classification (NCBI taxonomy): domain Bacteria; kingdom Bacillati; phylum Actinomycetota; class Actinomycetes; order Mycobacteriales; family Gordoniaceae; genus Gordonia; species Gordonia sp. YC-XJ4. The sequence continues at coordinate 4,947,212 of NZ_CM183447.1, forward strand.
GGCCGACATCTTCACCTTGCGGCGCAGCGCCCGGTCGAGGCACAGACCCACGTCGTCTGAGTTCTCGACCTCGACCATGAGATGCACGATGCCCGTCGAATTGGGGATCGGCAGGAACGCCAGCGAGTGATGTCGTGGATTGCAGCCGAGGAAGCGCAGCCACGGCACCTCATCGCCCTCTTCGCGGCCGACGGCCTGCGGTGGCAGTCGCATCGAATCGCGGAGCGAGAAGCCGAGGACGTCGCGGTAGAACTCCAGCGCAGCCTTGTCGTCGGAGCAGGTGAGCACCACATGCCCGAGGCCCTGCTCACCGGTGACGAAGCGGTGGCCGTACGGGCTGACGATTCGTCGATGCTGCAGTGCCACACCGTGAAACGCCTCGATGGTGTTGCCGGCCGGGTCGGTGAACACGATCATCTCGACGACCTGACGCTCGAGGAGTTCGGTGTCCTTGGCCTCGCGATAGACGACGCCGGCCGCCGACAAGCGATCTCGGACGTCTTGGAGCGCCGACGCATTGGCGCATTCCCAGCCGGAGGACGCGAGCCGGTCGTGGTCGCCCGGCACGATCACCAAGCGAGCCGGGAAGTCGTCCATCCGCAGGTAGAGTGCGCCGTCGACGGTACCGGTGCCCTCGACCATGCCGAGCACCTTCAGGCCGTATTCGCGCCAGGCTTCGACGTCGGTCGCCTCGATGCGCATGTACCCCAGGGAACGGATCGGACTGTCGGTCATGTGCTGGGTGCTCCTGTCCTCGCGTGTGCTGTCCACCGGATCGGCGTGAATCAGATCGGCGTGGCTCAGACCATGGTGTCGCCGACGGGAATCCCGAACTCCCCGTTGCCGAATGCGACGTAGGCACGCTCGGGGTCATTGGCGGCGTGGACGCGTCCGGCGTGTGCATCGCGCCAGAACCGCTGGATCGGCGAATCCACGTTCAGCGCACCGGCACCCGAGTTCTCGAAGAGACTGTCGATCGACTCGATCGCGCGGCCGGTGGCGCGCACCTGATCGCGCCGGGCGGCCAGCCGCAACTCCATCGGGATCTCCTCGCCGGCGAGGATGAGGTCGTATTCGGCCTGCAGGTTGCCCGACACCTGACGCCAGGCCGCGTCGATGTCGCTGGCGGCGCCGGCGATCCGGACCTTGGCGAACGGATCGTCCTTGGACTTCTCGCCCGCGTAGGCGGCGCGAACGCGCTTGCCCTGATGTTCGACGTGCGAATGGTAGGCGCCGTAGGCCATTCCGATGATCGGCGTCGAGATGACGCTGGGATGAATGGTGCCCCACGGCATCTTGTAGACCGGCGCGGTGTTCCGCTCGAGGCCGGGACTGCGGTATTCGGCCATGGTGCGCATCGAGAGTACGCGGTGGGTCGGGACGAAGGCATCCTTGACCTCGAGGGTGTTGGAGCCGGTGCCCTTGAGCCCGACCACATTCCACACATCCTTGATCGTGTAGTCCGAGCGGGGCAGCAAGAAGCTGACGAAGTCGACGGGCTTGCCGCGCTTGATGACCGGTCCGCCGACGAAGGTCCAGTCGGCGATCTCACATCCCGATGAGAACGCCCAGTTGCCGTTCACCTTGTATCCGCCGTCGACGACCTCGCCCATCCCCATCGGCGCGTACGACGAGGAGATGCGGACGGTGGTGTCGTTGCCCCACACGTCCTCTTGCGCCTGCTGGTCGAAGAGTGCGAGATGCCAGTTGTGGATACCGATGATCCCCGACACCCAGCCGGTGGACCCGCACGCCGTCGACAATCGCCGAACGGCCTCGTAGAAGGTCACCGGGTCAACCTGATAGCCGCCCCACTGCTCGGGCTGCATGAGTCGGAAGAAGCCCGCGCTCTCGAGGCTGGAAACCGTCTCGTCGGGAATCCGACGCAGATCCTCGGTCTGCTGCGCACGCTGCTCGAGTTCGGGCAGCAGCGCATTGATCTTCTCCAGGACCTGCGCGCCGGCCTCGCTGCGCTGACTCGGATCGCTCTCTCGTGCTGGCATCTCACCCATCCCTGTTCTCTTCACTGTGTGTCTTCTCGTGTGCTCGTCCCCCAACCAGCACCGGCGTGACGCGTACCGATTCCAAGACTAGAACACGTTCTCATTTATGTCGAGTACTGGGACTTTGTGCCCATTTCCTGCCCGTATCCGGGTTCGTCGGCCGCGGTCCACTGCTATTTTTGTAACATGTTCTAGTATCGGCTGTACGCGATTCGCATGCAGCGCCACGATGGGAGAGATCCGAATGGCTGTGAGCACAGGCACCCCGACCGCAACCTCGGCCGCCGACGCGGCCGATTCGGGCGTGCGGGAGATCGACACCGGCACCCCACCGACCCGCTTCGCCCGCGGATGGCACTGCCTGGGCCTGGTGGGCGAGTTCGCCGACGGCAAGCCGCACTCGGTGCAGATCTTCGGCACCAAGCTCGTCGTCTGGACCGACACGTCGGGACAGATCCAGGTGCTCGACGCCTACTGCCGACACATGGGTGGCGATCTGTCACAGGGCAGCGTCAAGGGCGACAACGTCGCCTGCCCGTTCCACGGCTGGCTGTGGAAGGGCAACGGACGCTGCGCCGGTGTTCCCTACGCCAAGCGCAACCCGAAGCTCGCCAAGACCCGGGCGTGGCCGACCATGGTTCGCAACGGGCAGGTGTTCGTCTACAACGACCCGGAAGGCAATCCTCCCCCAAAGGAAATCATCATCCCGGAGCTGTCGGAGGTCGACAGTGACGAGTGGACCGCGTGGACGTGGAATCGGATCGTCATCGAGGGTTCCAACTGCCGCGAGATCATCGACAACGTCGTCGACATGGCGCACTTCTTCTACGTGCACTTCGCACTCCCCGACTACTTCAAGAACGTCTTCGAGGGTGAGACCGCCGCGCAATACATGAATTCCCATGGGCGCCCAGACATCTCGTTGGGCACCGCCTACGGCGACACCCGCCTGGAGTCGATCGCAGCCTATTACGGGCCCTCGTACATGCTGAATCCGATGGTGCAGTACTACGGCGGCTACGCCATCGAGACCATCCTCACCAACTGCCACTACCCCATCGACGCCAATTCGTTCGTCCTCATGTACGGCGTGATGGCCAAGATCCCCGAGGGCCTCTCACCCGAACAGGCCGACAAGATGGCCCAGAAGATCACCGCGGGCATCGAGGTCGGATTCCTGCAGGACGTCGAGATCTGGAAGCACAAGACACGCATCGACAATCCACTCCTCGTCGAGGAGGACGGCCCGGTCTATCAGCTGCGTCGCTGGTATGAGCAGTTCTACGTCGACAAGGCCGAGGTCACCGACGAGATGACCCAGCGCTTCGAGTACGAGATCGACACCACCAAGGCCGTCGAGAGCTGGAACATCGAGGTGCAGGAGAACATTCGGCTCCGAGAGGAACACGAGGCGCAGCAGGCCGACTCGTCCACCGCGACGACCGAGTCACGGGTCTGACCCGATGACCCGCGCGGGCTGGGCAAAGGCTCCCGACCACACCGACGACCCGCAACTCCTCGCCCGGGTTCACGAGGCCACCGACCGCGACCGTGACCACTACCTGCGCGGCGGTATGACCGAGATCGAATGCCGGTCCTGCCACGCCTGTGTGATGGTCAAGAAGACCAGTCCGCACCACACCAGCGTGCAGTGGAACCCCAGCGCCCGGGCGCGCTGCGACGAACTCGAGGAGATCCGTCGGATCGGCGGCAACCCGGCGATGATGCGGACATGTCCGCGACTCTCGGCGAGTATCGATCACGGTGTCGCCGAGGGGATCATCCCGGCGCAGTCTCCCGAATCCGACCCCGACGGATACTGGTGAGCGGTGCGAGCACCACGCTCAGCACCGCAAGGATCAGGGTGGCGATCACGCCCCACGCCGGCGACAACAGCGGGCCCGGCGCGTCGATGGCATCGTTGACCGCGGCGTCGAAGAGGCGCCCCGCCGGGTCGGCGATCACCATCGCGGCCACGACGATCGTCGCCACCCCCGCCGCCACGATCACCGCCGACACGGCGAGGACACCGATGGGGTTGCGGCGAAACGGCTTCCACCAACCCAGCAGCGCCGCCAGGGCGATGACGACGCCGAACACAAGAGTGAGCAACGCCGGCCGTTCGGTGTGGGCGGAGAAGGCCGCCTCGACGTCGGCGGTCGCGGCCGCTCGGGCGCTGACCCCACCGAGCCCGCTCACCTGAAGTTGGGCCCCCTGATCGGAGGCACCCCAGCTCGCTTGCGCGCAGCCCACGATCGCCAGACCCACGACCACCAACGCCGGCCACAGAAACGGCCGAATCCTTTCGAGGCTCACCGTCCCAGCGTGCCACGCGCTCCTGCGGGGGCGATGAGCAAGGCACCGTCGATGATCCCGGCGACGGTACGGGTCGCGACGATCCCCCAGGCCAGGAGCAAGGCGACGAACCCGACACCTGCGACCACCGCGAACATCGTGTGCCCGGTGGTCGCCGCCAATGCCGACGACCCGGTCACGAAGGTGCCCAGCGGAAAGGTGAACGACCACCAGGTCAGACCGAACGGCAGTCCGCGGCGTACCGACCGCGCGGTGATGGCGGTGGCGACGACGATCCAGATCACCGCCGCGGCCCACACCGTGAGCGCGTAGTCGTGGGCGAGGACGCCGAGGACGCCGGCGGTGGCCGCTCCGGTCACCCCGGTGGCAACGTGGGCGAGCAGGCACGCCGCGGTCACCGATTGTCCGAGCGGTCCGAGGACGATCCACCACGTCGGTGCCAGTCCGGCGGGGCCCGTTCCGTGCGTCATCAGGGAACCGATCACCGAGACCGCGATCGGCACGGCGAGAACCAACGAGAACACGAAGGCCGCGACTCCGATGACCAGCAGAGCGCGGCGTGCACTCGGTTCGTCGAACGCCCCGGCGAGCACCGCGGCCGCCGATGCCGACACCATCGGCGGGACCACCGACATCAGCCAACCCCCGAAGGGTTCTGTCCGGTTCGGTTCCGGCCGGTCGGGTCCTCCGGCGTCGCCCGCTCGGCCGAGGAGGTGACGGGCGGGGATCAGCAGTGCCGTCGCGACTCCGCCGATAGTGCCGAGGGTGAAGCACACGATGTCGACGGCGAGCGCGGCGCTCGGCCCGATCACGTGGACGCCGGCCACCAGGGTCGACGTGCCGACGGTCAGCGTCGCCATCGGCACGGCACCGTAAAAGTGCGCGATCACCGGGTGCCGCAGGTGGGCGCGTGCGGCGTCGCGGTGGCGACGCCAGTGCATGACGGTCGCGGCGATCACCCCGATGTAGACGAGGCACGCGAGCAGCCAGAACACGATCGACAGCGCGGTCAGCAGCGTGCCGTGGCCGAGCCCGTGCGCTGCGATCGCCAGAATGCCGGTGCCCATCACCGTCGCGAACCAATTCGGCGGCACGTGGGCGAAGTGGGTCCGGACCGGTGGTTCGCGCAACGTCATGCACCTACGGTCGCCGATCGACGTCTTGGCAGGTAGACGGCAATTCCCTGCAAGAGTTACAACGGATGGTTGTAACCTGGGAGGGTGTTGAGCCCGCGCATGCCCGACCTGCCCTCGCTGGAGACACTGCTCGCGGTGGTCACCACCGGCAGCCTCAATGCCGCCGCGGGTGAGTTGGGGATCACCCAGCAGGCCGTATCGGCGCGGATGCGGGCGTTGGAGGCCACGCTCGGGATCTCGCTGCTGACCCGCTCCCCCACCGGCACCGCACCCACCGAGGCCGGAATCCTGGTGTCGGAGTGGGCCGATCGGCTTCTCGGCCTGGCCTCGGAGTTCGACGCCGGGCTCGCCGCACTACGTCGCGAACGACGCGACGAGCTGCGACTGGCCGCCAGTCTGACGGTCGCCGAACATCTCCTTCCGCAATGGTTGGTGTCGTTCGGGCAGAGCGTCGAGCACGCACCCAAGGTGTCGTTCACCGCGACGAACTCCGAGCACGCCTGCGAATTGGTCCGGGCCGGCGACGTCGAACTCGGCTTCGTCGAGGGCCCGCAGGTGGCCCCCGGGGTACGCAGTCGCGTCGTCGCCCACGACACCCTGCTGCTCGTCGTACCGCCCGAGCATCCGTGGGCGCGTCGGCGCACGGCGGTGAGCTCCGACGAGTTGGCCCGCACCCCGCTGGTGACCCGCGAATCCGGTTCCGGGACAAGACTCTTCCTGGACACCATGCTGGCCGGGGCCCACGAGCCCGACGTGGCCCGCGCGCAACCGGTGCTCGAGTTGTCGACGACCGCGGCGGTGCGCTCGGCGGTCATCGCCGGCGCCGGACCGGCGGTCGTGTCCGATCTGTCGGTACGCGACGATCTCGGTCGTCGGCTGATCGCCGTGCCGGTGTCCGGGCTCGATCTGCGACGCGCCCTGCGGGCGGTGTGGATCGGCGGCGACGAACCGCGGGCCGGTGCGGCACGCGACTTCCTCACGCACGTCACGAGATCCGCAGGTCGGCCGTGACACCGATGAGTTTCGACGAGGATGGAGGTCTCACCCTTGTCACCAACCGTCATCGGAAACAGGAGTTCACCATGACCGCATATTCCGCCCCCGTGGGCGCACCGATCTGGTTCGACCTGATGAGCAGCGAGCCGGCGAAGGCCGCCGAGTTCTATCAGGGCCTGTTCGGCTGGGAGGTCGAGGGCCCACCGCGCGAGGAGTTCGGCGGCTATCAGAACTTCACCCTGCACGGCAAACGCGTCGCCGGCCTGAGTCCGTACATGGCCGAAGGTGGTGGCCCGTCCGACATCTGGTCGCTCTACCTGCGTACCGATGACCCGGAGACCACCGTCAAGAACGTCGAAGCCGCGGGAGGTTCGATCATGGTGCCGCCCATGGCAGTCGGCGAGGAGGGCAACATGATGGTCACCGTCGACAACGCCGGAGCCGCCATCGGGTTCTGGAAGCCCAACCAGCATCATGGTTTCACCGAGTGGGGTGTGCACGGAGCGCCCTACTGGTTCGAACTCGCCACCCGCGACTACCCTGCCTCACTCGCGTTCTACACCGAGACCGTCGGCGCCCGCGCCGACACCGTCATCGACAACACCGGTCAGGAGGTCGCCCCCGGCGGGCCGCTGCGCTACTCGCAGCTGTTCTTCGGGGAGACCGCGTACGCCGGCGTCATGGACGCCACCGGACTGTTCGGCGACGCCCCGTCGTTCTGGCAGATCTACATCTGCGTCGACGACGTCGCCGCGACCGTCGCACAGGCCGCCGGTCTCGGCGGTGAGATCGTCATGCCCGGCGAGGACACCCCGTACGGCACCCTCGCCGTCATCAAGGACCCGTTCGGCGCGATGATCTGCCTCGGCCATCCGCCGGCCGGGATGTAGGCGGCGCTACACACCGGCGTTGGCGTCGGCCTTCTTCTTGAGTTCGAGCGCGATGTCGATGAGCTGGTCTTCCTGGCCGCCGACGAGTTTGCGGTTGCCGGCCTCGATGAGGATCTCCGCGGCGGAGACGCCGTAGCGTTCGGCATGGCCCTCGGCATGTTTGAGGAATGAGCTGTAGCAACCCGCGTAGCCCATCATCATCGCCGATCGGTCGACCAGGCACTCCGAGGGCATCGCCGGGCGCACCACGTCTTGCGCCGCGTCGGCGATCTTCATGAAGTCCACGCCGGTGGTGATGCCGAGTTTGTCGCACACCCCGACGAATGCCTCGGTGGGCGTGTTACCGGCGCCCGCGCCGAAGCGCCGGATGGACCCATCGATCTGCTGGGCGCCAGCGCGGATCGCGTTGATCGAATTGGCCACGGCGATATCCAGATTCTCGTGCCCGTGGAAACCGACCTGCGCGTCGTCGCCGAGTTCGGCGACGAGCGCCTGCACCCGGACGGTGACGTCCTCGAGCACCAGCGCGCCCGCCGAGTCGACGACGTAGACGCACTGACAGCCCGCGTCGGCCATGATCCGCGCCTGGGCGGCAAGCACTTCCGGTGGCTGACTGTGACTCATCATCAGGAAGCCGACGGTCTCGAGCCCGAGTTCGCGGGCCAGTCCGAAGTGCTGGATCGACACGTCGGCTTCGGTGCAGTGCGTGGCGATGCGGCAGATCTGGCCACCGTTGTCCTGCGCGGCCCGGATGTCGTCCTTGGTACCGAGACCCGGCAACATCAGGAACGCGATCTTCGCCCGCTTGGCCGTCTCGGCTGCCGCGGAGATCAGCTGCTGTTCAGGTGTTTTGGAGAAGCCGTAGTTGAACGACGATCCGCCGAGACCGTCACCGTGGGTGACCTCGATGACCGGCACTCCCGCGTCGTCGAGGGCACCGACGATCGCCCGTACCTCGTCGGTGGTGAACTGGTGACGCTTGTGATGACTTCCGTCGCGCAATGAGGAATCGGTGATGCGGATGTCGAGATCCGCGGAGTACTTGCGGGCGTTGGCCATCAGGTCCGTCGTCGGTGTGCTCATGCCGAAACTCCCAACTTCTGCTTCGCGATTTCCTCGCCGACCTTGGTGGCGGCGGCGGTCATGATGTCGAGGTTGCCGGCGTACGGCGGCAAGAAGTCCCCGGCGCCCTCGACCTCGACGAAGATCGAGACACGGGCGTGGCCGCCGTTGAGCACACTCGGCGGATCGAACTGCGGGTCCTGCAGCAGTCGATAGCCGGGCACGTAGGCCTGGATCTCTTTTTCCCGCTTGTGGATCGACGCGGCGATGGCATCGGTGTCGGCGTCGTCGGGGATGGCGCAGAAGATGGTGTCGCGCATGATCATCGGCGGATCGGCCGGATTGAGGATGATGATCGCCTTGCCGCGCGCGGCACCGCCGATCGTCTCGATACCCTTCGACGTGGTCCGGGTGAACTCGTCGATGTTGGCCCGCGTCCCCGGACCTGCCGACACCGAAGCGACCGATGCGACGATCTCGGCGTAGGGCACCGGCACCACCGACGACACCGCGTGGACCATCGGGATCGTCGCCTGCCCACCACAGGTGATCATGTTGGTGTTCGGTGCGTCGAGATGCTCGCGCAGATTGGCCGGCGGCACCACTGCCGGGCCCACGGCGGCCGGCGTCAGGTCGACCGCGGTGATACCCGCCTGCTCATATCGCGGCGCATACTCGCGGTGCACATAGGCCGACGTCGCCTCGAAGATCAGGTCCGGTTTCTCCGACGACGCGAGCAACTCGTCGGCGCCGCCACTCATCGTGATGAGCCCGTGGTCGGCGGCCCGCTTCATGCCCTCCGAGTCGGCATCGATCCCGACCATCCATCGGGGAGCGATCACCTCGGATCGTTCCAGCTTGTACATCAAATCGGTACCGATGTTGCCCGACCCGATGATCGCCGCGGTCAGCTTGGCTGCCACCTGCGCCTCCTCTGAGAGTGTTGTCGAAAACTGTTGTTGGTCAGGTGAAATCGAGGGTGACGCTGCCGAGTCCGGCGAACTCGGCGACGACGTGATCACCCGGCCCGACGTCGAACGCCCGTGTCGCGGTGCCCGGCAGGATCACATCCCCCTTGCGTAGTCGCACCCCGAAAGACTCCACCTTGCGCGCCAGCCAGCTCACCGCGTTCAACGGATGGCCCAGCACCGCAGACGAATTGCCCTTCGCGACGACCTCGCCGTTGCGGTGCAACACCGCGTCGATGTCACCGGTGTCGATGTCGGTGATCGCCACTCGCTCGGTGCCGAGAATCCACCCGCACGACGACGCGTTGTCGGCGATGGTGTCGCACAACGTGATCTGCCAATCGGTGATCCGCGAATCGATCAACTCGATCGACGGCACCACCCACTCGACGGCATCGATCACGTCGTCGTTGGTGCATCCCGCACCGGGCAGATCCTTGCCCAGGATGAACCCCACCTCCACCTCCACCCGCGGGAAACACAGCGTCGCGGTGTCGATCGGGGTGGCTTCGTGGTACTGCATCTCGTCGAGCAGATGCCCGTAGTCGGGCTCGTCGACGTTCATCATCTTCTGCATGGCCTCCGATGCCAGCCCGACCTTGTGCCCGGCGACCTTCGCACCGGCGTCGAGGCGCTTGCGGATGTTGATCAGCTGGATCTCGTAGGCGTCGACGACATCGAGTTCCGGGTGGGCATCGGTGGGTCGGCCGATCGCCGTCGCGGTCCGCTCCGCGGTCCACAGATCAGCGGCGATCCGCTCGCGGATTGCCTGGTCAACCGCCATGAGAGCCTCACTTCCGTGGAATGAACGTGTTCTAGTTTAGAACATGTTCCAGGTTTCCGGGAGGACTCCTCGGTCCGGCCCGGTGCTACCGTTCGACCGTGGGCACCGACCAGGCGGGTATCGACACGCTGCGCCACGAGGTGCGTGAGTTCCTGGCCGCCGAAATCGATGCCGGCGCCTTCGTCCCGGCCTGCGACAGCTGGATGAGCGGATTCGACCCGGCGTTCAGTGCACGCCTCGGCCGGCACGGCTGGCTGGGCATGACGATGCCCGAGCGGTACGGTGGCCGCGGCCGCAGCGCGGTCGAACGATTCGTCATCACCGAAGAACTCCTCGCCGCCGGGGCTCCGGTCGCGGCGCACTGGATCGCCGACCGGCAGATGGCGCCGGGCATCCTCGCCCACGGCACCGAACGCCAGCGGCAACGCTATCTTCCCGGAATATGCTCGGGTACAACTTATTTCGCGATCGGCATGAGTGAGCCCGACGCAGGCTCCGACCTCGCCTCGGTACGGACCCGCGCGGTGCGCACCGACGACGGGTCGTGGCGGATCAGCGGCACCAAGGTGTGGACCACCGGCGCCCACGTCGCGCACGCGATGGTGTTGTTGGCCCGCACCGACGGCACACCCGCCGACCGCCAGTCCGGACTGTCCCAGCTGATCGTCGATCTTCCCCACCCCGACATCGAGATCCGCCCCTTGCGCAGCATCGACGGCGGCGCCCACTTCAACGAGGTGATCTTCCACGACGCGAACGTCGGCACCGGGGCACTACTCGGCGAACGCGGCGCGGGATGGAAACAAGTGATGAGCGAGTTGGCTTTTGAACGCTCCGGCCCGGAACGATACCTGTCGACGATGCCGCTGCTGCGGGCGTGGGCCGACGAGTTGCGCAGAGTCGGAGCGTCCGACGAGCAGCGGATCACCCTGGGAACGCTGACCGCCCGTGCGTGGGCGTTGCGCCGGATGTCGTTGCAGGTGGCCGCCGAACTCGCCGAGGGCGGCGCACCCGATGTGCTGGCCGCGATGGTCAAGGACATCGGCTCGCAGTTCGAGGGTGACGTCGTCGAGGCCATCCGATCCTCCTCGGACACCGTGGCGCGGGTCAGCGATGCGAACCCCTTCGCCACCCTGCTGGCGACCGCGATGCGCCACACTCCCGCCTTCACACTTCGCGGCGGTACCAACGAGATCCTGCGTGGAATCGTGGCCAGAGGAATGGGATTGCGGTGATCGGGGACGCCGAGCTGCATGCGGCGGTGACCGCGGTGATCGAGCGCGTCGGCCCAGACACCACGACGCCGGCCACCACGACACCGGCTACCACGACACCGGCCACCACGATCGACACCGGGGTCTGGGCGGCGCTGACCGATGCGGGGTTCACAGGCGTCGGTATCGACGAGGATCTCGGGGGCACCGGTGGCGAGTTCACCGATGCACTGACCGTGGTGTCGGCGGCAGCGGCGAGTGGCGCACTCACCCCACTCATCGAGCACACCGTCCTCGCCGCCTGGTTGGCCGCACGCTCGGGGCTCGACCTCGGCGGGCGCACCGCGACACTCGCCCTGGGCGGAGAGGGCGCCACCGTGCGCTCCACCGACGAGGGATGGGTGCTCGACGGGTTGCTGCCCGGCGTCGTACACGCCTGCGACGCCGACGTCCTCGTGGTTCACTTCGCGTCCTCGGTGGCGCTGGTCTCCCGAACCGCACCCGGCCTGACGCTCTACCACGGCACCGATCTGCTCGGGGCGTCCGTCGACGACGTGGCTCTCGACGCCGTGGTCGTCGAACAGCTCACGGACTCTCCGGTCGACTCGGCGGAACTGCGCCTGCGTGGCGCGCTGGCCTATGCGGTGGCCATGTCCGCCTGCGCGGACACCATCGTCGAGACCACGGTGCGCCACGCGTCGCAACGCACCCAGTTCGGTCGACCGCTGTCCAAGTTCCAGGCCATCCAGCAACGTCTGGCGTCGATGGCGGCGCTGACCGCACAAACCCGTGCCGCGGTGGAGCACGCCGTCGAGATGGCCGAGAACCCCGATCACGGCGGCACGATCGCCGCGGCCAAGGTCGTCGCCTCGTCGACCGCGCGGGAGGTGGCCGCCGGGGCGCATCAGATCCACGGCGCGATCGGATTCACCTCCGAACATCATCTCGGCCGATTCACCATGGCGCTGCTGGCGTGGCGGGACCGACACGGCGACGAGAAGTACTGGTCACGGGTGCTTGCCGGACGTGCGTTGGACGACGGGATCGACCCGTGGGATCTCGTCGTCGACGCCGATCACGCCCCGCCGAGTGCGACCCCTGGCGCCGCGAATCTGTAACGTGTTCTACTTTTAGATGAGAACACGTTCCACCCGCGGCGCACGAAGGGACCCGATTCATGGCCGGCGCGACCGAACCAGCAGGACAGCAGGCATCCTCTCCCCCGGCAGGCCGTCCGGAGGCGGACGAGACCTACGACGTCGTCGTCGTCGGCGCCGGTGCCGCGGGCTTGAGCGCCGCCATCACCGCGGCCGCGCAGGGCTTGCGGACGGTGATCATCGAGAAGTCGGCGTACTGGGGTGGCTCCACGTCGCGCTCCGGCGGCGGCGTCTGGATTCCGGGCAATCCGGTGCTGAAGCGCGACGGGGTGCGTGACGACCAGGAGACGGCCCGGCAGTACGTCCACGCGATCATCGGTGAGCACGCGCCCGCGGAGAAAATCGATGCCTACATCGATCGCGGACCCGAGGCGTTGGAATTCCTGATGGCCCACGCTCCCCTCGATCTCGAGTGGGTGAAGAACTACTCCGACTACTACCCCGAGGCCCCCGGCGGGCGCCTCGGCGGACGCAGCGTCGAACCGCGGCCCTTCGACGCGCGGGCGCTCGGCGATGACCTGTCGACCCTGCATCCGCAGTACACCAAGGCGCCGCTCAACATGGTTGTGCTGCAATCGGATTACCGCTGGCTCAACACGGGTCTGCGGCACTGGCGCGGGCCGGTGCGAATGGGCAAGGTCGGCGCCCGTTTCTTCTGGGCCCGCAGCCGGGGCAAGAAGCTCATCGCGATGGGCGCCGCGCTGGCCGCCGAGCTGCTACTCGGGGTCCGCAGAGCCGGTGTGCCGCTGCGCCTGTCGACGGGTCTGGTCGACCTGATCACCGAGAATGATCGGGTGGTCGGGGTGATCGCCGAGCACGAGGGCACGCGTATCCGGCTGCACGCGCAGCGCGGTGTCGTCCTCGCGTGCGGCGGCTTCGAGCACAACGCCGAGATGCGCAAGAAGTACCAGCGCGAACCCATCGGGTCGGAGTGGACGACCGGCGCACCGACCAACACCGGCGACGGTATCAACGCGGGCCTCAAGATCGGCGCCGCGGTGTCGCTGATGGACGACGCGTGGTGGGGTCCGACCATCCCGTTGCCGCGCGGGCCGTGGTTCGCGCTGTCCGAGCGCGCCGTTCCCGGCACCTTCATGATCAACGAACGCGGACAACGCTTCATGAACGAGTCGCTGCCGTATGTCGAAGCGGTGCACCAGATGTACGGCGGCGACTTCGGACAGGGCGAGGGCCCCGGCGAGAACGTCCCGTCGTGGCTCATCTTCGACCAACGCTGCCGCAACCGCTACCTGTTCGCCGGCATCAATGCGCGCCGGCCGCTTCCGAAGAAGTGGTTCGAGTCCGGAGTGGTCGTCAAGGCCGACTCCGTCGAGGCCCTGGCCGAGAAGATCGGGGTTCCCGCGGAGGCGTTGCGCGCCACCACCGATCGGTTCAACGGCTTCGCGCGCAGCGGCACCGACGAGGACTTCGGGCGCGGGCGCAGCGGCTACGACCACTACTACGGCGACATCACCAACAAGCCCAATCCGAGTCTCGGAGTGGTCGACAAGGCGCCGTTCTACGCGGTGAAGATGGTGCCCGGTGATCTCGGCACCAAGGGCGGCATCGACACCGACGCGCACGCCCGGGCGTTGCGCGCCGACGGATCGGTCATCGAGGGGCTCTACGCGGCCGGTAACACCTCGGCGCCGGTGATGGGCCACACCTACGCCGGACCGGGCGCCACCATCGGACCCGCGATGGTCTTCGGCTACCTGGCCGCGCTCGACTGCGCCGAACACCCCGGGGTCCGAATCCCGGATACCACAACGACATCGGCGTCCGCCGGCGAGGAGAACTGACCATGCCGATCGACCTGTCCGTGGCACTGGGCGCCGAGCTACCCGAGGTCGGCTTCGAATGGTCGGCCTCCGACGTCGCGCTCTATCACCTGGCCGTCGGTGCGGCCGCCGACCCGATGGACCGCGCGGGTCTGACCTACGTCGACGACGTCGCCCCGAAGGTGTTGCCCTCCTTCGCGACCGTCGCGGCGTCCTTCCATGCCACCGAGGCACCGGAGGTCTCGTTCCCCGGTATCGACATCGACCTGGCCAAGGTGGTCCATGGCAGCCAGCAGGTCACCGCGCACCGGCCGATCCCCGCGTCGGGCAAGGCCACTACCCGGACCACGATCGCCGAGATCCATGACAAGGGATCGGCCGCGGTGATCATCCAGGAATCGGTCACCGTCGACGAAGTCGGCACACCGCTGTGGACGGCGCGCTCGTCCATCTTCGCCAAGGGTGAGGGCGGTTTCGGCGGCGACCGCGGCAACTCTGCCAAGCTCGGCTACCCCGATCGCGCACCCGACCAACGCCTGTCGGTGCCGACGCTGCCCAACCAGGCGCTGCTCTATCGGCTGTGCGGTGATCGCAACCCGCTGCACTCCGATCCCAAATTCGCCTCTCACGCAGGATTTCCCCGCCCGATCCTGCACGGGCGCTGCACGTACGGGACAGTGTGTCGAGCCGTCGTCGACGCACTCCTCGACGGCGACGTGACCGCTGTGGCCGACTACTCGGCCACCTTCGCCGGCGTGGTGTTCCCGGGCGAGACCATCGACATCGACGTGTGGGACGAAGGCCGGTCGCTGCTGATCGCGGCGAGCGTCGCCGACCGCGACGGCGCACCCGCGCTGAAGAACGTGGTCATCGAGAAGCGCTGACGGGCACCGAGGTCGGCAGAACCGCGGCCTGGACAAATATGTGTCGACTTGGGGGATGCGTGTCCTGCAGGGCACACATCCCCCAAGTCGACACATGTTCGCGGCCCCGGCCCAGAACTGACCGATCCGTCTATTCTGCTCAGGGGGCGCCGGTCGCGCCGGCCGCGCCCGTCCTTCGTCGAAACCGTCCCTTGAGGAGAATCTTGATGAGCGATTCGCTGCAGTCCCTGCTCGGTCCCACCCGTCCGGCCGTCGTCGACGATCTGGTGGGGGTGATCGACTCGCAGGTCGCAGCCCAGAAGGGGCTCGGCGGTGCGACCGTCAAGGCTGCATACGGTGCCGTCGGCAAGGTCAAGCCCGACATCGTGAAGAAGGCGACCAACCTGATGCTGCCCGATTTCGTCGCCGCCCTGCAGCCGTTCTGGGACTCCAAGCCCGCGGGCACATCGTTCGGTGCGCATCTGGCCAGTGACCCCGACACCGCGTCGGAGGCCCTGCTCGCGGTGACCGACGCCCAGGTGGAATCCGCCAAGGCGCCGCTGGCCAAGGCCTACGGCACGCTGCGCGGTAAGGCCAAGGGCTATGTGTCCGAGGCACTTCCCGCCGTCGGCGACGTGATCGAGAAGCACGCGTGACCCGCGGCCGCGGCTCGCTCACCCGGTCGCATCCGGGTGGGCGTCGCGGCCCTCAGGCTGCGCTGGTGACGACGAGTACCAGCGCGCACACGACGGCGATGAGCGCCGCCAGCATCACCAGCACCCGCCAGACGTGCAGGCGTGCGGTCGGCGTATCGGTGGATCGTGAAGAGGCGACCGGTGCGGCCATGATCTCCCACTTTCGGTTGTCCGAGGCCACGACCACAGTGGCGATCTGCAACCCCGGGTTTGTTACTCCAGTGATCAATGTGTCACAGGTTGCCTGTGGTGTCGCGATTTGCGCACCGCGTGTCGCCTGGATCACACTTTTGTGTCCGTTTGCTGCAGCAATTCGGGGAGGGAGGGCCGGATGAATCGGCTCAGGGCGCTCGATCTGCGCTCGGTGTGGCTGATCTCGATCGCCTGCGCGGCGGTCAGCATGGTGGTGGCCGCCATGGCCGCGTTGAACACCGCGCTCGCCGACATCGCCATCGACCTCGGCGCCGACACCGGCCAGATGACCTGGATCGCCGACGGCTACACCCTCGCCCTCGCCGCACTGCTTCTACCCGCCGGCGCGATCGGCGACCGCTTCGGCCGCCGCGAGATGTTGATCGTCGGTCTGGCCATCTTCGCGGTCGGCTCGCTGACCGCGATCTGGGCCACCGATCCGACCCAGCTGATCATCACCCGTTGTGTCGCCGGCGTGGGCGCGGCATTCATCATGCCGACGACGTTGTCGCTCATCACCTCCGGCGTGCCGGCCGACAAGCGCAGCATCGGCATCAGCATCTGGGCCGCGGTCGCCGGCGCGGGCGCCATCGCCGGATTCTTCGTCTCCGGCGTCCTGCTGGAATTCTTCTCGTGGCATTCGATTTTCATCACCTTCGCCGCGTCGGCAGTGCTGACGGCACTGGTGTGCCTGACGATCGGCACCTCCAAGAACTCCCATCCGCAACCCTTCGACTACGCCGGATCGGCCGTGTCGATCCTCGCGGTCACCGGCATCGTGTTCGGGCTCCTCGAGGCCCCACACCGCGGCTGGGACGATGCGCTGGTCCTTCTCACCCTGATCGGCGGCGTACTCCTCGTCGCCGTGTTCTGCGTGATCGAATTGCGCGGCACCCGGCAACTCCTCGACGTCCGGCTGTTCACCAACCGCGCGTTCGGAGCCGGTGCGTTGTCGGTGGCGCTGCAGTTCTTCGCCTCCTTCGGCGCCTTCTACCTTCTGCTGCAACGCCTGCAGCTGGTGTTCGACTTCTCGCCGCTGCGCTCGGCCTTCGCCCTCATGCCGATGGTCCTGGGTGTGAGCATCTTTGCACTGCTGGGCAATTGGCTCGCGGTACGCTTTCACTCCCTGCGCTTCGTGCTGGGCAGTGGACTGCTCATCGCCGGCATCGGGCTGATCCTGTTGGGGGTCATCGACTACGACGCCTACTGGATGATGGCGTGGATGCTCGCGATCTGCGCGATCGGTATCGGTCTGGCGACCGCCCCGTCGACGACCGCGATCATGTCCAACACGCCGCTGGAGAATCAGGGGGTCGGCTCCGCGGTCAACGACACGGCACGCGAGATCGGCGCCGCCGTCGGCATCGCCCTGGCCGGCAGTCTGCTCGCCGCCGGATACGCACACCGCATCGGCCCGACCGCCGACCTCGTCCGTGCCGAGCCCGCTGCCGCCGACCACATCACCCGCTCACTGGCCGAGGCACGGGAGGTCGCGGCGCTGATCCCCGGTGACCTCGGCGCCCGCGTCCTGCACGGCGCACAGGATGCCTTCGTCGTCCCGATGAACCAGGGGTGTCTGGTGCTGGGCATCGTGCTCGTGGTCGGGTCCGCGGTGACCACGATCCTCGCACCGCGACGGGTGGTTGCGTAGGCTCTCGACGTGCTCGACGTCCACAGCCCACTGGGCACCGCCGTGGCCGTGATCGCCCTGATCGCCGTCATCGGGATCGCGGTGTCCGCACAACGCCTTTCACCGGCGATCGTCGCGGTTCCGGCCGCGGTGCTGGTGACCCTACTCGGTATCGTGTCGTGGTCGCAGGTGCGCGACGAACTCGAGTTCATCGGGCCGACAATCGGTTTCCTCGCCGCCATGCTGGTCGTCGCCGAGGTGTGCGCACGCACCGGGGTCTTCGCCTGGGTGGGTCAATTGCTCGCGGACTGGAGTCGCGGATCCCCCACGCACCTCCTCGGCCTGGTGTTCGTCGCCGCGGCGCTCACCACGGCGGTCCTGTCGATCGACACCACGATCGTGCTGCTGACCCCGGTCGCGGTGGCCACCGCGCGGCGGATCGGCGCCCGGGTGACCCCGGTCGGTACGGCGACCGCACATCTGGCCAACAGTGCCTCGACGCTGTTGCCGGTCTCGAATCTGACCAATCTGCTGGCCTTTTCGGCGACCGGGCTCGGCTTCCTCTCCTTCGCCGGACTGATGGCGGCGCCATGGGTGGTCGCGATCGTCGTCGAATACGTCATCTTCCGGATCTTCTTCGCCGGCGAACTGCAGACCACCCATAAGCCGGCGGAGCCGCCCAGCGGCACACCGGAGAGCGCCACCCGACGCCCGGCGCCGGTCGTCACCCTGATCCTGCTGGGTCTGCTGCTGTGCGGCTTCATCGTCGCCGAGCCGTTGGGAATTCCCTTGGCCGCGATCGCCGGCGTCGGGGCGGCGGTGATGCTCATCGTTCCGATGCGCAAGGCGCCCGTGGTCACCGCGGTTCGTGCGCTGCGCGCGGTGAACATCCCGTTCCTCGCGTTCGTCGCCGCGCTGGGCATCATCATCCTGCCCATCCGGCTCGGACCGATCGGCGAGGCGATCACCCATCTCATCCCGGGCGGCAACTCGCTGTGGGCACTCCTGGCGGTCGCCGCACTCGCGGCGGTCGCGGCCAACGTGCTCAACAACCTCCCGGCGACACTGCTCCTGCTGCCGATGGTCGCCCATGATCACGGCTTGGCGTTGGCCATGCTGCTCGGCGTCAACATCGGCCCCAACCTCGCCTACTTCGGTTCGCTGGCAAACCTGTTGTGGCGCGACGTGATGCGCCGCCACACCATCGCGCCGCCGACGCGACGCTACGTGCTGCTGGGCACGCTCACCGTTCCGCCGACTCTCATCGCCGCGGTCGTCGCGCTCTGGGTCGGCCTGCAGGTGATGTGATCCGCACTCAGGCTGTCACAGCCTGCTGATCGGAGGCCGCCGCGGCGTTCTTGGCCCAGCGGTAGTCCGCCTTGCCCGCCGGGGTGCGCTTGACCTCGTCGACGAACACGATGGTCCGCGGAACCTTGTATCCGGCCAGCGATTCGCGGCAGTACTCCTGGATCTCGGCGAGGGTGGGCTCCGCCTCGCCGTCGGCGACGCGGGCGACCGCGGCCACCCGCTGACCGTAGCGTTCGTCGGGCACCGGGACCACGAGTGCATCGCCGATCGCGGGATGGGCGTGCAACACCGCCTCGACCTCCTCGGCGTACACCTTCTCCCCACCGGTGTTGATGCACTGCGAACCCCGGCCGAGGAAGACGATCGACCCGTCGGCCTCCACGGTGCCCATGTCACCGAGAATCGAGATGCGACGGCCGTCGGGCAGGGTCGGGAAGGTCCGGGCGCTCTTCTCCTCGTCCTTGTAGTACCCGAGCGGTACATTGCCGATGCGTGCGATGTAACCGACGTCGCCCGAGCCGGGCTCGATCTGGTTGAGCCGCTCGTCGACGACCATCATCTTGTCGGTCGGCGGTACCCGCAGATTACCGTTGTCGTCCATCATGATCTCACCGTCGTTGCCCGACTCCGACGCGCCGAAGTTGTCGCGCAGGATGAGTTCGGGTTTGATCGCCGCGAATCGGTCGCGGTTGTGGTGCGACCAGATCGCGCCGCCGGAGGTCACCGAGAACAGCGATGACAGGTCGACGTCGTCCTTGCGGCGTTCCATCTCCTCGACGAGCGGCATCCCCATCGCATCACCGACGATGAGGATGATCTGGATCTTCTCGTCCTCGATGCCCGCCACGATCGCGGCCGGATCGAAGTCGCGCATCAGCACCAACCGCCCGCCGAGGGTCAGGAAGGTGAACAAGGAGTACGACGCGGCGCCGTGCATGAGTGGAGCCGCGATGTTGAAGGCGATGGAGCCGAATTCCTTGACCGCGCTGCCCACCTCGGCGAGATCCTTGCGGGCGTCGCCGTACGGGTTGCCCCCGGAGATGGGCTTGCGGAAGAAGTCGTCGTGACGCCACATCACGCCCTTGGGGTATCCGGTGGTGCCGCCGGTGTAGAGCAGGTACAGCTCGTCACCGGTGCGGGCCTCGAAGTCACGCTCCTCCGACGCCGCGGCCTCGTCGGCGAATGGCACGATCGAGACCGTCCGTCCTTCGGGTAACGACGCTGCGGCCGTGGTCAATTCGTCGACGACGTCGCCGACGACGAACACCGTGCGAACCAGCGGCAATTCGGGAAGCAGTGCGGCAACACTGCGTTGATGCTCGGGGAGTTCGACAATGATGCCCCGTGAGTCGGAGTTGTCGAAGATGTAGCGCAGCTCGGAGTTGGTGTACCGATAGTTGACGTTCACCGGGACCGCGCGGATCTTCAGCAGCCCGAGCAGGCTGGTGACGTGCTCGACACTGTTCTTCAGGAACAGCGAGACATGATCTGCCGTACCGATACCGTTGTCGCGCAACAGGTGTGCCACCCGGTTGGCGAGTCTGTCGAGCTCGGCGTAGCTGATCTGGCGGCCCTCGTAACTCAGGGCGATCCGCTCGGGCACCGAGTCCGCGACGGTCTCGAACACGTCGGCCAGATTGAACTTGACGGGGGTCTGCGAAACGGGGGTCTGAGCGTCTGGGGTCTGGGCGTCTGGGATCTGGGCGTCTGGGATCTGGGCGTCTGGGGTCATGATTGACGAACTCCTTTGGGGTGTGAGGTCATGCGGTCAGGACCAGACCGCTGGTGGGGACGCCGGTGCCTGCGGTCACGACGACCCTCGTCGCATCGTCGACCTGGTTGACCGACGTACCGCGCAGTTGCCGTACACCTTCGGCGATGCCGTTCATGCCGTGGATGTAGGCCTCACCGAGCTGGCCGCCGTGGGTGTTGAGCGGCAACCGCCCACCCACTTCCAGGGCGCCGGGCTCGGCGACGAAATCCTTGGCCTCGCCCCGGCCGCAGAAGCCCAGCTCTTCGAGCTGGAGCAGCGTGTACGGGGTGAAGTGGTCGTAGAGGATCGCCAGATCCATGTCGTCGGGGCCCAACCCCGACTGCTCCCACAGCTGCCGACCGACGAGGCCCATCTCGGGGAGCGCCGCCAACTCGTCGCGGTAGTAGCTGGTCATGATGAACTGGTCGGCCGCACTTCCCGCGGCAGCGGCGGCGATCACCGCAGGCGTATGCGGCAGGTCCTTGGCACGCTCGACCGACGTGATCACCAGCGCCACACCACCATCGGACTCCTGGCAGCAGTCCAGCAGATGCAACGGTTCGGCGATGTAGCGCGAGGCCTGGTGGTCGTCGAGGGTGATTGGTTTGCCGTAGAAGAACGCATTCGGGTTCACCGCCGCGTGTTTGCGGTCGACGACGGCGATCCGACCGAAGTCGGCACTGGTGGCGCCGAAGTCGTGCATGTAACGCTGCGCGACCATCGCGACGAATGCCGCCGGGGTCGACAAGCCGTGCGGGTAGGAGAACGCATTGTCGGTACCCGACGAGTTCTCCTGATTGGCGACGGCCGAATTCACCTGTCCGAAGCGCAATCCCGACCGCTCGTTGAAGGCACGGTAGGCCACGACGACGTCGGCGACACCGGTCGCGACCGCCATCGCGGCCTGTTGCACGGTCGCACACGCCGCCCCGCCGCCGTAATGGATGCGCGAGAAGTAGGTCATCTCGTCGATGCCGACGGCGCGGGCGACGGCGATCTCGGCATTGGTGTCCATGGTGAAGGTGACCAGGCCGTCGACGTCGGCGGGGGTCAGTCCGGCGTCGGCGATCGCCGCACTTACCGCCTCCGCGGCCAGCCGGAGCTCACTGCGCCCGGAATCCTTGGAGAACTCGGTGGCACCGATGCCGACGATGGCGGCCTGTCCGCCCAGTCTGCCCGTCACTTCAGTGTTCCCGTCACTTCGCTGTTCCCATCACTTGCGTGCAACGTCAGTGAGACCGTCGAGATGACGTGTTTGCCAAGGGAGTTGGTACCCACCACCGACACGGTGGCCGTGTCCTGATCGCATGCGGTCACCTCGCCGGTGAACGTCACCGAATCGTAGGCGTACCAGGGCACCCCCAACTTGAGGGTGATCTTGGTGATGCGGGCCGACGGGCCGGCCCAGTCGGTGACGAACCGCTCGACCAGTCCGGTGTCGGTGAGGATGTTGACGAAGATGTCCTTGGAGCCCTTGGCGTGCGCGAGATCCCGGTCGTGGTGCACGTCCTGGAAGTCGCGGGTGGCCAGCGCGGTGGCCACGACGAAGGTCGGGGTGGCCTCGATCGTCAACTCCGGCAACCGCGTTCCCAACTCCACTGCCGGTGTCGCCTCGATGGTCATGACCGCCCTCCGTTCTCACGCGGGGTGAAGGCGTAGAGCGTCCACGCCGGCGCACCGGTGTCGGGGTCGGCGGGGAAGTCGAGATAGGTTGTGGTGACCGGCATCCCGATTTGCACCGCATCGGGGTCGACGTCGCGCAGTTCGCCGAGCATGCGGACACCCTCGTCGAGTTCGACGAGTGCGACGACGAAGGGCAGGCCGCGTCCGGGGACCTTCGGCGCGCGGTGCACCACGTAGCTGTACACGGTTCCGAATCCGGTGGAGACCACATAGTCGGTGTCCGGGACGGTTCCGTCGGCTGCGCGGGGTTTCCAGGTCGCCGGGATCGGCGGATGCCGCAACGAGCCGTCGGCGACCTGCTGGATGCGCAGTTCGTGTGCCGCCACACCGTCCCAGAAGAACGCGGTGTCCCGGGACGCACTGGGCCGCAACATCTTCGCGGGGTCCAGATCCTCCGGGACCGTCGTCGTCTCCGGAACGGCTGGGCCGGCCGGCGGACGGAATTTGAGGATGCGGAAGTCCATCTCGGCGACCACCTCGTCGCCGACCGACCAGGTGTTGCGGGTGGTGAAGAACCAGCCCTCGCCGAGCGCGGTGGTCTTGGGGCCGACGACGTCGACGAGTTCGGCCGACAGGCTCACCTCTTCACCGACCTCGACGTAACGGTGATAGGTGGTGTCGCAGTTGGTGGCGACGACCGAGGTGTAGCCGGCCTCGTCGAACAGTTCGCTGGCGCGCCCGAGCGGATCGTCGGCGCTGCGCACCCCGCGCAGTCCGCGCATCGTCCACACCTGCGCCATCGCCGGTGGTGCAACAATCCCCCGGTGGCCTGCGGCACGAGCCGCGTCCGCGTCGACGTAGATGGGGTTGTCGTCACCCATTGCCTCCACCCAGTTGCGGATCATGGGCAGGTTCACCGGATCCCGGCCGGCGACCGGTGCGCTCGGTCCGGCCGCCTTGATCTGTTCGGTGGCCTCGAGGATGGCCTCGCTCGTCTGGGCGGTCATCGCTTGGCCCTCGGCAATCCGAGTCCGGCGGTGGCGATCATGTCGCGCATCACCTCGTTGACGCCGCCACCGAAGGTGATGACCACGTTGCGTTTGGCCTGCACGTCGAGCCATCGCACGAGCTCGTCGGTGTCGGGGTCGGTGAGATCACCATGGCGGGTGAGGATCTCGTCGATCATGCGGTGGATGCCCTGCAGTCGTTCGGTCGCGAAGACCTTGGTGGCCGCGGCGTCGGCCATCGAGATGGCCTCACCGGTGGAGGCCACCTGCCAGTTGAGTAGTTCGTTGATCCGGGCGTAGGCGTCGATCCGGGCGAGCGTGCGACGGACGTCGGGGTACTCGGCGATCGGTGTGCCGTCGGCACCCGGACGCTGTGCCCAGCGCCGCACGCGCGCGGCCAGTCCCTCGACGCGTCCGGCGGGGCCGAGCATCACCCGCTCGTGGTTGAGCTGGGTGGTGATCAGCCGCCAGCCGCCGCCCTCCTCGCCGACACGCATCGAGACCGGCACCCGCACGTCGTTGTAGTACGTGGCGTTGACGTGATGCGCGCCGTCGGCGGTGATGATGGGCGTCCACGAGTAGCCGGGATCGGTGGTGTCGACGATGAGAATCGAGATGCCCTTGTGCTTGGGGGCATTCTTGTCGGTGCGTACCGCGAGCCAGATGTAGTCGGCGTCGTGGCCACCGGTGGTGAAGATCTTCTGCCCGTTGACGACGTAGTGGTCGCCGTCGAGCACGGCGGTGGTGGTCAACGACGCCAGGTCGGTGCCGGCCTCGGGCTCGGTGTAGCCGATCGCGAAATGCACGTCGCCGGAGAGGATCTTGGGTAGGAACAGGTCTTTCTGCCCCTCGGTGCCGTGTTCCTGCAGGGTCGGGCCGACGGTCTGCAGGGTCACCGCGGGCAGCGGGACGTCGGCACGGACCGCCTCGTTGGTGAAGATCTGTTGTTCGATCTCACCGAAACCCTTGCCGCCATACTCTTTGGGCCATCCGACGCCGAGCCACCCGTCGGTACCCATCTGCTTGATCACCTTGCGGTAGGTCTTGCCGTGCCGCTCGGTGAGCATGGTGTGCGCGTCGTCGGGGCTGATCAGGTCGGAGAAGTATTCGCGCAGTTGCATTTTGAGCGCCCGTTGATCGGGCGTCAGGTCAATGAACATCGGTGGTCTCCTCGGCGTGCAGGCCCGCGAGCTCGTCGATCCGCGCCGACGGCCCCCCGACCAATCGGGCGAGGTCCTTGGCGATCGAGAAATACCGGTGCAACGGATAGGTGACGTCGACGCCGAGTCCGCCGTGCAGGTGGATCATCGTGCGCAGGGTCGGGGGCAGCTCGTCGGCCATCCAGTAGGTGCCGATGGCCAGATCTTGTTGCGCATCAAGATCTTCCGACATCCGCCACGCCGCGGCGGTGGTCGCGAGGTTCATCGAGCGGCCGACGACGTAGACGTCGGCGAGTTGCTGGCTGACCGCCTGGAACAGTGCGATCGGCTTGTCGAACTGGTGACGATTGGTGACGTGGTCGGCGGTCAGTCGGGTGGCGCCGGCGATCAGGCCGTCGGCGTAGGCGCACAACGCGATCCGGTAGGCGTCACGCAACACCGCGAGGTCGGCGGTGAGCAGGTCGGCGGCGTCGACGGAGACGTCGTCGAAACGCACCGTGTACTCACCCCAGCCGCTCGAGGACGGGGTGCGCACCAGCGCCACGCCGGGTGCCTCCGTGCGTACCGCGACGACACCGGCGTCGGCGCCGACGAGCAGCACCGTCGAGCCCTCCGCGTGCAGGACTCCGGTCTTGACCCCGTTCAGCCGGCCATCGCGCAGCGTGGTCGACGGGGCGTCGGTGAGTGCACCGCCGAGCTCGCCGAGTGCGACGGCGTGCCAGGCGCCCTCGGCGAGCGTGCCCGCCCATCGCTGCCGCGAGTCGAGGGTGCGCAGCACCAGCGCCGAGGCCAGTGATCCGATCGCGGGCACCACGGCCGCCGACTCCCCCAGCCGACGCAACAGCGGCGTCAGCGCGAGGATGCCGAGATCGTCACCACCCAGCGACTCCGGAAGCGCCAGATGTCCGAGTCCGGCAGCGGTCATCTCGTCCCAGAGCGCGGTGTCGAAGCCGCCGACGGTGTCGGCGAACTTCGACTCCCAGACCGTGTCGTGTCGTGTGAGCACCTCGGCGGCGACGTCCCCGACGGCGATCGCCTCGGTATCGACGGCAAAGTCCACCCCGGCACCTCCTATCGCAAGAATTAGAACCTGTTCTAGTTGTATCAGATCAGGCGCGCGGGAGTCCGAGGATTCGCTCCGCCGCGGCCGTCTTGAGGATCTGGGTGGTGCCGCCCGCGATCGACAGGCACCGATTCTGCAACGCGAGATCCGAAGCGCCACCGGCTATCACCGCGTCGAGTCCCAGGAAATCGAGCGCGGCCTCGGGGACCGACTGCCGGTGGGCGACGCCGATCAGTTTGCGCACATTCGACAGCGCCCCGGGATCATGTCCGGCCAGGCGCCGGGTGACCGCACGTGCGTCGAGGACCCGGCCGATGTGGGCGTCGGCGACGAGTCGGCCCAATCGTGCCTGCTCGGCGCGTTCGAGCGGCCGGGACATCCCGGAGATCTGGTGCAGCAGCGACTCCATCTCCTTGCCGAGCCCGGAACCGCCCATCGCCACCCGCTCGTTGGCCAGGGTCGTGCGCGCCAGTCGCCACCCGCCGCCGACCTCACCGACCACGCAGTCGTCGGGGACGAACACCTCGTCGAGGAAGACCTCGTTGAAGTTCGCGCGACCGGTCAGCTCGCGCAGCGGCCGGATGTCGATGCCCGGCGAGGCCATGTCGACCAGGAAGTAGGTGATGCCCTTATGCTTGGGGGTGTCACCATCGCCGTTGCGCGCCAAGCAGATTCCCCACTGCGCGTTGTGCGCCTGTGAGGTCCAGATCTTCTGTCCGGTCAGCATCCAGCCGCCGTCGGTCCGGGTGGCACGGGTGCGCAGCGAGGCGAGATCCGAGCCCGCCTCGGGTTCGCTGAACAGCTGACACCAGATGATGTCGCCGGCCAGCGTGGGCGCCACGAAACGGTCGCGTTGGGCGTCGGTACCGTGCTCGAGGATCGTCGGGATGGCCCAGGCCCCGATGACGAGGTCCGGCCGGACGACACCGGCGCGGTCGAACTCGGCGTCGATGAGCAGTTGGAGTGCGGGGTCGGCGCCGAGCCCGTGCGGCGGCGGCCAGTGCGGTGCCAGATAGCCGCTCTCGGCGAGAAGCCGACGTTGCTCCGATTCCGGTGCGGCGCGCACCTTTTCGGCCATCGCGCGGACCTCTGCTCGTTGGCTCTCGACGGCCGACAGGTCGATCTCGAACTCCCGCCGCCCGCCGTCGAGTCCACGCTGAGACAGCGAGATCCGCGCGGGAACACCGGCGTCGAGACGGGCGCGCGCGGTCATCGCCGACCGCAGATACAGATGCGCATCGTGCTCGAAGGTGAAGCCGATGCCGCCGAGGACCTGCACGCAGTCCTTGGTGACGGCGCCGGGGAGGTCGGCGACCAGGATGTCGGCGACGTCGACGCTCAGCGACAACTGTTCGTCGGCGTCGGCAGCGGCGGAGTCGAGGGCGTTCGCGAGATCCCAGGCCGCGGCCTCGACCTGCTCGGTGCGGCACAGCATGTCGGCACAGATGTGTTTGATCGCCTGGAAGGAGCCGATCGCGACCCCGAACTGGGTGCGGACCTTGGCGTAGCCGACGGCGGTGTCGAGCGCCCAGCGGCACACCCCACTCGCGAAAGCGTTGCGCGCCAACGCCAGTACACCGTCGACGAGGGGCGAATCGGCGCACACGATCGGCGCATCCGGCTCGAGGCCCTCGATCGTGACGCGGGTGACCGGCGTGGCCCCGTCGACCGGGGTCTCGACGGTCCGCTCGCGCATCCCATACGCGGGCGCGAGAATCCGCCATCCGTCGACGGTGGGCAGGAGCAGTACCGCTGCGTCGACGTATCCGGGGACCACCAGCTCGACCCGATCCCCGATGGACGGCAGCGGACCGTCGAAGACCGGGACGACTCCGGGAGCCTCACCTGCGACCACCGCGGCCAGCAGTTCCTCGGCCCGCGGGTCGTCGGTCATGGTGAGCGCGAGTGCGGTCGCCGCGGTCTCCCCGATCGGGCCGGGTACGAGGTCGCGGCCGCATTGCTCGAGCATGGCGGCGAGGTCGGTGAAGCCCGCGCCCAGACCACCCTTCGATTCGGGTAACACCGCGGCGAACAGCCCGAACTCGGCGAGTTGGTGGAACAATCCCAACCAGTCCTCGCCCGGTTTGTCGATCTGGGCGCGGGCGATGTCGGTGGTACCGACCCGTGCCGACCAGGCCGCGATGGCCTCGCAGACCGCGAGCTGTTCGGAGGACGTGGCGAGAGTCACGGGATTCCTTCGGTGTCGAAAGGTGACCAAGAACTAGAACCTGTTCTAATATGCCATGAGGGACGCGCGTTCGCCTACCCACCCGCTCGACCGCACGACCCACCACGACCCGACGACGTGAGGATGTCCGAGAGCACATGGCTGCATCTGACAACGCCGCAACCGCGACCGAAGCGGTCGCCGAGACCGGCACAGGCGAATACGGGTCCGCGGCGCAGCGCGACCGACGGCGTCGAATCCTCGACGCCACCCTGACGTTGGCGTCCAAGGGCGGCTACGACGCCGTCCAGATGCGGACCGTCGCCGAGAAAGCCGACGTCGCGGTGGGCACGCTCTACCGTTACTTCCCGTCGAAGGTGCACCTGCTGGTGACCTCGCTGGCGCGCGAACTCGCCCGCGTCGAGTCCCGGGTCGACCGGTCACAACTGCGCGGCGACAACGCGATCGAACGTCTGCGCCACGTCCTGGACATGATCACCTTCGCGATGCAGCGCGACCCACTTCTCACCGAGGCGATGACCCGGGCGTTCATGTTCGCCGACGCGTCGGCGACCGCCGAGGTCGATCAGGTCGCCGGCATCATCGACCGACTACTCGCCGGCGCGATCGTCGACGAGGGAGAACCGGGCGAGGAGGATCTCGCCATCGCCCGCGTGCTCGCAGACGTGTGGATGTCGAACCTGGTGCAGTGGCTCACGCGCCGCGCGTCGGCGACCGATGTCACCAATCGCCTCGAACTGACCGTCCGACTACTACTGAAGGATCGGGTGCCCCACTCATGAAGACCCGACTGACCTGCCCGTGCGGCGAGATGCTGCGCGGCACCACCGAAGACGAACTCGTCGACAACGTCCGCAAGCACCTGGCCGAGAATCATCCGGACCACGAGTACTCGCGCAATGAGATCCTGTTCATGGCCTATTAGGCGTCCGCCGGCCCGAACCTAGTTGCCGGCCGGCCGCTTCGCGAGGTCGGCGGCGATCATCGGCCAGGTGTCGTGCAGGTCCTGCTCCCAGTAGGCCCACGAGTGGGTTCCGGTGGGGCGCAACAGGACCTTGTTCTCGACGCCGAGCTCGTTCATCCGCTGGGCCATCTGCTCGGTGCACTGGTTCACCGCGGCCTCGATCACGCCGCCGAGGAGGATCTGGTTGCCCAGGGTGACCGGATCTCCGTCGATGAGCGGCGCATTGAGCTGATCGTTGGGGCCTGGCAGACCGCTGCCGCTGGTCATGTACACCTTGGTGCCCTTGAGTTTTCCGGCGTTGACGTAGGGGTCGTTGGCCACCCATCCGGGGCCGCCGGGCACGCCCCACATGTTGACGATGTTGCCGTGGCCGCGATCGCCGACGACCATTCGGATGTAGGCCAGACCCAACGGGTCACTGGTGCGGGCGCACCCGCTGTAGGCGGCGACCGACTTGTACAGCCCCGGGGCGGCGATCGCGAGATTGAGCACCGAGGTGCCGGCCATCGAGATGCCGGCGATGGCGTTCTCGCCCGTCGTGTCGAACTCCTTGTTGATCAGCGGCGGAAGCTCTTTGGTGAGGAAGGTCGTCCACTTGTTGCGCCCGAGTACCGGATCGTCCTTCTGCCAGTCGGTGTAATAGGAGAAGGCGCCGCCGATCGGCGTCACCACGTACACGTTCTTGTCGGCGAAGTACTGCATGTAACTGGTCTTGGCGGCCCAGGTGGCCGAGTCCTCGCCGCCACCCGCACCGTTGAGCAGGTACAGCGTCGGCGCGGGCTTGCTCTTGTCCTTGGGCAACAGGACCGTCACCGGGATCAGCTTGTCCATCGACGCCGAGTACACGATCGCGGTGACCTGCTGGGGCGAGTCGTGGACGAGGGTCTGGATCTTCGACGCATTCATCGGTGCCGGATTGGCGGGATTGGCCGGCTGGTCGGCGGTCGAGGTGGTCGACGTGGTCGTGGTGTTGGTCGAGGAATTGGGCGGCGCCGGATCGGTGTCGGCGATGCCGACGCCCGTGCCGGTGAGCGCGCCGACGGTCACGGCGGTCGACACCGCCGCCAGAACCCGCACCAAGCTCTTATGCACCATCAGCCCCTTCAATCACAACAGTCACAGTTTTCTCAGCTTAACGCCCCGAATCGGCGTCCCGGAAATCGCGGGAGCGGTCGTTAGCCAGTTGTGATGGTTCGCGTTCGGTCAACAATCCATGCGCGCACGTGCAAGTAATGCCGGCCGCCGATTTCGAGAATTGTGGCAGCAGTCACAACGACCGAGAGAGCGGAGACGCAATGACGGCAGTGGACATCGACGGCGAGGCCACCCACCTACCCGCGGGCACCGAGACGAGGCTTTTCATCGGAGGTGCCTGGCGCGCGGCCGCCGACGGTGAGACCTTCACCGACCTGAACCCGGCGACCGGTCGGCCCCTGGTCGACGTCGCCGCGGGCTCGGCCACCGACATCGATGACGCGGTCCGGGCGGCCCGTGCCGCACTGTCGGGCAGTTGGGCCGCCACCCCCGGCGCGGCTCGCGGCGCACTGCTCAACCGGGTGGCCGACCTCATCGAGCGTGATGCCGACATCCTGGCCCGCCTCGAGTCGCTCGACATCGGCAAGCCGATCGGGCAACCGGCCATGCTCGACGTCCCCAATGCGGCGGCCACGTTCCGTCACTTCGCGGGCTGGGCCGACAAGATCACCGGTCAATCGATCCCCACCGCCGGCTACTTCGGTCGGCCGACGCACTCCTACACCGTGCGCGAGCCGGTCGGTGTGATCGGCGCGATCATCCCGTGGAACACCCCGCTGATGATCGCCGCATGGAAGCTCGCACCAGCCCTGGCGGCCGGGAACACCGTCGTGGTGAAGCCCCCGGAGGATGCGCCACTGTCGATCCTGCATCTGGCATCGCTGCTCGCCGAGGCCGGACTGCCCGACGGTGTCGTCGGCGTCGTCCCCGGACTGGGCCAGGTGGCGGGTGATGCGTTGACCGCGCATCCCG
This sequence comes from Gordonia sp. YC-XJ4, assembly GCF_059511865.1. Classification (NCBI taxonomy): domain Bacteria; kingdom Bacillati; phylum Actinomycetota; class Actinomycetes; order Mycobacteriales; family Gordoniaceae; genus Gordonia; species Gordonia sp. YC-XJ4. Next base: position 4,977,972 of record NZ_CM183447.1, read on the forward strand.
ACGTCGACAAGATCAGCTTCACCGGAAGTCCGCGGGTGGGTCGCCACATCCTCAAGGTGGCTGCCGACACCTTCAAGCGCACCACGCTCGAACTCGGTGGTAAGTCACCGCAGATCATCCTCGCCGACGCCGACGTCGAGGCCGCGATCAACGGCACCGCCATGGGGCTGTTCTTCAACCAGGGCGAGGTGTGCGCCGCCGGAACCCGTGTGCTGGTGCATCGTTCGCACTACGACGCGGTGGTCGAGGGACTCGCCGGCGCCGCGGCCGCGCAGGTCCTCGGCGACCCGTTGGATCCGGCCACCACCATGGGCGCGTTGGTCAACGCGAAACAGCAGGCCACCGTGCTGGACTACATCGCGTCCGGCCGGTCCGAGGGGGCACGACTCGTCGCGGGCGGCGAGCGTGGCGGGGAGTCCGGATTCTTCGTGCAGCCCACCATCTTTGCCGACGCCACCAACGACATGCGGATCGCCCGCGAGGAGATCTTCGGGCCGGTTGGCACGGTGATCGCGTTCGACGAGCCGGACGAGGCGATCGCACAGGCCAACGACACCGATTACGGTCTCGCCGCGAGCATCTGGACATCGGATGTGGCCCAGGCGCATTCGCTGGCGGCGCAGGTACGGGCCGGAGCGGTCTGGGTCAACGGGTGGGCGGCGATCGACCCGGCGTTGCCCTGGGGCGGCATGAAGACCAGCGGTGTCGGCCGTGAGCTCGGGTGGGCGGGCATCGTCGCGAACACCGAGGAGAAGGTCGTCACCGTCGTTCTCTGAACAGACAGACCTGTGACGACCGCCCGAACATCGGACCACCGAAGTAATTTCACCGAAGACAAGGATCGATCATGAAGACACAAGCAGCAGTTCTGTGGGAGCCCGGTCAGGATTGGCAGATCGAGGAACTCGAGCTCGACGCGCCGAAGTACGGCGAGGTGAAGGTCGAGCTGGCGGCGTCGGGGATGTGCCATTCCGACGAGCACGTCCGCGACGGCAGCGTGCCCGTGGGGATGTATCCGTACATCGGCGGCCACGAGGGCGCCGGTGTGGTGACCGAGATCGGCCCGGGTGTGAAGTCCGTCGAGGTCGGCGACCACGTGGCCCTCGGTTTCATCCCGGCCTGCGGGCGGTGCCCGTCGTGCGCCAAGGGGATGTCGAGCATCTGTGATCTCGGCGCCAATCTGCTTGCCGGCGTGCAGCTCTCCGACGGAACTTCCCGCCATCACGTCAACGGCCAGGATGCGGGTCTGATGTGCCTGCTCGGCACCTTCGCACCGGTGACCGTGGTCAACGAGGCGTCGTGCGTCAAACTCACCAAGGACATCCCGCTTGACAAGGCCGCGCTCGTCGGGTGCGGTGTGACCACCGGTTGGGGCTCGTCGGTCTACGCGGCCGGCGTTTCCGCCGGTGAGACCGTCGTCGTGTTGGGTATGGGCGGTGTCGGCTGCGGTGCGGTGCAGGGTGCCGCGCTGGCGGGTGCTCGGCACGTCGTGCTCGTCGATCCGTCGCCGTTCAAGCGGGATCAGGCCAAGATCTTCGGCGCCACGCACGCGGTCGCGAGCATCGAGGAGGCACAGGAACTCCTACAGGAGATCACTTGGGGTCAGCTGGCCGACAAGGTGCTCATCACCGTCGACGTCGCACAGGGCGCCCTGGTGGCACCGGCGATGAGCCTGGTCGCCAAGGGTGGTGTGTGCGTGCAGGTCTCGGTAGGTGACCTGACCGCCACAGATGTCACGATGAGCCTGTTCGACCTCACCGCGATGCGCAAGACGTTCAAGGGCGCATGGTTCGGCAACGCCAACATCCGCTTCGACATCCCCCACCTGCTACGTCTGTACATGGAGGGGCGCCTCAAGCTCGACGAGATGATCACGCGCACATACACTCTCGACCAGGTCAACGACGGCTACGCCGCGATGCGCCGCGCCGAGAACGTGCGCGGGGTGATCATGTACTGACGTTGCGAACGCTGCCCGAGTTGGCAGACGCGGTGGGTGTACCACCCGCGTTTGCCAACTCGGGCAGCGGTTTTCATGGGACAGGGCACGGTCGACTCGAGACTACCGCCACCCTGTACGCCTGACGGAACGTTGATGGCCGCCTGAACATACTTGTGTGGCTCGACCGTCAGTGCTGCTGGCGACAGCCTCGTCGAGATTCGTCCGAACAGTCCAAATCCCCCAAATTGGTCCGAATAGATGATGGTCGCTCAGGCCCTCAGACCTACAGTCGTGACTAGTCAAATCGGGACGAAATGGACAACGGAAGGTACGAGATGACACTGCCCAAGCACATAGGACTGACTGCCATTGGCGTGGGAGTATTGGGTGCAGTAGCGGTGGGACCAGCAGCGGCCGCAACTCCGGCGCCCGGTACCGAGGCGACCTTTGTCAGCGTGTCCACGACCGCCGAGACCGCGACGATCACGTTGACCGCGCCACCGCTGATGGCATGCACGGGACCGCTGATCGCTCACGGTACGCCCGCTGACATCACAAGCACCGCGTGGACTGGCCCCAGGGATCTACTGTCCTACAGCACAACGCTCGCCGATACGGACCGGTTCCGCGGGGTGGCGCAGCAGCAGCCGGAGATCTTCGGAACCAGAACCAAGACCGTTGACCTCGACGCCGGGCCATACGTCCTGTTGATTCAATGCACCCCGTATACCGCAGACGGCGACTTCGCCGGAGATGATACGAACTACCACAAGGCATTCGTGGTTGGCGGCCCATCGAACCCCACGAACCCCACGGGTCCGGGCTCTGGAGCATGGGGAAGTCTCGAGAACGTCCTCCCCTGACGTGAGCCAGGTACGCCGGTCACATCTTTCACTACGGACCGTACTGCCACGAGGTGATCGTCCCGTCGGACACACACATGATCGCCTTACCGTCCGGAGTCTCGGAGACGGGTGGACCGCTCGAATCGCACGGATCACCAACGTTGTGAATCTCGCCATCGGTCTGCGCGTGTCGAACCCACTGATAGCCACCGCCGGCGCCCAGGTAGGTGCACACCAAGCTGGTTCCGTCGGCGGCTGTACCGAACGTCGAGGCTTCAGATTCCAGGCACGATCCACCCAGGACCACCGCTGACCCCGTCGGCTGTGCCGTCGTCGTCTCGGTAACGGGGGGGCACGGGGATCGGTTGAGTGACAGTCGGAGACGGAGCAGGGGTTGATATCGGAGGTCTGGTCGATGGCGTGACGGTGACCGTCGACGTGACAGCGCGATCCGCGTCAGCTTTCGGATCGTGCTTGGCAACCATGTATGCGATCGCGACACATAGGACAGCGACGAGTACGAACGCCAGCACCGAGAGCGCCCACAGAAGTCCGTTGCGACGACCGGACGGTGACTTCTCGTGGAATGCCATATGCCGCGATCCTCAACTCGGACACTGATATTGGTCTGGGAAGCGAACACACAACGGCGGTAACGGTTGGTTGGGTCCGTACCCGTCGCCGGAGTTCGGGTCATAAGTCGGCTGCACACTGACCCATTGACCCCCTTGGCAGGTCGAGTAACTTCCGTTACCACCGGGAATGACGGCTCCGTCGTTACACTGCGGCGCAGGGGTATCGGTCGTCTGGGCCGGCGTTGGCTCGGTGACCTCGGTGGTCGGGACAGTCGTGGGAGTCGCCTGGTCGGTCTGCGACGACGGGCCGGCAAGCTTCGTGAAGTCCCCGCGCCAGACAGCCGTCCCGATCACGACCGTAGCGTTCGTCAATTGGTCCACTCTCACCGAGAAACCTTCCCGCACGGTTTGGGTGGCGCCGGGCGCCACTACTCCCCCATTGAGCTCCTGGCCGATCGAGTCATCTCCCTGCCCTGCATAGGGCATAGCTGTCGGCGCTGGAACCCCTTCTGCCCCATAAGTCAGGGCCGGCGTTGCCCACTGCGAAACGACATCGGCACCGGTGTTCTTCACGTGAAAGGTGAACACGGCGCCTGGAACCGCAGCCCCATTGCCGACGCTAGGGGCGAGTAGTTCCTCGTCGACACCGGTGATGGCGATCTCCAACGCGCCATAGTGGGCCGTCTGGCTCGGTGCGGCCACAGAGTCGCTCGATCGTACTGCACTACTGCGCGAGGACGATTCGGTGGCCGAATGCTCTGTGGCTGCACAACCGACAAGAAGGATCGCACATCCGATCAGGCACATGGCCGCTGCAGGACGACGTTTCATCGGCACTCCTGACTATGCGTTCACGTGATCGGGAGAGATTCGACCACCTCAGAATTTTGCCTCGCGAACAATCACTGCGGGCCCGAATCGCTGTCGTCTGTCCGAGGGAAATCGTCCTTTCGCCCTACTACTGGTCCAGTCCGTGGATGCGTGCGTGGATGTCGGAGGTGCCGTTCTCGCGGCGGCGACGGTTGCGTTCCCGCTCGGCACGGCGACGGGCATGTTTGGCCGCCACCCGCGTCATCGAACGACGGGGTGCTTGCAGTATCCGCGGGCCCGGTTTCTCCGGATCACCCTCGTCCTCACCACCGGCCGGCCTCTGCCGCGCCCGCGGCGGTGTGAACCGCACCTGCCGCAACCCGGGGAACAAGACTTCCAGATTCTCCGGTTTCCCCGGCACCACCAAACCCTCCGGGATCACGAACTCGGTCCGCAACCGGCCCGCACCATCGCGATACTGCATATCGAGCCATCCGGTACCAAACGTCTTGAGTAGATGGAAGAACCGCGACTTGATGTTCAGATTGTCCGGGCTGGTCTGCCCACCAGCCGCAGGATTGTCGTGATCGAACTCCTCGACATGCTCGACGTCAGCAGCAAACGACGGCGTCGCATCCCCCGGATTCACCCCGACACCATCACGCACCCGCACAAACGTGTCCAACGCCGACGACGGACGATGCGGATCAGACGGCTGATACGCCGGCACCGTGAACGAGCCATCCCCGTTCTCCACGGTCCCCGCGGGCACGACCGGCCGCACCACCGTCCCGGGGCGGGTCACGATCTCGGCAACCTGGGTATCGGCAATCACCCCATGCCCGATCAGGAACCCCGCCGACACGCGTCCTTCGTCAGGGGTCGCGACCTCATCAGCAGGCGTGGCCGTCGCCGCGGCGACCGTCGAAGCGTCCGCGATCACATGCACGATCGCCGCACCGGTCATCGGCGGCACCGTACCCGGCTCCGGGATCACCGCCGTGCACTCCGCACTTCCACAACGACATTCGAACACCGTCCCCGACAACAACGCGAAACACGCATCCGAACACCGCAGCGCGACCGTCCGCCCATCCCCTGGACACACCGCATCAGCAAGCCGCCGCACCCCCGCCACCGCGACCGCCATGTCCTCGGCCGACATCGTCACCGACAACCGGCCCATCCCGTCACGCGTCGGACGAGCAGTCATCTCCCGACCATCAGTGGCCCGACGCCGACGCTCCCGCACCGCATCCCGATCGTGACGGAACACAATCCGATCCACCATCGTCGCCACCGACCACCGCGACCACGCACCACGATGCACCCCGAGTTCGACGGCGATCTCCGCATCGACATCAGCAGCGATCTCGCGGCCATCCACCAACTCGGTATGCGAGATGACCACCTTCACCAGATCCGCCGAGATCTGCCCGTCACGCAACGAGAACAACACCTTCGGTAACCGGGTATGCAACGCGATCGCGTGCGACAACAACTCCTCGGCAGCCCGCTGCGACAACGACAGACAATGCGCAAACCGCGCCGCGACCTGCGCATGCTCGTCACACAACAACCACGAATGATCGGTGCCCGACGACTCAACACGCCGCACACTCTGCGCAACCCGCCACGCCTGCCCATACATCTCATACGCCAGATACGACTTGCCGCGCTCCAAATCGATCATCGCGCACAACGACTCGTTGACAGCTTCGTCGCGGGCACCATCGGCAAGGGGTACGTCGGCCGTGACAGGGATATCGGAACTGTTGGGTATATCGGAACTGTCAGGGATGCCGGCGAGGATCGGCTCCAACAACACCGGCCACACTGACGGCGACGACCACAACCCCGCCGTCGACACACGCTCTCCGGTCATCACCACCCCCTCCCGCCGCACGATGCCATGAACACGAACTCGCCGATCATTACCACTACCCACACCCTAACGATGACCACCGACAAAACACGCCGGCTCAGGAACCAGCACCGGCACAATCGGACGCTCCTATGTCTTGTCAAGAGCGGGTATTTATGCTGCGTGAGCTGGGGTTTCACCCCCGTTCGAGGGAGTGTTGTCGCCGTATTCGAGGAGACCGTAAAGCTCACGTGCGACGTAGGTTTTCAAGCAACGCCGAATCTCGCGCTTACTCTTCTTCTTCCGCCCGTTCGACTCCGACTGCCATTTCTGCACATACCTTTTCGTCCGAGGATCATGCTGCATCCGCACCAACACGATGTGATGCAACGCCCAATTCAACCGACGATCCCCCGACCTGTTGAGCCGATACCGCGTGACCTCACCACTACTGGCCGGGATCGGAGCAGCCCCAGCCAACATCGCAAACGCCCCACGACTACGAATCCGACCCGGATGCGACCACGCACACAACACCGTCGCCGCCACAATCGGACCCACCCCGTGCACATCCAACAACGCCGGCTTCCACGACTTCACCACCGCCTTGATCTGCTTCTCCAACTCCGCAGCCTCGGCCTCCAACGACTGGACCCGCTTGGCCAACCTGCGCAACACCCGCGCCATCGCCGCCGTATCCGCATCCCAGGACTTACTGATCCGCAACACCGCCGCCCGATCAACCATCGCCGCCGTCGACGACTCGACCCGCACCCGATCCCGCAACACCTGCGGCGCCGACACCGTCAACCCAAACAACTGCCGAGCCCCATCAGCAGCACCCTGCACCGCCGACGCCCGCACCGCCAACAACGCCGCCAGCCGATCCCGCCGCGCCCCACTACGCGGCACCCCCAACTGCGGGCGCGCCAACGCCTCCCGCGCCGCCCGCACCGCATCAATCTCATCACTCTTAGCACCATGACGACGCTTCATCCGCTCCGGCCGATCAAGCTCAATCACGTTCTCCACCAAATCATCACCCAGCAAATACCGACACAACCCCGCCCCGTGCGACGAGGTCCCCTCCACCGCCCAAAACCGCGCCGGAGAATACCTATCGGCAAACACCACCAACCGCGCGAACCCATGAACATCCGCGCTCACCCGCACCTGACCCAACACCGCACCCGTACGCGCATCCACCGCCGCAGCAGCATGCTCATGCACATGAGTGTCAACGCCGATCACCACCTCGACCAGCTCCCGCAAATCCGTCACACTAGTCACGTGTTCTCTCCATTCCAGTAGGGAACCAACAGTGGTTCCGGCCCGGGAGAGCGGCAGGCACGACTATTGACGGGACACAGATGACGCGGCTACGTCATCAGGTCAAGCTCCTATCAAGCAACCCGCACACCCGGGCCGGGACCGATGAACCAGAGCGGACAAGTCCCGTTCAGGACACGAAGTCAGTCTCGAGGAGGGCCACACCCCGGTCCATCACCCACAACCTAATACGGCTGCACCCCTAATTCTCATAGTCTCGAGGCTCCTCGCTGCGCTCGTCGCACCTCGACCACCGGGCAAGGGGACACCGAGTTCCTATCGTCACCGCGACCAGCGGGATCAGAGGACACCGAGTTCGTATCGTCACCGCGACCAGCAGGATCAGGGACACCTCGCCACACCCTAACGACAGCCACCGACAAAACACGCCGGGTCAGGAACCAGCACCAGCACAAGGGGACGCTCCTATGTCTTGTCAAGAGCGGGTATTTATGCTGCGTGAGCTGGGGTTTCACCCCCGTTCGAGGGAGTGTTGTCGCCGTATTCGAGGAGACCGTAAAGCTCACGTGCGACGTAGGTTTTCAAGCAACGCCGAATCTCGCGCTTACTCTTCTTCTTCCGCCCGTTCGACTCCGACTGCCATTTCTGCACATACCTTTTCGTCCGAGGATCATGCTGCATCCGCACCAACACGATGTGATGCAACGCCCAATTCAACCGACGATCCCCCGACCTGTTGAGCCGATACCGCGTGACCTCACCACTACTGGCCGGGATCGGAGCAGCCCCAGCCAACATCGCAAACGCCCCACGACTACGAATCCGACCCGGATGCGACCACGCACACAACACCGTCGCCGCCACAATCGGACCCACCCCGTGCACATCCAACAACGCCGGCTTCCACGACTTCACCACCGCCTTGATCTGCTTCTCCAACTCCGCAGCCTCGGCCTCCAACGACTGGACCCGCTTGGCCAACCTGCGCAACACCCGCGCCATCGCCGCCGTATCCGCATCCCAGGACTTACTGATCCGCAACACCGCCGCCCGATCAACCATCGCCGCCGTCGACGACTCGACCCGCACCCGATCCCGCAACACCTGCGGCGCCGACACCGTCAACCCAAACAACTGCCGAGCCCCATCAGCAGCACCCTGCACCGCCGACGCCCGCACCGCCAACAACGCCGCCAGCCGATCCCGCCGCGCCCCACTACGCGGCACCCCCAACTGCGGGCGCGCCAACGCCTCCCGCGCCGCCCGCACCGCATCAATCTCATCACTCTTAGCACCATGACGACGCTTCATCCGCTCCGGCCGATCAAGCTCAATCACGTTCTCCACCAAATCATCACCCAGCAAATACCGACACAACCCCGCCCCGTGCGACGAGGTCCCCTCCACCGCCCAAAACCGCGCCGGAGAATACCTATCGGCAAACACCACCAACCGCGCGAACCCATGAACATCCGCGCTCACCCGCACCTGACCCAACACCGCACCCGTACGCGCATCCACCGCCGCAGCAGCATGCTCATGCACATGAGTGTCAACGCCGATCACCACCTCGACCAGCTCCCGCAAATCCGTCACACTAGTCACGTGTTCTCTCCATTCCAGTAGGGAACCAACAGTGGTTCCGGCCCGGGAGAGCGGCAGGCACGACTATTGACGGGACACAGATGACGCGGCTACGTCATCAGGTCAAGCTCCTATCAAGCAACCCGCACACCCGGGCCGGGACCGATGAACCAGAGCGGACAAGTCCCGTTCAGGACACGAAGTCAGTCTCGAGGAGGGCTGGGGCTCCCCCGAAAAAGTGGACACGGTTAGCTTGATCGCTGACTTGTCAGTGACGTGATCTCGAAGTCGATAGGCGAGATCATCCCCAACGAGCTGTGCCTCCTGTCATGATTGTAGAATCTGATGTAATTGTCAAGTCCTGCAGTGAGATTCGCGTACGTGGTGAACGCGTGCCGCTTGTAGTATTCGTGCTTGACGGTCGACCACAGTGATTCGGCGCCGGCGTTGTCCCAGCAGATCCCTGTCGCGCCCATCGAGCGCCGCAAGCCATGCTTGCCGCATGCGGCGGCCATGTCGCGGCTGGTGTACTGACTGCCCCTGTCGCTGTGCAGGATGGTGCCGGCCACCGACCCGCCACGGGTGAACACAGCAGCGTCCACGGCCGCCTCGACCAGCTCGGTGCGCATGTGATCGGCCAGCGACCAGCCCAGCACCCGACGCGAGTGCTCGTCGCGGATCGCACAAAGGTATGCCTCGCCCTCACCGCAGGTCAGGTAGGTGATATCAGAGGTCCAGACCAGGTCGATGCCACCCTGGTCGAACGCTCGCCCGACCCGGTCCGGTGGGAAGGTCGCCGTCGGATCGACCTCGGTGGTCTTGACCTTGAAGGTGCGTGGGCTGATGCCCTCGATACCCATCTCGGCCATGATCTTGGCGACGGTGTTCTCCGAGACCGCGACGCCCTCGGCATGCAGATCGGCGGTGATCCGCGGCGAACCGTAGGTACGCGTGGATGCCTGCCAATGGGCGAGGATCTTCACCTCCAGATCCCGGCGGCGCTGCTGGCGAGGTGTCAGCTCCCTACGTCGTTGCCGATCCACCCACGAGTAGAATCCGGATCGTGAAACACCCAGCAGTTCCGTGAGTTTCGTGATGTCGTGGTCGGCGCACTCCGCGGCAATGAGCTCGAACTTGCTCACCGATGTTGCTGCGCCGCAAAGTACGCCGATACTTTTTTCAGGAACGCCAGATCGCGATCCTTCTCGGCGAGCTCCGCACGTAACCGAGTCAACTCCGCGCGCTCACCAGCTGACAAGTCCCGATCCGGTGGGGCGTTGCGCACCTCGTCGGCGACACCATCGCGCATCCGTTCAGCGCGCACCCATTTGCCCAACAAGTTCTCATGCACGTTGAGTTCACGCGCGACCTCGGTGACCGGCCGGCCCCCGTCAATCACCCGACGAGCAGCCTCCGCCTTGAACTCAGGCGTAAACGACCGACGCGTCCTGGACATGTAGACATCCTTCCAGCAGGACCCTTCGTCCCGCTATCTCAGGTGTCCACTCAAACTGGGGAGGTTCAGGCCACACCCCGGTCCATCACCCACAACCTAATACGGCTGCACCCCTAATTCTCATAGTCTCGAGGCTCCTCGCTGCGCTCGTCACACCTCGACCACCGGGCAAAGGGACACCGACAAAAACACGCCGGGTCAGGAACCAGCAGCAGCACAAGGGGACGCTCCTATGTCTTGTCAAGAGCGGGTATTTATGCTGCGTGAGCTGGGGTTTCACCCCCGTTCGAGGGAGTGTTGTCGCCGTATTCGAGGAGACCGTAAAGCTCACGTGCGACGTAGGTTTTCAAGCAACGCCGAATCTCGCGCTTACTCTTCTTCTTCCGCCCGTTCGACTCCGACTGCCATTTCTGCACATACCTTTTCGTCCGAGGATCATGCTGCATCCGCACCAACACGATGTGATGCAACGCCCAATTCAACCGACGATCCCCCGACCTGTTGAGCCGATACCGCGTGACCTCACCACTACTGGCCGGGATCGGAGCAGCCCCAGCCAACATCGCAAACGCCCCACGACTACGAATCCGACCCGGATGCGACCACGCACACAACACCGTCGCCGCCACAATCGGACCCACCCCGTGCACATCCAACAACGCCGGCTTCCACGACTTCACCACCGCCTTGATCTGCTTCTCCAACTCCGCAGCCTCGGCCTCCAACGACTGGACCCGCTTGGCCAACCTGCGCAACACCCGCGCCATCGCCGCCGTATCCGCATCCCAGGACTTACTGATCCGCAACACCGCCGCCCGATCAACCATCGCCGCCGTCGACGACTCGACCCGCACCCGATCCCGCAACACCTGCGGCGCCGACACCGTCAACCCAAACAACTGCCGAGCCCCATCAGCAGCACCCTGCACCGCCGACGCCCGCACCGCCAACAACGCCGCCAGCCGATCCCGCCGCGCCCCACTACGCGGCACCCCCAACTGCGGGCGCGCCAACGCCTCCCGCGCCGCCCGCACCGCATCAATCTCATCACTCTTAGCACCATGACGACGCTTCATCCGCTCCGGCCGATCAAGCTCAATCACGTTCTCCACCAAATCATCACCCAGCAAATACCGACACAACCCCGCCCCGTGCGACGAGGTCCCCTCCACCGCCCAAAACCGCGCCGGAGAATACCTATCGGCAAACACCACCAACCGCGCGAACCCATGAACATCCGCGCTCACCCGCACCTGACCCAACACCGCACCCGTACGCGCATCCACCGCCGCAGCAGCATGCTCATGCACATGAGTGTCAACGCCGATCACCACCTCGACCAGCTCCCGCAAATCCGTCACACTAGTCACGTGTTCTCTCCATTCCAGTAGGGAACCAACAGTGGTTCCGGCCCGGGAGAGCGGCAGGCACGACTATTGACGGGACACAGATGACGCGGCTACGTCATCAGGTCAAGCTCCTATCAAGCAACCCGCACACCCGGGCCGGGACCGATGAACCAGAGCGGACAAGTCCCGTTCAGGACACGAAGTCAGTCTCGAGGAGGGCCACACCCCGGTCCATCACCCACAACCTAATACGGCTGCACCCCTAATTCTCATAGTCTCGAGGCTCCTCGCTGCGCTCGTCGCACCTCGACCACCGGGCAAAGGGACGCCGAGTTCCTATCGTCACCGCGACCAGCGGGATCAGAGGACGCCGAGTTCCTCTCGTCACCGCGACCAGCGGGATCAGGGACTCCGGCGGGGTACGGGATCAGCCGGCGGCGGGCAGGTGGGAGTCGCGATATTGACGCGGGCTCATGCCGTAGGCGCTCTTGAAGATCCGGGAGAAGTGGGCGGCCTCGACGAGACCGTTGGCGGCACAGATCGCTCCGACGCTGCGGTGGATCTGCAACGGGTCGGCCAGGTCGCGGCGGCATCGCTCCAGTCGCAGCCGGCGGATGAATCCGGCGACGGTGTCGTCGTCCTGCGCGAAGAGCTTCTGCAGATAGCGCAACGACACATGATGACGAGCCGCAACGGCTGCCGGTGTCAGGAACGGGTCACCGAGGTGCCCTTCGATGTACGTCCGCGCCGACATCAGCACAGTGTCCCCGGCACCGATGCCGGTGTCGGGCACCGCGGCGCGCAGGCAGGCGCTGACGAGGTCGGCCACGGCATCGGTCACGAGGGACTGTGCGCGCATTCCCTGAGGCGCCATCGACTCCTCGCCCAGCGATTGTTCCCGCAGCGCGCAGAGCATCGGACGTAGCAGAGCGCCCACACCGGTGCATGAGGTAATGGTGCGCGCCACACCGTCGTCGAGTTCGGAGTCATTGATACGCAACGTCTCCCGCGGGATGACGGCGACCAGGATGTCGAACGAGTCGGCCAAGGCCAGCTCGTAACGTCGGCTCGTGTCGTAGACGGCCAGGTCCCCGGGTCCGAGTTCGGCCTCCCGCCCGGCCTGTGACACCGTCGAATGCCCCGACACCTGCAGCGCCACCTTGATCACGCCGGGGTCGGCCCGCCGGATCGTCGACGCGGTCCGGCGCACCCACGCCGACTCCCCGAGTACCTCCGACAGTTGGAGGTCCCCGAGTTCCCGGCTGGCGAGGCCACCGCTGAATGCCGTGGGCGCGCCGACGAGCGGCGCGGCGTCCAACGGCACGAAGGCACTCGAGATCGCCTCCCGCCACACGTCGAACTCCAGATCGTGTGAGGCGGCGGTGCTCATGACATCAATCCTTGGGGCGGTTGTCGACCAATCGTTTCGCCTTGCCGGTCGATCGTTGCAGGGTCCCGGGCTCGGCGATCTCGACGTCCACGGTAACCCCGATCCGATTCTTGATGGCCTTTCTCAGCGAATCGGCAGCAGGCTGCCAGTCCGAACCCGGTGCGTCGGGACGGTATTCGACGCGCACGGTCAGATTGTCCATGCGGCCGGGACGTTCGAGGACGCACTGGAATTGAGGCGCGAGTGCCGGCACGCTGAGGATCAGTTCCTCGATCTGCGTCGGGAACAGATTGACCCCGCGCAGGATGATCATGTCGTCGCATCGTCCGGTCACCTTCTGCATTCGTCGCACCGAACGCGCGGTGCCCGGCAGCAGTCGCGTCAGATCGCGGGTGCGGTACCGGATGATCGGCATCGCCTCCTTGGTCAGAGAGGTGAAGACGAGTTCCCCCTCCTCCCCGTCCGGCAGTACCTCACCGGTCATCGGGTCGACGATCTCGGGATAGAAGTGGTCCTCCCAGATGTGCAGTCCGTCTTTGGTTTCCACGCACTCCTGCGCGACACCGGGTCCCATCACCTCGGACAGTCCGTAGATGTCGACGGCATCCATCCTCACCTGGGTCTCGAGTTCACGCCGCATCTGCTCGGTCCACGGCTCGGCACCGAAGACACCGACGCGCAACGAGGTCGACGACGGATCGATCCCCTTGGCGATCATCGCATCGACGATGGTCAGCATGTACGACGGCGTGACCATGATGGCGTCGGGGGCGAAGTCCTCGATCAGCTGGATCTGGCGATCGGTCATGCCGCCGGACATCGGGATCACCGTGCAGCCCAGACGCTCTGCGCCGTAGTGTGCGCCCAGCCCACCGGTGAACAGACCGTAGCCGTAGGCGACGTGGACCTTGTCCGACGACCGAACCCCGGCCGCCCGCAGGCTGCGGGCCACCAGATCGGCCCAGTTGTTCAGATCGTTCGCGGTGTAACCGACGACGGTGGGACGGCCCGTCGTTCCCGACGAGGCGTGAATCCGCGACACCTGCTCCTGCGGTACCGCGAACATCCCGAACGGATAGTTGTCGCGCAGATCGGCTTTCGCCGTGAACGGGAACAACGACAGATCCGACAGTTCCTTCAGATCGCTCGGATGAACCCCCTTCTCGTCGAAGGCCTTCCGGTAATGCGCGACGTTGTCGTAGGCGTGGTGCAACGACCACTTGAGACGCGAGAGCTGCAGATCGGCGATCCGGTCGCGACTCGCGTATTCGATGTCGACGGTCTCCGAGCCGCCGGCGGCGCTGGGGAGGGTGCTGGTCATGGTGGACTCCAGGCGTGAGAGGGAGGACGGTGTCAGGCGTCGAAATCGACGGTCACGGACTCGGTTACGGGATAGGACTGACAGGTGAGGACGAATCCGGCGGCCACCTCGGACTCCTCGAGGGCATAGTTGCGTCGCATGTCGACCTCCCCACAGGTGATCTTGGCGCGGCAGGTTCCGCACACCCCGCCCTTGCAGGCGAACGGCAGGTCCGAGCGCAGGTTCTCCCCCGCGTCGAGGATGCTCTCGTCCCGAGAGAGCGAACCGGCAACCGAACGTCCGTCGAGGACGATGGTCACCTCGCTGGTGGGCCCCGAGATCCCCGGCTCCCGATGCCGATCCGGTGGCGGCGGCGTTGCCTCGACGTAGAAGAGTTCGTGGTGGATACGGTCCCTGGCGATGTCACGGGCCAGGAGCACCTCCTCGGCCGCCTCGACCATGCCGAGCGGGCCGCACAACCAGAAGTGGTCCATGTCGCCGGTCGGTACGACGGTGGTGAGGATCTCCTCGAGACGATCACGATCGAGTCGCCCGCTGAACAATTCGGCCTCGCGCGGCTCGCGGGAGAGCACGTGGATCACGTCGAACCGCGGACCGTGGGCGTCCTTGAGATCGGCGATGTCCTCGGCGAACATCACCGACCGGGTCTTGCGGTTGGCGTAGATCAGCGTCACCTCGGCGTCGGGAGTCGCCAGCATCGACGCAGCGATCGACAGCATCGGGGTGATGCCCGAGCCGGCCGCGATCAACAGGTGCCGCCCGCCCGAATCCGGGTTCGCCTGAAACGATCCCGATGGCGGCTGCACCTCGATGCGATCGCCGGGACGCACCTGATGGACGAGCCAGCTCGAGAACAGTCCCCCATTGACCTCACGAACACCCACCCGCGGCGCAGCGCCCGCGGGCGCGCAGATCGAGTAGGTGCGCCGGTGTTCGGTCCCGTCGACCGTTCGCCGCAACGTGAGGGACTGTCCGGGCCGAAAGGTGAAGGTGTCCCGCAGATCCGGCGGAACGTCGAACCGGACGGCGACGGCGTCGTCACACAGGGATTCGACGTCGGCAACGGTCAGGCGGTGGAAGTCGCGGTTGCGCGACGGACCGGTGACCGGAACGGCGGTGGTCTCGACGGTTGAGGTCACGGTCAGATCTCCTTGACGTGATCGAACGGCTCGGCACACGCCAGACACTGGTAGTGGGCTTTGCACAGGGTGGCACCGAACTCCGAGATCAGTTGCGTACGAGTCGAACCACACTGGGGGCACGCCACCTCGCGCGGGCGTGCGGTCAACGTCAGCGGGATCGGCCCGGACCGCCGCAGCGGTGCCGCACCCGGTGGCGAGTACCCGGCCTCGACGAGCTTGGCGCGACCCCTGTCGGTGATCCAGTCGGTGCTCCACGCCGGAGTGAGGCTGGTTCGGATCGTGACGTCGGCGAATCCGTGACGCTGCAACGCGGCGGTGATGTCGTCGCGAATCGTGGCCATCGCCGGGCAGCCCGAGTAGGTCGGGGTGATCGTGACGGTCACCGCGCCGGGATCGTCGAGCCGGACCTCGCGGATGATCCCGAGGTCGGCGAGGGTGACCATCGGCATCTCCGGGTCGAGAATCGATTCCACGATCTCACGCGCGGATCGGGTTGCGAGTGTCCGCATCTCACCACACCCCTTCGGGGTGGCGACGGGCCACGCTCTGCATCTCGGCGAGCAGCAATCCCATGTGCTCGGTGTGCAGACCGTCACGTCCGGCGCGGCCCCCGACCCGCCCGATGTGCGGTCCGTCGAGGATCTCGACCTCGGCAGCGTGACACACCTGGCCCACGATGTCGTCGAATTCGTCTCGCACGCAAGCGGGATCGACCGCCACACCGACGGCGGCGAGTGCGAGCTCCTCGGCTGTCGGGACGAACAGCTCGTCGACGTAGGGCCACACCCGCGACAGCGCGTCGAGCAGGCGGCGTCGTGACTCCGCGGTGCCGCACCCGAGGGTGACCACCCAGCGGGCCGCGTAATCACGGTGATAGGTCAGCTCTTTGACGCCCTTGTCGGCGACCGCGGCCAGCACCGGATCCCGTGAGGTGCGCAGTCTGTCGAACAGGGCCAGTCGCCAGGTCGAGAACACCAGCAGCCGGACGAGCGAGACCGCGAAGTCGCCGTTGGCGATCTCGACGAGATGCACGTTGCGGAACGACGACTCGTCCCGGAAGAAGGCCAGTGCGTCTTCGGCGGGCACCGGCGTGGTCTCGGAGATGTGGGGTACCACAGCCGGATCGGCGGCCGCGGCGCGGGCGAGCAGGAGCCGCGCCGCACCGAGGAGGTCGAGTCCGATGTTCGCCAGCGCCACCTCTTCCTCGAGTTCGGGTGCGTGGGTGCACCATTGGGCGAGTCGCTGGGCACTGATCAGCGCATCGTCGCCGAGCATCAGGCAGTAGGCGGCCAGCGCGGCGTGGTCGACGTCGTCGGGGACGGTGGTGTCGACGCCGGCGAGCGGATCGTCGAAGCTGGTGCCGAAGGCCCACTGGCCGTGCGAATCCTCGTCGACGAGGCCCTCGTAGGCGTTGTCATGATCGGTCATGTCGTCGTCCTCTCACATGTGGGGGACGTTGTCGGGGATGTCGTAGAACGTGGGATGCCGGTACACCTTGTCGCCGCTCGGGGCGAAGAAGGGGTCCTTCTCCGACGGACTGGTGGCGACGATGTCGGCCGAGCGCACCACCCAGATACTGACGCCCTCGTTGCGGCGGGTGTACACGTCGCGCGCATGCCGCAAGGCCATCTGGTCGTCGGCGGCGTGCAGCGACCCGACGTGCACGTGGTTCAGCCCACGCTTGCCGCGCACGAACACCTCGTACAGCGGCCATTCCGCCTTGATGTCACTCATCGGTGGTTCTCCTGTTCCCGTGCGGCGAAAGCCGTTGCCGCGTCCCGCACCCAGGCGCCGTCCTCGTGTGCGGCGCGGCGGACGGCGATCCGTTCGACGTTCATCGCACCGTTGCCCTTGACGACCTCGGTGAATTCACTCCAGTCGGGTTCGCCGAAGTCGTAGTGTCCGCGTTCGGCATTCCACGCCAGATCCGGGTCGGGGAAGCTCACGCCGAGGGCCTCGGCCTGCGGGACGCTCATGTCGACGAACTTCTGGCGCAGCTCGTCGTTGCTGTGCCGCTTGATACCCCACGCCATCGACTGCTCGCTGTTGGGCGAACGGTCATCGGGCGGACCGAACATCATCAGCGCCGGCCACCAGAACCGGTCGACGGATTCCTGGACCATCGCGCGCTGCTCGTCGGTGCCACCCATCATTGAGGTGAGCAGCTCATAACCCTGCCGCTGATGGAAGGACTCCTCCTTGCACACGCGGATCATCGCCCGGGCGTACGGTCCGAAAGAGCTGCGGCACAACGGTACCTGGTTGCAGATGGCCGCGCCGTCGACCAGCCACCCGATGGTCCCGACGTCGGCGTAGGTCAGCGTCGGGTAGTTGAAGATCGAGGAGTACTTCTGCCGCCCGGAGATGAGTTTGTCGGTGAGGTCGGCGCGATCGGCGCCCAGTGTCTCGGCGGCCGAGTACAGGTAGAGGCCGTGGCCGGCCTCGTCCTGCACCTTGGCCATCAATATCGCCTTGCGCCGCAACGACGGAGCCCTGGTCAGCCAGTTTCCCTCGGGCTGCATGCCGATGATCTCCGAATGCGCGTGCTGGGCGATCTGCCGGATCAGCGTCTTGCGGTAGCCCTCGGGCATCCAGTCACGCGGTTCGATGCGCGCCTCGGCGGCGATGGTCGCGTCGAACGACTGCTGAAGCTCGAATTGCTGTAGTTGCGTGTCGGTCATCGTTCCTGCTCTCTCAGCGACCGCTGAACTCGGGCGTGCGCTTGTCGAGGAATGCCTCGACGGCGGCGGCGTGGTCGGCGGTCGCCCCGAGGTGACGTTGTGCGTCGTACTCACGGTCCAGCGCTGCGCTCAGGCCGTCGGCGCCGGCCCCGACGAGGCCCTTGATCCGGCGGAACGCCTCGGTGGGTCCGTCGGCGAGGCGCCGAGCCAGATCCACTGCGGCGGAATCCATATCGGCATCGTCGGCGACGCGATGCACCAGACCCCAGTCGAGGGCCTGCGCGGCGTCGATGCGATCGCCGAGCATCAGCAGTCCGGTGGCGCGGCTACTGCCGAGCATGGAGACCAGATGATGCGAGAGGCCGGAGTCACTCGCCAGACCGATGCCCGCGAATGCGGTGGCGAACGTGGCGTTCTGCGAGGCGATCCGGATGTCGGCGGTCAGCGCGATCCCGAGCCCCGCACCGACGCAGGCACCGCGGACGGCCGCGATCACCGGCACCTCGATGCCCGCGAGCGCCCGGATGACCGGGTTGTAGTGGTCGGCGACGGTGTCCATCGCATGCTCGGGCGACTTCCTCAGTTCGGCGACGTGATCGCCGAGATCCTGTCCGACGCAGAAGTTCTTGCCCTCGGCCGCCAGCAGGACCGCACGCACCGTGCGATCACCCGCGACCTTCTCGATCGCCTGGCGCAGTGCCGTCTTGGTCTCGACGTCGAGCGCGTTGTGGGCGCGCGGGCGCGCCAGCGTGATGGTGGCGAGTCCGTCGGTGATCTCCAGTGTCACTGTCATCTGTCAGCCTTCCAATCGTAGAAGCCACGGCCGGACTTGCGACCGAGTTCACCGCGGGCAACCTTGTCGCGCAGCAGTTGTGGCGGTTCGAACCTCACCCCGAGGGTCGCGGCGAGGTGGTCGGCGACGGCCAACCGCACGTCGAGCCCGACGAGATCGGTCGACCGGAGCGGACCCATCGGGTGCCGATAGCCCAATTCCATGGCGCGGTCGATGGATTCGGCGTCGGCAACGCCTTCTTCGACCATCCGGATGGCTTCGAGACCCAGGTGGACCCCGAGCCGGCTCGTGGCGAATCCCGGGGAGTCGTTGACGACGATCGCCGTCTTGCCGAGGGCGTCGACCCACCCGCGGACGGCGTCGACGGTGCTCTGGGCGGTGGTGCCGGCCCGCACGATCTCGACGAGTTCGGAGACCGGCACCGGATTGAAGAAGTGCATGCCGACGAATCGTGACGGGTCGGGCAGTGCCGCACCGAGTTCGGAGATCGACAGGGAACTCGTATTGGAGGCGATGACGGTGGTGGCGGCAACCGTCTCGGCGACCTGCGCGAGAACATCGAGTTTGAGCGAGACGTTCTCGGGAACCGCCTCCACGACAAGGCCGAGATCCGTCGGCAACGCGCGGGGTTCACCGACGGTGTGCACCCGTGTCAGAACCTCGTCGGGTGCCCGTCCCCCCAATTGGCCGCGGTCCGCGGCGCGTTGCAGACCGGTCGCGACACGACTGCGGGCTCCCTCCTGGTCGAGCGAGTCCGCGATGGTCACCGTGACACCGCGCTCGGCGAAGACCTGCGCGATGCCCGCGCCCATCCGTCCGCCACCGACGACGCCGACGGTTGCCGGGAGATCGCCGCCAGAAGTGCTGCTGTTCATGACTTCTTCTCCAGGAATGCGGCCATGCGGTCGGTCTTGTCGGGTCCTTCGAAGAGCACGGCCTGTGCGATGTCGTCGGCCCACGGGTGATGCCCGGGGGCGTCGATGACGGTCTTCGACAGGCGCAGCGCCAGCGCCGACTGCGCGACGATGCGATCGATGACGGTCTCGGCCGCGGCGAACGGGTCGTCGGCGACCTCCATGACCAGGCCGTGCCGGAATGCCTGCTCGGCGTCGAGTCGCGCGCCGGCGAGCAGGATCTGTTTGGCGACCGAGATGCCGACGAGTTGCGGGAGGCGGTAGCTCGCGCCGGCCGCGGCGAGGATGCCCAGAGCGGGCTCCGGGTTGCCGAACACCGCATCCGGTGCGGCGATGCGGATGTCGCAGGCATAGGCGAGTTCGGCACCACCACCGAGCGCGTAACCCTCGACGACGGCGACAGTGGGAAGCGCGAGCGCCGCGATCCGGTCGAACAGGGTGCGATTGATCCCGGCCAGGGCATCGTCGCGGGTACGTCGGGCGAGCTGGGCGATGTCGGCGCCGCCCGCGAAGTTGCGTCCGGCCCCGCACAGCAGCACCGGTTTGGGCGCCCGCTCGACGATCGCACACACCCGGTGCAGTTCGGCGATCATCTCGCCGGTGATCGCGTTGCGACGCTCCGGACGGTTCAGCGTGACCCGGTAGCGATCACCGTCGTCGGAGATCACCACGTGGTCGAGATCGACGGGTGGCGTGTCGGTGGTCACCGCACCGGCCATGATTGGCCCTCCTCACACTGTGGACCCTTCCATTAATAACCGACCTTTTGGTCGGTTGCAACCCCTTGCCCACCCCGGACGCCACTCCGCGGACTCTTTGCCATCATGAGATCCATGACCACAGCGAAACCGGCCAAGCGCACCGGCCGCCCGGGGCGCCCCGGTTACGACCTCGACTCGCTGCTCGCGGTCGCGGTCAAGGTGTTCAACGAGAAGGGGTACGACGGCACCAGCATGGATGTGCTCGCCGACCGGCTCGGGATCAGCAAGTCGTCGATCTATCACCACGTCTCGGGCAAGCAGGAACTCCTCGAGCTGGCTCTCGGGCGTGCACTCGGAGCACTCTTTGCCGCCACCACCGAGGCCGGCACGACCGAGGGCCGGCACATCGATCGGCTGGAATACCTGGTCAGACGGAGTGTGGAGATCCTGGCCGCCGAACTCCCCTACGTCACGCTGCTGCTGCGGGTACGTGGCAACTCGGTCGTCGAGCGCCGGGCACTGGCCCGTCGACGCGAGTTCGACGAGTTCGTCGGCAACCTCGTCATCGGCGCCGCCGAGGAGGGCGATGTCTCGCCGGAGGTCGACCCGGCGCTGGTGGCGCGGCTGCTGTTCGGCACGGTCAACTCGCTCATCGAGTGGTACCGACCACGTGTCGGGGTCAGCGTCGACGAACTCGCCGACGCCGTGGTCGCGATGACGTTCGACGGACTGCGCCGCCGGCGCTGACCACCGCCACCCCTTGACACGGGACCAACGTCCCGGCGATGGTAATTACCGACCGAATGGACGGTAGAGGGAGCTGGGCTGTGAGCCGATTGTTGGAAAGCTGGACACAAGGACGCTGGTACGCCGCGCCCGACGAGGGCACGCCGTTGCTCGACGCCGTCGACGGATCGGAGGTGGCGCGGATCTCGGCGACCGGTGTCGATCGCGCCGCGATGGTCGAATATGCACGCACCGTCGGCGGAGAGGCGCTGGCCTCGCTGACCTTCCACGAGCGGGCCGGGTTGCTCAAACAACTGGGCCTCACCCTCATGGCAGGCAAGGACGAGTTCTATGAACTCTCCCGCAAGACCGGCGCCACCGACCGCGACAGCGCCGTCGACATCGACGGCGGATTCGGGACCGTCCTGAGTTACGCGAGCAAGGCACGACGGGAATTGCCCAACGACACCGTCTATCTCGACGGCCCGGTCGAGCCGCTCGGCAAGAAGGGCACCTTCCTCGGCCAGCACCTCTACACCTCGCGACGCGGGGTTGCGGTGCAGATCAATGCCTTCAACTTCCCGGTGTGGGGTTTCCTGGAGAAGCTGGCCCCGGCGTTCATCGCCGGCGTGCCCACGATCGTCAAACCCGCCAGTGCCACTGCCTATCTCACCGAACTCGTGGTCCGCCGCATCGTCGAGAGCGGCATCCTGCCCGAGGGATCGGTGCAACTACTGTGCGGAAGCGCGGGCGATCTGCTCGACCATCTCGACGGACAGGATTCGGTGGCGTTCACCGGCGCGGCCGACACCGCTGCCGTGCTGCGCGCCCATCCGACGGTGGTGGCATCCGGGTTGCACTTCACCGCCGAGGCGGACTCACTCAACGCATCGATCCTCGGTGCCGACATCGGTGTCGACGATCCCGAATTCGAGCTGTACGTAAGGCAACTCGTCACCGAGATGACCGTCAAGGCCGGGCAGAAATGCACCGCGATCCGGCGCGCTTTGGTCCCCGAGCCGCTCGTCGACGCCGTCGTCGAGGCCGCGTCGACGAGACTGGCCGCGATCCGCGTCGGCAATCCCGCCGCCCCCGACGTCCGGATGGGCGCCCTCGCGAGCATCGACCAGCGCGACGAGGTCCTGAAATCACTTCGCGGACTGACCAAGTCGGCCGACATCGTCTTCGGCGACCCCGACCACGTCGAGCTCGTCGACGCCGAGCGGTCAAAAGGCGCATTTCTCTCGCCGATCCTGTTGCGCGCCAACGACAGCTGGGCGCCGGAGATCCACGACATCGAGGCCTTCGGTCCGGTGTCGACGGTCATCGGCTACCGCGACACCGACGACGCCATCGCCCTCGCCGCCCGCGGCCGTGGATCGCTGGTCGCCTCATTGGTGACTGCCGATACCGATGTCGCGGCGACCGTCGTGCGCGGCATCGCCGCCTACCACGGTCGCATTCTGGTGCTCAACGCCGAGGATGCCGCCGAATCCACCGGCCACGGCTCACCGCTGCCGGTCCTGGTGCACGGCGGCCCCGGCCGCGCGGGTGGCGGGGAGGAACTCGGCGGCATCCGCGGCGTGCTCCACCACATGCAGCGCACCGCGGTGCAGGGCACACCGAACATCCTCACCGCGATCGGACGGCGTTGGGTCAGCGGCGCCGACCGCGTGCACACCGACGTGCACCCGTTCCGGAAGAATCTGTCGCAGTTGCAGATCGGTGACACCATCGTCGGTGGGCCGCGTCAGGTGACGCGCGCCGACATCGACCATTTCGCCGAATTCACCGGCGACACCTTCTATGCACACACCGACCCGGAGGCTGCCGCGGCCAACCCCCTCTTCGGCGGCATCGTCGCCCACGGATACCTGGTGGTGTCGCTGGCCGCGGGCCTGTTCGTCGATCCGGCACCGGGTCCGGTGCTGGCCAACTTCGGTGTCGACGGATTGCGATTCCTCACCCCGGTCAAAGCCGAGGACAGCCTCACCGTCACGTTGACGGCCAAACAGATCACGCCGCGCCAGAGCGCCGATTACGGTGAGGTGCGCTGGGATGCCGTCGTCACCAATCAGAACGACGACCCGGTCGCTACCTACGACGTGCTCACCCTCGTCGCCAAAGCCGAAAAGGAGTAATCGACATGACCGTTCGCGTTGCCGTCTGCTACGGACAACCCACCGACCCCGCCGCGTTCGACGACTACTACGAGCGGGTGCACATCCCGCTCGCGAATGCGATCCCGGGCCTGACCGAGTACACCTATGCCAAGGTGTCGACGCTGGACGGCTCCGCGCCGCCGTATTATTCCGTGGCGAGCCTGTACTTCGCCGACGAGGACTCGTTGAAGGCCGGACTGGGGTCTCCCGAGATGGCCGCCGCCGCAGGCGATGTGCCCAACTTCGCCACCGGTGGGGTCACCATGTTCACCCACGCCGAGACCTCGGTGCGTCCGTGACGTCGGTTCCCGACGAGGTCACCGACCACGCGATCGCGCGGCGGATGTTCGCCGAGGACAACGCCTCTCGCGCGCTCGGCATCGAGCTCCTCGAGCTCGGTGCCGGGCGGGCGCGGATGTCGATGCGCATCGGAGCACAGATGGTCAATGGCCACGGCATCACCCACGGCGGTTACGTGTTCCTCCTCGCCGACACCGCGTTCGCACTCGCCTGCAACAGCGGTGACGACGCCGCGGTTGCCGCCCGCTGCGACATCCGCTTCCTACGTCCCACCCACGCCGGTGACCTGCTCGTCGCCGACGCCCGCGAGGTCGCGGGCTTCGGGCGCAACGGGATCTACGACGTCACCGTCACCAGCGGTGAGCAGGTGGTCGCCGAATTCCGCGGTGACAGCCGCACCATCGCCCGCCCCTGAGCCACGCGCCGGCCGGTCTCAGACGCGGACGACGATCTTCCCGCGCACGTGGCCGGACTCGCTGCGCTCGTGCGCGGCGGCGGCATCGGCCAGGTCGAACACCTCGGCGATCTCGGGAGTCAGGGCACCCGTCTCGCCGAGTCGGGCGAGTTCTGCGAGATCGGTGGCGTCGGGCCGCACCCAGACGTACTGGCCACCGAATTCGTCGCGCGCCCGCGCATCGGTGATGGAGGCGACGGTGCCGCCCGCGCGCAACACCTCCGGTACCGAGTCCAGCGCGTCACCGCCGACATAGTCGAGAACCGCGTCCACACCTCGGGGTTCGAGCGCGCGTACGCGCTCGGCCAGCCCGTCTCCGTAGGTCACGGGTTCGGCGCCGAGGCGTCGGAGGAAGTCGTGATTGGCGGCCGACGCCGTGCCGATCACCCTGGCGCCCATCGACCGCGCGATCTGCACGGCAAACGAGCCGACGCCACCGGCAGCGGCGTGGACGAGCACCGTGTGCCCCGATCGCACTCCCGCGCGCCGAATCGTCTGGTACGCGGTGAGCCCGGCGAGCGGAACGGCCGCGGCCTCCTCGAACGACCACCCGGCCGGCTTGCGGGCGAGGGTTCGAACCGGTGCCGCGACGAGTTCGGCGAGCGTTCCGCCCGCCACCTCCCCACCGACGACGTCTTTGCGGACGTAGCCGAACACCTCGTCGCCGACCTCGAATTCCGGTGTGTCCAAACCCACTTGCTCGACGACACCGGCGACATCCCATCCCGGGACGACCGGGAACACGGTGTCGAGCACCTCGGCGAGGTAACCCTGACGAACCTTCCAGTCCACGGGATTGACACTCGAGGCGCGCACGCGCACGAGAACGGAGTCGGGTCCGACGTGAGGTGTCGGCAGATCGCGCAGCGTCAGGACATCGGAGCCGCCGAAGCGGTCATAGGTGATTGCTCGCATGGTCGCTGCAACGGGCTCCCCGATCGATTGATTCCGTGGGTTGTCGACCGCTCTGACAGCATTCGGGAAAACCGATGCAATGCACCGATTAATACCGCTGTACAGATTCAACAGCTTCACGCGATCCTTGATCCGACGCACGAGACATTGGGCGAACGTTGGAGGTTGACAGTGGAGAACGAGCAGATCGACGTGGTCATCGTCGGTGCCGGGCAGGCCGGTATCGCCATGAGTGAACACCTCGGCGCGCAGGGAATCGAGCACCTGGTGCTCGAGCGTGATCGCGTCGCCGAGCGCTGGCGCTCGTGGCGGTGGGACTCCCTCGTCGCCAACGGGCCGGCGTGGCACGACCGCTTCCCGAACATGCAGTTCGATGCCGACCCCGATTCCTTCGTCGGAAAGGACGGCGTCGCCGACTATCTCGCAGCCTACGCCTCGATGATCTCCGCGCCCATCCGCACCGGTGTCGAGGTGATCTCGGTCCGACGACACAACGGCCGCTCGGGTTTTCGTGTCGAAACGAGCGAGGGCACCATCGACGCCCGCTTCGTCGTCTCGGCAACCGGGGCCTTCCAGAAGCCCGTCATCCCGCCGCTGGTACCCGCCGATTCGGCACTGCACCAGATCCATTCGAGTTCCTATCACCGGCCACAGCAGCTACCCGACGGCGCGGTACTCGTCGTCGGTGCCGGCTCGTCGGGTGTGCAGATCGCCGACGAGCTCCGCGAATCGGGGCGTACGGTTTATCTTGCGGTCGGACCGCACGACCGTCCCCCGCGCAACTATCGCGGCCGTGACTTCTGTTGGTGGCTCGGCGTTCTCGGCAAGTGGGACATGGCCGTTCCGCCCGCCGGGGCCGAGCATGTCACGATCGCCGTCAGCGGCGCTCACGGCGGACACACCGTCGATTTCCGCAGCCTCGCCGCCGATGGCATCACCCTGCTCGGACGTGCGGAGGCCGTCGTCGACGGAGTCATGACCTTTGCCGACGACCTGCGCGCCAACATCGAGGCCGGCGACGCCAATTACCTGTCGATGCTCGACGAGGCCGACGCCCACATCGCCCGTAACGGGCTCGATCTGCCCGAGGAACCGCAGGCCCGGGTCATCGGACCCGATCCGGCCTGCGTCACCACACCGGTCCGATCACTCGACCTGGCGGCCCATTCGGTGACCTCCATCGTGTGGGCCACCGGCTTCGCCTACGACTACGACTGGCTACAGGTCGCGGCCCTCGACGAACTTGGTCGGCCGCGGCATCAGCGCGGTGTCTCCAGCGAGCCCGGCGTGTATTTCCTCGGGCTGCCATGGCTGTCGCGACGCGGATCGAGCTTCATCTGGGGTGTCTGGCACGACGCCAAGTATCTCGCCGATCAGATCGCCATCCAGCGCGGTTACCTCGCCTACGAAGCGCCCGCTCTCGCCGCACGCTGAGCCCCGACACCTGACAGCCGAAAGGATTCCCTCCATGAGCGCCGCACCCTCCCGCGGGGTCACCCACACCCGGATCCGTCCGTTCAACACCCGCGACACCTATCCCGAGCAGAACCTCGACAACGATCTGTGCCAGGCCGTCGTCGCAGGCGGCGTGGTGTACCTGCGCGGTCAGATCGGACAAGACCTCGACACGCGCGAGTCGATCGGCATCGGCGATGTCGAGGCACAGGCCGACAAGGCCATGGCCAACATCGCGATGCTGCTCGACGAGTCGGGGAGTTCGCTGCGCGACATCGTCAAGGTCACCGTGTATCTCACCGACATCCGGTTTCGTGAGACCGTGTACCGCGTGATGGGCCGATGGCTCACGGGTGTCTTCCCCGTCTCCACCGGACTGGTCGTCGAGGCACTCGCCCGACCCGAGTGGCTCGTCGAGATCGATGCGACCGCCGTTGTCAGCGAACCCGTTCTCACCGAACCGAAGTCCGACGATCGATGACACTCTCACTGATCGCCCACGAACCGGCAACGGGTGCCTTCGGCATCGTGATCTGCTCGTCGAGCCCGGCAGTCGCCGCGCGCTGCGCGCACCTGCGGCCAGGTGTCGGTGTGGTCGCCTCGCAGAACATCACCAATCCGGCGCTGGGCACCGCCGTGCTCGACGAGATGGCTGTTGGCGCCAACGCGGCGGATGCTCTGGCAAATGCACTGTCGCGGGAGCGCTTTCCGGACCATCGACAGGTCACCGCGGTCGGGGCCGACGGCACGACAGCAGTGCACTCGGGCTCGCAGAGCCTCGGTGTGTACGGTCACATCGAGGCCGAGAACGTGGTCGCCGCCGGCAATCTCCTGGCCGACGAGAGCGTTCTCACCGAACTGGTGACCGGCTACACCCGCAGTAGGGCAGAACATCTCGAGGAGCGACTACTCGACGGGCTACGTGATGCGCTCGCTGCCGGCGGTGAGGCCGGCCCGGTACATTCGGCCGGACTGCTCGTCGTGGCCGACGTCGACTGGCCGGTCACCGATCTGCGGGTCGATTTCGCCGACGACCCAGTGGGCGAACTGAGTGCCCTCTGGCAGATCTGGGCACCACAGAAGGACGACTACCGGGTGCGCGGTATCGACCCGACGCGCGCCCCCTCGTACGGTGTTCCGGGGGATCTGTGAGCACCCTTGACTCGGCGCTCGCCGATAAGATCGCCGCCGACCACTCGCTGCTGACCACGCTGTCCCGGGAGCTGTACGATGATCCCGAGATTGCCTGGGAGGAAGTACGTTCGGCGCGGCGGGTGGCCGATCGCCTGTCCGACGCCGGCTTCGAGATCACGGAGAAATACTGCGGGCTCGACACCGCCTTTGCCGCGACGATCGGGACCGGCGACCTCCATTTCGCGCTGTGCGCCGAGTATGACGCACTTCCTGGCCTCGGTCACGCCTGCGGCCACAATCTGATCTCGGCGATCACCGTCGGTGCGGCGCTCGCTCTCGCGCCGCTCACCGACGATCTCGGGTTGCGTCTGACCGTCATCGGCACACCGGCCGAAGAGGGCGGCGGGGGCAAGATCGAGATGCTCGAACGCAATGGTTTCGATGGTCAACACGCTGCCGCAATGGTGCATCCAGGACCAGTCGATGTGGCGCGGGCCCGGCCATTTGCTGTGTCGCACAACCATATCGAGTATCACGGCAAGGCTGCGCACGCCGCCGCCTACCCCGAGCGTGGGGTCAACGCCGCCGATGCGTTCACTGTCGCGCAGGTTGCGATCGGGCTGCTTCGGCAACAGCTGCCGTCGTCGGTGCGCGTGCACGGGATGATGACCCGTGGCGGGGAGGCGCCCAACGCCATCGCCGAGCACACCGAGGGCCGCTGGTATGTGCGGGCCGAGACGCTCGCCGAACTCGCCGAGGTGACGCCCCGGGTACTGCGCTGCTTCGAGGCCGGCGCCCTGGCGTCCGGGGCTCGGCTCACTGTGACACCCGAATCCCGTCCGTACGCCGAATTCCGCACCGACGAGCAACTTCTCGGACTGTACGAACGTCGTGCCACCGCACTCGGCCGGCGTTTCGAGACCGGACCGGACTCGATGATGGCACGGGCATCGACCGACATGGGCAATGTGTCGCAGCTACTCCCCGCGATCCATCCCTACATCGGTATCGATTCGATGCCGGCGGTCAATCACCAGGCCGAGTTCGCCGCGGCCACCCTGAGCCCGGCCGCCGAGACTGCGATCGCGCACGGTGCGCTCGCGATGGCGGGAACCGTTGTCGACGCCGCGATGCAGTCGACTGTTCGGACTCGTCTGCTGGGCGCCCACTGACCCACCGTCCCCCACCGACCCAACGGAGGAGAACATCGTGTCCACCGAGCCTCATGCCGCCTTCCGTATCGAACACGACCTGCTCGGCGACCGGGAGATCCCCGCCGGGGCCTACTACGGTGTGCACACCGCCCGTGCACTCGAGAACTTCCCGATCAGCGGGGTTCCGATCGCCGTCCACCGCGATCTGGTGATTGCACTGGCCTCGGTCAAACAAGCAGCAGCGCAGACCAATCGCGAACTCGGGCTCCTCGACCCAGTCATCGCCGGGGCGATCACGGACGCCTGTACCGAGATTCGCGGGGGCGCGCTACACAATCAGTTCGTTGTCGACCAGATCCAGGGCGGCGCGGGAACGTCGACGAACATGAACGCCAACGAGGTCATCGCCAACCGTGCACTCGAGATCCTCGGTCACCCGCGAGGCACCTACACCGTCGTGCACCCGCTCGAGCACGTCAATCTCGGGCAGAGCACCAACGACGTCTACCCGACGGCGGTCAAGGTGGCCCTCGGATTCGCCGCTCGCGCCCTGGAGACCTCGCTGCGCGAACTGGCGGCGCGCTGTGTGGCCAAGTCGCAAGAATTCGGCGACATGCTCAAGCTCGGACGCACCCAATTGCAGGACGCGGTGCCGATGACCCTGGGCCAGGAGTTCGGCGCGTACGCGGTGGCCATCGTCGAGGACGCCGACCGGATCGCCGAGGCTGCCCTGCTGATCGCCGAGATCAACTTGGGCGGCACTGCCATCGGAACCGGTCTCAACACCGATCCGGAGTACGCCGCACGGGCCTGCGAACATCTGCGCACCATCACCGGTTTGCCGCTGAGCACCGCCGGCGATCTCGTGGAGGCAACCTCCGACGTCGGCGCATTCGTGCAGCTGTCCGGGGTCACCAAACGGACCGCGGTGAAGCTGTCCAAGATCTGTAATGATCTGCGGCTCTTGTCCTCCGGACCCCGCGCAGGCTTCAACGAGATCAATCTCCCGCCGGTGCAGGCGGGGTCGAGCATCATGCCGGGCAAGGTCAATCCGGTGATCCCGGAAGCGGTCAACCAGGTGGCCTTCGAGGTGGTCGGCAATGATCTGACGATCACCATGGCCGCCGAGGCCGGACAGTTACAGCTCAACGCATTCGAGCCCATCATGGCTCGTGCACTGCTGTCGTCGCTGACCCACCTGACCGCCGCCGTGGACGTTCTCGGCGAACGCTGCATCGCAGGCATCACCGCCAATCCCGATCGTATGCGCGAGGCCGTCATGGGATCGGCGAGCCTGGCCACTGTCCTGAATCCGCTGCTCGGTTACGAGGTGGCCACCGCCCTGGTGGCCGAGGCGATCGCCACCGGCGCTTCGATTCCCGATCTGGTCCGGCGCTCCCGACTCGTCGACGACGACGTCCTGGCACGCATATTCAGTCCTGCACTCCTGTCGCGTCCACACTCGGCGGTCGAGGTCGCGCGCGACCGCCGATGATGTCGGCGCAGGCGAGTACCGCAGCGAGGTAGCCACGGAGTGCGGTACGCGCGGCGTCGGCATCCACCTCGCGGTTACGGGCGACGAGGTGGATGCCGTAGCCATCCTCGAGAGCCACCGCCGTGGCCGCGATCCGTTCGGCGTCATCGCCGAGGTCGAAGACACCGGACTCCACCCCGGCGGAGATGACGTCGCGGTAGAGCGAGACCTCGAGTTCGAACAGTCTCGACATCAGTTCGGCATGACGCGGTTCGCGCGCGCTGTGCAGATGCAACTCGTACAGTGCGGGCCACATCGGATCGTCAGGGTCGCAGACACCGAGGTCCACCAGCATCCGCAACCGGCCCACCGGATTGTCCTGGGTGGTCATGGCCGTTCGCCGACCCCCGTGGAACCGTTCGACGGCCCGCTCGTGGACGGCGAGCAGGAGGTCGTCGAGTTCTGGGTAGTAATAGGCGACCGAGCCCGCCGACATCGCCGCGGCCTCGGCGATGTCCTTGAGCCGCAGCCCGATCAATCCTCGCTCGGCGATGGCAACCGTTGCGGCGGTGATGATCTCGGAGCGCCTGGCATCCTGTCTTCGAGGTCTGGCCATGTGTGCCGATCCTGCCTTGCACCGCCGGGTGATGCAACATGCCCCGGCTGCATCGATCCAGCCGATGTCACGGATCGGATCTTCGCACGACGAGATCCCGCTGACAGCTGTGCGCGGTGGCCGAGCTCGCGATACCGTCGATTCATTCTTTGAGATTGAACCCAAAGAATGAGGTGCTCCCTCACAGTCCAGCCCCCGGAGTGTTCCCATGCGCGATCCCCGCTACGACGTCCTCTTCGAACCGGTCACCATCGGACCGGTCACCGCCCGCAACCGCTTCTTCCAGGTGCCGCACTGCAACGGCATGGGGTACCGCGATCCCTCCGGCGAGGCCGCGATGCGCCGCACCAAGGCCGAGGGAGGCTGGGCCGTGGTCTGCACCGAGCAGGTGGAGATACACCCCACCTCCGACATCGGCCCGTTCATCGAGCTACGCCTCTGGGACGACAAGGACATGCCGGCGATCGCCCGCATCGCCGAGCAGATCCACGAGGGCGGCGCACTCGCCGGCATCGAGCTGGCACACAACGGCCTCAACAGCCCCAATCTCATCAGCCGCGAAACCCCCTTGGCGCCACAACATCTGCCCGTCGTCTCGTGGAACTTCGATCCGGTTCAGGCACGCGCGATGAGCAAGTCCGACATCGTCGACCTGCGCAAGTGGCACGCCGATTCGGTGCACCGATCACTGCGAGCGGGCTACGACATCGTCTACGTCTACGCCGGGCACGCCATCGGCGGCCTACACCACTTCCTCTCGCCCCGCTACAACAACCGCACCGACGAGTACGGCGGGAGCCTGGAGAATCGGGTGCGGTTGATCCGCGAGATCCTCGAGGACACCCGGGAGATCGCCGACGGCAAAGCGGCTGTCGCCTGCCGCATCTCGGTGGATGAACTCCTCGGTGACGACGGCATCACCCGCGCGGAGATGGAGGACGTGTTCGGCCTCATCGGCGAGCACCCCGACCTCTGGGACCTGGTGCTCGGCAGCTGGGAGGACGATTCGGTGACCTCGCGGTTCGGCCCCGAGGCCGAACAGGAACCGTTCGTCACCGGACTCAAGCAGCTCACCACGAAACCCGTTGTCGGCGTGGGCCGCTTCACCTCCCCGGACACCATGGTCCGCCACGTCCGCGGCGGCATCCTCGATCTCATCGGCGCCGCCCGGCCCTCCATCGCGGATCCGTTCATGCCCAACAAGATCGAACGTGGAGATCTCGCGGACATCCGCGAATGCATCGGCTGCAACATCTGCGTGTCCGGCGACTTCACCATGTCGCCCATCCGCTGCACCCAGAACCCGACCATGGGTGAGGAGTTCCGTCGCGGCTGGCATCCCGAACGCATCGCCCCGGCCACCTCGACGTCGTCGGTGCTCGTGGTCGGAGCCGGGCCGGCGGGCTTGGAAGCCGCGCGCTCGCTGGGCAACCGCGGCTATCCGGTGACCCTCACCGAGGCGAGCCGCGTACTCGGCGGGCGCGTGGCCAAGGAGTCCACGCTCCCCGGCCTGTCCGCATGGATTCGGGTCGTCGACTACCGGCTGCAACAGCTCGATCGTCTCGACAACGTGGAGGTCTATCGCGAGTCACCGATGACCGAGCAGGACATCCTCGAGTACGGCTTCGACCACGTGGTGGTCGCCACCGGCTCGTCGTGGCGTCGTGATGGGGTGGGCCGCTGGCACACCCACCCCATCGAGATCGCCCCCACCCCCGAAGTCCTCACCCCCGACGACATCATCGCCGGGCGTCGTCCCGCCGGAAAGCGCGTCGTGCTCTTCGACGACGACCACTACTACCTCGGCGCCGTCATCGCGGAGTTGCTCGCCAAGGAGGGGTATGCGGTCACCCTGGTCACCCCCGCGCCGCAGGTGTCGCAATGGACGGTGAACACCATGGAGGCCCACCGCATCCGGGCTCGGATCATCGAGGCCGGCGTGGAGGTCCGCACCGACACCGCGCTCACCGCGATCGGTGCCGGCGGCGTCGGCACCGCCTGCCGATTCACCGGGCGCACCGGAGAACTCGACGCCGACGCCGTCGTCCTCGTCACCGCCCGACTCCCCCACGACGAGCTGTACACGGCCCTGCACGCACGTGCCGACGAGTGGTCTGCCGCAGGCGTGCGCTCGGTACGCGGCATCGGCGACGCGTGGGCACCCTCGACGATCGCCGCCGCGGTGTGGGCGGGCCATCGGTACGCCGAGGAACTCGATGTCGAGAAGTCCGATGACCCGGTGCCGTTCCGGCGCGAGGTCACCCAGTTGTCCATCGAACCGGTGTTCCGGACACCGGTGACGGCCTCGTGACCAGCCCGAAGGAGTAACCATGTACGCCTCTCATGTCTTCACCAATGCCGCACTCTGGCGGCCGGATGACGTGAGCGGTGCCGATACCCTCGCCGTGGCCGACGGAGTGATCATCTCCGTCGGCCGCGGCGTCGATCGGGCACTGCTCGGACCTGCCACCGAGGTCCACGACCTCGGTGGCGCAAGCCTCCTGCCGGGCTTCATCGACGCCCACGTGCATCCGGTGGCCGGCGGGCTCGCCGCCCTCCGGTGCGACCTGTCCGAGCTGCCGCACACCCGACGCGGCTACCTCGACGCGATCGCCGCATATGCGCGCGCCCATCCGGACGAGCCGGTGATCAGTGGAAGCGGTTGGTACGGAGATGCTTTCGTCGGTGGTCTACCCACCTGCGGCGATCTCGACGAGGTCATCGCCGACCGCCCGGTGGTGCTCTCGAGCCATGACGGTCACGGCGTGTGGGTCAACAGCGAGGCTCTCCGCAGGGTCGGCATCGACGCGTCGACACCCGACCCCAGCGGCGGCCGCATCGAGCGGGACGCGCACGGCACACCGACCGGAATCCTCTTCGAGCGCGCCGGCGATCCGGCGAATGCGTTGATCCCCGACTACGACGAGGCCTTCCTACGGCGCGCACTGCTGATCGCACAGCAGCGCCTGCATGCGGCGGGTGTCACCGGCTGGCAAGATGCCGGCGTCGACATCCCGGCGTTCGGGCTGTCGGATACCCTCGCCACCTACCTCGCCGCCGATGCCGCGGGCGAGCTGACCGCCCGCGTCTGCGGCGCCCTGTGGTGGGCCGCCGACGAGGGCGTCGGGCAGCTCGACACCCTGCGGGAGCGTCGAGCACAGGGCCGGGGACACCGCTTTCACGTCGACACCGTGAAGGTGATGCAGGACGGCATCTGCGAGAACTGCACCGCCGCGATGTTGGCGCCGTACTCGGACCTGCCGGCCGGAGCATCTCCGACAGGACTGTCCTTCATCGATCCTGCCGAGCTCGCGCAGGTGTGTGCACTATTGGTGCGCAACGACTTTCACATCCACATGCACGCCGTCGGCGATCGGGCGGTCCGCGAATGCCTCGATGCGCTGGGCGCCGCGTGGTCGGCACGCCCCGGCTTCGATGCCCGGCATCAGATCGCTCACCTCGACGTGGTCGACCCGGCCGACATCCCGCGGTTCGCGCAACTCGGCGTCATCGCCAACATCCAGGCACTCTGGGCGCGACGCGATACCGAGATCGTCGAACGCAAGCTCCCGCTACTGGGACCCGATCGCGAACCCTTCCACTTCCCGTTCGGGTCGATCCGGGCCGAGGGCGGGGCGCTCGCAATGGGCAGCGACTGGCCGGTGACCGATCCTAATCCGTTGTGGGCCATCCACACCGCGGTGCACCGAACGGGGTCGATCGCCGATCCGCACGCCATCGGAGACGACGCCCGGACGGTACCGCTCGTCGCCGGGGAGGCCATCACCTTGCGCGCGGCCGTCGACGCCTACACGGTCGGCTCCGCCCGCGCCATGCACGCCGAGGATCGCGCGGGCTCGCTGTCCGTCGGCAAGGACGCCGACCTCGTCGTGCTCGATGAAGACATCCGCACGGCCGTCGACATCGGGGCTCTGACCTCGACGATGACGATGGTGGGCGGCACCGTGGTGCACGCCATCTGAGTGCCGTCGTCGGCGAGAGACATCTTCCGACGAGCACGAAACCCGGGGAGGAATGTTGCTCCCCGGGTTTCGGCAGTGGCCGGGCGCGGGCCGACGGCGTGACGCCGCGTCAGCCCAGATACAGCGCGAACTGCTTGAGCAGCGGCTGGGTCACGCGGTACTCGCCACGCCAGCCACGTCGCAGGGTGAACGCCTCGCCGGCGGAGATCGTATGCGCCACACCGTCGTCACCGGTGAGCGTGACCGATCCCTCGAGGACCCGCGCGTACTCGTCACCCGGATAGGACTCGATGAACTCGGTGTATGGCTGTGCCGACCACGAGCCGACGACGAATTTCTCGTCCGCGCTGACGAGGTGGGTGGCCTCGCGCTCGGCGGGGTCGCCGGCACGCAGGGTCTCCGAGGTGACGTAGGCGCTCGGCGTCATCGCGGTGCGGGCGGCGTCGTCGGTGGAGATGATCTGCGGGGTGGTCGATTGCAGGGTGCTCATGGGTACTCCTTCAGGGGTGATCGATCGGTGACAGGTGATCCGGCGAATGCCGGCTACGAGATCTGTGCGGCGACAGCCGGGGTGTCGGTACCGACCGGCGTCGAGGGGGTCACGCGTCCTCGGAGGTAGCCGACGATCGCGATCAGGGCGAGCACTGCGAGCGTGCCCAGGGTGAACACCTCGAACCGCAGCCGACCCACTCCCCAGGTCTCGACGAAGTCGTAGTGCACACCCATGAGGTTCTCCAGGGTCCCGGGGAACACCGCCACCCAGACACCGAGCGCGGCCCAGAACGTGGTCAGGGCGACAGCCACCGCCAGGCCCGCGCGACCCCCGGGGATCGCATAGGGGCGCTTGATGTCGGCGTGGGTGAATCGCAGCCGCAGTGCTGCCGGGAACACGAACAGATAGGCGACCAGGGACGTCGAGATGGTGATGGTCAGGACGACGGTGAAGGTGGCGGCGCTGTCGCCCCGCGAGAAGAGGACGCCGACGATCATGAACAGCAGCGCGATGACGCCGGTGAAGACGTTGACACGCACCGGCGAATTGCGCTTCTCGTCGAAGCGCGCGAAGTACGGGAAGAAGCCTCCGTCGGAGGCCGCCACTGCCAGAGCGCGATTGGCCGCCACCGCCCACGTGGCGCCGGTGATCCCGAGTCCGATGATGAAGGCGACGACCGCGATCTTGACCAGGATCGACGCGGCCGGACCGTAGACACCGAAGACAGTGTCCACCGCGGCCATGAATCCGCCGATTCCGGTGATCGCCTCGGCCGGGAGGACCAGCAGCAGCGCCAGGACGGGCAGCGCATAGACCGCCAGTCCGACGAACCCGCCGAGCGCGATGCCGCGCGGTACGTCGCGCTGCGGGTTGGCCATCTCGCCGCCCGCCTGACTCGGTACCTCGAACCCGACGAGCGAGAACAGCAGCAGCGGAACGAGTCCCAGGAATCCGGCCATCGTGGGCGACCAGCTGACCGCACCGATGCCGTGAAAACCGTGGTCGATGCCGTAGACGACGGTGGTGATCAGGAAGACCGCGGCGAGGCCGAGCTTGAGATAGGTACCGATCCGGAAGATCACGCGTGCTCGTCGCATCGACAGGAGCGTCACCCCCACCGAGGCGCACACGAAAACGATCTTGAAGGCGAAGTCGCCGAGCGTTCCCGAACCCACCGGATGAATGAAGCCGCTCCACGCCTGGGTACTGATGAACGCAAGCGAGCCGCCGATCCACAGCGGATTGATCGACCAGTACATGACGGTGGCGATCGATCCGGGTAGGCGGCCGAAGGCGCGCTTGACCCATTCGTAGAGGCCGCCCTCGTCGGGGAAAGCGCTGCCCAACTCGGCCGTCACCAGCCCGTACGGGATCATCCAGAGCAGTGCCAGGACGAGCAACCAGGTGAACGTCTCGCCGCCGAACGACGAGATCTCACCGACCATGTCGAGGCTGATCAGCGCCGACAAGATCATGATCGGGACGTCGAGGCGCCGGAGCGACCGTTTCAGATGCAGATCCGGACCGTCCTGGCCTACTGGATGAGTTCCCATGAAACAACTCCTGATTGCGAGAAAAAGTATGACGTGCACTACAAGACTGAGTCTGGCGATCACATCTGTACAGTCGTTGTTTTCTTGGTTTAATATCGGTTCAGTCGAATCAACGGAGGCGGGACATGGCCGACTACACCCTGCGGCAACTCGAGTACTTCGTTGCGGTCGCCGAGGCCGGCAGTATCACCAAAGCCGCCGCCGCCGTCCATCTTTCACAGTCGGCGATGTCGACGGCCCTGACCGACCTCGAGGGCGCCCTCGGCGTGCAGCTGTTGGTACGTCATCACGCGAAGGGCATCACCCTGACCCCGTCGGGTCGGGAGCTCCTCGTGGCGAGCAGGCAACTGCTGACCTCCGCGGCCGATCTGCGGTCCATCGCGCACGGACTGGGCGGCTCACTGACCGGATCGCTGTCGATCGGCTGCTTCGAGGTGATGGCGCCGTACCTGTTACCCGAATTGCTCAGCACCGCTGCGGAAAAGCTTCCGCGTCTACATCTGCAGACCACCGAGGTCGACCTCGCCGATCTCGCCGAGGGCGTCGCCGACGGCACCTTCGAACTCGGTATCGGATACGACCTCGTCGACGACGCCCGTCTCAAGCGGTGGCCGCTGCGTACCGTACCGCCGTACGTGCTCGTGTCGGGGACCCACCGGTTGGCAAAGCGAAAGTCGTTGCGGCTGCGTGAACTCGCCGACGAGCCGATGGCCCTGCTCGATCTACCGCACAGTCGCGACTACTTCGGACGTGTCTTCGGCGACGCCGGGGTGGAGCCCGCGATCCGCTACCGCTCCACGACGGTCGAGACATGTCGGGCGCTCGTCGGACGGGGACTGGCCTACACAGTGCTCAACCTGCAGTCGGCGGTGCCGGTGGCGCTCGACGGACACGCGGTCGCGGCGATCCCGATCGCCGACGACGCCCCGGCACTCACGATGGTGCTGCTCAGCGCGGTCGCCGCCCGTCCCACGCGCCGCGCGGCCGTGGTGGCCGAACTCTGCCGGGATCTGTTCGGGAGTTAAGACGCGGACGCCCCGACCGGCGCAATGAGTTCGGCGGCAATGAGTTCGGCGGCACGTTCGGCGACGCTCATGATGGTGCCGACCGGATTGACCGAGGTCAGCGTCGGCAGCACCGACGCATCCACCACCCGCACACCGCTCACGCCACGCACCCTCAGATCGCTGTCGAGGACGGCGAGCGGGTCACCATCGCGACCCATGCGGCACGTGCCGGACACGTGATAGACCGTCTGGTGCGTCGCTCGCAGCGCGGCCGAGAGCTCCTCGTCGCCGACCACCTCCGGGCCCGGGAATACCTCTCGGACAATCCACTTCGCCATCGGCTCGGTCTCGGCGATGCGACGGGCCGCACGAACACCGGCCAGCAACACGGCCTCGTCCGCCCCGGACTGATCGGTGAAATACCGGTAGTCGATGGCCGGCGGCGTCGCCGGATCGGCATCGGTGATCCACACCCGCCCGCGGCTGCGGGGCTTGGCCACATTGGGTGCGATCGAGACGATGTGCTCGGGCAGTTCGGCACCGGCGGCGACGGCATGATCGGCGACGGCCTCGACCGGAAAGTGCATCAGCACGTCCGGCCGTGCCGGGCTGTCGGCCGAGATCCGCAGCGCCGCACCGGCGTCCCAGCCGGTCGCGCAGGTCGACGGCACGTCGCGATCGGTCTCCCAGACGATCAGCCCCTCGGCATGATCCATCAGGTTCTCGCCCACCCCGGGCAGGTCGAGCAACACCGGCACCCCGGCGGCGCCCACCACGTCCGCGGGACCGATCCCCGATCGCTGCAGGATAGCCGGCGATCCGAGAGCACCGGCGCACACGATCACCTCCACTGCGGCGCGCACCTCGTACTCGGCCCCGTTCTCGTCGACGGCCACCACACCCACCGCGCGTGTCCCGTCGAACAGGATTCGAGAAACCGAACTATTCTGCAGCAGAGTCAGATTGGCGCGCGACCGGACGTCATGGAGATAGTGCACCGACGTCGATGACCGGAGATTGGTGTCCGGGGCGTAACCGATCTCGAAGAAGCCGGCGCCCTCTCCCGTCGAGGCGAAGTCGTCGTCGCTGTTCCACGCCGTCCGCAAAGGCAGGCCGAGCGCCTCCCCGGCCGCGGCGACGACGTCGGCCACGTAGGGGTTGCGATCCTGCTCGGCGACCGGCGTGATGGGGGTGGCCAGTCGATCGAAGCATCGTCCGAGGGTGTGCACATCCCAGCCGACGACGCCGAGGTCGGCCCACTCCTCGAGGTCAGCGGCCAGCGGCCGCCAGGTGATCATCGTATTGGCGGTCGAGCATCCACCGAGAATGTGCATGCGCGACTGGCGGATTCCCGAGTTCCCGCGCTCCTGCGGGATGCTACGGTAATCCTGGTCGTACTCGCTCTCGATCATCTCCGCCCACCGGCGGATCGATCGGGCACGAGGCTCGTGCTCGTCGTCGGGACCGGCCTCGAGCACCGTCACCGTGACGTCGGGGCGTTCGCTGAGCCGTGCGGCGACGATACAGCCTGCGGTGCCACCGCCAACCACCACGTAGTCGCTCATCACGCGACCGACCCCGACACCAGCGAGGCCGACGGCACAGGCATCTTCGCGCGCATCAGCACGTAGTAGAGGGGGCAGATCACCGCGAGCCCCACCAGCCACGAAATATCCACGCCGCCAAGCGATGTAGCAATAGGACCGACCCACAGGGTGGTCGAGAGGAAAGGGATCTGCAACGCGATGCCGAGGACGTAACAGGCGATGGCCGTCCAGTTGAAGCGACCATAGACTCCGCCGTCCTTGGCGAACAGCGAGTCGATGTCGTAGTCACCGTGGCGCAACAGGTAGTAGTCGACGAGGTTGACCGCGGTCCACGGGATCAGCACGCACAGCAGCAGGGAAAGGAAATTGGCGTAGTTGGCCAGGAAGTCGTCGGCGCTGAGAAGGGCAGGCGCCATGGCGATGGCGAAGAGCACGACGGCGATCACCGCGCGGCTCGTTGCCTGCGGACGCCACCACGCAAAGATGTTCTGCCCGATGGTGATCGTCGACAATGCACCACAGTAGAGGTTCATCCCGTTGGTGACGCTGATGCCCACCGCGAAGATCACGAAGAGCCCGGTCGAGATGCCGTGGGTCAGCGTCGACAGGCCGTCGAGGGTGTCGGCGGCGGGCAGAGCAGCACCGACGACCACACCGAGGAGCATCGGCAGCACCGATCCGAGTACACAGCCGGAGTAGGTGGCCCAGAACGCGGTGGTCACCCCGGTGTCCTTGGGTAGATACCGCGTGTAGTCGGAAACGTAGGGCGCATAAGCGATCTGCCATAGTGCCGCGGCCGAGAAGGTGGCCATGAAACCGGCCCAGCCGAATCCGCCGCCATGCCACGTGCCGCTGGGCAGGCCCTGCACCCCGACCATCCACACGAACGCGATGATCAATGCCACACCCGCCACCACCGACAACACCGCGGCCATCGAGTGGATCAACCGGTAGCCGATGATGGTGACACCGACGCTGATCGCACCGATGATCACGATCGCCCAGTTGGTCGGCAGGCCGGTCACCGCCGCGAAGGCCTTGCCACCGAGGACCGCGTTGGAGGCGAAGAACCCCAGGTACATGAAGACGACGAGCACCACCACCAGAAGGCTTCCCAGCGAGCCGAACTGGGCGCGGGTCTGCAGCATCTGAGGCACGCCCATCTGCGGACCCTGCGCGGCGTGCAACGCCATCACAACACCACCGACGACGTTGCCGGCGATCACCGCGAGCGCCCCGGCCCACAACGGCAGACCGAACACGGTGGTCGCGAGCGCGCCGGTGATGATGGTCAGGAGCATGATGTTGGAGCCGAACCACACGGTGAAGATGTCGCGGGCGCGACCGTGCCGTTCGTCATGCGGAATGTGATCGATGGTGCGGCGTTCGAGTGCCGGCGCGGCGCCCGGGGCGCCGGATTCTGGTGTGCTCGTCATGGGTTGGTCGGCTCCTGGCTGGGATCGTGATCGCTGTTCGGCCAGTATTCGACACCGGCCATCCCAGAGAAAACAGAATCTTTCTGGCTTCTGTATCACCGGAGTCGATGCAATACCCACCCCGCTATCTTCGGCTGAACCGATGCAGATCATCCAATAATTCGGCTCAACTGGATCTATCGACCGGCGCGGACATCGGCCATCCTGGGTCCATGCCCGCACCGTCCACACCCACCCCGATCGACTGGCACGCGCGAGCGGCCGGCCTGAAGCCGCCCACCGACGCACTCATCGACGGTCGCCCGGTACCCGCGATCTCAGGCTCCACCTTCGACGTCGTCAACCCGGCGACCGAAGAGGTGCTGGTGAGCGTGTCCGCGTGCGACGCGGCCGACGTCGACGCCGCGGTGGTGGCGGCTCGCCGGGCCTTCGACGACGGCCGGTGGTCCCGCCTGTCGGCCGCCGAGCGTGGCGCGATACTCAACCGCTTCGCCGATCTTCTGCTCGACCACAGCGCCGAACTCGCGCTGCTCGTCACCCTGGAGATGGGGAAGGCCATCACCGATTCGCTCGACGTGGAGATACCCGGCGCGGCTGCGGTCTTTCGCTACTACGGCGAGGTCATCGACAAGATCCCCGGTGAGCTTCCGCCGACCGCCGACGGAAGCGTCGCCATGGTGCGGCGCGTCCCCCTGGGCGTGATCGGCGCGGTGGTGCCGTGGAACTTCCCGCTCGACATCGCCGCCTGGAAACTCGCTCCAGCCCTGGCCGCAGGCAACTCCGTGGTCCTCAAACCCGCCGAGGAGTCACCTCTGTCGGCACTGCGGATGGCCGAGATCGCCCTGGATGCAGGCATACCCGCCGGAGTGTTCAACGTGGTACCGGGCCTCGGGGCCACCGCCGGAGCAGCTCTTGGACGACACCCCGACGTCGACTGCCTCACCTTCACCGGGTCGACGGAGGTGGGCAAGAAGTTCCTGGCCTACAGCGCCGAGTCCAACATGAAACAGGTGTGGCTCGAATGCGGCGGCAAGAGCCCCAACATCGTCTTCGCCGATTGCGCAGATCTCGAGCAGGCAGCGGAGATGGCGTGTTTCGGGATCTTCGGCAACCAGGGAGAGGTGTGCTCGGCCAACAGTCGTCTACTGATCCAGCGTGACATCGTCGACGAGTTCGCCGCCGCACTGATCGACAAGGCGGCGGCCTACCTGCCGGGCGACCCTCTCGATCCGGCATCGAGCGCCGGTGCGATGGTCTCGCGCAAGCAACTCGACCTCGTCCTGCGCTACATCGACCGCGCCCACACCGACGGACGGATCATCCTCGGCGGCAACCGGATCGGCGATACCGGCTTCTTCCTGGAACCGACCGTCGTCACCGACCTGCCGGTCGACTCGCCGGTGGTGACCGACGAGATCTTCGGCCCGCTGCTCGCGATGATCCCCTTCGACACCGAGGAAGAAGCCGTCGCACTGGCCAACGACACCCCGTATGGGCTGGCCGCGTCGGTGTGGACGGCGAGCCTCGACCGAGCCCTGCGTGTGTCCGAGGCGCTGCATGCCGGCACCGTGTCGATCAACA
The DNA here is from genome assembly GCF_059511865.1 of Gordonia sp. YC-XJ4. Classification (NCBI taxonomy): domain Bacteria; kingdom Bacillati; phylum Actinomycetota; class Actinomycetes; order Mycobacteriales; family Gordoniaceae; genus Gordonia; species Gordonia sp. YC-XJ4. The sequence continues at coordinate 5,020,619 of NZ_CM183447.1, forward strand.
CCGTCGACGCGTTGTCGCCGGGCACACCGTTCGGCGGCTTCAAGGGGTCAGGCTTCGGCGCGGACCTGTCAATCCACGCGATCGACAAATTCACCGGCCTCAAAACCACCTGGATCGCCCGGCGCTGAATGCTCGCGCGCCCAATGCTGTTGGCAGGTCAGGAGTTGGCCGCAGCACCCGCCACCGCGGACTCGACGAGATTGCCCTTGTCCAGTGCCGCACCGGCGTTCACCGCCGCAAGCCAGTCGTCCGTCGTGGCCACGGCCGCGAAGTTCGAGTGGTAGAGCACCATCAGCGTGTTGTGCAATTGCTCCGCCGACACCTTGCCCGCGTCGTTGGCGAGGTGGATGGCGCCGGTCGCGTCGGAGAGGATCTCCGCGCTCAGACCCCGCGTCTCGGATTCGGCGGCGGTCGCGAGATCACAGTTGTTGGTCATGTACCCGACGATCGTGATGGTGTCGACGCCCCGCTCGGCGAGCCACTCGCCGACCCCGGTGCCGGCGAACACGGTGCCGAACTGTTTGTCGGCCACCTTCCAGTCCGCCCCGATGCGCCGCTCGATGTCGGGATGCAACTGCCAGCCATGCGAGCCCTCCGCGTACACCGGGAAGTCGGCCGGAAGGGTGTGTCGCAGAGCCACTATGGGTAATCCGGCCTCGGTCGCGGCGTCGATCGCGCGGGTGATGTTGGCCAGCGAGCCCTCGCGCGGCGGGTACTGGATCTGCATCGGACCGTCGAAGTACTCGTTCTGGACGTCGACGACGACGAGTGCGCGGGTGGGTGCGGTCATGTCGGGCCTTCCTTCTGGCTCGGCGGACGGTCATCCTCGCCGTCCCCGACCCACTTTGCTGCGTTACGCTGACCCACGACAGTGGCGCGAATGCCGATTTCCGATGAGATCGTGCCACGGAGTAGGTGCACCGATGCGGGTCGCGATTCATGTGTTCGACGGCGTCAGTCTCTTTCATGTCGCTGCACCCCAAATGGTCTTCCGGGAGGCCGCGGTGGTGGCGCGAGATCCGGCGCTCTGGTCGATCACCTTGTGGGCCGCCCACTCCGGAGATGTCGAGCTCGAGATGGGCCAACGCCTCAGCGGGATCAGTGGTCCCGAGGCGACCACTGCTGCGGACATCGTCATCGTGCCGTCGTGGCCCGAGTCGGCACCGGAGATCGACGACGTGGTGCGCTCGGCTCTGCTCGATGCCCACGGGCGGGGTGCGATCATTGCCGGACTGTGCCTCGGGGCCATCGCCGTCGCCGACACCGGCCTCCTCGAAGGCCGTGGAGCGGTGACGCATTGGCTGGGCACCCGCGAACTGGAGCGTCGTGGGCGCTGCGGCTGGGTCGACGATTCGGTTCTCTACATCGACCACGGCGACGTGATCACCTCGGCCGGCACGGTCTCATCGGTGGATGCCTGCCTGCACCTGCTGCGACGATTGTGCGGCGCCGACCTGGCCAACCGCGTCGCCCGACGCATGGTGGTGGCCCCGCACCGCGACGGTGGCCAAGCGCAATACATCGAACATCCGCTCGCCACAAGCGAATCCGACACCTCGGTCAGCGCGGTGCTGGAATGGGTGATCGGCCATCTGGATTCCGACCTGTCGGTGTCGGGGCTGGCGGCCCGGGCCCGGATGAGCCGACGAAGCTTCCTGCGCCACTTCCGCGACGCCACGGGTACCACCCCCGCGCGATGGGTGACCACCCAGCGAGTCGCCCATGCCCGCACCCTGCTCGAGACCACCGATCTCGACATCGGGCTGATTGCACACCGGTGCGGATTCGGCAGCGAGGTCACCCTCCGCCAGAACTTCGTCGCCCGGTTCGGCGTGTCACCATCGGTGCACCGCAACCAGTTCCGGCCCGGCTGACCTCGCCGCCGACGCTCAGTCCACCAGATCCTCGTACCGGTATTCGGTGGTGATCGTCTCCTTGTCCCGATGCGCAGCGGCCTCCCGCTGCTGCAGTTCGACGCGGCGGATCTTGCCGGAGATGGTCTTGGGCAGTTCGAAGAACTCGACGCGGCGCACCTTGAGATAGGGCGCGAGGTGATCTCGGGAATACTCCAGGATCGAGCGTGCGGTCTGTTCGTCGGGTTCCCACCCGGAGGCCAGTGCCACATAGGCTTTCGGCACGGCCAGACGGGTGTCGTCGGGCTGCGGGACGACCGCCGCCTCCACCACGGCGGGGTGCTCGATGAGCACGCTCTCCAACTCGAAGGGCGAGACCTTGTAGTCCGAGGACTTGAAGACGTCGTCGGTGCGCCCGATGTAGGTGATGTAGCCGTCGGAATCACGTTGCGCCACATCGCCGGTGTGGTAGTAGCCGCCGGCCGTGACGAGTGCGTTGCGTTCCGGGTCGCCGAGGTATCCGGTCATGAGATTGACCGGATGCTGGGCAAGGTCCAGACAGATCTCGCCCTCGTCGGCGAGTTCGCCGCTGATCGGATCGATCAGCACCACCGGGACGCCGGGCATCGGTCGGCCCATCGACCCCGCCTTGACCGGCGCGCCCGGCGTGTTCCCGACCTGCAGGGTGGTCTCGGTCTGCCCGAAACCGTCGCGGATGGTCAGACCCCACGCCTTCTCGACCTGCCGGATGACATCGGGATTGAGCGGCTCCCCGGCACCGAGGAGCTCTCGCATACCCTCGGGTCGCTCGCCGAGGTCGGCCTGGATCAGCATGCGCCACACCGTCGGTGGCGCACAGAAGGTGGTGACACGCGCCCGCCGCAGCTGCATCATCAGGGCCTGCGCGTCGAAGCGCGCATAGTTGTAGACGAAGATCGTCGCCTCGGCGATCCACGGTGCGAAGAAACAGCTCCAGGCATGTTTGGCCCAACCCGGCGAGCTGATCGCCAGGTGAATGTCGCCGGGGCGCACCCCGATCCACGCCATGGTGGTGAAATGGCCGACGGCGTAACTGGTCTGGGAATGCTCGACGAGCTTGGGACGACTGGTGGTGCCGGAGGTGAAGTAGATGAGCATCGGATCGCCGACCTCGGTGACGACGTCGAACGGCCCGGCGGAGGTGACCGTGGCCGAGTCGCCGTAGGAGTGCCAGCCCGGCACCGCGTCGCCGACCGCGATGCGCAGATAGTCGCCGTCGATCTCGGCGAACTTGGCGGTGTCGGCGGCGTTGACGATGACGCATCGAGCCGCACCACGGTCGATCCGGTCCCGCAGGTCGGCCGGCCCCAGCGCTGCGGTGGTGGGTATGACGATCGCCCCGAGCTTGCACACCGCGAGCATCGCCTCCCACAACTCGACCTGATTGCCGAGCATCAGGATCACGCGATCGCCCTTGCCGATGCCCAGCTCGGCCAGCCAGGTCGCCACCCGATCCGAGCGCGTGGCCATCTCGTCGAACGACACCTTGGTTTCGGTGCCGTCCTGCTCGCACAACCAGAGCGCGGTGCGGTCGTTGCCGCGAGCGATGACGTCGAACCAGTCGATCGCCCAGTTGAACCGGCCGGTGATGGCCGGCCACCGGAACTCACGAACGGCGGTCTCGTAGTCGCCGATGAGACGGACCATCTGATCTCGCGCGACGCGGTATCGCTCGGTGTTGGTCGTCGAGGGGCTGTCGGTGGCGGTGGTGCTGGTCATGAGTGCATGATCCACGTCACACCAGCGCCGTCAACACCCCCCGAAGTGGGGGCGGGGCACCGGCCCATCCACCAACTCTATAGACTATGTTTCATAGTGTGGAATGTCGTTGTGCAGGCGGAGAAGCGGAGGAGCGCAAATGGCCGGGACCACCGGATCGAGTCTGAGCGACCATGTCGCCGGTTGGCGTCCCGAACCGATCACCGAGGTGGACACCCTCGACGCGGCGCAGGCGACGCGGTTGGCCGCCACGCTCGGACTGTCGGAAACCTTCGCCGACGGCGATCCCCTGCCGTTGCCCTGGCACTGGATCTTCTTCTCCGAGTGGCCGCAGACCGCGGAACTGGGCGCCGACGGTCACCCCGCCCACGGCCATTTCCTGCCACCGATCCCGGACCGCCGTCGGATGTTCGCCGGTGCGCGGATCTCGTCCACGGCCCCGTTGGCTCTCGGCACGCGCACCGAGAAGGTGTCGTCGGTGGCCTCGATGACCGAGAAGCACGGGCGTACCGGCGACATGCTCTTCGTCACGGTCCGCAGTGAATACCGCCAGGGCGGAACCGTTGTGCTCACCGAGGACCAGGATCTGGTGTATCGCAGCGATTCCGGCAACGCGCGGCCCTTCGATCGGCCGAGTCCCGACCTCGCCGACGCGACCGCACCATGGACCGCGGAGCCGACACCCGACACGCCGCTGCTCTTCCGGTACTCGGCACTGACCTCCAACGCCCACCGCATCCACTACGACCGCCCGTATGCGACGGGCGTCGAGGGCTACCCCGATCTCGTCGTCCACGGACCGTTGCTGGCCACCTACATGGCCGAGCTAGCCCGCGCACATCATCACGGTAAATCGCTGCGCACCTTCGACTTCCGGCTTCGCAGCCCACTGTTCCTCGGTGACCGCTTCCGGGTCGAGGCCACCCCGGACGACGACGGTGACGCGGTAGAGCTCGCCGTCGTCACCGGACAGGGCACCGTTCACGTCTCGGGCAAGGGAGAATTCGCATGACCGACACCACCGATCCCATCGCATCGCTGCGCGTCGCGCGCAGCTTCCTGTTCGTCCCGGGTAATCGGCCCGAGCGTTTCGACAAGGCCGCCGCGGCCGGTGCCGACGTGGTGATCATCGACCTCGAGGACGCGGTCGCCCCGGAGGACAAGGGCGCGGCCCGCGAGCACATCGCCGGCTGGCTTGCAGCCGGCAAGCACGCCGTCCTGCGCATCAATGCCGCCGCAACGCCGTGGCACACAGCCGATGTGGAACTCGCGGCCCGACACGGCGCACCGGTGATGCTCGCCAAGGCGACCAGCGCCGACGAGGTGATACGCGTGGCGCAGACGACCGCGGCGCCGGTCCTGCCGCTCATCGAGACCGCGCGGGGCATTCTTGCGGCGCCGGCCATCGCGCAGGTACCCGGTGTCGCTCGACTGGGCTTCGGCGCCATCGACTTCGCCGTCGAGATCGGTGCCGACCCCGATGACCACGAGGCACTGCTGTTTGCGCGTTCGATGCTCGTCACGGCATCGGCCGCGGCGGGTGTCGCCGACCCCATCGACGGGGTGACCACGGCGCTGCGCGACGTCGAGAAACTCGTCGCCGACGTCGGCTACGCCGCGCGGATCGGCCTGACCGGCAAGCTCTGCATCCATCCCGCCCAGGTGGCAACGGTCCACGCGTGCCTGGCGCCGTCGGACACCGAGATCACCTGGGCGCGTTCGATCGTGGCGGCGGCCGGTACCGACTCCTCGGCGGTCGCGGTCGACGGACACATGGTGGACCCGCCGGTTGTCGCACGCGCACAACGGATTCTGGCGTCTGCTCCCCTCACCGAAAGCCCTGGGCCGGAGGACTCAGCGTGAGTCGCGCCGATGCTCGGCGAGCAGACGCCCGGCCTTGCCGATGTGCGCCGACATCGCCGCCCGCGCGCCGGCCGCATCGCGTCGGCGCAGGGCGTCGATGATGTCGCGATGATCGTCGGCCGATGCCTGCGGCCAGCCGTCGACCGACGAAAAGAAACGTCGGGGAGCATAATTGAGCGACGACTTGATCATCCACGACAACTTGGGCGATCCCGCCGCGGCATAGATCAGTCGGTGGAATTCGTGATTGAGCCGCTCGACCTCGTCGTTGTCCTCCGCGTCGGCGGCCGCCTCGAGTTCGACCTGCAGACGGTCGAGAGTGGCCAGGTCCGCGTCGTCGAGACGGGTGGTGGCGCGGGCGGCGAGTTCGCCGGCCAGCAGGGCCTGCCCGGCGAAGACGTCCTCGATGTCGGTGCTGCTCAGGGGTGCGACGACGAATCCGCGCCGCGGTTCGACCCGCAGTAGCCCCTCGCTCTGCAAGGACAGCAATCCCTCCCGTGCGGGCGTGGCCGAGACCCCGAGTTCATCGGCAACGGTTTCCGGGCGGATGAACTCGCCGGGTTGCAGTTGTCCGGAGACGATGAGCTCGCGGACATACTCCGAGACCTCGTCGGACAACCGGGGACGGCGTCGGCGTCGCGCCGCCGGAGCGGGAGCGGCAGGATCAACCATAGAATATAGAATACAGTCGCGGCCTGGTCCTGTGCCGACCTCCCGGGTTGACCTCCCAGGAAGCGGTCAGTGGCGGGTTCTACAGTGGATGAAATGACTGTGGGTGACATGGCGCAGGAGCGCGAGGGCATGTTCGCCTCGCTGCACATCCACAACTATCGCCTGTACTTCGGTGGGCAGGCGCTCTCGCTGGTCGGTACCTGGATGCAGGCCACCGCCCAGGCCTGGCTGGTCCTGACCCTCAGCAATTCATCGACCGTGCTCGGCGTGATCGTCGCGCTGCAGGCCGTACCGATCCTGATCCTCGGCCCGTACGCGGGGGTGATCGCCGATCGCGTGGATCGTCGCAAGCTGATGATCATCCTGCAGTCGGTGATGGGGCTGCTGGCGGCGGCACTGGCGATCCTCACCTTCGGCGGTTGGGTGCAGGTGTGGCAGGTCGGGGTCCTCGCCGTGCTGCTCGGACTGAACAACGCCTTCGAGAACCCCTCCCGCCAGGCGTTCATCCACCAGATCGTCGGCGAATCCCGGATCCGCAATGCGGTCACCTTGAACTCGGTGATGGTCAACGCGGCGCGGGCGGTCGGCCCGGCCGTGGCCGGTCTGGTCCTCGCCGCGGTCGGCGCGGGCTGGTGTTTCGCGATCAACGCGGCCAGCTTCGTCGCGGTGGTGGTGTCACTGCTGATGATGCGGACCGCCGAGATCGCCGAGGAGACACCGGTCAAACGCGGCAAAGGCCAACTGCGCGAAGGACTCCGCTACGTCGCCGGACGCCCCGTGCTGTGGGTTCCGCTGACGATGATGGCGCTGGTCGGCACCCTCGCCTACGAGTTCCAGGTGTCGCTGCCTGCCGCCGCCAAGGACGCCTTTCACGGCGGCCCCCAGGCCTTCGGCTTCATGACGGCGGCGATGGGGGTGGGCGCGGTCGTCGGCGGTCTGCTGGTGGCCGCGCGCGGCACCACCGGTTTGCGCACGTTGATCCTGGCCGCCATCGGGTTCGGCATCACCATCGCGGTGACCGCTGCGGTCCCGCACCTGTGGATGGCGATCGTCGCCCTGTTCTTCGTCGGCTGGCTCAGCGTGTCGTTCATGTCGACCGGAAACGCGACGCTGCAACTGAATTCGGACCCGCAGATGCGTGGCCGGGTGATGTCGTTGTGGTCGGTGGCGTTCATGGGGTCGACGCCGATCGGCGGACCGCTGATCGGGTGGATCAGCGAGGCGTCCGGGCCGCGGGCCGGCCTCGCCGTCGGCGCTGCCTCGTGTTTCGTCGCCGCGGCCATCGGCCTGGCCATCCATCGCCGCCGCGCGCCGCACCTACCGCGGATGGAATCGACGACCTGACGGCCACCCGCGACGCTCGGCGACGAAGGCGAGCACCGCGGGCACGGCACCGACGACGGCGACCACCCAGATGCGCGTACGCAGTGGTGCCACCACGGTGTCGAACACCGCGCGGGCCGCGTCCGGCGTGATGACGTCGGCGGGAACGGCATCGAGATACCGGCCGCGGGCCACCACCGATGCGACGGCGAGCAGCAGCATCACCGTGGTGATGCCCAGGCCCAGCCCCATCACCGCTCGCCACCGGCGGGTCGGAGCAGCGACACCGATCGTCGCGATGATCGCCAGCGCGGTCAGCCAGGGCAGGACCAGCGCCGCGGTGTTCAATGCGGACACCGCGCGTTGAGCGCGGCGCAGTGCGTCGGACTGCCACAGGACGACCTGATGATGAATCGCCGGAATCTGCTCGGCGGCGGTGAATCCGTCGTCGATCAATCGCTGTCGGATCCGGGCGACCATCGGGGCCAGATCGATCGCGACGATTCCGGTGTCGCCGGCGAGAAGCCGATCGAGGGTGGCGTGCGCGGCACGATTGGCGGTCGTCCACGCGGTCGCGAACGCCGACGAGGACACGAAGCGCTCGACCGTGTCGTGGAGGTAGGACTGGAGTTGCGCCGCGATCAGCGGTGAGAGCACCTGCGCCGCTCGCGTACCGGTGCCGGGCGTCAGCGCCGAGAACGCCTCGGCGCTCAGTGCCGCGATGTCGACGTGATCGTCGATCACCGTCACGAGGGCATCGGTGACCTCGGCCCGGATCGCCGGGTCGGATGCCAGCGGAGCCACCATCGCCACGTAGCCGTCGGTGTCGAGCAGATCGGACCGCAGATAGCCCGCAAGCAGGGTCAACACCACCAGCACCACCGACACCACGGTCAGCAGCGCCGCGCCGACCGACCGGAGGCGACTGCGTCCCCCGCCGACAGTGGGATATGTCACGTCCACCGGGGAGGGTGTCGCCGCTCGATCCGCGGCATCACCTCCGGAGGAAACACCCGCATCGAGGTCCCCGTCTTCCTGCGGTTTTGGTGCCACGATGACATCCAAGCACGTGACATCGGCCACCACGCGGCATCCGCAGCGCCCCTGAGCAGTCGGTGTGAACGCCTCCAATGGCGTCACGGGCCGACTTCGGAACTTTCAGCAACAGGGAGTAGCCTCACCCTCTGCGACGTGCGAAGAATTGGACGGAGGTCTTCCGATCGTTACCGAACAGCCATCGACCGGTACCCCGGCGTCCGCGAAACGTCCGGAGACCGATCCGGTGACCGTCCCCGACCCCGTCGCAGGCGACGTCACCCCGACGGACTCCGGCGCCGAACCGGCCGCCAAGCCCGCGAAACGCGACAAGCACCTCTACCAGATCGACTTCGTCCGACTGGTGACCTTCGGTGCGGTGATCCTCGACCACGTGATGCTCAGCGTCACCGCCCCGACCAGTGTGGCCGCAGGCGCCGTCGAGGTCTTCCTCCGCTACACCCGCTACAGCTTCTTCGCCCTGACCGGCTTCGTCCTCGGCTACCAGTACCGCAACCGCGAGCTCAAGGCGATTCCGTTCTGGAAGCGGCGTTACAAACTGATCGGCCTGCCCTTCCTCGTGTGGAGCCTGTTCTACTGGTTCTACGTCCGCTATCACTTCGGTGGCGTCGACGCGATCGCCAACGCGTGGAACAGTCTCGACGCCGCCGAGCGTTCGGTGAAATCGATCGTCTACGACCTCATCACCGGAAACGCCGCCTACCACCTGTACTTCCTGTCGGTGAGCATGCAGATCTATCTGGTGTTCCCACTGATGCTGTGGATTCTTCGGCGCACCTGGGGTTTTCACCGCTACCTGCTCGCGGTGAGCTTCATCTTCCAGATGGTGATGATGTACGCGATGGTGCGCTCACCCATCTCGTTCTTCACCTGGGGTATCCAGGGTGAGATCTGGAGCCACCTGGTGGTGACGATCTTCCCCTACCAGTTCTTCATCCTCGCGGGCTGTGTGTCGGCCATGCACTACGAGGCATTCCAGGCCTTCATCAAACGGTGGCGCTGGCAGCTCATCGGTGTCGGCGTCGTGGTGATCATCGCGACATGGCTCTACTACCTCTACATCGTCGACCGCGGCGAGGACCTGTTCCGGGCGACCAACGTCTTCATGCTCCACAACATGTGGGCATTCATCGCGATCATCGTGATCCTGTACGGCCTCGGCACGCTCTGGCAGGAACGCCGCCACCCCGGCTCGATCCCCGACCGGTTCATGAAGACCGCCGCCGATCGCTCCTTCGCCATCTATCTCGCACATGTCCTCGCGATCTATGCACTGCTGCCACAGATCGCCGACGAACGCATCCACGCCCTGCCGCGCGTGATCCTGGCCTACCTCGCCACCGTCGTGTTGACCGTGTTCGTGGTGGAAACGTTGCGCCGCAGCCCGATCAGCCTCATCACCACCGGACGCAATCGCATCGACTGGCGTTCCCAGAACGCCGGACGGTCCGCGCTCGTCGGACTCGCCGCCATCATCGTCGGCCTGATCGTCCGCCTCGGCTTCGGCTGGTGGGCGGGCAATCTGATCGCCGCGACCGGCGCCTTCCTGGTGTTCTCGATGGCGATCGTCTACTGGCACCAGATCCGCCACCGCGACGCGGAGTACGTCGAAGAAGCGGTGTGACGCCGCGTGTCAGCGCTGTCACCGACGCCGCGCGTCAGCGCATCACCGACGCAGAGCGTCAACACATCACCGACGCAGAGCGTCAACAATGAGGCGGGCGACGCCGGCCTTGCCGGAGGCGTTCGGGTGATACGGCACCGGGAGCTCGAATCCGCGCAGCCACGGGTCGGGTGAGCACACGGTGTGCTCGGCACCGAGCGGACCGGTGGTGACGAGCTCGGCACCCGAGATCTGCGCGGCTTCGGCGGTCACCTGGGCAAGCGCGTCATATACCCGGATGGTCGACTCGATCTCCTCCGGCGTGAGTGCGAGTTTGGGGCAGATCGGGCCGCCTGCGACCACCACCGGTGGATAGTCGACGAGGACGATCCGCGCCGCGGGGGCGCGCATCCGGACGGCGAACACCGTTTCGATCATTTTCTGCTCGACGGCTGCATACCGTTCGAATCCGGGTTCGGGAGAGATCGGTCGGCCGTGTCCACACACCCGCTCGGCGATGTTCTTGACCGGGTCGGCGACAGAGTTCTTGCAGCCCATGGCGATCAGGCGCTGCACGTACCCGATGTCGTTGCCGCCAGTGGTGATCGTCACCAATGCCGTGCCGGGCGTGACGGCGTCGATCTGGGGTTGCTTCACGAACCGCTGCGGACGGTCCAGGATGTTCTCGGTCGTCGCCCCCGAACACGTCGCGTCGACCAGGCTCATGTTCATGGCCTGGGCGACCTGGTGCGGATAGTTGTCCATGGTGCGCAGGCACCGGTTGCCGATCGAGTCCAGCCCGCCCGGGCCTGCGGCATAGGAGCTCCCCAACGCCACATACTTCTGCGGCGCGGCGGCAGACGAGAGGGCGGTCTCGGGCTGGCGCTGCGCGGCGGTCTGCACCGTCGTCGACTCAGCCGCCGACGGCACGCTCGCACTCCCGGGGAGTACGACGACGGCGGCGGCGACCAACGCGGCGACGGCCGTGGCGACACGGCCGAAAAGTGCTCGAGACATCGTCGTACAGTTTCACACACCGCGATGACGGGAAGCGTCAACGCCCCGTGTTGAATTGCCCACGTGGCCTGCGAAAAAGCCGCTTTCGGGCGATTTCAGGAGAAGATCTCGGGCAGATCGGTCGCCACCGAATCGGTGAAGGTCGGTTCACGCTTCTCCAGAAACGACGTCACCCCCTCGGCGACGTCGGGCATCCGACCCCGCGCGTAGATCGCCGCGGAGTCCGCGTGATGGGCGTCGAGCGGGCTCGGCGCCCCGGCCATGCGCCACAGCAACTGCCGGGTCAGCGCGACCGATACCGGCGCGGTGCCCGACGTCATCTCCCTGGCGGCGGCGATCGCCGCGTCGAGGACCTCGTCGGGAGCGACGACCTGCTGCACCAGACCGGCCTCGAGCGCCTCTGCGGCGCCGACCATCTGCGCCCCCAACGTCCAGCGCAGCGCGGTCGGCAGCCCGACCAGGCGCGGCAGGAACCAGGTGGACGCCGCCTCGGGCACCAGTCCGCGCTTGGTGAACACGAACCCGAAGCGGGCGTTCTCCGAGGCGATGCGGGCATCGGCGGGCAGCGTCATGGTGACGCCGACGCCTGCGGACGGGCCGTTGATCGCCATCACCACGGGCTTGAGCGAGGCGAAGATCCGCAGCGTCAGCCGGCCACCGGAATCCGGCGGCACCTCACCGGGCTCCTTCTCCTCGAGCTCGAATGTGGTTGCGCCACCGGCGAGGTCGGCGCCGGCGCAGAACGCCCGGCCGGCGCCGGTGATGACCACCGCGCGCACCGAGTCGTCGGCGTCGGTCTCGTCGAAGGCCGCCTGGATCTGCTCACCCATCTCGAAGGTGAACGCGTTGAGCCGGTCCGGGCGGTTCAGGGTGATGACGGCGATCTCGTCGTGCCGGGTGACCGTGATGACCGGTTCGGGGGCCGCTTCGGCCAGGCCCTGCGTTGCTGATTCGGTGCTCACGGTGTGACGCCTCCACTCGGTGATATATGACGGCGCACCTGATGTTGCGCCGATCACCATTGTGGCGGTGTCCTCATGATGCCCACACTTCGGGGTCGGCCCCGGCGCCGACAGCCATCGGCGGTGATGCCGACGCCCACGACGCCCGCCGCTCCAGAGAAGGAGTCGACGGGCGTCGTGGGTGTTCGCGGTCGGGCCGATCAGCTCTCGCTGCCGGCGTCACCTGCCTTGCTCAGCTCGACCGGGGCGTCGGGCAACTCACGCGGCTTCTCCGAGCCGGTGAAGGTGAACTTGGCGTCCTCGCCCTCACCTTCGCCATCCCAGTTGGCGACGTCGACCAGCACGATCTGACCCGGGGTCAGTTCGTTGAACAGGATCTTCTCGCTCAACTGATCCTCGATCTCGCGCTGGATCGTGCGGCGCAGCGGCCGGGCGCCGAGCACCGGGTCGAAGCCGCGCTTGGCCAGCAACGACTTGGCCCGATCGGTGAGCTCGATCGCCATGTCCTTGTTCTTGAGCTGCGTCTCGACGCGATTGATCATCAGATCGACCATCTGGATGATCTCGTCCTTCGTCAGCTGGTGGAAGACGATGACGTCGTCGATACGGTTCAGGAACTCCGGGCGGAAGTGCTTCTTCAGCTCGTCGTTGACCTTCAGCTTCATCCGCTCGTAGTTCGACTTCGAGTCGTCACCCTTGCTGAAGCCCAGTCCCACGGCCTTCGAGATGTCGGCGGTACCGAGGTTCGAGGTGAAGATCAGCACCGTGTTCTTGAAGTCGACCGTGCGACCCTGGCCGTCGGTGAGACGACCGTCCTCGAGAACCTGCAACAGGGTGTTGTAGATCTCCGAGTGGGCCTTCTCGATCTCGTCGAACAGGACCACCGAGAACGGCTTGCGGCGCACCTTCTCGGTGAGCTGGCCGCCCTCTTCGTAGCCGACGTAGCCGGGAGGGGCACCGAACAGGCGCGACGCGGTGAAGCGGTCGTGGAATTCGCCCATGTCGATCTGGATCAGGGCGTCGTCCTCGCCGAACAGGAAGTTCGCGAGCGCCTTGGACAGCTCGGTCTTACCCACACCGGACGGGCCGGCGAAGATGAACGAGCCGGACGGGCGCTTGGGGTCCTTGAGACCCGCGCGGGTACGACGGATCGCCTTGGAGACGGCCTTGACCGCGTCCTCCTGGCCGATGATCCGCTTGTGCAGCTCGTCCTCCATGCGGAGCAGACGCGTGGTCTCCTCCTCGGTGAGCTTGAACACCGGGATACCGGTCCAGTTGCCCAGCACCTCGGCGATCTGCTCGTCGTCGACCTCGGCCACGACGTCCAGATCACCACTGCGCCATTGCTTTTCACGCTCGGCACGCTCGGCGACGAGTTGCTTCTCCTTGTCCCGCAGGCCGGCGGCCTTCTCGAAGTCCTGCGCGTCGATGGCGCTTTCCTTCTCCTTGCGGGCGTCGGCGATGCGCTCGTCGAACTCGCGCAGGTCCGGCGGTGCGGTCATCCGGCGGATGCGCATCCGCGCACCGGCCTCGTCGATGAGGTCGATCGCCTTGTCCGGCAGGAACCGGTCGTTGATGTAGCGGTCGGCCAGGGTGGCCGCGGCGACGAGCGCACCGTCGGTGATGGACACGCGGTGGTGGCTCTCGTAGCGGTCGCGCAGACCCTTGAGGATCTCGATGGTGTGCTCCACCGACGGCTCGCCGACCTGCACCGGCTGGAACCGGCGCTCGAGTGCGGCGTCCTTCTCGATGTACTTGCGGTACTCGTCGAGGGTGGTGGCACCGATGGTCTGCAGCTCACCGCGGGCCAGCTTCGGCTTGAGGATGCTGGCGGCGTCGATCGCGCCCTCGGCGGCACCGGCACCGACGAGCGTGTGCAGCTCGTCGATGAACAGGATGATGTCACCGCGGGTGTTGATCTCCTTGAGGACCTTCTTGAGGCGTTCCTCGAAGTCACCGCGGTAGCGGCTGCCCGCCACCAGCGATCCGAGGTCGAGGGTGTAGAGCTGCTTGTCCTTGAGCGTCTCGGGCACCTTGCCGTTGACGATCGCCTGCGCGAGGCCCTCGACGACGGCGGTCTTGCCGACGCCGGGCTCGCCGATCAGCACCGGGTTGTTCTTGGTGCGGCGGGACAGCACCTGCATGACCCGCTCGATCTCTTTCTCGCGGCCGATGACGGGGTCGAGTTTGCCCTCGGCGGCCGCGGCGGTCAGGTTTCTGCCGAACTGGTCGAGGACCAGCGACGTCGACGGGGTGCCGGACTCGCTGGACCGGCCACCCGTGCCGGCCTCCTGCGGCTCCTTGCCCTGGTAACCCGACAGCAGCTGGATGACCTGCTGGCGCACCCGGTTGAGGTCGGCGCCCAGCTTGACGAGCACCTGTGCGGCGACGCCCTCACCCTCGCGGATGAGGCCGAGCAGGATGTGCTCGGTGCCGATGTAGTTGTGGCCGAGCTGCAGCGCCTCACGCAGCGAGAGCTCGAGGACCTTCTTGGCGCGCGGGGTGAACGGGATGTGCCCCGACGGCGCCTGCTGGCCCTGACCGATGATCTCCTCGACCTGACTGCGGACCCCTTCCAGGGAGATGCCGAGCGATTCGAGGGCCTTGGCGGCGACGCCTTCGCCCTCGTGGATCAGGCCGAGCAGGATGTGCTCGGTGCCGATGTAGTTGTGGTTGAGCATCCGCGCCTCTTCTTGGGCGAGCACGACAACCCGCCGAGCGCGGTCGGTGAACCGTTCGAACATTGTTCTCCCTCATTTCGCTTTCGCCCCGGCCGTCGTGGTTGTCCCGGTGATCGGAAACCGCGGGCGGCGACCGATGCGAGGCGACAACTGCGATGGTGTCGGGGTACACGACGACCAGCTTGCTTCCACTCTAGAGGTCGTGCGGTGTGCACCTGCAGTTAACGCCCACCAGAAGTCAACGTCATGCACACGTCAACGGGGGTCTGCGCGGTACAACCGCCCTGCACATCAGCATGTTCCGAGCAGCCCGGGATAGCGCTACGCCCAGAGCGAACGGCCCCGGGGTCGGCCTACGACCCGAACGGCAAAGCCGTGATGTCGCCGGTGGACGGGCACCACAGCTGGAACTTGATCAACGGTCGGCCGGCTCCGCGCCGGTCCACCAGATTCGTGTACCACTGCTTGTCACCGGTGTGCTTGCCGTACGTCGCAAGCAAACACTGGACGGTGTTGTCGCCGAATCGAACGGTCAACGGAACGTTCTGCGCGAGATGACGGCCCGGCAACTGGTTCACGTCCACGATCTGCAGGCCCCACCGCTGTTCGAGGATGGCGGCTTCCACCTTCTGATCCCGATGTCCCGTCCCATGCGTCAGGAGCGACCCGGCCGTGGTCACCACGAACAGGACGATGACAAGCCACCGGGCGATCCGGGTGACACGCTCGGATTTGACCCCGTGGCGCTTGGCGATACGTCGGTTGATCACAGTCGCAGCGATCATGACGGCAATCATGGAGGCGTATCCGCCGAAGAACAGTGCGTTGGTCAGCACGGTCTCCGACCCCTGGTAGGTCCACACGGTCTCGTAGGTCGAGTGCGGCGCCAAGCCGTCGGGCGCTGCCAGCGGAAGGACGTGGACCACGCGAGCACGCTACGCGCCATCGCCACGTGCGGCCCGACACCGCCGGAGCAGGTATCGCACCCGAATGACAACAGCTACGCCTGGCTAACGAGAGCGGCGAAACACGCGAACAGGCCACTACGGGACATCGCTCCCGAGGTCGGGACCTGACACCACCACCAGGAAGGCCACATCATGACCTCTGCTCGACGCTCTCCGTCCACCCGACCACCGACCGAACTCCGGCGACTGCTCGTCCTGTGCCTCGCGGTGACCGGCGTGCTCGCCGGCTCACTCTCGGCCACCGCCCTCGGAGCCGGCGACGCCGCGGCCGCCCCGCCCGGCAGCGGGCACGGGCTGTGTTTCGATCTCAACTCGGCCCTCGCCCGTGACTCGCTCACCAAGATCGGCCGAGACGTCAACGGCGGAAGTTGGGAGCCTCGCAGCGCGAGCACCAATCCCCTCTCCCGCGGCTGCAACCTGGATTGGATGCTGGTCACCGGCAACGGGATCGGCGACGCCACCTACCAGTCGCGCGTCCTGCTCTTCCACAACGGCCGTTTCCTCGGCACCGTCGATCCGAAGCCGTACTCCTACACCTCCATCGCCGGCTGGACGCGTGACCACGTCACCGTGAAGTATCGCTGGCTGCGCGCCGACGACCCGTTCTGCTGCGCGAGCGGCGGACCGACCTACGTCACCGCATTCCAATTCGGCGGCAGGGTGATTCGTCTGGGGTTCTTCCCGCCGGCCTGATCGGCGGGCGCGAGTGTCGCCGGTCGTGCCGTACGGGCACGGCCGGCGACACATTTTTTCTGCCCAACACGCGTCGGGTTTGCGCCCCGGGCGACGACGATGAGGGTGTGAGTGGCGAACACACCGGCCCCGAGGCCCTCCTCGAGGTCTACGACACGGCTCTACCCGCGGTGTACGGGTTCGTCGTGCGACGGTGCTCGGACCGACGGGTCGCCGAGGACGTCACATCGGAGACCTTTCTCGCCGCGATGGATTCGGTTCGTCGCGACGCCGACCTGACCCCGACGGTGCCCTGGCTGATCGGGGTCGCCCGGCACAAGCTCGCCGACCACTGGCGACGGGCGCAACGGACGCCCGAGCCCGTGCCGGACGTGCCCGATCCGCCGGGCGAGGATCTCGCCGAGGTCCATCTGGACCGGATGATCGCCCACCACACCCTGGCGCAGCTCACGCCGATCCACCGGTCGGTGCTCACGCTGCGCTACGTCGACGACCTCCCGGTCGCCGAATGCGCCGAGATCATGGGCCGCACCGTCGGTGCCACCGAGGCGCTGTTGACCCGGGCCAAGCGCGCCTTCCGCGCGGCCTACCCCGACCAACCGGCCCGATCCACCCGGAAAGGAGGACGCGCATGAGCCACGACGACGCCGAATTCGATTCGGCCCCCAACTCCCCCATCGGCGACCCGTTCGCCGTGTTGCGCGCCTCGGACACCCCCGGGTGGGACGCACCGGTGGCCCCCGATCCCGCCTTCGCCGCCCGTCTCCGTGATCGACTCGAACGCGGCGTCACCCTTCCGAAGGGAATCCTCATGGCCGATGCTTCCCGGCCCGCTCGCTTCGCTCCCGGCGCCGACACCACTATTGACAACGCCGTGAACGCAGCGGCCGTCTCAGCACCCGCCGCATCTCCCGTCGAACGCCCCGGCGCCCTGCCGTATCTCACGGTCCGCGGTGCGCGGCAAGCGATCGATTGGTACCGCGACAACCTGGGCGCGCGTCTACGCGGTGAACCGATTGTCATGGACGACAACCGAATCGGGCACGCCGAACTCGAGATCGGCGACGGTGTGCTCTACCTCGCCGACGAATCCCCCGACCTGGGTCTACACGCTCCGCAACCCGGGCACGTCTCGGTGAGCCTCATGCTTCCCGTCACCGACACCGATGAGGCCCTGGCCCACGCACAGCGCGGTGGCGCCGCCGTCACCCGCGAACCCTACGACGCCTACGGCACGCGCTCGGCGACCATCATCGATCCCTTCGGACACCGGTGGATGCTGACCGGTCCCGCACGGACTGCAGTGACGGCCGAACGTGTCCGGGTCGGCGACATCGTCTACCTGTCGCTGCAGACGCCCGACCGTGAGCGGGCCGCCCGCTTCTACGGCGCGGTTCTCGGCTGGGAGTACGACCCGGAAACCCGGCAGGTCACCAACATCGGCCACCGGCTCGGGATCTTCGACGGCGACGGCTACGGAACGGCCGGGACCCTCTACTGCGTGTACGCCGTGGAGGATTTCGATCGAGCCCGCGCAGCCATCCTCGCCGCCGGTGGTCGCGTCGGCGAGATCAGCACCGTCGCACGCGACGGATACCTCGTGATGGACGCCGTGGACGACCAGGGCGTCGCCTTCTCGGTCCACGTACCCGACCCCGGCGAGACCCGCGGGGAACAGCACCCTCGCACGCTCGGCGCGTTGTCGTATCTCACCGTGCACACCCCGGACTCGGCCCGGTACCGCGATTTCTATGGCACAGTGATGAATTGGCGGTTCACACCCGGTCGTATCGACGACGGTTGGGAGGTCGACGGGGTGCATCCGCAGATCGGGATCTCCGGGGGCGCGGATCGGTCCTTGGCCGAACCGATGTGGAACGTGGCCGATATCGACGAGGCCGTCGACCGGGTGCGCGCTGCCGGCGGAGCCGTGATCGAGGAGCCCAACCGTCAGGTCTACGGCGCGGTGGCGCGATGCACCGACGACCAGGGCGCGCGGTTCTACCTCGGTCAGTTGTTCTGACGGGTCGCGTCGTAGGCCTCGCGTGCCCGCTCGACCGCCGCGAGATTGCCTTGGACGAGGTGTATCAGGGCGCGCAATTGGGTCGCGGCGTCGGCACCCAGGTCGGTCAGCGAGTACTCGACCTTCGGTGGGATCGATTGCAGCACAGTACGTGTGACGAAGCCATCGCGTTCGAGGTTGTGCAGCGTCTGCGAGAGCATCCGCTCGCTGACCCCGTCGACGCGGCGCCGTAACGCGCTGAACCGCAGGTCCCCCTCGGCCAGCGCCGCGAGCGCCAGCACACCCCACCGACTGGTCACGTTCTGCAACACATCACGCGAACTGCAATCGCGGGCGAAGACGTCGGCCTCCAGAGTCGGATCGACGGCGTCCGGGTCGGAGGCTGCGGAGCCGGAGGCGGCGGGGGTCATGGGCGCCATTCTAGGCGTGCCGGGACGATCGTGCTAATCATCACACATGTACATGCAATTCAACATTGCACTGCACGAATAGTAAGTGCATGATGACTGGGCAGCCCTCACTCATCCCGCCACCCACCCAGGAGGAACCATGACCATCTACGCCGTCACCGGAGCGACCGGAGGACTCGGTAGTGCCGCCGTCGAGGCGTTGCTCGAGCGGGGCGTCGCGGCAGGCGACGTGGTCGCCGTCGTCCGCAACCCGGAGAAGGCCGACGCACTGCGGTCCGCAGGCGTCGACGTCCGGGTCGCCGATTACGGCGACCCGACCGCATTGCGCGCCGCCCTGACCGGCGTCGACCGCGTGCTGCTGGTCTCCGGCTCCGAGGTCGGGCAGCGAGTCCCGCAGCACCGCAACGTGATCGAGGCCGCGACCGATGCCGGCGTCTCCCTCATCGCCTACACCAGCATCCTGCGCGCCGACACCTCGCCGCTGGCTCTGGCGACCGAACACGTCGCCACCGAGCGCGTGCTCGCCGAGTCCGGCATCCCCACGGTGCTGCTGCGCAACGGCTGGTACTGGGAGAACTATCTGGCCGCCGCTCCGCAGGCCGTCGAGACCGGAGTGCTGTACGGCAGCGCCGGCAACGGGTCCGTCGCGGCGGCGTCGCGTCGTGACTACGCCGCTGCCGCGGCGACCGCACTCGTCGAGGCCGCAGGTGGTGAGGTCTACGAACTCGCCGGCGACGAGCACCCGACCTACGCACAGATCGCCGCAACCCTTGCCGAGGTGAGCGGAAAACCGGTGCGCTACACCGATATTCCCGAGGCCGACTACGCGGCGGCGCTCACCGACGCCGGCATCCCGGCACCGATGGCCGAGATCCTCGCCGACTCGGACGCCGGAGTCGCCCGGGGTGCGCTCGACTCCGACTCGACCGACCTCGCGACGCTCACCGGCCGGCCGTCCACGCCTCTGGTCGAGGTGTTGCGCGCGGGCCTGGCGGCCGTGACCGCCTGATCTGCATGTCAGCCTCCCCCACGCAGGGCATGAGTGATTGACTGTCGCCATGCGTGTGGGGAGCAAGCGGGGCCGTCGACTTCCGTTCGGTATCGGCACCGTCGTGGTCGTACTCGCCGCCGTGATGGTCGTGTGCGTGGGTGCAGTGCTGGCCATCGGCACACCCGATCGCCCGGCGACCGGCTACACCTACGGCCAGCTGCGGTCCTACCCCGACCAGCCCGCCGTCGCGTGGAGGGTGTCGAGCCAGACCCTGCCCGACTACACCTCCAGCGACCAGATCAAGGTGGTCGCCACCGGCACCGACCGCTGGCTGCTGAGCTACCCGTCGGGTATCGGTCGCGCCTATGTGATGGTCGATCGCAGCGACGGACATCTGCTGTGGAAACATCCGCTGCGCGCGGGCACCGGGAGCTGCGGGATGACCGACGACGGCGTGGTCGGCTGCGCGGTCAACGCCAGCAGCGATCTCGCACAAGGCTTTTACCTTCTCGACGACGACGGCACCCCGTCCGGCCCGACCGCCCTCGACGACACCGCATCGGTCCTCGGCGCCGGATCGGACTTCGTCCGTATCTCCTCCTCCGGCTACCGGGTGTCGATGGCCACCCCGGACGGCCACGAACTGTGGTCGCGCACCTTCGCCCGCGCGGCGAGCGCCGAGGTGCTCACCGATGGGCTGCTGCAGATCACCACCAGCGACGCCGGCCGGTTCATCGTCGATCCGCGCACCGGCGCCGACCGTCTCCACTGCACCGACTGCACGATCACCGCATTCCCGACCGGCATCACCGTCGAGTACACCGACCCCGACCACCGCATGTTCGAGACCTATGCCGTGACCGACGGTGTCCTCGATCCCCGTCGCATCGCGCATGTCGCGGGGATGCGGGTGCTGCCCGGCCCGTCCACCTTGCCGGTGCTGACCCAGACCGGCACTGCGCAGATGGAGGCGATGCAGGGCACCTACGTCGTCGTCGATCCGGCCAAGCCGGGAGCGCTGTGGCAGATCTCCGACGTGGAGCTGTCCAAGGCGAACACCCGACCGTGCGGTACCGCGGTGGCGTTCGCGTTGAAGAGCCGGTCGCGCTCGATCTACTCCCTCGCCGATGCCAAGCACCTCGGCTCATTGCCCGCGCCGGGCTTCGACGATCCCGACGCGAACCTCGACAACCTCACCTGCGTCGGGTCGAGCGGTGATCTCCTGGTGCTCGCCAGCAACAGCAGGATCAGCGCGGTCGACCCGTCGGCCGGCGGTTTCGCGTGGACGGTCGACGTGAACGGCCAGGTGGCGGACGTCGACGGATTCCTCGTCGCCTTCGAGGGCACCAGCATCCGGGTGTTCGCGCCGCACTGACCCCGCCGGCGCGGCATGTGGCCGGACTCACATCCGGGACTTTGGTCCCGGCATGACCTGCAACGGCAGCGATGACACTCAGCCGACTCCCAGGTTTCGGTAACGGCCAGATAACGGAACGGACACGGAAGTCGGTAGCCTCGTCCGCGGCCCACTGCCCCGTGAAGTCGACGAACACCGCAATCGACGAGCACCGCGGCAGTGGGTAAACGATGTACCCGAGTCTGTAGTGAGGTCCGAAAGTTGGGGAAGCACTCCAAAACGCGCTCACCGTTGCTGCCGCGTTCCCGTAAGCCGATGCTGGCCACCGCGCTGATCCCGATGGTCGGCGTCTGCGCCGCGGCCGCTGCTGCGGCCACCGACGACGCACAGGTCACCGCGGCTCCTGCCGCGTCGCCGACCACCGCGGCCGCACCCGAACCGGCCACGGCCGGCCATCCGGCACCGGCCCGCTCGAACACCCCGACGTCGCTGCCGACCCGTCCGGCTCACGACCTGACAGTGGCCCCCGTGCGCGCGACCCCGCCGCCGCCCATGCCGGCGAGCGTGACCGACGGCCAGGTCCCGGCCACCAACTACCGCGCCTACAAGCAGGCCGCCGACACCATCGCACGCACCGAACCGGTCTGCGGGATCGACTGGAAGCTCATCGCCGGAATCGGCAAGGTCGAATCCCACCACGCCGACAACGGCGACGTCGACCCGTCCGGCCGCCTGAAGACCCCGATCTACGGGCCCACCCTCGACGGCTCACTGGCCGGCAACCAGGTCATCACCGACACCGACGGTGGTGCCATTGACGGCGACCCGGTCCACGACCGGGCGGTCGGACCGATGCAGTTCATCCCGCAGACGTGGAAGAAATATGCCGCCGACGGCAACGGCGACGGCATCGCCGACCCGCAGAACATCTACGACGCCGCGCTGACCACCGCGCGCTACCTGTGCGACGGCGGGCTGAATCTGCGCGACATCGCCGGACAGACGGCCGCGGTGCTGCGCTACAACAACTCGATGACCTACGTCGACAACGTGCTCGGCTTCGCCCGCAGCTACTGAGGCGCTTCCACCGAGGTTGTTTGACCGGGCATCCGCGCCGGATAGGGTGGCGGAGCACCGAGGGCGGATTCGCTATCGCGAACTCTCCCGGACCTTTGTCACCACGATCGGAGAGCACCTTGCGTCGTACCCTGCGCATCCTGACCGTCCTCGTCGGACTCCTGCTCGCACTCGCGCCCGCCTATGCGGCGCAGGCAGCACCGCGAGCCACCGTCGGCGGCGGCAGTGCCATCGTGATCGACGGCCGATTCGGCTGCACGATGACCACGGTCGGGCACGATCGCGCCGGACGACTCATCGGCCTGACCGCCGGGCACTGCGGCCATGTCGGATCGAAGGTCTCCCTCGAGGACAACCCCGCCGCGGGTGTGGTCGGTCGTTTCGCGCGCAAGAGCGAACCGGGTGACTACGCGGTCATCACCCTCGACCCGAATCGGGTGAGCGCCGTACGCACCGCGGGCGGCGCGACCATCCGCAGCGTCGGGGCGTTCCCGCCGGCCGGCGCCAACGTCTGTAAGGCCGGACGCACCACCGGCTTCAGCTGTGGGCCGGTCCTGCAGACCAGCAGCACCGACAGCCTCAGTTATGTCTGCGCCAACCACGGCGACTCCGGCGGCCCGATCGTGATGGGTGATCGTGTCGTCGGCATGCTCAACGGCGGCCTCATCCTCGGCATCCCCGGCACCCCCGTCAAGGGTGCGATCGGGTGCGTGAATCCGGCGATCCCGATCTACAGCCCGCTCGTCGCCACCAAGATGACCGCGATCCTCGCCGACCTCAACGCCCAGGGCGGCGTCGGCGCGGGATTCCGGCCGGTCTGACCGACCGGCTCAGGCCACTGTCATCAGGCCTCTGCGCTCAGGCTTCGGTACTCAGGAAAGCTTGTAGCGCAGCGGAATACATCGGTACATCGGCGGCACCCATCAGCTCGCGGGCACTGTGCATCGCGAGTTGGGGTGCGCCCACGTCGATGGTCATCAGACCGGTACGCGCGGCGGTGATCGGCCCGATCGTCGAGCCGCAGGGCAGATCGGCGCGGTGGATGTAGCGCTGCATCGGGACCCCCGCGGTGTCGCAGGCCAGCGCGAAAACCGCCTCCCCGATGGCGTCCGAGGCGTAACGCAGGTTCTGGTTCACCTTGAGCACCGGACCGCCGTCGATGGCGATCTGGTGGGTGGGCTCGTGCCGCTCGGGATAGTTCGGGTGGGTGGCGTGGGCCATGTCGCCCGACACACAGATGCTCGACGCCATCGCCTGCAGGTAGTCGGCCCGGCTTCCCCCGCGGGACAACACGATTCGTTCGAGGACGGTGGACAGGAAGTCCGACGCCGCGCCGCGCTCGGAGCCGCTGCCGACCTCCTCGTGGTCGAACAGCGCGAGTACTCGGGTCGCGATGGCGGGCGAGCCGTCGAGCAACGCCCGCAGCCCGGCGTAACAGGTGCCCTGATTGTCCAGACGCGGTGCGCTGAGCAGGCTTTCGTCGGTTCCGATCAGCCGCGACGGTGCCACGTCGTGGGTCATCAACTCCCAGCCGAGCACCGAATCCGGTGCGATACCGGCATATTCGGCCACCCAGTCCAGCACGTCGGGCACGTCGGCACCGATCCCCCACACCCCGTCGAGGTGTCGTTGCGGGTCCAGGGTGACGCCCTTGCGGTCGGCGGAGAGGTGAATCGCCAACTGCGGCACCCGGACCACCGGCTCGGTCACATGCACCAGCACGTGCTCGACGGCGTTGCCGGAGCGATAGGCGAGTCGGCCGGACAACCCGAGATCGCGGTCGAGCCAGGAGTTCAGCCAGGCGCCACCGTAGGGTTCGAGCGCGATCGTGCGGATACCGGCACTGACGCGATCCGGGCGTTGCTTGAGACGCAGGTTGGGACTGTCGGTGTGGCCACCGACGATCCGAAAGGCATTGCCGTCACCGAGATCCCACGCGATGATCGAACCGCCGCGGATGACGTAGAAGCGACGCGCGTCCAGTGACCACTCGCGCTCCTCGAACAGGCGCCGGAAACCGGCCTCCTCCAATTCCGCCGCCACCGTCGCACAGACGTGGAACGGAGAGGGCGAGGCGTCGATGAAGGCACCGAGCCCCCTCGCGGTGGCCGTGGTGGTCAGACGAGGAGCACTCATGCCGTGACCCGCCGCATCGTCACGCGTTGGCCAGGACGGCGTCGATCGCCGAGTAGAACAGGCCGAGGCCGTCGTCACTCGGACCGGTCAGGGCCTCGGTGGCGTGTTCGGGGTGCGGCATCAGTCCGACGATCCGGCCGTCAGGGCTGCTGATGCCGGCGATGTCGAGGGCCGAACCGTTGGGATTGCCACCGGCATAGGTGAACACGATCAGCCCCTCGCCCTCGAGTTCCTCGAGTTTGCGTTGCGGGGCGACGTAACGGCCCTCCCCCGACTTGAGGGGGATGAGGATCTCCGCGCCACGCTCGAACCGGGTGGTCCAGGCGGTCGTGGTCGACTCGACACGCAGCCACTGATCGCGGCAGATGAAGTGCAGTCCCTCGTTGCGGGTCAGCGCGCCGGGCAGCAGTCCGGCCTCGCACAGGACCTGAAAACCGTTGCAGATTCCCAAAACCGGCATACCCTTGCCGGCGGCCTCGATGACCGAACCCATGACGGGGGCGAACTTGGCGATCGCCCCGGCGCGCAGGTAGTCGCCGTAGGAGAACCCGCCGGGCACGACGATGGCGTCGACGCCCTGGAGATCGGCGTCGCCGTGCCACAACTCGACGGCCTCGGCCCCGGCGAGACGGACCGCGCGGGCGGCGTCGACGTCGTCGAGGGTGCCGGGAAAGGTGATGACCCCGATGCGTGCGTTGCTCACAGTCGTCTCCGCCGCCTACTCGGCAATCCGAGAGACGTTGAAGTTCTCGATCACCGTGTTGGTCAACAACTCCTCGGCGATGCGCTCCAACGTGACGTCGTCGACGGAGTCGTCGACCTCGAGTTCGAAACGCTTGCCCTGGCGGACATCGGCGATGCCGGAGAATCCCAGACGGCCCAGTGCCCCGACGATCGCCTGACCCTGGGGATCGAGGATCTCGGCCTTGGGCATCACGTCGACCACCACTCGTGCCATCGGCAATAGCTCCCTATCGAATATCTCCTGGCCGTCGGACGACGACCGGAGGAGGTTGGCTGAACACCGGTTACCTTACCGGCAGCGCCGCCTCGATCGCCGCGACGACCTCGGGTGCGGTCGGCTCGGTGCGCGGGCGGAAGCGGGCGACGGGCTCGCCGTCGGCGCCGACGAGGAACTTCTCGAAGTTCCACTGGATGTCACCGGCCTCGCCGTCGGCGTCGGCGAGTTTCGTCAGCTCGGCGTAGAGGGGATGCCGCCCATCACCGTTGACGTCGGTCTTCTCCAGCAGCGGGAACGTGACACCGTAATTGGTGGAACAGAAGGTCGCGATCTCCTCCGCGCTGCCCGGTTCCTGGCCCATGAACTGGTTGCACGGCACACCCACGACGGTCAGTCCGCGCTCACCGTAGGTCCGGGCCAGTTCTTCCAGGCCTGTGTACTGGGGCGTGAGGCCGCATTTGCTGGCGACGTTGACGACCAGCAACGGTCCGGTGAAAACGGACAGCGACAGCGCCGATCCGTCGAGTGCGGCCACGGGGATGTCCTTGACATTGCTCATGGCTCCCGACCCTAATCGCCCTGGCGCGGTGGTGCAGATCACCGACTTTTCTGCGCTATGACACATATCACCGATAATTGTGTTCGCGCGATAGTTGCGTCCCCGTTAGCATTTTCGGGTGTCCACTTCGATCGATTCCGCGTGCCGCGCACTGCACGAGTTCCTGGATCGACTGACCTGCCTGAGCAAGGCCGCCGCCGTCGACGACCTCGCCACCACCGACCTCACCTTCTCCCAGATCCGGGTGTTGTTCGTCGCCGGTGAGGCCCAGGTGCCGATGTCCGTCCACGAGATCGCCGAGGCCATCGGCTTGTCGCTGGCCGCGACCGGCAGGACCGTCGACCGCCTCGTGCGGCTCGGATTCGTCGATCGCCGCGAGGACCCCGCCGACCGGCGCGTCAAACGCGTCAGCCTCACCGCGGTCGGCCGGCACCTCGTCGACGAACAGCTCAGCGTGCGCCAGGAGATCATCAGCGACTTCGTCGCCGGCCTGCCCGCCGAACACCGTGACGCGTTGACCGATGCGCTGCGACCCATCGTCGACGCCGACACCGATTACTTCGACCTGACCCACCCCACTCTCGACACCCATCGGACCCACGACCAGAAAGTGCACTCATGACGAGTTCCACCTCCGCCGGCGGGACGGCCCACGCCGGCCCACCGGACACCAAACTCGACCGGCACGTGCTGACCGTTGCCGGCGTCGTCGTGCTCGGCGCCATCATGTCGATCCTCGACGTGACCGTGGTGTCGGTGGCGCAGAACACCTTCCAGGAGACCTTCAACACCAACGCCGCGGGCGCCGCGTGGACGATGACCGGCTACACGCTGGCGCTGGCCGCGGTCATCCCGCTCTCGAGCTGGGCCGCGGCACGATTCGGCACCAAGAAGGTCTACATGACCTCGCTGGTGCTGTTCCTCATCGGTTCCGCACTGTGTGCGGTCGCCTGGAACATCGGTTCGCTGGTGGCCTTCCGCGTCGTCCAGGGACTCGGCGGTGGCCTGCTGATGCCGATCGGCATGATGATCCTCACCAAGGCCGCCGGCCCCGAACGCGTCGGCTCGGTGATGGCCGTCCTCGGTATCCCGATGCTGTTGGGCCCCATCGCCGGACCCATCCTCGGCGGTCTGCTCATCGAGAAGGCCAGCTGGCACTGGGTGTTCCTGATCAACGTCCCGATCGGCCTGGTCGCCCTCGTCTACGCCTGGCTCGTGCTGCGCGACGACGAGGAGAAACAGCGCCCGACAATCGATTTCGTCGGATTGTTGATGCTCTCACCGGGTCTGGCGTTGTTCCTCTACGGCATCTCCTCGTCCACCGACGCCGGCACCTTCATGGACACGAAGGTGCTCGTCACCACGATCATCGGCGCCGTGCTGATCATCGCATTCATCTTCCACGCGCTGCGCGCGAAGAATCCGCTGCTGGATCTGCGCCTGTTCAAGAACAAGACGCTGGCCATCGCGGTGGTCACGATGACCACCTTCATGATCGCGTTCTTCGGTGCGGCACTGCTCTATCCGCAGTACTTCATCGGTGTTCGCGGCGAGTCCACCTTGATGGCCGGCCTGCTGCTCGCCCCGCAGGGTCTCGGCGCGATGCTCACCATGCCCATCGCCGGGCGCCTGACCGACAAGATGGGTCCGGGCAAGTTCGTCCTCGGCGGTATCGTGCTGATCTTCTGCGGCATGGGCTATTTCGTCTTCCTCGGCGCCGACACCCCCTACTGGGCGGTGTGCCTGGCGTTGTTCGTCCAGGGTCTGGGCATGGGTATGACGATGATGCCGATCATGTCCGCGGCGCTGGCCACCCTGAACAACAAGCAGGTTCCCGACGGTTCGACGCTGATGAACGTGGTGCAGCAGACCGCGTCGTCGATCGGTACCGCGGTGATCTCGGTGGTCCTGGCCAACATGTTCAAGTCGCATCCCGAGTCGCTGCTCGCGATCAGCTCCAATGCCGCACCGGAGAAGTACGCGCAGGCCGTGCAGGCGAGCGCCAACACCCCCGCCGCGCTTCCGGCGAACCCGCCGGATCAGTGGTTCTCCTGGGCGGCCGAAGCCTTCGGTACCACGTTCATCGTGGCGACGGTATTGGTCGCGGTGACCGTGATCCCCGCGATCTTCCTGCCCCGTAAGAAGATCGCCTCCCCGCTCGTCGAAGAGGACATGGATCGCACGCCGACGCTGCTGCACTGAGCGTCCACGGCACCAACGCACCAGGCCCGCACCCGATCATCTCGGGTGCGGGCCTCGTGCATTCGGCGGCCCGGGCCGCTGCAGCGATGAGTTCTGAACGCCGCGCCGGTCTGTCCCCGCATGAGCACACTGGTACTGAAGATGTCGATGTCGTTGGACGGTTTCATCGCCGGCCCCGACGGTGAGATGGACTGGGCCATGGCCGCACGCAGCGACGACTCGACCGCCTGGGTGCTGCGCACCCTGCAGGAGGCCGACGTACACCTGATCGGGCGGGGATTCCACGACGGGGTCGCCGCCTTCTGGTCGTCGGCGCAGGGGCCGATGGCCGCGGCGATGAACGACACCCCGAAGGTCGTCGCGTCGCACTCCCTGTCGGCAGAAGCGGCACCGCCACCGGGCGGTTTTCCGTTCGCGGGAGCGGGCACGTGGGAATCGCCCTACCTCGCCGGCGGCGACCTCATCACCGACGTCGAACGTCTGAAGGAACACACCGCAGGCGTCGTCCTCGTCAACGGTGGGGTGCGCTTCGCCCGCAGCCTCGTCTCGCTCGGACTCGTCGACGAATACCGGCTGGTGATCGCACCGATCGCATTGGGTCGCGGGCAGCCGCTGTTCAGCGACCTCACGCAACCACTCGACCTCGATCTCATCGACACCGCCGTCTTCGACGGTGGGATCGTCGCGCAGACCCTGGTGCCGAAGACTACGGCGTGACGGCTCCGGTCTGCTGGAGAATCCATGCGATCTCGAAGGCGACCTCTTCCCACTGCTTGTAGCGTCCGGAGACACCGCCGTGGCCCGCCGACATCTCGGTCTTCAGCAGGATCGGATTGTCCGAGGTACTCAACTCCTGCAGGCGGGCAACCCATTTCGCCGCCTCGGTGAACAGCACGCGGGTGTCGTTGAGCGAGGTCTGGGCGAGGATCGCGGGGTACGGGAGCGCCTCGACGTTCTCGTACGGCGAGTACGACTTCATGTACTCGTAGACCGTCGGATCGTGCAGCGGGTCGCCCCATTCGTCCCATTCGATGACCGTCAACGGCAGCGACGGGTCGAGGATCGAGTTGAGGGCATCGACGAACGGCACCGAGGCGAGGATCCCGTGGAAGAGCTCCGGGGCCAGATTGGCCACCGCACCCATGAGCAGTCCACCGGCCGAACCGCCCTCGGCGACCATCTGTTCCGACGTCGTCCAACCGCGTTCGACGAGATGGCGACCCGAGTCCACGAAGTCGGTGAAGGTGTTCTTCTTGGTGAGCGTCTTGCCGGTCTCGTACCAGTGCCGGCCCATCTCGCCGCCGCCGCGCACATGGGCGAGGACGAAGACCACACCGCGATCGAGCATCGACAGTCGTGACACCGAGAACGACGGGTCGAAACTCGCCTCGTAGGAGCCGTATCCGTAGAGCAGCAACGGGGCCGGCGCCGCACCCTCGTCGCCGGGTGCCGCCACCGACTTGTGGCGCACGATCGACAACGGGATCTCGGTACCGTCGGCGGCGGTGGCCCATTCGCGCGACTGCACGTAGTCCTCGGGGCGGAAGTCGCCGAGGACGGGCTGACGCTTGAGCAGGATGCGCTCGCCGGTGGTCACGTCGAGCTCGAAGAGTTCCGACGGTTCGATGAAGCTGCCGTACCCGAATCGCAGTCGTGGCGTGGCCCATTCGCGGTTGCCGCCGAGGCCGAGGGAGAACAGCTCCTGCGCGACGGCGACCTCGATGAAGTCCTCGGCGACCGGGATGCCGTCGATCCGCCGGAGATCGGCGATGGCCACCCGCGGCAGGGCGTCGGCGCGGTAGCTGAGCACGAGATAGTCGCGGAACGCATCGACGTCCTCGATCCGGAAGCCGCGCCGATGCCCGATGAACTCGGTTCGGGCGGCCGGATCGTCGACGGGGGCGATGTCGACGGCGAAGTCCTCGGCCTTCTCACCGTCACGAACATCGTTGTGCACGATCAGGAAATAGTCGGTGCCGGCGATCTCGGCGTGTTCGACGTTGTATTCCACGCCGTCGACCCGGGGTGCGACGCTGCGGAATTCGCCGGTGGGGTCGTCGGCGGACAGGACGAAACACTCGGAGGTGATCTTGGAGCCGACGGCGATCACCAGGTACTTGTCACTGCGGGTCGATCCCATGCCGACCCAGTAGCGTTCGTCGGGCTCGTGGAAGACCTTGACGTCAGGGGTGCCGGCGCCGATGTCGTGGCGCCACACCGTGTCCGGACGCCACGCGGCGTCGACGGTCTGGTAGAAGACGTGTTTGGTGTCGGTCGACCACACGGCCCCGCCCGCGGTGTCGGCGATGACGTCGGGCAACAGCTCCCCGGTCCGAAGGTCCTTGAATCGCAACGTGTACCGCTCGTCGCCGACCACGTCGGTGCTGTAGGCCAACCAGTTGCCGTCGTGACTGACCGTCAGCGCACCGACGCTGAAGAAGTCGTGACCCTCGGCCTCGTCGTTGGCGTCGAAGAGCACCTCCTCACCCGGCAGCGGCGCATCCTCGGACACCGTCGGCGGTGTCCAGTCGTCGGGATCGACGATGGGGCAACGGCATTGCATCGCATACTGTTTGCCCTCAAGGGTGCGCGCGTAGTACCAGTACTCACCGCGCCGCGACGGCACCGACATGTCGGTTTCCTTGGTGCGCGAGCGGATCTCGTCGAAGATCGTCGCCCGCAGATCCGCCAGCGCGGCGGTGTGGGCCTCGGTGTAGGCGTTCTGCGCCTCGAGGTAGGCGATCACCTCGGGGTCGTCCTTGTCGCGCAACCACTCGTAGTTGTCGATGACGGTGTCGCCGTGATGGATTCGCTCGAGGGGAACCTTCTTCGCCACCGGCGCGGCGATGGTGGCGGCCACCTCGCCGGTGTTGCCCACGGCGTCGGTGTCGGCTGCTGCTGCGTCGGTCACGTGACTCCTATCCTTGCGGCCAGTCGGCGAAGGATTTCTGCGAAATCCATTCGTAGGCCTCGATGTATCGTTGCCGGGTGCGTGTCACCACGTCGGCGGGAAGGGCGGGTGGGGTCGCATCGGAGGCGCGATCCCAGCCGGATTCCGGTGAGGTCAGCCAGTTGCGGACGATCTGCTTGTCGAAGCTCGGCTGCACCCGACCCGGGGTATAGCCGGCGGCCTCCCAGTAGCGCGAGGAGTCCGGCGTGAGCACCTCGTCGGCGAGGACCAGTGACCCGTCGGTCTCGCGTCCGAACTCGAACTTGGTGTCGGCCAGGATGATTCCGCGTTGTGCGGCGAGTTCGGCGCCGCGCCGGTAGATGTCGAGGGTCGTGCGGCGAAGATCGTCGGCCAACTCGGCCCCGACCTGCGCGGCGACGGCCTCGAAGCTGATGTTCTCGTCGTGGTCGCCCTGTTCGGCCTTGGTGGCCGGGGTGAAGATCGGTTCCGGCAGCTTGTCGGCCTCCTCGAGGCCGTCGGGCAATGCCACCCCGCACACCGCGCCGGTGGCTCGATAGTCGATCAGCCCGGAGCCGGTGAGGTAGCCGCGGGCCACACATTCCACCGGCACCATCGGCAGCTTGCGCACCACCATCGAGCGGCCCACACACCCGTCGGGGATGCGCTCGTCGGTCGGTCCGCCCGCCAGGTGATTCGGCACGCCGAGCGCATCGAACCAGTAGAAGCTCATGGCGGTCAGGATGGCACCCTTGTCCGGTATCGCCGGGCTCAGGATGTGGTCGTAGGCCGAGATGCGATCGCTGGCCACCATCAGCAGGGTGTCGTCGTCGATCTGATAGATCTCGCGGACCTTGCCGGAGGCGAGAAAGGTGTACGAGTCGAGAGCCGGACGCATGCCCTCGACCATAGTGTGCGCAGGTCGGTAGGGGCAGTCTGGGTGGCCGGCAGTCTGGGTGGCCCCGCAGCTCGGGGGGGATCCGGCTCGGGGTGATCTGGCAGTCTGGGTCGTCATGGGCGCACCGCAGATCACCATCACCTACTGCACGCAATGCAATTGGTTGTTGCGGGCCAACTGGATGGCGGCGGAACTGCTGTCGACCTTCGGCACCGACCTCGGCTCGGTCACCCTGCGCCCGGGCACCGGCGGTGTCTTCGTCATCGAGGCCGACGGCGAGCGGATCTGGGAACGCAAGCGCGACGGCGGTTTTCCCGACGCCGCCGAACTCAAACGCCGCGTCCGTGATTCGGTGCTGCCCGACTGGTCGTTGGGGCACGCCGACCGTACGCCCGCCGATCCCGACGCGGGCTAGCCACAATACCGTTCAGTTAAGCGGGTCGGTTGTGTAGATCGGTGACTGTGTCGGTTGCGGCCAGGAGGCGTGGTGAGCGCGTTTGACGTGCCATTTCACGTATTTGCGTTTGACGACGCGTGGGTTGGCTCGTCGTCGACGTGCGGGGTTGAGTCTGCGTGTGAGGCGAGTGAGGAAGGTGAGCCAGCTGCGGCTGGTGGTGTCAGGGTCGTGAGGGGGGAAAGTCGCCCTGGTGGGCGACCGATTGGCGGGTAATCCTCAGTGCGGCAACGAAACTGACCCTGTCGGGGTCGTGGCCGGCGTGACCGGCGGCCTCGACCATCAACGACCGGATCGCATAGTGACAACACAGATGCCCCCAAATCTCCTGCAGCACAAGATCAGGAGACTTCGAACGCAGCACGGTACGGGGCCCGCGCTGGTGGGTTTTCAGCTCATCGAAGGCAATCTCGATCTCCCACCGCTCGGTATAGGCCGCAGCCAACTCGACCGCACCGACTTCGTCAGGGTCCAGGATCGTGGTCAGCAACCGATAGTGGTCGGCGTTCTCCCGGCCGTCATCGATGGTGTAGTCGATCACCCGCACCAGCATCGGCTCAGCGCGCCGCGCCGCGGCCGAATGTGTCTGGTGCAATTCGGCCAGCCACGAGCCATCCGGAAAGTCCTTCACATGTCGTGGTAACGGCCCTGTACCTGAGGTCTTCACCCGCCACAACAGATCCGCGTTGGTCGCTA
The DNA here is from genome assembly GCF_059511865.1 of Gordonia sp. YC-XJ4. NCBI lineage: Bacteria > Bacillati > Actinomycetota > Actinomycetes > Mycobacteriales > Gordoniaceae > Gordonia > Gordonia sp. YC-XJ4. The sequence goes on from NZ_CM183447.1 coordinate 5,053,740, forward strand.
TAGCTTTGCGCCACAACGCATACGAGAACACTCCACGATCAGCCGTGACCAGCATCCCCGGTGTCAGATGCGGTAGCAACGACTCGATCAGCACCGCCTCGGACTGGGCGTAGGTGCCCACCGCGGCGGCGAAAATGGCGTGCGTGCCGCACTCGGCGAGCGCCACCACCCGCGCCATCGGGAACGCCGCCCGCTCACCCTTGTTCACCCCGGGCCGCCCGAAATACTCATCGTTGACCGGCGTGTCGGCGACATCAAGACACGTCCCATCCACAGCAACCAGCCGCCGCCCCGCCAACCACACCCCAGGCGTCGATTCCCGCCCCAACGGCACTGCGACCCGCTCAAACAACGCCTTCATCGGCGCCGACCCCAGACGAGACCGCGCCTGAAAGATCGCCGACTTCCCCGGAACGCGATAGGACTCCTCCCACCCCGACGCCCACGACAAACCATCCGTGAGCTGGGATAACACATCCTCATACGAGCCCTCGGCATACAACGCCATCCCGATCGAGAAATACGCCATCACCCGCGCCGGCAACGCCCGATGACGCACCTCGGTCCGGCCCGCCGCTGCGATCACCTCGTCCACCACATCCGGCGGAAACGTCCGCGTCAACACGCCCACCGACACCACATCCGACAACCGACGATCCGACTCAGGCTTCACCCACCCAGCACGAAGCATACCCTACAAACTACACCCATGTAACCTTAACTGAACGGTATTGGGGCTAGCCACGGGCTGCTCACCCGGACCGGCGAGTCAGTCGAGACAAAACTCGTTGCCCTCCGGATCGGCCATCACGAGGTGCCCGCCCGCCAGCGGCGGCGCCGGTTCGTGCCGGGCGAGCCGCCGGGCGCCCAGGTCGATCAGTTCGGCACATCGACGCTCGAGCGCGGCCATCCGCTCCTCGCCCGACAAGCCGGGGGCCGCCCGAACACAGAGGTGGACGCGGTTCTTGACGGTCTTGCCCTCGGGCACCTTCTGGAAGAAGACGCGCGGCCCCGCGCCTGCCGGATCGACCAGCGCCGAGGCGTCGTTGCGCTGATCCTCGGCGATGCCCATCGCCGAGAGCGCGTCGTCCCACGTGGCGAAGCCCGGCGGCGGGGGCGCGAGCCGATAGCCGAGGACCTCGGCCCAGAACGCGGACAGCGCTGCCGGGTCCGCACAGTCGAAGGTCACCTGGAAGTCGATACTCATGCCGACATGGTTCCCCACACCGCGGACAGCCAGTGTCCTCGTTACAGAATCGGCGCCGGGGTGTAGGCCGCTGCCTGCGGGTTCTCGGCGATGATCTTCTCGGCGGCGGCGATGACGTCGGCGACCTGGCGGCCCGCCGCACCGACGAAGGCTTCCTTGTCGTCGAGCAATGCGTCGAGCTGTGCCCGGTCGAGCGGGATGCGGTCGTCGGCGGCGAGCCGGTCGAGCAGATCGGGTTCGCGCCCCTCCTCGCGCATGGCCAGTGCCACGGCGACGGCGTTCTCCTTGATCGCCTCGTGCGCGGTCTCACGCCCGACGCCCGCGCGTACCGACGCCATCAACACCTTGGTGGTGGCCAGGAACGGCAGGTAGCGGTCGAGTTCGTTGGCGATCACGGCCGGATAGGCGCCGAATTCGGCGAGCACGGTCAAGAACGTCTCCATCAGGCCGTCGATGGCGAAGAAGGCGTCGGGCAGCGCCACGCGACGCACCACCGAGCAGAAGACGTCGCCCTCGTTCCACTGCGCGCCGGCGAGCTCGGCGGTCATCGACGCGTAGCCGCGCAGCACCACGGCCAGGCCGTTGACCCGCTCGCAGGAGCGGGTGTTCATCTTGTGCGGCATCGCCGACGACCCGACCTGGCCGGGCTGGAAACCCTCGGTGACCAGCTCGTGTCCGGCCATCAGCCGGATCGTGTGGGCCAGCGACGACGGTGCCGCGGCCACCTGGACGAGTGCGGAGACGACGTCGTGATCGAGGGAGCGCGGGTATATCTGCCCGACCGAGGTGAACGACCGGGAGAACCCGAGATGCCCGGCGACCCGCGACTCGAGGTCGGCGAGCTTGCCGGCGTCCCCGCCGAGCAGGTCGAGCATGTCCTGGCTGGTACCCATCGGCCCCTTGATGCCGCGCAGCGGATAGCGGTCGATGAGTTCGGTGAGTCGGGTCAGCGCGATCATCAACTCGTCGGCGGCCGACGCGAATCGCTTGCCCAGCGTCGTCGCCTGCGCGGCCACGTTGTGGCTGCGTCCGGCCATCACCAGCGACGAATACTGCGCGGCGCGTTCGACGAGCCGCGCGAGCACGGCGACACCATGGGCGTGGACGTGACGCAGCGACTGCAGGATCTGCAGCTGCTCGACGTTCTCGGTGAGGTCGCGGCTGGTCATCCCCTTGTGGATCTGCTCGTGACCGGCGAGCGCGTTGAACTCCTCGATCCGCGCCTTGACGTCGTGGCGGGTGATGCGTTCACGCTCGGCGATGGACCCGAGGTCGATGTCGTCGACGACCCGTTCGTAGTCGTCGATGGCGTTGTCGGGCACGTCGATCCCGAGGTCGCGCTGGGCCCGCAGGACCGCGATCCAGAGTCCGCGTTCGGCGGCGATCTTGTTGGTCGCCGACCAGATCTCGACCAGATCGGTCGACGCATAGCGGCTCGCGAGGACGTTGCTGATGACAGGTTTCGACACGTCAACAGTGTAGTTTGCGGGCCGCCGGCGTCTTTACAGGGCGAAGCACAGGCCCCCGGAGCCGTACCCCTGGTGCACCCGGGCGATGGTGATCGGCGACGTGACGCCGTTCTGCACCGCATAGAGCATCCGGTCGCCGAGTCGGCGCGGCGTCCAGTTGACCGTCGCGATCAGTTGATACGCGGGCGCTCTGCCGATGAAGATCGGGGCGAATCCCTGGCGCTGCTCGTAGAAGGAGACCATGCCCACGGAGTTGACCGGCACCGTCAGGTTGTACGTGCAGCCGGTGCCGTAGACCACCGAGGAGAACGGCACACCCGCGTCGACCGGCCCGGTCGGTGCCGCCGACGCCGACCCGGTCCCCGCCAGTACCCCGGCGACCACCGCCGTACCCGCCACCAGCGATGCAGCCCACCGGCGTATCGCACCCTTACGCTCCCCCATGACTCACCTTTCTCTCCCCGACCCCTGATTTCGGTTGCAGGTCTTCACATTTGCGGTGCCAGGATGTCGACTACACCGTTCAGCGCCGCGCGTGCGGCTTCGAACGGCGAGGTCTCGGCACAGCCCAGGGTGCCCACGACGGCACCGTCCTCGACCGCGATCAACCAACCGACGTGATGCGGGTCGGAGCGACGGCCGGATTTCTCGAGAACCTCTGCGTGCATCGCCGAGACGTGGTGCCTGCGCTCCTCGACGACGTCGCGCAGTAGCGGATACCGGGGCGCGAGCGCGATCAGTTCGTAGCGTGCGGCGAGATCCTCGATGGGGGTCTGCGCCCCGATGAAGACCTCCGACAGCGCTTCCGCGGTCGCCCCGACACCGCGCCGACGCCGGGTCAACGCCGCTCCTCGGGCCGCGATCGCCTCGTCGGCACTACGGGTGACATACATGGCGGCCTCGGCCATCAGGTCTTCCAGCGAGGCGAAGTAGTAGGTCGTCGAGGCCAGTGGCAGGTTGGCCCGGTCGGCGACCGCACGATGCCGGACGGCGTCGAAACCCCCTTCGAGCAGGAGCGCACCGGCGGCCTCGATGAGTCGAGTCCGCCGCCTCGTTCCCTTCGGGGTGGCGGCCGATGTCATGGCGACCATGCTGCCAGGGTGACCTGGGTCACCACCCCTTTTTCGGCGGATCAGCCACCGCGAAGGACCGGTCGTTCGATCACCTGACAGATGGGGCAACAGTGCCGATTCCGGCACTAGCGTGACCCGCATGGATCTCGACGGTTTGCGCGCTGTCGCCAATTGCGGCGCCTGGTATGCCGGACTGCGCCGCGTCGCGCTGGATACCTACCTCACCCAGCACCTCGGCAGCTACACATCTGCCGTCGAGGGCACCACGGTGGTCTTCGCCGCAACCACCGAGCCGCGCCGGCGGATCTGCGCCCACCGATCACCGGTGGCCTCGGTACGCCGTGCCGGAGCGTCGGGCTGGGTGATCCGGTGGGCCTGGGCCGGCACCTCCCCCGACCTGCCGACCGATCTCCGTCTGGCCGAGCTGCGCCGCGCGGGCGAACGCCTCGGCGTTGCCGCACTGATCTCCCCGGAACTGAGCGTGCCCGGCACCGGCGGCCCGGATTCGGAGCGCGCGGATCTGATCGCCGCGACCCTCGGTGCCGTTGCCGCCCAACTGAGCGGCGCGGGACCGGTCGTGCGCATCGACGACGCCGACGGCGGGTTCGAGATCGTCCAGGTGACCGGCCTGCCACTTGCCGAACCGACCTTCTCCGACCTCGTCGCGACGCTGCCCACACTTCTCGGCGAGGTGGCCGTCGGCGATCATCGCGTGGCCCTGCACGGCTTGGCGGTCCGGCTCGGTTGGCACGTGATGTGGCAGCGCCCCAACGAGATCGCGACCCCGGCCGGTGCGGCTTCCGACATCTCGCAGTGCGTCCTCACCGACCAGAGATCGAGCCTGGCGTTGTCCTTCGACGTGAACGGCCGCCCGCTGGAGCGCGCCCTGCCCGCCTGACCCACCCCTTGCGGTTCGATACCCCCCTGGGTATATTCGTCGTCACCGACCAATACCCCCAGGGGTATCTGACGATGCGAGGGAGAATTCTCCGTGGACTCGACCGACCACTCCACCACCGTTGCCGACGACCCTGCACCCGCGGCGGCAGACGACACCCGGCCCGGCCCGATGGGACACCTCGGGGTCTGGACCGCGACGCACCGCCGGTGGGTGTTCGGCATCTGGTTCCTGCTCGTCATCGGCCTCGGTACGGCGGCGCCGAGTGCGTTCGGTTCCCTGGCCGGCGCCGGATGGCAGGCCAACGGATCGGAGTCGGTGCAGGTCCGCGAGCTCGCACAACAACACTTCGGCGGCAACTCGTCGGCTGCGGTCCAGGTGGTGATCCACTCCGACGACCACCAGGTCACCGACCCGGCGGTCGGGCACGTGATCGCCGAGATCACCGGGATCGCGCGCAGCGACCCGCGGTTCGGTCCGGTCATCGCCCCGACACCGGGAATGACCGTCAGCCGCGACGGCCACACCGCGATCGTCATCATCGGCGCCGCTGCCGACACCGACGCGATGGTCAAGGCGGTCGATGATCACAAGGCCGCACTGACCGGACTGTCGGGCAACGGGATCCAGGTGTATCCGACGGGGGCCTCGGCGCTGTGGAGCGACTTCAACAAGGCCAATCACGAGGCGATGATCAAGGCCGAGATGTTCTCCTGGCCGATCACGCTGGCGATCATGGTGATCGCGTTCGGTTCGCTCATGGCCGCGGGGCTTCCCCTGCTGTTGACCATCGCCGGACTCGTCGCCTCGGCCGGTGGCCTGGTGCTGCTGAACACGCTCACCCCGATCTCGGTGTGGGCCATGAACTTCGCGATGATGTTCGCCCTGGCGCTCGGTATCGACTATGCACTGTTCATGGTGTCGCGCTTTCGCGCGGCGATCGCGCTACGCGAGACACCCGAACAAGCGGTTGCCGAGACCATGGAGACCGCGGGCAAGGCAGTGCTGCTCTCGGGTCTGACGGTGCTGGTAAGTTTGTCCGCGGTGCTGATGGTCCCGGCACCCGCGGTGCGCACGATGGCCGTCGGGATCATGCTCGCCGTCGTCTTCGTCCTCGCGGCCACCATGACCCTGCTGCCGTCAGTGTTGTCGGCCCTGGGCAGCAAGGTCAATGCCGGCTCGCTGCCGTGGGCGAAGAAGCAGGAGCACCGGTCGCACCGTTTCGGGCGCTGGGGAGAGCTGCTGCATCGTCACCCGTGGCCGTTCGCCGTCGTCTCGCTCGCCATCCTGATCCTGTTGGCGCTGCCGGTGCTGGGATTGAAGGTCGCAATGCCGTCGATCACCGTCGTTCCCGACGACGCGCCGGTCCGCCAGGGCTATCAGATCGTCGCCGACAACATGGGTCCCGGCGCCCCCGGTGCACTGCAGATCATCGTTGCCACCCCGGACGCTCCGGCAACGGCCACCGCAGCCGCACAGACGCCCGGTATCGCCATGGTCACGCCGGCCCAGGCCGCACCGGACAACTCGGGATATTCGATGCTGCAAGCGATTCCGTCGGTCGATCCGTCCGCGCCGGAAATGGCCGGCATACTCACCGATCTGCGTGACCGGGTTCCTGCGAGCGCCCTCGTCGGTGGCGTCGCGGCGGAGAACCTCGATCTACAGGACGCGCTGAACACGTGGTTCCCGGTGATCGTTGCCGTCATCCTGTCACTGGGCTTCCTGCTTCTGCTGGTCGCATTGCGAGCCCCGGTGATCGCGTTGCTGGGAACCCTGGTCAGCTTGCTGTCGACGGGCGCGGCCTTCGGTGTCGCCACGCTGATCTTCCAGGACGGGCACGGTTCGGGTCTGCTCGGCTTCACCCCGCAGGGCTTCCTCGACGGCTGGGGTCCGGTGTTCTTCTTCGCGATGATCTTCGCGATCGCGATGGACTACACCGTCTTCCTTTTGGCGACCGCCAAGGAGCACTACGAGCGCACGGGTGATCCGCGGACCGCGCAGGTCGACGGACTCGCCTACTCCGGTCGCATCATCTTCGCGGCCGCCGCGGTGATGGTGGCGGTGTTCTTCACCTTCGCACTGGCCCAACCACTCCCACCCAAGGAGATGGGCATCATCCTGGGCGTCGCGGTCCTGCTCGATGCCACACTGATCCGCCTCGTGCTGCTTCCGGTGCTCCTGCGGATCACCGGTCATGGGGCCTGGTGGACGCCCCGATGGCTCGATCGGCTGCTGCCGACGATCTCGTTCGGCCATTGACACCTCCTCCGAGGTATACCCCGAGGGGTATCATGGGTGTCGGCACATCCACAGCGAAGGGAACCCACATGGTCGGCGACGAAGAAGCAATCGCGGTCGTACTCAACCGACTCCGCAGGGCACACGGCCAACTCGCCGGTGTCATCGCGATGATCGAACAGGGTCGCGACTGCAAGGACGTGGTCACGCAGCTCGCCGCGGTGTCCAAGGCACTCGACCGGGCGGGTTTCAAGATCGTCGCCACCGGCCTGCGTGAATGTATCGCCGGCGACGAACCCACCGGCGAACCCATGACCACCGATCAACTGGAAAAGCTGTTCCTCGCACTCGCCTGACCACGAGTCGGGTCACACGAGTGCGAGGACGAGAGAAAGGAATCCCGATGGATCTGGCCATCGCCACCACACTGCCCGACACGAGCTTCGACGAGGCGGTGACGCGCACCCGAGAAGCACTGTCGGAACAGGGTTTCGGCGTGCTCACCGAGATCGACGTGACCGCGACGCTGAAGGCCAAACTCGGCGAGGACATGGAACGTTACCTGATTCTCGGCGCCTGCAATCCGCCGCTCGCCCACGCCGCACTCGGCGTCGACCGGCAGATCGGTCTGCTGCTGCCGTGCAATGTGGTGGTCCGCGAGGACACCTCGCGCGCGGGTTCGATCATCGTCGAGGCGATGAATCCCGACCTGATGGTCGCCGTCGCGGACGCCCCCGGGCTCCCCGACGTCGCCGCGACCGCCACCACGAAACTGCGCGCGGCCATCGATGCACTGAACAGCGCGGTGGCCTCATGAACGCCTCGCCCACAACCGTTCCCGATGTCGGCGACGTCGAGATCTACGTCGATCCGGCTTGCCCGTTCGCCTGGGCCGCATCCCGGTGGTTGGCCGGCGTGGCCGAGCGCCGGGGCGTACCCGCCACCTGGCGGCCGATGAGCCTGGCCGTCCTCAACGAGGACCGCGAGGTCGGCGGCGCCCACGCCGAGCGGATGATCGTCTCACGCCGGACCGGCCGGCTTCTGGCCGCCGCCGGAGACGAGGCGATGCGCGAGTTGTACTTCGCACTCGGTCGTCGACTCCACAGCGAGGGGCGCGCGCTGTCGGCGAGCCTGGTGAGCGAGGCACTCCGGGAGTGCGCACTGCCCGCCGATCTCGTTGCCGTGATGGATGATTCCTCCTTGGACGATGCAGTCCGCCGCGCCCACCGGGTCAGTCAGGATGCGCTCGGCGGCACCGGCGGCAGTCCGATCACCGTCTTCGACGGACGCGCCTATTTCGGTCCCGTGCTCACCGGGATTCCCGGCCGCGACGAGGCCGATCGGCTGTTCGACGCACTCACCACCCTCGCCGGAACGGCGGCGTTCGCGCAGGTCGAGCGCCCCCGGTCCGGACCACCCGATGTGGCGGAGGTCGCCTGATGTGTCACGCCGTCCGATGCCGCGACTGCGGCAAGACCACCTGGTCGGGATGCGGCCGCCATGTCGCGCAGGTGAAGGCCTCGGTGCCCGCGGCGCATTGGTGTCCCGGTCATCCCGACGCCCCGCGTCGGGGATTGCTGCGCCGCCGGCGCTGAGCGGGTCCCGGCCCCACTATCGTTGTCGGCGATGCGCCGTGACCGATCCACCCCGACCCGCCTGTCCCGGCGTGGCGTGCTCGGCGGCGGACTCGGCGCACTCGCCATCGGGCTCGCGGCGTGCGCCGACGACACCGTGGCGCTGGAGAACAACCGCGCCGCACTCCCACCGGCGGACGATCTGTTGCCGTCGCCATCCTCGACGATCCCCTCGACGCCGTCGGTCGGCGCCGGCCCGGCCCTGGTCACCGGCACCTTCACCTCGTCTCACATGCTCGGCCGCGACACCGGTTGGGCGGTGGCGCGTCCGGCGGGCGTGAGCGGAACGCTGCCGGTGGTCGTGGTGCTGCACGCGTTGCGCACGGACGAGATGACGATCTTCACCTCGCCACTGGCGATGCACACCGCACTACAGGCCTACGTCGACGCCGGTAACGCGCCGTTCGCCATCGCGGCGGTCGACGGTGCGCGTAACTACTGGCATCGCCGCGCCGACGGCACCGACGGCGCGGCCATGGTGATCGATGAGTTCATCCCGATGCTCTCCGCCCACCCGGATCTCGACGTATCCACCGACCGCATCGGCCTCTACGGCTGGTCGATGGGCGGCTACGGGGCGCTGCGGATCGGTGCGACCCTGGGCGCCCCTCGGGTCGCGGCGATCGCGGTCAGCTCACCGGCACTGTGGGCCGATCCACGCACCTTCCCGCCGCGCGCCTTCGACGATTATGCCGATTACCAACAGAATTCACTGTTCGGTCAGCAGGACGCGTTCCGTCGGATCCCGCTGATGATCGCGGTCGGCTCCAGCGATCAGTTCTTCACCTACACGCGTCAGTGGGCGGCCGGATTGCATCCGCCCGCCGCGTTCACCAGCGGTCCCGGTGGCCACGACAACCGCTACTGGCGCGGCGTCCTACCCGAGCAAATCGAGTTCCTCGGCCGCAGCCTGCAGGCGTGACCCCTCAAAAACCATTGGCGGACAACAGCTACCGGAGGATGGGGTAACAGGAAGACGGGCTACAGGGAGATCCGGCCTTCCAGTGCGGCCAGGCCGATGTCGGTGCGATGATGCGAGCCGGGGAGTTTGACACCGGCGACCCGCTCGTAGGCCTGCGCGCGTGCCGCTGCGAGATCCTCGCCCACGCCGACGATTCCGAGGACTCGTCCACCCGCGGAGACGATGTTGCCCTCCGCGTCGCGTTTGGTACCCGCGTGCAGCACACCGGGTCCCTCGGCGCCGGTGATCACGTCACCGGTTCGCGGGCTCGCCGGATAGTTCTCGGCGGCGATCACCACCACCACGGCGGCACCGTCGGCCCATTCGAGCGGCGGCAGGTCGGCCAGAGTGCCGGTCGCTGTCGCGTTGAGCGCTTGTCCCAGAGGGGATTTCAGCAGGGCGAGGACCGCCTGGGTCTCCGGGTCACCGAAGCGGCAGTTGAATTCGACCACCGCGGGCCCCTGCTCGCCGATCGCGAGCCCCGCGTACAGCAGCCCGCTGAACGGGCAACCCCGCCGCACCATCTCGGCGGCGACGGGCTCGACGACCTCGGTGACGATTCGGGCGGTGACCTCTTCGGGCAACCACGGCAACGGCGTATAGGCGCCCATGCCACCGGTGTTGGGGCCGGCGTCGCCGTCGCCGACGCGCTTGTGGTCCTGGGCGGGGATCAGTGGCACCACGGTCTCGCCGTCGACCAGGCAGAACAGCGAAACCTCGGGGCCGTCCAGGAAGCTCTCCAGGAGCACCGGGTGACCGCTTTCCAGGCATTCGGCGGCATGGTCGCGCGCCGCGGCCCGGTCGGTGGTCACCACGACGCCCTTGCCGGCGGCCAGTCCGTCGTCCTTGACCACCCAGGTCGGCCCGAAGCGATCGAGCGCGGCGTCGAGGTTCGCCGGGTTGTCGACGACCTCGGCGTGGGCCGTGCGCACCCCGGCCGCGGCCATCACGTCTTTGGCGAATGCCTTGGACCCCTCGATCCGGGCGGCGTCGGCGCCGGGGCCGAATGTCGCAAAACCCGCCGCGCGCAAGGCGTCCGCGACGCCGAGCACCAGCGGCACCTCGGGGCCGATGACCACCAGGTTGGCGGCGACGGTCCGCGCCAGGGCGACCACCTCGTCGGCCGAGGCCACGTCGACGCCGTGGTTGGTGGCGATCGCCGCCGTGCCGGCATTGCCGGGCGCGACGTGGAGTTCGGTGACCGACGGGTCGTCGGCGAGACCGAGGAGCAGGGCATGTTCGCGGCCGCCCGAGCCGATCACGAGTACGCGCACGTACATGACTCTAATTCGTCGGGACCCGGCCGGTCCGCGCGGGATTCTCGGCCACCGGCCGTCACCGACCGGTGAGATCGATCGGGCAGTCCGGATTCCGGGTGGGCGCCGCCTCGGGCCCGCCGAGGGTATTGGCGCGTCGCGTCGTCCCGAAGATCTCGTCGACCACCACGATGAACAGCGGCGCACACGCCACCACCACCACCGCCGCCGACAGTGACAACCCCGCGTCGGCGGCCCAGACCCCGCCGACGAGGAAGGCGATCGTGCCCGCCCCGCACAGCAGCGTCACCGGATCGAACGGCAACAGGTAGTCGTACATGGTCAGCATGCTGAGGCAGTAGATGCCCAGCGGCACCGCCACGGTCGCGACGACCACGCCCGGGCTGATCGTCGCCTCGTGTTCGGTCCACAGCGCGGCGACCTCCAGACCCGCGCCGGTGGCCGCGGCCGCCATGAAGATGATGATGTGCCCGTAGCCCCAGGGGAAGCACTTGTCGGGGCGCGCGTGCAACCGGTCGCCGACCGGGATGACGAAGTAGATCCACCACATGGCGAAGGTGACGACGATCGCGGCGACCCCGAAGACCGCGGTTTGCACCGACCACCCCTGTGCTTCGACGGCCGCCTGCATCACCGCAACGGTGCCGACCACGCCCTCGCCGAGGGTGATGATCGTCAGCAGCGAGTACCGCTCGGCGATGTGGTGCGGATGCCAGGGTGTGGGTTTGACGAAGTTCTCGGCGACGATCGGACCCACGAGTTCGATGAGCGCGCAGACGGCGATCGCGATGATGGTGGGCCACAGCGCGAGGTCGACGACCGCGACGATCACCCACGCCACCTGCGCGACGAGGACCGCTGCGGCGTAGGTGAAGCAGGTCTTGCGGTACTCCGCGCTCTGCAGACCCGCCCGGATCCATTGCGTGAGCAGCCCGACACGCATCACCACGTAGCCGATGACGAGGACCCGGATGTCGACGTGTTCGTGGTGTTCGATCGAGCTGAACACCGGTGCAACACCCAGGGCCAGGATGGCCACACCGATCATCTGGATCAGCACGACACCACGGAAGAACCAATCGTCGGTGTCGAAGGCCGAGGCGAACCAACTGAAGTTGATCCACGCCCAGATCGCGGCGAAGGTACACAGCACGTAGCCGAACACCGCGGTCCGATAATGACCCTCGGCCAGGTAGTGCGCCATCTGGGTGCCCGCGACGGAGAACACCACCACGAAGACGAGGTCGTAGAACAGTTCCAGACTGGTCGCGGCCCGCCCCGGTTGGTGCGGATCGCGGCCGGTCATCCGTGCGAGCCGATGCCCGATCCGTGAAGTCACCAGGGCACCCTAACGGATCAGGTCGGTGACGTCAGGTCATACAAGGTGACATTGTCGATCGTCAACTTCGCGAAATGACCCTCCACCCACTCGGTGATCTGGGCCGACGGGCCATCGGACCGCCCGCCCATCATCATGCCGCCACCGATGAAGTAGTGGATCTTCTTCTGCTCCACCAGCTTCTGGAACTGGGCGAGCGTCGGCGACGGGTCGGTGCCGTTGAAGCCGCCGATCGGCATCACCGAGTAGCCCGACTCGAGTTGATATCCCGACGCCGTGTTGGACCCGATGGCTGCGGCGACCCAGGTGAAATCGTCGGCATTCTTGCGCAGCGTCGCAACCATCTCGGCGCTGGGCGTCGAGCCCATCAGCAACCCGCCGGCCGGACCGCCCATGCCACCCATTGCGCCGTAGGCGCCGGTGCGCCCGCCGAATCCGCCGGGCATCTGACCCATACCGGGGAACCGTCCCATACCGCCGGGCATCTGCCCCTGTCCCATTCCGGGTATCCGACCCATACCGCCGGGCATCTGCCAGCGACGGTTGCCGCGTCCGGGACCGCCGAATCCACCGGGTCCGTCGCCCTCGACGCGCGGTCCCGCGCTGATGATGGAGCCCTGCTTCGCGGTGGTGATGGTGTCGATCGTGTACGCCAGCGGACCGGCCAGGCCCGCGACGAGGGCCAGCACCAGGGCCAGCGCCGAGAGGTAGACACGATGCGCGAGGAGCATCACCGCACCGCCGACCACTCCGACGAACAGAACGATCCAGCGCAGCCACGGCACGAAATCCGGTGAGCGCCCGAGCAACACGAACGCCCAGATCGCGCCGAACCACACGGCGACGGCGAGCAGTATGCGCACCCACAGCCGCTCGCGCGCCCGCCAGGCCACGGCCGCACCGCCGGCGAGAACCGCCGCCACCGCGGGCGCGAGCGCTGCGGTGTAGTAGCTGTGGAAGATGCCCGCCATGAAGCTGAAGACCGCCATCGTGATGACCAGCCACAGCCCCCACACCGAGAGGTAGGCGCGACGCAGGTCGGTGCGCGCGGCGCTGCGGTAGCGGCCGAGGATCACCAGCGCACCGACACCCAGGATCAGCGCGCTCGGGATGAGCCAGGCGATCTGGCCGCCCTGGGCGGGCTGGAACATCCGCCAGATCCCGGTTTCGCCCCACATGCCGCCGCGACCGCCGGGTCCACCGGGTCCGCCGAAGTCTCCGGGAAAGCCCATGCCACCAAAGGCGCCGCGGTCGTATCCGCGTCCGCCGCCGGGCATGACGCTGCCGGTCTCGTCGCCGGAGAGCCTGCCGAAACCGTTGTAGCCCAACGTGAGTTCGAGGATCGAGTTGTTCTGCGAACCGCCGATCCAGGGCCGCGACGACGCCGGCCACAGCTCGACGGTCAGAATCCACCAGCCCGCGCTGACGACGAGTGCGGCCAGCGCGGCCACCAGATGTCCGACACGTTTGACCCACCCGTGGGGCCCGAATGCGAGGTAGGTCAGGGCCAGCGGCGGCACGATCAGCATCACCTGGAGCTGCTTGGTGAGGAAACCGAATCCGACGAAGACGCCGACCAGGATCATCCACCGCAGCCGGCCATCCTCGACCGCGCGCAGACACGCCCAGACCGCGGCGATCATCAGCAGGATGAGCAGTGCCTCGGGGTTGTTGAAGCGGAACATCATCGCCGCGACCGGCGTCAGCGCCAGCACGCCGCCGGCGAGGATGCCCGCCCAGTGCCCGAGGTAGCGGCGGGTGATCCAGTACAGCAGCGCCACCGACGCCACACCCATCAACGCGTTGGGCACCAGGATCGCCCACGAGTTGAGCCCGAAGATGCGCACCGAGATCGCCGGAATCCACAGCGAGGCAGGAGGTTTGTCGACGGTGATGGAGTTCGCCATGTCCGACGAGCCGAAGAACCACGCCTTCGGTGATTGCGAGCCGGCCTGGATGGCCGCCGAGTAGAAGGAGTTGGCCCACCCGTTGAGCGACAGGTGCCAGAGGTCGATGATCGCGGTCACCGCGATCAGCGCGGCCAGCGTCGACCATTTCCACACCGCCGGCGGATCGGCGGGTACCGAGACAGGGCTGCGGCCCCGGGAGTTCTCATCCGGGGCCGCAACAGGGGAGGTGGTACTGGTCGGGGGCGAATTCTCGGGGATCGAGGATTTGTCGCGTTCGCTCATGGTCTCTTTCACCGGCCCGCTGAGCGGGGGAGTTCTGATGCGCGGATCTGTCGGTTGCTCGCCGGCGTCAGGGCTGCGCGGACCCGGCGGCCGGGCGACGCTGCAGATGCGAGCGGAACACCCACCGTAGTCCGACGAATCGGGTGGCGGTGGCCACCAGGTTGGCGATCACGAGCACCAGCAACTCGACGTGCTTGCCCGCGCCGGGGGCGAAGTGATCGAGACCGAACAGCGACAGCGCGGTCACCGCCCACCCGAACAGGAACACCCCGAAACCGAAGAACTGATGCTTGACCGCGTCCTCGCGCCCCTGCACACCGAAGCTGAAACGACGGTTGGCCGCGGTGTTGAGGACAGCGGTGACCGCCAGCGCCACGAAGTTGGACACCTGCGCGCCCAGGAAGGAGTGCAACAGCAGGTAGAGGACGGCGTAGGCGATCGTGCAGATGACGCCGACGACGCAGAACCGCACGAGTTGGCCGACCATGCCGGGCGGCACGCCCGCGATCGCCGGTCCGGGTGCGCGTTCGCGGCCGACGGTGGCGCGCAGGTCGGCGATCGGCAGTTTGCCGGAGGTGATCGCGTAGCCGACCCGTGCGCAACCCTTGAGGTCCTCGACGGCGGTGGAAACGATGTCGACGGTGCTGTTGGGGTCGTCGACCCAGTCGACCGGTACCTCGGCGATCCGCAACCCGATGCGTTCGGCGATGACGAGAAGCTCGGTGTCGAAGAACCACCCGGTGTCCTCGATGTAGGGCAGCACCTGACGGCCGATGTCGGTGCGCATCGCCTTGAAACCGCACTGGGCGTCGGAGAACTTGGCGCGCATCGTGGTTCGCAGGATCAGGTTGTACGAGCGGGAGATGAACTCGCGCTTCGGCCCACGCACCACCCGCGAATCCTTCGACAACCGCGTGCCGATCGCGACGTCGGAGTGGCCCGAGATCAGCGGGGCGATCAGCGGCATCAGCGCGTTGAGGTCGGTGGACAGATCGACGTCGCAGTAGGCGACGATCTGGGCGTCGCTGCGGGACCACACGGCCTTGAGCGCGCGGCCGCGTCCCTTCTCATCGAGATGGGCGACGCGGATGCCGTCGAGCTCGTCGGCGATGCCCGCGGCGATGGCGACCGTGGAGTCGGTGCTCGCGTTGTCGGCGACGGTGATTCGCGCCGAGAACGGCACGTTGGTACGGAGATGTTCGTGCAGTCGCTGCAGGCATCGGGCGATGTCGTTCTCCTCGTTGTACACGGGAACGACGATGTCGAGGACGGGGGCAGCGGCGGAGCTGTCGGCGACCACCATGATCGGGGCGGCGGCCTGCGGGATCGCTTCTGTCGTCATGCCCATAAGCTTCGCGGCCCCGGCTGACCCCACTCTGCGCTCGACCTGCCAGTTACCTGTGAGCTGACACCCCCTGCGCACCGCGCCCGCGATGCCGGATCTGCGCAGGTCAGGGCGCTGTCGGCGCAGGACGATAGATTGGGCGCATGTCGGGCACCCAGACGCTGAACTCACCGGATCTCGCGGCCGCGCAAGCGGTCATCACCAGCCTCGCCGGGCCGGATGCCGCGCTGCGCGATGATCAGCTCGAGGCGATCGCGGGGCTGACCACGGTTGCGGCCGCGCGGGTGCTGGTCGTGCAGGCCACCGGATGGGGCAAGTCCGCCGTGTACTGGGCGGCGACGGCCATTCTGCGGCAGCGTCGGCACGGCGCGACGCTGATCGTGTCACCGCTGTTGTCGTTGATGCGCGATCAGGTGTCGGCGGCCGAGCGGGCCGGCCTGCGCGCAGCGACGCTGAACTCGTCGAATGTGTCCGAGTGGAACGAGATCGAGGCGTCATTGCGCGCCGACGATCTCGATGTGCTGTTGGTGTCGCCGGAGCGGCTGGCCAATCCGGGGTTCGGGCGTCGCGTGCTCGACGCGATGGCCGGGCGGCTCGGTCTGCTCGTCATCGACGAGGCACATGCGATCTCGGACTGGGGGCACGATTTCCGGCCGGACTATCGGCGCGTCGCCGATGTCCTGCGGACGCTCAACCCGGACACGCCGGTGCTGGCGACCACGGCCACCGCCAACGAGCGGGTCACCGCCGACGTCGCGGCACAGTTGAGCGCAGGCGGCGGCGCCGGTACACAGACCCTGGTGCTGCGCGGTTCGCTGGCGCGAAAGTCGCTGCACCTGAACGTGATCGACGGCCTCTCCCCCATCCAGCGGTACGCGTGGGTGGCGCAGCATCTCCCGGAGTTGCCGGGGTCGGGGATCGTCTACGTCCTCACCGTCGCCGACGCCGACCGGCTTGTCGGCGCGATCCGAGCGGTCCATGGTGACGACCTCCCGGTCGCCGCCTACACCGGGCAGCTCGATGCCGATCGACGCCACCAGCTCGAGGATGCGTTGCTGCGCAACGACGTCAAGGCACTCGTGGCCACCTCGGCGCTGGGCATGGGTTACGACAAACCCGACCTCGGTTTCGTGGTGCACGTGGGATCGCCGCCCTCACCGGTCTCCTATTACCAGCAGGTCGGTCGCGCCGGGCGTGCGCTCGACGAAGCCGTGGTGATGCTGCTCGCCTCGGCCACCGACGACGCGATCTGGGAGCATTTCGCCACCGCGACCATCCCCGACCCCAAGCGCATGCAGGTGGTCCTCGACGCGCTCGGCGAGGCCGACGAGCCGCTGAGCGTCGTCGCACTCGAGGCGCAGACGGGTGTGCGGCGGGGCCGAATCGAGTTGATGCTCAAGCAACTCGCCGTCGACGGCGCCACTGAACGCGGCTCCGACGGCTGGTCGGCGACCGGCCGGCCGTGGTCCTTCGACGCCGCACACTACGACGGCGTGCTCGCGGTGCGCCGCCGCGAGGCCGACATCATG
Source organism: Gordonia sp. YC-XJ4 (assembly GCF_059511865.1). Taxonomy (NCBI): domain Bacteria; kingdom Bacillati; phylum Actinomycetota; class Actinomycetes; order Mycobacteriales; family Gordoniaceae; genus Gordonia; species Gordonia sp. YC-XJ4. The sequence goes on from NZ_CM183447.1 coordinate 5,070,905, forward strand.
CGCGACTACATCTCCTCACGCCGCTGCCTGATGCAGTTGCTCACCGAGTCGCTCGACGACCCGGATGCCGGGGCGTGCGGCCGTTGTTCGGTATGTCTCGGCCATCTCACCGAGCCACTCGACGACGCCGTCGACCCGGCGGTGGTGCGCTCGGTGACGGTCTCGCTACGGCGGGCCGCGCAGGTCCTCGAGCCCCGCAAGATGTGGCCTGGCGGTGAGGTCGGGCGCGGCCGGATTCCCGCCGCGCGTCTGGCCGAACCCGGTCGGGTACTCGCGCACGCCGACGCACCGGAGTGGTCGGAGTTGCTTGCCGCCGCACGCGATCACGATGCGCAGGCGCTCGCCGACCTCGGTGATGCGGCGGTGGCGACGCTGTCGGCGTGGGGCCGCGAGTCCGGTATCCGGCCGGATCTCATCTGTTCGCTGCGTCTGACCGGCACCACCCTGGCCACCGATCTCGCCGCGCACCTGTGCTCGGTCGGCAAACGCGAGGGGGTGGCGATGCCCGTACAGATGGGCGACGGCCCACCCCGGGATGCGCCCGGTGCCGCCGAGGCCGCGTTCTGGCAGGCCCGGCTCGGCGAGCCGCCGGCCGGGGTGGAGGGCCGGGCGGTGCTGCTGGTCGTCGACGAGTCCCGGTCGGGTTGGCCGATCACATTGGCCGCGAGCGCTTTACGCGATGCGGGCGCGACCGCGGTGCTGCCCCTGCTGATCCATCGGACGGTGTGAGCGGGCGGCACCGCGCCTCGAGACCCTGCGCGGAGCCGATTGATCAGTATGACGTTTCCTCCGGAATCCGGGTGAAACGTCATACTGATCGACGCGGGGGTCGACTGATGGACGTCAGTCGTTCACGTACTCGCTGTAGCCCGTCGCGCGCAGCGCGTCCCGGATCTTCTCGGCATCGGCGTCGAGTTCGGCGGGGGTGATGTCCTTGCGGGCGTTGGTCAGGTCGAAGGTCTCCATGCTCAGCGCCGGGAAGACGTGGATGTGCACGTGCGGCACCTCGAGGCCGGCGATCAGCAGTCCCATCCGCGGGGCGTCGAACGCCTCCTTGACCGCGCGGCCGACCTTCTGCGCGACGTCGGTGAGATGGGTGAAGGAGGCGGTGTCCATCTGCTCCCAGTGATCGACCTCTTTGCGGGGTACCACCAGCAGGTGTCCGGGGGTGACCGGCTCGATGGTCAGGAACGCCACGGCTTGTCCGTCCTGCCAGACGAACCGACCGGGTAGCTCTCCGTTGATGATCTTCGTGAAAACCGACGACATGCACCTCAGTCTAGGGTGCGGCCCGGCCGCGGGGGTCCGGGCGCAGCCAAGATGTTCACCGCCGTGTCGGCCAACCGCCGTGTTGGCGACACACTGTCGGGGGCCCGTGACATCCTTGCTGCTGTGAGTCGCGCCGAGTCCCCCACCGCATCGTCTCGACGTGTCGCCTCCACCGACATCGTCGCCGCCGCGCAGCGCTTTCCGCGCTTGCGGTACATGGGCTCCAAGTACCGTCTGCTGCCGCATCTCGAGCGCACCTTCGCCGAGATCGGCGGCAGCACCGCCGTCGACGCGTTCTCCGGGTCGGGCGTCGTGTCCTACCTGCTCAAGGCGCAGGGATTCACGGTGGCCACCAACGATTTCCTCAACTTCCCACACGTCATCACCCGCGCCACCGTGGTCAACTCGTCGGTGCGGCTCGAGGCCGACCTCATCGAGGAGATCTGCGGTCCGCCCGCCGACGACCGGGATTTCATCTCCTCGACCTTCGACGGGCTGTACTTCGACGCGGCCGATCGCGCGTTCCTGGATTCGGCGTGGTCGCACATCGACCGGCTGCGGGGTTATCGGCGGGATCTGGCGATCTCGGCGCTGGTGCTGTCCGCGGCGCGCAAGCAACCGCGCGGGGTGTTCACCTTCACCGATTCCAGCCGATATGCCGACGGACGCCGTGATCTGCAGATGTCGCTGCGCGACCACTTCCGGCTACGCGCCGCGGCCGACTACAACGCGACCGTGTTCAGCAATGGCTCACGGCATCACAGTTCGTGCGGCGACGTTTTCGATCTCGACGCCACCGGAGTACTCGGGGGTGCGCCGGACCTGGTGTACCTCGATCCGCCGTACGCCCCGCCGTCCGACGACAACGACTACATCAAGCGCTACCACTTCCTCGAAGGGCTGTCGGCCTACTGGCAGGGCATGACCATCATGGAGAACACCAAGACCAAGAAGCTACCCAAGCGGTACACCCCGTTCGCCTACAAACACTCCATCGACGACGCGTTGGTGCGGACATTCGACCATTTCACCGACGCCGGCGCGATCGTGCTGTCGTACTCGTCGAACGCGCTACCCGGCCCCGATCGCATCGTCGATCTGCTCGGCAAGGTCAAGCCACATGTCGAGGTCATCGCGATCGACCACAAGTACAGCTTCGGCACCCATGCCGCGGCGGCGCGGCGTGACGTCAGCGAGTTCTTGTTCATCGGTCGGGACTGAGCGGGACCACCGAGCCGATGGCCGACGCGCCCGACTTCGACGAATACCTGAAGACGCTGGGACGCTTGACCTCTCACGTCGACCCGACGGCGTCGACACCCGAGGCCGAGCACATCGCGGCCGCCACCGCCGGACTCGGTGAGCTGATGGCCACCGACGTCGCCGGTCTCGCGGCGTGGGTACGGGAGAATCCCGGTGATGTCCCGGTGCTGGGTCTGGCCATCGGACTGTCGCAGGAGAAGCTGAAAAACGTTCTGCGCGACCGGTTCGACACCTCCGGGTGGCACGGTCTGGCGCGGCAGCGGCCCGTCGAGTTGATCACGTGGCTCGACGAGGAGTTCGACCTGGTGCGCATGCTCACCGCCCAGATGGACCGCACCTACACCTTCGCCGACATCCTCGTCGCCCGCGCCGGCACCCGACTGACCGCAACACGCGCGGGTGCGTCGGGCCGCCGCATCGAGGACCACATCGAGGACATCGCCCGCGATCTGGGCCTCGACTACGTGACCCGCTCCCGGTTCTCCGGCCGCAACGGACGCACCGCACCGGCCGATCTGATCGTCGGTGATCCGAACGCACCCGACATCGTGGTCGCGGCAAAGGGTTTCGATTCGACCGGCTCCAAACTCACCGACGCGGTCCGGGAGATCGAGGAGATGGCCGAGGTGCGGTTGCCGCGGCAGCTGGTCCTCGCGGTGATCGACGGGATCGGATGGAAATCCCGCCAGGCCGATCTGCGGCGCATCCACCGGCTGTGGGTGGACCGACAGATCGACGGCATGTACACCCTGGTCACCCTCGACCGTTTCCGCGCCGACGTCACCGAGTTCGCGCGGTTGCGCCGGCTGATCTGAGCGCACCCGATCGGCTCGTCGGCGCACGTCTGGTCAGGGCGTCAACTCCTTGGTGTACAACACCTGTCCGTGGGAGTCGCAGAGGGCGACGGTGAGGACCTTGGTGTCCTTGGCGATGCGGACCTCCCCGAAGTGCTGAAAGCCTTCCGCCGGTGAGGTGTTGGCCTTCTGCGGGGCGTGGACGTACTCATAGCGCGGGCCGAACGTGGCGTCGAGCGGGCTGACCGGGAACGCGCCGGCGTGCAGGGGTCCGCTGACGAACTCCCAGAACGGGGAGAAGTCGCGGAAAGAGGCGCGGTCGGGCGCGTAGGAGATGGCCGCGGTGTAGTGGACGTCGGCGGTGAGGAACACCTTGCCGGTGACGTTCTTGGTCTGCGACAACACCTTCGAGAAGGCGATCTCCCGGCCACGGGGCGCGCCCGGATCCCCTTGTGCCACCGCCTCCATCGACTTCGGGCCGTGACGTGGATCGGACAGCGCATCGGGAACGACGATGCTGATCGGCAGGTCGTTGGCGATCACCTTCCAGGTCGCCCTCGACGATCGCAGCGAGTCGATGAGCCAGCGCGTCTGTTCGGCACCGAGGATGCCGCCGTCGTCGGTGGTCGACCAGTTGGCCGGATTCGGGTCCTTGTAGGTGCGCATGTCGAGCAGGAAGACGTCGAGCAGCGGACCGTGGGAGACCTTGCGGTACACCCGGTTTCCGGTGGCCTCGGAGACCGGCTGCCATTCGCGCCAGGCCTGTCGCGCGTTACGGGCCAGGGTGTTGACGTCGGTCTGGGTGTAACCGTCTCGTTTCTGGCCGGTCAGGTTTTCCCCCGGGTACCAGTTGTTGAGTACCTCGTGGTCATCCCACTGGATGAGCTGGCCGACGCTCGCGGCGAATCGCCGGTAGCTTCCGTCGGTCAGGTTGTAGGCGTAGTTGCCGCGGAAGTCGTCGACGGTTTGTGCCACATGCGCTTTGGCGGGTGTGGTGAGGTTGCGGTAGAGCTGCCCGTTGTTCTGCTTCTGGGTGGGGTCGACGGTGTTGTCGGCGTAGATGGCGTCGCCGGAGTGGATGAAGAAGTCCGGTGCGCGGTCGGCCATCACCCCGAAGACGGGGAGGCCACCGATGTCGGGGTTGATTCCCCAGCCCTGCCCGACGACATCACCCGACCAGAGGAAGTGCACGTCGCCGGCGGTGACCGGGGCGGTACGGAACATGCCGGTGACGGGCTCGCCGACCGCACCGGTGGGGCCTTCGAGGTGAACCCGGTAGTGGACGGTCTGTCCCGGTGGGAGTCCGGCGACCCGCACCCGGCCGGTGCCGTCGGTCAGCGGGGTCAGCAGCGGGCCCGTGAAAGTCCGTGTGTTGCGGAAGGTTTCGGTGGCCGAGGTCTCCACGATCATTCGGGCCGGCGAGTCCGAGCGTGCCCATACCACCGCGCCGCTCGCGCTCTGATCGCCCGCGGCCACCCCGTGGGTCAGGCGTGGGCGCGAACGCAGCAGGCCCGGTGAGGCGGGTGCGGCGCTCGCGCGGCCGGCGATCACCGATCCGGTGGGCAGTACCAGCGCACCGATCGCCGCCGCACGTAGCAACTCACGACGGGTGGAGGTGCCGGCAGATCGTGAGGACGTGGACGGTTCAACAGATCCTGGGGGCATGGTGTGAGAATCGCCCATTCCGGCGACGGGACCGCGAACTCCGGGTGACGTGGGGGTGACGGTGCCGGTCAGTCCGCGAGTCGCGGCAGCCGCACCCAGAAGCAGGCGCCCTCGCCCGGCGTCGAGTCGACCCCGACGCGGCCACCTTGCGCGTCGACCAGCGCGGCCACGATCGACAAGCCCAGTCCGCTGCCGCCACCCTCGCCCCGTGATCGCGAACTGTCGCCGCGATAGAAGCGTTCGAAGACGTGTGAGCGCTCGTCGGGGGTGAGGCCCTGGCCGGTGTCGGTGACGGTGACCAGCACGTCGCCGACTCCGTCGAGCACGCCGACGCCGACGGTGATCGTCGCCTCCGGCGGGGTGTGGACGACGGCGTTGTTGACGAGGTTGCGGATGACCTGCACCAGCCGCGCCGAGTCGCCGCGCACGACGGGCGGTTCGTCCGACGGCGATACCTGCAGCCGGATCTCCCGGTCGGGGGCGGCGGCACGCGAGGCCTGCACGGTGTCGGCGGCCAGCATCAACATGTCGACGGGCTCGGAATTGAGGGGTCGGTGGGCGTCGAGCCGCGCGAGCATCAGCAGATCCTCGACGAGGAGCTTCATGCGGCCGGCCTCGTCGTCGATCCGGCGCATCGCATCGCCCGGGTCGGCGACCGCGCCCTGCCGATACAGCTCGGCAAACCCCTTGATCGAGGTCAGCGGGGTGCGGAGTTCGTGGCTGGCGTCGGCGACAAAGCGCCGCATCTTCTCCTCGGAGTGCCGGGCCTGCTGTTCGGAGGCGGCCGTCGTGGCGAAGGCGTGCTGGATCTGGCCGAGCATCGTGTTGAGCGAGGCGGAGAGGCTACCGACCTCGGTGTTGGGCGGGCCCGGGGCCACCCGCATGTTGAGGTTGCCCGCGGCGATCGCGTGGGCGGTCTCCTCGACCCGGCGCAGTGGCCGCAGGCTCGACCGGACCACCAGATAGCTGAGCACGCCGAGGACCACGACCACGGCCGCGCCGATGCCGAACTGCAGCCACATCAGTCGTGACAGGGTCTTGTTCACATCGGAGAGCGGCACGGCCACCACGGAAACCCCGTCGGGGCCAATGTGTTTGATGACACGCCACTGCGGGCCGTCACCGTCCTGCGACCCGACCGTCGTCGGCGAGACGTTGCCATCGGGCAGTCCGCTGAGGTCGGGGGTGTGGGTGAAATCGTTGGCGTTGGAGATGACCTGCCCGGAGTTGAGGGTGGTCATCACGAAGAACGACGACGGTGGCCGGCGCGGTCCGATGGGCGGGCCCTGCGTCTGATCCATGTCCGGGTTGCGGGGTTTGGCCCAGGTCCCCACCGCCGACACCAGACCCTGATCGGTGCGCGAGAGCAGGTCCGAGCGCATCGCCGAGGTCACCGCGATTCCTGACACCAGCAACCCGAACGCCACCAGCACCATGGTGAGCGCGACCAGCGAAATACGCAGCGGAACACCACGTGTGCGGATCTTTGCCGCCTTCGTCGCGGGTGGGGCTGCCGGGGCACCTGCCGGTGGGTCGGCCGGCGGCGCTGCCGATCGGGTGCGAACGCTCATGGGGATACCGTGCCGCAATCGGTCCGATCCGCGTCATGTGGGTTCGCGTCATGTGCGTTCGGGCTCACCGCGGCTCCCGCATGACGTATCCGACGCCACGCAAGGTGTGGATCAGCGGCGTGACACCGTAATCGAGTTTGCGGCGCAGGTAGGAGACATAGGACTCGACGACGTTGACCTCGCCCCCGAAGTCGTAGTTCCAGACGTGGTCGAGGATGCGTGGCTTGGACAGCACGGTGCCCGCGTTGACCATGAAGTAGCGCAGGAGGGTGAACTCGGTCGGCGACAACGAGATCAGCTTGCCGGCCTTCCACACCTCGTGGGTCTCGTCGTCGAGTTCGAGGTCGGCGAAGGTGACCCGCGAGACCTCTTTGGCTCGCTCGTCGAAACCGCTGCGCCGCAACAGGACCTGCAACCGCGCCACCACCTCTTCGAGGCTGAACGGTTTGGTGACGTAATCGTCGCCGCCGACGGTGAGTCCGTTGACCTTGTCCTCGACCGAATCCTTGGCCGACAGGAACAGCGCGGGCGCCGAGATCCCGTCGGCGCGGAGGCGCCGCAGCAGACCGAAACCGTCCATCCCCGGCATCATCACGTCAAGGATGAGGACGTCGGGTTTGAAGTTGCGGCATCGGTCGATGGCCTCGGGGCCGCCCGCGGCGGTCTCCACCTCGTAGCCCTGGAACTTCAATGACACTGATAGCAATTCACGAATGTTCGCCTCGTCGTCGACGACGAGGACCTTCGCTCCCTGACCCGTTTCGCTCACGTGTATCACCTTCCGCCCTCAGTCTGCCATGCGGCTGACATCCGGCTGGGAGCTTTCTGTGAGGCCTGACCAGCGGCGATGGGCAGACTGCGGACGACCGCTCAGGTCCGGGAGAGCGCGGCGTCGAGACTGGCCAGAGACTGCTCGAGAAAGCCGCGGCCGAAGGGCGGCATGCCGCCGACCTGCTCGCGGAAGGCCGACGGCGTGTTCGTCCAGTCATAGGTGAGCCGCACCAGGGTGCCGTCCTCGTCGGGTGTGAGCTCGTAACGCCACCACCAGCCGCCGGACTCGTGGTCGCCGGAGTCGTTGAGCTGCCCGGGCAGCCACGCGATGACCCGGTCGGGTTCGTATGCGGTGACCAGGTTGTGGATCACGTAGTGCCCGCCGGCCTGTTCGAGAAACATGTTGACCGCGAAGATCTGTCCGGCCCGGGTGATCGGCGCGGTGTCGATGGCGTCGCGCACCCAGTCCGTCGGTTCGGTCTCCTGGTGTCGGACCGGGTCGCAGAGCAGGGCGAAGACCGCCTGCGGAGGGGCGTCGACGTGACGCGTGACGGTCATCGACTCGGTGTCGGGCTGATCGGGGGTGTCGGGCTGGGTGCGATTGGCGCTCATCGCGGGTCCTCTCCATAGCTGTCGGCGATCTGCTCGCTACCCGCCCATCCGGAGTAGGTGGGGCGTTGCGGCCAGCCGTCCGGGGAGTCCTGCCACACCTCCTGTCGTCCCCAAGGGAGCAGATCGATCAATGCGAAGGTGTGGCTCAGCTGCTCGGTGCCCCGGCCGTTGGTGTGCCAGGTGCGGTAGACACGGTCCCCGTCACGCATGAACACGTTGACCGCGAACCCGCCTCCGGGTGCGGCGTCCATCTCGGCACCGAAGTCGGTGCCCGCGGCGGAGAACCACTCCATCTGGTTGCCGACTCGCCGCTTGTAGGCCAACGCCTCGTCGATCGGACCGTTGGTGACGATCACGAACCGCGCGTCATAGTTCTGGAGGAACTCCAGTCGGGTGAATTGCGAGGTGAATCCGGTGCATCCGGGGCATTGGAACTCGGCGCCGTCGTTCCACATGTGGTGGTAGGTGATCAATTGTGACCTGCCGGCGAAGATCTCCGACAGTGATGTCGGGCCGTCGGCGCCGGTGAGCGTGTGGTCGGCGACCTCGACCATCGGCAGTCGGCGACGTTGCGCGGCGATGGCGTCGAGCTCACGGGTAGCAGCTTTCTCGCGACGGCGCAGGTCGGCGAGTGCGGCCCGCCACGTCGCCTCATCGGCAACGGGCGGTAGACCTCGGTCGGCTTCCGGGTGGGTCGGTGCGGTCATCGGAACCTCCTGGGTGTGGGTGTGCGCGGTGTGGGTGCGCGGACCTCCAGAGACTGACCGGCGACGGCACCGTAATTCATCGCGCCCGCAGTTCGCGCAGGTAGGGCGGTGGGTAGCCGGGCCGGAAGGGCACCTCACCGAGCCACTCCGACAGGGCATCGGCGCGGGCGGCGACGGCTCGACGTGCAGCCGCGGGCAACTTCTCGAAGAGGTGGACCTCTACCCGTGTGCCGGCCTCTCGATGCCAGCCGCCGACGATCCGCCCGTCCCACCACACCGTCTGGCCGCCGTTGCCGTTGCGATCGAAGATGGCATCGACGTGTGGGCCGAGGTAGAAGTCGCGCACCTTGTGACCCATGGTCGTCGGGTCGAGTTCGGGCAACAGGAGGGCTTCGGGCGGCAGCGGATCGTCGTCGGGGCCGCCGGGCAGATCGTCGGCGAGGACATATCCGACGGAACCGTCGTCGAGATCGACCTCGACGACGTCGAGCGACGCCAGCGCTTGTCGCACATCGCGTTTGGTCGATCCCAGCCACCAGACGAGATCGGTCTCGGTACCCGGACCGAATCGCGCGAGCCATCGCCGGATGAGTGCAATGTGTGCGGTGGCGGGATCGGGGACGTCGAGCGGTCTGCCGAGCCAGCGGTCCATCGCCGACCACGACGGCCTCGACACGTGCCAGCCCCCGTTGTTGGGACCGCGTACGACTTCTCCTGCAGCACTGCACATGTTGAGAACTCGCGGGAGCAACGGACTCGGACCGCCGTATGATTTGCCCGGGCTCACGACGACCTGCCGATCGAACTCCGGCACGCGAGCACGTAGTTCCGCCGACGTCATCGTGGTGCCGTCGGCGAACGCGGAGAGCACCGCGGCACGAGCGTCATCGATCCACCCTTCGGGATCGGCGACGTCCTCGGCGCGGCGAAGATCACGCAGCATATTGGTTCGCTCGGAGGCCGCGACCCGCGCACCGATCGCCCCGACCGCGTCGGGAAGGATGCCGTCGGGGAACACGAAAAGCGTTCGACGCATGGCCAGTTGCTTGATCATCGTGCGGTCACCGTAGAGAGCCGCGTCCATGGTGTCGGTGCGAAAACCGTCGATCCGTGCCCACGCCGAGAGATACACCGTCGACGGCGTCGTCGCGTGCAGTCCGACGACGGCCGCGGCAGCGTCGACCACCGATGCCGCGTGGTGCCCTTCTGCAAGGCAGTGTCTGCGCAGCAACCGGTTTCGGCGTTGGGTATCGGTGATGCGGGGTCGCGCAACGCTCATGGCCGCTGCCTGCTCACGACTGGGGCGGCGCGGCCACCGCGTCGACCTCGACCACCTGCCCGTCGTACGGCAGGACCGATACACCCATCATCATCGTCGGCGGCACCACATCGAACTCGGCGCTCACCGCTTCCCATGCGACATACAGATCCGCCTGAAGGTGTTCTGCCACATAGACTGTCAGCTTGGCCACGTCAACGAAAGTCGCCCCCTGCTCGCCCAGCACCGCCGCCAGGTTCCCGAGGCACGCTCGCACCTGCGCAACGACATCATCGGGCGCGATCACCGCACCGTTCTCATCCAGCGGGCTGATCCCGGCCGTGAAGAGCAACGGCCCCGGCGACACCGTCGAACTATAGGGAAACCCACCGTCGTGCAGGGTCGTAGAACCATTGAGGTGCACTCTCGACATGCGCCGATCCTACCGTCGCGGAATCCGGCGTCTCGCATGTTCGCCGTACCCATGCCGCCCGCCCGATGGTCGAGCACTTCCATCACCCGACGCTCGCCCCTTCCCCCGGTGGTCGAGCACTTCCATCACCCGACGCTTGGTCCTCCTCCCCCGATGGTCGAGGTGCGAGCCGCGTGCGGCGAGCCTCGAGACCGCCTGCAGCGGAGCAGGTTCCGGCTAACCGAGTGGTGCGGATACTCATCGGCGAGAGGGGTCTCGAGGCTCGTCGCTGGCGCTCCTCGGCACCTCGACCATCGGAACGGATGACGGCCGTTTCCTGACCGACGCTCGCTCCATCCCCCCGATGGTGGAGCGCTTCCACCTCCCGACGCTTGCCCCTTCCCCCGGTGGTCGAGGTGCGAGCCGCGTGCGGCGAGCCTCGAGACCATGGTGAGATGACAAGTATCGCAACCACATCCACTAACCGCTCGACGCGCCGGAGAATAGTTGTCCACAAATTCTGTCGAGCTGACGTTAGCCGGACCGGTTTTGTCGGTACCCCTTCGTACACTTGTTCTCATCAAGTCCGATCGCGGGAGGGGAGGTTGTTCCGATGTCGACCACGTTGACGTTCACCGATCCGGATGCCGACGCCGCCGCGATCGCAGCAATGTCGCGCGATGAGCTCATCGAGACCGGCCCTGATTTGTTGCGCCAATCGCGTCAGCATGAGGCCCGGACGGTGCTGGCTGCTGCCGCGTTGGCGGAGCGGGTGTTTCGTGAGCATCTCGCCGGTCGATCGGAGACCAGCGTGTGGGGTTCAGTCATCGAGCATGCTGAGAGACTCGGCCGGGCCGAGGTGTCGTTGCAGTTCAAGGTCTCTCGCAGTAAGGCCGGGAGTTGGGTGGCGTTGGCGGATCTGTTGGAGAAGTTCCCGCTGATCCGTGCCGCCTACCTGAACGGGGAGCACTCGACCAACCGGGTGTCCATCATGGCGCGGGCCGCCCAACGTGCCGGAGACATCGATCTCGACGGCATCGAGGGTGACGACGCGGAGATGTCGTTCGAGAAGATCGTCCTGAACTATGCATCGCGCGCCACCACCGACCGGGTGCTGGCGCAGGAGCTCGAGACGGCGCTGATCTCGATGAGTCCCGACAATGTGATCGAGGACCGCGACACCATCACCGACCTGGTGGAAAACGTCACCATCACCGCAGAAACTGCCGGACACTCCACCTTGGATGCGGTCGTCCCCGCGCATTACGGGGTGTTCCTCACCACCCAGATCAACGCCCTCATCGACGAACGCACCTGCCGCAAAGACCCCCGCCGCGTGGGATCACTGCGGGTGATCGCCCTTGGGGAGATCACCGGCGTCCCGGGAGCCCACCTCAACTGCGAATGCGGCCTGGCCACATGCACGAAGGGTGGCGGCGCCGTCAACAGTGACTCGGCGGAAACACCCGCCGACGCCGAGGACGCGGCAGCGTGGGACGACCTGTTGCCCGAACCCGCCGATGCCGACGCTCCCGAACTCGATCCGGTGGAGCCGGTCGTCGAACCCGACGTCGCTGACCCCATGGATGAGCCGACCTGTGATGAGGTGCCGGTCGCGTTCGGGCGGGCGCTGGTGGTGCCGGGTGCACCCGTACTGACGGTGTTGAAGGACCCCGACGGGATTCTCGTCCCCCGGTTGCAGGGATACGGGCCCATCGACCCCGACTACGCCACCACCCTCGCCGACGTGGCCAAGACCATCCACTACCCCGAATCCGCCCGGGCCGCGGGACCACTCATCCCGCAGATCTCCGACCGACCCCAAGCCCCACCGGCGGATCCGACCGGACACGGCGGTCACACCGTGCCACCACCTGGGGCATTGACCTATGCACCCAGCGCCACATTGCGCGCTGCGGTGCTGGCCAACGACGCCTGGTGCCGATTCCCGTACTGCGGCAGGCCGTCACACCTGTGCGACCTCGACCACTGGCGACCCTTCAACCACACCGACCCCGAGGCCGGTGGCTGGACGGTGCTCGGTGACCTGATCCCGCTGTGTCGGGCCGATCACCAACGCAAACACCTCGCCGAATGGGTACCGACGCTCTACACCGACCGACGGGTGGAGTGGCGGAGCCGAAGGACCGGGCAGATCATCGTCACCCACCCGCGGTGACTCCCGGTTCGCCGTGGCGCTGCCCGCCCTTCCCGCCCAGCGCGCCCACGGTGCTCTAGGTTGGTTACACCGGCATCCGGATCGGCGGCTGCCGGACGGCACGGAGGCGTATGGGTTCCTGGTGGGCCCCCCGGTCTTCAAATCCGGTGAGATCGAGTATCTCGGTCTGGCGGGTTCGATTCCCGTCCGCCTCCGCCGTGCCGATCGAACGACCGTGCCGACCGAACGACCGGACTCGAGGAGGTGTCCAATGGGTGCACCCGATCCTCGTCGACACATCCCTCGTACCGACCACCTACTCGCCGATCCGGACATCGCCCAGGACCGAACTCGTCTGGGCGACAAAGTTGTTCGCGAGGCCATTCGTGAAGCACAGGACGCTGCACGCCGCGGCGAGATCGCACCCACAGATGTTGCCGGTTCACTCATCGAGTCCCTACGCCGACGTCGCCCGTCGAGCGCACGGCCGGTCCTCAACGCCACCGGCGTCATCGTGCACACCAACCTCGGGCGCGCGCCGCTATCGGCCGCGGCCCGGGAAGCGGTGGCGGCATCCGCCGGGTACGTCGACGTCGAACTCGATCTGGCCACCGGCGCCAGATCACGACGCGGCACCGCCACCCGCGAGGCCCTGCTCCGCGCCTGCCCGGCAGCCGGCGACGCCCTCGTCGTCAACAACGGGGCCGCCGCACTGGTGCTGACGACCACCGCGCTCGCGATCGGACGTGAGGTGGTGATGAGCCGCGGCGAGATGATCGAGATCGGCGCGGGATTCCGGCTCACCGACCTGATGGCGTCCACCGGCGCGCGCCTACGCGAGATCGGCACCACCAATCGCACCCACGCGCACGACTACCTCGACGCCATCGGCCCCGACACCGGCTGCGTGCTCAAGGTGCATCCGAGCAACTTCCGAGTCGAGGGATTCACCAGCGAGGTGAGCCTGCCGCAGCTGCACGAGATCTGCGTCGAGCGCGGCGTGCCGCTGGTCGCCGACCTCGGCTCCGGACTCCTGCACCCCGATCCCCTCCTGCCCGATGAACCCGATGCGACCTCGGCACTGCAGGCCGGGGCCGATCTCGTGATCGCCAGCGGCGACAAGCTTCTCGGCGGCCCGCAGGCCGGCATCATGCTCGGTGACGCCGATCTGATCGCCCGACTCTCCAGACATCCGCTGGCGCGGGCGGTGCGCACCGACAAGCTCACCCTCGCCGCCCTCGAGGCCACCCTCGACGGACCGACCCCTCCCGTCACCGCCGCCCTGCACGCCGACCCCGACGACCTCCGCCGCCGCGCCGAACGCCTTGCGGCACAACTCGACGCACCCGTCGTCGCCCATGACGGACGGGTCGGCGGGGGCGGCGCACCCGGTGTCGCGCTACCCGGATGGGCGATCCGACTTCCCGAACACCTCGCATTCCACCTGCGGACCGGCGACCCGGCGGTCCTGCCCCGTGTGCACGACGGCGCCTGCCTGATCGACCTGCGGTGTATCCCCGAGTCCGACGACGACGCCGTCCTCGCCGCCGTCCGGTCCGCCGCACATGCCGTCACCGACCACACGGCCGATATCAACGGAAACCTTTAGGCCACAGAGGTGTTCGTCGTCGCCACCGCCGGTCACGTCGACCACGGCAAGAGCACACTGGTCCGGGCGCTCACCGGGATCGAACCCGATCGATGGGCCGAGGAACGCCGCCGAGGCCTGACCATCGACCTCGGATTTGCCTGGACCACACTGCCTTCCGGTCGCAACGTCGCATTCGTCGACGTCCCCGGCCACGAGCGTTTCCTGGGTAACATGCTCGCCGGCCTCGGCCCCGCGCCAGTCGTACTGTTCGTCGTGGCCGCCGACGCCGGCTGGCAGGCGCAGTCCGACGACCACCGCGATGCGATCGCCGCACTCGGCATCACCCGAGGTCTGGTCGTGCTCACCAGGTCGGATCTCGCTGCACCCGAACGGATCACGCAAACGCTGACCGAGACCCGCGTCGGACTCGCCGACACCGGGCTCGCCGACGCGCCCGCGGTGACCGTCTCGGCCACGCGGGGAACGGGGTTGACCGAGATGTGCGCCGCACTCGACGAGATTCTCGCCGGATCACCGGCAGCACCCGTCGACGCCCCGATCCGGTTGTGGATCGACCGGTCGTTCACCGTCTCCGGCGCAGGCACCGTGGTCACCGGGACGCTGTCCACGGGGACCGTGACGGTCGGCGACACCCTCGATCTCCTGACAGTGCAACGCATCCGACGCGTCACCGTTCGCACCATCCAGAGCGAAGAACGAACCCTGACCTCCATCGGACCGGTCAGCCGGGTCGCACTGAATCTTCGGGGCATCGACTCCGACGAGATCGCCCGGGGCGACGTGCTACTCTCCCCCGACACCTGGCGGCGCACCGACGTCGTCGATGTCCGACGCGTCAGCGGTGACGAGTTCACCGATGCACCAATACATCTCACCGCCCACATCGGCAGCGCTGCACTGCCTGCACGGCTGCGTCCGCTCGGCGCCGACCACGCGCGACTCACCCTCGACCGGCCACTCCCGTTGATCGTCGGCGACCGGATCGTGTTGCGCGACCCGGGAACCCGCATCGTCGGCGGCGGACAGGTCGTCGACGCCGAGCCGCCGCCGCTGAGTCGTCGCGGTGACGCCGCCCGGCGTGCCGCGAGCCTGGCGGCCCGCCGGCCGACCGACGATCTGCGTTCCGAGGTCGCCCGACGCGGCTCGGTCACCATCACCCACCTGCGCCGTCTCGGCCTGCTCGATGCGGTCGCGGAACCGGGAACACCGCCGGATGGCGTGCTCGTCGTCGGTGACCGCTGGGTCGATGCCGACGACCTCGCTCTCCGCGCACGCCGACTGCGGACTGCGGTGCAGACACTGCACCGCGAGGATCCGCTGGCGGCGGGGATCTCCCGCGCCGCGGCGCCGGATCTGCTCGGCCTGCCGGACGACGCGGCGCTCCTCGACACCGTGATCTCCGCGGCAGGCGTCGTGACGACAAACGGCTACCTCGCGATGCCCGACCGGACCACCGATCTCGGTCCCGCCGAGCCGGCGATCACAGCCGTCGAACGACGTCTCGCCGACGATCCGTTCGCCGCACCTGAGGCCGACGACCTCGCCGCGCTCGGCCTCGGCGACCGCGAACTCGCCGCCGCGGAACGTATGGGCCGCCTTCTCCGCCTCGGATCGGGTGTGGTGCTCGCGCCGACCGCACCCGCCCTGGCCATGCGCAGCCTGGCACGACTGCCGCAGCCGTTCACCACCAGCGAGGCCCGTCAGGCGCTGCACACCACGCGCCGCGTGGTGATACCGCTGCTCGAACACCTCGACGCGCGCGGCTGGACCCGTCGTCTCGACGCCGGCCACCGCGAGGTGATCCGGTGACCTGCGACCGGTCCGCAACGACCGCGAGGCGCGCCGATTCGGTCGGACCCCGGTTCTGTCGGACCCCGCCCGTAGGCTGACATCCGTGGCAAAACCGAAGTCGAGCTTCCGCTGCAGCGAGTGCGGTCATCAGGTCCCCAAATGGGTCGGACGCTGCGCCGAATGCAACGCCTGGGGCACCTTCGACGAGGTCACCACCATCAGTGCACCCGGCGGGGCCACCACGACGGTCACCCCGACCAGCCCGGCCGTACCCATCACCGCCGTCGATGCCGCCACGTCAACGGCGATCCCCACCGGAATCGACGAATTCGACCGCGTCCTCGGGCGCGGAGTGGTGCCCGGCTCGGTGATCCTGCTGGCAGGTGAGCCGGGTGTCGGCAAATCCACGCTGCTGCTCGAGACCGTCAAACACTGGGCGGCCAGTGGCCGGCGCGCGCTCTACATCACCGGCGAGGAATCCGCCGGACAGGTGCGCATGCGCGCCGAACGGACCGACGCGGTGCACGAGAACATCTACCTCGCCGCCGAATCCGACCTCGCCACCATCCTCGGCCACGTCGACGACGTTGCCCCGTCCCTGGTCATCGTCGACTCGGTGCAGACCGTGGTGGCCACCGGCACCGACGGCGTGACCGGCGGTGTCACCCAGATCCGCGCGGTCACCACCGCACTGGTGTCGCTGGCCAAGAATCGCGGTGTGGCGATCATCCTGGTCGGCCATGTCACCAAGGACGGCGCCGTCGCGGGCCCGCGGTCGCTCGAGCACCTCGTCGACGTGGTCCTGTCGTTCGAGGGCGACCGCCACTCGTCGTTACGGATGGTGCGCGGCATCAAGAACCGCTTCGGCGCCTCAGACGAGGTCGGATGCTTCGAACAACGCGACGACGGCATCCATCAGGTCAGTGATCCCTCGGGAATCTTTGTCCACCAACACGATTCCGACGTCAACGGGTCGGCGACCCTGGTCACCATGGACGGCAAGCGAGCGCTCGCGGGCGAGATCCAGGCACTGACCACGACGACGAACATGGCCACCCCACGCCGCGCGGTCTCCGGTCTCGACTCGCCTCGCGTGGCGATGATCCTCGCGGTCCTGCAGAGCACACTCGAGGTGCCCGTCCACGAGCGCGAGGTGTACGCGGCGACCGTCGGCGGGATGCGCGTGACCGAACCCGCCGCCGACCTCGCCATCGCGCTGGCGGTGTTCTCGTCGATGACCAAGCGGCCGATCCCCCGGACCACCGCCGTCATCGGCGAGGTCGGGCTGGCCGGTGAGGTGCGACGCGTCTCGGCGGTGGCGCGCCGCGTCGGGGAGGCCAAGCGACTGGGATTCAAGCACGTGCTGATCCCCACGGGCACCACCGAGAAGATCCCCGGCGGCATCAAGGTCACCCGCGTCGCCACACTCGCCGAGGCGTCGGCGGCGGCATTCACGGCGACGCTGCGGGTTGTCGACGCACCTTTTTGACAAATGCACCGAAATGCACATTGAGAATTGTCTGAGAATTGACACCGAAAACGCCTGATCACCGGGTTGGGTGCGGCGGTTTGGGTGTTTTGCCGGATATGGACGAGTAACAAGATCATAACAGTGCAGGTAGCGTGTCGAATCGTCACGCCTGTGATTTCGTGTCGCTCCATCCCTCTTCGTCGAAGTGAGTTGTGAATGTCCTCGAGGCGAATCGCGTCGGTTCTGCTGACCGCCCTGCTCACCGTCTGCGCCCTGCTCGCGGGCACGTCCACCGCGTCGGCATGGGGACCGCCCGCCTCGCAGGTCCGCGGTTTCATCAACGCGACGATCAACAACTACGGCATGGATCACCCGGTGTGGGTGCGAGCGTGGCCGTCCCAGACCACCGCCCCGTCGAAGGCGCCGACCATCATCTTCCTCGACGGCCTGCGCGCCACCAACGACTACAACGGGTGGGAACGCGAAACCAACGTCGCCTACCTGTCGCAGCGTGGCTACAACGTGGTCATGCCGATCGGTGGCCAGTCCTCGTTCTACGCCGACTGGAATGCCCCGAGCCCCACGGCCGGCCAGGTACACCCGTACCGCTGGGAGACGGTGCTCAAGAACAGCCTGCCGCAATTCCTCGACGCCCACGGCTTCCACAACCGCACCCTCGTCGGGCTGTCGATGTCGGCGAGCCAGGCCGTGATGATCGGCAACGAGCGCCGCGACCTGTACTCGCGGGTGGTCTCGATGTCGGGGTTCATGAACATCGTCGCCACCGGCATGCAGACGATGATGCGCGGCGCGGCGTGGGATGCCGGGCACTACGACCTCAACGACATGTGGGGCTGGTTCCCGAATCTGCAGGCGTTCCAGCATTCGCCGACCGAGAACCTGCCGTCGATGAACGGCCTGCACCTGTGGATGTATGCGGGTACGGGCGTGTGGGGCGACCACCAGCCCCCGGGCGCCAACAACACCGACTTCTTCATCACCGGCCTCAACTCGACGGCGATCGAATCGGTTGCCGGTGAACAGAGCCGCACCTTCGCCCTCGCCGCCCCGGCCTTCGGCGTCAAGCTGCGCACCGACTTCCCACTGACCGGCACCCACGCCTGGGGTTACTGGCAGCAGGCGATCTGGAACATCTACAACGCGGGCTGGTTCAAGAACGGCTGAGCGGGGCGCCCCGTCACGGCCTCGAGAGCCGCTGCTTGTACTCGTCGGACATCTGACTGCGCTCGACGTGGTCGGCGAAGTGCTCGCGCGCGTTGATCGACACGAAGATCGAATGGCCAACGGCGACCGGCTGGTCCGGATCGCCGATGTGACCGACCGCCTCGACGTAGATCTTGCGTCGCTGACGGCCGAGCAACCGGGCACTGAGCTGCAGGCGCGAGCCGACCGGGACGGGCGCGAGGAAGTCCACCTCGAGGTGCACGGTCACCGCCGACGGCCCGACGAGTAGCGGCGCGGTGCCCATCACCTCGTCGAACGCGGTCGAGAGCACACCGCCGTGGATCACGCCGGGACCACCTTCCATCCACGGTTCGACGTCCATCTCGGTCTCCACGTGAAACCTTCGCCCGCCCGGACCACCAGATGCAGCCCGCGGGGCGCATCCTCGCCACATCCCAGGCACATCGGGTTGTGCATACGGATGGGCTCACCCGGTCCGGCGGCCTTCGGATGACGCGTCATGGCCTCGATGTCGGCGGGCACGACGAATCCACCGGGCCGATCGGGACGAGAAGGGGTGCTCACGTCCCGTTACCCTAGTCATGCCGATTCCCGCACGTGTCAGGTGATCGGACGCGATGACGCAGGAAGGGACAACGATGGTCGAGGGAGCCAGAACCGACCAGTACGGGCGCACCGACGCCGGGCGCTCGGAACTGATCAAGGAAACGCTGGCCCGCGTGGCGCCCGGCACCGGTCTGCGCGACGGTCTCGAACGCATCCTGCGCGGCGGTACCGGAGCGTTGATCGTGCTCGGCCACGACTCCGACGTCGAGAAGATCTGTGACGGCGGCTTCCAGCTCGACGTCGAATTCGCCCCGACGCGTCTGCGGGAACTCGCCAAGATGGACGGTGCGGTGGTGCTCTCCACCGACGGCAAACGCATCGTCCGCGCGAATGTACAACTGGTGCCCGATCCGTCGATTCCCACCGAGGAGTCCGGAACGCGCCACCGCGCCGCCGAACGCACCGCCATCCAGACCGAGTATCCGGTGATCTCGGTGAGCGCGTCGATGTCGATCGTCAGCGTCTACGCCGAAGGGGTGCGACGCGTCGTCGAGAGCCCGGACCCGATTCTCTCGCGCGCCAACGTGGCGCTGTCGACCCTCGAGCGCTACAAGGCTCGCCTCGACGAGGTGATCTCGGCGCTCGGCCGCGCCGAGATCGAGGACTACGTCCTGCTGCGCGATGCGATGTCGACGGCGCAGCGGATGGAGATGGTCCGCCGTGTGGGTGTCGAGATCGAGGAGTACGTCCTGGAGCTGGGCACCAACGGACGACAGGTGAGTCTGCAACTCGAGGAGCTGATCTCCGAGAACGACACCGTCCGCGAGTTGCTGGTTCGCGACTACTACGCCAGCCCCGAGCCGGCGACCACCGAGGAGGTGCACCACACCCTGGAGACGGTCGAGGCGCTCTCCGACGCCGACCTCCTCGATCTCACACTGCTGGCCGGTGCCTTCGGCTACCCGACCACCATCGAAGCCCAGGACACCGCGATGAGCCCACGCGGCTACCGCATGCTGGCCCGGATCTCACGGCTGCAGTTCGCCCACGTCGATCGGCTGGTTCGCAGCTTCGGCACCCTGCAGGCGTTGCTGGCCTCCTCGGCCGCCGACCTGCAGGCCGTCGAGGGCATCGGCAGTATCTGGGCCCGCCACATCCGCGAGGGCCTGTCGCGGCTGGCCGAGTCGAGCATCGAGCGCTACGACTAGCCACGCCGGTCTTCGCCTACCGGTCGTCCTCGCCCAACCGCGGCGGCGCCGTTCGGTAGGTGGGTGGCGTCGCGCTCATCCGAATGGGGTTGGCGATCTGCGTGATCGGACCGTCACGCCGGGGATCATCGATCTCGACGACCGGCGCGAGCCCGAGTCGCTCGGCGAGTGCGATCGCATCGGCGACGTCGTTGAGCGGTCCGCATGGCACCCCACGCTTGGTGAGCACGGTGAACCAGGCGTCGGCAGTGTCATGTGACAGTGCCTCGTTGAGCAGCCCGACCAGGTCATCGCGATGTGCCACCCGGGCCTTGTTGGTCGAAAAGCGTTCGTCGGCAGCCAGATCGGGCTGCCCCAGCACATCGGCGAGCGCGGCGAACTGCCGGTCGTTGCCGACGGCGAGCACCAGTGGCCGATCGGCCGTCGAGAACACCTCGTACGGCGTGATGCTCGGGTGCCGATTTCCCATGGCGTGCGGCACCACACCCGCGGCCACATACGCCGACGACTGGTTGACCAGGGCCGACAACAACGACGAGAGCAGGTTCACCTCGATACGCTGCCCCTGCCCCGTCGCGTCCCGATGACGCAGCGCGGCAAGGATACCCACCGCGGCGTGCAGGCCGGTGATGACGTCGACCATCGCGACGCCGACCTTGGTCGGGGTGTCGACGTCGGGTCCGGTGACGCTCATCAGGCCTCCGACCGCCTGGATCAACAGGTCGTAGCCCGGCAACTGATTGTTGCCGCCGAAGCCGGTGACCGAGCAGTACACGATATCCGGATTACGTTGTGCGACAGCATCGTATCCGAGCCCCAAGCGATCCAGGGTGCCGGGCAGGAAGTTCTCGACGACGACGTCGGCCCGATCGGTCAGCTCGCGGGCGGCGGCCAGCCCGGCGGGATCGGCGAGGTCGAGGGCCACCGACTCCTTGTTGCGATTGACCGACAAGAAGTACGACGAGTCCTCACCGACCCACGGCGGACCCCAAGTGCGGGTGTCGTCGCCGGTGCCGGGTCGCTCGACCTTGATGACCTCGGCGCCGAGGTCGGCGAGCAGCATCGTGGCGTACGGACCGGCCAGGACCCGACCGAAGTCGGCGATGACCAGCCCGTCCAGGGCGCCCGTCACCGGAACGCGCCCTCCCCGGTCAGTGCTTTGCCGATGGTCAGTTGATGCACCTCCGAGGTGCCCTCGTAGGTGAGTACCGATTCGAGGTTGTTGGCGTGCCGGATCACCGGATATTCCAGGGTGATCCCGTTGGCGCCCAGAATGGTTCGGCACTCACGAGCGATCGCGATCGCCTCACGCACATTGTTGAGCTTGCCGGTGCTGACCTGTTCCGGGCGCAGTTCACCACGGTCCTTGAGCCGGCCGAGGTGATAGGCGAGCAGATGCCCCTTGCCGACCTCGAGCGCCATGTCGGCGATCTTGGTCTGCGTGATCTGGTATGCCGCAAGCGGTTTGTCGAACACGGCGCGTGACTGCGCGTATTCGACAGCCGTTTCCAGACAGTCGCGGGCGGCACCGATCGCACCGAAGATGATGCCGAAGCGCGCCTCGCCCAGGCTCGTGAGCGGCCCGCGGAGTCCGGCGGCCTCCGGCAGCATCGCCGACGCCGGCAGCCGCACGTCGTCGAGCACCAACTCGGAGGTGACCGAGGCCCGCAGCGACATCTTCTTGGTGATCTCCGGCGCCGAGAACCCCGGGGTGTCGGTCGGGACGACGAATCCCCGTATGCCGCGCGGGGATTCCTCGAGATCGGTCTGCGCCCACACCACCGCGACATCGGCGATCGACCCGTTGGTGATCCACATCTTGGTGCCGTTGAGTACCCAGTCGTCGCCGTCGCGTTTGGCGTTGGTGCGCATCCCCGCGGGATTCGACCCGAAGTCCGGCTCGGTCAGCCCGAAGCATCCGATGGCCTCACCGGCCGCCATGCGCGGCAACCATTCCTGCTTCTGCTCCTCGCTGCCCCAGTGGTGGATCGAGAACATCGCCAGCGATCCCTGTACCGACACCAGACTGCGGATGCCCGAGTCGACGGCCTCGAGTTCGAGGCAGGCCAGACCGTAGGCGGTCGCACTCGTCCCCGGGCAGCCGTATCCCTCCAGGTGCATGCCGAGGGCGCCGAGCGCACCGAGTTCCTTCGCCAGCTCGCGCGCCGGTAGCGCACCCTTCTCGAACCAGTCGCCGATATGCGGCCGCAGCCGCTCCTGACCGAACTTGCGGACGGTGTCGCGGATGGCGATCTCGTCGGCGTCGAGCAGCGAGTCGAGGGCGAACAGTTGCGTGAGGTCCTGAGCGGGCATGGGCATCCTCCTGGCGGGTGCGAGAACCGTGTGCAATCGTTTGTGAGAACGTTTGCACGATCGTTTGCATCACGTAGGCTATGGCGCATCGCCGCATCCGTCAACAAGCGCGCCGACCCGAGGAAGGACCACCATCGCCGATGCCAGGACAGTCGTCAGACGGCCGGCCGACGCGAGGCGTGCGGGCGCCGACGCTCAAGGAGATCGCCGAACATGCCGGGGTCCACGTGTCGACGGCGTCGCGGGTATTGCGGCAGCCCGAGCCGGTCGACGGTTGGTCGCCCTCGGCCCAGCGGGTGCGGCGCGCCGCCGAGGAACTCGGCTACCGGCGCAACGTCTGGGCGGCCAGCCTACGCACCCGCAAGACCACGACTCTCGGGGTCGTGATGACCCGCCTGACCGATGGCGTCGTCGCCACCACCTATCAGGGCATCGACGAAGCCGCCACGCGCGCAGGCTATTCGGTGCTGTTGGCGAGCCCACCTGATGACGCCGACGCCCAGCGCGACGCCATCGAGTTGCTCGTCGGTCGCCGGGTCGACGGTCTACTCCTCGGAGGATTACATGCTCCGGCAGCCGAATTCATCGAGTCACTGACCGTGAACGTACCGATGCTGACGGTCACCCGGCATGCCGACGCCGGCCTGCCCTTCGTCGGTGGTGATGACCGCGGGGGAGGCCGGCTCGCAGCACGGCATCTGATCGATCGCGGGTACACCGACCTCGCCGTCATCGGCGGACCCGCACACGCCACCACCGCCACCGACCGGCTCGCCGGATTCCTCGACGGTCTCGGTGAGGCGGGAATCGAGTTGCCGCCCAACAGGATCGTGACGTCGGCATTCGACGTCGACGGCGGTATCGCGGCCGGTCGTCAACTGCTCGACGGTCCCGACCGGCCACGCGCGATCTTCACCGTCTCCGACACCATCGCCATCGGTGTGCTCGGCGTGGCCCGCGACCTCGACCTGCAGATCCCGGCCGACCTCGCGCTCGTCGGCTACAACGACATCCCCATCGCGGCCCAGCTACCTGTGCCACTGACAACGGTCGCGTCCCCGGCGCGCCGGATCGGTGAGACCGCGGCTCGTGGCCTGCTCGATCTCATCGAGGGGCGCGACGTCGAATCGGTGCTCCTACCCGTCGAATTGATAGCGCGCGGGACCGGTTAGGGCTGGGCCGGCGCCACGAAGTTGAACGTGATCGGCGCCGACTCCTTTTCACCGAGCTTTCCGATGGCCTGATAGGAGCCGGCGGGCACCGGGTTCCGCGGCTTGTCGCAGCCCGGGTTGCTGGTGGTGCCGGACCACGTGATGGTGTCCTTGACCTGCTGCTGCGGCTGCAACACCTGGTTGTTGACGGTGTTGATCTGCGAGCAGTCGCTGGCGGTCCACAGCGTGCGGGTGCCGTCGAGGGTGCGCACGATCACGTTCTGGGCGGCCTTGCCGACATCGCGTGCACATGCGGACAGTCCCGCATTGGTCACGACGATGGTGAACACCGGCTGGCTACCGGTGGTGTAGGTCGGCTTGTCGGTGTAGAGCACGACGGCGATCGAGTTGTCCGGGCACAGCGGCATGTTTGCGTCGGCAGCCGCCGGATTGCCTCCCGGCGCCGGTGCGGCCGCCGAGCCCGACGGCGACGCGCTCGGGTTGGCACTGCTGTCGGCGGGCGCACCGCCACCACCGCCGCCGGTCCCGCCACCGGACGGCGCCTGCGACGGATCGACCGAGGCATTGGTCGTCGCGGTCGACGGTGTCGTCGACGAGGGGGTCGCCTTGGATGCGGTATTCGACGTGTCGTCACCGCCACCCGATTGCGCCCACACGACCAACCCAACCACCAGGGCGAGGACAGCCACCAGCACTCCACCGGCGACAATGCGGCGTCGCCAATAGATCTCGGGTGGGAGTGGCCCTTGCGGTTCGATCACGCCCCAACGCTAACGGCCCCGCCGACCGCCCTCGGCGAGGTCGGTCGGCGTGTCGCATGAAACTTGCGGGGCCGGTGAGGTAACGGGCATCACGCGCGCACCGCGGCCACGGAGCCTAGGCCGATTCGGCGTCGGGGAGTTCGGTGTGCTGCACCGGCAGGACGGCCTGACCGCTCACGCCGATATCGCCGTACACCCCGCGCAGCTGAACAGCGCCCTCGCTGAGGGCGTAGGTCAGCCCGACGATGGCCAGCTTTCCCGCGGCGACCCGGTCGGCGATGATCCGGCTGCGCTGCATCAGCAGCTGACCGGTCTCCACGACGTGCCTGGCCTCGAACTCATCGACACGCGTCAGGCCCTCGCTGCGGCCGGCCAGGATGCTGGGCGTCACCCGTTCGACGACGTCGCGGATGTACCCGCCGGGGATCTGCAGGTCGTCGAGCGCGTCGAGGGTCGCCTTGACCGCACCGCAGCTGTCGTGACCGAGGATCACGATCAGCGGCACCTCGAGGACCTCCGCTGCGTACTCGAGCGAACCGAGGACCGCGGAGTCGAGGACGTGACCGGCGGTGCGAACGACGAACATGTCGCCGAGGCCCTGATCGAAGATGATCTCGGCGGCCAGGCGTGAATCCGCGCATCCGAACAGCACGACGTGCGGGTTCTGCCCGGCGGCGAGTCGGTGGCGGTCCTCGATACCCTGGCTGGGATGTTGCGATTCTCCGGCGACGAAACGCCGGTTGCCCTCCAGGAGTACCTGCCATGCACGTTTCGGGGTGAGTCCGATCATGGGAACCAGTCTGCCACCTACCACCGTTCTCGCATGGTTCGATCGCCATGAACGCGATCTGCCCTGGCGTGCGCCCGGGCTTCCGGCCTGGCAGATCCTCATCAGCGAGATCATGTTGCAGCAGACCCCGGTGTCCCGGGTGATCGGCCCGTGGACCGAATGGGTACAGCGCTGGCCCAAGCCGTCGGCGATGGCGGCGTCAAGTCCGGCCGACGTGCTGCGCGCCTGGGGCAAGCTCGGCTATCCCCGGCGTGCGTTGCGCTTGCACGAATGCGCCAAGGTGCTGGCCACCGACCACGATGACCGCGTCCCCGAGGACGTAGCCACCATGCTGAGCCTGCCGGGCATCGGCGACTACACCGCACGCGCGGTCGCCTGCTTCGCCTACGGACAGGCGGTGCCCGTCGTCGACACCAATGTCCGACGAGTCATCGCGCGGGCGGTGCACGGCCGGGCCGAACCGGGTAATCCGTCCCGCTCGGATCTCGCCGATGCGGAGGCACTGCTCCCGCGGACCCCGCGTGGATCGTTCGCCCGCACCGCGCCCCGTTACTCGGCGGCGCTGATGGAGTTGGGCGCGTTGGTGTGCACCGCGCGCAACCCGCGCTGCGACGACTGCCCCATCACCGGTTGTGCCTGGGTGACGCTGGGCCGGCCCGCCCATGTGGGACCGCGTCGTCGGGTGCAGAAGTTCGCCGGTACCGACCGCCAGGTGCGTGGACTGCTCCTGGATGTGTTGCGCGACAACGATTTTCCGGTAGATCGGACGCGTCTCGACGCGGTGTGGACCACCGACACCCCGCAGCGCGATCGCGCGCTGGACTCACTGCTCACCGACGGCCTCGTCGAACTCACCGCCGACGGTCGGTACTGCCTGGCGGGTGAGGGCTCGTGAGAGGCCGATTCCGGCGCCGGCAACCATCTCCGCCCATCGGAGGACAGATCTCTACAGACCGGATGACACCGTGGGCGCAACTTCACCTGATTGCGGCTTTCACCTGCTAACTTGTCCCCCATGACAGAGCCGCCCAACGAGGGTCCTGACTTCAGCAAGCCGCAACAGCCCGGATACGGTCCGCCGAATCCGCAGGGCCCGGGAACCCCCGATCCCTACGGCTCCACCCAGTACGGGCAGACACCACCCCCGCAGCAGCCGCCGGGCTACGGCCAGCAGCCCCCGTCGTACGGACAGCAGCCTCCCGGATACGGTCAGCAACCCCCACCGTACGGACAGCAGCCGGGTTATGGTGCACCCGAATCCGGTGCTCCGGCAGGCGGATACGGTGCTGTGCCACCCGGGGCCACGCCCCCGCCGTACGGTGCACCCGGTGCCGGGGTACCCGGAGCCCCCGGGGCACCGACGGGTGCTCCGCAGCAGGTCAACGTCGGTGAGGCGCTGAGCTGGGCGTGGGCCCAGTTCAAGGCCAACCCCGGACCGATGATCGTGCCGGGACTAATCATGTTCCTCATCGGCGGTGTCATGGTGGGCGTGTACTTCGCGATCATCGCGCTGTCCACGTCGACGACCACCGAGACCATCGACAACGGGTACGGCGGTACCTACAGCTACAACGTGCAGACCAGCAGCCTCGGAGCCGGTGGCCTGCTCCTCGGAATCGTGCTGTATGTGGTCGTTTTCGTCGCCATCATGTATCTGTCGGCGTCGATGATCACCGGCGCGCTCCGCGTGGCCGACGGTCAGCCGGTTTCCGTGGCGACCTTCCTGAAGCCGGATCGCTTCGGCCCCGTTGTCGGTACCGCCATCGTCGTCGGCCTGATCACCGCGGTCGGCCTGGTGCTCTGCATCATTCCCGGTCTGATCGCGATCTTCCTGCTGCAGTTCTCGATCTTCTTCGTCATCGACAAGAAGCTCGGCCTCGGTGCCGCGATGAGCGCATCGACCAACCTGTCGCGCTCGTCGGTGTCGAACTCGTTGTTGACGCTCGTGGTTGCCTACGTGCTCTCCTACATCGGCACCATCCTCTGCTACATCGGCCTGATCGTGACGTGGCCGCTCGGGCAGCTGTTCTACGCGCACTGCTACCGCCGGCTGACCGGCGGTTATGTCGCGCCGGCGCCGGTGTAGGCGAAAGTCCCTCTCAGCACCGCCCTCTCAGATAACGCCGACGCCCGTCGTCACCTCACGGTGGCGGCGGGCGTCGGCGCATCAGGACCTTCGGTGCGGACTCCCCCAGCTGCCGCAGGATCTCGTCGACCACGTCGCCGATCGGGACGGTGGCGTCGATATCGATGGCATCGGCCGGGACGGGATCAGTGGGGACGGCGTCGTCGCCCTGATGGATGCGCACGATGAGGTCACGCTCGTGCCGTATTCCGCCGAATTCACTCTCGGGCCGCTGGTCGAGCCTTCGACGCAAGGTGACGAGATCGATGCGCAGGACGAAGACGGCGCCGAAGAGGTCGACGAACTCAGCAAGGTTCCTGGACCCGCCGCAGAAGAATGTGGCCGGTCGGATGCAGTCGCCTGCAAGCGCGCGAACCGCGTTGACATTCCAGATGTGGTGCCAGTGCGAGGCACGCCTTCCCGTCGACGTCATTGCGATGCCCGTCGTCGGATCTCCTTGATAGGCAAGGTCCGTATCGCCGTTCACGGCGTGGTGCCCGCGCCGGCGCAGCTCCGAACACACCGACGTCTTACCGCTGCACGACACCCCGGCGATGAGATAGTTGCGCCGACCCATGACGCGAGACTATCCGCGCCGGATATTGCGTTCCAGCAAGTAACGGCCAGATACAGTCGGCCGTTCAGCGCAACCGCGACGACAAACCCGAGAGGAACGCCTCGACGGCCCCGCGATAGAAGTCGGGTGCGTCGTCGTGGATCAGATGACCAGCCCCGGTGGCGAGTAGGTACGTGGCGAAGTCGTTGCCCAACGCCATCTTTCGCATCTGACCGGACGGGGTGACGCCGGCTTGGGCCTCCATCACCAGGCTCGGTACGCCGACTTTCCACCACTGCGCCCAGAAGTCCCGCCGACCCCACTCGTCGGCGATCGCGGTCCAGGTATCCAGGTCGCCGTGCAGCCGTCCGTCGTCAAAGGCCTCATAGAAGTAGCGACCCGCGACCGGACCGAACATCGCGACCGCCTCGGCGGGTGAATCGAACCGCTCCGGCCAGGACGAGAACCACGGGGTCCAGTTCTCGGTGGTGCGGCCGCGGAAATCCGGGGCCATGTCCTCCACCACGAGCGCCGACACCAACTCCGGGTATTGGGCGGCCACACACCACGAGTGCAGCGCGCCCATCGAATGACCAACCAGCACAGCGGGTCCCAGGTCGATCCAGGTGAGGATCTCGGCGAGGTCGGCGACGAACCGCTCGGTCGACACCTGACCCGGATCGGCGAGGACGGCATCGGGGGCACCGGTGTGGAAAGCCGCGTCGAAGGTGAAGACCCGACCGTAGCGCCGTAGCCACGGCACCTGCCGACGCCACGTGCGGCCCCGGCCCATCAGACCGTGGACGAGCACGATCGGACCCACTCCCTGGGCCGGGTCGTCGGCACCGAGTCCCCCGTAGTCGAGCAACCCCCGATCGAGCAGCCCCCGGCCGGCCACACCTCGCGTCACAACCGACGAGATTACCTCCGGCGTCCGATGCGCCCGAAGATCGGCGCTCGCCGTGCGATTCGGACTCGGTGCGGGGTCTAGGCTTTGTGCCATGGCTGTTGTGAAGATCAATGCAATCCACGTCCCCGAGGGCGCCGGGCCCGAACTCGAGAAGCGTTTCGCCCACCGGGCCCATGCGGTCGACGGTTCGAAAGGCTTCCTCGGATTCCAGTTGCTGCGCCCGGTCAAGGGTGACGACCGGTATTTCGTGGTGACCCAGTGGGAGTCCGAGGAGGACTTCCAGGCGTGGGCGGCCGGGCCGGCTCGCGAAGCGCACGCCGGGGAGCGCGCCAAGCCGGTCGCCTCCGGAGCCGACCTCCTCGAGTTCGAGGTGGTCCTCGACGCCAAGCCGAGCTCCTGACGCCCACCGGACCCGAACACTTCGCCGGCGCGCAACCGCGCCCGGCGCCGATGTTCCCGCTCGGGGCCGCACTGCTCCCGGGAGAAAGCCTGCCGCTGCGCATCTTCGAGCCGCGGTACCGGCAGATGTTGCGCGACTGTCTCACCGGTGACGCATCGCCGGACGGATCGACGGCCGACGACCCACCGCTGTCCGGTTTCGGTGTCGTGCTGATCGCACGCGGCCGTGAGGTCGGTGGCGGCGACGTCCGTCACGATGTCGGAACCTTCGCCGACATCGACACCGCCGTGACCGAACCCGACGGTCAGGCCCTGATCTCGTGTACCGGGACCTGGCGGTTCCGGGTCGTCGACTGGCTCCCCGACGACCCGTATCCGCGCGCCCTCATCCGACCGCTGTCCGAACCGTCGCTCGACGACGCGTCGGTGCGGCGACTCACCGGGATCGGCGCGCGCGTGCGCCAACTGGTCGAGGAGTCGTTCGCCGCGCGCGGGGTTCCCCTCGACGACGACGTCCCGCTCTTCGACGCCGCCGACCTGGCCACCGTCGGCGTCTTCGGCTGGGCGGCGCGGCTACCCATCGGGCCGGCCGACCGCCAGGAACTACTCGAGGCCGCCGACTATCCCACCCGGTGCCACGTGTTCGACGAGGCCGTGGCGACCATGGAAGCCCGGATCCGCTTCGGCGCCTGAGCGGGTTGGTCGAGACCATCGGCGGCAATCAGAACGTGGACAATTAGAACGTGTTCTAGTATCGGTGGTGAAGGCATTTCACACGCGCGCCTCGCCATGTCCGGCGATGTGCCCGCAGGACCGAGGGAGCATCTGTCATGACCGAGACCGTCGAGGCCGGCACCCGCGTCGGGGGCGACCAGACCAGCCTGTACCTGGGAGGCACCTGGGTCGCACCGCATTCCACCGAGACTCTCGAGGTCTACTCCCCTGCCACCGGCGAACGCGTCGGATCGGTACCGCTGGCCGACGAGACCGATGTGGACACCGCCGTACGCACGGCGCGCGCCGCATTCGACTCGGGCGTGTGGTCGGCGCGACCGGCCGCCGAGCGTGCCGAGATCCTCGAGCGCGTCGCCGACCTGATCGATGCCCGCTTCGACGAGATCGGCGCCGTGGTCTCCGCCGAGATGGGCGCCCCGCCGAGCGCCATCGACATGCTGCAGAAGCTGCCCGGGACGGGTGTGCTGCGGGCCTACGCCGACGCCGCGCGCAACTACCCGTGGCAGGAGTACCGGACCGGACTGTTCGGCACCACGCTGGTCACCCGTGAACCCGTCGGTGTGGTCGGTGCGATCACCGCGTGGAACGTCCCATTGTTCTTGGTGTGCAACAAGTTCGGGGCAGCGCTTGCCGCCGGTTGTTCGGTGGTGCTCAAACCGGCACCGGAGACACCGATGACGGCCAACCTGCTCGCGGAGATCTTCACCGAGGCCGGCGTACCCGAGGGCGTCATCTCGGTGGTGCCCGGCGCGACCGCCACCGGCGAAGCCCTGGTGAATCACCCCGACGTCGACAAGATCACGTTCACCGGTTCGACCGCGGCGGGCAAGGCGATCGGCGCGGCCTGCGCGCAGAGCCTCAAGCGCTGCTCCCTCGAGCTCGGCGGCAAGTCCGCGGCCATCGTCCTCGACGACGTCGACCTCGCCAACATCGGCATGTTGGTGTTCCTGGGGCTGTTCAACACCGGGCAGGCATGCGTCGCGCAGACGCGCGTCCTGGTGCCACGCAGTCGCCACGACGAGATCGTCTCGGCGATGGTCGAGGCGGCCAAGGCGATGAAGGTCGGGTTGCCGACCGATCCGGAGGTCCAGCTCGGCCCGGTGATCAGCGAGCGCCAACTGCAACGCATCGAGGGATACATCGAGGCCGGCAAGAAGGCCGGGGCCACACCGGCATTGGAGAGTACCCGCCCCGCCGATCTGGACGGCGGCCACTTCATCACCCCGACCATCTTCACCGGCGTCACCAACGACATGACGATCGCCCAGGAGGAGATCTTCGGCCCGGTGCTCTCGGTGATCGACTACGACGACGTCGACGAGGCCATCGCGATCGCCAACGACTCCGACTACGGATTGGCCGGGTCGGTGTGGACCTCCGACGTCGAACGCGGCATCGAGATCTCCGGCAGGATCCGCACCGGAACCTTCGGCATCAACTTCTACGCCATCGATCCCGGATCACCGTTCGGCGGCTACAAGAACTCCGGTATCGGTCGCGAATGCGGGCCGGAGGGACTCGAGTCCTTCGTCGAGCACAAGTCGACGATGCTGCCGATGGGGTACGAACCCGCGCAGTAGCCGGCGACACCCGGGTTGCGTGCGCGCAACTCAGGTGAACAGCATCGGCAGATGCCACAGCCGGGAGTGCGGCTCGATGAGCCAGAGCCGCACCCCGGTCAGGCGGATCAATCGCATGGTGCCGACGATCAGCAGTGCCGCCAGCGGGAGTTCACCGAAGGCCGCGGTCAGCAACGAGATCCAGCGGTCCGCCGGAGCGGCGGTCATGATGTCGAACCACGCATCGCAGATCAGCAGGACACCGGTGGCGAAGCCGGCCAGCACCAGCATCTGTCGGCGCTGCCACGCCAGAACGGCCGTGGTGGCCATCATCGCGACGAGCAGGACGTCGAAACCGACCCAGGTGATCGACCAGTTGTGGGCGACGTAGTCGACCGGAAGGCTCAACCCCAGGAAGACGATCCACGGGATCAGGCCGATCGCACCACCGGCCATGAGCCCGATACGGGCACGTCGAATCCGATTGCGCTTGACCGGATCCGGCAACACGTCGTCGAGCGGGCGGGCCAGACGGACGATCAGGTCGCGGCGGTCCTCGGAGGTCAGGGCGGCGATCTGGTCATCGGTCAGAATGTGATCGCTCATCGCGTCGCCTCCCTTGGGTTACGGGGTCGGCACCACCGATGGCGCGGGCGCGCTCGATGGGGGTGCCGGGGTGGACGAATCACTCGGTCCAGGCAACGGTACCGCTCCGGGCGGCGGGGTCGACACCTGCTGAATCCGGCTGCGGAACGAGTCGTCGGTGATGACGTCGATGTTCTGGATCATCCAGCGACCGTCCTGCTTGACCATCGCGAACGTCAACCGACTCGGGTCGACGCGCACCAGATCCTTGCCGCCACGGCTGACCGACTGATTCATGAAGATCAGGACCGTCGAGGAGTCGCGGGTGTTGGTGACCACCCCGGCGTCCTGGATGACGGCCTGAGAAACCACCTGCTGCTTCTTCACACCCTCGACGAAGTCGATGTTCTGTCCCTGAACGGGATTGGTGATCAGCTTGTCGTACTGGGACTTCGCCGCCCCGGTGACCACCGACTTCGAACTGTTGACGTGGGCTTCGACGTTGCCCGGGTCGTAGCCGAACATCGCGGTGGCGTACGACTTCGCCGCATCCAGCGACGAGTCCCGGGCCTGCTCGGTCCATCGGGCGTCGAGGTAGCGGTAGCCGAGTACCCCGGCGAGCGCCACCGATGCCACGACCAGCAACGCGAGAACGCCCGCGAGGACCTGCGCAACCGAGAGCCGCATCACGTCACCCACTCGAAGTCGGTCATCTTCAGTTCGCCGTTGATCCGGGTGATGTCGACCCGCCAGCGGAAGGTCTGGACGATGGTCTGCTCCTTGGGATCCGTCGGCTTCATCTGCCAGCCGTAGACGACGATCACCGTGCCCTCGTCCGCATCGGCCTTGGTGACGGCGTCGCTGATGACGGTGGACTGCACGTCGAGTTTCTGGTCCCGGATGAGCGAGACCGCTTGCCCCATGGACTCATTGAGTCGTTGCTGGGCGGTGCCACTGGTCTTGTCCGACATGGTCTTCATCGCGGCGTCGACGTTGCCCGGATTGAGACTGGTCATCGTGACCGTCATCTGCTGGGCGAACGACGAGTACTCCGCGCGCAGATCCCGCTGATGGTCGATGCGTCCGAGTGCGATGGCGAACACCGCCGAGGCCACGAGGCATCCGACGATGACGATCACCGCGAGTCCCGTCGCGACCCACGCCAGGATCGAGCGATCCGACCGCGCCCGCAGCGCGGACACCTTGGTCACCGGTGCGGCATCGTCGCCACCCGGGGCGGCAGCCATCCGGCGTTGACGCCGCTCGCGATAGCTCAGGGAGGAGACCAACTCGTCCGGGTCGGCCACCGGGCCGGTGCGCTCGGGTTTGGTCAGGTTCACCGCCGGCGACTGCTGCTCGGGCGTCGCGGCCTCGGCCGGCGCGGTGTCGGTCGGCGCGGTGTCGGTCGGCGCGGTGTCGGTCGGCGCGG
Organism: Gordonia sp. YC-XJ4; assembly: GCF_059511865.1. Lineage (NCBI taxonomy): Bacteria > Bacillati > Actinomycetota > Actinomycetes > Mycobacteriales > Gordoniaceae > Gordonia > Gordonia sp. YC-XJ4. Next base: position 5,104,553 of record NZ_CM183447.1, read on the forward strand.
TGTCAATCGTCGGCGCCTCGTCGGGCTTGGTCGGTGTACGACGTCGGCGCAGCGGCGCCGACCGGACCGGGGTCCGGGCCTGCGAAGCCGGCGTCACTGGGCGTCCACCGCTCCGGTGATCAGGCTCTGCCATGTGCTGCCTTGTCCTTGCTGATTGTTGTCGGTGCCGGTGCCGGCGTTGTACGTGCGTCCGTCGGGGCCGATGAAGTCACCCGACTCCGGATCGTACGTGGCGCCGTAGACCGCGGGTCCGTCCTCTTGTTCGGTCGGCGTCCCTTGCGTGACATATCCGGCGGGCGCGGGCAGGATGCCCGGAATGCCGTTGGGGAACGGCACCACCCGATTGCTGATCGGTTTGTACCCGGTGCGGCATTCCTCGGGGGTCGGGGCCCGCCGGCCGGGGAATTCCGCACACGGAAAGTTGCGCGCGCCGCGCACGGCGATCTGCGAGTTCTGCGGTACCCGGCACAACATGCCCGGCGGCAGGTCGCGCGCGGTCTGCACGGCGGGGCTGCGCCACTGCGACGGCGGCAGGTAGCCGATGGTGCACGGCGGCGGATCCTGGAAACCCAGCGAGAATTCGACGCTCGGGCCGTACCGCGGGTCGCCGGCGTTCAACGCGGTCAGCAGGGTGTCGATCAGACGCGGATAGATCACCAGGACCTGTTGCAGGTTCGGCAGATACACCGCCGTCGTCTTCGACACCGTGTTGAGGTTGGCCAGCAACAGGGGCAGCGACTGGTCCATCGAGGCGAACAGCTTCTGCGCCGACGACGCCACCGAGGGCCCCTTCTGAAGCAGGTCGGTGATCTCGGGGTTGTTGGCGCGCAACTGATCTGTCACCTTGACCGCGTCGGCGGTCCACGCCCGGATCTGATCGGCGGTGGCCGACTGGGTGGCCATCAACGGTCCCGCCTGTTTGACGAGATCGATGGTCACGTCCGAGTTCTTGTCGGCGTCGTCGACGAGCAGGATCATCGAGTCCATCAGGCGCCGCAGGTCCTCGGCGGTGCCGTTGAACGCGTCGAAGGCCTCGTCGATGAGTGAGCGCAGATTGGCGTCGCCGACACGATTGAGCAAGGCGGTCGCCTGGTCGAGGACCGACGAGATCTCCACCGGCACATCGGTTGTCGACACCGTCGCACCGTCGGCGAGGTAGTCGGAGCTGGAATCGCCGGTGGGCGGGGTGAATTCGACGTACTGCTCACCGACCGCGGACACACTGTGCACCGACGCCGCGGAATTCGTGGGGATCTTGGTGCCACTGTCGATGGACAGGGTCGCCGCCACCCCGTTCTCGGTGAGCCGCACCGACTTGACCTTGCCGACGTTGACGCCGCGGAAGGCCACGTTGGCGTTCTCATACAGCCCACCGGTGTTGGGCAACTGGAGGGTCACCGCATACCGCCCGACCCCGAACATCGCCGGAATGCGCACGTAGAACAGGGCCATCGCGACGATCGCGATGACGGTGACGATCGCGAAGATGATCAGCTGGATGCGGACGAAACGGGTGATCTTCATCAGTTGCCGCCTCCGTTCGATCCCGGGGTGTTCTGGGTGGCCGGAATGGGAGGGGCGTTCTCCGAGCGAGTTTCGTCACCCGGCTGCAGCGGCGAGGTGAACGGGTTGAGACCGCGTCCGGCTGCGCCGGCGGGCTGGCCGGTGACGCCCTCGGGGCCGACGACGCCGACCGACCGCAGGATGCTGCGTTGCAGCTTGGCGATCGTGAGGTCGAGGACGAGGTCGGAGTTGATGTAGTCGCCCTTGACCATCGTCGGGATCTCCTCCTCCAGGAACGGGAAGGTGAGAAGCAGGCGCAGCGAGCCCGGCAGCGCCGGACCGGCGGCGGCCAGACCCTGGAAGGCCTTGGCCATGTTGGCCACGATCGTCTTGATGTCCTGCGAATTCGCATCGAGGACGTCGTTGGTCGTCGACGACAGACGCCCGACCGCGTCGAGCGCGTTGACGAACTGCTGGCGTTGATCGTTGAGGAGCTTGAGGATCTGCGGGCCGTCGCGCAACGCCTTCTGCAGCGTCGGCGTCTGCTGATTGACCGCGACGGTGAGCCGGTCGAGACCCTCGCCGGCGCGAATGATGTTGTCGGTCTGGTTGTTCAGGTCGCCGACGAGCGTGGTCAGCTGCGGGATCAAGGCCCGGATCTGCTGGTCGTGGCCGTCGAAGATCTGGCTCATCTCGTGGACGATGTCGCCGAACTGCGACAGCCCACCACCGTTGAGCACCACCGACAACGCGCTGAGGACCTGCTCGGTGGTCGGATAGTTGCAGCCGGCCACCTGTTGGGCCGAATTGATATCGGCGACAGCGGTTTCGGTCGGCTGGGCGATGTTGTCGACCTTCGGGCATTTCGGCAGCGGGATCTGATCACCGGGCTGCATGTAGCCCGTGGCGGTACCCGTCGGCTCCACGATCTCGAGGTGGGTCGACCCGAGCACGCTTGTCATCCCGACCATCACGTGCGATCCGTCGGCCACCTTCACGCCCGGGTTGAGCCGGATGTCGACCTTGGCGTTCCAGCCGGGTGCGACGCTGATCGACCCGATGCTGCCGACGGTGGCGTCGTCGATGAGCACGGGCGCGTTGTTGGTCAGGCCCGCAGCGCTCGGGATGACGGCGCTGATCTTGTACGAACCGTCGCCGGTGCCCTGCGCGCCGGGTACCGGCAGGCTGTTGACGCCGTTGAAGCCGCACGCCGTGGCCAGCACCGTCACCGTGGCGACGAGCAGGGTCAGGCGTAGGTCACGCCACCGCAGTCGGCGCATCAGCCCGCACCGCCCCACGGGACGAGCAGGTCGGCGAGCGGCCCGCCACCGTCGGCGCGCCGGGTCGCCGCGTCCTGGTTTCGGATGCCCTGCTGGGAGCGCGCGGCCACGTCGGCGTTCTGGTAGGTCACCTGGCCGGGTGTCGCGTTGATGCCGTTGACCGGGTTGGACATGAACGGTGGGTAGGCGACGACGATGGACTGCAGTACGGGTGCCAGGGTGTCGACGCACTTGTCGATGTCGACCTGGCTCTGGCCGGGCCGGTTGTTGGCCTCCATCGTGCCGCACAGCAGCGTGATCAGGTTGTTGCCCATACCGAGTCCGAACACCCCGGACAACGATCCGGTCAGCGGGTTGTAGATGTTGTAGAAGTTGGCGAGCTGGTTGGGCGCCGAATGCAGCAGCCCACGCATCTGTTCGTCCTTGGCGGCCAGGATGCCGGTGGTCTGCGCCAGCCGCGACACCGCGCCGGTCAACGAGTTCTGGTTGGTGTTGATGAAGTTCTGGACGTCGGTCATCGCCGAATCCAGATTGTGCAGAGCGCCGTTGAGTTGATCGGTGTTGTCGGCGAGCACGCTCGTCACCGATGCGATACGTCCGTTGAACTGCACCATCTGCTCGTGGCTCGACGAGAGCGCATCGGTCAGCTTCTGCAGGTTGCGGATGGTGGTGAACAGATCATCACGCCCCGACGCCAACGTTCCCATCACGTCGGAGAGCTGGGTGATCGAGCTGTTGATGGATTGCCCTGCGCCGTCGAGGTTTTGCGCGCCGACGTCGATGGCGCGCGCCGCGGCACCCGGGTCGGCGCCGTTGGGGCCGACCGCATCGGTCAGTCGCTGCAGTTGCTGTTTGACCTGATCCCACTCCATCGGGACGGCGGTCCGCTCCATCGGGATGTCGGTGCCGTCGGTCATCTGCGGGCCCGACGAGTACACCGGGGTCAGCTGGATGAAGCGGCCCGACACCAGGCTCTGGGCGACGACGACCGCACGTGCGTCGGCGGGGATCTTGACGCTGCGATCGACATCCATCTCGACCTTGACGTCACCGCTGCGCGGGGTGATCGAGGTGACGTGACCGACGTTGACGCCGAGCACCCGCACCGGGTCGCCGTTGTAGAGGCCGGTGGTCGTGGCGAAGTAGGCGGTCAGCCGGGTGTTGGTGACCCGGTTGTAGCCGATGTACCCGGCCACCACGAGCAGTACGAGCAGCACCAGCAACGCGATGATCTGCCATGCGCGCTTGCCGATTCCGAGACGTCCGGTCATCTCAACCACCTGGCCTGGTCGTCGGGGTCGAGGGCGGCGGGGTGGGAATCGTCGGCGAGGGCACCGGCGTGCGGGGCGGGGGGTTGGCGCCCGGTGCCTGGCTCCACGCGTTGGGCAGCAACGGGAATCCCGAATACGAGAAGGCTTGCGCGACTTCGGGGTACTTCTGCTGCAGCACCTTCATGAACGTGGCGGTGTAGTCACCGAAGGTGCTGACGCCGACCAGCGAGTCGAAGTTGGGTCCGTTGGCGACCGATTCGCCGAGGGCGTTGGCGAACGGGCCGAGCCGGTCGACGGTCTCCTTGAGGTTGTTCTCGTTGTCGTTGAGGATGTCGAGCACCTTGTTGAACTTGTCGAGCACCGGCGTCAGCTGGGCGTTGTTGTCGTTGATGAATCCGCTGATCTGCGCGGCGACATCGCGTGTGCCGCTGATGAGCTGGGCGATCGCCGCACGCCGGAACTGCAGCTCGCCGAGCAACATGTTGGCGTCGAGGAGCAGTTGGTTGAGCTGCTTGCTGCGGTCACCGATGACCTGGGTGACACCGGAGGCCTTGGCCAGCAGCTCACGCAGCGCGTTGTCGCGGTCGGCGACCGCCTTGGACAGCTTCGCGACACCGTCGACGGCGCCCTGGACCTGGTCCGGGGTGGCCGAGAACGTCACCGACAGAGTGTCGAGCGCCTTGTTGAGTTCGGCGGTGTTGGTCTGCGAGAGGGTGTCGGTCGCATTGTCGAGGGCGTCGGTCAGCGAGTACGGGGCGACGGTGTTGCGGTTGGGGATCTCCCCACCCGGCTCGATCCGCCCGGTCCCGTGCGGCAGGATCGTCAGATTCCGTCGGCCCAGCACGGTTTCGGTCTTGATCGCGGCCTGGGTGTCGGTACCCATCGAGACCGTGTCGTTCATCCGGAAACTGACGGCGGCCTTGGTTCCGGCGTCGGTCGACGCCAGGCGGATACCCTCCACGGTGCCCACGTCGACCCCGGCGACGGTCACGATGTCGCCGGTGACCAGACCGCCCGCGTCGTCGAAGTAGGCGGTGTAGGTGCTGATCGGCGAGATCAGCGGCAGCTTGTCCATCTGCAGGGCCACCACGACCACCATCGCGGTCACCACGATGCCGATCAGACCGATCTGCCTGCGGGTCCGCCCGCCACGCTTGTTCTCACGGGCGACATCGGCCTCATCCGACCCGGACCGATTGCTGCGGAACAGATTCCCGAACGGACCCCTACTCGTTCCCGACGTACTCATGATTGCGACGAACACCTCCCCCCCGCCTTGGTGGTGTCCCCCATGACGTCGTTGGAGGTGAAGAAATACTGTTTGCCGTCCGGACCACTGAGCAGCAGGCGAATCCGGCAGAAGTAGATCTGCAACCAGGCGCCATAGCTACCGAGATTCGAGAGCATCTTGTAGTCGTTGGGCAGGCGCGGCAGCAGCGACCGCAGGAACGGTTCGGCCGCAAGCACATTGTCCGAGGCGACGCCGATGCTGGTCAGGGTGGACTTGAGTCCGGGGCGGGTCGACGACAACAGGTCGGCGAGTCCGTCGGTCACCTGCGCGGTCTGGGTCAGCGAGTTGCCGATGGTGCCGCGCTGCGCCGACAGTCCGGTGATGAGCATCTGCATCTGGTCGAGGCTGGTGTCGAGGCCACCGCGGTCGCCGTCGAGGGTGCCGAGCATCTGATTCAGGTTGTCGATGACGCTGTCGATCAACTGATCCCGGTCACCGAGGGCGTTGGTGAACGAGGCGGTGTCGGCGAGCAGTTTGTTCAGCGCCGGACCCTGCCCCTGGAAGACGGCCACCAGCGAGGTCGACAGTTCGTTGACCTCGTTGGCGTCGAGGGTGCGGAACAACGGTTTGAACCCGCCGAGGAGCTTGTCGAGGTCGAGTGCGGGTTCGGTCTGCGAGGCCGGGATCTCATCCGATGGCGCGAGGGTGTCGTCGGGGTCGCCGGGTCCCTGCTGCAACTCGAGATACCGGTCGCCGGTGAGGTTTTCGTAGCGGATCAGCGCGCGCACCGACTTGGGCAGCTTGTACTGGTCGTCGACGGAGAACTTCACCAGCGCCTCGTTGTCAGGGGTCAACGAGACGTTGTCGACCGAGCCCACCTCGACGCCGGCGATCTTGACCTTGCTGCCCGACTTGATCTGCGAGGCGCTGGTGAACAGCGCCCGGTAGTCGTCGGAGCTGCCGGACCGGTAGTTGCTGAACACGACGACGAGTCCGATGAACACCAGCACCATCACGATGGCGAAGGCGCCGAGTTTGATGACGGTCGCGCGGAACGCGCGTGCGCGGTTATCCAAGGTCGGGCTCCCCGAACAAGAGCTGGAAGAGCTTCTCCCGGTTGACCTTCGGCGTCATCCGCGGCTGGTAGGGCACCGGCGCGTTGTCGGTCACGTAGAACTTCGAGTGCTCGGTCGTGTTGGGATTGCTCAGCCCGCCCGCGCAGGTCGGAGAGCCCTGGGCGTCGACCCGCGGCAGACTGTTCGGATAGGTGTAGGGCTCCTTGCCCGGCAGCAATCCGGCGTAGAGCTTCAACATGCCGTTCTCGCCGCCCTCGTAGGGCTTGGCCATGTCGGCACCGATCGCCGTGGTGCGCAGGAAGCACGAGATACCCGGTGACTGGTATCCAAGAAGCTGTGACACCGGGTCGAATTGGGACAGCGTCGCCATCAGGTCGGCCTTCGACGGGGCCAGGACGTCGTTGTTGATCGTGTTGGCCATGCCGGTCACGTTGATCAACAGCGCATCGAAGTTGGAGGCGTTGTCGCGCAACGTGTTCCCCGTGTACACCGCGTTGTCGATGGTGCGCATGAGATCACCCATCACATCGCCGTAGACATTGGTCACCGTGGCCGTCTGGCGGATCAGCTCGTCGAGTTCGGGCAGATGCGGATTGGTCTTGCCGAGCAGCCCCGACAGCGTGCCCAGCGAATTGCCGATGTCGGCGCCACGGCCGGACAATGCCGTGTTGACCGCGCCGACGGTGGCGTTGAGTTTGTCGGGCTGGATGTCGGCGAGTACCGCGACCAACTGCTGATAGACGGTGTTGAGTTCGACGACGACGTGTTGGGCGTCGATGTTCTGGCCGGGCTGCAATTGTCCACTCGGTCCCGTCGTCGGCACCTCGAAGTACACCGACTTGGCCCCGAACACGGTGTTGGACTTGATCTGTGCGGTCACGTTGCCGGGGATCTGCGACATCTGATCGGAGTTGATGTCGAGGGCGAGCACCGCGTGGTCACCGGTCTCGGTGATCGATTTGACCGTGCCCACCTGCACCCCGCGTAGGCGCACCTTGGCGTCGGGACTCATAACCAGGCCGGCACGCGGCGCCTGCAGGGTCACCCGCTCGGTGGAGGCGAACCAACCGAGGAACGACCCGGATGCGGCGGCGATGATCGCGATCAGCCCGCCCACCATGATGACCGCGGCCAGCTTGCGTACCCAGTTACTGCGTCCCTGTCGACTCGCCATCCCTCAGCCCGCCAGATTGAACTTGCCGTCGGACCCGTAGATGGCCAACGAGGTGAGCAGGGTGATGACGACGACCACGACCAGCGACGCGCGCACCGCGTTGCCGACCGCCACGCCCACGCCGACGGGACCGCCGGTCGCGTTGTAGCCGTAGTAGGTGTGGATGAGCATGACCGCGATCGCCATGCAGATGGCCTGCACGAACGACCACAGGATGTCCGACGGGATGAGGAAGGTGTCGAAGTAGTGGTCGTAGACGCCGGGTGACTGTCCGTAGATGAACACCGTCGCAAACCGGCTGGCGAGGAAGGAGGCCAACGAGGCCAGCGAGTACAGCGGGATGATCGCGATCATCCCGGCGACGATGCGGGTGCTCACCAGATACGGGATCGAGGCGATGGCCATGGTCTCGAGGGCGTCGATCTCCTCACTGACCCGCATCGCGCCCAATTGTGCTGTGGCACCGGCCCCGATCGTCGCGGCCAGGGCGATGCCGGAGATCACCGGGACCGCGATGCGCACATTGATGAACGCGGAGAAGAAGCCGGTGAGCGCCTCGACACCGATGTTGGCCAGCGAGCTGTAGCCCTGCACGGCGATGGTGCCGCCGGTGAACAGGGTGAGGAAGCCGACGACCACGACGGTGCCGCCGATCATCGCGAGAGCGCCCGTACCCATGGAGATCTCGGCGATCAGCCGCAGCGTCTCCTTCTTGTAGAGGCGGACCGCACGCGGGATCGACACGACGCTGTCCCAGTAGAACAGCGCCTGATCGCCGATCTGGTTCCAGTCCTCGCCTGCGCGCTTGACCGCAACGCGCGCGGTGCGCAGCCGGGTGGTGAACGGAAGTACCATCGCTCTACCCCGCCGTCGCCTTCAGCCCGACCGCGGTGACCACGACGTTCACCACGAACAGCGCCATGAAGGAGTAGACGACGGTCTCGTTGACCGCGTCGCCGACACCTTTCGCGCCGCCCTTGACGTTGAGTCCCTGATAACACCCGACCATGCCGGCGAACAGGCCGAACAGCGCCGCCTTGACCATCGAGATCATCAGCTCGCCGAATCCGGTGAGCAGCGTCAGATTCGCGATGAACGCACCGGGATTGACGTCCTGCAGGTACACCGAGAAGACGAACCCGCCGCCGATGCCGATGGTGCACACCAGGCTGTTGAGCAGGATGGCGACACCGGTCGAGGCGATGATGCGGGGCACGACGAGGCGGTGCACCGGGTTGATGCCGAGCACCTTCATCGCGTCGATCTCCTCGCGGATGGTGCGGGCACCGAGGTCGGCGCAGATCGCCGTCGCCCCGGCACCGGCGACGATGAGCACCGTGACGATGGGGCCGATCTGGGTGATCGTGCCCAAGGCGGCGCCCGCGCCGGAGAGATCCTGGGCACCGATCTCGCGCAGCAGGATGTTGAGGGTGAAGCTCACCAGCACGGTGAAGGGGATCGCGACGAGCAGCGTCGGCACCATCGACACACGGGCGATGGCCCAGGACTGTTCGACCGTTTCCCGCCATTGGAATGGCCGGCGGAACAGTTCCCGGACCGAGTCGACCCCGAGTGCGACGAAGTCGCCCACCCCATCGAGGGGTCCCGCCAGCCTGCTCAGCACAGCACTCCTCAAGCCTTGGAACTCACGCGCAACATATCACTGGGTTCGGTCAATACTAGGACACTTGACCCACAACAACCGGTCAGGACATCAGGTCGCGGGCCGAGAACGTCCGACGCGGGTCGCGGTCGGCGAAATAGCTGCTCAGCGTCTTGGCGAGATCCCCGTCGTCCCATGCATCCCCCTCCGCGGTGAAGACCTCATCCACAGTGGGCGCGGCCATCACCATGACTCGGGGACCGTACACGACGAATACCTGCCCCGTGACCGAATCGGCGTCCGGGCCGGCGAGGTAGGTGACGAGCCGGACGACGTGATCGGGCGAGAGCGGATCGACACCGTCGCCGGGTGCGTCACCGAAGACCCCCGCGGTCATCGCGGTGCGCGCCCGCGGGCAGATCGCATTGGCGCGAACCCCGTAGCGGCCCAACGCCCGTGACGCCGACATGGTCAGCGCGGTGATGCCGGCCTTGGCCGCGCCGTAGTTCGCCTGGCCCTCCGGTCCGAGCAATCCGGCCTCGCTGGAGGTGTTGACGATGCGCCCGTAGACGGGACCGCCGGCGGCCTTGGATTCGGCTCGCCAGTGGGCGGCGGCGTTGCGGGTGAGCAAGAAGTGGCCGCGCAAATGGACCCGGATGACCAGATCCCAGTCGTCATCGGTGAGGTTGAAGAGCATCTTGTCGCGAACGACCCCGGCATTGTTCACCACGATGTGCAGGCCGCCGAGCTCGGCGGTTGCCGTGCGCATGATCTCGGCGGCGGTGGCCGAGTCCGAGATGTCACCGGGCACCGGTACCGCGGTGCCCCCGGACGCGGTGATCTCGTCGATCACATCGCTCGCGTCGAGCGCGTTCGCGAGGTCGTTGACGATGACCGTCGCACCGTGTCCGGCGAGCCCGAGAGCCTCGGCGCGACCCAATCCGGCACCCGCGCCGGTGACCACCGCGACGCGCCCCTCCAACGATCCAGCAGCCACTGCCAACCCCTCCAGCCGAACGCGGTGTGAACGAAAACTAGAACCTGTTCTAACACGCTAACCGGTCGGGGCGTCAAGCCGGGGCGGTTTCGGCGAAATTCACTCCTCGATCGACAGCGCCGACTTGGGGCAGTTGGCGACGACCTGACGCAGTTCCTCCTCGCGACCCTCGGGTACCTCGTCTTTCAGAATGACCAGGTAGTCGTCGTCATCGAGATCGAAGATGTCGGGTGCCATCCCGACACAGATCGCGTTCGATTCGCACAGGTCGAAATCTGCCTTGATATGCATCGACTCGCTCCTCCTCAGCGTGCCCGCTGGTTGACGGGCTGTGCCAAACAGGTTAGAACGTGTTTCAGATATTGGCGAGTCCCCCACCGATCGATCCACGACGGAGCCCACCCATGCGCATTGCCTACACCGACGAGCAATCGGCGCTGCGGCGCGAGTTGCGCGCCTACTTCACCGATCTGATGACCGAGGACCGGCGGGCGGCACTCACCGGCGGCGATGGTGAACTCGGCGAGGGCGACGCCTACCGCGACGTGGTACGTCAGATGGGTGCCGACGGCTGGCTGGCACTGGGGTGGCCGACCGAGTTCGGCGGCCAGAACCGCTCGATGATGGATCAGCTGATCTTCACCGACGAGGCAGCGATCGCCGGCGCGCCGGTACCCTTCCTGACGATCAACTCGGTGGCACCGACGATCATGCACTACGGCACCGACGAGCAGAAGGCATTCTTCCTGCCGCGCATCGCCGCGGGCGAATTGCATTTCTCCATCGGCTATTCCGAGCCCGGTGCCGGCACCGACCTCGCCGGGCTGCGGACCACCGCAGTGCGCGACGGTGACGACTACGTCATCAATGGGCAGAAGATGTGGACGTCGTTGATCGCCTACGCCGACTACATCTGGCTCGCATGCCGCACCGACCCGGCGACCCTCACCGACGAGGGGCGAGCCCGTGGACTCAAACGCCACCACGGCATCTCGGTGCTGATCGTGCCCGCCGACGCCGATGGGTTCTCCTACACCCCGGTGCACACCATGGCCGGTGTCGACACCAGCGCCACCTACTACTCCGACGTCCGGGTGCCGGTCAGTTCGCGGGTCGGTGAAGAGGGCCGGGGGTGGTCGCTGGTCACCAATCAGCTCAACAACGAACGGGTGGCACTGTGCAGTGCCGCCCCGATCCAGACCGCGCTGCGGGAGACGCTGGCCTGGGCGCAGCAGACGAAAACCGGTGACGGACAACGCCTCGTCGACACCGAATGGGTTCGTCAGAACCTGGCGCGGGTGCACGCCAAGGTCGAGTTCCTCAAGCTGCTCAACTGGAAGATCGCCTCCGCGGCCAGCTCCGGTGGCGCGCCGAGCCCCGCCGATGCCTCGGCCACCAAGGTCTTCGGTACCGAATTCGCCACCGAGGCCTACCGATTACTGATGGAGGTCGTCGGTCCCGCCGCAACCATTCGGGCGGGCAGCCCGCGAGCACATCTCCTGGGTCGTCTCGAACGCTTCCAGCGCACCTCGCTGATCCTCACCTTCGGTGGCGGTACCAACGAGGTCCAGCGCGACATCATCGCGATGACCGCCCTCGGCCTGCCCCATCAGCGACGCTGATCGCCGCCCACCCACATTGAAGCGAGAGCAACACAATGGATTTCACACTCCCCGAAGTGACCGAGGACCTGCGCGGACTCGCCCGTGACATCACCGAGAAGGTGAGCACCGACGACCGCGTGGCGCGGCTCGAGGCCGACGACGCCGCACTCGACGATGTGCTGTGGCGCGAACTCGGTGCGGCCGGACTCCTCGGCCTCGAGGTGGGGCCGGAGGTCGCGGGCGACGCCGGTGCCGGCCAGTCGATCCTCGAATCGATCACCGTCGCCGAGCAATTGGGCCGCGGGCTCGCTCGGGTGCCGTACGGAGTGCACGCCATCGCCGCACTTCCCGCGATCGCCACACACGGTTCGGTGGCCCTTCGGGGGCGCCTCGTCGGCGACGCCGCGACCGGCACGGCCGTGCTCACCGTCGCCCTCGAGGAGGACCTCGGAACCGGCTCCGATCATCCGCAGACCCTGCTGAGCCGCACCGAACACGGTTGGGCCCTGACCGGATCCAAGGTCAACGTCGCCTATGCCGGTGCCGCCACGGCGATCGTGGTCAACGCGATGTCACCGGACGGGGTTCGCGCGGTGGTCATCGACGCCGACGCCGCGGGGATCGGACTCACCCCCACTCCGGCCACCGGGAAGACGCCGACCTTCGTCGTGGATTTCGACGGCGTGGTCGTCGACGACGATCACGTGTTGGATGGTGGCGCGGGTACCGTCGCCGACATCGTCGACCGCGCAACCCTGGCGGTGTGTGCCGATCAGTCCGGAACACTCTCCCGTGCATTGGAACTCACCGCCGCCTATGCCGTCGAGCGGGAGCAGTTCGGTAAGCCGATCGGGTCGTTCCAGGCGGTCGCCCAGCGACTCGCCGACGGCTACATCGACACCCAGGGACTGTCGCTGACCACCCTGGCCGCGGCTTGGCAGTTCACCCGGATCGCCGACGCCGACGAGGACAACGACGACGGTGGACTGCACGTCGCGGTGCAGACCGCCAAGTTCTGGGCATGTGACGCCGGACATCGGGTGGCACACACCGCGGTCCACGTCCATGGAGGCGTCGGCCTGGACACCACCCATCCGGTACACCGGTATTTCCTGCGCGCCAAGCAGAACGAATACACCCTCGGTTCGGCACCGATCACGCTCGCGGCCATCGGCGACGTGCTGGCAGCGGCGCCGGCCTGATGACCGAGCCACGTCCATGACCGAACCGTCGACGGCGGTCGCGCTCGGGTCGTCGACCGCGACGATCACCTCCCTGTTGCCGGCGCTGACCGATGTCGAGGACCGTGGCATCGAGCACGAGGGCGGCTTCCTGTCGTATGCGGAGCACCTGCGGCGATCCGCGGCCTGCGCGCGGCGCCTGCGCGATCAGTTGGGCGACACCGCGACTCCCCATGTCGGGGTGTTGCTGGACAACGTCGTGGAGTTCAGCATCCTGGTGGCCGCGGCCGCGCTCGACGGCCTGGTGGTCGTCGGTCTCAACACCACGCGGCGCGGTGCCGCGCTCGCCGCCGACATCGCCCGCGCCGACTGTCGGTTCGTGCTCGTCGACGACCACACCGCACCGTTGTTGGCCGATGTGCCACTCGATGTCCCGGTGCACCGGGTGAGCCGCTACACCGAGCCCGATTCCGTGGTGGCGTCGGTGATTCCCCGAGAAGCATCCCCGGACGAGTTGCTGATGCTGATCTTCACCTCGGGCACCACCGGCGACCCGAAGGCCGTGCGCTGCACCCAACGCACCTTCGCCGCGGCCGGGGTGATGCTCGCCGAACGGTTCGGGATCGGCCCCGACGACGTCGTCGGACTCTCGATGCCGATGTTCCATTCCAATGCGATGATCGCCGGATGGTCGGTGGCACTGGCCGGCGGTGCGTCAATGGTGTTGCGCCGCAAGTTCTCCGCGAGCGGATTCGTTGCCGACGTGAGACGTCACGGGGTCACCTACGCCAACTATGTCGGTAAGCCGCTCAACTACATCCTCGCCACCCCGGAGTCGCCCGACGATGCGTCGTCGAGTCTGCGCATCATGTACGGCAACGAGGCCTCGGCGGCCGATCGGGAACGCTTCGCCGCGCGTTTCGGCTGCCGGGTGGTCGACGGTTTCGGTTCCACCGAGGGTGGCGTCGCGATTACCCGCACCCCCGATACTCCCCCGGATGCGCTGGGCCCCATGCGCTCTCCCGTAGCGGTGGTCACCCCGGACACCGGTGCACCGACGCGTATCGGAGAGATCGGGGAGATCGTGAACACCTCGGGGCCAGGCCTGTTCAGCGGCTATTACAACGACCCGGACGCGACCGCCGAGCGGATGCGCGGCGGCATCTACCACACCGGCGACCTGGCCTGGGTCGACGACGCCGGTTACCTCCACTTCGCCAGCCGCCTCGGCGACTGGATGCGCGTCGACGGCGAGAACCTGGGAACCGGACCCATCGAGCGAATTCTGTTGCGCCATCAAAGCATCGGCCAGGCCGCCGTCTTCGGTGTCCCTGTCGAGATCGGCGACCACATCGAGGCGGTGCTGGTGACCGACGGCGATCTCGACCCCGTTGAGTTCACCGATTTCCTCTCTGCACAAACCGATCTCGGGCCGAAGCAATGGCCGCACCGGATTCGCGTCGTCGACGCTCTACCGGAGACGGCCACCTTCAAAACCCTCAAGCGCCGGCTGCGGGAATCCACCGAGCCGCCGACCTGGGTCCGCATCGACGGCCGTTATCAGCGGCCCTGACGTCCGAGACGGTCGAGAACACAGTCGGCACAAAAGGTCTCGGGGCTCGTCGCTATCGATCCTCGGCACCTCGACCACCGGGGTGGGACGAGCATCGGATGAGACGGGCCACGGGACGGGAAGGCCGAACGTCCTTCGATCGCATCTTCCCCCGCTGGTCGAGGTGCGAGCCGCGTGCGGCGAGCCTCGAGACCACCTGCGCCGATGCTGGAATCGGACCACCGTAGCCCGGAACACCTTCGGCACAAGGGGACGCTCCTATGTCTTGTCAAGAGCGGGTATTTATGCTGCGTGAGCTGGGGTTTCACCCCCGTTCGAGGGAGTGTTGTCGCCGTATTCGAGGAGACCGTAGAGCTCGCGCGCGACGTAGGTTTTCAAGCAACGCCGAATCTCGCGCTTACTCTTCTTCTTCCGCCCGTTCGACTCCGACTGCCATTTCTGCACATACCTTTTCGTCCGAGGATCATGCTGCATCCGCACCAACACGATGTGATGCAACGCCCAATTCAACCGACGATCCCCCGACCTGTTGAGCCGATACCGCGTGACCTCACCACTACTGGCCGGGATCGGAGCAGCCCCAGCCAACATCGCAAACGCCCCACGACTACGAATCCGACCCGGATGCGACCACGCACACAACACCGTCGCCGCCACAATCGGACCCACCCCGTGCACATCCAACAACGCCGGCTTCCACGACTTCACCACCGCCTTGATCTGCTTCTCCAACTCCGCAGCCTCGGCCTCCAACGACTTGACCCGCTTGGCCAACCTGCGCAACACCCGCGCCATCGCCGCCGTATCCGCATCCCAGGACTTACTGATCCGCAACACCGCCGCCCGATCAACCATCGCCGCCGTCGACGACTCGACCCGCACCCGATCCCGCAACACCTGCGGCGCCGACACCGTCAACCCAAACAACTGCCGAGCCCCATCAGCAGCACCCTGCACCGCCGACGCCCGCACCGCCAACAACGCCGCCAGCCGATCCCGCCGCGCCCCACTACGCGGCACCCCCAACTGCGGGCGCGCCAACGCCTCCCGCGCCGCCCGCACCGCATCAATCTCATCACTCTTAGCACCATGACGACGCTTCATCCGCTCCGGCCGATCAAGCTCAATCACGTTCTCCACCAAATCATCACCCAGCAAATACCGACACAACCCCGCCCCGTGCGACGAGGTCCCCTCCACCGCCCAAAACCGCGCCGGAGAATACCTATCGGCAAACACCACCAACCGCGCGAACCCATGAACATCCGCGCTCACCCGCACCTGACCCAACACCGCACCCGTACGCGCATCCACCGCCGCAGCAGCATGCTCATGCACATGAGTGTCAACGCCGATCACCACCTCGACCAGCTCCCGCAAATCCGTCACACTAGTCACGTGTTCTCTCCATTCCAGTAGGGAACCAACAGTGGTTCCGGCCCGGGAGAGCGGCAGGCACGACTATTGACGGGACACAGATGACGCGGCTACGTCATCAGGTCAAGCTCCTATCAAGCAACCCGCACACCCGGGCCGGGGCCGATGAACCAGAGCGGACAAGTCCCGTTCAGGACACGAAGTCAGTCTCGAGGAGGGCCACACCCCGGTCCATCACCCACAACCTAATACGGCTGCACCCCTAATTCTCATAGTCTCGAGGCTCGTCGCTGGCGCTCCTCGGCACCTCGACCAACCTCGACCACCGGGGTGGAAGGCCACCGGATGGGAAGGCCATCGGGGTGGAAGGTGATCGGATGGAATCCGCCGGATGGGAAGGCCACCAGGCGCGATGCTGATCGGGTGGGATGGTGATCGGGTGGGAAGGGCGTTTTACACCGCTGGTCGAGGTGCGAGCCGCGTGCGGCGTGCCTCGAGACCACCTGCGCCAAGGCTGGTTTCGTACCGAAGCGCTACCCCTCCAATGTTTTCTGCATCCGGGCGACGGATTCCTCGTATTCGGCGACCATGTCGGCGATCAGCTCGGCGACCGGGGTGATCGCGTTGAGGCGTCCGACGATCTGACCGGCGGGCATCGCCACGACCCCGGGGTCGCTGGACGCGGAGATTCGGGCGTGCGCCTCGGAGACGAGGATGTTCTGCAGCGGCATCGGCAGCGGCTCCGGTGCGCCCTGGGCATCCCACGCGTCGGTCCACTTCGTCTTGAGCAGTCGAGCGGGCTTGCCGGAATAGATGCGACGGCGCACGGTGTCCCGCGAGCTCGCGTCGAGCAGCGCCTGCTGCACGGTCGACGGCCCCTCCTGCCCCTCGGGCACCCCGAGTTTGTACTCAGCAGCGGTGAGCCAATAGGTCCCCATCCAGACACCCTGTGCGCCTAGGGCAATCGCGGCAGCGATCTGTCGACCGCTGCCGACGCCGCCGGCCGCAAGCACCGGTGCCCGGTCGCCGACGGCGTCGACGAGTTCGGGCCACAGGATCATCGACGTCACCTCACCGGTGTGACCGCCACCCTCGTATCCCTGGGCGATGACGATGTCGACTCCGGCGTCGACGTGATGCAGCGCATGATCTTTCGCGCCCGCCAGGGCGGCCACCGACACACCGTGGTCGTGGGCGGTGGCGATGACGTCGGCGGGGGGTGACCCGAGGGCATTGGCGATGAGCTTGATCTGGCCGTACTTGTCGGCGTGGGTCATCGCGACGTCGACATGCGAACGCGCCACCGAATGCAGCCAGCCGAGTACTCCGGCATTGACCCGGTCGCCGTCGGGCAGCGGCGGCACACCGAGGTCGTCGAGCGTGCGTTCGACGAACGCGCGGTGCTCGGGCGGGATCATCGCGTCGAGGTCGGTGTGGCTGCCCTCGGTCGGGATCTTCGCAGGCATCACGATGTCGACGCCGAACGGCTTGCCGTCGGTGTTGTCGTGCATCCACTCGAGGACCTCGTCGAGTTCCTCCGGATCGTTGAACCGCACACACCCCAGGACGCCGAGGCCACCGGCCCGGCTGATCGCCGCGGCCACGTGTTGGCTCGGCGTGAATCCGAAGATCGGGTAGTCGATCCCGAATCGTGTTGCCAGTTCTGTCTTCATCGAGTGGCCCCTTTGATCTCTGTGTCTGCTGTCTCATCGGCCGGGCGGCTCTCGGTGACCGACGCCGCCCACCGGTAGTCGGGCTTGCCCGCCGGTGATCGCTTGATCTCATCGACGAACCACACGCTGCGCGGCGTCTTGTAGCCCGCCAGTTCTTTGCGCACCACATCTGCGAGCTCTCCGAGCGTCGGCCGCGCCGAGTCACGCGCGGCGATCACCGCGGCGACTCGCTGCCCGAACCGGTCGTCGGCGACCCCGACGACAACGGTGTCGAAGACGTCGGGGTGTGCCTTGAGTGCCGCCTCGACCTCTTCGGGATAGACCTTCTCGCCGCCGGTGTTGATCGACACCGATCCGCGGCCCAGCATGGTGATGGTGCCGTCGGCCTCGACCCGCGCGAAGTCCCCCGGAATCGAGTAGCGAATCCCGTTGAATTCCTTGAACGTCTTGGCCGATTTCTCTGGATCGTTGTGATAGCGCAGCGGGATGTGACCGGTGCGCGCGAGCACCCCGACCTCACCGGTGCCGGGCTCCACCTGGGTCCCGTCCTCGCGCAGCACGTGGGTTTGCTTGTCGGCGTTGACCCGTGGCGCCCCGACGTGTGACTCACCCTTGACGACGGCGGCCATCCCGCCGAATCCGGTCTCCGACGATCCGATCGCGTCGATGATGACGGCGTTCGGGAAGCGTTCGAGGAACTGCTCTTTGATGCTCGGCGAGAACAGGCACGCGGACGACGCCACGGAAACGAGTGTGGAGGTGTCGTAGTCGCGCTGACCGAGCGCCTCGATCATCGGTCGCCCCATGGCATCTCCGGTGATGAACATGACGTTCACCCCGTGCCGGCCGACCGCCTCCCAGACGGCGTGCGCGTCGAAATCGGGATACACCACCGCTTTTCCGCCACCGAAGAGCGCCTGGAACACCGCCCACTGCGAGCCTCCGTGGATGAACGGAGGGATCGGGAATCGGACGAGTTGTCCGCCCGCGGCGCCGGTGCGCGCGTGCTCCCACTCGTCGGTGACCGGCTCGCCGGTGTACCAGTCGATGCCGCCGCCGAGAACCCGCCAGACGTCGGCCTGCCGCCACACGACACCCTTGGGTTTGCCGGTCGTTCCGCCGGTGTAGAGCATGTACAGGTCGTCGTCGGAGCGCTCCTCGAAGTCACGCTCGATCGATTCGCCTGCGATCGCGTCGTCGTAGAGGACCGGGGCGACGAGCGTCCCGATCTCGACGTCACTGCCATCGGGGATGACGACGCGGTGGGCGACGACCGGCCGCACACCGCCGGCCGCGTCGCGATTCGACAACACGTTGCACACCCGCGTCGAATACTGACGTTCGTGGATGAGCACGGTCATCCCGGAGTCGGAGAAGATGTGGTCGAGTTCGGCCTCGACGTAGCGGTAGTTGACGTTGACCATCACCGCCCGCGCCTTGAAGATCGCGACCATCGCCTCGATGGATTCGATCGTGTTTCGGCTGTACAGACCCACTCGGTCACCTGGCTGCACGCCCAGCGAACGAAGGTGGTGCGCGAGGGCGTTGCTGCGGGCCTCGAGTTCGGCATAGGTGCGCGAACGGTCGCCCGATTCGACGGCGGTGCGGTCCGGCATGAGGTCGACCGCATGCTCGATGAGGTCCCCGATGGTGAAAGCCATGACACAAAACTAGAACGTGTTATCGTTTCCGGCAAGAGCACGTTCCTTCCACATGCCACTTCCACCGATCTGGGGGTCGAGATGACCACGATGTCGCATGCCGAATCCGCCACCGACGAGGCGCCACACTGTCTGGTCGAGCAACGCGGACACGTTCTGATCGTCACCATGAACCGCCCCGCCGCCCGCAACGCGCTGTCCTCGGAGATGATGGCGATCATGACCGAGGCCTGGGACCGGGTCGACTCCGATCCCGAGATCCGGGCGGCGATCCTCACCGGCGCGGGGGGCGCGTTCTGCGCCGGCATGGACCTCAAGGCCATGTCGCGCAACGCTCCCGGCGACACGGTCAAACAGGGCGCCTGGGACCCGGCGTCGCTGCCTGCGCTGCTCAAAGGCCGCCGACTGACCAAACCGCTCATCGCCGCCGTGGAGGGCCCGGCGATCGCCGGCGGTACCGAGATCCTGCAGGGCACCGACATCCGGGTGGCCGGCCGAAGTGCCAGATTCGGTGTATCCGAAGCACGTTGGGGACTCTTCCCGCTCGGCGGCAGCGCAGTACGGCTGGTGCGACAGATCCCCTACACCGTCGCCTGTGACATTCTCTTGACGGGCCGTCACATCACCGCCGACGAGGCCAAGGAATACGGTTTGATCGGCCACGTCGTCGACGACGGCGCCACCCTCAACAAGGCTCTCGAGCTCGCCGATGCGATCTGCGCCAACGGTCCCCTCGCCGTACAGGCGATCCTGCGGACCATCCGCGAGACCGAGGGGATGCACGAACTCGACGCCTTCGCCATCGAGGCGCCGATCGGCATCTCGGTGTTCCAGAGCAAGGACGCCAAGGTCGGCCCGAAAGCATTCGCCGCCAAGGAAAAGCCGGTCTTCACCGGCGAGTGACGTCGGGCGACGTTGACACCACCGCCCACGACGAGCATCGTCGAGGATGTGTTGCGACGCCCGCTGAAAAACGACTGGTCCGGCCAACGATTCCCGCATGCCGGCACCCGGCGCCCGGTCATCGGTGACCTCGGGGTCTCCGATCCGCGTAATCCGGTGTTGAGCATCCTCGAGTGGGGCCCGGGCCTCGGCCCGATCTTCGAGATGCAGATCTTCCGGCAGAAGTTCGTGTTCGTCGCGTCGGCCGAGCTCGCCGCCGAACTCTGCGATGAGACCCGTTTCTGCAAGGCGTTGCCACCGGCGATCACCGCGCTGCGCCAGTACGCCGGCGACGGTTTGTTCACCGCGCGCAACGACGAACCCAATTGGCAACTGGCGCATGAGCTGTTGATCCCTGCATTCACCAAGTCGGCGATCCGCTCCTACCACCCGACGATGATCTCCACCGCGAGTGAACTCTTCGACTATTGGGACCGTCGCGGTGGCGACACCGATGTCACCCGGGACATGACCAAGTTGACCCTCGAGACATTGACGCGCACCGCTTTCAGTCAGGATTTCGGCTCGTTCTCCTCTGCGCAGCCGCATCCGTTCATCGGTGCGATGATCCGCGCCCTCGAGACCGGCCGACGCAAGGGCGGCTTGGGTACCGCTCCGGGTGGCCGATTCCTGATGCGCTATCTCGACCGCCGCAACGCCGAGCACCAGGAGTACGTCGACTCACTCCTCGACGGGGTGATCGCGGCCCGCGCAGGCGATCCGAACCGTGACGATCTACTCGGCATCATGCTCAACGTCGCCCATCCCGAGACGGGCGAGAAGCTCTCGATGCTCAACATCCGCTACCAGATCCTCACCTTTCTGGTCGCGGGGCATGAAACCACCTCCGGGGCATTGTCATTCACCCTGTACTACCTCTCCCAGAACCCGGAGTTCCTCGCGCGCGCCCAGGCCGAGGCCGACGAGATCCTCGGTACGGATCCGTCGGCGATGCCGGAGTTCGAGCAGGTGCCGAAGTTCCGCTACATCCGACGCTGCCTCGATGAGGCGCTGCGGATCTGGCCGACCGTCCCCGCCTTCGCCCGCAGCCCGCGGGAGGACACCGTGATCGGCGGTCACCACCGGATGCGGACCCAGGACTGGGCGATCGTGCTGCTGGGCCTGGTGCACCGCGATCCGCAGGTGTGGACCGACCCCGACGTCTACGACCCGGATCGGTTTCTCTCGGCGAACATCAAGAAG
Source organism: Gordonia sp. YC-XJ4 (assembly GCF_059511865.1). Classification (NCBI taxonomy): domain Bacteria; kingdom Bacillati; phylum Actinomycetota; class Actinomycetes; order Mycobacteriales; family Gordoniaceae; genus Gordonia; species Gordonia sp. YC-XJ4. The sequence continues at coordinate 5,125,902 of NZ_CM183447.1, forward strand.
CGGCCCGCGCACACCTACCAGCCGTTCGGCACCGGGGTGCGCTCGTGCATCGGACGCCAGTTCGCCCTGCACGAGGCGGTGTTGGTGCTCGCGAGCCTCCTACACCGATACGACCTGCGCGCCGACCCCGACTACCAACTGACCGTCGACGAGCGTCTCACCATGGTGCCCAAGGATTTTCACTTGTCGCTGAGCGAGCGCCGGGTGTCGGCGACCGCGGGTTGAGCGTGGTTCAGACCAGCCCGGCCAGGGTCTCGATGGTCTCGACGTCACGCGCGGTGACCATCAGCATGTCGACTCCGGCAGCCTCCCACAAGGAGATCTGCGCGCGTACTTCGTCGGCGGTGCCGGCGATCAGGGTTTCGCGGACCATCTCGTCGGGCACGGCCGCGATCGCCTCTTCCCTGCGGCCCGCCCGGAACAGACGGCCGATCTCCTCGACGGCGTCGCCGTAGCCCATCCGTGTGTAGAGCGCGGCGTGAAAGTTCTTCTGCTCGGCCCCCATTCCGCCGACGTACAGCGCCGTCGACGGACGGTACCGCTCGACGGCCGAGGCGACGTCGTCGGTGACGACGACCTGCACGGTCGCCGCGACCTCGAACTCCTCACGCGTTCGTCGCGCCCCCGGTCGGGCGAAGCCCTCGGCCAACCACTGCTCGTAATGATCGGCCAGGGCGAGACTGTAGAAGATGGCGAGCCAGCCATCGGCGATCTCTGCGGTCTGCGCCACGTTGCGCGGTCCCTCGGCACCGAGCCAGATGGGGATGTCGGCCCGCAGCGGATGGGTGATCGGCTTCAGTGACTTGCCCAGGCCGGTCGATCCGGGCGCGTCTGTCGGATACGGCAGCGGGTAGTGCGGTCCGTCGCTGCGCACCGGTGTCTCGCGCGCCAGCACCGCGCGGACGATCTCGACGTATTCGCGGGTCCGGGCAAGGGGTTTGGCGAATGGCGCGCCATACCAGCCCTCCACCACCTGCGGGCCCGACACCCCGAGTCCGATGATGTGGCGGCCGCCGGAGAGGTGGTCGAGGGTGAGCGCGGCCATCGCCAGGGAGGTCGGCGGTCGCGCCGACAGCTGGGAGACCGCCGTGCCCAGGCGGACACGGGACGTGGCCGATCCCCACCACGCCAGCGGGGTGTAGGTGTCCGAGCCCCACGATTCGGCGGTGAACACGGCGTCGAAGCCGTTCGCCTCGGCGGCCGCGACGAGCTCAGCCGCGCCGGCGATGGGACCGGCTCCCCAATATCCCAGTTGCAAAGCCAGTTTCACGGTCGATGCCGTCCTCTCGGGGTTGTCGATCCTCGGCGTGCCGACGTGCGTCTTGTGCCCAATACTAGAACGTGTTCTACTCGATTGTGTGAGCAGCATCGCAACCAGTGACCGTCCCGGAGTCCCAGACCCGGTGGCGGTCGTTCCCGAACCCGAGACCCCCGTCCTCACCGCACCGCTGACCAACACCTTCGGGTACACCCGGTCGCTGGGTCCGGTGCTGTCGCAGTTCGCGCTCGGTCTGCGCGACGGCCGGATCGTCGGCTCACGCGCCGCGGATGGCACGGTCTCGGTGCCGCCGGTCGAGTTCGATCCCGGATCGGGTGCCCCGACCACCGATCTCATCGACGTCGCCGCCACCGGCACCGTCGTCTCGTGGACGTGGGTCGACCAACCCGCCGCTCCCCAACCGCTCGACGTGCCGTTCGCCTGGGCGTTGATCCGCCTCGACGGCGCCGACACCGCTCTCTTGCACGCCCTATTGGTGGATTCGGCCGACGACGTGACGACGGGGCTGCGCGTGCACGCCGTCTGGCGCGCCGCACGGACCGGCCGAATCGACGACATCAGCCATTTCGCCCCGGGTGAGACCGCAACGCCGGCCGAACCGAATACCGCCGAGGTCGACGCCGGCGAGCGCGTCGTCATCACGACCCCGATCACCACCACGATCACCCACTCGGCCACCGAGGAGGAGTCCTGGTACCTGGAGGGGCTCAAGGCCGGCAAACTCTACGGCTCCCGGATCGGGTCGGGCGTCGACGCCGGTCGGGTGTACTTCCCGCCGCGCAAGGTCAGCCCGTCCGACGGTGCACCCGCGGTGGAGCGGGTCGAGTTGGCCGACACCGGGATCGTCACCACCTTCTGCATCGTCAACGTCCCCTTTCAGGGACAACGCATCAAGCCGCCGTACGTCGCCGCCTACGTGCTGCTCGACGGCACCGATATCCCGTTCCTGCATCTGATCCTCGACTGCCCGGCAGACGAGGTCCGGATGGGGATGCGCGTGCAGGCGGCGTGGGTCCCCGAGGACGAGCGTGAACTCTCGTTGGGCAGCATCAGCCACTTCCGGCCGACCGGTGAGCCGGACGCCGACTACGCCTCCTACCGCGAATTCCTCTGAGCCCGAACACTTTCTCGCCCATCACAAAGGACATGTCGTCATGACCCTCCCCCGGATCGCGATCGTCGGGTTCGCCCACAGCCCGAATGTCGTCGGGACCCACGGCACCACCAATGGCGTGGAAATGCTGATCCCCTGTTTCTCCAAGCTCTACGCCGATCTCGGCATCAGCCGGACCGATATCGGCTTCTGGTGTAGTGGATCGTCGGATTACCTTGCCGGACGCGCTTTCTCGTTCATCTCGGCCATCGACTCGATCGGTGCGATGCCGCCCATCAACGAGTCGCACGTCGAAATGGACGCGGCGTGGGCGCTCTACGAGGCCTGGGTGAAGATCGCCACCGGCGAGGTCGATCTGGCCCTGGCCTACGGCTTCGGCAAATCGACTGCCGGCGACATGGATCTGACCCTGGCGCTGCAGACCGACCCGTACACTGTGGCACCGCTGTGGCCACAGGCCCGGTCGCTCGCCGCACTGCAGGCCCGCGCGGGACTCGATGCCGGAACGTGGACCGAGGCCGACATGGCGGCGGTGGCCGCCCGTACCACCGGCGCCTCGATGGACGACCTCCTGGGTGCCGACTACGTCGCGAATCCCTTGCGCGCCCACGACATCGCGCCCTACACCGATGCCGCGGCGGCGGTCATCATCGCCTCCGAGCGTCGGGCGCGTGAGCTGGTGGCCAATCCCGCGTTCATCACCGGGTGGGATCATCGCATCGACACCCCGAATTTCGGCGCGCGGGACCTGACGGTGTCGCCGTCGACGACCCTGGCCGGCGATACCGCGTTCGGCGAGCAAAGCCGCGCAGTCGACGTCGCCGAGATCGCGGCACCCTACACGCATCAAGAACTGATCGTGCGCAACGCGTTACGCCTGCCGGAGTCGGTGCGCATCAATCCGTCCGGCGGTGTCCTCGCCGGGAACTCGCTGTTCTCGGCCGGATTGCAACGGATCGGTTATGCCGCGAACGAGATCCTCGGCGGCAACGCGCAGACCGCGCTCGCGCACGCGACGAGCGGTCCACTGCTTCAACAGAACATGGTTGTCACCTTGGGCGCCGACACCGCGGGAGACGAGAACTGATGGCACACAACAACCGGGCGGCGGTTCTGGGCACCGGCCAGACACACTATGTCGCCAAACGGCACGACGTGACGATGGCCGGGATGTGCCGGGAGGCGATCGACGCGGCGCTGGCCGACGCGAAGGTCTCGATCGATGACATCGACGCCATCGTCATCGGCAAGGCCCCGGATCTCTTCGAGGGCACCATGATGCCCGAGCTGGCGATGGCGGAGGCGCTCGGCGCCGTCGGCAAACGACTGATCCGGGTACACACCGCGGGTTCGGTCGGTGGTTCCACCGCCAACGTCGCGGCGTCACTGGTATTCGCCGGGGTGCACCGTCGGGTGCTGGCCGTCGCGTGGGAGAAGCAGTCGGAGTCGAACGCCATGTGGGCGTTGTCGATTCCGGTGCCGTTCACCAAGCCGGTGGGCGCAGGCGCGGGCGGATTCTTCGCGCCCCACGTGCGCGCCTACATCCGGCAGTCCGGCGCCCCCGAGCACATCGGTGCGATGGTCGCGGCCAAGGACCGTCGCAACGGCGCCCTCAATCCGCTGGCACACCTGCATCAGCCCGACATCACCACCGAGTCGGTCATGGCGTCGCAGATGCTCTGGGACCCGATCCGCTACGACGAGACGTGCCCGTCGTCGGACGGGGCGTGCGCCGTGGTCATCGGCGACGAGCAGATCGCCGATGACGCTGTGGCACAGGGAACTCCGGTCGCATGGATTCACGCGACCGCGATGCGTACCGAGCCGTTGGCCTTCGCGCACCGCAACGTCGTCAGCCCACAGGCCGGTCGGGATGCCGCCGCGGCACTGTGGAAGGCCGGCGGCATCGACAACCCCGTCGAGGAGATCGACGCCGCCGAGATCTACGTGCCCTTCTCGTGGTTCGAGCCGATGTGGTTGGAAAACCTGGGTTTCGCGCCGGAAAACCAGGGCTGGAAGCTGACCGAGGCCGGCGAGACCGAGATCGGAGGACGCATCCCACTCAACGCCTCCGGCGGCGTGTTGTCGTCGAATCCGATCGGCGCGTCCGGCATGATCCGCTTCGCCGAGGCTGCGATCCAGGTGATGGGCAAGGCCGGAGCACACCAGGTGCCCGACGCCCGCAAGGCCCTCGGCCACGCGTATGGCGGTGGTTCGCAATACTTCTCGATGTGGCTCGTGGGGTCCGACAAGCCACAGCACTGACGTCTGTCTCGGATTCTTCCCCAGAGATTTCGTTGTTCCCCTGGAAATTGTCAGGGGAGGAATGGGTTTCTTGGGGAAGAACAGGTCAGCCAACGATTCCTGCGCGGCGGAGAGCCCCGAAGATCTTGCGGACGAAGGCGTCGGGGTCGCGCAGATCCTGCCACGTCCACCGCACCACGACGATCCCGCACTCACGGATCGCGTCCTCGCGCAGCTTCTCCGCGTAGATGACGTCCTCGGCAAGCCGATGCCCGCTGGCCGCCGAGGCACGGTGATACTTGAACCTGCCGTCGAACTCCCCGACGACCAGCAAACTTCCCTGCGAGTCACGCCACCCGAAATCGCAGCGTTTCACCGAGCCGTCGGCGACGACGACCTCCGCCTGGAGCTCGGGCCGCGGCACCGACTTCGACTCCATCATGACACCGCGGCTCAGCGACTCGCCGATGCTCTCGGATCGATCGTCCGCCAAAGGCAGGGCGCTGCGCAGTAACGCAATTCCGTGCTGTCGCCGCATACCCGCTGCGACACCTTCAAGGTCGACGGAAATACCACGCTTACGGCCCTGGTAGAGCCCGGAGTCGAGAGCGCACAACGCTTGCCGGAAAGTGCCTTCCCGCGCGACGTCACAGACGGTACGTGCGATCGACGTCACGAGAACTCCGTTGGCCTCGACGAGATCGGTCGGAGTGATGTGGGCTTGGTGAACGATCAGACTCTGCGTGGTACGGCCTGAGGCTTTCGAGGTGAAATGAACCTTCGAGGTATCGCTGTCCAGCAACGGAATGCCCAGCAGCGCCGCCGCCGACTGATGGCTCGGGTAACGCCGTTCCCCGCCGATCCGAACCGCCGCGAGGACCGAATCGCGATACCGCTCTTCGCGAACCGCAAACTCATCGAGCTCGCAGTCGCCTTTCACCGGGACGTACCCACCCCACCCCACACGCGCAAGAGTCCCGTCGCGTAGACCACGTGCGATCTCGGCGTCGGTCGCACCTCGCTTGATCGCATCACGTCGCAGGATCAGACGGTCGTCGGAATTCATGGGGATGAGCATGCCCGAGAACGAGCAGGCGTGGTCAAGCTCATCCACAGCTGTGGATAATCGCCTTTCCACCGGGATCCTGGCGATTCTTCCCGAAGAAATCCTTTCCTCCGCAGGAAATTTCGCGGGGAAGAACGAGAAAGTAGGGGAAGAAGATTCTTCCCCTACTTTTCATGGGTCGACCGCTCCGAGCGGGTGAGAGGGTCCGCTAAGCCGGGCGCACCGAGTTGATCGTCTTCTCGACCTCCCAGAACGCCCGCAGCGCAGCGAGTTTCCCGTTCTCGTCGGCGCGATAGGTGAACACACCGTGGGCTTCGGAGACGTGACCGGCGATGTGGGTGACGATCTTACCGACGTAGGCGACCTCGTTGCCGCAGATGATCTCGTCGTCGAAGACGAACTCGATGCTCTCGGTGGTCGCTATCGACAGATCCCAGAACTCCGAGATCCGTTGGTGCCCGCTGAATCCGACGCCCTCGGCGTCGAACATCGACGGCCCGACCGGGTCCTCGACCTTCGCGTCGGCGGCGAAATTGTCCACCCAGGCCTGCTTGTCCCGGGCCTCGACGAACTCACGCGAGCGCCGTCCGGCGACCACCGCCGGATGGTTCTCCCGATCGATGTTCAGATACGCTGGTGCGGTTTCGGAATGAGTCATTTCGTCCCGTAGTCGACCCGGAGTTCCTTGACCCCGTTGATCCAGCCGTGCCGTAGCCGACGCGGTGCCTCCAGCCTACTGATGTCGGGCACCAGGTCGGCGAGCGCGTTGAACATCAGGTTGATCTCCATCCGCGCCAGGTTCGCCCCGACGCAGAAGTGCGCACCGTTGCCGCCGAAACCGACGTGCGGGTTGGGATCTCGCAGGATGTTGAACTCGTAGGGTTTCTCGAAGACCTCGTCGTCGTAGTTCGCCGAACCGTAGAACAACCCGACGCGCTCGCCCTCGGCGATGTCGACGCCGCCGACCTGCGTGTCGCGCTTGGCGGTGCGCTGGAAGCAGTTGACCGGTGTGGCCCAGCGGACGATCTCGTCGACCGCGGTGGCCGGCCGCTCCCGCTTGAACAGCTCCCACTGATCGGGGTGCTCGAGGAAGGCGTTCATGCCGTGGCTGATCGCGTTGCGCGTCGTCTCGTTGCCGGCGACGGTCAGCAGGATGAAGAAGAAGCCGAACTCGGCCTCGTCGAGCGACTGGCCCTCGATATCGGCGTTGACCAACACGCTGACGATGTCGTCGACGGGATTCTTGCGACGTGCCTCGGCCATGTTGTAGCCGTAGCCGAGGATCTCCGCCGACGCCATCTCCGGGTCCTCGCCGAACTCCGGGTCGTCGTAGTTCATCATGTTGTTCGACCAGGTGAAGAGCTTGACCCGGTCGTCCTCGGGCACACCGAGCAGATCGGCGATGGCCAACAACGGCAGGTCGACGGCCACATCGTGGACGAAGTCTCCGGTGCCCTGTTCGGCCGCATGCCTCACGATCGTCCGGGCCGCGTCATCGAGCTTGTGCTCGAGCGCCTGCACCGCGCGCGGCGTGAAGGCCTTCGACACCAGCTTGCGCAACCGCGTGTGGTCCGGCGGATCGTGGTTGATCAGCAGAGCCTTGGTGACGTCGAGCTGCTCCTGGGTCATCTCGTCGTCGAAACGCATGATCACGCCCTTGGACGCGGTCGACCAGTCGGCGTTGTTCTTGGAGATCTCGCGGATATGGGCGTGCTTGGAGATCACCCAATAGCCGCCGTCGTGGAATCCGCCGCCCTTGCCCTCGCGCTGCGCATTCCACCACACCGGGGCCGTCGAACGCAGGGCTGCGAACTCCTGGACCGGGATTCCCTGTTCGAGCAGGTCGGGATTGGTGAAATCCCAGCCCTCCTGCGTCATGAACGGGCTGCTGCCCGCGTCTTCCGTTGACGACGTCGCCCCGCTCGGCGACTCCCCCGCGGAAACGTTGACGGTCTTGACCACTGTCACACCACCTGTCGTTACCTGTAGTGAGATGAGAACGGATTTCGGTCTCACTTGTGTGATCCACGGTACACAAGAAACCCGGACTACACGAGAACCTGTTCTACTTTTTTCTGGACGGTCGCCCCAGTCCACGCCGCCTATGCAGTGTTGGGCGACCGTCCCACTTCGATTTTTCTGGACTGATGTCCAGGAAACTGTCGCTTTCACCCCTTCCCCGACCCATCGGCGTCGCCATATCGATCCCGAGGCTGGACGCAAACGAGAACATGTTCTAATTTGAGCAGGACAGTGCCGGTCGTCAGACGGCAGCGAACCTCGTAGGAGAGGAACCACCATGGGTGTTCCGGTGATCGTGGAAGCAGTGCGGACGCCGATCGGAAAGCGGGCCGGCTGGCTATCGGGTCTGCATGCCGAAGAGCTCCTCGGGATGACCCAGCGCGGCCTCATCGAACGGGCGGGCATCGACCCGGCCTTGGTCGAACAAGCGATCGGCGGCTGTGTCACCCAGGCCGGCGCCCAGGCGGGCAACGTCACCCGCAAGGCCTGGCTGTCGGCGGGTCTGCCCGAACACACCGGCGCGACCACGATCGACTGTCAGTGTGGGTCGGCGCAGCAGGCCAATCATCTGATCGCCGGACTGATCGCGACCGACACCATCGAGGTCGGCATCGCCTGCGGCGTCGAGACCATGACACAGGTGCCACTGGGCGCCAACGTCGGGACGAATGCCGGTCCCTACCATGCCGATTCGTGGCACATCGACCTGCCCAACCAGTTCGAGGCCGCCGAGCGCATCGCGCGCCGACGCGGCATCACCCGCGCCGACATCGAGGCGCTCGGACTGCGGAGCCAACAGCGTGCGCGAATCGCCTGGGACGAAGGACGCTTCGACCGCGAGGTACTCGCGCTCAAAGCACCGGAACGCACCAAGGACGGTGAACTCACCGGCAACATCCTCGACGTCGTCCGCGATCAGGGGCTGCGCGAGACGACCGCGGAGTCGCTGGCCGGACTCAAGCCGGTGATCGAGGGCGGCATCCACACCGCCGGGACCTCGTCGCAGATCTCCGATGGCGCCGCGGCGATCCTGCTGATGGACGAGGGGCGCGCACGGGAACTGGGCCTCACCCCCCGGGCTCGGCTGCGCGCGCAGGCGCTCGTCGGCGCCGAGCCGCACTACCATCTCGACGGTCCGGTCCAGGCCACCGAACGAGTACTGAGCAAGGCCGGAATGTCGTTGTCGGACATCGACCTCGTCGAGATCAACGAGGCGTTCGCCTCGGTGGTACTCAGTTGGGCCCAGGTCCACGGCGCCGACATGGACAAGGTGAACGTCAACGGCGGCGCGATCGCACTCGGACATCCGGTGGGTAGCACCGGTTCCCGGTTGATCACCACCGCCCTGCACGAACTGGAACGCACCGACAAACAGACCGCCCTGATCACGATGTGTGCGGGCGGGGCGATGGCCACTGGCACGATACTGGAACGCATCTGAGCCGGTGGATGCGAACAACCGTCCACCCCAACTCGATTCGCCTGTTGTCGCGCAGCTGATCAAGGTGGGCTCGCGGCTCAACACGGTGGTCTACCGCGCCACCGGTGGCCGCCTGGGCAACACGTGGCGAATCGGGGCGGCACTGCACAAGCCGGTTCCGGTGTGCCTGTTGACCACGACCGGCCGCAAGTCTGGTAAGCCTCGCACCGCACCGTTGCTCTATCTGCGCGACGGCGAGAACTTCGTCGTGGTGGCCTCACAGGGCGGACTGGCGCATCACCCGGCGTGGTATCTCAACCTGCGCGCCAACCCGGCGGTGACCATCGAGGTCGGGCGTGATCGCCACGAGTTGCGGGCCCGCACCGCCGATGAGGCCGAACGCGCGCGCCTGTGGCCGAAACTGGTCGACGTGTATGCCGACTTCGACACCTACGACGCCTGGACCGAGCGCGAGATCCCGGTGGTGATCTGCGAACCCGCCACCGGCTGACGTCGCCTCGGACCTCGGCCGGGCCGGCTCAACGAATTCCGCTCGGAAGTGCACGGATCGCCGATCCCAACCAGCAGTCGAGGAACTCTCGGCGATCCGGAGCCGAGTGCGCGTGACCGGGGTCGATGATCAGTGATTGCAGGGTGCGCAAGACGATCTCGACGAGGATCTCGATGTCCTGGTCGCCGTAACCGCGTGCGGTCCAGTCGACATCCATCCGCTCGATCATGCTGCGCGCGAATACGCGCGCGTTCTCCGAGGTGATCTGTCCGATCACCGGGAGGCTCTGATGTCCGGGCAGCAGCAGGATGCCCATGTAGCGGTCGTCGGCGAGCGCCTCCAGCACCGCTGAAACACCCTCGACCACAGCCACATCCGGCTCGGTGAGTCCCGCCAAGCGGCCGGCGATGCGGTCGAGGAACGCTCCGACGGCGTCGATGGCGGTCGCCGAGAGCAACGCCTCGGTGCTCGGGAAGTAGCGATACACCGTCTGGCGGGTCACGCCGAGTCGTCGCGCCACGTCGGTCAGACGCGTGGCCTCTCCCTGTTCGTCGATGACCTCTCGGGTGGTCGCGAGAATGCGCGCGACCGCCTCCTCATCGGTGGCGGGTACCGCACCGGCCCATCCGTGCGTCCGCATCAGCGTGCCCCATGGTCGATCGGCCTCACCGGGCACTCGCGCGTCATGAGAATCCACCCTAATCGGCGAACGACGCCGAGATGTTTGACCATACAGATATTCTTCTGGTGTATGGTGTGGTGATGCAGACCACATCGGCCCGTCCGTTCGACGCGGGCATCGACTTCACCGATCCCGACCTCCTCGAACGCGGTATCCCCCTTGTCGAGTTCGCTCATCTGCGCCGGACGGCACCGGTGTGGTGGAACGCCCAGGAGGAGGGCAAGGGCGGCGGATTCCACGATGGCGGATTCTGGGTGGTCTCGAAGCATGCTCACGTCCGCGAGGTCTCACGCAATCACGCGCTGTGGTCGACCAATGCCAACGGCGCGATCATCCGCCTCCCCGAGTACGTGACGGCCGATCAGATCGAGTTCACCAAAGCGCTTCTCATCAACCACGATCCGCCGTCGCACACGCGTCTACGCAAGATCGTCTCGCGCATCTTCACGCCGAAATCCGTTGGTGCGCTGACCGACACGTTGCAGGAGTCGGCACGCCGGGTGGTCACCGAGGCCGCGGCGCGCGGCAGCGGGAACTTCGTCGACGACGTCGCCGTCCACCTCCCGTTACAGGCGATCCTCGACCTCATCGGTGTACCCACCGCCGATCGACCGAGAATTCACGAACTCGTCGACGCCATCATCAATTCCGACGATCCGGATCAGCTGATCGATCCCACCACGGCGAACGCCGAATTGCTGGGTTACGCATACCAGATGGCCGAGGATCGGCGACGTAATCCGCGTGAGGACATCGTCACCACCCTGGTGCAGGCCGACATCGACGGTGAGGCCCTCGACGAGATGGAGTTCGGTTTCTTCGTCATCCTGCTGATCACCGCCGGGAACGAGACCACCCGAAATGCGACCACACACGGAATGAATGCGTTTCTCGATCATCCCGCCCAATGGGAGCTGTTTCGCCGTGAGCGGCCCGCCTCGACGATCGATGAGATCCTGCGCTGGTCGACGCCGGTCAACGCCTTCCAGCGAACCGCCCTCGCCGACACCGAACTCGGTGGCGTCGCGATCACCGCTGGGCAGCGGGTCGGACTGTTCTACAGCTCGGCCAATTACGACGAGGACGTCTTTTCCGACCCATTCACCTTCGACATTCTTCGTGACCCCAATCCCCATCTCGCGTTCGGCGGGAATGGGGCACATTTCTGCATCGGGGCCAACCTCGCCCGCCTCGAGCTGAACCTCATCTTCAACGCCATCGCCGACGTGCTGCCCGACATCTCCCGGGTCGGGCCGATGCGGCGGGTCCGATCGGGCTGGCTCAACGGGGTCAAGGATCTCCCGGTGGACTACGGCACCCTCTCCCGGGTGCCTGGTCCCTGACGCTCGGTGGCCACGACGCGAAAGGGCACATAGACTTTCGTCCATGGCCGACGAATCCGATTCCACAGCCGACCACCTCTGCCCATCGACGCCCGCAGTCGCGGTGATCATCCCCGCATACAACGAGGAACGCCTGATCGTCGACACCCTGCAGGCCTTGCAGGATCAGGAGTTCGACGCCCCACTGCATCGTGAGGTCCTGCACGGATTCCGCGTGGTGGTGGTCGACAACAACAGCACCGATCGCACCCCGGACCTCGTCCGCGAGTTCATCGAGGCCGGAACCCGGTTCCCCACCGAATTGATCTCCGAAACCGAAAAGGGTTCGGGCTGTGCCGCCGACACCGGCGCGCGTCACGCCATCGCTTCCGGAGCTCGCTACATCGCGCGCACCGACGCCGACTCGCATCCGGCGCCGGACTGGCTCGCCACCCTGCTGACCCCGCTGTTCGCCGGGAAACGGCTCGTCGGCGGCCGGGTGAAAGCCCGTGACGACGAAGACGTCTCACCGTTCCTGTTCAACGCGGTCGGCAAACTCTGGCGGGTCGGCCACGCCGTGGAGTACCTGCGGACCGCCCGCGGACCGGCCGCCGCCCGCCGCAGTTATGCGGTGGTGGGCAACAACATGGCCATCGACGTCGAGATGTACCTGGAATCCGGCGGGTTCCCGCGGACGCGCATGGAGGACGTCGACGACGACACCGTGTTACAGAGTCGCGTGCGGTCGCTGGTGGGCCCCAAGGGAATCGCCTTGCAGAAGAATGCCCTGGTCTACACCTCGCAACGCCGCCAACAGGCCTTCGGGATCAAGGGCCTGCTCGAATGGTATTCGGGTGACCGCAGTTCCACCGACCTCGCCGCCGATGTCCGCTGAGCCCCGCGTGGCGGTGATCGTGCCGGCCTACAACGAGCAGCGTCTGATCACCTCGACGCTGCGCGCCCTCGACGCCCAACGTTTCGACACCGTGCTCGAACGTCAACTGCTGAACGGTTTTCGGGTCATTGTCATCGACAACAACAGCACCGACACCACCGCAGAGGTGGTCGAGAAGTTCATCGCCGAGGGCACCCGCCGGCCGTTCGAGCTGATCACCGAGACGCAGAAGGGGCTCGGGTCGGCCGTCGACACCGGCGTACGGCACGCCATCGACACCGGCGCGGTGTTCGTCGCCCGGACGGATTCGGATTCGGTCCCCGATCCGACGTGGCTGCACGAGCTGCTCCAGCCGCTGCTGGCCGGCCGGCGACTCGTCGGCGGCCGATTACGGGCACGCCACGACGAACCGTACTCTCCGGTTCCCTACGACCTGCTCGGCCTGCTGTGGCGAGTCGGACACCTGCAACAGAAGTGGCGGACCCGACACGAACCCCCGTATGCGCAGCGGACTTTCGGGGTTGTCGGCCCGAACTGCGCCTTCGACACCGAGGTCTACCTGACCGCAGGCGGGTATCCGCGGCTGCCTCTCGAGCAGGTTTCCGAGGACTGGGAGTTGCAACAACGTGTACGCAAGGTCGCACCGAAGTCGGCGGTGGCCCTCGCACCCCGTGCCATCGTCCGCACTTCCCAGCGACGTGTACGGCATCTGGGCATTCGTGGGAACTCGGCGTGGTACGCCGCCGACCATCGGGGCGGACGAGCCGACCTCGCGGAGTCGACGGGTCAGGCGATCGACATCCGCTGAGCAGTGACGCCGGTATGAGATCTCATGCCATACCGTGTGCCCGCGCAGCAGGCATCGTGACGCGATCGACGATCTCACCGATCACCGAAACCGTCTCGGACAGAACGGCGTCGATGATCTTCTCGGCCTGATCGGTGTCGGGATAGCGAACCCGCACATGGATGCCGCTCTCGTCGCGCCACAGCCACCACTGCGCGTTGTCGGTGTCGTGATCGCCGGAGAGTTGACGGACCTCGACGCCGTCGGCCGGTGTGTACCAACGGGTGTAGTCCACATAGGACAGCATGAACACGTCGTCTCGGCTGCGGCGCAACCGATCTCCGAAGGTCTGATAGACCGGGGTCAATCCGATCTCGGCCAGCGGTGTCGCCTCGGCCACCCGTCGTGCGTTGATCCGGCTGAGCTCCAACGGATCACCACTACCTGCGACGCGCATCGGGATGTTGTCGACCACCCAACCCACGAAGCGTCGGTCCGTCTGGGGTCCGGCCGGGATGATCGTCGACATCTCCTCCGGGCCTCCGGACCGATGGACGGCCACTCCGATGGCGGTCAGCAATGCCGAGAGCGTACGGCCGCCGAGGCGTCGGATACCGGAACTGAGTTCGGGGGCGTCGTCGGCGGCCACCAGTGTGCGCATCGCGGTGCGCATCGGCTTGCGCTCCCCCGGGCCGACGCCGAGATCCAAGGGGAAATCCGGTATCTGCCAGTCGGATTGTTCGAGAAAGCGTTCCCAACCGGCCAGCCGCGGGTCGTCGGCGGGCACGTTCGGAACACGGATGTGGGCGCGCACCTCGTCGAGACCCGATGCCGCGGGTCGTAACGGGCGTTCGGCGAGAACATCGGTGATGTCGGCGGCGATCACCGTCAACGACCGGGCGTCGACGTAGGCGTGGTCGAAGGCGCAGATCACCGTCGTCGAGTCCGGCCGGCAGACGGCGGACAAGAAGTGCCCACCGGATCGGAGTGGATTACACGCCGATGCCGTTCGTCGCAGTACTTCGTCGGTGAGTGCCTGCGCGTCCCAGTCGCGCGCATCGATCTCGTCGTCGACCATCGCCAGGACTTCCTGATGATGTTGGCGCACATAGTCGTCGCCGGCGACGAAATGGCTGCGCAATGCGTCATGACGCGACATCAGCTCCGATGCCATGCGGCGCAGCAGTTCCCGGGGCACCGATCGGGGTAGATCGACGACGAGGGTCATCCAGCCCAGGTGACCCTCCTGCACCGAGTCGAGATGGAAACGCTCGTTCTCCGAGACCGCCATGACCGTCACAGCCGACGAGTTCGCCGCTGCGCACTCCGGCACCCACTGCACGAAGCAGCCGGGTTGCACCGAATAGTGTTCCAGGCTCGCCAGTTTCATACCGCTGCCCCGGTCGCGCCGGTGTGCGGTGCGGGCCGCTCGGCACCCGCGGCGAAGTCGTGCAGGATATCGGCGATCGCGTCGAGGTAGTTACCGATGTTCCGCCGGGCGGTCGCGTTGTCGGGGATCTGGGTCTCGACCGTCACGCAGTCGGTCATCCGGCTCACCCAGAGGTTGGCGTTCTTGGTCTTTCCGACACCGGGGAAACCGACCGTCGTCCGCACCGTCGGGTCCTCGACCCCCGGCAGCCGACGATGATCGAGGTAGGTCACCATCTGCGGCGAACCCGTGATCGGCGGCAACTCACCGGTCTGTGCCAACACCCCGAGTACCGCACCCACCGGCGCGGCTGCGGCGGAGCGGGCGTCGCGGACGGCGTCGGTGGCCGCCCCGATCAGCGACACGAAGTCGGCGTCGGGGTCCACCTCGAAACAGATCGGCGCAAAGTTGCACAACCAGCCCTGGGTGCTTTCGTGCCCGGGGGGACGCGTCGCCAGGGCGGTCGTCGTACAGAACAGGCGATCACCGGTCACCGCGAACTGCGCCGATGCCATTGCCGCGTACAGACACCCGGTGAAGGTGCAGCCGGTCCCGGCGAGCCGCTCGTCGATCCGGGCGGCGTCATCGGCGTCGATCAGATCGCGACGGGCACGGACCGCCGGTACGGCGGTGTCACCGTCGAGCCCGAGATCGAGCGGCGAGGTCGGAACCCCGCCCTTGGCCCGCAGTGCCGCCCGCCAGGTGTGGACGCTGTCGGCGTCGGCGGCGACCGCCGCGGCCGACATCGCCTCGGCCCGGATGAAATCCGCGTACTTGCCGACCGACGGCAGATCCGCGGGCTCGCCGTGCACCCGTGCCCGGTAGAGCGCGACGATCTCGGCGAGCGCGAGCCACACCGAGTATCCGTCTCCGTGGACATGGTCGGCGCCCAGATAGAACGTGAAACCCCGCTCACCCGCCGCCGCCCCGAATGCCATGGCGGGTACCGAATCGAAATCGGTCAGCGAGGTGATGCGTTGCGCCGCATACTCGCCGACCGACGCCTCGTCGAGGACGAGGTCGGGGTCCGGCACGGTGGTGACCATCTCCACCGAATCCGGTGGCGCGACCACGCGGGTGATCCCCGATTCGTCGACCACGTAGTGCGCACGTAGTTCCTCGTGGCGCCGCACGAAGTCGGTGAGCGCCTGCGCCATGACCTCGGCGTCGAGCGGCTCGTCGAAACGCGTGAGGGAGCCGATGATCGCCCGATGCGGTTCGCCGCGTAGACGAGCGGCGACCGCGGTCGCGAGGTGATCGGACTGCAGGAAGGTTCCCGCACCCGAGGGAGACGAGCCGAGTCTGGCCCGATCCGGGGAGCGCATGGTCCACTCCACGACGGACCCACCCGGAAACGCCTCGCGCAGAAGCGGTCCGAGCTCACCGGGTGGTGAGAACCGCACCGTCACCGGCGCCGGCCGGTCAGTGCGGAGGTATCGGCGAGGACGACCGGGCAGTCGCCGTCGGCGATCACCGAGCGCAGTATGGCGTGGAACGTCGAGAGGAACGCCTCGACTGCAGCGCCCTGCGGACCGGCGGTGAACCGGGCGGAGACGTTGAGGCCGTCCGGGATTCGGTTGATCCAGAAGTACACCTCATCGGCGTCGGCGGTGGCGCTGCGCAGGACGCGGGCATTGCGCGCGTCCCACTGGTCGGCGCCCTCGGCACGTCGCAGGTCGATGTAGGAGATGACGAATCCCGGCGGGGTCACGTCGCCGCCGATCAGGTCGGCAATCGGGGCGAACGGAGCGCTGCCGGCATCGCGGTACCGTCCGACACTCGCCGCCACGGAGGGCAGTGCCTCACGGAATGTGGTGGCACCGCCCAATCGGGCGTGCATCGGGATCACACCGACGAACCATCCCACCGCCTCGCCCCACTCGGGGCCGGTGCGGGTGTGGACGGGGCTGATGAACCGCAGATCGTCGGCCCCGCTGCAGGCGGCACCGGCCATCGTCAGCGCCGTGTACACACCGACGGCCATCGAGGTGCCCGCGGCTTTGCACACCGTGTCGAACGCCTTGGTCTGGGCGGGATCGAGGAGATATGTCGACAGGCTCGACTGGTATCCGTCGTCGGGGATGCGAGGGCAGGTGATCGTCGGAGAATGGCCGTCGGGAACCTCGAAACGAGGGAAGGTCGGCATCGGCCCCGGCTGCGCGACCGATGTCGGGGTCTCGAAGAACTCGCGCCACAGGGTGACGGCGATGTTGTTGGCGTCGATCTGCTCGCCGAGATCGCGTTCGGCGTCGGCGAAATCGAGGTAGCTGCCGTAATCCAGCAGATTGTGCGGCGTTGCGTCCAGTGCGGCCTCGTACAGGGTGGTGAGCTCGCGGATCGCGAAAACCTGTGTGTAGGCATCCATCACGGTGTGGTCGGCGGCGAAGACCAGCAAGAAACGATTGTCGTCGCCGTCCGGTTCGACGGTGACCGCAACGCAGTGGGGCCACCGGAGCGGTGACACGGTGGTGTTGAAGTACTCCTGCACGCAGGCCTGGGCGTCGTCAGCGCTCATCGCGTCGCCGAGTGCGCTCGTGCGGACCGAGATCGCCTGGGCCCCGGTGGTGATCCGGGTCAGATCGTCCTCGGGGCCGGTACCGGCATCGGTGCGCACCGACGACCGGAACGCCTCATGTCTGCGGTACCACTCCTCGATGGCGGCCGCGAGTGCCTCTCGATCGAGGGGACGGTCGATCATGAACGCTGTGCCGATCCATTCGCTGTACCAGTCGGCACCCATCGTCTGGGCGCGGCGCGCGTGCTCGAGGTGCATGTAGGACAGCCGCCGCGGATCGGGCTGCCAGGCGGTGGCGTCGGCGGTCGGCTCCCACGCGGTCACCCGACCGCCGGGAATCCGATAGTCGGCGAGCTCTGTGTATTCCATCGAAACCTCCGGTAATGATCGTGTGAACGGGACGGAGCAATTGTTGAAAGCGCATCAACTGTTCAAGCCGCGGGCAATGGTGGGCCAACTCTGCGTCTGCTGGTCGCGCCAGTACGGCCAGGAGTGCGTTCCCGGATCGACGTATCGAATCGTCGCGGGAATGCCGGAGGCGACGAGTCGGGACTGCAATTCCCGTGTACACAGGTAGGTACCGAATTCGATTCCACCCCCGACGACCTGGCGATTCGCCGGGTCACTGTTTCCCGGGTACCCCGGCTCGTCGTACTTGCCGGGCATCCCGGTTCCACTGGAGACATACACCGTCGTGCCGCGCAGATTGCCGGCCAGCGACACCACGTCGTGCGCGGCCCATTGGGGATCGTTGGGAGGGCCCCACATGTTGTCGGGGTTGCCGCCGAATGCGGTGACGATTCCCCGCGGATACGTCTGTCCGGCCAGGCCGGTGGTGGTGTAGCAGCCACTGTAGGAGGCGACCGCCCGATAGAAACCCGGATGGCGTGCGGCGAGCACCAACCCGGCACCCGCACCCATCGAGATGCCTGCGATCGCCCGCTTGCCGTTACCGTTGAACGTGGCATCGATCAGCGGCGGCAGCTCGTCGATCAGGAATGTTTCCCATTGGTAGCGGCCGAGTTTGGGATCATCACGTTCCCAGTCGGTGTACAGGCTGCCGTTGCCCGCCAGCGGCATCACGACGTTGACGTTCTTGTCGGCGTAGAAGCGCCTGGCATCGGTCTTGCGCAACCACATGCTGTTCTGCGGGTCTTCTTCACCGAGGCCGCTGAGCAGGTACAGCGACGGACGAGTCCGGTCGGCGTGTGCCGGGGTGAGCACCTGCACCTTGATCGTCTTGCGCATCGCCGGGGAGTACACATAGAGGGCGGTGAGGTCGGTCCCCTCCGACGCCGTCCGTACGATGGACGCCTTCTGCGGCGTCGCGTATGCGGCCCCCGGCTCACCGACGACCCCGGTCATCACCGCGGCAGCGACGACCAGAAGACCCGCGGAAACGCGGAAACGCCACCGCGAACGGCGACCAGAATCACCCGACAAATCAGCACCTCGCGAACAGTGAACAACCGAGAAATGTGGCTCAGATAGACCGCCAGCACGCTCAAGATAACCCGAACCCGCGGTATTCGTCACAATTTCTTTCTCCGGATCAATGAATTACGTTGTCGAACCATGTGGCGCTTTCTGCGAGATTCCTGTGAAATCACCCGTGGCGGGTAAACCAAAGCAGACTTTGAATGGCGCCGAATCGTCCGGATCTCGGTAGGCTACGTATCGCAATCGCGTCGAGAAAGGAGCCCGGCATGGTCGTTTTGCCTTCGACCGCCATCGAGGCCGCGTCGCTGCGCAAGACGTTCGGGCGGGTCACCGCGGTCGATGACGTCTCCCTGTCGGTCCCGACCGGCTCGGTGTGCGGACTGCTCGGCACCAACGGCGCAGGTAAGACCACCACGGTCCGCATGCTCTCGACGCTCCTCCGCCCCGATGGGGGCAGCGCGCGCATCTTCGGCCGCGACGTGGCGACCCAGGGCACCGCCGTGCGCTCCCTCATCGCATTGACCGGTCAGTATGCATCGTTGGACGAGGATCTCAGCGCCGAGGAGAACCTACGATTATTCGCCGAGCTGCGTGGTTTCAGCAAAGTCCGAGCGCGTTCTCGTGCCGACGACCTGATCGGACAATTCGGACTTTCTCACGCCGCCCGCCGTGCGGTCTCCGGCTATTCCGGCGGAATGCGCCGTCGCCTGGATCTGGCGTGTTCCCTGATCACCGCGCCGCCATTGCTGTTTCTCGACGAGCCCACCACCGGCCTCGATCCGGCGACCCGGGCACGGGTGTGGCAAGCCGTGCGTGAACTCGTCTCGGGCGGCACTACGGTACTGCTGACCACGCAATATCTCGACGAGGCCGACAAGCTGTCGGATTCCATCGTCGTGATGGATTCCGGACGTGTCGTCGCCGAGGGCACGGCCGACACCCTCAAGGAACGCATCGGCACCAAGTCGCTGCACGTGATCATCACCGACGCCGCACAACTGCCCCGCGCGGCCGGGGTCTTGCAGCAGAGCCTGGGTACCGAGGTGGCGCAGGTGGCCGGCGAGGCACGACTGTCGGCGTCGATCACCGATCCCGGACTGGCGGCGCGCGCTGTCGCCGATCTGGAGGCCGCGTCGGTCGGTATCGTCGAATTCTCGGTTCAACGCCCGACGCTCGACGATGTGTTCTTCGCCCTCACCGGCGATCCGGCGACCCACGATGCAGCGGGCAACGAGATCTCGTGGCAGGACGCCTCATGACCGAAGACGTGCTGGGCGCCCGCACCATCGAGACCGCCGACGCCATCGAGGGTGCCGAGAACCCGGCGGTCGGCATCGAATGGCCGATCACCCCACTCGATCGGGTGCCGCTCTCGCAGGCGCTGCGACAGATCCTCGCCCTGGCACGGCGAGGTTTCCTGCGGATGCGCCACTCGCCGCAAGGCCTCATCGACGTCGTCGTCGTACCGATCGTCTTCACCGTGATGTTCGCCAACATCTTCGGCGGTGCGGTCGCCGGTGGCGTCGGAAATTACCTGCAGCTCTTGGTTCCCGGCGTGTTGGTCTCGGTGTCGGTGACGACGTCCATCGTCACCGGAACCCAATTACGGGAGGACATCGACAGCGGCGTCTTCGACCGGATCGTGTCGATGCCGATCGCTCGGATCGCTCCCTTGGCCGGACTGCTCATCGCCGACACGGCGCGCTACCTCATCGCGACCACGGTCTCGCTGGCGGTGGGTCTGGCGATCGGTTATCGACCCACGAGCCCCCTCGGTGTGCTGCTCGGCGTGGTCCTCGTCGTCTTCGCCGCGTTCTCGTTGAGCTGGATCTTCGCCCTCATGGGTGTGCTGCTGTCGAAGGTCTCGGCGATCCAGGGCATCTCGATGCTGATCCTCATGCCGATGACGTTCACCTCCAACGCCTTTGTGCCGACCTCGACGATGCCCGGATGGCTCGGGGTGATCGCCGAGATCAACCCGATCTCACACCTCATCTCGTCATTTCGCGCACTCGCCAATCACGGGCAGTTCACCGCGGACGTCGGATGGACACTCCTCGGCTGTTGCGTGATCCTGGTGATCTTCGCCCCCGCGACCCTGCGCGCCTACCTCACACGCCTATGACCAACCACGACACGGACATCCGGCGTCGCCCCACCGAGCGTTTGGGTACCGAGCGCCTGGGTACGGAGCGCCTGGGCACCGACGACGACCTGTTCATCCGCATGGAGCACGCCCTCGGACTCGGTGTCATCAACCAGGGGGCATGGCGATTCGACGGCCGTCTCGATCCGGATGTCTTGTCCACCCTGGCGACTCGGCTACGGTACGGGCGTCTGTCCCGCCTCGCACGACGTCGCCCGCCTCCGGTCCGTGATCGCTGGCATTACACACCGGCAGCGGGGATGACCCACTTCGAGAACGAGCCCGTCGCCGAGGGTGACGCCGTGGCATGGGCGCGACGGCAGGCCGAGCGCGGGGTCGACAGCGTCGACGGACCGGCGTGGCGACTGACCGCCGCGTACTCGGCGGACGGGCGCTCCACCCTGGTCTCGCTGATCGCCGCACACGCCGTCGCGGACGGATGGTCGATGGTGACCGCGGTCGAAGAAGCCGTTCGCGGAAACGATTACGCCGTCACCACCGAACCGGTGGGTCCACTCGACGACGTCATCGACGGTGTGCGGACCGCCGCTCGAGCCGCGCTGGCCACGGGTCGACTCATCGCCGGCACGGTCGGGTCCCGGCGCGAACCCACCCCGGCCGGCCCGGTGCGACCGGCGGGACTCATCGCGGAGGAACCCTGCGGAATCCTGTTGAGCATCCCGGCCGACGACTACGCGCGCGCTGCCGCACGTGCGCACGGCAGCGCGAACGCGTTGTTCGTCGCGATCATGGTCGGACTCCTCGCCGAGGCCGGGATCGTGGGACCCGATGACGTTGTTCCCGTATCGATTCCGGTGTCGATGCACCCCGAGGGGGACCGTCGGGCCAACGCCACCACCGGGACGACGGCCCGGATCCGGGTATCCGACGACCGCTATCACGATCTCACCGCGATTCGGGTGGCCTGCAAGGAGGCCTACCGCAGCGTGACCACGGCCGCGTCCTCGATGGGGAACCTCTCGCAGATCGCGCAGGCGCTCGGCGACGGGCTGGTGCGACGCCTGGCCGCCAACGGCTCGACGCCGATGTGTCTGGCGTCGAACCTCGGCGAATTGTCGCCCGAATTCTGCAGCCTGGGAAGCGGACTCGATGCCGAGATCGCGGTGCGCGCCTTCACCGGCCGGCCGGCGGGCACGGCCGACTTCGGTGGCGGTGTGAGCGGATGGTTCGGCGTCGGACCCCGTGCGATCGGGCTGGCGGTGACGTCCCTCGATCCGCGGCTGGCCGCCGATGACGCCGCCCTGGCGGCCCTGGTGCGCGCCGAGTTGAAGCGATGGGAACTCGAGGCGAGCGAGTGGGGCGGATGAGAATCGCCTTCGCGCTGCACGGCAGCCGCGGCGATGTCCAACCGGCGGCCGCGGTGGCCGCCGAGTTGGTGCGGCGTGGTCATTCGGTGCGATTGGCCGTGGCGGCCGATCTGGTGGAATCCTTTGCACGAACGATGATTCCGACCACCGAGCTCTGTCCGTCGACCGCGGATCTGCTCGCCAGTCCACTGATCCGCAACGACCTCAAGTCGCGCAATCCGCGCACCCGATTCCGGGCGCTGCGCGAGGTCAGCGCGTACGGGGTGGAGCAGTCCGAGCGGGTGATGGCCGAGCTCGCCGACGAGTCGGACGTCCTCGTCACCGGCCTGCTCGCCCAGGACCGGGCCGCGACCATCGCCGAGAGCCGCGGGATCGCCTTCGTTCCCCTGCACTACTGCCCGGTGCGTGTCTCGGGCTCGGTCTCGCCGGTGTATCGGGATGTGCCGCAGTTGGTCTCACGCGTGGCATGGACGCTCGCCGATCGGGTCATGTGGCGCTCGACCCGCGGCGCCGACCGCCGACTGCGCGCACGTTTGGGGTTGCCGCCGGACCGGCGCCCATTCAGCAGACGTCTGCGCGCGGACGGAATCCCCGAAATCCAGGTGTATGACCCGGTCCTGTTCCCCGACCTGCCGCGCGAGTGGGGATCGCAGCGGCCCTTCGTCGGATTCCTGTGCCCGGACAAGGAGATCCGGACGGCGATCAACGACGGCCTGGACCGGACCGATGCGGCCATCGGTTTCGCCTGCTCGGGACCGCCGCCGGTCTATGTCGGTTTCGGCAGCATGCGAACCCCCGTGGACCGGATGGAGTTCGTGGTCACCACCCTGCTCGATCGAGGTCTGCGAGTGATCGCCCACACCGATCTGGACCTTCCGATCACGGATTCCCGTCTGTTCCGGGTATCCGGAACGGTGGATCACGAAGCGCTGCTGCCGCATTGCCGCGCCGCGGTGCACCACGGTGGCGCCGGGACGACGGGTTCGGTCCTGCGGGCCGGGATTCCGTCAGCCGTCGGATGGTTCAGTGCCGACCAACCGATCTGGGCGGCCGCGTTACGCCGCTGCGGTGCGGGTACCGGAAGCCGGTTGAGCCGGATGAGTGCTGACGATCTGTCGGTGCTGACCGACCCGGGCGCGCAAGCAGCCGCACGTCGGATCGCCGAGCGACTCCTTCCCCCGCATCATGCGGTCGACGTCGCGTGCGACATCATCACGACCGCCGCGGCGTCGACGACCTGAGAGTGTCGACCACCGAAGGGTTGTCGTCCGCCTGAAGGACACGGCTGCGACTCGGATGGCGTCGAGCCGGAGCGTGATGTTTGGATGGCGGCATGTTCGGGGTCCTCACACCTTGTCGTCACCGTCTGGGAGACGAACTCGCCGACCGGTGGCGCGCACATCTTTGCGGGTTGTGTCTGGCGTTGCGCGACGGTCACGGCCAAGCCGCGCGACTGACCACCAACACCGACGCGGTGATGATCTCGATCCTCACCGAAGCCCAATACGGCGGTGCGGCAACGACCACACGAGCGGGCCGATGCCCACTCCGGTCCCTGCGGACGGCCACGGTGGTGACCGCCACCGACCCGGGTATCCGGCTGGCGGCCGGCGCGTCGCTCACCTTGGCCGCGGCCAAGGCCGACGATGTCCGCGCCGAGCAGCGCCTCGGACTCGCGCCACACTCACCGATGAGGTCGGCAACCGCCCGGGTGATCGGATCACGGTTACATGCGGCGGCGTCGAATGCACCGGTTCTCGACGTCGAGCGCATCCTGCACACTCTGCACCGTCAGCCCGAGATCGAGTGCACTGCCACATCTCTCGGCGAGATCACCGATCCCAGCGGCCAGGCGTGCGCCGAGGTGTTCGCTGCGACCGCCGATGCCTCGGGCGTGCCGGACAACCGCGCCGACCTCGCGGCCATCGGTTACGACTTCGGCACGATCGCCCACCTGCTCGACGCCGTCGACGACTATCACGCCGACGCGCTCGATGGTGCATACAATCCATTGCGCGCCACCGGAACCGAGGTGACGGCGGCGCTGGCCGAGTGTCGCGACCGGCGTGACCGGATCACCGAGCGATATTCCCGGCTCCGACTCGACGACGACCGGTTGCTGCGGGCAGTATTCCTCGACGGTCTACGGCACGCGATCGCCCGCCGGATGCATGCGCGGACCCGGTGGCCCGCCACGCGACCACCGGACTTCCCCGACTCCTGGCCCTATCCCCCGCCGTTCCCACCGAACCGACGATTTCGTGATCGCCTCGGCCCGTTCCTGTGGACCGGCTGCACAGGCCGGGCGTGCTGCGCCGACCACTGGAATCACTGCAGTGACAAATTCACCGACCCCTGCTGCAACGACGACTGCGGGGATTGCTGCGACTGCTGCGACTGTGATTGCACCTGAACGCTTTCGGTCGATGCCGCTCAGCCGACCCCGCGTCCGGCCGACTCCCAGAACTGTGCGCGCAACGCCTTCTTGTCGGGCTTGCCCAGCGCGGTCAACGGCAGCGCGTCGGCGAAGATCACCTGCTTGGGTGACTGCACCGCACCCTTGCGTTCCTTGACCGCACTCTGGATCTCGGCGGTGATCCGCGCCCGTCCCGCATCGTCGGATGCGGCGTCGGCACGCAGCACGACGACCGCGGTGACCGCCTCGCCCCATTTGTCGTCGGGTACCCCGATCACGCCGACCTGTGCGACGGAAGGATGTTCGGCGACAACGTCTTCGACCTCCCGCGGAAAGACGTTGAAGCCGCCGGTGACGATCATGTCCTTGGTGCGGTCGACGATGTACCAGAAGCCGTCGTCGTCTTCCCGGGCGACATCACCGGTCCGCAGCCAACCGTCCCGGAAGGTCGCCGCGGTCTGCTCGGGTAGGCCCCAATAGCCGCCGGCGAGAAGCGGTCCGGCCACACAGATCTCGCCGGGTTCACCCGGCGCGACGGGCGCGTCGTCGGGGCCGAGGAGCGCGGTGCGCAGGAAGGCCGACGGCCGGCCACAGCTCGACAGTCGGCGGGTGTCCTCGCCCGGTTTCGGGTGGTCGTGCTTGCCGAGGTAGCTGATCACCATGGGGGCCTCGGACTGCCCGTAGTACTGGGCGAAGATCGGACCGAAACGTTCGATGGCCTCGGCGAGCCGCACCGGATTGATCGGCGAGGCACCGTAATACACGGTTTCCAGCGACGAGAGGTCACGGGTTTTCGAGTCGGGATGATCGAGGAGCGCATAGAGCATCGAGGGCACCAGCATGGTGGCGCTGATCTTCTTCTCCTCGATCGTCGCGAGAACCTGTGCGGGGTCGAACTTCGACAGCACGATCATCGTGCCGCCCTTCATCAACGTCGGCACGAAGAACGCCGCACCGGCGTGCGAGAGCGGCGTACACATCAGGAACCGTGGTCGCTCCGGCCATTCCCACTCCGAGAGCTGGATCTGGGTCATCGTCGCCATCGCCGACGCGGTTCCGATGACACCCTTGGGTTTTCCGGTGGTCCCGCCGGTGTAGGTGATCGACACGATGTGATCGCCGGGCAGCGCCGCCGCGGTCAGCGGGCGGGGCGAGAACGTGTCGGCCTCGGCGATGATGTCGCGACCGTACGCGGACAGTTCCTCCGGCACCGGCCCCAGGGTGAGGACCTGCTTGAGGCTGTCGACGCGGTCCACCAGCGCCACCGCCCGCTCGACGAACATCGGCACCGGATCGATGACCAGTGTGGTGACCCCGGCGTCGGAGAGCACGTAGGCGTGATCGTCGAGCGAGCCGAGCGGATGCAGCGCGGTGCGCCGCCAGCCCTGGGTCTGCCCGGCACCGATCACCAGGAGTACCTCCGGACGGTTGAGCGCCAGGAGTCCGACCGCGGTTCCCGATCCCGCCCCCACCGACTCGAAGGCCTGCACGTACCGGCTGACCGCGTCGGCCATCTCGCCACCGGTGAGTTCGGTGTCGCCGAGCTCGAGCACCTTGTGGTCGCGATGCCGTCGCAGGGCCGCGACCATGAGATCACCCAGATGGACCCCGCTGCGCAACGGGTCGTATTCGGTCACAGAGCTGTCCTCAGTCATACGACCAGACTAGGACGTGTTTCAGAACTGAGGAAGGGTGTGGCAAAGATTCGTCGATGACGTGCACAGATATCGCCGATCGTAGGAGAGAATAGGACTAGAACGTGTTACAGATCGAGTCTGCCCTCATGGGCGGCGACTCCACACTAGGATCGAGTCATGACTGACCTGGACCTGGCGACCTCCCGTCGCGACATCACCGACGCACTTCTGACCGCCCTCGAGCGGCGCCACGAGGTTCTCGACACCATCGTCGAGGCCGACAACCACTCCGAGGCGGTCGCCGCGATTGCCGAGCTGCTGGACAAGTCCCAGCTCGGGGCCGAGGCGATCCTCGACATGAAACTCGATCAGCTCACCAAGGACGAGCGCCGCAAGAATCAGGCCGAACTCGACGACCTGAACTCGGCGCTGACGTTCACCCTCGCCGAGCGACCGGCCTCGAGCGGTGACACCCTCGATCTGCGCCCGTTCTCCCCGGAGGAGGACGCCGACCTCTTTGCCACACGTACCGCCGAACTCGGCGTGGCCGGTGACGGCTCGGGCGCTCCCGCAGGCGATCTGGCCGAGGAACTGAGCAAGGCGACCGCGCGCGTCGACGACGAGGAAGCCGTCTGGCTCGTCGCCGTCGAAGGGGAGTCCAAGGTGGGCTTCGTCTTCGGCGAGTTGACCTCCGGCGAGGTCGATGTGCGGATCTGGATTCATCCCGAGCACCGCAAGAAGGGCTACGGCACCGCCGCCCTGCGCAAGTCACGCTCGGAGATCGCCGCCTACTTCCCGGGTGTGCCGATGGTGGTTCGGGCGCCGGGCGCCTGAGCACTCTCCTCGTGCGGGTCGGTGCGCTCAGCCGACCCGCCGGGGCAGCCCGAACCGGGCGACGATCGCGCGGATGCGGGTGTCCTCGTCGATGACGAAGGTCTCCGACACCGGCGCCGCGAGCCCCAGCATCTTCGGTGCGACGTGTACGAGGTAGCGGGTGGTGACGCTGTGCCCGTCGACGGTGGCCTCGAATCCACTGACACGGTGGATCAGCCGGAACTGCGGTCCGCGTTCCAGACTGCGTGCGATATGCGGTCCGTTGCGCCCGGTCTTGACACCGAATTCGACTCGGGTGCAATCCGGATGCAGGTCGACCCCGCTCGCGTCGTGACTGACCAGTGCGTCGACATAGGCCCGTGCCGCCGCGACACGGGCCGCCGCCACGGAGTCGGTCATGGTTCCCCCAAGAGGTATCTGCCCAACGGTGTCAGCGCGCGCCGTAGACCGGCATCGGCACCGGCGCCTTACCGATGATCTCGGCGATCACCGGGCCGAGTTCGGACGATTCCCAGCGCGCACCCTTGTCGCGTTCGACGCTACGCTGCCAGCCGTCGGTGATCGAGATCTTGCCGCCTTCCACCTCGAAGACCCGACCGGTGACCTCACCCGACTGCGGCGAGGCGAGCCAGCACACCAGCGGCGAGATGTTCGCCGGATCCATCACGTCGAAGGAGCCGTCGTCGGGGGCGGCCATCTGCGCGGCCATCGCCTCGCCGGCACCGAGGGTCATCGCGGTGCGTGCCGCCGGTGCGATCGCATTGACCGTGACACCGTAACCGCCCATCTCGGCGGCCGCCTGAACGGTCAACGCCGCGATACCGGCTTTGGCCGCGACGTAGTTACCCTGACCGACCGAGCCGTACAGGCCCGCCCCGGACGAGGTGTTGACGACGCGGGCGGTGCGCGGGCTGCCGGCCTTGGCCTGCGCCCGCCAGTAGGCGGCGGCATGACGCAGCATCACGAAGTGCCCCTTCAGATGCACGCGGACCACGGCGTCCCACTCCTCCTCGGCCATCGAGACCAGCATGCGGTCACGCACGAATCCGGCGTTGTTGACCAGGACGTCGAGTGCGCCGTATTCGTCGACGGCCGTGGCGATGATGCCGGCCGCGGTGTCCCAGTCGGCGACGTCTCCGGTGGCGGCAATCGCGTCCCCGCCACGGTTACGGATCTCGTTGGCCACCGCGTCGGCGGCCTCGGCCACGAAGTCGTTGACGACCACCTTGGCGCCGTCGGCGGCGAAGGCCACCGCATGGGCCCGGCCGATTCCCTGACCCGCACCGGTCACCACGACCACACGACCCGCATTGGACGCGCTCTCAGCCACTGTTGTTGTCCTCTCAGATGTTTCGGTTCACAGCGTAGTTGTACAGATCAGGCGTCCGGGCAGATCAGACGTCGTTGCCTGCGTTGGCGGCGGCGAGGAAGGCCGGTAGCTCGCCCCCGCCGTGGACGGTCAGTGTGGCGCCGGTGATGTAGCCGGCCAGTGGCGAGAGGAGGAACGCCGCGGCGGCGCCGACATCGGCGGGGCGCGCCATGCGACCCATGGGAATCGTCCGGCCGACCGCGGCGATGCCCGCGTCGTCGCCGTAGTGCAGGTGGGCCTGCTCGGTTTCGACCGGTCCGGCGACGATGGAGTTCACCCGAACCCGGGGCGCCCATTCCACGGCGAGTGAGGTGGTGAGACTGTCGAGTCCGGCTTTGGCGGCCCCGTACGCGGAGGTACCCGGGGAGGCGCGATGCCCACTGACGCTCGAGATGTTGACGATCGCGCCACCGCCCTCCTGACCACGCATGACGGCCTGCGCCGCACGCGCGACGATCAGCGGGGCAAGCAGATTCAGTTCGACGATCTTGCTCGCGAAGCGTGGTGAGGCGTCGGCCGCCAGCGCGAACGGCGACCCGCCCGCATTGTTGATCACGCCGTCGATCCGCCCGTGGGTCTCCACAATTCGCGCGAGGGTGGCGGCCACGGCGTCCTCATCCCGCACATCACACGGCAGAAATGTTGCAGCGGAAACTGATTCGAGCTCGTCACTCGAATGTCGAGCGCAGGCCACCGGGGTCGCGCCGAAATCGGCGAGGGCGGCAACGATGCCGAGTCCGACACCTCGGGCACCGCCGGTCACCAACACGACCCGTCCGGCGAGCCCGAGGTCGTATCGGCCCGGCCGTCCGGTCACCTGTGCCCCTGTCGTCATGGGTGCTACCCTACCAAAGAACCAAGCAATTGCTTGGTTGGTTTTCTTCAGCGCTTCGCCGAGAGGAGCACGCGTGCCGATCACCACTACCCGCACCGATGGCGGGGTCGTCACCGTCACCGTCGACTACCCGCCGGTCAACGCGCTGCCGTCGTCGGCGTGGTTCGACCTCGCCGAAGCCATCACCGCAGCGGGCAACGACCCCAGCACGCACGTGGTGATCCTGCGGGCGGAGGGCCGCGGTTTCAACGCCGGCGTCGACATCAAGGAGATGCAGGCCACGGAGGGATTCGGGGCGTTGATCGCCGCCAACCACGGCTGCACCGCGGCGTTCAGCGCGGTCTACGACTGTGCCGTCCCGGTGGTCGTCGCGGTCAAGAACTTCTGCGTCGGTGGCGGAATCGGGCTGGTCGGCAACGCCGACGTGATCGTCGCCTCCGAGGGCGCGGTCTTCGGTCTTCCCGAGGTCGATCGCGGGGCACTGGGCGCCGCAACACATCTGGCGCGCCTGGTTCCCCAGCACATGATGCGCACCCTCTATTACACGGCCCAGAACGTCACCGCCGAACAACTCCTGCACTTCGGCTCGGTCCATCGGGTGGTGGCCGCCGACGAACTCGATTCCGCGGCACTCGATGTCGCTGAGAAGATCGCCGCCAAGGACACCCGGGTGATCCGCGCGGCGAAGTCGGCGATCAACCACATCGACCCGGTGGACGTGAAGGCCAGCTACCGCCTCGAGCAGGGATACACCTTCGAGCTCAATCTGGCCGGCGTCGCCGACGAACACCGCGACGAGTTCGTGGCGACCGGCAAGGCCCTCAACACAGGAGGACACGCCTGACATGGCAGCAACACCCACCCCATCAACACCCACCGCGTCAACACCCACCGACAAGACGAGCACTCTCGACGATGTCATCGGCGAGCTGCGCGACGGGATGACGATCGGCATCGGCGGCTGGGGGTCGCGGCGCAAGCCGATGGCACTCGTCCGGGCGTTGGCCCGCTCGGCGGTGACCGATTTGACCATCGTCACCTACGGTGGACCCGATCTCGGATTGCTGTGCGCCGCAGGCAAAGTCCGACGCGTCTATTACGGCTTCGTCTCCCTGGACTCCGCCCCGTTCTACGATCCGTGGTTCGCCCACGCCCGCACCACCGGCGCCATCGAGGCACGCGAGATGGACGAGGGCATGGTCAAGTGCGGTCTGCAGGCCGCCGCGGCCCGGTTGCCGTTCCTGCCGATCCGGGCCGGACTCGGTTCCGACGTGCCGGCATTCTGGGAGGGTGAGCTCAAGACCGTCGAGTCCCCGTATCCCGACCCCGACGGCCGCACGCAGACGCTCATCGCGATGCCCGCCCTGCGACTCGACGCAGCCTTCGTCCACCTCGATCTCGCCGATGCCCGCGGCAACGCCGCCTACACCGGTGTCGACCCGTACATGGACGACCTGTTCTGTGCCGCCGCAACGCGCCGATATTTGGAGACCGATCAGCTCGTCGACACCGAGGTGCTCGTCAAATCCGTTCCCACCCAGCGTCTTCTGCTCAACAGGATGAATGTCGACCGGGTGGTGCATACCCCGAATGGGGCGCACTTTTCTTTCGCGGGGGACTACGGTCGCGACGAGGCGTTCCAACGGTTCTACGTCGAGCAGGCCAAGGACGCCGACACGTGGGCCGCGTTCCGCGCGCGCTTCCTCGACGTCGACGAACCCACCTATCAGCGCGAGGTTGTCGCCTGGCGTGCCGAACAGGAGGACCGCAAGTGACCACAGCGACCACCGGGGTCACCCGGGCCGAGTACTGCGTCGTCTCCTGCGCCGAGATCTTCCGTGGCGCAGGCGAGATCATGGCGTCGCCGATGGCGCCGATCCCGCTACTCGGGGCCCGTTTGGCGCGGCTGAGCTTCGCGCCCGATCTGCTCATCACCGATGGGGAGGCGTTGATCCTCGCCGACACACCGGGCATCGGCAAAACCGGCGCCATCGAGGGGTGGATGCCGTTCTCCAAGGTGTTCGACGTCGTGGCCTCGGGCCGGCGCCATGTGGTGATGGGCGCCAACCAGATCGATCGTTTCGGTAACCAGAACCTGTCGGCGTTCGGCCCGTTGCAACACCCGACCCGACAGATGTTCGGCGCCCGTGGCGCTCCCGGCAACACCATCAACCATCCGACGAGCTACTGGGTCCCACGGCATTCGGCACGCGTGTTCGTCGACGCCGTCGACATCGTCTGCGGACTCGGCTTCGACAAGGTCGACCCCGACAACCCCGCCTTCGACGACGTCGACATCGCGCGCGTCGTCACCAATCTCGGTGTCTTCGACTTCGGCGGGCCCGACCACACGATGCGTGCACTGTCGCTGCACCCCGGGGTGAGTGCCGAGGAGGTCGCGGAGAACACCTCCTTCGAGATCGACGGACTCGCCGAGGCCCCGACAACGCGGGAACCCTCCGACGAGGAACTCGGCCTGATCCGGGATGTGCTCGATCCCAAGGGTGTTCGCGCCAAAGAGGTGCGGTGAGATGACCGGCGATGAGAGGACCGGCTCTGACACAACGGGTGCTGGGCGCGCCGCGCCCCTGCCGACGAGCTTCACCGACCTCGTCGGCGTCGAGTACCCGATCGTGCAAACCGGGATGGGCTGGGTGTCGGGGCCGTCGCTGACGTCGGCAACGGCCAACGCCGGCGGTCTGGGAATCCTCGCGTCGGCAACGATGACCTACGACGAACTCGAGGCGGCCATCGCCAAGACGAAAGCGTTGACCGACAAGCCCTTCGGGGTCAATATCCGCGCCGACGCCACCGACGCACCGCAGCGGATCGACCTGCTGATCCGGGAGGGCGTCAAGGTCGCCTCGTTCGCGCTGGCGCCCAAGAAGGAGCTGATCGCCAAGCTCAAAGAGCATGGTGTGGTGGTGATCCCGTCGATCGGCGCGGCCAAGCACGCGGTGAAGGTGGCCTCCTGGGGCGCCGACGCGGTGATCGTGCAGGGTGGCGAGGGCGGCGGACACACCGGGCCGGTGGCCACCACGTTGCTGCTGCCGTCGGTACTCGATGCCCTCGCGGAGAACGGATCCGACATGCCGGTGGTGGCGGCCGGCGGATTCTTCGACGGCCGCGGACTCGCCGCCGCCCTGGCGTATGGCGCACAGGGGGTGGCGATGGGGACGCGGTTCCTGCTGACCTCGGATTCGGCGGTGCCCGACGCCGTCAAGCAGGAGTATCTGGCCCGTGGCCTCGGCGACACGGTGGTGTCGGTGAAGGTCGACGGGATGCCGCATCGGGTCTTGCGTACCCCGCTCGTCGAGGCACTGGAGAGCGGTAGCGCCGTCAAAGCCCTTGTCGCCGCGGCCCGTAACGCCAACGAGTTCAAGCAGCTGACCGGGATGCGCTGGACGACGATGCTGCGCGACGGCCGCGCCATGCGACGCTCCGGAGAACGCACCTGGCAGCAGATCATCATGGCAGGCAACACCCCGATGTTGTTGCGCGCGGGACTCGTCGAGGGCGACACCCGCGCGGGCGTCCTCGCCTCGGGTCAGGTTGTCGGAATGATCGACGATCTGCCCAGCTGCGACGAGTTGATCCAGTCGATCATGACGCAGGTCCACGAGCGGCTGCACGCACTCGCCGCGCCGGTCAGCGCAGTGTGAGGAGTGTTCGCGTAACGAGATCGGCGACGATGCCGCGACGCGAGGAGTGCGGCTCATCGCGGTCGAGACCTTGGGTGTGGCTGTAGACCACTCCCTCCAGGACGGTCACCAACCGCCGGGCCGCCACGTGCGGCTGCGCGGACCCCAGCGACTGCATCAGCCCCGCGGCAGCGTCCTCGGAGAAGAAGCAGCGGCGCAGGCGCCCACGGACGTCATCCCCGATTCCGGCGTCGAGCAACAGCGCCTGACGCGCGGTCACCTCGGCCACGCGGTCGGTGACGAGTTCGGTGACGTAGTCGCTGATCACCTCGACCGGATTGGTCTGTCCGGCGGACAGTTCGAGCGTGCCGCGGAACCGCTCACGGGAGATGGTGATCAGCCGGTCGGCGGCGGCCAGCAAGAGCGCTTCGCGAGTGCGGAAGTAATACGAGGTCGATCCCTTCGGTAAGTCGAGCCGACGATCGATCGCCTGATGGGTAAGCGCGTGTGTTCCCCCGGACGCCGCGAGTTCCAGCGCGGCATCGGCGATTCGTGGGCGACGGTCGGGACGGGGCACACATCACATGATAGCCAGACTCTACGATGATAGAGTTTAGGAATGTTCGGTGGTCGAAAGCAGTCCGCGCCGCTGGTGGGTGACGACGTTGTCGTCGAGGCCGCGACCCGGGCCGGCTTTCGACTCGATCCAACCCAACTCGTTGCTGCACAGCATCTCTCGGGCCGTGATCATCTCTATCTCTCCGGGCCGGTAGGTCGAGGGAAGACGTGGCTTGTCGACACCTACCTCGGCGCACTGCCCCCGAAGTGGGTACGGCGGCTGCATTGGCACGAGTTCGGGCGTGATCTCGATGCGTTGATCAAAGACCGCGGCGTCGAGGGAGCGCTGGCGACGATCACGTCGGGTGTCCGGGTCCTGTGTTTCGATGAATTGACCGTCGACGACCGCGCCGACGGGATCTACGTCGACGCGGTGTTCCGGCGAGCGATCGAGCGCGACATCCGCCTGATCATCACGTCCAATCATCGACCCTCTGATCTGATGCCCCACCCGTTACTGCACGACACCTTCCTGCCGACCATCGACTTCATCGAAACACACTGTATGGCGATAGAACTCGATGGCGGTACGGACTACCGCACGATTCGCCGTCCGAACCCGCGCCGCGACCACGGCTTCGCCGGCGGTCTGTGGATCACCGTGAACGGCGCACCAACACAACGGGTCTCGCAGTCCACGTCGGTCAACGGACGAACCATCTCCGTGTGGGACTCGACTCGCGACCATCTCGGGGTGACGTTCGGGGAGATCTGTGGCCGCCCGCTCGGTGCCGCCGACTATCTTCGCCTTGCTCACCGATACCGTTCGTGGACCGTCAGCGGCGTGCCCGGTCTGGCCACAACCGACCGCCAGAGTGCCCGTCGCTTCGTCCACCTCGTCGACATCCTCTATGACCAGGAGGCGGAACTGAACATCGAGTGTGCGCTCGACAGAACAGAATTCGCCCTTTGCGCCGCTCTGGATCCCATGTCGCGGGCCCGCGTGACGAGCAGACTGTCAACGCTCGGCGAGTCTGCCGCCTTGTGACTCCCACTCCGCGTACAACTCGTCGAGCAACGCGCCGATCTCCTCCACGGTGTCCCAGGTGTCGGGTATGCGGTAGTCGTTGTCGTACCGGGCCATCAACTCGGTGCCGGGTAACGCCCGGAGATACGCGTCGTAGCACTGCTCGGCGAAGAGATTTCCGCGCGGAGTGAGGTTGTTGACGTTGATCTGCGAGACGAAGTGTGTCGCCACGAACCCGGTGGGACGGTCGGTTTCAGAGGTGGCGTCGGCGATCGCGTCGGCATGGTCGTCGGCGGGCACCAACCCGCGTCTGCACGCCCAGCCCATGAAGGCCGCGATGTGGATGGCGCCCGCGGACTCATCGAGGCCGAGGTCGATCACCGAATCCGTGTGCCACTCGGCATCGTCATAGGTCACGACGGTCAGCGTAGGGTGCGGAGCCCGACCCGCCCAGTCATGTCGGACGGATGACCGACCGCGTGGTGCAACGCCTCGGACCCGCCGGAATAACTCCGGACCACGGTCCGGTTGCACCCGGTATGAGTTCTCACATCGCCATTTTCGGAGGCACCGGGTACGCCGGTGGTCACATCGCCGCAGAGGCCGTTCGCCGCGGCCATCAGGTCACCTCGTACAGCCGATCCGGCGCGCCCGCTGATCCCGTCGACGGCGTGACCTACGACGTCGGATCGCTCGCCGACGCCGACTTGGTGAATCGGGTCGCCGAGACCGCCGACGTCGTGGTGATCGCGGTACACGGTGCCGATGTGGATGGGAAGCCTCTCGTCGATCTGATTCCTTCGGTGACCGCGGCGGCGCTCGCGCACAACACACGTGTCGGTGTGGTCGGTGGCGCCGGTAGTTCGCTGGTCGCCGAGGGCGGCCCACGGCTGGTCGACACTCCGGACTTCAACGACGAATGGAAGCCGGAGGCGTTGGCCCATGCGGATGTGCTCGACGCACTGCGCGCCGGCCCCGAAGAGCTCGACTGGTTCTATGTCTCCCCCGCCGCCCTGTTCGGGTCCTGGGCACCCGGTGAGACCACCGGTAGCTATCGCACCGACGATGATCTCCTGGTGACCAAGGACGACGGCAGCTCGGAGATCTCGGGTACCGACTACGCACTCGCCTTCGTCGACGAGATCGAGCAGCGCGCGCATGTCCGGAAGCGGTTCACTACCGGACACTGACGACCTTACCGGCGACACCGCCGCCGCCGCTACGAATACAGATTCCACGAAATCTGGCCGAAACGACCGATTTTCGGGGTCGACGGCCCGAATCGGGGACATCTGTATTTCGTCTGTCGACGGTGACCTGCTGGCGCACTTCTCGACCACACGCGCAGGGCTGACGCGCAGGGCCCGAGACGCCGAGAGGTCTCGCCGGTGTAGCATCCGAACCGATTTGCCGCATCGGCGGCAACTCGGTCGACGCCAGAGGGGGCTCGCGTGTCCGGACATCTCACCGAGAAGGTCATCATCATCACCGGTGCTGCAAGCGGCTTCGGCGCGCTCATCGCCGAGAAATGTGCGGCCGGCGGCGCGCGGGTCGTCGGGGTCGACGTCAACGAGGCGGGCCTCGGAGCCGTCATCGACGGCATCCGCGACGCCGGCGGGCAGGCACTGGCGATCGGCGCCGACGTCACCGATCTCGCCCAGATGCGCGATGTGGCAACACAAACCGTCGCGGAGTTCGGGGCTGTCGACGTCATCGTCAACAATGCCGGCGTGATGCCGCTGGCGTTCTTCGCCGACCACGAGCGGGCCGCCGACCGTTGGCATCGGGCCATCGACATCAACATCAAAGGCGTGCTCAACGGCATCTCGGCGGTCTACGACCAGATGATCGAGCAGGGCCGCGGCCACGTGGTGAACATCTCGTCGATCTACGGCAACGCAGGCGTCGCCGGGTCCGGGGTGTACAGCGCGACCAAGGCGGCGGTCAACGCGCTGTCGGATTCGCTGCGCATCGAGACCAAGGGCAGGATCAAGGTCACCACGGTGCGCCCCACCGGCGTCGCCGGAACCAACCTGGCCAGCTGGATCGTCAACGGCGCAGCCATCTTCGGGATGGTCGGGCAACGCGCGGCACAGTACGCCGAGCACACCAAGCAGATGGTCGCGGGCACGCTGCCCGACGAACTCACCGATCCCGACTCCGTCGAGTACTGGTTGATCACACCCGACGAACTCGCCGACGCCGTCGTCCATGTGATCGATCAACCTTGGGGTATCAGCCTTTCCGACGTCACCGTGCGCGCGAGTGGCGAGGACTACCTGTACTGACGGCCCCGCTACCCCGCGATCGAGTTGTGCTCGACGCGCAGATCCTTCTTGAGGATCTTGCCGCTCGGGTTCTTCGGCAGGGCATCGGCGAACACGATGTATTTCGGCCGCTTGTATCCGGCGAGGATCGGCTCGAGATGGGCTGCAACGGCCTCTTCGGTGAGGGTCACGCCATCTTTCGGGACGACGACGGCGGTGACCGCCTCGATCCACTTCGGGTGTGGCACACCGAAGACCGCGACCTCGGCCACCCCGTCGAGCAGATAGATGGCTTCCTCGACCTCACGTGAGGCGACGTTCTCCCCACCGGTCTTGATCATGTCCTTCTTGCGGTCGACCACCGAGAGGTAGCCGTCGGCGTCGATGATGCCGAGGTCGCCGGAGTGGAACCATCCGTTGCGGAATGCCGCTGCGGTCTTCTCCTCGTCCTGGTAATAGCCCAGCGCCGCATGGGGACTGCGGTGCACGATCTCGCCGACCTCCCCCACCGGTACCGGATTGTCGTCGTCGTCGACGACCTTGGTCTCGACGTTCAATGATGCCCGCCCGGCCGACCCGGCGCGGTCGATCTGCTCATGCGGCTGCAGAATGGTTGCCAGCGGCGACATCTCGGTCTGGCCGTAGAAGTTCCACAACAACACCTCGGGCAATCGGCGCGACAACTCGCGCAGGATCTCCACCGGCATCGGTGAGGCGCCGTAGTACCCCTTGCGCAACGACGACAGGTCGCGCGTGTCGAAGTCGGGGTGACGCAGCAGCGAGATCCAGACCGTCGGAGGGCAGAAAAGTTTGGTGACACGCGCGGACTCGATGGTCGCCAGGATCGTCGCCGGATCAGGCGCGGGCAGGATGATGCTGGTCGCCCCGAGGTAGATGTCGGTGGAGAAGAAGCAGTCGAGTTGCGCGCAGTGATACATCGGCAGCGAGTGGATCTCGACGTCATCACCCGACATGCCGCCGTCGACGATGCACGAAACATACTGCGTGATCAGCGATTTGCTGGAGAGCAGCACACCCTTGGGCCGGGACTCGGTGCCGGAGGTGTACATCATCCGAACCGGCTCGTCGTCGCCGACGACGATGCCGGGAGCAGTCACGTTGCCGGTGGTCATCCATGCGGTGGCGTCCTCCCACCCGTCGGTAGGCGCGGCACCCGACAACGCAATCCATCCGCGGATGTCGACCGCGGCGGCGGCGAGGTCGATCGCCGCGATGACCGTCGGCCCGAGAGCATCCTCGACGACGACGCCGCGTGCCCCGCTGTGGGTCAGGATGAACCCGATCTCCTCGGCGCCGAGCCCGAAGTTGATCGGCACCAGGATCACCCCGAGGCGGGCGGTCGCGAAGTTGAGAACGCCGAACTGCCAGCAGTTGTGACTGATCAGCGCCAACCGGTCTCCGCGTTGCAGACCGCGCGCGGCCAGGGTGTTGGCGCACCGGTTCACCGCGGAATCGAACTCGGCGAACGTCAGTTCCGTGTCCCCGTCGATGATCGCGATCTTGTCGGGGCTGCGCTGGGCGCTGCGATGCAGCAACGCGCCGATCGAATGCTCGCGCGCCGTCCGGATCGCGGCGTCGGTCGATTCGCTGAATTCCGATCCCATCACTGCCTCCGTTGCCCGCGGGGTGTCGTCGACCTCACAAATTACTAGGTCGTCCAACCATGCGGAACCGCCCGCCACCCATCCGCTCCGTTGTTGGCACATATTGATCGATTCGTTTCTTTGAGGCAGAATCCTGTCGGTGACCCACAGCCTCGCCGGCCTGCGCCGGATCGCCGTCGAACTCCGCGCCACGGGCCGGCTCGCCCGCGCCGGCATCCTGCCCGGCCCGACCGAACTACCCAGGTCGCTTCGCGCCGCTCGAGCCGGCGGTGGAGCGATGCTGACCGAGGTGCTCGCCGCCCGGTTCGGCGACTCGGTCGCCGTCGTCGACCGCGGGGTTCCGCTGACCTACCGTGACCTCGCCACCGCCACCCGCCGGTGGATCACGGTGTTGCGTGACCTCGACACCACCCGCGAACGCCCGACCGTCGGCATCATGTGCCGCAACAGTGCGCAGCTGGTGATCGCCCTGCTCGGAGCACTCGCCGGCGGTGTTCGGGTGGTCTTTCTCAACACCGACATGGGTTCCACGCAGCTGACGACCATATGCGAGCGCGAGCACATCGATCTGTTGCTCCACGACGACGAATTCACCGGTCGGCTGTCGGAGCTCACGGGAGTGCGCACCATCCGCACCGAAGACCTCGACTCGGTGCTCGCCGCCGCCGACGATTCCATTCCCCCACGCGCGCATGGCAATCCCGAGCTGGTCATCCTCACCTCCGGAACCTCCGGCGTGCCCCGCGGCGCAGCCCGCAGCAGTTCTCCGCTGACCATGCTCTCGACGCTGGCCGGACTGCTGGAGAAGATCCCGCTGCGTCGATCCGACGTGATCTACCTGGCGCCGCCGGCATTTCACGGATGGGGCCTGATCGCCACCCTCACCGGACTGCTCGCCGGGGCCACCCTCGTCTTCGACGGGCGGTTCTCCGCCGAGCGTGCCGTGGCAACGATGCTTGCCGAGAACTGCACCGCCTTCGTCGCGGTACCGACGATGCTGAAGCGGATCATGGATCTCGACGACGCAGTGCTGCAACCACTATCCGGTCGTCTGCGCATCCTCGGGTCGGGCGGCGCGCGACTCGACCCCGATCTCGTCACCGCCGTCACCGAACGGTTCGGCCCGGTGTTGCACAACCTCTACGGCGCCACCGAGGTCTCCTACATCACCATCGCCACCCCCGCCGACCTCGCGCACGACCCGTCCTGCGCCGGGTCCGCTCCGCTCGGTGTCCGGGTGGCGATCCTCATCGACGGCATGCCCGTCGGACCCGGACGGGTCGGCGATATCTACGTCCGCACCGGAGCCCAGATGCGTTCGTATACCGATGGAAGCTCCAAACACAGCGTCGACGGCATGGTCGCCACCGGCGACACGGGTTACCTCGACGGCGCCGGCCGCTTGTACGTCCGCGGTCGATCGGACTCGATGATCGTCTCCGGCGGTGAGAACGTCTACCCCGAAGAGGTCGAACTCGCACTGCACCGTCACCCCGGTGTCGCCGACGCCACGGTCTTCACCGTGGACGACGCCGATTTCGGTCAACGGCTCTCGGCGGTGGTCGCCCGCCGCGCGGGCCACGACGTCGACGACACCGCCCTCAAGGAACACATCGGCCGGGAGCTGTCGCGCTCACGTGTCCCGCGCGACATCGTCTTCGTCGACGAGATCGCCCGCACCGCAACCGGAAAGGTCACCCGCGCCTGGCTCGACGAGGTGACCGCCGGCAACTCACACGTCGGCTGAGACCGTCATCGTCCACCCCGCCGCGGCGTTGCGCCGCGTCCAGAAGTCGACGTAGGTGCCACCGCGCGCCAACGGTTCGTCGCGCCGTCCGATGTCAGACCCGCGCGGTCTGCACCGGCCCGTCGAGCAGCAGGCCCGACCCAGTTCCACGATTCCCACGAACGGGACGACCGTTGCCGCCGAGGCGATCACCTCGTTAACGCGGACAGCCAGCCGGAAGCAAGGGTTACCTAAGTCAAGGAGATCTCAGCGCGGCAGGATGCCGTCGAGGACCACCGACAAGTATTGGTCGGCGATCTGCTCCACGCTCAACGATCCGCCCGGCCGATACCAGCGGACCGCCACCCACACCGTGTCACGCAGGAAGCGGTAGACGAGTTCGACGTCGAGGTCGGCGCGGAACTCACCATCGGCGACCCCACGCGCCAGCACCGAATGCCACAGCCCGCGAAACTCTTCATTGCGGTCGCCGATATAGGAGAAACGATCTTGCGGGGCAAGGCGCTTGGCCTCGTCCTGATAGATGGCCACAGCATGGTGATCGGCGTCGATGGACTCGAATGAGGCAATCACCAACTGCCGCAACGTCTCGGCGGCCGACAGACCGGCGTCGGCGATCTGCCGATAGCGGGCGAACAAGGCGTCGAGGAAACCCCGCAGGATCTCGTCGACCATCGACTCCTTGGAATCGAAGTGATGATAGAGACTCCCCGAGAGAATGCCTGCGGCATCGGCGATGTCACGCACGGTCGTCGACCGCAGACCCTGCTCCGCGAACATCCGACTCGCCGTCGTCAGCAGTTCGTCGCGTCGGGAAGTTCCGTTACGTGGCGCCACCCCCGTACCCTAGCAAGCGCTTGGGTACGGGGGTGGCTCCCGTGAGAGGATTCAGCGCTTGCGCACCTTCTTCTGCGCTCGCGCATTGAGCTTGGTCCACAGCTTCAGCTGTCCGTTGGCCATCTTCTTGTCGCGATTGGTGAACGGCGGCGACATCATCTCGGCAACGGTGAACGGCATCGTCGAGAACGCCACGGCGCGTGCATGACTGAAGGTCTCGAAGCCGGTCTTGCCGTGGTAGCTGCCCATCCCACTACGCCCGATGCCACCGAACGGCAGTTCGGCACCGAACATGTGCAGGGCGAAGTCGTTTCCGTTGATCGATCCGCTGCGGGTGTTGTCGGCCAGCCGTGCGAAGTTGTCGTTGTCGTCGCCGCACCAGTACATCGTCAGCGGGTGCGGATGGCCGGCGATGTAACTGATCGCCTCGGTGAGATCCCGGTACGGGTAGACCGTCAGCACCGGACCGAAGACCTCGTCCTCGGTGATCTTCATCCCCGACTTGACCCCGGTGAGCAGGGTCGGCGGGATCTTGCGACGCTCGGCCGACGGCAGCGGTTCACCACCGGGGATGACCTGTCGCTTCTCGGCACCGAGTGAGACCGCGTCGTCGATCAGCCCGATGATGCGCTCGTAGTTCTTCTGGTTGATCGTCGAGGTGTACTCGGGATTGTCGTAGATCGTCGCGAAGTTGGCGGTCCAGCGGGCCATCACCTTGTCGGTGAACTCGCCGAGTTTGGCCTCCGGCACGAAGACGTAGTCGGGGCACAGGCAGACCTGACCGCCGTTGACCATCCGGGCGTCGGCGAGCATCTTTGCCGCCTTGTCGATGTCGGCGGAGACGTCGACGACGGCCGGGTTCTTGCCGCCGAGCTCGAGGGTGACCGGCACAAGGTTCTTTGCGGCCTCCTGGGCCACCGAGGAACCGACCTCGGGCGAACCGGTGAAGAACATGTGGTCGACCTTGAGTTTCGCGAAATCCGATCCCGACCCGTGCTTGGGCGTGATGACCGCGAGTTCCTCGATCGAGAAGTAGTCGGGGGCGTACTTGGCGATCACGCCGGTGGTGCGCGCGGTGATCGACGACGGTCTCATCAGCACCCGGTTGCCGGCCGCGAACGCCGACGCCGCGGGCACGAAGGTCAGCTGCAGCGGGAAATTCCAGGGGCCCATGATGCCGACCACGCCCAGCGGATCGTGACGCACCCGCTGCTTGAAGCCGAGGGCTCCCTGCACGCGCGCCGAGACCGAATCGGCCATCCACTCCTTGACCCCGCGGCGCTGGTGGGTGAGGTCGATCATGCAGCCCGCGACGTCCGCGGCGATGCTCAGTTCCCTTGGCCGCGAACCGAAGTCAACGGTCAGCGCCTCGGCGATCTCGTCACCGTGATCGAGCAGCAGCGACGACAGCCTGGTGATGCGGTCGATGCGGGTCGCCGCGTCCGGGATACCGTCCCGCAGGAACGCCGCACGCTGGATCTCGAGCAGTTCGGTCATCGAATGCGCCTCCGACGAGACACGTCCCTCGATCTTGCTGGTCACGTCAGCAGGTTTGGTCATTCGCCACCCTCCCAAGGTCGAGCGGCGTCTCGCGACCGTCGCTGAGACGTTTACGCTCGCTCGTTCCTCCATAGTATGCGTCACGTCACAGTGATGTGGCTACACGTGTTCCCAGATCCCTCGCGACAGCACTCGTCATATCGCCGACAGCGCTCGATTTTGCGCCCACAGCGCTCGAGTTTGCGCCGATAGCGCTCGCCATGG
This sequence comes from Gordonia sp. YC-XJ4, assembly GCF_059511865.1. Taxonomy (NCBI): domain Bacteria; kingdom Bacillati; phylum Actinomycetota; class Actinomycetes; order Mycobacteriales; family Gordoniaceae; genus Gordonia; species Gordonia sp. YC-XJ4. The sequence goes on from NZ_CM183447.1 coordinate 5,168,659, forward strand.
CGTCGACGGCGCTCGGCAAAGCGCTACCGGCATCGTGGCGGGCGGTGTCGGCGAGTTGACGGGTCAGCCCAGCCGCTCGATGATGGTCACGTTGGCCGTGCCACCGCCCTCGCACATCGTCTGCAGCCCGTACCGGCCGCCGGTGCGTTCGAGTTCGTTCAGCAGGGTGGCGAAGAGTTTGGCACCGGTCGCACCGAGCGGATGGCCGAGGGCGATGGCACCGCCGTTGGGGTTGACCTTCGCCGGGTCGGCGCCGGTCTCCTTGAGCCAGGCCAGCACCACCGACGCGAACGCCTCGTTGATCTCGATGACGTCGATGTCGTCGATGGACAGGCCCGTCTTGTCCAGCGCGTACGCGGTTGCGGGGATCGGCGCGGACAGCATCATGACCGGGTCGTCGCCGCGCACCGAGAGGTGATGGATGCGGGCCCGCGGGGTCAGCCCGTAGTCGGTCAGCGCCTTCTCGGACACCACCAGCGCGGCCGATGCGCCGTCGGAGATCTGCGAGGCGACGGCGGCCGTCAGGCGCGATCCTTGCGCCAACGGTGCGAGCCCGGCCATCTTCTCCAGCGATGTCTGGCGCGGACATTCGTCGACGACGCAGTCACCGAGCGGCGCGAGCTCGTTGTCGAAATGACCCGCGGCGATGGCCTGTGCCGCGCGCTGATGTGACTGCAGCGCCCACGCCTCCATGTCCTCACGGCTGATGTCCCAGCGCACTGCCATCGCATCCGCGCCCGCGAACTGCGAGATCTCGGCGTCACCGAAGCGCTCCCGCCACCCGGCGGATTCGGCTGTCGGCGTGGTGAATCCGAACTCCTGACCGGCGATCATGGCCTGACTGATCGGGATGGCGCTCATGTTCTGCACACCGCCGGCGAGCACCACGTCCTGGGTACCGCTCATCACGCCCTGCGCGGCGAAATGGATCGCCTGCTGCGAGGATCCGCATTGCCGGTCGACGGTGGTGCCCGGGATGGCGAGCGGCCCACCGGCGGCGAGCCACGCGGTGCGGGCGATGTTGCCCGCCTGTGGCCCGATGGCGTCGACGCAACCGAAGACGACGTCGTCGACGATCATCGGGTCGATGCCGGTGCGCTCGAGGATCGCGGTGATGACGTGGGCGCCGAGATCGGCGGGATGGGTCTTGGCCAGCGAGCCGTTACGCTTGCCGACCGGTGTGCGGACGACGTCGACGATGTAGGCCTGGGGTGACATCAGTTCTCCTGGTGGGTGATCGGGGTCAGGCTCGCTGGCTGGAGATCGAGACGACCTCGCCGGTGAGATAGGTGGTGTAGTCGCTGGCGAGCATCGCGATGGTGGCCGCGACCTCCCAGACCTCTGCGGCACGTCCGTAGGCTTCGTGCGCGGCGAGCTCGTCGAGCAGTTCGTCGCTGGTGACCTTCGCCAGGAAGGGATGTTTGGCTATCGACGGCGCGACCGCATTGATGCGCACCCCAAAGTCGGCGGCTTCGACTGCGGCACAACGGGTCAGTGCCATCACACCGGCCTTGGCGGCGGCGTAGTGGGCTTGTCCGCGTTGGGCGCGCCAGCCCAGTACCGAGGCGTTGTTGACGATGACGCCGCCGTGTTCCACGGCCCGGAAGTAGCGCAGGGCAGCACGAGTGGCGCGGAAGGTGCCGTTGAGGGTGATGTCGACGACGCGGTCCCACTGTTCGTCGGTCATGTCGGCGACCGGCGTCTCACCGCCGAGTCCGGCGTTGTTGACCAGGACGTCGATGCGGCCGAGTTCGTCTGCGGCACGGGTGATCAGCGCATCGACCTGCGCGGTGTCGGAGACGTCGCAGGTTGCCTGTGCGACCGTCCGGTCACCGAACTCCGCGGACAGTTTCTGGGCGGCCTCGCCGAGCCGGCGTTCGTGCCAGTCGCTGATGAGAACATCGGCACCTTCGAGCAGTGCCCTTCTGGCGGTGGCGAATCCGATGCCGGTTCCCGCGGCCGCGGTGACCACGACCTTGCGTCCCGACAGGAGTCCGTGCCCGGGCGTCTCCGTCGGTGGGTCGGCCAACGGTGAACGACGGTTCTCGGTGTCCGGGATGGTCATGCACGGGCCTCTCGGGGTAGGCCGAGCACACGCTCGGCGATGATGTTGCGCTGCACCTCGTTCGAGCCGCCGTAGATGGTGTCGGCGCGAGTGAACAGGTACAGCCGTTGCCATTCGTCGAGTTCGACGTGTTCGGGATCGGTGAGGTCGTTGAACGCACCCTCGGCGGTCGTGGCGGGTCCGATCAACGCCGACGCTCCGCGCACGGCCATTCCCAGCTCGCCGAGATCGCGATGCCAGTTGGACCACAAGAGTTTTCCGACCGAGTCGGCACCGGGAACGCCGTCGAGCACCGCCGGCGCATGGGCTCGCATCACGCGCAGGCCGATACCGGCGCGCGCGATGCGGGTGGCGATCTCGGGATTGTCGAGGGCACCGTTGCTGCGCGCGAGATCGGTGACCGCGTCGAGTTCACGTGCGAAACCGACCTGCTGTCCGAGGGTGGAGACGCCGCGCTCGAATTGCAGCAGTCCCATGGCGACCTTCCATCCGTCACCGGGCTCGCCGACGATGTTGTCGGCATCGGTGACCGCATCGTCGAAGAACACCTCGTTGAATTCCGATGTGCCGGTGAGCTGTTGGATGGGCCGGACGGTGACGCCCTCCTGATCGAGGGGGACGAGCAGAAAGCTCAGCCCCTTGTGCCGCGTCGAGCCCGGCTCGGTGCGACAGAGCACGAACGCCCACTGTGCGACGTGCGCCAAGGACGTCCAGATCTTCTGCCCGTTGATCTGCCACCGTCCGTCGGCCGGACTCGCCGTGGTCGCCACGCCCGCGAGATCCGAGCCGGCACCCGGCTCGGAGTAGCCCTGTGCCCAGAGTTCGGTCACGTCGACGATGCCGGGCAGGAATCGCTGTTTCTGCTCGTCGGTCCCGAATTCGATGAGCGTCGGACCGAGAAGCTCTTCGCCGAGATGGTTGACCCGGGCGGGCGCATCGGCGCGCGCGTACTCCTCGTGGAAGATGATGCGCTGGGCCAGCGTGGCACCGCGGCCGCCGTAGCGCGTCGGCCAGCCCAAACACGTCCATCCGGCGCGCGCGAGGTGACGATCCCACTCGAGGCGCTCGGTGAAGAACTCGTGTTCACTGCCGGGACCGCCCCGACCTCGCAACGACGCGAAGCTCCCGGCGAGGTTCTCCTCGAGCCACCCCCGGACCGCCACGGCGAACTCCGCGTCGGCGTCGGGCGTCCGAGCTGCCCATTCACCGAGATCCAGGGATCTGTCGGCGAGATCGATCGAGGTCATGGCCGCTAGCATAACCTACCAAGCAAGTGCTAGGTTGGGGAGCATGGAGAGCGTCTCGACGACCCCGTCCGCGCTGCGTCGGGCGGCCCGCGAGTGGCCGGATCGTCTCGCCCTCGTCGATACCCAGTGGAGCAGTCCGGTCGAGTACTCGTGGTCACAATTGCATGATCGGGTCGTCGATACGGCCGCCGCCCTGATCGCGTCGGGGGTGGAGCACGGGGATCGGGTGGCGGTGTGGTCACCCAACAGCCATCACTGGCCGGTTGCGGCACTGGGCATCCATTACGCCGGTGCGGTGCTCGTACCGCTCAACACCCGCTACACCGCCGGCGAGGCCGTCGACGTGATCGAGCGGGCAGGGGTGCGTGCCGTCGTCGTCTCCGGCGAGTTCCTCGGAGCCGATCACGCTGCCGAACTCATGACCACCCATCGCGATGCGATGCCGGACCTCGTGGTGCGGATTGGCTTGTCGGACAAGGGCGCGGCGCCCGACGGCGCACTCGACTGGAGCGATTTCCTCGACCGTGCCACCGACGAGACCCGCGCGCAGGCCCGTGCGCGCGCCGACGCCGTCACCCCCGACGACCTCTCCGACATCCTGTTCACCTCGGGTACCACCGGCACATCCAAAGGCGTGCTGGCCGAACATCAGCAGACCGTCGCGGGTTCACACGCGTGGGGCGCCAACGGCCGCCTGTCCCCCGACGACCGCTATCTCATGGTGAACCCGTACTTCCACACCTTCGGCTACAAGGCGGGCATCCTGCCGTGCGTGCTGTTCGGGTCGGCGATGTTCCCGCAAGCCGTGTATTCGCCCGCCGAGGCGATGAAGCAGGTTGCTGCGCAACGGATCACCGTCTTCCCGGGAGCGCCGACGATCTTCCAGACCATCCTCGACGACCCCGCTCGCGAGAGCCTCGATCTCTCGTCACTACGGCTGGTGGTGACCGGTGCGGCGATCGTTCCGGTCGTCCTCGTCGAACGCATCCAGCGTGACCTCGGCGTCGACACCGTCATCACCGCCTACGGGCTGACCGAGGCCAGCGGGTTCGTCTCCACCTGCACCCCGGACGACGATGACGAAACCGTCGCAAGCACCTGCGGGCGCGCTTTCGACGGCATGGAGATCGCGGTGTCGGAGCAGGGTGAGGTACTCGCGCGCGGAAAGATGGTCATGCGCGGCTACCTCGACAACCCCCAGGCGAAGGCCGAGACGATCGACGCCGACGGCTGGCTGCACACCGGCGACATCGGCACCATCGACGAACGCGGTAATCTGCGGATCACCGACCGCCTCAAGGACATGTACATCTGCGGCGGCTTCAACGTCTACCCGGCCGAGGTCGAACAGACCCTCGCCCGCCTCGACGGCGTCACCGAATCCGCCGTGATCGGCGTCCCCGACGACCGACTGGGTGAGGTGGGCCGGGCCTATCTCACCGTCCGCGACGGCGCCGACCTCGACGAAGACCGTGTGATCGCCTACGCCCGCGAACATCTGGCGAACTTCAAGGTGCCGCGGTCGGTGGTCTTCCTCGACGCCTTCCCGCGCAACGCGGCCGGGAAGATCCTCAAGCGCGAGTTGGGGTGAAGGTTCTTCCCCTAGCTTTCGGTTCTTCCCCTGGAGATTTCCCGGGGAAGAAGGGGAAAGTAGGGGAAGAACGGCGAGGGCCCGGTCGGCACGATCCGAGCGACTGTGGTCGGATGGGACTGTGTCGACCAACCCCGACCCCACGACCGAGCTCCTCACCGCGGCAGGCGCCCTCGACCCCGACCTGCCCACCGATCGGATCGTCACCCACGGCGCCGTCGTCTTCCTCAACGGCACCCACGCATGGAAGATGAAACGCCCTGTGCGCCTGCGGTTCTTCGACTTCTCCACCCCAGAGCTACGCCACGACGTCCTGCAGCAGGAGCTGACACTCAATCGCCGGTTCGCGCCCGAGGTCTATCGCGCCGTGCATGCGATCCGACGTGCCGATGACGGCAGCCTCACCCTCGACGGACCCGGCGAGACCGTCGACTGGGTACTCGAGATGACACGCTTCGACGACGACGCACTCCTGGTCCACCGTGCCGAGCCCGGCAACCTCGACGACGCGTTTCTCCGAACGCTCGCCGAGAGCGTCGTCGACCTCCATGCGTCCTCGCCGATCCGCGACGATCCGCACGGTGCGGCCCGGTTGCAGGAGGTCGTCGACGGGAACCTGGCGAGTATGTCGGTCTTCCCTGATGTCATCGATCCCGCTGCGGCGCGGCGTCTGACGAGCCGCATCACCGCGATGATCACCGAGCGCTCCGAGACCCTCGACGCCCGGGCCCGCCGGGGGCGGGTGCGGCGCGTCCACGGCGACCTGCACCTGGGCAACATCGCGATCATCGACGGCCGTCCCGTGCCCTTCGACTGCCTGGAGTTCGACGAGGAGATGGCGACCACCGACGTGCTCTACGACCTCGCGTTTCTGCTGATGGACCTGTGGGCGCGGGACCTGCGACATGAGGCGAACGTCGTCGTGAACCAGTACCTGGACCGCTCCCCCGACGACGAGGACGGGTTCTGTCTGCTGCCGATCATGCTCGCCGTGCGGGCGACGGTCCGTGCGCACGTCAGCGCCGCCGCGGACGCCGTCGACGACGCCACGCGTTACCTGTCGCTCGCGCTGGGGTTCACCGAGCCGGTCGCGCCGCGGCTGATGGCGATCGGCGGTGGGTCGGGCACCGGGAAGACCACCGTCGCCCGCGCGATCGGTGGGGACCTCGAGCCCGCGCCGGGTGCACGGATCCTGCGCACCGACGTCCTGCGCAAGCGGCTCGCCGGTGTCGGCGAGACCGAGAAGCTCCCGCGCTCGGCCTACACACCGCAGGCCCGGTCGGCGGTCTACGACGAGCTGAACCGGCTGGCCACAACGGATCTCGCAGGCGGCATGAGTGTCGTCGCCGACGCCGTCTTCGGCAGAGCCACACAGCAACAGGCGATCGCCTCGGTGGCCACCGAGACCGGCGTCGACTTCACCGGATGGTGGCTGGAACTCGATGAGGCCGAACGCATCTCCCGCATCACGCATCGGGGGCCCGATGCCTCCGACGCCGACGAGTCGGTGGCGAGAGGGCAGACCGCGACACTCGAACCGCCTGACGAGTGGATCCACGTCGACGCGCACGCCGACCCGTCGTTCTTCCTGAGGAATTCCGTTCGTCCGCAGGAAATCTCCCGGGGACGAACGAAAGAGTAGGGGAAGAACGTTCTTCCCCTACCTTCGCTCAGCTGATCGGCTTGACCAGCGGGAACAGGATCGTTTCGCGGATGCCGAGGCCGGTCAGCGCCATCAGCAGCCGGTCGATGCCCATACCGGTGCCCGCGGTCGGCGGCATGCCGTACTCCATGGCGGTGAGGAACTCCTCGTCGAGGCGCATGGCCTCGTCGTCGCCGGCGGCGGCCAGACGAGCCTGGTCGACGAAGCGCGCACGCTGGATGACCGGGTCGATGAGCTCGGAGTATCCGGTGGCCAGCTCGAATCCACGGACGTAGAGGTCCCACTTCTCGACGACGCCGGGCACGCTGCGATGCGCGCGGACCAGTGGCGAGGTCTCGACCGGGAAGTCGCGGACGAACACCGGCTGCGAGAGCTTCTCGCCGACCATGTGCTCCCACAACTCCTCGACGAGCTTGCCGTGCCCGTAGCCCTTGCCCTTCGGGATCTCCAGACCGACCTTCGCCGCGATGTCCAGCAACTCGTCGACGGTGGTACCGGGATGATCGGCGCCACCGTCGGGCACGATCTCTTGCCCGAGCGCCTCCGACAGTGAGGGATACATCTGCAACGACGTCCACTCGCCGGAGAGGTCGTAGACCTCGCCGTCGGGCATCGTCGGGGTCAGTGTTCCCAGGGCACCTTGCGAAACCTCTTGGACAAGTTCACGAGTCATGACCGCGGCGTCGTCATAGGTGCCGTAGGCCTGATAGGTCTCGAGCATCGCGAACTCCGGCGAATGCGTGGAGTCGGCGCCCTCGTTGCGGAAGTTGCGGTTGATCTCGAAGACGCGCTCGATACCGCCGACGATGCAACGCTTGAGGAACAGTTCCGGCGCGATCCGCAGGTAGAGATCGATGTCGAAGGCGTTGGAATGGGTGACGAACGGCCGCGCCGCGGCGCCGCCGTGCAGGGTTTGCAGCATCGGCGTCTCGACCTCGAGAAATCCCCGCTTACCCAGCGCCGCACGCAGTTCGGCCATCACCGAGATCCTGGTGCGGGCGATCGAGCGCGCTTCCGGCCGCATGATGAGATCCACGTAGCGCTGCCGCACCCGGGTCTCCTCGTTCATCTCCTTGTGCGCGACGGGCAAGGGACGCAACGACTTCGAGGCCATCTCCCAGGCGTCGGCCATCACCGACAACTCTCCGGTGCGAGAGCTGATCACCTGGCCGTGGACGAAGACGATGTCGCCGAGGTCGACCTCGGCCTTCCAGCGCGCAAGCGACTCCTCGCCGACGCCGTTGAAGGAGATCATCGCCTGCAGTTGGGTGCCGTCGCCTTCCTGCAGCGTGGCGAAGCAGAGCTTGCCCTTGTTGCGCAGGAAGATGACGCGGCCGGCGACGCCGACCATCTCACCGGTCTCGGTGCCGGCCTCCAGGTCGGGGAATTGTGCACGGATCTCCGAAAGTGCATGCGTGCGCGGGATCGCCACCGGGTAGGCCTCACGGCCCTCGTCGAGAATCCGTTCCCGCTTCTCCCGCCGGATGCGGAGTTGTTCGGGGGTCTGCTCGTCGGCAATCGTCTCGTCGGGCGCGTCACTCACGTCCGTGAGCGTATTCGGTGGTGGTGGCGTCCACCAAGTTCGGCGAGCTGTCCGTTCGGTGCGCCCGCCATCAGCGCCCCCGCTGTCAGGTGCCCCGCTGTCAGTGCACCGCTGTCAGGTGCCCCGCTGTCAGTGCACCGAGAAGATGTCGAGCTCGGCCTGGCTGATCCGGCCGTTGATACCGGCGCGGCGCAGGCCGCGGTGACCGCCGACCACGAACACCGCCCCGCTCACCCCACGCGCCTGCAGATGCCAGCTCAGCCATTCGGCTTCGTGGCCGTCGTCGGAGACGAGAATCCAGCGGGCGTCGTGGGTGGCCGAGCGCAGTGCCGTCGGCGATCCGGGGGTGAGCAGATCGAGTGCCTCGGCGGCGTCGAGTGCGAGTGCCCCGATCAAGGCCCCATCGGCCTGACGCTTGCGGTGGCTGCGGATGTCGACGGGAACGGCTCCAGCCGCGACAGCCTCGGCATAGTGGCTGACCTGCAGCGACAGCAGGCCGTTGGGTGCGGGAGCAGAGACGGGTGCGAGAACCTGGACCGATGCGGTCATGGTGAGAAACCTCGAGTGATCGAAAAGTGAGCGGGGAGCGCGAAGGAGGGCGGCCGCAGATGCGGACTCAGCCCTGACAACACTCCTGACAGCTCTTGATCACGTCGGACAGTTTGCCACAGTGAACGCCAGCGGGTCCAGGGTCAGCGGGGTTTTGTGCACCGGGCGAGCAAAAGTCGATCTGCTTCCCTCGCGTGGGCGCTGTCGGCGCGGTGGCGAGCGCTGTCGGCGCTATTTGCGTCGCACGGCCGCCTTGGTGCGTTCGTGCACCAGACGCAGGCCCTCGAGGGTGAGATGGCTGTGGTGGGTGGTCAGCGTCGGGCACTCCTCGAACATCAGGGGCGCCAGGTAACCGGTGGCCACGACGGTGACGTCGTCGCCGTCGAAACCGGCGACCGTGGTGCGGATGCGGTTCACCAGGCCGTCGATCTGACCGGCGAACCCGAACAGGATGCCCGACTGCAGGGCCTCGACCGTGTTCTTCCCCAGGACGCTGCGCGGCGGCATCAACTCCACCTTGCGCACGGTGACGGTGTGTTCGCTGAGCGCCTCGACACCGAGGTCGACGCCGGGTGCGATGGCGCCGCCGAGGAACTCGCCCTTGACCGACACCGCGTCGACCACGGTGGCCGTCCCGCACGCCACTACGATGGTCGGCCCGCCGTAGGTGTGATAGGCCGCAAGGCAATTCGCGACACGGTCGGTCCCCACCTCTTTGGGATTGTCGACCAGTAGCGGAACCCCGGTGCGCACACCGGGTTCCAGGATGACGTTGTGCGGGTTGTCGAAGTACCGGCCGACCATCACCCGGACCTCGCGCAACAGCGACGGTACCGTCGACAGCGCCGCGACACTGGTGACCTGCTCGATGTCGGAGCCGAGGAGTCCCTGGATCAGCAACGCCAATTCGTCTGCGGTGCGCTCGGGTTCGGTGTGCAGGCGCCAATCGCGGACCAATCGCGCATGCGCGCCCGTACCGGCGAACACGCCGAGATGGGTGTTCGTGTTACCGATCTCGACGGTGAGCAGCATCAGCGGGGGCCGACCGTCAGAGGGTGGCCGACCTCACGCATGAGTGGCGGCGAGGTCGTCGGCGTGCCGGGGATCGCGCAATCCCGAACCCTCGGGCGCGCGGGCCGGGTCGGTCCCCTGCTCGAGAACCCGGTTGTGTTCGTCGACGAAGACCACGTGCGGTGCGTACTCGGCGATCTCCCGCTCATCGAGGATGCCGTAGGCGATGATGATCACCAGGTCGCCGGGGTGGACGAGATGTGCTGCGGCCCCGTTGATCCCGATGACCCCGGTACCTCGCTCACCGGCGATCGCGTAGGTCTCCAGGCGGGCACCGTTGGTGATGTCGACGATGGTGACCTGCTCACCCTCGAGGAGATCGGCGGCCTCGAGCAGGTCGGCGTCGATGGTCACCGATCCGACATAGTGCAGGTCGGCCTGGGTCACGGTGGCGCGGTGGATCTTCGAGGTCATCATGGTGCGCAGCATGTGCGGTTCCTCCGATGTCGTGGACAGGGTTGGCAGAGAAGTGGTTTGAGTCGCAACGGTTGTCGACGGGTCATTCGGACCTGGCCTCGCGTTCTTCGAGGCTCAATCCGATCGCGACGCCGACGTTGTCGATCAGCCGCGCCGCGCCGAGGCGGGCCGCGACCAGCAACCGCCCGTGGCCCTTGTCCGGCGGTTCTTCCAACGACCGGCCCCGCAGGGCGAGATAGTCGAGTTCGATCTCGGGCTCCGAGGACAAAACCTCCTGCGCCACAGCCAGAATGGCGTCGGCGCCCTTCGGAGCGGCGTGCGAGCCCGCGGTCAGCGCGGCCGACAGGGTGGTGGCGAGTTGGCGCTGCTCGGCGGAGAGGTAGCGGTTGCGAGAACTCATCGCGAGACCGTCGGCCTCGCGGACGGTGGGGACACCGACGATCTCGACGTCCATGTTCAGGTCGGCGACCATCTGACTGATGAGCACCAGTTGTTGGTAGTCCTTCTCCCCGAAGTACGCCGTGTGCGGCGCCGCGATGTGCAGAAGTTTGTTGACGACGGTGAGCATTCCGGCGAAATGCCCTGGGCGCGAGGCACCGTCGAGGATATCGCCGGCCGGTCCGGGATGGATCATGGTGCGCCGGCCATTGGGATACATCGCCGCCTCGGTGGGCGCGAAAACCAATTCCACGCCCAACGGCGCCAACAGCTCGAGGTCGGCGTCGAAGGTCCGCGGATAGGCGTCGAGGTCCTCGCCGGCACCGAACTGCAGCGGATTGACGAAGATCGACACGATCACGACGGTGTTGCCGCGTTCCTTGGCCGCGCGGACCAGTTCGAGGTGCCCGGCGTGCAGGGCACCCATCGTCGGCACCAGGGCGACCCGTCGTCCGGTGCTGCGCAGTGCCGCGCTCACCCGGTGCAGTGCTGCCGGATCACGGTGCACCGTCAGGGTTCCGGGGGTGAAGAGGTTCGCCTCGTCGGCGATCACGTGGGCACTCATCGCTGCTCCGTATTCATCTGGGCCTCAGGATTCATCTGGGCCTCAGGGCATCGAGGACCGCCTGCGGCGCATCCGACTGGTGGGCGGCGCGGCGGGCCAGCACACGGTAGGCCTCGGCGATCGAATCCCCATCGGTATCTGCACCGTCGGTGTCCGCACTGTCGGCATCGGCGTCGGGCAGTGCCCGCAAGGCGGCCAGGTGTGCGGCGACGGCAGCGCCATCCCCGCGTGCGACCGGGCCCGTCAACGCCGACGCACCGAGGTCGAGCACGTTGTGCAGCGACACGGTCACCAGCGGTCCGAGAATGCGTTCGGCCAGGCGCACCGGGTTTCCGTCGACGGTGGCGGTCGACTGCCCGGTCCCGGCGGGACCGGCGATCGCATGGTTGAGTGCGGTCACCGCATCGTTGATGAGCGCGACGAGATGGTTGGCACCGTGGGCGAGCGCCGCGTGATACAGGGTGCGGTCGGCCTCGGCCACCCGCACCGGCTCACCGCCCATCTCGATGACGAGGGCCGCGGCGATCGCGTCGCCGACCTCATCACCTGCGGTGATCCCGAAGCACGCCCGCGTCAGCCGCGAGGTGTCGTCGGCCGTGCCGACGAAGGTCATCGCCGGGTGGATCGCGAGTCCGGTCGCGCCCAACGCGGTCAGCGGGGCGAGGATGCCGACGCCGTGCGCCCCTGCGGTGTGGGCCACCAGGGTGCGCGGGCGCACCCTGCCGGTGGCGGCGATGTCGGCGATCACCGACGGCAGGACGGCATCGGGCACCGAGATGAGGAGGAGTTCGGATCGGGACACCACGTCGGCGAGGTCGAGGATCGCCGACTCCGGCAGCCGCTGCTCGACCCGGCGGCGCGATTGTGGTGAACGCGCGACGACGGCACCGACCACGTGTCCGGCACGTTCGAGCGCTTCCCCGAGCGCCGTGCCGACTCGTCCGGCGGACACGATGCCGACGGTCAGTCGGGCGGGGGTGGGGAGGTTGGTGATCCCGGGGATCGCGGCGCTGTGGTGGGCATACCCGTCTCCGCCCGGCCTGGGTAGGCCGGCAGACGCCACACGGGCGTCATCGTTCGACGAGGTCACCACTGTCCTCCGGGTCGTTCCAGTCCCGAGGGCTGCCGGGCGGCGTCCACAGCGGGTGTGGGGCGCCGCGACGGCCGGGTACCGGACGTTGCAGAGTCAGGGTAGGCGTTGGCGACAGCCCGGATCCATCCCGTGTGACGGGGCTCACCGCACCGGGTCGGTCAACAGGGCGGTGGTGTTGCGGGGACGCGATCAGTCGCGGCGACGGCGACGGCCGCCGCCCGCGGCGTCGGTGTCGCGGAGTTGCTTGAGCAGTTCCGACACCGGAAGCCCGTTGGAATGCGCGCTGTCGGCGTCGTCGACGGGATCCTCGACCGCCACCGGCTCCGGCTGCTCCTCGGGGCGTCGCCGACGCCCCCCGCCACCGAATGTGGTTGCTGCGCCTGCGGTTTCGTGCCGACCACGCGACCACGCGGGGATCGGACCGGACGCATCGGCAGTCCGGGCCCCGGCAGCTTCGGCGGCACTGCCCGGCGTGGACACCTCGGGGCCGGGTCGATCCCATTCGTCGGTCGGGGTGTCGTCGACGAACGCGGCGGGCTCATCGACGGCGTCGTGACCGGACTGCTGGGGAGCCGTCTGCTCGGGACCGGTCTGTTCACGTCCCGCCTGGTCGCGACCGGGTTGTTCCGGGGCTTCCGACGTCGCGGAATCCTGTGCATGATCGGCCGTCGACGTGGCGAAGCGTCCCGACAGCGGGTCGTCGGTGACGATCGGGATGACCTCGGTCATCTCGTTGGGGTCGGCCTTGCGCTCCACGTGGCGGCCGTCGTCGGCGGCCGGAACGGTCTCGGCGAAATCGCGTGCGGCGACCACACCATCGTCCGGGGCGTGAAAATCGGCGGCGCCGAAGCCTTCCGGACGGTACTGATCCGGCGCGTAGCCCTGCGAGCCGTAGGCGCCACCATGTCCACCGAAGGCGGAGTCACCGCGCCCGGAACTCCCGTAGGGCGCGGAATACTGGTGGGGATCGAGCCCGCCGCCGCCGAGGCCGGAGGCGAGCTCGCGCAGCTTCTCGTTGGGCAACGCGACCTGATCGTCGGGGAGGGCTTCACCGAGCAACCGTTCGAGGCTGGCGCGCAGCGAGATCACCTGTTCCTTGAGGGAGGCGAGTTCGGCACCGGATTCGGCGGCGACCTCCTTGCGGATGGTGGTCTCGACGTCGAGCTCATACTGACGACGCGCGGCGATCTCCCGTTCGAGCTGGAGTTCGTACACGAGCCTCAGGTCGCGGCTCTTGGCCTCGGCGGTCTCGGCCTGCTTACGGAATCGGGTCACCAGGATCGCGCCGATGACCGCGGCCCACAGCGCCGCGATGACGGCGAGACTGCCCGAGATCGACAGGTTGTCGGTGAAGATCATCAGGATGCTGGCCGCCAGGGCCAGCACGATCAGCAGCCCCAGCAGCCACTGGCCGACCGAGCGGCCGGCGCGCCGGGGGTCCGAGGAGCGGCCGGTGGAGGTCGTCATATCTGTGCAACTTACCCGTTGACCTGTCTTTGGGTGTACAAGCCCGGCGGAGAGTCACGAATCGTCGATGCGCTATGGCGCGGCGTGAGTGGCGCCGCCGGAATCATCGGCGTCGCCGCGGACTTCTCAGGCCGGGCCCGGTCGCGTGTGACCGTTGCCGTTGACGGAATTGTCGTCGGGGTCGTCGGGCGCGCGGCAACAGTATTCGAGCCAGAGGGCGGCAACGGTGAGCACCACACCCCCGATGAGGCCGACGACCGCGGCGGGCGTGTCGTGTTCGGCGGCGCTCACCCCGGTCTGATTGAGCAAGAAGACAAGCACCCCGCCCCACAACCCGGTGGCGATCGCCCCGAGAATCGCCGACGCCTTGGCCAGCGCGACCACCCGGGCTGCGGTCAGCGGGTGCAACTGCCCGCGGGCCCGGCCGACCTGTTTGCCCTCGACGCGTGCCCGCACGATGAACCCGGTGACCGCCTCGATGACGGCGAGGACGTAGAGGACGATGCCGGCCAACGCCGGGATCGGCGGGACGCTGGAATAGTTGTAGCGCACCAGAATCCACGCGGTGACGCCGACGATGACGGCCACGAGGACCAGGTCGAGGGGCTTGGTGGGTCCCATCCCCTGGTGCTCGTCGTCGTCCTTCTTGGGCGCGGAGGGCTCGCTCATCGCAGTGCGGACCTCGACAGCGGCCCGGTCCGGCGTACCCCGTCGCGCTCGTCGGTGGGCAGGGCTGCGGCCAGCTCGGCGACCCGCCGGGGCCCGGCCTCGGTGAGGAGTTCGGCGTCGGGGTCGATCTGCAGCCAGGGCAGCAGCACGAACGCCCGCTGATGGGCCCGCGGATGCGGCAGCGTGAGGTCGGGGTCGTCGGAGTGGACGGTGCCGTCGGCGGTGTCGACCGTGATGACGTCGACGTCGAGGGTGCGGGGTCCCCATCGCACCTCGCGGGTGCGGTGCGCCCGATTCTCCAGGTCGGCGCCGATCCGCAGCCACTCGTGCGGCTCCCGTTTGCCCTCCACGATCAGCGTGATGTTGCAGAAATCGTCCTGCTCGACCCCACCCCACGGCGCGGTCGCGTACACGTCGGACACGGCGACGACGCGGATATCGGGGCCTGCGGTGGCGAACCCGTCGGGCACCAGCGCCAAGGTGGCCACCGAGTCGCCGATGTTGGACCCCGCGGACAGCACCGCGCGGCTGTGGCCGACGGGGACGGTGCTCACTTGACCGACTTCCGCGACCGACGGGTGACCACCGCGATGTCGTCGAAGGCCAACGGGATCGGCGCCGACGGCTTGTGCACGACGATCTCGCAAGCCAGGATGCGCTCGTCGGCCATCACCGCGTCGGCGATCTCCGCGCCGACCGTCTCGATCAGATTCCGCGCCGGGCCCGCGACGATCGCATGGATCTGGTGGGCCAGCGCACCGTAGTCGACGGTGTCGGCGAGGTCGTCGCTGGCTGCCGCGGAACGCAGGTCGGCCCACAGTGTGGCGTCGACGATGAAGAGCTGACCGTCATGGCGTTCATGCTCGAAGACACCATGATTGCCACGGACCCGCAGCCCCTTCAGCTCGATCCGATCGGCCATCAGCGCTCCCCTGCCTGTACGTGGGCGTGTACCCGACCGCATCCACCTGCTCGCCAGGCCGCGGCCACGAGGACCGCGTCGCGGCTGGCGGCGACGTCATGGACCCGCACCCCCCAGGCCCCGCCGGCAGCGGCGAGGGTCGACACCGCTGCGGTGGCGACGTCCCGACCGGCCGGTGGCCGGTCGGCGCCGCCGGCGGCCAACAACGTGCCCAGGAAACGTTTACGAGACGCGCCGACGAGGATCGGAAAACCCAGTCCGACGAACGTCGGCAACGCGTGCAGCAGCGCCCAGTTGTGGTCGGCGGTCTTGGCGAAACCCAGGCCCGGGTCGAGGATGATCCGATCCGGGTCGACGCCCGCGCTGACGGCGGCATCGACCTGGCCGAGCAGTTCGCGACTGACCTCGGCGACGACGTCGTGATAGCCGCCGACGTCGTCGACCCGGTGAGTGAAGCGGCGCCCGGCGTCGGAGTCGTCCCCGGCCGGACGCCAGTGCATGAGGATCCACGGCAGCCCGGCATCAGCCATCACACGGGCCATATCGGCGTCGGCACGGCCTCCGGACACGTCGTTGACGATGCGCGCACCCGCCTCGATCGCAGCCGCGGCGACCGAGGCGCGCATGGTGTCGACGGAAACCGTTGCCCCGAGGTCGGTGAGCGCGGAGATCACCGGGGCGACCCGCGCCGTCTCGATCTCCGGATCAACGCGAACGGCGCCGGGACGGGTGGATTCACCGCCGACGTCGATGAGGTCGGCGCCGTCGTCGAGCAGTTGTTGCCCGTGCGCGAGCGCGGCGTCGAGATCCAGGTAGCGGCCGCCGTCGGAGAACGAGTCGGCGGTGACGTTGATGATGCCCATCACCTGGGTCGGCGCGGGACTCACCGGGTGATGAGGTCGAGCGCTTCGCCCCGCGAGACCGCACTGGTCTTGAACAGACCGCGCACCGCCGACGTGGTGGTCCGCGCGCCCGGCTTGCGGATGCCACGCATGGCCATGCACAGGTGCTCGGCCTCGATCACGACGATCACGCCGCGCGGATTGAGCCGTCGCACAAGGGCATCGGCGACCTGGCTGGTGAGACGTTCCTGAACCTGCGGACGTTTCGCGTACAGATCGACCAGTCGCGCCAGCTTGGACAGACCGGTCACCTGCCCGCTGACGCCCGGGATGTAACCGACGTGCGCGACCCCGTGAAAGGACACGAGGTGATGTTCGCACGTCGAATACAGCGGGATGTCCTTGACCAGCACCAACTCGTCGTGGTCCTCGTCGAAGGTCGTCGCGAGCACCTCCGACGGATCGGTGTAGAGCCCGGCGAACATCTCCCGATAGGCGTTGGCGACACGGGTCGGGGTGCGCCGCAACCCTTCTCGATCCGGGTCCTCGCCGATCGCGAGGAGCAGTTCACGCACCGCGGCCTCGGCCCGGGCCTGATCGAACTCCCGCACCGGTTCCGCAGCCGAATCCGGACCCCGCTGGTCGAGTGTCGTCACATCCGTCCCCTTCGATCGCCTCGAGTCGCCACCGGACTCAGGCGCCGGTACCGTTCACGTCTTTTCCGGTCTCGTCCGGCCGCCCGGAATGCCCGTTGGCACCCGGGCCACTCCCGTTGCCCCCGTAGCCGTTTGCGCCATTTGCGCCATTGGGCTCGGTGCCGCCGTTGACCCCGGGGCCCTGCTCGCGCGGCGGCCACCCGGGCGCCGACCAATCACGCGGGGCGCCGTAATCGGGCCACGTCCCGGCCTGATGGCCCGGCTGGGGCTGCCCCTGCGGCGGGTATTGGGGCGGATAGGACTCGGGCGGATACGACTGCGGTGGATATGACTGGGGCGGATACGGATTCTGCTGCGGCGGGAACTGCCCCGGATGCGGATACCCGGGTGCCGCCTGCGGAGGATACGCCGGTGCCCCCGGTTGTCCTCCAGGAGGGCCAACCGCGCCGACCGGCTCGGGAACCTTCACCGGCTCCGGCGGCGGCCAAGGCTCACCACGCTCGATCGCGAGCTCACCCGGCGTCTTTACCGGCGGCTTGTCACTCGGCGTGCGCTCGCCGAAATCGTTGAACGTGGTGATCCGCGGCCGCTTCTCGACCTGCGAGAAGATCTTCTCCAGATCCTTCCGGGTCAGCGTCTCCTTCTCCAACAACTCGCTGGCGAGCACATCGAGGGTGTCGCGGTACTCCGAGAGAATGGCCCACGCCTCGGTGTGCGCAGCCTCGATCAGCCGGCGCACCTCCTCGTCGATCTCGCCGGCAACCCCCGCGGAGTAGTCGGTCTGGTTGCCCATCGAACGGCCGAGGAACGGATCACCCTGCTCCTGCCCGTACCGGACCGCACCGAGCTTGGCGCTCATACCGTATTCGGTGACCATCGCCCGCGCGATCTTCGTCGCCTGATCGATGTCGGACGACGCGCCCGTCGTCGGCTCGTGGAACACCAACTCCTCGGCGGCACGACCACCCATCGCCATCACCAGGCGGGCGATCATCTCCGAGCGGGTCATGATGTCCTTGTCCTGCTCGGGTACGGCCAGCGCATGACCGCCGGTGCGTCCACGGGCCAGGATGGTCACCTTGTAGATCGGGTCGAGATCCGGCATCGCCCACGCGGCCAACGTGTGACCGCCCTCGTGGTAGGCGACGACCTTCTTCTCGTGCTCACTGATGATGCGGCTCTTACGACGCGGCCCGCCGATCACACGGTCGACGGCCTCCTCGAGCATCTCCGCGGTGATCGTGTGCTTGTTCTCACGAGCGGCCAGCAACGCCGCCTCGTTGACCACGTTGGCCAGATCGGCACCGGACATGCCCGGGGTCCGCTTGGCCAGACCGTCGAGATCGGCGTCGGAATCGATCGGCTTGCCCTTGGCGTGCACGCGCAGGATCGCCCGGCGCCCGGCCATGTCGGGATTGCCGACCGGGATCTGCCGGTCGAAACGACCCGGACGCAGCAACGCCGGATCGAGGATGTCGGGACGGTTGGTGGCCGCGATCAGGATGATGCCCTGCCGGTCCCCGAAGCCATCCATCTCGACGAGCAGCTGGTTGAGAGTCTGCTCGCGCTCGTCGTGACCACCGCCGAGACCCGCACCACGCTGACGCCCGACCGCATCGATCTCGTCGACGAAAATGATGCACGGACTGTTGTTCTTGGCCTGCTCGAACAGGTCACGCACACGGGAGGCACCGACACCGACGAACATCTCGACGAAATCCGAACCCGAGATCGTGAAGAACGGCACCCCGGCCTCACCGGCGACCGCGCGAGCCAACAACGTCTTACCGGTACCGGGCGGACCGTAGAGCAACACGCCCTTGGGGATCTTCGCGCCGAGCGCCTGATAGCGCGTCGGATTCTGCAAGAAGTCCTTGATCTCGTAGAGCTCCTCGACCGCCTCATCCGCGCCGGCGACATCGGAGAACGTGGTCTTCGGCATGTCCTTGGTGAGCTGCTTGGCGCGCGACTTGCCGAAGCCCATCACGCCGCCACGACCACCACCCTGCATGCGACTCATCACGAAGAAGAACAAACCGAACAGCAACAACATCGGCAGCAGGAAGATCATGATCTGCCAGAACACCGACTGCTCGTTGACATTCGTCTGATACGGCGCACCGGTCGCCTTGACGTCGTTGAAGATCTCCTCACTCGCCGCCGAGGGATACTTCGTCGAGATCTTGGTCGACTCGTCATCGCCGACCTTGACCGGCGTATTGGTCTCGATACGCAGCTGCTGCTCACGGTCGTCGATCTGAATCGACTTGGTGTTCTTCGTGTTGAGCTGCGTCAACGCGACCGAGGTGTCGACGGCCGTGTAGTCGCGATCATTGTCGCGCCAGACGCTCCAGCCCCAGAAGGCGAGCACGATGACCGCCACGATGGCGAGATTGCGGAAGACTGTCTTGCGGTTCATGCCAGTGAGGGGTTGGTCGGCGGTGGTGACACCCGACCGGTCCCGTTGGTCCTTCCCATCGATTCGTGACCACAACAAGCCGAGTTGACGCGGACAAATCGTGCAGACGCACGCCGAGCATCGACCGTGATCGTTGTGATAAGGCTACCGGTCAACGATCGCGCAGGTAAAACCGTTCCCTGTGTTTGTTGGCGCCGCCTCCGGCGTCGCGGGTGCGTGCGCCCTTTAGCACCGCTCTTCGTCGATCGCGCACATTGTCGCTACGCTCCTCGTGCGCTCCTCCTCATCGCGGCGCGGCACACGCACGTTGTGGGGCATTGTCGCTGCGCTCCTCGCCGGCTCCTCCTCATCGCGGCGCGGCACACGCACGTTGTGGGGCATTGTCGCTGCGCTCCTCGCCGGCTCCTCCTCATCGCGGCGCGGCGCACGCACGTTGTGGGGGGGCTTTGTCGCTGCGCTCCTCGCCACGCCGCCACCATCGGCAACCGTTACCCGTCGCCGCGAGGGGATCGCTCAGCCTTGGTACACGCTCGGGCGCAGCCGACCGATGAACGGCAGGTCGCGATAACGCTCGGCGTAGTCGAGGCCGTACCCGACCACGAACTCGTTGGGGATATCGAAACCGACCTCGGCGACGTCGACCGGCGAGCGAACCGCCTCGGGCTTGCGGAGCAGCGTGCACACCTCCAACGACTTCGGCGAGCGGGTCGCCAGGCTCTTCATCAGCCACGACAAGGTGAGCCCGGAGTCGATGATGTCCTCCACGATCAGGACGTCGCGCCCGGCGATGTCGCGGTCGAGGTCCTTGAGAATGCGGACGACACCCGACGACGACGTCGCCGAACCGTAGCTCGACACCGCCATGAACTCCATCTGCGACGGAATGGGCAACGCCCGCGCGAAGTCGGTCATGAACATGATCGCGCCCTTGAGCACACCGATGAGGACGAGATCGTCCTCGATACCGGCGTAGCGCGAGGCAACCGACTCGGCCAGCTCGGCGGTGCGCTGTTTGATCTGTTCCTCGGTGATCAGCACCGCTTCGATGTCGTCGCCGTAATGGTGTTCGATCTCGTTCGCCACGGCCTCTAGCTTGTCATGCCCGACGACCGGGATGGATCCGACGTCGGCGAGCGCCGTCGGGCGTCAAGGAAGAAAGGCAAGGGCGTGCATTTTGTCCGCCGTTTGACGACATAACATCACAACTCGATAACGCGACGCCACAGCGGTCACATCTCACGCGATTTTTTGGACTTCTGACGCATTCAAGTTGAACAATCTCCAAAGCAGTAAGAAAACCTGTGCACCGAAACCCCGGACATGCCCCGGCAATGTCCGGATTCCATCATTCCGCCCGGACGATGACGTCCACGTTTGCCCCACTCGGCATTCTTCGTCGCCCGGATCGGACCGACCCGCCGAATGGACACCCCATGCACACCTCATCGCCACCACCGACAGACCACAGGAGCCCGAGCGGCCGATCCCGGCACCGCAGCATCATCCTCTTGGTCGCGATTTCCCTTGCACTGGTGTTGATTTCGCGTGGGACCCCGGCCAATGCAGCGCCGCCGACCCCGGTGGGCTACACGCTGTCGAGCACCAGCACGTCGCTCACCCTGACGTTGCAACACGGCACATTCAAGCGTGGCCAGAACTCTCTGGCAATCGTCGACAATGCCGGTTCGGCGGTTTTCCAAATGCCGTTGAGCTACCGCCTCGAGGACCGGGAGTACCCGATTGCGGCGCAGATTTCCGGCAATTCGGTGACACTCATTCCGTCACACCGCGTGGCCGACTCACGATCAATCGATCCACAATTGGTGGAACCCGTTCGCGCCGCCGCAGGAAAGCAACTCGTCGACGCCCCGACGACCCGGCAGGAACGCGACAATCAGGCATTGGCGCAATTCATGCAAATCCTCGGCGCAGGCACCACGATCGGGACACTGGTGGGCACCATCATCGGCGCGATCGTCGGCGGCGTCATCGGTTGCGCGATCGGACTGGCCGCCGCGGTCATCGGCTGCCTGGTGGCCGTCGTCCCCGCAGCGGGTCTCGGCGGTGTCGCGGGCACGATCGTCGGCGGTGGCGGCACCCTCGTCGTCGCGGGAATCCAGTACCTGCAGACCATCAACTCCCCGTTCGTCCCACCCCGGACCAGCTCACCCCAGAAGTGAGCCGGTCCAACCCCGCACGCCCGGGTCCGGCGACGTCAGCGCGGTGAGTCCCGCACCGTGAGTACGTCGCCGACCCGGGCGACCTCACGTCGGGACCCGCCATCGCCGCCGACGGCGACACCGCCCTGACCGTGCCAATCGACGACCAACGCGTCCACGGCACCGATCACCCGGCTCGTCGGCTCGGTGGCCCCGACGTCGAGAAGCCACCGCCGGATCACCCTGGTCCGCACCGCGGCGGCGAGATCTCGCACCCGCTCGATCGCCAGGCCCGCGTCGGTGCGGGCGGCACGGTGATACTCCTCGGCGAGCGCGTCGAGGGCGTCGGTGTCGGCGCGTAACGCATCGGCCGTGCGGCACAGCGCCTCGACGACACCGCCGTGGACGACGTCGTCGAGCAGCGGCAGGACCTCCGAACGCAGACGCACCCGGGTGAACCGGGGATCACGGTTGTGCGCGTCGGCATGTGGAGCCAGCCCGAGTTCGGTGCAGGCACCGACGGTCTGCGCACGCCGGACACCCAGGAAGGGCCTTCCCCACGGCGCCGACCACGCCCGCATCCCGGCGATCGAACGCGCGCCCGAGCCGCGTGCCAGTCCGAGCAGAACTGTCTCGGCCTGATCGTCGGCGGTGTGGCCGAGCAGCACCGGCCATCCGTCCCGGGCCTCCTCGAGTGCCGCGTAGCGGGCCGTCCGGGCCGCTGCCTCCATCCCACCCGCGGTGCCGACACTCACCTCGATCAGCTGCGCGCGGGCACCGAGCCCGCGCGCCGCCACGGCCGCGGCGTCGGCGACATGCGCCGACCCATGCTGGAGCCGGTGATCGACGACGAGCGCACGAACCTCGAACCCGGCGCGCACGGCGGCCGCGGTCAGCGCCAGCGAATCCGGACCGCCGGAGAGTCCGACGCAGACCTGCCGGTGGCCGTCGAGGTGGTCGGCGGCGAATCGCTCGACCGCCCGGGTCAGAGCACCCGCGCTATCCATTTCGCCGGTTCGTCGATCTCGGCGGGCAGCGGCATCGTCTCCGGCGAGGTCCAGATCGTGTTGAAGCACTCCATGCCCACCGTCGAGACCACCTCGTCGACGAATGCCTTACCCCGAATGTATTGGGCCAGTTTGGCATCCATACCGATGAGGGCACGGATGATGCGTTGCACCGGATTCTTCGGTCCCGTGCGCCGCTTGTCGAACGCCGCGCGGATCGACGCCACGGTGGGTACCTGCGCCGGGCCGACGGCGTCCATCACGTGATCGGCGTGGCCTTCGAGCAGGGTGCCGAGCATCAGCATCCGATTGAAGGCGTCGTACTGTTCGGGCGTCTGCAGCAACTGCATCGCACCGATCACGCCCTTCTCCCGGGGCTTGCCGCCCTTGAGCGCGCCGGTGATGCGTTCGACGACGTCGGAGATCGACTCGCCGGCGTCGGAGGTCAGCACCTCGATGTTGTCGAGCATGTACTGCCGCAACCACGGGTTGGCCGAGAACTGCACCCGGTGGGTCACCTCGTGCAGACACACCCAGAGCCGGAAGTCCGACGGGACCACCTTCAGCGTCCGCTCGACGCCGACGATGTTGGGCAGCACCAGCATCAACACACCCGGGTCGTCGGCGGTCCCCGATACCGACTCCTCCGGCGGCGAGAACGGGTCGTACTGTCCGAGGATCGCGGTGGAGAGGAAGGCCAGCAGACCCGAGGCCTGCAGCCCGCCGATGCGCCCGCTCAGACCGGGTGAGTCGTCGGCGCCACCTGGCCCCGAGAGCATCGATCGCATGGATTGCCCTGCGGCGTCGATCCATTCGTCGCGTTCGAGCACGCGTGCCGCGGGCACCGCGAGGCCGTCGGCGAGACCGGTGACCTCGCGGACCGGCGCCTCGGCGCGCACCGCGGCGTCGGCGAGTTCGACCCGGGCGGCCATCCGCGTGTAGTCGGTCATCTTCGGGCCGGGCCGCGAGAGTTTCTTACCCACCGTGGACGCGAGGCCCCAGTCGATCTTGGCGCCGACCGACTCCAGATCGTGGTCTGCGTGATCTATCGACATCCGCACTCCCTCAGGTCGCCGGGGATGGCGTCGAGTGCCGGGCGGGCGTCGGCCGGGGAGGTTCCCCCCGACATCAACGCGAACGACAACACCCGCCCATCGACGGTTTGCACTATGCCGGTCAACGAACTGACGCCGGTCAGAGTTCCGGTCTTGGCCCGCACCCAGCCCGCTGCCGGGTTGTCCGGTTCGTCGAAGCGGTCGGCGAGGGTCCCGGTGCCACCGGCGATCGGCAGGCCCTCGAGGATCGGGCGTAGTTTGGCGTTGCGGGCACCACTGGGGCTGTTCGAATCGTCGGGACCGCTGATGGCGCCCATCAGGGTGTCGAGGAATGCGGCCGGGATCTTGTTCTGATACGAGAGCCCCGACGAATCGTGCAGGGTCACCCCGGAGGTGTCGAAACCGTTGTCCCGCAACGTTTTCACCACCGCTGCGGCGCCTCCGGACAAGGTGGCCGGACCACCCTGGGACACCGACAACTCGATGGATAGCGCCTCGGCCATCACGTTGTCGGAGAAGCGGTTCATGTCGTCGACGCGGGTGAGCAACGGGGCCGAGGACACCTTCGCGAGGGTCTGCGCACCCGCCGGCGCGGTCGTCTCGGTGACGTCGGTCGACACCCCGAGGGCCGTGGCGAGCGCCTTGCCTGCGGCGACCGCCGGGTCGGCGACGCGCGGCGAGTACTCGTCGAGCGGTCGCGCGGTGCGGCCGCCGTCGATCATGAGCGGCTGGATCGGGGTGATGTCGCCGCCGGCGATGTCGGCGCGATCCCACGTCGGGTCCATCGACGGTCCCGTGTACGCGCTGACGTCCACGGCCACCGACCGCACGTCGACCCCGGAGTTCTTGATCTGGTCGGCGAGCTGCGAGATCCGGGCCGGGTTGGTGTAGAAGGTGTCGACCCCGGGCGGCTGGGCGCTGAGCGTCGGGTCCCCCGCGCCCTTGAGGATGATCTGCCCGTCGGGCCCGGCGAGCACGGTGGTGGTGATGCGCTGATCGTGGGGCAGGGCGAGCAGCACCGCCGCCGCGGTGAGGATTTTCGCGTTCGACGCCGGGGTGCGCGGCTGGTCGGCGCCCTGCGACCACAGCACCGTCCCGGTCAGCGCGTCGCTGATCTGGCCGGTGAGGGTGCCCAGTGCGGGCGCTTTGAGCGACGCGGCGATGGCTCGCTGGACCCCGGCCGGGGTCGGTTCGGGCGCGGTCGCCGACACCGGGTCGATGGCGGGCGTGAAGGCGATCGGCGCGGGCCGGTCGGGGGTGCCCGGCGGAAGTGGGTCGGGTTTGGTCAGCTGCAGGTAGGTGAACACCCCGCCGACCGCGATGACGGCGACCAGAGCGATCGAGAGCAACGACCAGATGAGGCGCCGACGACGCGTCCGCGGCCGGTTCACCGCGGCGCTTCCGTGATGTGCACCCACACAACCTCCGGGTCTCGACGTTCCTTCATGTGGACCTAACAGTATCGTTGAGGCGATTCGCGCCGCCGACTCGCACGATGAGCCGATACCTGCATCCGGCGTTTCGGGCAGCGGCGGCCGCGCTCACCCCAACGACAGTGCCACGATCAAGGAGGACGCGTGGAATTCGATGTGACCATCGAGATCCCCAAGGGAAGCCGCAACAAGTACGAGGTGGACCACGAGACGGGCAAGATCTATCTCGACCGCTACCTCTACACCGCGTTCGGTTACCCCGCCGATTACGGCTACATCGACAACACGCTCGGCGAGGACGGCGACCCGCTCGACGCCCTCGTCCTGCTGCCGGAGTCGGTGTACCCCGGTGTGATCGTCCGGGCCCGGATCGTCGGCATGTACACCATGACCGACGAGGCCGGTGGTGACGACAAGCTGCTGTGCGTCCCGGCCAAGGACGTGCGCTGGGATCACATCCAGGACATCGGTGACGTCCCCGAGTACGAGCTCAAGGCGATCGCGCACTTCTTCGAGCACTACAAGGACCTCGAGCCCGGCAAGCACGTGAACCCGGGTGGTTGGGTTGGTACCGCCGAGGCGGAGAAGGTGGCGCAGGAGGCCATCGAGCGTCTCGAGAAGCAGCCACACGACGCCAACGAGCCCTCGCGCGGCTGACGCTGGCTTTCGAGCACGAGAACGGCGCCCGTCCCCCGATCGCGGGGGCGGGCGCCGTTTCTTCTCACGCCGGGGGCCGAGCCGGTGTCTACTGCGCGGGGCCGGTCGACTCCGGGTCGCCGAGCGGTTTACCCCTGCGCAGCGGCAATTCCTTCCACGTGACGGTGCCTATGATCGCGAGCAACGAGATGATCGAGACCGTCAGGAACACGCGGTCCATCGAGTTGGCGAAGCCCTGTTTGATCGGTTGGGCCAGCTCGGTGGGGAGCTTGCTGATCACCGAGGTATCCGACATCACGCTCTCCGATGCCGAGCCACCCCCGGCACCCGGATTCTGCGCCGCACTGATGAGACCCTTGGCGAATCCGCTGACCTGCGGGTCCGGACTCGACGCGGCGGTCATCACCGCGGTGCGGTACTGCGGAGCCGCCGCCGCGGTGACCATCTCGTCCTTGATGTTGGGGCCCATCAAGCTGAACAGCATCGAGAAGAACACGGCCACACCGAGCGTCGCACCGATCTGCCGGAAGAAGGTCGCGGTACCCGTCGACAGTCCCATGTCCTTGGGCGGCAGGATGTTCTGCATGGCCAGGGTGATCGGCTGCATGAGGTTACCGAGCCCGAAGCCGAGGAAGAACGCGTAGATCATGACCAGCCACACCGGCGTCGACAGTCCGACCGTGTGCAGCATGAACATCATCACCGTGATCAGGACCGAACCCAGGATGGTGAAGATCTTGTACCGTCCGGTCCGCGAGATCAGCTGACCCGACAGCACCGACCCGGTCATCAGCCCGAGCACCATCGGCAGCATCTGCAGGCCCGCGACCATCGGGCTCGACCCGCGCAGCACCTGGAAGTACTGCGGCAGCATCGAGATGCCGCCGAACATCACCGCGCCGACGACCATCGAGACGACGATGCCCTGCGCGAAGACGCGCAACGGGATCAACGCGTCATCGCCCATCAGGTGCTCGATGAACACGAACACCGCGAGCCCGACCGCGCCGACGATGTAGCACAGCCAGGACCAGCCCGACAGCCATCCCCATTCGCGGCCCTGTTCGGCGACGATCAGCAGCGGTGCGACGGTCACCGCCAGCGCGGTGGCACCCCAGTAGTCGGTGCGGCCACCGACGCCCTTGTTCTGGTCGTAGTTGAGGACCCGGTAGACCACGGCGAGGGCGAGGATGCCGATCGGCACATTGACCAGGAACACCCAGCGCCACCCGGAGACCCAGAGGATCGAGGACTGCCCGGCGAACAGTCCGCCGAGCACCGGTCCCAGCACACTGGAGGTACCGAACACGGCCAGGAAGTAGCCCTGGTACTTGGCACGTTCGCGGGGCGGGACGATATCGCCGATGGTCGTCAGCGCCAAGGTGAACAGGCCGCCGGCACCGAGACCCTGGAAGGCGCGGAACGCGGCGAGCTCGTACATCGAGGTCGCCATACTGCAGGCCAGCGAACCGATCACGAAGATCGAGATGGCCAGCAGGAAGAACGGCTTACGCCCGTAGAGGTCGGAGAGCTTGCCGTAGAGCGGTGTGACGATGGTCGAGGTGACCAGGTAGGCCGTCGTGACCCAGGCCTGCATGTCGTAGCCCTGCAGATCGTCGGCGATCGTGCGGATCGCGGTCGAGACGATCGTCTGGTCGAGCGCCGCGAGGAACATGCCGAGCATCAGGCCGGTCAGCACCGTCAGGATCTGCCGGTGCGAGAGTCCCGCTCCGGCGTGCTCCTCCGGGGGACTCACCGCAGAGGTGGTGACGTTGTCGTTGGTCATGAGTTCCTCGTGGTCGTAGGGGCTGGGGGGATACGTGGTGATTCGGACGCCGGTGCCGTCTCGGATGGCCGGCGTTCGCACGCGGGCGGGACCAGGGTCTCGGCGGCGTCGACGAAGCGGGTGAGAAGGGTTACCAGGGTCGCCATTTCGTCGGCAGACCACTCGCTCATCGCGGAGTTCACCGCCGGGCGGCGGCCCGCGCGCATCGACTCGACGCGGTCACGTCCGGCGTCGGTGACGACGAGCAGCGTCGCGCGCCCGTCGTGCGGGTCGGCTTCGCGTCGGATGAGCCCGAGGTCGACGAGTTGACTGACGTGCCTGCTGACCGTCGACGGATCGGCGCCGAGTTCCGCGGCCAGCTCTCGCGAGCGCATCGGGCGTTTGGCCAGATGGAACAGGCCCTTGAAGGCCGCCGTCTCGAACTCACCGTCGGGCGTACGGAAGGTCGTGTGGACCGCGCGGTCGCGGATACGGATGTAACGCGCGAGTGTGTCGAAGAGCTGATCGATGTCGCGATCTCCGAGCATGCCGATCCCCCGATCGATGACGATGTCCGATTTCCTTGCCGACTACAACTAGTTGTTGGCTACATGTAGTTGGCGGCCGCAAGTATGCGCTCGAGTTCGTCGTCGTGGCAAATCCCATTAGGATCGACGGTCGTGACCCCTGTACCCCCACCGACGTCATCGGGTAACCGTCCGCACTTCACGTCCATGCCTGACCTGGCCTTACGGGACCTGGGCGGCGCCGTCGTGTGGACCAACGACGACCTCTTCGCCGAGGCACAGAACCTGATCAAGACACCCCCGGCGCAGTATCAGCCCGCGACGTTCGGTCACAAGGGTCAGATCTACGACGGCTGGGAGACACGACGGAGGCGGGAGGCGGGAGTCGATCAGGCGATCGTCCGGCTCGGCGCGCCGGGTGTCATCTACGGCGTCGTCGTCGACACCGCGTGGTTCAAGGGCAACTATCCGCCGTTCATCTCCGTCGAGGCCGCCGCCAAGGAGGGCGTCGTCTCCGTCGACGAGCTGCTGACCGATACCGAGTGGGTCACCATCGTCGAGAAGAGCCCCGTCGACGGCGACACCCGCAACCCGTTCCGGGTCGATGCGAAGGACCGCTTCACCCACGTGCGTCTGACGATGCATCCCGACGGCGGTGTGGCCCGATTCCGGGTGCACGGGCGCGGCGTACCCAACCCGCACTTCTTCCGTTACGGCCATTTCGATCTGGCCGCGCTGGAGAACGGTGGCCTGATCACGGCCTGCTCCAACATGTTCTACAGCTCGCCCAACAATTTGCTCATGCCCGGCCGTGCACGGCACATGGGCGAGGGGTGGGAGACCTCGCGTCGGCGCGACGACGGCAACGACTGGGTGCAGGTGCGCCTGGCCGGGCAGGGCCGGGTGAGTCTCGTCGAACTCGACACCAGCTACTTCCTGGGCAACGCGCCCGGCGCGGCGATGGTCCGCGGCCGCGATGGCGAGGACGGCGAGTGGTTCGAGGTGTTGGGCCGCACCGACTTACAGCCCGACACCCGTCACCGGTTCGTCATCGATCTCGACCGCCCGATGACCGAGGCGCGCATCGATGTCTATCCCGACGGCGGCATGGCCCGACTCAAGCTGTACGGCCTGCTGACCGACGAGGCGCAGACCGAGCTCGTCGAGCAGTGGGAGCGCGGCGAGGCCTGAGCACTCCTGCGCAGAGATATCAAGCCGCGCGCCGCTCCGCGAACGACGGCAACACCAGCTCGCGCACGCGGTGCCGCGTCGCCGAACCGTCGAGTGAAACGAGGATGACGGCGTCGGCGACCTCGGCCGCGTAGATGTCGCGGATGAGGGTCACCAGACCGCTCGGCGTGCCGACGTAGCGCACGGTGCCGCCGTCGATGTCGTCCGGGATGTGTGCGACCGCCGCCCGCGCCG
This sequence comes from Gordonia sp. YC-XJ4, assembly GCF_059511865.1. NCBI lineage: Bacteria > Bacillati > Actinomycetota > Actinomycetes > Mycobacteriales > Gordoniaceae > Gordonia > Gordonia sp. YC-XJ4. The sequence continues at coordinate 5,197,904 of NZ_CM183447.1, forward strand.
ATGCGGCGCTGGGCGCGATCGCCACCTCCACCTCGAGTGCGACGGAGAAGTTCGCGGTGTCACGGGTGCCGGCCCGCAGCAGTGAGCGGGCCCGCTGGGCGTCACGCAGCGTGGGTCGACGGACGACGATCGCCGAGGAGTCGGCGGGAATGTCGTCGGCGAGCGCGACCCGCAGCGATGGCCGTCCGATGCTGATGCGATCGAGTTCGATGGTCATGCCGGGTTCCCTCCGGGTGAGGTCGAGATCAGTTGTGCCAGAGCGTCGATCAAGCGGTCGATGTCGGCGGCCCCGGTGCCGAGGCCGAAGCTCGCGCGCACGGCGCCGTCGGGGTGGCCGAGGCGATTGAGGATCGGGTGGGCGCAGAACTTTCCGTCACGCACGCCGATGCCGTGTTCGTTGCTGAGATACTCGGCGACGGCGCGCGGCGCAATACCGTCGACGCCGAACCCGGCAATCCCGACGCGATCGGTGATGTCGTCGAAGATGCGCAGTTCCTCGACGCCGTCGAGGCTCGCGAGCCCGTCGTCGAGACTGCAACGCAATTCGTGCTCGTGCAGGCCGATCGCCTCGAAGCCGATCTCGGTGATCGCCTCGCAGGCGGCAGCGATGGCGATGGCGCCCAAGACATTCGGCGACCCTGCTTCATGTCGCGCGGCACCGGTGTGCCAGGCGGTGGCCGCGCAGTTCTCGTCGGGGCCGTCGACGACGCTGACCTGCGCCGACGCCCCACCGCCGGCGAGGTAGGGGTCGGCGGCGTCGAGCCAATCCGACCGTCCGATGAGCACTCCCGCGCCGTACGGCGCGTAGACCTTGTGACCGGAGAACACCAGGTAGTCGATACCGTGGCTGACCATCGACACCGGCCGGTGGGCGACGAGCTGGGCTGCGTCGACGAGTATGTGCGCGCCGTGTCGGTGCGCGATGGCGGCGATGCGTCCGATCGGCAGGACCTCCCCGGTGACGTTGGAGGCCGCGGTCACCGCGAGCAACGCCGCGGGCGCCGCCGCGAGTTCGCATTCGAGTGCGACGAGGGTGTCCTCGATGCCCGGGCGCGCGGTCACGATGCGGGCCGTCCCGGAGTCGCGCGAGACCCACGGCAGCAGGTTGGCGTGGTGCTCGATGTCGAGAACCACGACGTCGCCAGGGGTGCAGTGGGCCGCCAGATTGATCGCGTCGGTGGTGTTGCGGGTGAACACGACGGTGTCGTCGGCACGCCCACGCACGAAGCGCCGCACCGTCTCCCGGCACTGCTCGTAGCGACGGGTGGTGACCTGGGACAGATGGCCGGCGCCGCGGTGGACGCTGGCGTACTGGTGCAGCGACGCGGCGACGGCGTCGGCAACCGCGGTCAGGGCGGGGGCGCTCGCCGCATAGTCGAGGTTGGCGTAGGCCACCTCGCTCCCGTCGACGAGCGGCACCTGTTGTCCTGCGCCGACGACCTCGGCGAGCGGCTCGATGGACGACGGATCTGCGCCCACGGTGGCGGCGATCGATGCGGGGGTGACGACAGCAGTCATCGAAAAATCTCCTTGGGAATCCACGCTTGCCGTGTCCGGGTGGTACACGGCCAGGTCGTCACCCGGAGCACCCCACCGCGGAGGAGGGTTGCCGACCAGCGAGCCGGGGCTTGTCACTGGCACTCATGACCTGCACCAAGGGTGGCCTATCACGCGGGAGGGTGTCAATTTTCACTCAGCGTGGGCAAAATCCCGACGCCGTCCGGCGCTAGGTTGGTCGAGTGAGCGGCGAACGTGTGGACGATGAGGGAACGGGGCCTGCTCCGTTCGTGTTGTCGCGCCCGCACGGGGTGGTTCGCGCCGAGGGCGTCGCGCGACGGTTCACCGCGGTCTCCGACGCCGTCGACGCGCTGCGATCCGGTGCGGTGGAGTCGGTGGTCGGTGCGCTCCCGTTCGACCCCGCAGATCCGGCCGCGCTGTTCGCACCCACGCGGCTATATCGGGAACAGGCGCTCGGTGGGCGCGCCCCCGTCCGTCATTCACTGACCCACTTCGTCGAGATCCCCGACGCCCCCACACATCGGGAGCGGGTGCGGCGAGCGGTGGCCGCCATCGACGCCGGCGACCTCGACAAGGTGGTGCTCGCGAGAACCGTTGGTGCGGTGCTCGATTCGACGGTAGAGATCGATGAACTCCTCGGCGCGCTGGCGCACGGCAACTCCGAGCACAATGCGTTCGCGGTCGACAGCGGCCACTCGTGGCTCCTCGGCGCGAGCCCGGAGTTGTTGCTGCACAAGAGTGGCCGCGAGGTGACCTGTCATCCGTATGCAGGTTCGGCTCCACGCTCGTCGGACCCGGACGCCGATCGCGAGGCCCGGGAGAAGCTCGCCGCGTCGGGAAAAGACCATCGCGAGCATGCGTTCGTCGTCGAGCATCTGCGTGAACGGTTGGCGCCGATCAGCGAGGAGCTTTCCGTCGCGACCCGACCTCAATTGCTCTCCACCGGCGAGATGTGGCATCTGGCCACACCGATCCGCGCCCGCCTCGCCGATCCGGATGTCGGCGCACTCGACCTGGCCCTCGCCCTGAGCCCCACCCCGGCGGTGTGCGGGACACCGACCGACGCTGCGGCACAGTTCATTCGGGATCACGAGGAACCCCGCGGACTCTACGCCGGCGCCGTCGGCTGGGCCGACGCGCGTGGCGACGGCGAGTGGATGGTCACCATTCGTTGCCTCGAACTCGACGCCGACCGACAAACCTTTCGCACGTGGGCCGGCGGCGGTATCGTCGCCGACTCCGATCCCGATGCCGAACTCGCCGAGACCACCGCGAAGCTGCTGACGGTATTGCGAGCGTTGGGAATCTCGGGAATGTGACGTCGTCATTCGCAAGACCGACACGGTGCGAGGGCGCGTGTTGCAACCTCCGAACGTCGGATATATTGGCGCGTTGATCGAGCGGGGAGGGCCAGTGCTGCAACCGGGAGCGAGTTTCGCCGGATACACGATCGAACGTCTCCTCGGCGCAGGCGGAATGGGTGAGGTCTACGTCGCACGACACCCACGCCTGCCACGATCCGACGCACTGAAAGTGCTGGCCTCCTCCTTGTCGGACAACGATCAATTCCGCCGCCGATTCGAACGCGAAGCCGACGTTGTCGCCACCCTGTCCCATCCCGGAATCGTGACCGTTCACGACCGCGGCGAAGCCAATGGGCACCTCTGGATCGCTCTGCAACTCATCGACGGCACCGACCTCTCCGAAGTCCTACGCACTCACGGCCCGATGCCCGCTCCCGAGGTTGCACGCATCGTCGCTGCCGTCGCCGACGCGCTCGATTACGCCGGTAGCCGAGGCCTGGTCCACCGCGACGTCAAACCCGCCAACATCCTCATCGAGACCAACGGGCGATTACAACTGACCGATTTCGGCATCGCCCACACCCGTACCGACACCAATACCCGACTCACCGCGACCGGCACCACCATCGGCACGCTTGATTACGCGTCCCCCGAACAACTCCGCGGCCTCTCCCTCGACAGCCGATCCGACCAGTACTCCCTGGCTTGCACCGCTTTTCACTTACTCGCCGGGCATCCACCGCACGAGGACACCAACGCGGTGGCAGTCATCACCCGCCACCTCGAACAACCACTACCCAGTCTGCGACACACCCGGCCGGAACTCTCCCACGACGTCGACGCGGTCCTCACCCGCGCCACCGACAAGGACCCCGCGCGCCGCTTCTCCTCGAGTTCGGAGTTCGCCAACGCATTGGCTGTGGCACTGCGACAAACTACTTCGACACCGCGACAAACGATTTCGGCACCGACGCCGACGCCGGCGCCGACCGTGCGTCCGCAACCGGATTCCGGCCATCCGGGCAGGCCGCCGGTCGTCTTCGGGTCCGTCCAACAGGCCCCTGCGCCCGGGTGGCCGGTGCCGGCTCCGCCTCGTCGGCGACGCCGGCGTCCCGGTCGGCTCACCATCGCCCTGGTGCTCGGCCTGGTCGCGGTTCTCGCGATCACCGGCGGAGTACTCGGATGGCATTTTTACGAGAAGTCGGTGGCAGGCGCACACGAGTTGGCCGATCTCACACATGTTCCCGCCTCACCGCTGAGCCCGTCCCTGGCCACCAAACCGGCGCGGGTGAAATGGACGTATTCCGGCGCGGGGATTCTCGGCGGCACCATCCAACTGGCGATCGGCGCGCACGACGCGGTCACCGAGGGATCCGAACCCGCGGTATTCGACGTCCTCGACGCCAACACCGGAAAAGTGTTGCGGAGCATCTCCGTGCCGGTCATGGGCCCCGACGGCTACGTCGCCCAACCCTGTGTCGTCGCCGCGACGATTGCTGCCTGCCCGATGACCAACACGACGGAAGTTCTGCTCGACCTACAACGAGGAACCGTCGTCGGCCAGGTGACCGCCGACCAGATGGTCGCCGCCGACACCGGCTTCTTCGCGCTGAAGCAATCCCCGGGCGACGACGCCAACCGGACGACGGTGATGAGCGTCGACTCCTCCGGAAGGGTTCGATGGCAGGAAGACTCGCGCGAGTATGCGCTTCCGGCGACCGGCAGCGGGAGTGCGCTGATCAATCCGGTACAACAGCCAGGTTCCTTCCAGGGCCCCGCAGTCGAGATCCGCCGCGCATCTGACGGCAAGGTCCTCTATCACCGCGTGCTCCAAGAATGGGAAGAGTCTCCGGCGTGGGCGCCTTTCCCTGGGGGTTTCGTGGTGGACGGAGCCAACGGTCCCGAATACTACGATCTGGACGGCAAGCGAACCGCCGTTGGCGCATCCGACTGGCATCCGATCGGAACACCGCTACGCGCCGGGATCAATGCACTACCCGCAGCCGGTCCGTCACTACCAGTTCTCAGCAAGGGTGACATCGACCGCATACCTCAGACGACAACCACCATCGGAGTGGCGAATCCCGCCACCGGAACCATTCTCTGGCAGAGCGAGACCGGCGGTGGCAGAGACTCGTCGTCGACGGCCGTCGGCGTGGGAACCGCAGCGCAGCTGACACTGACGACCAACAATTCCGGCACTTCCAGGGAAACAGAGTCCCACGCGCTTGCCCTCTACTCCGGATTCGTCCCCGACCACGTCTTAACCGACCTCCGGTCGCAGAGCCTGATCGCCGACGACGGCACCCGAACAGCCTTTGCGTCGAGCTCCGAAAACTCTTGTGAGACACCTATTTACCTTGCAAACGACTGCACCACGACCTTGACGGCTTACGGTTCGGACGGCAACCAGTTGTGGGACCTGAACAGCCAGGGCACTCCGGAGGGTTTCGCCGGGATGGTCTTCATCGGCACGAGTCGCATCATCTGACGGACGCAGATTACCGGTGGAAATGTCTGCTCAGCACGGCCTCTCGTACTCGACCTCATCGATGTGCACTCCCCAGACCTTCCCCGACCGCACCTGCCCCGTGGGAGCCCAGCCACGTTCGGCGTAGAAGTCCATGGCTCGCTCATTGCCCTTCAGCACGTGCAGCCGGGCGACCGGATAGCCCTGACGGGCGATCTCCGCCTCCGCGTGATCCATGAGGGCCGACCCGATCCCCGACCGCCAGTGATCCGGATCGACGTAGAGAGCCATCACCGTGGCATGCCCGTCGAGTTCGCCGATGGTCACGAAACCGGTGATACGGCCGGATGATTCGGCAACCCAGGTGTGGGGCCCGCGGTCGTCGTCAAAGGTGTAGTGCTCGGCGCGGTCTTCCGGGCGCATCGCCCGCAGTTCGGCGTCGGGCAGCAATCCGTGGTAGCCACGCTGCCACGAACGCACGTGCACCCGCGCCACCGGAAGCGCGTCGGCGGCGGTGGCTCGCCGGATCAGCATCGACGGTTGTTCTCGTCGTCGGCCAGCGCTCGACGAAGCTGGTCCGCAATATCCGGTCGGAACGTCGACATCTGCATCGCTGCGATCGCCTGCGCTCCGACGGTCGTCACGCCGAGCTCCGACACCAGCCGCCGGATTGCATCCTCCTCGGATTCGGCACGTTGCATGAGCGAGAGAACCTCTGCGGAACGATCGAGCGCTGTCACGCAGGCACGCAACACCTCTGATCGCTCCTGCCGCCCGACCTCAGGATCCGGTCGTGCCCGGCGCCCGCGTGGCGAAGGCGCTTCGACAACCGGCCCATCCCACTCGAAGAGTCCGTCCGGGAGCGAGGCATGCTCGGTGAGCTCGACGACTTCCGACGATCCCGAACCGGCCGACATCGTAAGCCGCACGATCACCCCGGTCGACTCGTCGATGGAGATCTCACCGTTCTTTCCGGAGCGGTCCCCCACCAACACCGCCCAGGCTCGACGGCCACCGACATCCACCGCTCGTGGCTCGTCGCGCACGACGACGTCACGACTCATGCTGTGCAGCAATGAGTTCTGACCGAGTAGCTGCAACGGGCTGACCCCGCGACCGAGTATCGGCATCCTGATATCGCCGTCCAGCAGCGTCATGTGGCCGTCGATGCGCACCAGCGATCTGTCACGACCGCTGAGATACACCGGCTCACCATCGATCTCGATACGCCACCGATCGGTCGGCGCATACCAGAACCGATAGGACTCATCGAGTTCGGTTCCGCGATCCGAGCCGAGGGATCTGAGGGCTCCCGAGACCATCACCGAGCCGGACGCCGCATTGCGCCCGATCAGTTCCACCCACGAGACCCCCATCCCCGAGCTACCCCAGCGCCTGATCCAGATCCGCGAGCAGGTCGTCGATCCCCTCGAGCCCCACCGAGAGCCGAACGACGGAGTCGCTCAAACCGATTGCGGCGCGCCCATCCGGCCCCATGGCCCGATGTGTGGTGGTCGCCGGATGCGTGATCAGCGACTTGGAGTCACCGAGGTTGTTCGAGATGTCGATCACGCGCAGAGCGTTGAGGACCTCGAAGGCACGCTTCTTGCCGTCGACGCCGTCACGGTCGTTGAGTTCGAAGGTCACCACCGTGCCACCGCCGGACATCTGTGCGGTCGCCAGCTCGTACTGCGGGTGCGAGGTGAGGAAGGGGTATTTGGTCCACCGCACACGCGGGTCGGCCTCCAGGAACTCCGCGATCCGCAGCGCCGAGGCCACCGAGGCATCGACGCGTAGCTTGAGCGTCTCGAGTCCCTTGACGAGGGTCCACGCGTTGAACGGAGAGAGCGCAGGTCCGGTGTGGCGCATCAGGGTCTGCACCGGCCCGTCGATGTACTCCTTGGTACCGAGCACCGCACCGCCCATCACCCGGCCCTGGCCGTCGATGTGCTTGGTGCCGGAGTAGACGATGACATCGGCCCCCAGGTCCAGTCCCTGCTGCAACAACGGGGTGGCGAACACGTTGTCCAGCACCACCTTTGCTCCTGCAGCGTGTGCGAGCTCGGAGACCTTCGCAACGTCGACGAGGCTCTGCATCGGATTCGACGGGGTCTCGAAGAACACCGCCTCGGCGGGCGTCGACAACGCCTGCTCCCACTGCTCGAGGTCTTCGCCGTCGACGAAGTCGGTGTGCACACCCCACCGGGGCAAGATCTCGTTGGCGACGACGAAGCACGAACCGAACAGACTGCGTGCGGCGACCAATCGGTCGCCGGCCTTCAGCAGCGCACCCAACGACACGAAGACTGCGGCCATTCCGCTCGCGGTGGCGAAACATGCCTCGGCACCCTCGATCAGCCGCAGCCGCTCCTGGAACATCTCGACGGTCGGATTGCCGTACCGGGAGTAGACGAAGCGCTCGTCCTCACCGGTGAACGCACGCTCGGCGGCTTCGGCCGAGTCGTAGACATAGCCGCTCGTCAGATACAGCGCCTCGGAGGTCTCGAAGAAACCCGACCGATCGAGCCCGCCCCGGACCGAGAGCGTCTCGGCCGAAACCCCCTCCGGCAGACCTCGGCTCACGACTGCCTCCACGGAAGGTCGAGGGCACGCCAACCCTTGGAACCACGGTGATCGAATTCGTCGAGCGGCCCCTCGAAGCCGTCGACGATGTTGTACGCCTTGGCGACACCGTCGGCCGTGGCCGCCTCGGCGGCACCGATCGAGCGATGCCCGGAGCGACAGATGAAGATCACCTCGTCGTCGTCGGCCACGCCGGCATCACGCAACTCGGCGATGAACCCCTCATTCGGAGTGCCGGTGGGAAAGGTGTTCCACTCGATGAAAAGTGGTTGCTTGCCTAGGATTTCGAGGTCAGGAACCCCGACGAAGGACCATTCGGCGCGGGTGCGACAGTCGACGAGTTTGGCCTTCGGGTTCTGCTCGAGCTTCTCCCACGCCTGCGTAGGAGTCAGATCTCCGGCATACGTCATGGCTTGCACACCTTCCAGTTCCCGTCTTCCCGAATCGCGGCAACCTTGGTCGTCTGCGTCTGATCGGACTTCTTGTCGAAATGCCAATGTACCGTCGCGGTCGCCCGGTCACCGGACACCTGCACGTCGCTGATCGTCGGAATCACGATCCGCCCGTTGGTGTCCAACGATTGTCGGTTCTGCGTCGCGAACTCCGGTTGCGATGGAAATCCTGCCGAATTCAGGTCGGCGCTGCAGGTGTGCTCACGAAAGGCTGTGTAGTCGACGTTGTTGCGCGCGGTGTACAGATCGTTGATCGCGTACTGCACCTTCGCCGAGTCACTCGCCCGGTCCTCCGCCGGACGGAACACGTACGAGAGCGCGATCCCGCCGGCCGCGAGTGCAACGACCACCAGGGCGACCCAGAACGGCCACGCGTTGCGCCATGACGGAGTGGCCGGCTCGTCCGGGACGACGTCCGGCTCGGCCCGCTTGGCTGCGCGTTTTGCCATGTCGGCGAGTGTATCGACGCAATCGGGACGCGAAGTGGGCGCCCTCGGCCGGCCGTGCCGCCGGTCACACGTGGTTAAGTGAGGCTATCCAAGGATGCAGAATCCGACGAAGGAGACGCCATGGTGCCCACCCGACCGGCCCGATTCGCCCGCCGACATCGAGGCCGACGCTCCGGCGTCGCGATCGCCGGGCTGGCGTTGAGTGCAGCGGTGGCACTCGCGGGCTGTAGCGCTCCCGCCGACGATTCCGCGTCGTCGAGTGCGCCAGCGCCCGAGGCCGGAGCGCTGCCGGTCACCATCGAGCACAATTACGGCTCGACCACCATCTCCACGCCGGTGACCCGCGTCGCCGCCATGGGGGTGGGCGACGGCGACACCCTGCTCGCGCTGGGCTTCCAGCCGGTCGCCATGGCCCCGTTCGGCACGCCGGCGAAGGTCCGGACCCCGTGGACGGAGAAGTTGCTCGGCTCCAACGAGCCGGTGTCGCTGCCCGAGGCCTCGCAGCAGTTCGGCAACGAGATCGCCAAGGCGCTGTCCACGAATCCCGACCTGATCACCGCCGTCGGCGCCGCGCCCACCAAGGAGCAGTACGACAAACTCGCCGCCGCGGTCCCGACCATCACCCGGCCCACGAACTACCCGGATTGGCAGGTGCCGTGGGACGTGCAGGCCGCCGAGATCGGGCGGGCCGTCGGCCTCCCGCACAAGGCCACCGAAACGATCACCGCGACCAAGAAACACGTCGCCGACCTGGCCGCCGCGCATCCTCAGCTCGAGGGCAAGACCGCGGTCGCGGTGAGCGCCTCGCCGGACGGCACCATCTCGATCTTCGGGCCCGGCGACGGCCGCGAGCAGATCCTGGAAAGCTACGGGCTGACCTTCCCGGAGGGCTTGAAGTCCGCGGTCACCAGTGGGTTCTACGGTTCGATCTCAGCAGAGAACATCGGCATGCTGAACCAGGCCGACGTCGTCGTCCTCGACTGGCAGGGCGCCAACGACCAGCTCCGCAAGAACGCCAACTGGACCGGCCAGCCGTTCGTCACCGGCGGCCGCACCACCTACATCAACCAGGAGGTCGGGACCGCGATGGGCGTGCCGACCGTGCTGTCCATCCCCTGGATCGCCGACCAATCGATCGCACAGATCGCCGACGCGGCGGGCCACGCGAGCTGACGTCGGCACTGACACGGCACGGACGGGTGTGAGGTCACCCTAACCGCAGATTTTGGGTACGGGCTGCCAGGGCCTACCGTAGAAGGGATAAGCGTCGACGCACCGCCTCGTACCGCGGGCGTCTGATCTCCGTCGAGAACCGAGGTACTGACACTCCATGACCGATCAAGCTCGCCCGCTGCGCGTGGCCATCGTCGGCGCGGGTCCCGCCGGGATCTACGCCGCCGACGCCCTGATGAAGTCCGACACCGCCAAGGACCGCGGCGTGTCCATCGACCTCTACGAGCGCATGCCCGCGCCCTTCGGCCTCATCCGGTACGGCGTCGCACCCGACCATCCCCGCATCAAGGGCATCATCACCGCCCTGCACAAGGTCCTCGACAAGCCGCAGGTCCGTCTGCTCGGCAACATCGACTACGGCACCGACATCACCCTCGACGAGCTCAAGTCGCACTACGACGCGGTGATCTTCTCCACCGGCGCCACCGACGACCGCGCTCTCGAAATTCCCGGTGTCGACCTCGAACGCTCCTACGGCGCAGCGCAATTCGTCGCCTGGTACGACGGTCACCCCGATTTCCCGCGCGAATGGCCGCTCGAAGAGGAGAAGGTCGCCGTCATCGGCGTCGGCAACGTCGCGCTCGACGTGGCACGCGTGCTCGCCAAGACCGGCGACGAACTACTGCCAACCGAGATCCCCGACAACGTCTACCAGGGCCTCAAGAACAACAAGGCCGTCGAGGTGCACGTCTTCGGTCGTCGCGGTCCCGCCCAGGCGAAGTTCACCCCGCTCGAGCTCAAGGAGCTCGACCACTCGCCGAACATCGAGGTCGTCGTGAACCCCGAGGACATCGACTACGACGAGGGCTCCGCTGTGGCGCGCCGCGGGTCGAAGATCACCGACCAGGTCGCCACGATCATCGAGAACTACGCGATCCGCGACCCCAAGCAGGGCGCCATCCACAAACTGTTCCTGCACTTCTTCGAGAGCCCCACCGAGATCCTCGGTGAGGACGGCAAGGTCGTCGGTCTGCGCACCGAACGCACCCAGCTTGACGGCACCGGCAACGTCAAACCGACCGGCAAGTTCACCGATTGGGACGTCACCGCGGTCTACCGGGCCGTCGGCTATCTCTCGGACAACCTGCCGCAGATCCCGTTCGACAGCCAGGCCGGCGTCATCCCGAACGAGGCCGGACGAATCTTCGACGAAGGCGCCCACCTGACCGGGCTCTACACCACCGGGTGGGTCAAGCGCGGACCCGTCGGGCTCATCGGCCACACCAAGGGCGACGCCAACGAGACCGTCGACTGCATCATCGAGGACATGACCAACGGCGCGCTGCTCGAGCCCGCCCATCCCGCCGAGGACGCCGTCATCGAGTTGCTCGAGTCCAAGGGCATCCCGTTCACCACCTGGGACGGCTGGTACCGACTCGACGAGCACGAGCGTTCCCTGGGCGCCGAACAGGGCCGCGAGCGCGTCAAGGTCGTCGAACGTGAGGACATGCTCGCCGCCTCGGAGCCGCACAAGATTCAAAAGGCCTGACTACGTCAGGGGTTCAAAAGGCCTGACACTCACTCCAGAGACACGGCTGACGAAAGTGGGGGAAGAATCTTCTTCCCCCACTTTTCCGTTCGTCCCCAAGCAATTTCCAGGGGACGAACGAAAAGCCTTGGGAAGAAGCCAGACACACACAGCGAGGGGCGAGACGGAGATCCGCCTCGCCCCTCGCTGACTGTGAGAGATCAGTTGGTGCCGCTGGGCGCGTCGGGCACTGTCTGTTGGTTGCCGGGCGCCTGCTGCACGTTGGCCCAGAAACCGAAGTTGTTGGTCGGGTTCTCGACCTCGGAGCCGATGGTGTAGCCGGAGATCGAGGACGGCCAGCAGCCAACCCAGGTGGTCTCGAGTTGTGTCGGCTGGAAGGCCTGACCGGGCAGGAGCTCACCCGAGACGGTGTTCCGCGCGGTCGACGGAACCGCACCCGCGGCGATGGCCTGCGCCTTGGTGCGCGCGGGCACCCGAATCGCGGCCCCACCGAGTTCGGTGATGGTGACGTTGTGCATGGTGGCGCCGCCGATGTTGCGGACACTGATCCAGCGATGCATACGCCAACCCGGCAGGTTGTCCCAGGTGGGTCCCCAGTTCTTCCAGTAGCAGTTCACCCCGCCGAACAGCGCCAGGTCACCCGGACCGGTTGCGGCCTGCGCTTCGCCTGCGGCAGCCATCGAGCCCCCGGCGATACCGGCGGCAACCGCAACCGCCGCGACGGCTCGCTTCATCGTCTTCTTCATGTCGACTCCTTCTTCGTCGAGCGGGCCCCGAAACCGTGGACGACCCCGAGGCTGCGAACTCCTACGACGCCCCCGCGCCGAAATGCGTACGTCTCCTTGTATCGCACTCTCACAGGTAACCGTTACGTAGGTCTCAGAATCGTTGCCGCACGGCAGCCGGATCGTCATCGAATCCGACAACCCGGGCTGAGGTAAGGTTGCCCTTCGTGCGACGCCTCACCGGACTACTGCTGATCCTCGCGGTGCTCGTGGTCGCCACCATCGGGTCGGTGTTGATCGGCACGAGAGAGATGCCGCTGGCCGCCACCTGGGATTCCTTCACTGCAGGCTGCTCGCAGATCTGCCAGGCCCTGATCCACCTGCACATGCCGCGGATCGACAAGTCCTCCGACACCGCGGGCATCGTCTGGGACCTGCGTGTGCCGCGTACCGTGCTCGGTCTCATCGTGGGTCTGGCCATCGGCGCGGCCGGCGCGATCACCCAGGGCCACACCCGCAACCCCATCGCCGACCCCGGGTTGCTCGGCGTCAATGCCGGCGCAGCCTGCGCGGTCGTCGGCGGTGTCTACCTGTTCGGTATCTCCTCACCGCTGGCCTACATGGCATTCGGGCTCGGCGGGGCGATCATCACCTCGGCCCTCGTCTTCGGGATCGCGGCACTGACCGGGACGGGTCCGATCACCCTCGTGCTGGCGGGCACCGGCCTGTCGGCGATGCTCGTGGCGATCACCTCGGCGATCGTGCTCAGCGACACCGCGTCGCTCGACGCGTGGCGTTTCTGGAGCGTCGGTTCGACGGCCGGCCGCAGCATCGACATCTTCTGGGCCGCATTGCCGTTCATCGGGGTCGGTCTGGTGCTGGCGCTGGCGTCGGGGTTCTTCCTCAACATCCTGAGCCTCGGCGACGACATGACCACGGCGCTCGGCAGCCGCGTGTTGGTGATCCGCGGCGTCGGCATCCTCGGGATCACCCTGCTGATCGGGGCGGCAACCGCCGCCTGCGGACCCATCGTCTTCCTCGGTCTGGTGGTGCCGCACATCGCGCGCGCGATCACCGGCGCCGACTATCGCTGGATCATCCCGTACTCGGCGCTCATCGGCGCCGCGCTGTTGTTGGTGTGCGACATCATCGGTCGCGTCGTCGCCCGGCCCGGCGAGATCCAGGTCGGCGTCGTGCTGGCCTTCGTTGGGGCGCCGTTCCTGATCGCCATGGTCCGCCGGACGAAGTTGACGAGCGTATGAGCACCGACACCGAAGCCGCGTCGGCCGCCGACCACCGGCCGGCCCACGCCTCGCGCCGCATCGTGCGTGTCGGACCGACCTCGTGGGTGTGGCGTCCGCGCATGGTGATCGCGGTGACCACCTCACTGCTGATCGCCTTCGTCCTGTTCCTGATGAGCGTCACCATCAGCGACTACCCGGTGACACCGATCGACGTGATGCGCATCCTGCTCGGTGGCGGTACCCGCATCGAGAACGTCGTCATCCTCGACGACGCCGTGCCGCGCGCGTTGGTGTCGGTGCTCGTCGGCTTCGCGCTCGGTATGTCGGGATCGCTGACGCAGTTGATCGCCCAGAACCCTTTGGCGACCCCCGACATGCTCGGCATCACCGCCGGGGCCAGCGTCGCGGCCGTCTCGGCGATCGCCTTCGGAACCGGGTGGGGCGCCGGACTCGCCGAGCTCGGCGTGCCCGCGTCGGCCCTCATCGGCGGACTGGGCACCGCCGTGGTGATGTACCTGCTCGCCTGGCCCGGACGCGGAGTCAGATCGGCCCGCTCGCTACGCTCCCGGCGCCGGGCCAACCACGCCATCAATCCACTGCGGCTGGTGCTCATCGGCGTCGGCATCACCTGGGTGCTGCAGGCCGCCACCTCTTATCTGCTCACCCGCGCCGAGATCCGCGATGTCGGCCGCGCCCAGACGTGGCTGGTGGGGTCGGTGGCCAACACCTCGTGGTCGAGTGTGTGGCCGGTCGCGATCGCGGTGGTGCTGGCCGTCCTCGCCGTCGGGGTGCTCGCCCGCCAGATCGACGCGATGAGCCTCGGCACCGACCTGGCGCGCTCGCTCGGCGTGCGGACGATGGCGGTCTCCGGTGCGATACTGCTGATCGCGGTGATCGTTGCGGCACTGGCGGTCTCGGCGGCGGGGCCGATCGCCTTCGTCGCACTGCTCGCCCCGCAGATCGCCATGCGCCTGACCGGCAGCGCCATCCCGACCCCGGTCGCTTCCGGGGCGATCGGCGCGATCCTCGTGGTCGGCGGTGACATCCTGTGCCGCACGGTACTGCCGTCGGGCCTGCCGGTGGGGATCGTCACCGCCGCGCTCGGCGGCCCCTTCCTGATCTATCTCATGGTCTCGATCTCCCGAAAGGCCACCGTATGAGCCGACTTTCCGCACGCGACCTCGTCGTCGGCTACGACGACCGCATCGTCATCGACGGCCTCGACGTCGACATCCCCGACGCGGCGATCACCACGATCATCGGACCCAACGGTTGCGGCAAATCGACGCTGCTGCGGTGTCTGGCGCGGCTGCTGCCGGCCCGCTCGGGCGTCGTACGCCTCGACGGCACCGACATCACCAGGATCAAGCCGAAGACCGTGGCGCGCACGCTGGGTATTCTGCCGCAGAATCCCGTTGCGCCCGAAGGACTTACCGTCGAGGATCTGGTCAGCCGGGGCCGTCACCCCTACCAGAAGTGGTATCAGCAGGCCTCCGCCGAGGACGAGGCCGCCGTCGCACTGGCCCTGGAACTGACCTCGACGACCGACCTCGCCGACCGCACCCTCGACGCGCTCTCCGGCGGTCAGCGCCAACGGGTCTGGATCGCGCTCGCGCTGGCGCAGGGCACCGACCTGCTGCTGCTCGACGAGCCGACCACCTACCTCGACCTCGCGCATTCCCTCGAGGTCCTCGACCTCGTGCACTCCCTCAAGACCGAGCACGGCAAGACCGTCGTCATGGTGCTACACGACCTGAATCTCGCTGTGCGCTACAGTGATTCACTGTTCGTGATGAATGACGGACAACTGGTCCGACATGGCTCACCCGACGAGGTGATCACCGCCGAACTCCTCGACGACGCCTTCGGCCTGCGCGCGCAGGTGGTCACCGACCCGGTCTTCGGTGGCCCGATGATCGTGCCGATCGGCGCGCACAGCGCCCGTGGGATGACCAGTGCACGCGGTATGACCGGTGCACGCGGGGTACTCAGCGAGCCGTAGGCCGGTCTGTCACAGGGCGGCTGCCCTGCTGTCGTCACAGGGCGATCGCCCCGGCCAGCCACGTCCCCGACGCGAGCAACGCGCCGAACAACTCGATACCGATCGTCACCACCGCCGCCTTGGTCGCCGCCACCGTGCCGCGCCACGCCGCGCCGGCCGTGCGGGTCCGCACGAGCTCGGAAACCAGTGCGCCGGCAATGAATCCGAGGAACAACCCGACGACGGGCACCACGAAGAACCCGACGATCCCCACCACCCCGCCGACCACGATGGTGCGGTTGGGGATCTCGTGCCGACGCAGAACACGGCCGGCGACAACGTATTTGACGATCTCACCGACACCGATCAGCACCACGGCGAGTGTGAACACCGCCCAGGCCCAGCCGCCGACGATGATCGCCCACACCAGGATCGACACCGCGACCAGCAGGGTGCCGGGCAGCACCGGGACGACGATCCCCAACAGCCCCACGGCAATACAGACACCGACGATCACCTCGCCGTACAGGGGCATGAATCGGCCGCTCTACTCGACCTTGGCCGGGGAATCCGACCCGGCCGCCTCCGGACGCGGCGCCCCTGGCCCCGCCGGGGGGCGCTGCCCCGGGCCCGGCGCTCCCGCGGGTCCGGGCCCACGCGGTCCCGGTGGCGGACCACCCTGAGGCCCGCCCGGACGCGGACCACCCGGTGGTGGTGCGACCGGAGGCGGTCCCATCGGCGGCCGGCCCGGGGGGCGTCCCGGCCCGCCGGGAGGCATCTGTTGTCCCGGCTGCGGGCGCGGCGGCATCCCCGGGGGCGGTCCACCCTGCGGCCCACCTGGCGGTGGCCCCACCGGCCCCCGTGGCGGAGGTCCGGCCGGGCGTGCCGGCGCCGGGGGCGGTACCGGTGTGGGAGCACCGCGACGCGCCTCACGCCCTGGCGCCGGGGTGACGATCGAAGCGGCCTGCACCGCACGTTCGCGGGCCGTCGTGACGTCGTCGGCGGTCGCGGTGACCACCCCGACGCGTCGTCGATGGAAGCTCTCGGGTTTGCCGAACAGCCGAATGTCGGTCTCCGGCACGGCAAGTGCTCGTGCGACGTTCTCGAAGCCGATCGCCTTCTCGTCGAGCTGACCGTAGATCACCGCCGACGCCCCCGGCGAGGCCAGCGTCACGTCGACCGGCAGCCCGAGGATGGCGCGTGCGTGCATCTCGAATTCGCTGAGTCGCTGGGTGGCCAGGGTGACCAGACCGGTGTCGTGCGGGCGCGGACTGACCTCGGAGAAATAGACGTCGTCGCCCTTGACGAACAGTTCGACGCCGAAAATGCCACGGCCACCGATCTTTCCGTCGCCGAGCGCGGTGGCGATCCGTGCGGCGATCGAGGTTGCGGCACCCAGCGCATCGGTGGTCATCTCGTGCGGTTGCCAGCTCTCGACGTAGTCGCCGTTGACCTGCTTGTGCCCGATCGGCGCGCAGAAGTGGGAGGTCAGTCGTCCGGTTGCCGGGTCGATGGCACGCACGGTGAGCAGTGTGATCTCGAAGTCGAAATCGACCCAACCCTCGACGATCACGCGTTCACCGGCGACGCGCCCACCCGTGGTCGCGCGCTGCCAGGCGGATTCGATGTCGGCGGCGCTCTTGAGAACGGTCTGCCCCTTACCCGACGACGACATGACCGGCTTCACCACACACGGGTAGCCGATCTGCTTGACCGCCACGGTCATCTCGTCGAGCGACCCGGCGAACAGGTACGGCGACGTCGGCAACCCGAGGTCCTCGTCGGCCAGTCGACGGATGCCCTCGCGGTTCATCGTTGCGATCACCGCCGACGCGGTCGGGATGACCTCGGCCAGCCCCTTCTTCTCGACTGTTCCGAGCGCCTCGGTCGCGATGGCCTCGATCTCGGGCACCACATAATGCGGGCGATACCTCTCCACCAGCGCGAGCACCGCGTCGCCGTCGGTCATGTCGATGACCTCGGCGTGATGGGCCACCTGGTGACCGGGAGCGTTTTCGTAGCGATCCACCGCGACCACCTCGACGCCGAGTCGCTGGAAGGCGATCACGAGTTCTTTGCCGAGTTCGCCGGCACCGAGCACCATCACCCGGGTCGCGGTCGGCGACAACGGTGTCCCGAGGATGTCGGGCGGGCCGACCGGTGCGGACGCGGGCCGACGAACCGCCTGCACCTGCGTGGGCGCCTGGGCGACCGCGTCCGCCTTCTGCAATCCGACGGCGGGCTCACCCGCCGGCTCGCCCCCCGGCACCGGCACCGCGACCACCGGCGCCTGCACGGACGACGACGGCGCAGATGACGACGGCAACTCCTGCGGAGACGGCGCGTCGGGACGCGAAGGCTCCTCAGAGGCGGCGCTGCTCTCGGTGTTCGAGGTCATTCTGTGGATTCTACGTGGCACCCGATCGGTGGGTCATCCACACCGCGCACGGTCGGCACCACTCGATACACGGCTGTGACCTGCGCGGACACCGGCCGACGATAGGTTCAGCCGACCACCTGATGGATGTAGCACCACCGCCAGAGTTCACCGGGTTCCGCCGAACGCATGACAGGATGCCCCGACGAGTGGAAGTGCGCGGTCGCGTGTCGGCGCGGCGAGGAGTCACAACACGCCACGTGCCCGCACTCCAGACACTTGCGCAGATGCGACCAGTGGTTCTCCCCGATGGCCATGCAGTCCTCGCACTCGTCGGTGTGTCCGGCAGCTGCGGCCGGATCGGTCGCGGGGTCGAGACCGATCTCGGCGAGTTCGGGACACCGCCCCGACGGGGTCGACGGCTGCGCCTTGGTCTCGGTGGTGCGGGAACGACGTCCTAACAGTGCCATGTGCCCATTATCGTCGCCCGGTAGGTTCAGGCGGGTGAGTGCATCACTCCTGCTGGTGGCCGCGGTATCGCTCGCGATCGCCGCCCTGTGCCGCCACTTCGGTTTGTCGGCCCCTCTGGTGTTGGTGGCGGTCGGCCTCGGGATCTGTTGGATCCCCGGGCTCCCCGACGTCGGACTCGACCCCGAGTTCGTGCTGTTCGTCATCCTGCCGCCGCTGCTGTACTCGGCCGCGCAGGACAGCTCGTATCAGGAGATCCGGGCCAACCGACGCGCCATCGGGCTGCTCGCGGTCGGGTTGCCACTGTTCTCGACGATCCTGGTGGGACTCGTTGCATGGGCTCGCATCCCCCATGTCCCGCTTGCTGCGGCGCTGGTTCTGGGTGCGGTCGTCGCTCCGCCGGACGCGGTGTCCGCGCAGGCGATCGGACGCCGCGTCGGATTGCCCCGTCGCATCATGACGCTGCTGGGCGGGGAGAGCCTGCTCAACGATGCAACCGCCCTCACCGCCCTTCGGGTCGCCCTGGCCGCGGCCATCGGCGCCACCACGACGGTGGTCAACGGCGTCTCCATGTTCCTGCTCGCCGCGGTGGGCGGTGTCGCGGTGGGGCTGGCGATCGGCTACCTGACCGCCCGCGTCCGCGACTGGCTGACCGACCCGACGATGGAAACGGCGATCGGGATCATGGTGCCCTTCGGCACCTACTTCATCGCCGAGGAACTGCATTCCTCCGGGGTGATCGCGGTGGTCACCGCCGGCCTGTTCCTCGGACAACGCTCGGTCCGACTCGGCTACGCCACCCGCATGCAGGACGACGCCGTGCGCCGATCCATCGATGCCATCCTCGAGGCGTTCGTCTTCCTGCTCATCGGTTTGCAACTGCCCGAACTGATCCGCGGGCTCTCCGGCCAGTCGTGGACACAGATCACCATCGACGCGGCCATCGTCCTCGCCGTCGTCATCGCGGTCCGCTTTCTCTGGGTGTTTCCGGCCACGTATCTGCCGCGGGTGTTCTCCCGGAAGGTTCGCGACGCCGAACCGGCACCCACGCCGAGCGCGGTGTTCGTCGTCGGATGGGCCGGGATGCGCGGCGTGGTCTCGCTCGCCGCGGCGTTCTCGATCCCGCTGTACACCGACTCCGGTGAACCGTTCCCGGCGCGCGCGGAAATCCTGTTCCTGACCTTCGTGGTGGTGGTCGGCACCCTGCTGATCCAGGGCACCACCTTGCCGTGGGTGATCCGGCGTCTCGGGGTGACCGGTGACGATCCGACCGAGGAGTTGCTCGCCTACGCCGGCGCGCAGGATCGCGCGACCCGTGAGGCCGAGAATCTGCTCGACCGCATCGAAGCCGAGATGGCACCCGATGACGTCCGTCGTCATCAGATCGGGTTTTTGCGCAAATGGGTCACCACACAACGCAATACGGCGTGGGAGGACCTCGGCCGGGGTCCCGAGGCGATCGGTGAGAGTCCGAACGCCGCAGGTAATCGCATCCGACTGAAGCTGGTGCGGGTGCAGCGCAAGGTGTTCATCGAGGAGCGCGACGCCGGCCGGATCGACGACGAGGTGTTGCGCAAGGCATTGCGCCGGCTCGACTTCGCCGAGGGCCTGACCGACCGCGACGACACCTGATCACTCGAGCGCCGGTATGACCGGTTGGTTCGCTTGGTCCGTGTGATCACGAGGATCCCAAGTGGGACAACTGGTTCAAATGGGGCGTCTGTGACTGAAGTTGCACCGAACCGTGATGGGACCACAACCGAATCACGGGCCGACCGGCAGTAGGTTGCCGATATGAGACGCCGGATGGCCGCGGGTGCGGCAGTACTCACCTGTGCCAGCGCAGCCTGGTTGGGCCTCGCAGCGCCGGCCCACGCGTGGACCACCGGCACCGCCCACGCCGGATCCGGGACGATGAGCGGCAACACGGTCACACTCTTCGGCGTCAACAACTCACCACTGGCCGGCGGACAGGGACAGTGCAGCGCCTTCGTGTATCCGATCTCGGCCCTCGGAGCACTCGAACAAGCCGCCCAGGTCGGCACGCAACGGGCAGCGGCGCGCGTACAAAACCAAGGGCCGCAGGTCGATTCGCTCAACAACCAGTACGACCAGGACATGTCGGGGGTGGGCACGCCGCTGGCCGTCGCCGACACGGTCACCGTCGGCGCGACCCCCACCACCCTGCTCACCTACCAGGGCACTGCCGCCCAGTACGCCGGATACGTCGTGTGCAGCTCCACCGCCGGACAGTCCAGCGATGAGGACTACACGGCCTTCCCGGTCTCCGCCTCGGCGCCCACCGCGCCCTCTCCCACCGCACCGTCGACCCCGGGCCACACCGACACCGACGGCGTACTGAACTCGGCGAGCAGCTGGATGAAGTGGTTGTGGACGTGCACCCAATCGAGCACCACGACCTGCGGCAACGCCCCTGCGCTGCCGGGCTTGACGCACTGACTGTTCGGGCACACTGACCGTTCGGGCACACTGACCGTTCGGGCGCGCTGCCGGCTCCAATGCGGCGGTCAGGATGCTTCGGACACCGGATCGCCCACCCCGGCCGCCTCGTAGACGACGGTCTCCTCGGTGCGCCCGCGGAGCGTGGCATGTTCGGCCTCACGCCACTTCTCGCGCTCGGCGGGCCGCGCGGCCTCCACGGCACGCCCGGATGCCAACGGGTGCCGCGGATTTCGTTTGGCGAGTTCGGACAGTCGCGCACTCTCGTTGACCGGGTCGCCGATCACGGTGTATTCGAAACGCTGGATCGCACCGACGTTGCCCGCCACAACCGGCCCATGGCTGACGCCGATGCCCGCCGACAGTTCCGGCACCTCCTCGCCGAGTCGTGTGGCGATCGTCCTGGCCGCCGCCAGGGCCGCACCGGCACAGTCCGACAACGCGATCGGCGCACCGAAGATCGCGAGCACCGCGTCGCCCTCGAACTTGTTGACCAGCCCCTTGTTCTCCTCGACGGCGGCGACGATCACCCCGAAGAAGCGATTCAGGATCTCCACCACCTCGACCGGTGAGCGCTCGGCGGCCAGTGTCGTCGAACCGATCACGTCGACGAAGACCGCGGCCACGACCTTCTCGGTGCCCCCGAGTTCGGGGTCGGAGGCCAGGGCGGCCTCGGCGACTTCGCGTCCGACGTGCCGACCGAACAAGTCGCGCATGTGTTCTCGTTCGCGCAGGCCGCCGACCATCAGGTTGAAACCGGCCTGCAGATCACCGAGTTCGGTGCCGTCGTAGACGACCACCTCGACGTCGTCGAGTTCTCCGGCTTCGACCCGGTGCAGCGCGGTACGCACGCTGCGGATGGGGCCGATGATGCTCAGTGACGACAACAGCGTCAGGATCAGTCCGGTGGCCAGGGCCGTCACCGCCAGTACCGCGACACCGACGAACATGTCGACCTTGGACGTCTCGGGCCGGAATGCTCCGAACAACACGACCAGCAGGATGCCGGTCACCGGGATCGCCGAGCCGACGAGCCACGACACGATCGCCCGGCTGCGCACCCCGCTGCGTTTGCGTCTGCGGTATCCGGCGCTGATGAGTTCGGCGGCCACGGGCCGCAACGAGAACTCGATCAGCAGATACGAGATCGCGACGACCACCACCCCGCTGAGACCGACGACGAAGATCGTCTTCGGGATCAGTTCGGGATGCGGAATCCCGAAGCAGAGGGTGAAGAAGATGACCGCACCGATCCAGAGGATCGCCTGGATGCTCACCAGGCGCCATGGTGCGCGACGGGCACGCCGCGCATCCCGTTCGGTCGGCGGCCGATCCCGGATCGCCCAACGCAGATCGCGCACGACAACGATCGTGCCCCAACCGATTCCGATGACGAACGCCCCGGCGACGTAGAGCGGCAACGCGAGAAAGTTGACCCACCAGAGATCGGGCTGGAACACCGACGGCTCCGGAATCCCCACCGACGACAGTGCGATGGCGATGATCGCGCCCACCAGGTTCGCGACGACGATCGACGCGGTCAACAGCGTCTGGATACGTAACCGCTGTTTGGACCCGCTCTCACTGGCCGACCCGAGCAGGATCGAGCCGTAGTCGCGCCTCCCCCGCTTCGGTGCCATGGAGCTACCCTGCCATACCCGAGTCCGTCACCGGGCTGTTGTCATACGCGGGGCAGCGCCGAGCGCGCCTTGAGCGCCAGCCAGAGTTCCATGCGGTCCTCGCCGTCGTCGAGCCTGCGCCCCGACAGCGTGGCGATGCGATCGATCCGATTGCGAACGGTGTTGCGGTGCACCGACAACCGGGCTGCCGCCGGGTCCCACGCGCCGTTGACGCGCAGCCACTCCTCGAGGGTCCGCATCAGTTCGACGCGCTCGCGCTCCTCGAGTTGATCGATCGGGGCGAGCACGGCGTCGGCGAATCCGCGGAGGAGCCGTGGCTCACCGAGCCCGATGAGCAGCTCGACGGTGCGGCCCTCGCGCGCATCGACCGGCCGACCAAGGCGTTCGCTGGCGCCCACCAGCGAGCGCGCCTGGGTCAGCGACACCGGCAACGACGCCACCGCGACCGGGGCGCCCAACCCGATCGGCGTGCCGGGAGCGATCGCGGTGAGCGTCGCGAGCAGCCCGTCGGATTCGGGGTGGGCGATCTCCACGAGCCGCCCGTGCGACCGGACGAGTCCGGCCGTCAAGGAGGACTGCAGGCGGAACAGCAACGCGTCCGCATCGTGGGGTGCGGGCGCGATCACCGCCGCGACGACGAGCGTCGTCCGCCAACCCAAGGAGTCCGCAAGCTGTTGTGCGCGTGCCGGTTTCAGGCCAGGACGAACCAGTTGGGCGAACACCGCACCTCGGCGCTGACGTTCGGGTTGGCCGGCGACGTGGCGACGTTGCACCTCCAACGCGAGCAGCGAGACGAGCACCGTCGACGAATGCCGCGCCACCGGATTGAGCTGGGCGTCCAACACGATGAACGCCAGCGCGACACCGGAGCCGACGGTGTGGATCTCTCGCCCGGCACGCAACACCCACGACTGTCCGGGCGGTTCGCGCGAGGCGGCCACCGCCAATTCCACGGCCTCCGTACGCGCCTGCTCCGAGGCCCCGGGAGAGGCCGCGATCAGCCGGCCCACACCGTCGCAGACCACACAATGCGCGCTCGACGCCTCGGCCCAGGTCTCCAGCAGCGCCGGCAACGGCGCGCTCGACGTGGCCACCGCGGTCAGTCGGCGATTGAGCTCCATCGCCTCCTCGAGATCGTGTCGCTGCTGGGCGGCCCGCTTCTCGAACACCCACTTGGTGATGGCGATGAAAGGCACCTCGACGGGGACCACGAGGAGCGGAACACCGATCTCGGCGGCCGCCGCACGCAGCGGCTCGGGGCAGGCGGCGTAGCGCGGGCCCAGACCCAGCACCAGGCCCGCGACACCACCGGCGCGGCAGTTGCGCACATACTCGCGACACCCTTGCTCGGTCATCTCCACCAGCAACCCGATGGTCATGAGCAGTTCCCCACCGCGCAGCCATTCGTGTGGGTCGGTCAGCTCGGAGACGTGCACCATCGTGACCTCGGCGTCGAGCGCCTCCCCTCCGGCCGCCACCTGCAGGTGGAGTTCGTCCGCTGCGGCGACCTCGCCGACGGTGATCATCGGATTCCCCTGGGCCCACTGTTGTACATATTGCCCAATCGTAATGACCGGATTGGACATTTTCGCACTGTCGGTGCAGGTCAGTGCGCCGCACTCTTGATGCACCGGCGACGACGCCACCCACCGAGTGTTCCGATCGACCCGAAAGCCCGTCATGACCCTCGATCTCCCCGCCGACGGCCCGACCGCCCGCGCCACCACCCGTCCTGCCATCGAGACCCGCTCCATCGACTACGTGCCCGACGACGAACGCCACGGCAAGGTCTCCGCACAGGGGCCGTTCTGGTTCGTCGGCAACTTCCAGCCGTTCACCCTCGCGCTGGGCTTCGTCGGCCCGGCGATGGGGTTGTCGTTGCTCTGGAGCATCGTCGCCGGCCTCGCCGGTATCGCCTTCGGCACATTGTTCATGGCGTTCCACGCCACGCAGGGCCCGGTCCTCGGGCTGCCCCAGATGATCCAGTCCCGAGCCCAATTCGGCTATCGCGGAGTGCTGTTGCCGCTGATCGGCACGCTGTTCACCTTCGTCGGCTTCAACGTCGTCGACATCGTGATCATCAAGTCCGGTCTGCAGTCCATCTTCGGCTGGAATCCGGTGGTGGTCGCCGTCGCGATGTCGGTGATCGCCGCCGCGCTGGCCATCTTCGGCCACGACCTACTGCACCGGGCGTTCAAGGTCCTCTTCTGGATCTCGTTGCCGCTGTGGCTGATTCTCACGATCGGCATCCTGGCCGGCTCGGTGCACGGGTCCCTCGGACCGGCCGGTCCGGGCGGCTTCACCCTCGTGGCGTTCCTGGTGCAGTTCTCGGTCGCGGCGTCCTACAACATCACCTACGCCCCGTACGTGTCGGACTACTCGCGGTACCTGCCCCGGGACACGCGCCCGTCCTCGATCATCGCCTCGGTGTTCCTCGGCGCTGCCGCCTCGCCGGCGTGGCTGATCCCGGTGGGTGCGTTCCTGGCGACCTACCTCGGTGCGTCGGACGCGTTGAGCGGCATCAATGACGGTGGCAATCAGGTCATCTCGGGCCTGGGTAGCGTCCTGGCGGTGGTCGCGACCCTGGTGCTGGTGGCGACGATGGGCCTCAATGCCTACAGCGGCATGCTGACCGTGGTCACCGCGATCGACTCGGTCCGCCAGATCTCCCCGACGCGCCGGCTCCGCGTGATCACGATTCTGGTCCTGACCGTCGTGTGGCTGGCGCTGTCACTGGCGTTGACCGATGCCACCGAATCACTGAACACCGCCCTGCTGATCATGCTCTACCTGCTGGTGCCGTGGACGGCGGTGAACCTCACCGACTACTTCTTCGTCCGCCGCGGCCACTACGTCATCGCCGACCTGTTCACGCCCGCAGGCGTATACGGCCGGTGGCCCTGGCGCGGTATCGGCGCTTTCCTGATCGGCATCGCCGCCGAGATCCCCTTCATGGACCTACCGTTCTTCGTCGGGCCCGCCGCGTCGGCGATGGGCGAGGTGGACATCGCCTTCGTCGTCGGTCTGGTGGTCTCGGGCGGAGCCTACGTGCTGTTCACCCGCACCCAGGATCTCTCCGCCGAAACCCGGCTCCTCACCGGCCACCCCGAACTGTCCGACCCGGCAGGTACCGGCGAGATCCGCACCGAGATCGCCGCAGAAGAGCACAGCATGGAGGAGAACTCATGAGTGACAACGTGATTGCCGGTCTCGACACCCAGTTCCCGGTCATCGACGGGGTGGTGGGGCAGGTCGATGCAGCACGCTTCCCCCGCTACGGCGCACCGGCCACCTTTGCCCGCCTGCCGCGTCGGGACCAGGTCGCCGATGCCGACGTGCACATCCTCGGCATCCCGTTCGACACCGGGGTCAGCTATCGGCCGGGCGCACGATTCGGCCCCGGGCACATTCGCGCATCGTCGAAGTTGCTGCGGCCCTTCAATCCCGCCCTCGGCGTGGCACCGTTCGCACAGCAGCAGGTCGTCGATTGCGGTGACCTGTCGGTTAATCCGTTCGCCATCACCGAGGCCATCGACACCATCAGCGCCGCGGCGAGAACCCTCGGCGCCGACGGCGCCACCCCGCTGATCCTCGGCGGCGACCACACCGTCGCACTGCCCATGCTGCGCGCGCTGCACGACCTACACGCGAAACCCGTTGCGGTACTACACTTCGATGCCCACCTCGACACCTGGAACTCCTACTTCGGTGCGCCCTATACCCACGGCACACCGTTCCGCCGGGCCAGCGAGGAAGGACTGATCGACATGGAACGCTCGATGCACGTCGGCATCCGCGGACCGCTCTACAGTGCCGCCGACCTCGACGACGACTCGGCGCTCGGGTTCGCCGTGGTACGCGCCGATGACTACGAATTCGACGGTGTGGCAAGCATTGTCGAACGGGTGCGCACGCGCCTGGCCGGTGGTCCGGTGTACGTCTCCATCGACATCGACGTCCTCGATCCAGCGCACGCACCGGGCACCGGAACCCCCGAGGCCGGCGGCCTGACCTCCCGCGAGCTGTTGAACACCCTGCGTGGCCTACGCGGCCTCGACATCGTCGGCACCGACATCGTCGAGGTCTCGCCCGCCTACGACCACGCCGAGATCACCGGTATCGCCGCCGCACATGTCGCCTACGAGATGCTGTCGATCCTCGGGCCCCGCCGCTGAAGCGGCCGGCCCACCGTCCCTGCCCTTTCCCACCTGAACGGATCCCCCATGACAACCGACACGCTCACCGCACGCGCACTCGATGCCCTCGACGCCCTGGTGGCCGCGTTCGCCGCGAATGACGAGGACGCCTACTTCGGCGCATTCGCCCCCGACGCGCAACTGGTCTTCCCCGATCAGGACCACACCGCGATCGGCGTCGCCGACTACCGGGCGCTGTGGCGTTCCTGGCGTGCCGAGGGCTGGGGTGTAGCCACGTGCGCGAGCAGCGATCGGCGCGTACTCGTCGTCGGCGCCGTCGCGATCGTGACCCATCGGGTGTCGACCACGCTGGCCGACGGCACCACGCTGTCCGAACGCGAGACGGTGGCCTTCGACCTCGACGCCGACCCCGGCCCGCAGGTCGTTCACGAACACCTGTCGGCGTGAGGCGCGCCGGGTGATGTAACGCCGCGCCAGGTCGTGAGCGATCCTCACGGTATCGGCGTCATCCCTCTCGACGCCGGCTGATGGCAGGAGTGTTCATGTCCGGTTCCGACGACACCCGCACCGCGGGCGGCGACCACGACTCGTCGATCGCGGCGAACTGGATGATTCACCCACCGCAGGCGCCGACCCCGGCGCCCCGTCGTCGGCGACGCCGGTTGATCGTGGTGGCCCTCATCGCGACGTTGACGATCAGCCTGTACGTACTGAGCTCGCTGATGTCGGGCGGCAATCGGGCTTCGGCGCTGGTCGGGCACCCGGAGGTCCTACGGCCCGGCTGCACGTGGGATTCGTCGGGCAACTACGTGCAGAACTGCAAGGTGTGGTCGGCGTCGATGAACAAATACATCGTCGTTCAGATCCGCGCCTCCAACAACAGCACGCAGGGCATCTACCTGCTCGACGGGATGCGCGCGGTGGATTCGCGGTCGGCGTGGACCACCGACGTACAAGCAGCAAAGGTCTACGACTCCAGCACCAACACCACGCTGGTGATGCCCGCCGGTGGCGCGTCGTCGTTCTACACCGACTGGAACGGTCCCGCGGGCGCGAACACCACGATCAAACAGGAAACCTTCCTGACCTCGGAGCTGCCCGACTATCTGTCGCAGAACTTCGGGGTGAGCAAGACCGGCAACGCCATCGTGGGCCTGTCGATGTCGGCGGGACCTGCGGTCACCCTGGCCGAGAAGCACCCCGAACAGTTCAAGGTCGTGCAGGCCATGTCGGGCTACTACCAGCTCGACAATCCGATCGGCGCGCTCGGCGTCCTCGCCTCCCAGACCATCGTGTCGAACTACACCAACGGCATCCTCAACATGTGGGGTGCGCCGGGTAGTGCGCAGTGGGCGGCCAACGATCCGTCGCGCAACGTCGACAAGCTCAAGCAGAACGGACAGGTGCTGATCATCTCCTCGGGCAACGGCTTCCTCACGCCGGCCGAGGCCGCCAAGCTCGCACCGCAGGATCAGATCAGTGCGATGGCGCTGGAGATGCTCTCGGCGGTCTCGACGGTGCTCATGCAGTTGCAGCTCGGCCAGTCCGGGGCATCGGTGATCTCGCTGCCCAACTATGGCGGCCACGACTGGGACAACTGGGGCCGGAGCCTGACCGACGGCAAGGACGACCTGCTGAACGCCTTGCGCCAGAACCCGCCGGTGACCGACAAGGCACAGGTCGTCAGTGCCACCGGAGCCACCAACACCGACGGTGTCACCGCGGCCGCGGCGAACATCCGCAAGGCGGCGAACACCACGGTGGCATTACCGGCCGTGGTGGCGAGCAGTTCGTCGGACGCAGCGGCGTCGAGTGCGTCGAGTGCAGCGGCGGCGAGTGCGGCGTCGTCGAGTGCCGAATCGTCCGCACCGGAGAGCGCGAGTTCGTCGGCGAGCACCACGACGTCGGAGGCCCCGTCGAGTGACAACCCCACCTCCGATGACGCGACCACGAGCGACTCCACCCCGACCGCCCCGTCGGCCGACTCGCAGTCGACGCTGACGACGACCACCCCGGCCTACTGACCAACGAAAGCTGCGGCGCCGGACGTTCATCGCGTCCGGCGCCGCAGCGTGTCTGATAGGTCAGGGTGTCTGAGGTGAGCGTTCGTCAGCTCACGCGGATCATCTTCTTGTTGACGAACTCGTCGATGCCGAAACGGCCGAGTTCGCGGCCGAAACCCGAGCGCTTCACACCGCCGAACGGCAACTCGGCACCCTCGGCACCCACGGCATTGACGAACACCATGCCGGCCTCGATCTTGTCGGCCACGCGCAGCGCCTGTTCGGAGTCGGTGGTGAACACATATGAGCCCAGGCCGAACGGGATGTCGTTGGCGAGTGCGACGGCCTCGTCCTCACCGGAGACCTTGTAGACCGTGGCGACCGGACCGAACAGTTCTTCCTTGGCCACCGGCGACTCCGGATCGATACCGGTGAGCACCGCCGGGGGGAAATGCGCGCCGGAGCGTTCACCCGCGGAATCCAGTGTCGCACCGGCCTTCACGGCCTTCTCGACCTGCTCCTCGAGGCGTTCGGCGGCGGCCAGCGACGACAGCGGCGCGAGGCCTTGCGCGGTCGCCTTGACCTTCTCGGTGAACTTGCCGAGGAACTCGTCGTAGATGCTCTCATCGACGATGAACCGTTTGGCGGCGTTGCAGGCCTGCCCGGTGTTCTCGAACCGGCCGTCGACGGCCGCGGAGACGGTCGCGTCGAGATCGTCGGTGGACAGCAGGATGAACGGATCGGACCCACCGAGTTCGAGGACCACCTTCTTCAGGTTGCGACCGGCGATCTCGGCGACGGCGGCACCGGCGCGCTCCGACCCGGTCAGCGACACACCCTGCACGCGCGGGTCGGCGATGGCGTCGGCGATCTGCTCGTTGGTGGCGTAGATGTTCACATACGCGCCGGCCGGATACCCGGCGTCAAGGAAGATCTGCTGCAGCGCCGCGGCCGACTCGGGGCACTGCGGGGCATGCTTGAGCACAATTGTGTTGCCCAGCACCAGGTTCGGGCCGGCGAAGCGGGCGACCTGATAGTAGGGGTAGTTCCACGGCATGATGCCGAGCAGCACGCCGACGGCACTGCGACGGATGAATGCCGACCCCTCGCCCTCGAGCAACGTGATCGGCTCGTCGGCGAGGAACTTCTCGGCGTTGTCGGCGTAGTACTCGTAGATCGCGGCACTGAACTCGACCTCGCCGACCGACTGATCGAGCGGCTTGCCCATCTCGCGCTGGATGATCGCGGCCAGCTCGTCCTTGCGTTCGGTGTGCAACTGCGCGACCTTGCGGATGAGGTCGCCACGCTCGGCGACCGTCGAGTTCTTCGACCATGTGGCGAAGGCGTCGGCGGCGGCGTCGATCGCGGCGCCCACCTGCTCGTCGGTGGCGGTCGGATATTCCTTGACGACCTCACCGGTCGCGGGATCGGTGACGGCGTACAGGGCCATCGGAACACTCTCCTCGTTCGCAGGGCAGCCCGGATGGCGCCCACTGCTCATGAGGGTAGCCTCCGATGCAACACCGCGCTCGGGAAACCGCAGAATCGGAGACTGATTACAGAGCTATTCGCAGCAGATCCCGACTTACGCGACGGAATCCGTCGGAAAGCCACCAGCCGCCGATGCTCCCGGAGTCAGACGATGGCCCTGCGCACAATCGTCTGGTCGCGGCCCGGGCCGACGCCGATGCAGGAGATGAAGGCCCCGGAGAGTTCCTCGAGCCGCAGGATGTAGTCCTGGGCGTTGCGCGGCAGCTCGTCGAAGGTCTTGCAGTTGCTGATGTCCTCCCACCAGCCCGGCATCTCCTCGTAGATCGGCTTGGCGTGGTGAAAGCCGGTCTGGGTCATCGGCATGTCCTCCACGCGCTCGCCGTCGACCTCGTAGGCGACGCAGATGGGCACCGTTTCCAGGCTGGAGAGGACGTCGAGTTTGGTCAGGAAGTAGTCGGTGATGCCGTTGACGCGTGTCGCATAGCGAGCGATCACCGCGTCGAACCATCCGCAGCGGCGGGCGCGTCCGGTGGTGACGCCGACCTCGCCGCCGGTCTTGGCGAGGTAGGCGCCCCACTCGTCGAAGAGTTCGGTCGGGAACGGCCCCGAGCCGACGCGCGTGGTGTAGGCCTTGAGGATGCCGAGCACGGTGGTGATGCGGTTGGGCCCGATCCCGGCGCCGACCGCTGCACCGCCCGCGGTCGGATTCGAGGACGTCACATAGGGATACGTGCCGTGGTCGACGTCGAGCAGGGTGCCCTGCGAGCCCTCGAGCAACACGGTCTCGCCGCGTTCGAGGGCCTGGTTGAGCAGCAGCCGGGTGTCGGCGATGCGGTGTTTGAAACCCTCGGCCTGGGCGAGGACCTCTTCGACGACCTGCTCGGGCTCGAGTGCGCGCCGATTGTAGATCTTCACCAGGATCTGGTTCTTGAGTTCGAGTGCGGCCTCGACCTTTTGGGCCAGGATCTTCTCGTCGAGGACGTCGGCCACGCGTACTCCGACACGGGCGATCTTGTCCTGATAGCAGGGGCCGATCCCACGGCCGGTGGTGCCGATCTTCTTGTTGCCCAGGAAGCGCTCGGTGACCTTGTCGATGGCCACGTGGTACGGCATCAGCAGGTGGGCGTCGGCGGAGAGCAGGAGCCCGGTGGTGTCGACGTCGCGGTCCTCGAGTCCGCCGAGTTCGGTCAGCAGCACGCCGGGGTCGACGACGACACCGTTGCCGATGACGTTGTTGACGCCGGGGGTGAGGATGCCCGACGGGATGAGGTGGAGCGCGAAGGTCTCGCCGTTCGGCAACACCACCGTGTGTCCGGCGTTGTTGCCGCCTTGGTAGCGAACCACCCACTGCAACTTGCCCCCGAGGAGATCGGTGGCCTTTCCCTTGCCCTCGTCGCCCCACTGGGCGCCGATCAGCACGATCGCGGCCATGTTCTCTTTCCGCCCTTCCGCTTGCCTTCGCAACCGGGACAACCCTACTGGTTCGGTCAGCTCGATACCCTATTCCCATGTCTTTCGCGGTCATCACGTCATCGCAGGTGTCGGCGTCGGGCCTTTCTCGCCGCGCGATCCGGGACGCGGTGGCGCAGCGGATCGCCGACCCCGCCGTCACCCGGCTGATCGTGGAACCCGCGGCCGAGTCCACAAGTGCAGACAGGGGGTCGTCGACCCACCCCGACGCCCACCTCGCGCAGGTCATCGCCGCTTTGATGCTCTCCGAACGCCTCGACGTCGAGGTCGCCTACGTGGCCGATCGCCCCACCGGCGCGACCCGCACGTACGGGTTGCCGCACGGGTCGGCGGCCCGCGATCTCGCCGAGCACGGCGACGCCGTGGCATTGCCGCTGATCCGCGACGACGCGGCGACCGTGCTGGTGGGCGTGGCCCGGCACCTCGGCGCCGAGGGGGCGCCATTGCACGGCGAGAGCTATGTCGACAGCGTCCGACTGTTCACCGGCGAGGTCCGCGGCATCCGGATCGAGCCCACCCCGCACGAGCCGGGTCTGCGGGCGCGCCTGGAGACCGGTGCGCTGGGCCGCTGGACGCGGCGAGGCCGATGGCACGACGGTCGGGCGATCCAGACCGGCGGCACCAATATCGTCGTCGAGCGGGAGGGCGTGCTCACCGATCGGGTGGTCAAACGGTCGACCTACTACCGTCATCACGTGGATCTCAACCTGGTGTGCCCCCGATGACCGGCCCGGCCTTCGGCAGACGCCGCAACCCGACGATGACCGAGATGGCCCGCGCCATCCAGCCCGGCGTCGTGTTCTTCGCGCTGATCGCGGTGGCGGTGCTCGGCGGCTGGCTCGCAGCGACCGCCGGCTCCGATCGCTCGTCGGGCAAGGCGACCCTGGGTGTGATCCTGCTCGTGCTCGCGGGTTGGGTGATCTCGTTGTGTCTGCACGAGTTCGGTCATGCGGTCACCGCCTACCGATTCGGTGACCGCGACGCCGAATTGCGCGGATATCTGACCCTGAATCCGTTGCGCTACACCCATCCGGGGCTGTCGCTGGGGTTGCCGTTGCTCATCATCCTGTTGGGCGGCATCGGTTTTCCCGGCGGGGCGGTGTACCTCAACGAGCGTGGCTTCACCAAGGCGCAGCGCACCATCGTGTCCCTGGCCGGTCCGGCGTGCAACATTCTGCTCGCCGTCGTGCTGCTCGGGGTGATCCGCGGGTTCGGTCCGTTCGTCGACAGCCCCATCGGACGCCTGCTGACCTCAAGCGACAGCATCAATCTGTGGGACGGACTGGCTATGCTGGCGTTCCTGCAGATCACCGCCGCCGTACTGAACCTGATCCCGATGCCCGGCTTCGACGGCTACAACGCGATCGAGCCGTACCTCTCGCCGCAAACCCGGCAGAGCGCTGCCGCCGTCGCACCGTACGGCTTCCTGCTCATCTTCGCCCTGCTGTTCATTCCGCAGCTCAACAAGGCGTTCTTCGACCTGATCTTCTGGCTGTTCGAATTGTCCGGCGTCCCATCCGGTCTGGCCGAGTGGGGGTGGGACACCTTCCTGTTCTGGCGGCGTTAGGGCAGCGTTGCGACTCCGGTCGACGCCGGGTCAGCTCACCCGTTCCCAGAAGGCGCCTGTCGCCCGGATCCAGCTGCGGGTGTTGACGCCCGTGCCGATGTAGCTGCCCTGACCGCAGTCGGTGGCGGCGAACCCGCTGCGATCGGTCACGGCGCTGGTGCGGTGATAGAAGATCCGGACACCCTGTGTCTCACCGGAATTGCGGCCCACCCCGACGCAGTCGAGTTCGAGGACCACCTTGACACCGGCCGGGCAGTTCACCGACGCCCCGGCCCAGTAGTTGTAGATACGGCAGTCCCGCGGCGATGCGGCCTGCGCATCACCCGGCGCAACGACGGCGGCGCCCAAGGCGATTCCGGACACGGCGAAGCCCGTGGCGATACGTGCGGCGATGGTCATGCGAATACCTGCTCTCCTGTGGGGGCCACGTCACCAGGACATTCGTCACAATTGCGGCAATCGTTACGCCCGTCGTCATGGGGGTCGGGGTCACGGGGTCAGGATCGCGGGGTCGAGAACCCGACGAGTTCAGGACGATCGACTCGTCCGGCACGAGCGGCGGTCACCGCCGCCGCCCCTAGGGCTGCGACGGCCAGCACGAAGCAGGCGATCGCATACGCCAGGCTGCCGGTCGGGGTGCCCGCAGCGGTGACGCCGTCGACGGCATCGAGGTAGGCCGGCAGCGCACTGATCCACAGCACCGCGAAGACGACGAGGTAGAGGGCCCCGAACACCACGATGAACGGCATCGCACTGCGCGGGTCGACACCGCTGGTGCGCTGCGGATCTCGCAGGTGACGGGCGAGCACGACCAGTCCGATCACCCAGAAGGCGGCGAGTTCGGTGGTCAGCACGATGGTCTGTGCGGCGACGTTGGGGGTGCCCTGGCCGAAGATCGCCGTGGGAATGGAGAACACCACCATGCCGATCGGCGCGCACACCCCGGTGACGACGATCCGCCATCCGAGCGAGAATCCGCGCGGTGGAGCGCCGGCCGCGCTGCTCACGCCGATCAGACGGACCGCAAGGTAGATCAACACCCCGAACGACACCGACGCGAACAGCCAGATGCTGTTCATCGGCACCGACGCCAGCATCGGGGAATTGGCCTTGTTGCCCAGATCGCTTGCGGTTCCGCCGAAGAAGGGTTCGTCGACGTTCCATGCCCACCACTTCATCTGAGGGCCGAGCTGATCGAAGATCTCGTAGAACGCCTGATACACCAACGCCGTGCACGCCGCTCCGGCCAGTGGGCCGCGGCGGGTGAACACCCCGAGGGCGCGGACGATCTCGTAGGCGAGCTGGCTGACCGCCGGATAGAACGCGACGATGTAGAGCGGCAACCGGTCGTACATGAACTGCACACTGAACACGTTGTGGGAGAACATGAAACCGACGGAGTGTTGCAGACCGAACCATTGTGGGAAGTACAGCGGCGGCTCGATGACGAACAGGTAGAGCAGCGATGCCAGCCAGATCGCCAAGTTCGTCGGATCACCGTCACGCCGCCACCGCCGCATTGCATGAAGCAGTGCCAGCACCGCGCCCAGAATGATCGTGTACTCCAGCACCGGCAGCGTCCAGTTGGCCAGCTGCGCCGGATTACGCAGGGTGACAACCGGATCGGCTGCCGAACAATCGAACCCCAGGTATCTCGTGATCAACTCCGCCGCCGACCCCGGCACACAGACACTCATGTCGAACCCCCTACTCGGCGGTTGCGGCCGTCACCGGCCCGCGGTGAGACCGGCGGCGTCGGGCAGCGGAATCACCTCGGCGTTGCGGCCCGGGGTGGCCCGCCCGTCGACCCAGACGTCGGCGGGCGGATGCCCGGTGGAATCGAATCCCGGTGGCAGTACGGTACGTCCCGTGGCGCGTTTGCACCAGTACCACGCCAGGCCGGCGAGAACCCGTGGACTGCGGACCATCTGCACCGCCGGTTCGTCGAGATTGAAGACCTTGGCGAAGTGGTCCTCGACCACCGAATCCTCCCGGGTGGTGCCGGAGATGAGGTTGAACACCGGCCAGGCGAGTCGCCCGACGATCCGCCGTCGCCACGGCGGCACCACCTCGGTGCCCTCCGCGCTGTCGTATCCCTGATCACGCGCCAACGCCAGCGTCCACGGGACCTTCAGCGACTTCGCCTGTGCGCGATAGAAGTCGGTGAAGAAGTCCCGATCCAGAGTTGTTCGGGCGGTGAGCTTCTCGTCGAGCAGCAGCGCCGAGCGGGCCGCCGAGCTCATCCCCTGGCCGTAGAGCGGATTGAACCCACAGATCGCATCGCCGATCACCACGAGGCCGGTCGGCGGGGCGTCGAGCAGATCGTAACGGCGCCAGGCGTTTCCGGTCGATTTGGTGACGAAGACCTTGGAGATCGGTTCGCACACGTCCACCGCCGCACCGAAGGTGGGGGCCCGAACCGCGTGGGCGGCATCGACGAAGTCGTCTTCCCGCAGCGGCATCTTGTGTCCCCACGACCCCATGGTGACCAGCACCCGATCCTTTTCGATCGGGAAGATCTGACAGAGGTAGTCGTCGACAGCGGGATGCTCGCCGGTGTCGGTGGTCGGCAGAACCGACAGGTGATGCCACCACCACCAGTCCGGTCTGCTTGCCCCCGTGGGCTTTTGGTACCACCGCGTCGAGTAGGTCGCACCGGCGTCGAGCGTGCGTACCGGCACCTGCGGCCATCCCGCCCGGTGCAGCCACTCGCTGACGCGTGAGCCGCGACCGAGCGCGTCGACGATGAGATCGGCCTCCACGACGTTGCCATCGGGCCCACCCGGGCGACCCGACAACCGGACGCCGGTGACCCGACGACCGTCGGCACCATCGGCCGTCTCGAGGCCGCTCACCCCGACACCCTCCTCCACGGTCACATTCGGTATGTCGCGCAGCATGTCCCGCAGAACGCGTTCGACGAGCAGCCGGGAGGAGTAGATCATCGTCATCGTCGACTCCTGCCGCGGAATCCAGCCACGACCCTCGCAGTGCGCGGCCGCCATCGACGGCATCAGTTGCATCCCACCGGCCTGAACCAGCGCGCGCTCGAAGCCGGGGAAGATCGTATCCATCGCGCGACGTCCGGAGTTGAGCAGAAAATGCGGGTGCCGGCTCTGCGGCACACCCCTCCGGTGTTCGGCACCGTCGGGCAGCACGTCGCGCTCGACGACGATCACCTCGTCGACGTGCCGCGCGAGGACCCCCGCCGCGCAGATCCCCGCGATACTCCCGCCCATCACCACAGCCCGCCCACCGTGCGACATCGCCACTCCTCTTTCGTCATTCGTCTTGATCATACATTATCGCTTATGTGTATGACCGTAACCACGAAGGCGACGCGGAGTCAATGGTGAACTCAACGGGACGGGTACCCGAATACGTACGATGGGGGCGGCCGACCTGCACCGATACGCTCGGCACCACCCCCAGACGTGCCGGCCACACCCGAGGACCGAGGATGATCCCCATGGAGTTCACCGATTGCGCCGAGAGCGTTCGCTGATGCGCACCCGAGGATGGAACGGCACCCCGCCGGCCAGCGACGACGAGGCACGCGAACGCATCCTCGATGTCGCACGCCATGCGATCACCGTCGACGGCGCGATCAACCTGAGCATCACCGACATCGCCAGGGAACTCGGGGTGACCCGGCAGACGGTGTACCGCTATTTCCCCAGTGCCGACGCCGTTCTCATGGAGGCAGCGCTGCGGTCGGCGACCGCGGGCTTCCTCGATCGTCTCGCCGGGCACCTCGTCGGCATCACCGACCCGGCCGAAGCCGTCGTCGAGGGTCTCGCGACCACCCTCGAGGTGCTACCGGTCGATCCCTACGTCAGCGTGGTACTCAGTCCCGGCCACTCCAGCAGCCTGCAGTCCGCGATCACCTCCGAGGTGGCCATCGAGCTCTGCCGATCGATGTTGATGCAATTCGACATCGATTGGGCGCAAGCAGGTTTCGATGATGCCGAACTGGAGGAGCTGGCCGAGTTCCTGCTGCGGATCCTGCAGTCGTTCATCCTCGATCCGGGCCACCCGCCTCGCCAGGGCGCACACCTGCGCCGATATCTGCGGCGCTGGGTCTCCCCGGCGGTACGGGTGGCCGGTCTATCCGAAGGCTCCGGCGAATCCCGGACCCGCGCAGGTAGAAACACATGACCGCCAGCACGCTGCCCAGCACCCCGGTGTAGGCGCCGAACACCTGCGCCTCGACGGTCGAACCGACCTTGGTCAACCCCACGGCGAGCATGACGAAGAACGCCAGCGGGGCGAGATCGAGGATCGGGTGCAACGGCGGCGACGAGTCGGCGCGGGCGAGCCGCGCGCCGGCAGCCCTGGGCCCGATGACCCTGGTCAGCACGACCACCTGCAGGAACACGAGCAGCGTGAATCCCGGGAACACGCGCAGCGGCATCGCCATGTGGTCGGAGCCGATCGGCGACCCCCAGTAGCCCGCCACCTGCCCCGACTCGATCTGCGGGTAGGTGTAGGCACCGATCTTGATGCAGATGGCCTCGTAGATGACCGGCATCCACGAGACGAACATGCCGGCGATCAACGCCACCGAGATGGTTGTGAGCCAACTCCGGCCACGGTGGTCGACGGAGTAGTCGCCGCACAAGATGATCGAGGCGGCGCAGAACGCCGGCCACACCAGCACCGCGATCGAGACGGGCGGCACGATCGGCACGCCGAACAGCTGCGGCCCCCACAGACTCGTGTACGCGAAATGCGCTCCGTACCAACCACCGTCGGTGGCGATGTCGACGTACTCCGAGACCAGTTCCAGCGCCATCATCGTCACGAAGTAGACGATCATCGCGCGCACACCGAGCACACGTGTGATGTGCATGAGCAGCATCACCGCGATCACCAGCACCTGCGGGATCAGCAACCAGGCCGGCAAGAACGCGCCTTGCGGCAGAAAGAGATTGGCCGCGATCGAGACCATCCCGAGCCCGATCACCACCAGCAGAATGCGATCGAAACGAGTCCTCGTCGCCGAGCGGAGAACGGCGCGGATCGTCACCGCAGGCCGGTCGGTCGTTTCCGTCATGAGCGCCTCCCGGGGACCTTCAGGTCATACATTTGCCGTGCAGTGTATGACCGAGCGGGCAGTCACGTCCAGGGGTCATTGTGAGAACGTTGCCGTGGCGCAGTTCGGCGCGGGAACACCGCACGACTCGACGCAGGACCTCAGCACATGAGCTGGAGGCAGACCGCTGTCACCAGTTGAGATCTTCCGAGCATCTGTGCTGATCGTCGGCGGGATCGATCTGGACGGTCGCGTGACCGAGCCCATGGCGTGACAGCACGGCCTGCGCGGCCGGGAGTACTTCGGCATTGGGCCGGTCGCTGCCGAGGTGCACCGTCGCGACGTCCATTCCGGTGGTCAGCGACCAGACGTGCAGGTCGTGCACATCGGTGACCGAGGGGATCTCGGACAACTCGCGACGCACCTGGTCGACGTCGACGTGGGTGGGCGCCTGCTGATTGAGGATACGGAGGGCGTCGACGGCCAGCCGCAGGGCACGCGGCACGACCCACAGCGCGATGCCGACGGCCACGATGATGTCGGCGTAACCCCATCCGGTGGTCAGCGCCACGATGCCGGCGACGAGTACCCCGACACTGCCGACCGCATCGGCCAGCACCTCGAGGTAGGCGCCGCGAACCGCGATGGACTCCTGCGAATCGGCCCGCAACAAGAACATCACCAGCACGTTCACGGTCAGACCGACCAGCGCCACGACGATCAGGGTGAGACCGGGGACCTGGGGGTCCGACCCGATGCGCTCGATCGCCTCGTACAGGACGAAACCCGCGACGCCGATCAGCAGGACCGCATTGGCGACCGCGGTGAACACCTCGGCGCGGTGCCAGCCGAAGGTCCGGGTGTCGGTGGCCTTGCCGTGCCGGGCGAGCAGTAACGCGATGAGGCCCATGACCAGGGCGACGACGTCGGTGAGCATGTGTCCGGCATCGGCGATCAGCGCCAGCGAGTTGACCGCGAAGCCGACCAGGAGTTCGACGACGAAGTACGACCCGATCAGCCCGACGGCCACCGCCATCGGCCAGATGCGACGCTGCGACGCATTCGTCACGTCCACATGCGAATGGCTGTGGGAGTGCGACGGCGCGGCGGAGTGTGAATGTGAATGTCCCATGGCCCCGCCAATATATGCACGAGTACGCATATATAGCAAGGCTTAGGTGTGCCTGACCCCCCCGCCTCCGCCATCCCCGCCGATCGGGCGCCTATCTCCGTCGGCTGGGCGCTCATCGACGTCGACCGGGCGCCAAATCTCGTCGACCGTGCGCCATTTTTCACCGATCGGGCACAGCCACCCGAAATCGAGAGCACTACTCTTGCAATCGGCACCTCCGACGCGGATACTCGGGGGCATGACCAAGAGCACCGCTCTCGAAAACTCTCGTTCCCCGCACTCGGACGCCGTCACGCCACTGCCTCTCCACGGCACGGAGTACCTCTGGGGTGCCGGGGTGTTCGCCGTCGAGATCACTCTCTGGGCGGGCAGCGCGGCAGCCGGATACCATTGGGGTGCCCGGGCGGCGGGCCCGATCGGTGGGATCGGCCTGGCTTTGGCCGTGTTGGCGCTCATCGGGGTCTGCTGGGGTCGATGGATGGCCCCGAAGGCCACGCGACGATTGCGGGTGGCACCTCGCGTGGCAGTCGGCGTGATGCTGCTCTGCGCGGTCACCGCCGCTGCACTGCCGATACTGGGCGCCGGTGTGGCGATCGGATGTCTCGCGATCGCCGTCGGGGTCTTCGCGATCGGTCAGGTACGGATCGACGGCAAGGCCTGATCGAGCGCTTCGATGCTCATCGCCGCGGTGTCACCGGCCTTCACCAGGATCAACATCTCGTCGGCCAGGCGCTTGCGACTCAGGGACACCACCCCACGATAGAGCCCAGGCTCGCCTTCTACAGGTCGCAGCAGGTGCCCGTCGGCCCACACGCGGACCCCTGTCGCCTCCTTGGTTACCGACTCTTGTTCGGCTACACGCACTTTCACGTCCCACGAGCGGTCGGTATGCCCGATGTCGACCGAGTACGTCGGAGCCGGCGAACCGCCGTCACCAACGTCACCAGCCGGCTCGATCTGGTTGGCGGGCAACGTCGGCGTGAGGAACGCGGGTTCACGGCGCGTCGTCGCGGCCTCGTAGGCGCCCGCCAGATCCAGCAACCTGTCGTCACTGTAGGCCGCTCCGGCGAAGGTCAGTCCGACCGGCATCTGGATGTCGCCCATGACGCCCATCGGCACCGTCACACTCGGGATACCCAGATGGCGCAGCACCCGGTTGCCGTTGGAGTAGACGACGCCGTTGCGCATGGCCTCCTCACGACTCTCGGTCCGGGAGAACAGATCGGCGCGACCGACGCCGCCGGCAGCCGGGAATACCACTGCATCCAAGCCATTTTCGGTCAACCAGTCCTCGAAGTCCGCGGTGCGCGCCTGCTCGAGCCCGCGTAACAGATGGTCGATGTCCGGCACGTCGTCGTAGGACTCCGGAAGCCCCTGCTTGACGAGTTCGGCGAGCCGCTGCCAGTCGAATCCGCCGCGCGCGCGGGTGATCCACACCGCCACCGGTGCATCGTCGGCGGGAAACACCGTGTCGCCGTCGACGTCGGCCCAGCTGTTCAACGCGGGATCTCCGTTCTCGCGCAGGAATTGATCGAGGGCCATCGCGGTGATCGTGCCGCCCTCGAGCGCACGCCAGTTCGGTGGGACGAGGCCACGTTCCGCCGGCCCGTCGGCACTCGGGCGGTCCTGCTCGTAGTTCGACACGACGGGGAAGTCGACCTCCACCACCTCGGCTCCGAGCGCACGCAGATCGCCGAATGCCCTGTCCCACAAAGCGCGAACCGACGGTGTGATCACCGGGGGATCGAGTGGTACGCGGTCCTCGCCGATGTACATTCGCGGTACGCCGAGCCGCACACCGTCGAGTCGACTCGGTCGCGGGCGATGCACCGGCTGCGGGAGGACCTCCTCCGGGCCGCGCAAGGCTACGCGGGTCTGCTCTCGCCAGAAGTCACCGGTGCGGATCGGGTCGTCGACCGCCAACACATCGAGCAGGATCAGCAGATCCTCGACCGAACGGGTATGCGGCACAACCACATCGCAGGTCGGACGCAACGGCCAATTGCCGCGGATCGACAGCACACCCCGGGACGGCGTGTAGGCGACCAGTGCGTTGTTGGAGGCCGGTGAACGCCCCGACGACACCGTCTCCTCGGCCATCCCGAAGCCGCAGAAACTTGCCGCCACCGCCGTTCCGGAACCGTTTGACGACCCGGAACCATATGCGGCGGTGAGGAACTCCGGGTTGTACGGACTGCGCGCGTAGTCGTACACGCCGGGCTGGACACCACCGGCCGCCATCGGCGGCATGTTGGTCTTGCCGAGTAGCACCGCACCGGCGGCACGCAACTGCGCGACCGTGGCGGCATCCTCTCCCGCGACGACATCGGCCAACGCGGGCGAACCGCAGGCCACGGTCATCCCCTTGACCTTGTAGCTGTCCTTCACGGTGAACGGGACGCCTTCGAGCGGCCCGGCCACTCCGGCTCGCCGACGACGGTCGGAGTCGGCGGCCTCGTCGAGACAATTCGGGTTGAGCACGGCGATGGCGCGCAGACACTGACCGGTCCGGTCGTAGTAGGCGATCCGGTTGAGGTAGGCACACACCAGATCGACACTCGTCACGAGACCGGACTCAAGCGCATCGAGCATCTCTGCGACGCTCATCTCCACGACGTCAACGCGGTCCACCATCGACCCACCGGCCTTTCTCGTCATTGTCGACACAGGGTTGCGCGACTGAATTCTTGTATTTGCCGATTCAGCATTACTTCTCGCCGACTCAGCGCAGTGTCGCCACCGCAGACGATCGCCGCAATCCGGCGACCATCAACAGATCGACGAGCAACGACCGGATCTCGGCGAGCAGCGCGGTCTCTGACATCCCGCGTTCGGCGACGAGTTCGGCTCGCGCCTTGCGGGCAATAGTGCGCAGGACGCGTGCGGCGTCGGCCGGGTCCGGCGAGTGCCCCGGGTCGGCGAGCATCATCTCGCGCAGTATCTCGAAAGCGTCCCCGAGATCGCCGATGATCTCGATGAGTTCGGGACGCACCTCCTCACCACGCTGGGTGATCCCCAGGGCCCGTCGCGCGATGATCCGAAAGTTGCGGACCCCGTTGTCGATCGGGTCCGCGGTCGCCGAAATCCGTTGCAGCCGAAGCCGTGACCCCCAGTACAGCGGGGACAGCGTGCTGATCTCGCGGCCGCCGCTCATGTCCTGTCGCATCGTGTTGATCGCCCCCTGGGTTCCTCGCGCCTTCTCCAGCGCGGCGAACACCATGGATTCGTCACCGGCACGCATTCCCTCGGCCAGTTGCCGGGCGGCATCGCGGACCGTCGCGAGGACGGTGGCCGCGTCCCGGCGGGCGCGGGCAGCAGGATTCGCGGGCAGCAACGCACCGACCAGGATTCCGATCAAACCGCCGGTCAGGGCGTCGATCGCGCGATGGAAACCGCCGATTCCACCCGGCGGTAGCAGGGTCGCCACGAGCACCGCCGAGGACGCCGCCTGCATCGGGATGAGCGGGCCGTCGTCGAGGAAGACGGCCACCGCCATCGCGAGCGCCACCACCACGACGATCTGCCAACCGCCACTGCCGATTTCGACGATCAACAGGTCGCCGACGAGGATGCCGATGGTGACGCCGGCGACGAGCTCGACCGATCGGCGCCATCGGCGGCCCAGGGAGAGCCCGAGGGAGATGACCGCGGCGATCGGGGCGAAGAACGGTTGCTGGTGACCCAGCACCTCCAGCGCGAACCACCATGCGAGGCCGGCGGCGATCGCGCACTGCGCAATCGGGACCGCCGACAGCCAGAGTCTGCGGATGCGCACCCGCAACAATCGCGGCAACGCCTCGTAGCGGCGGCGAGCCCAGGTGGTCATCGGCGTCACGAAATCGGGTCGGAAGGAGTCCGAGTCAGTTCAGACCGAGCTGTCCGGCGGCATTCGGGTCACTGTCGTTGAGCAGATCGAGGCATCGCAGGTACTCGTCCTCCTCGCCGACCGCCTGGGCAGCACGGGCCAGCGCGCCGACACAGCGCAGGAAGCCCTGGTTGGGTTCGTGGCTCCACGGCACCGGGCCGAATCCCTTCCAGCCGTGGCGCCGCAACTGGTCGAGGCCGCGGTGATATCCGGTGCGGGCGTAGGCGTAGGCCTCGATCACCTTGAGCGTGTCCGGTGTGCCGCTCAACGCACGTTCGGCCAGGTACGCCCAGGCGATCGACGCTGTCGGGTGCGCAGCGGCCACCTCGGCCGGCTCGGCACCGTTGAGCAGCGCCGATTCGGCGTCGTCGTCGCCGGTCAGCAGGACGGGTTGAGGACCCAGGAGGTCTCCGAAGGAAGTCACCCCACCATTCAAGCATCGAGGCACGCGCGACCACGACACGTCGCGCGAGGTCGACCCCGAGACGGGTACGTCGGATTCATCCGTTCGATCGGATGACCAAGTCTCCCCAGGTGATGATGTGCGCGACCGTTCGCTAGTGTGAATGACGCACTTCGTGGCGTGACGTTGTGTGATGCCGTTCTCAGTGTCGGACGGATTTCTCGTGGGCAAACTTCGAGCGTGGTGTTCGAGGAAGGTTGGGTGATGACCGATGGCGCAGTCTGACGACCGGAAGTCAGCTGTCACCAGGGCTTTCTCGAAGCTGCGCAAGATGCGGGAATCACGCGGGTCCGAGCCTGCCGACGTCGGCCGACCCCCGCGGCCCACGGCTCCCGGGTCGCGGCCGACGTCGAATGTGCCGCCCCGACCACAGTCCGGACCGACCGGCGCACCCGGTGGATCGCGCCAGGGTGGACCGACCGGTGGGCGTCCCGTATCCCCCGGCACCCCTCCCGCTGGTTCGGATGCCCAGACGAGGCCGCTCCGTACGCCGCCCGCCGGGCCTGCTCGCAACGCGTCGCCGTCCGAGCGACCTACAGCATCCGAGCGACCGGATGACCAGAGCAGCGCCGACGGTAGTAATGCAGACACCACCTCGCCGGATTCGGCCGACACCACGGATACAGGAGACAAGGTGACCGAACACCCGAGGCCGCGCGGGGGACGTGGCATCGACTCGGCGACCAAGGTCATCAGCCGATCCAACCTTCCCGACGCCGCCGACCTCGAGGATCTCGAGAACGTCGACCCCTACGGCGGTGCACGGGACGAGAGCGCTGCGACTTCCGACTCGGAAGACGCGGCCGAACAAAGCGCGGCAGGTGCGGAGAACACCACCGATTCGGTGCCCGCGGAGGCGGCCGCCGAGCAGTCCGACGACAGTCGTCCCGACGAGGACTCCGACACCGCGTCGGCACCCGTCGAAGCAGCCGGAGCAGCCGAGGCAGAGGACACGGGGAAGGGCGACTCCGAGGAGACCGGCTCCGAGAATACCGACGAGACTCCCGCCGACGAGACCAGCTCGGACAAGACCGACTCCGACGGGACCGATTCCGACGGCGACCACAAGGCCGCGGCCACCGTCGCCGCGGCAGGTGCCGCTGCCGCCGGTACCGCCGCAGCGGTCGCGGCAACGTCCTCGGACAAAGACGACGCCGACACCGACGGCACCGACACAGTCGCCGACACGAGCGAAGCCGACCGGCCCGAGTCCGACGCGGCAGATGACGCTGCGACCGCTGCCCCGGACACCGAAGACCCAGCCGCCGAGCAGGCCGTAGCCGAACCCGTCGCGCCAGACTCCGACGAACCGGCCACGCCGGATGCCGAGGTGAGCGAGGCCGCCGACTCGGAAGACAC
Organism: Gordonia sp. YC-XJ4; assembly: GCF_059511865.1. Lineage (NCBI taxonomy): Bacteria > Bacillati > Actinomycetota > Actinomycetes > Mycobacteriales > Gordoniaceae > Gordonia > Gordonia sp. YC-XJ4. The sequence goes on from NZ_CM183447.1 coordinate 5,242,839, forward strand.
CGAGTCCGAGAACACCCAGTCCGAGAACACCGACTCCGAGGCCGCAGCTTCCGAGGACTCCACCGTCGAGACCCCTGCTTCCGAGACCCCCGACGCCGAGACCCCCGAGGCCGAGGAGCCTGCCGCCGAGGTTGCGGAGTCGGCAGGCGAAGAAATCGTGCCAGAGACCGAGACCGAGGCCGACTCCGACCAGACCGAGGAGCACGTCGCCGAGGCCGATGCGGACGAGGCGCTCATCGACGAGGACGTCGCCGACAAGGTCGACGCCGAAGAAGCCGAGACCGCTGAGGCAGACGACGAGTGGGACGAGATTCCCGCCGACGCCGAGTCCAGCGAGGCCGAGACCGCCAAGCTGCCGGCAGCACCGGCCGCACCGGACACTGCCACCGAGACCCCCGCCGACGAGACTGGGGCCAACGAGACTGGGGCCGATCAGGTCCCGGCGGACGACTCGAAGACCCAGATCCTCACCAAGCCCGCCGCGGCGGCCGGAGCAGGTGCTGTCGCCGCAGGCGCAGCCGCCGCGACCGGAACCGCTGCCACCCAGGGCTGGTCGACCACGGCCCACCAGCCGCAGGTCATCCCCGGTGATCAGGAGAAGCAGCCGAAGCCGGCGAAGTCGGGCGGCGGCCGCCGTCGGACGGGCATCCTGATTTCGGTGGTCGCCGCGATCGTCGTCGTTGCCGCGATCGTCATCGGCGTCTTCGCGTACTTCCAGCTGCGACCGCAAGCACCCGAGGACGCGGCCGCCGACGCCGCGAAGACCTATGGCAACGCGGTGTACAACGGCGACCTGCAGACATTGCGCAACGTCACCTGCGGCAACAAACTCGCCTACTACCAGAACATGCAGGACGGCGACTGGACCAAGCTCTACCAGTCGCAGAAAGCCCGCAACGAGCTGGTCAAGGTGGAGAGCATCAACGCCGTCCGCGTCGATGGCAACACCGCGCTGGTCGAGGTGACGGCCGTCAATACGAGTACGCCCAACCAGCCGCAACGCGTCGCGATCAACCTGCAAAAGCAGGGCGACAACTGGAAGGTCTGCGACCAGCAGTGACCGACGAGCGCACCGCGGGTGATCCGCCGGCGGACCACGCCGGCGCCGACGCGATGCCCACTCGACCATTCGACGGTCAAGGTCGCCACCAACGTCCGGCGCCGCCTCCCGACCGTCCGCCGCTGCCGATGGGAGTGCGCCCGGCGGTCCCCAACGGCCGACCTCCCGTACCCGGCGCACATCACGCTGATCGACCTGCACCACAACAGAATTCGGGATTTCCCGCGGCACCGGCAGCCGACTGGGGGCCGCCCCCGGCGGAGGCGGACAGCGTCTTCACACACGCCACCGAGCCCCTCGTCACTCCCGCGCCACCGGTGCCGGGGGAACCGAACCCGCGCAGGATGCAGGCCCCTCCGCCACGGGGCCCCGTCGCGCCGCAGACACCTGCTGCACACGCCGGCCCACACGCCTACGCGCAGCCGCCGACACCCGACGCAACCCGGAGCGCGACGTCGCGGCCCGGCTCAGCGCGGCCCGACTCCTCACGCGCCTCGTCGACACGGTCCTCGTCGACACGGTCCTCGTCGACACGGTCCTCGTCGACACGGTCCTCGTCATCGCACTCCTCGTCGGGCCACGACGCACAGAGTCGGGCCCACCGACATCGTCGCCCCGACCCGATGGTCATCGGTGCGGCGATCGTGATGGTCCTGCTCGCGGTCGCTGTTCTCGTCGGCATCCTCACTCTCTGAGGTCACACCCGAGCGCGCCGACAGCGCTGTCCCCCCACGCCCACAGCGCCCACCAGAGCGCCGTCGGCGGGGACGAAAGCACAACGGCGGCGCCCGGATTCACCGGACGCCGCCGCCGACACCCCCGGGGATGCTCACCGGAGAGCGTTCAACTACTTCAGGCGCTGATCGACTTACCCACCGACTTGAGGTCGGTGCAGGCCTCGACGACGCGCTCGCTCATCGAGGTCTCTGCCTTCTTGCTCCACACGCGCGGGTCGTAGGTCTTCTTGTTGCCCACGTCGCCGTCGACCTTCAGCACGCCGTCGTAATTGCTGAACATGTGGCCGGCCACCGGACGCGTGTAGGCGTACTGGGTGTCGGTGTCGACGTTCATCTTGACGACGCCGTAGCTCAGGGCCTCGTCGATCTCGCTCTTCAGCGAGCCGGAGCCGCCGTGGAAGACGAAGTCGAACGGCTTGGAGCCGTCGGCCAGGCCGAGCGTCTTGGTCGCCACTTCCTGGCCGGTGTTCAGCACGTCGGGACGCAGCTTCACGTTGCCGGGCTTGTACACACCGTGGACGTTGCCGAACGTGGCAGCCAGCAGGTACTTGCCCTTCTCGCCGACGCCGAGCGCGGCGACGGTCTTCTCGAAGTCCTCGGGGGTGGTGAACAGCTTGTCGTCGATCGCGGCCTCGACGCCGTCCTCCTCACCGCCGACGACGCCGATCTCGATCTCCAGGATGATCTTGGCTGCGGCGGCCTTGGCCAGCAGTTCCTGCGCGATCTCGAGGTTCTCGTCGATCGGGACCGCCGACCCGTCCCACATGTGCGACTGGAACAGCGGATCCTTGCCCGCGTCGACGCGCTCCTGGCTGATCGCGAGCAGCGGCCGGACGTAGGTGTCGAGCTTGTCCTTGGGGCAGTGGTCGGTGTGCAGGGCGATCGTCACGTCGTACTTTGCGGCGACGACGTGGGCGAACTCAGCCAGCGCGACCGCACCGGTCACCATGTCCTTGACGCCGAGACCCGAGCCGAATTCCGCGCCGCCGGTCGAGAACTGGATGATGCCGTCGCTGCCGGCGTCCGCGAAGCCTTTGATGGCCGCATTGATCGTCGACGACGACGTGCAGTTGATCGCCGGGAACGCGTAGCCACCCTCCTTTGCCTTCTGGAACATCTCGGCGTACTGCTCGGGGGTTGCAATGGGCATTTCACGTCCTCCAACCGGATAAGGTTTCACGCTTCGAGTCGGGTCACTCCTGTTCAGTATGGCAAGGTCGCTCACACCGCGCGCAGCGGCGTCCGAGGGTCGCCGACCGGCAGGTTCTGCGAACGCTCGCCTCCGACAGGTACCCTCGGGACCCGTGACCGAATTCGCATTTGCCGCAAACACGACAAATCTGGCCCTGCTTCCGGGGTTCCTCGATCCGGTCAACCTGCTCAACTCGTTCGGCACATGGATTCTCGCGGGCTTGCTGCTGGTCATCTTCATCGAGTCCGGCCTGCTGTTCCCGCTGCTACCCGGCGACTCGCTGCTGTTCACCGCGGGGCTGATCGTCGCCGCGAAGTCCGCCGACATCGAGCCGTTCGCTCCACTGTGGGTGCTGCTGGTGACCATCCCGATCGCCGCCTTCCTCGGTGACCAGGTCGGTTATCTCATCGGCAATCGCCTCGGATACTCCCTGTTCCGGCCGAACGCGAAGGTGCTGAAGGAGAAGTACATCGTCGAGGCACACGAGTTCTTCGAGAAGCACGGTCCGATCACCATCGTGTTGGCGCGCTTCGTCCCGATCGTGCGGACCTATGCCCCGCTCGTCGCCGGTGCGGCGAAGATGCGGTACTCGATCTTCCTCACCTACAACGTCGTCGGCGCGATCCTGTGGGGTGCCGGCGTGACGCTGCTCGGGTATTTCCTCGGCCAGATCGCGTTCATCCGCGACAACGTCGACTACATCTTCCTGCTGATCGTGTTCGTCTCGGTGCTGCCGATCATCTCCGAGGTCGCCAAGCGGGTTCTGCGCTCGCGTCGGGCGATCGTCGAGGAGCCGGTGGCCTCACCCACGCCGGCCGACCACTCCTGACCGCACCACCCGTCCCCGGTCCGGCCCCACGCCACACACCGACCCGCCAGCATCCATCTGGCTAACCCTCAGGCTGCCCGCGTAGCCTGGTGACCCGTGATCGACTCCGCACTTGCCCACACCACCACCACCGTGGTCGCGCTGCCGGGCATCCTCGACCCCATCAACGTGCTCAGCTGGTTCGGCGCCTGGGCGTTCTGGGGTCTGCTCCTGGTGATCCTCATCGAATCCGGCGTCCTGTTCCCGGTGTTGCCGGGCGACTCGCTGCTGTTCGTGGCCGGCATGGTCGTCGCCGCGGGTGCCGGGGGCACCGAGGGCATCGACAAGTTCGCCTCGCTGTGGCAGCTGCTCGTCTTCGTCCCGATCGCGGCGATCATCGGCGGTCAGATCGGCTACTGGATCGGCCGCTTCATCGGTACCGAGATGTTCAAGCCCGACGCCCGGTTCCTCAAGGAGCGTTACCTCGTCGAGGCCAACGAGTTCTTCGAGAAGCACGGACCGATCACCATCTTCTTGGCTCGCTTCGTGCCGATCGTGCGCACGCTCGCCCCGATCGTCGCCGGCGCCGCGCGGATGAAGTGGGCGGTGTTCGCCGTCTACAACGTGGTCGGCGCGATCGTCTGGGGTGCGGGCATCGTATTGCTCGGCTACTGGCTCGGACGGTTCGAATTCATCCAGAAGCTCATCGAGCCGATTTTCATCCTGATCGTCATCCTGTCGATCGCACCGATGCTCATCGAGTGGTATCGCAGGCGCCGGGCCGCCAAGCGCGCCCCGGTCCCAGACGTCGCCGCCGCCGACGTCACAGCAGCACCCGCCGACGACCGGCGGACCGACACCGTCTGAGTCGACGGTGCCGGCGGTCAGACGCTACCCGCTCACCGCGTACGCCGCGGCCAGGTCGATGCGCACCCATCCCCCGTTGACACCGGCCTGATCCAGCGGATAGCCGGCGGGAATGGCGGTGCGTCGCAGGATGTCGAGGCGCGCGGCGTCACTGAGGTGCGGGAATCGCGAGCGCAGGAGCGCCGCGGCCTGCGCCGGGATGGCGTTCACCTGGTTCGGGGAGATCCGCGGGAATCCGAATGTCATCAGCTCCTGGGCATTGGACACCGCCTGCGACGTCGAGGCCACGGTCGGGTCGTCGGCGAGCGCCCGGGCCACCGGCTCACCGAGCGCGGTTCGGAGCTGCTCGCGCAACTGATCACCGGCGGCGTCGACGAGCCGGGCGAATGCGGGATCGGAGAGCCGCTCGGAGGCGACGGTCAGACCCATGATCCGTCCGCCCATCACATCGAGCGGATAGTGCACGCCGAGCACCATGCGACTGAGTCCGATGTGGCCGGACTGGGCGAGGATCTGCGGTCCGGCCTCGGGCAGCCAGTAGGCCAGCAGCGCACCCTGCCAAAACGCCTGGCTGGAGTGGCCGGACGGGTACGAGCCGTTGCCGGCGAGGTCGCCGTAGAGATCCGACCCGGGCCGGTTGTAGCGCTTGATCTGCGCGGGCGCGACGACGAAGGGCCGCGGATTGTTGTAGTACTGCTTCTCGATCAGCGTGGTCTGCAACGGGATTCCGGCACGCGCGGTGTCACCCTTGACCAACTGCGCGACCTTGGGCAGTTTGCCCGCGGCCAACAGCTGCCGGAACGCGGTACCGACCTTGGTGCCCAACGCCTGCGACAGGGAGACGATCCGGTCGTCGTAGTTGATCGCAACGGCGTCGGCCTGCTGGGCCGGTGTCGCGGAGTTGTTGACCGACACCACCTTTGCGAGGTTCTGCTTCATGAGGTCGGGCCGCTGGGCGCGCAGCGCCGCGAAGCCGTCGAGCTCGGGGAGATACGTTCCGCCCGGCGGGACGTCGGAGGCGAACGGACCGACGAGCTGCGCGGTGGAGAATCCCGCGGGCGCGGTGGCCGGTGCCGGTGCCGCGTGCGCAACGGGCGCCCCGAGCATCAGGAGCACCGCGAACATCGAGAGCAGGACCGAGCGCACACGCAACGACATGGCCATCACTCTGACTGATGTCCGACTCTCCGGGCAAGGCGGGGGCGGCTGTTCACGTCGCATTCGCCGCACCGTCACCCACGCCGGGCAGCTCAGCCGAGTGCGACTACCAGGCCTGCCCGAGGTCGGCGTGCTGACGAATCCACGCGTGCATGGCAATTCCCGCAGCCACCCCGGCGTTGATGCTGCGGGTGGAGCCGAACTGTGCGATCGAGACGGTCAGATCGGCCTGCTCCTGCGCATCCGCGCTGACGCCCGGCCCCTCCTGACCGAAGAGCAGCACGCATTCGCGCGGTAGTTCGGCGGTCTCCAACGGCTGCGCGCCGGGGGTGTTGTCGACGGCGACGACCTTCAGATTCTTTTCGCGCGCCCACGCGATCAGGTCGGCGACGGTGTCGTGGTGTTCGAGGTGTTGATAGCGGTCGGTCACCATGGCGCCGCGGCGATTCCACCGTCGACGTCCGACGATGTGCACCGCGGCCACCGCAAAGGCGTTGGCGGTGCGCACCACGGTGCCGATGTTGGCGTCGTGGGCGAAGTTCTCGATGGCCACATGCAGTGGATGCCGCCGGGAGTCGATGTCGGCGACGATCGCTTCGCGCGTCCAATATCGGTAGGCGTCAACGACATTACGGGTGTCGCCTGCTGCCAGCAGGTGCGCGTCGTAGCGCGGGTCATCCGGCGGCGGACCGTCGTGCTCGGCCGCCCAGGGCCCCACCCCGACCGCCGGCGCCGACCCGAACTGCCACTCCGTCGGACCTGGCTCGTCGGCGGTCGGCTGCGGGTCGTCGTCTGACACGCCTCAGGCGAGGCCGAGATCGGCCAGCGTCAACAGCGACCGGTAGGGCACGCCGAGCGCCTCGATGACCTCATCGGCGCCGGTATCTCGATCGACAACGGTCGCCACCCCGATCACCGTCGCGCCGGCTTCGCGTGCCGCCTCGACCGCGGTCGACGGTGACGCCCCGGTGGTCGAGGTGTCCTCGACGACCAGCACGCGGCGCCCGGAGATGTCGGGGCCCTCGATCCGACGTTGCATCCCATGGGTTTTGGCGGCCTTGCGCACCACGAAGGCATCAATGGCACGGCCACCGGCATGCATGATCGACGTCGCCACCGGGTCCGCGCCCAGGGTGAGTCCGCCGACGGCGTCGTATTCCCAGTCGGCGGTGAGTTGACGCATGAGCGTGCCGATCAGCGGCGAGGCCTGATGGTGCAGCGTCGCCCGGCGCAGATCGACGTAATAGTCGGCTTCTTTGCCCGACGAGAGCGTCACCTTGCCGTGCACCACCGAGAGTTCTTTGACCAGTTCGGCGAGGACCTCTCGATCGGCGGTATCGACGGACGGAATCGCTGCGGACACTACAGAACTCGCTCTCTTCTCGCGGATCGGGCACCGGCCCCGACGGGTCGGTCGTGTGATCAGTTGCGGCGGTGACGGTTCCGTCGCGAGGGCATTTCACTCGGACCGGTCCGTGCCTGTCGCGTCGGCGGCGCGACATCGTCGTCGTCGAGATCGACGTCGTCGTCGAGCTCCGGCGGTCGAGTTGCCTTGCCGCGCACCGGCATCGGTGCCATCGGACGGCCGGCGGGCCGGGGATCGGCCGGAGCCGAACGGCCTTCGGCAGGCGGGGCGGCACGTCGCGGCCGCGGTGCCACCTCGGCCGGCTTGCGCAACGCGGTCGGCACCGCGGCGTCGGAGCCCGTACCGTCACGCTCCACCCTGTCTCGACCTGCGGCCTCCATGCGTGCGCGCCGGTTCTTGTCGCGCATGTTCTCGGTCTTCTCGTCGGCCAGCTCGGCGCGGGTCGGACCGTGCGGATCGCGCGGGTCGGGGGCGTCCTGCGGCTCACGCAGCGGCGGCAGCACCCGCAGCAGGTCGGCGAAGCGCCGCACGACCTCCAGTCCGGTGTCGAGTTCGGTGGCGTCGTCGGTCAGCGGTAGCGACCCCAGCGCCCAGTTGCCCTCGTTCCACAGCACCTCGACGTAGGCCGGGGCCTTGTTGGCCAGCGCGACCATGCGCCGGTCACACACGCGGCGGGCGGCGTCGAGATTGTTGGAGAACATCACGCGCGGGCCCATCGCGCCGAGCAGTTCCACGTCCTCTTCGGCGGGGGCGAGGACGTCCTCGTGCCGCAGGTCGACGACCACGGCGGACGGGGTCGACCGGCGGACCGCGATCACCGTGGCGGTCTCGGAGAGGTCGAAGACAACTGCCTCGGCGCCCCCGTAGTGCCCGTAGGCCACGTTCTCCACGGCGACGGTGTCGGGCACGTTCATGGTGGCGCGGCGGAACACCGTACGGAGCTTGGTGTCGGTCTCGCGGAACTTGAAGTCGTGCTCGTCACCCCAGATCGCGCGCTGGTGCCTCGTGACCGAGGAACGGCGGCGATCGAGCCACAGCAGGGCCACCGCCCCGGCCAAGGCAATGGCGGCGATCACGAAATAGACGATGGTCATCGCGCTACAGACTACTTCAGGGTGTGTGCGGATCGCGCCGCACGACGTACCCCCGGGCCTTGTCGACGACGTTGTCGAGGTGCGTTTCGAGGTCGTCATCACCGGCGCCGACGTATCGCCGCAGGTTATCGAGGATCTGCGCGCTCAGCACATCCCGCCATCCGACGACGTCACCGCTGAGATGCGCCGAGATCGCGACGTTGTCCATCCCCCACAGCGGGCTGTCGGCGGGCAGGGGTTCGGTGACGAACACATCGAGCGATACCGCACCGATCTCGCCCGTCTGCAGCGCCTCGATCAACGCCGGTTCGTCGACGAGGTCGCCGCGCCCCACGTTGATCAGATGGGCGTCGGTGCGCATCGCCGCGAGCACCTCGGCGTCGATCATGGCGCGCGTCGCCGCGGTCAGCGGGGCGATCGCGACGACCGTGTCGAACCCGCCGACGTACTCGGCCAGTTGTGCGGTCTCGTGGACCACGCCGAAGTCGGGGTCGTGGTCCCGAGCCCGTCGTCCGGCACCGGTGACCTCGATTCCGACCGCGCGCAGCAGCCGAGCGATCTCCCGGCCGATGCCACCGGTACCGATGACCAGGGCCGACGTACCGGTGGTCGAGCGCGTCTCCCGCCAGCGCCACTCACGACGCGCCTGTAGGCGCATCGATTCGTGCAAGAGTTTGTCGCGGGCCAGGATCGAGGCGAGGACGAATTCCGCGATGGGTCGATCGAAGACGCCGTGGGCGTTGGTCACCACCACATCGGAGTCGGTCAGCTCGTCGAACAGCAGCGAATCCACCCCGGCCGCGCACACGTGCACCCACCGCAGCGCGTCGGCCTGGGCCCAGTTGTCCCGCAGTGCGCGCGAGAAGAAGTCCCACACCACCAGCACATCGGCGCCCGGCAGCGCCGAGCCGAGTTCGTCGGCGGTCGTGTGCCGGATGTCGGCAATGGCCTCGAGCGCCGCGAGATCGGTCGGCGGCGGAACGTCCGGCGAGCCCAGTAGGGCGATCACGGGACGGACCTCGGTGTCTCCGGTTGCCATGGCTCCAACGTAGCGGCGAGCACCGCTGTGATGACAGCCTGTTGTCATATTGACACGATGCTGTCATAGTGGGTGTGGGCCGGGGAAGCCGGACCTCATCGACCGGACCTCATCGACAGGGAGCACCCATGCAGACCGTCCACCTCGCCGTGTACGACACCCTCGCCGACTGGGAGTACGGCTATCTCGCCGCCGGCGTCAACAACCCCGAATTCCAGCGCACGCCGGGCGAATTCCGGATCGAGACCGTGGGCGCGACCGCCGATCCGATCACCACGCTCGGCGGTGTCACGATCACCCCCGACATCACACTCGACGATGTCGATCCGGCCGCGAGCGCGATGCTCGTAGTTCCGGGCGCACAGACGTGGGACAGCGGGAACGACGAATTCATCGACGCCGCCCGACGGTTTCTCGACGCCGGGATTCCGGTCGCCGCAATCTGTGGTGCCACAGTCGGACTCGCGAGGGGCGGGCTACTCGACGACCGCGCGCACACCAGCAATGCACCGCAACAGCTCGCGGCCACCGGTTACTGCGGAGCCGACCGGTACCTCGACGTAGCGGCCGTCACCGACCGCGAGGTCATCACGGCAGGCGCGGTGGCGCCCATCGAGTTCGCACGAGAGGTGTTCGCCCGCTTGGGTGTTTACGACGACGCCGTGCTCGACGCGTGGTATCGGCTCTATGCGCATCACGATCCGGCCGGATTCCTCGCCCTGGGACAGCAGTGACCGATCATCCGACGTCTCAGGAACTACTGAGCCGAAGTGCGCTCGCCGCATTCCGGCTCAATGGCCAGTTCCTTGCTCTCGCCGAACAACTCGCCCGGCCGGCCGGGCTCACCGCAACACGGTGGCAGGTCCTCGGGGCGGTACTGCCGGGCCCGTTGACCGTCTCCGACATCGCCCGCGCCATGGGCATCACGCGCCAGAGCGTGCAGCGCACCGCCGACCTCCTGGCCACGGAGGGGCTCGTCGAATATCACACGAATCCGGCACATGCGCGCGCAAAGCTGGTGGCCCCCACCGACGCCGGACTCGCTGCGATCAACGACATCAACCCGCAGCACCGCGCCGCAGCCACCCGCATCGCCGCGCGCCTCGGATCCGATCAATGGCACGCCACACTTACCGCCCTCGAATTGCTCAGCGCATCACTTGCCGAGATCGATAATGACCCCGGCGAAATGTGAGTTCGACACAACCTGCACTATCCATCGCCGCGGAGTACCAGCCACTTCCGTATCCCGTGTGTCCCAGATCACAATTCAGGGTTCGGGAATTCGGTGGCGTATATTGCCCTAGGTGATCGCGACGCTGGACGACAAATATGCAACCCATGTGAGAAATCTCGGGCAATTCGCCCGTTTCGGCATCGTGGGCGCATCCGGGGTCGTCGTCAACATGCTCGTCGCGGTCCTGATGAACAAGGCGCATGGCGGTACCGCCAACGCGTTCAATGTGATCTGGCATATTCCGGGTTCGGCCTACAACGTGCGTTTCACCGTGCTGGTGTGGATCGTCGGGTTCCTCGTGGCCAACTTCGTCAACTTCCAGCTCAATCGGTCGTGGACCTTCAAGAGTTCCCGGCATGCGACGTGGTGGTCGGAATTCTGGCCGTTCCTCGCGGTGGGCAGTGTCGCCGCGATCGTCGGACTGTTCCTGAAGGTGGGCTTCACCAACCCCACCTCACCGCTCTACCTCTCGTCGTCGTTCTTCCATGAGGCGGCCGGGCTGCACTCCCGTGAGTACTGGGCGCAGATCATCACGATCGTCATCACGATGCCGATCAACTTCATCGTCAACAAGCTCTGGACGTTCCGGGCGGTCCGCTCGCCGGCGGAGCCGGCTCCCGTCGACGCCGGCACCCCTGTCTGAACACCACCGTCTGAGCACCACCCGTCTGAACAACGCGGCTGGGCAACCCGGCTGGGCAACCCGGCCTGGGCACCAGTGTCGGCCGAGACCCCTAGGCTGGTCCTCATGACACAGCGGGCGCGCATCGCCGTTCAGGTCAAGCCCCAGCACGCATCGTTCGCCGATCTGCGTCGTGCCGCGGCGTTGGTCGAGGAACTCGGCGCCGACATGCTCCTCACGTGGGATCATTTCTTTCCGCTGTCCGGTGATCCCGACGGCCGCCACTTCGAGGCCTGGACCACACTGGCGGCCTGGGCCGAATCGACCGACCGCGTCGAGTTGGGCGTTCTGGTCTCCTCCGTGGGTTACCGGAACCCGAACCTGTTGGCCGACATGGCACGCACCGTCGACCACATCAGTGCGCGCGACGGTGCGGGCCGGTTGGTCCTCGGCATCGGCGCCGGCTGGTTCGAGCGCGACTACACCTCCTACGGCTTCGAATTCGGCACGGTGGCACAACGTTTACGGACCCTCGACGACGATCTACCGGTGATCCGCGAGCGCTGGGGCCTGCTGAATCCTGCGCCCACCCGCAGAATCCCCATCCTCATCGGCGGTGGCGGCGAGAAGGTGACCCTGCGGATCGCCGCGCAGCACGCCGACATCTGGCACGGCTTCGGTGACGCCGAGACCATTGCCCACAAGCACCGGGTGCTCGACGACTGGTGCGCCCGGATCGGGCGCGATCCCGCTGAGATCGTGCGCTCGGCCGGGGTGAGCCCGAAGCCGGGACGCTTCCCCGAGGATCTCGACGACTACCCGGCGTCGGCGGAGAAGTTGTACGCCGTCGGTACGCGGATCTTCACCGTCGGACTCGAGGCCCCGACCTGGGATCCCGGACCCATCCGCGATCTGGTCGCCTGGCGCGACGCGCGTAACGCCTGACGTCACCACCGGCCACACCTCCGGCGACGCTGTCCAATTGTTGACAATCCGACGATTGGCCGTCACCGTGGTCCCATGACCGCCGTCGAACACCTCACCCAGACCGCGACCCTGTCCCCCATCCTCAAACAGGCCACGCCGGTGATCGTCGATCACGCGCAGGGCTCGTGGGTGCACGGGACCGACGGCCAGTCCTACCTCGACTTCACCACCGGCATCGGGGTCACCAGCACCGGCCATTGCCATCCGCGGGTGGTTTCCGCCGCTCAGGAGCAGTGCGCCAAGGTCATTCACGCCCAGTACACGACGGTCATGCATCCGCCGTTGCTCGAGTTGACGGCGAAACTCGGCGGGGTACTCCCACTCGGCCTCGACTCGGTGTTCTACGCGAACTCCGGGTCGGAGGCCGTCGAGGCCGCGATCCGCCTGGCCCGGATGGCCACCGCGCGGCCCAATATCGTTGTCTTCCAAGGCGGTTTTCACGGACGCACCGTCGCCGCAGCCAGCCTCACCACCGCGGGCACCCGGTTCTCCGCAGGCTTCTCCCCACTGATGGGCGGGGTCCACATGGCCCCGTTCCCCTACGCCTACCGCTACGGCTGGGACACCGAGACCGCCGTCGACTTCGCCCTCACCGAACTCGACTACCTGCTCACCTCACGCGTGGCACCCGACGACACCGCCGCCTTCCTCATCGAACCTGTCCTCGGCGACGGCGGCTATCTTCCCAGTCCCCCAAGGTTTCTCGCCGGACTACGCGAGCGCGCCGATCGCCACGGCATCCTACTGATCCTCGACGAGGTCCAGGCCGGCTTCGGTCGCACCGGACGGTTCTGGGGCCACCAGCATGCCCCGATCAGCCCCGACATCCTGATCACCGCCAAGGGACTCGCCTCCGGTTTCCCGATCTCGGCGATCGCCGCACCCACCGAGCTGATGACCAAGGCCTGGCCGGGCTCGCAGGGCGGCACCTACGGTGGCAACGCTGTGGCCGCGGCAGCCGCGATCGCCACCCTCGACGTGATCGCCGAGGAAAACCTCGTCGACAACGCCGCCATCCGCGGGGAACAACTCCTCGCCGGCATCCGCGAGGTGACCACCGGACTCGACGCCGTCGGCGACGTCCGCGGACTCGGGCTGATGATCGGTATCGAATTCGTCACCCGCGTCGGTGACCGCTGCATGCCCGACGCCGCTACCGCACTTGCGGTTCAGCGCGCCACGACGGCCCACGGGTTGCTGACCCTGACCTGCGGCCCGGCCGGCAACGTCGTGCGCCTGATCCCTGCACTCGTCGTCACCGCCGACGAGATCGCGCTCGGCATCGAACGCTTCGGCGCTGCGGTGCACTCGGTTCTCGGCGCATGATCAGCTCATGACGAGTGTGTCGCAACAAGCACTGGGCCCGGATCTCGATACCGACGACGCGGCCGGCGCACTCCTCGACGACCTGACCGCCCACGATCTGCTCGTCGACGCCTCGACCCGCCGGCGCGCGGAATACTCCTACGACGCCTCCAACTATCGGGTACCTCCGCTGGCGGTGGTGTTCCCCCGCAATGCTGACGAGGTCGCACTCACCGCACGGCTGTGCCACCGCCACGGGGTGCCGATCATCGCCCGTGGCGGCGGAACCTCCATGGCGGGCAACGCGATCGGCGCCGGCATCGTCATCGACCTGTCCCGACACATGCGAACCGTCGGCGTCGTCGACGCCGACGCACGCACGGTCACCGCCGATGCCGGGGTCATTCTCACCGAACTCGCCGCGCAGGTGCGCACCCGCACCGACGGTCGGCTGACCTTCGCCCCCGACCCGTCGTCGGCGTCACGCGCCACCCTGGGCGGTGCTATCGGCAACGACGCCTGCGGCAATCATTCGGTTCGCCACGGACGCACCAGCGATCATGTCGAGGCACTGCATCTGGTGACCTCCGACGGTCTACGCCTCACCGCCACCCGCACCGGGGTGCAGGCCACCGAGCCCGACGACGCCGAGTCCGATTCCCGCGCAACCGAACTCACCGCGGCACTGCGCGATCTCGTCGGCCGCAACCTCGCGATCCTGCGCACCGACCTCGATACCATTCCGCGCCAGGTGTCGGGGTATCACCTGTCACACCTGTTGCCGGAGCACGGTTTCGACGTCGCCCGTGCGCTGGTCGGCAGCGAGGGCGGCTGCGCGATCGTCACCTCGGCCGTCGTTCGTCTGGTACCCGTGCCGACCTCACAGCTACTGCTCTGTGTCGGCTATCGCTCCGCCGCCGACGCCGCACGCGACGTGCCGGCCATCCTGCCGTTCGAGCCCTCGGCGATCGAGGGAATCGACCGCAAGATCGTCACCACCATGGCCGCCCGACGCGGACCGGAGACGGTCGCCGGACTTCCCGACGGTGACGCATGGCTGTTCATCGATCTCGACGACACCAGCGCGGCAGCACAATCGGCGGTCGACGTACCCGCCACCATCGATCGCCTGCTCGCCGAGTTGCGTGCCGCCGGCCGCATGGTGGACGCGACCGTCGTCTCCGACCCCACGGTGCGGTCATCGCTGTGGCGGGTCCGCGAGGACGGCGCGGGACTCTCGGCCCGCCTGATCACCGAGGATCACACCCATGAGTCGTGGCCCGGATGGGAAGATGCCGCCGTCGCACCCGATCGCCTTGCCGACTACCTCGTCGACTTCGAGCGACTTCTCGACGAGCATGGCCTCACCGGAGTCATGTACGGACACTTCGGCGCCGGGTGTATGCACGTGCGCATCACCTTCGATCTACGCACCCACGAGGGCCGCGCGGTCATGCGCCGATTCTGTACGGATGCAGCACATCTGGTGGTATCCCACGGCGGATCGCTGTCGGGTGAGCACGGTGACGGGCGAGCACGTTCGGAGTTGTTGCCGATCATGTATTCACCGGAGATGTTGCGCGCCTTCGACGATTTCAAACGACTCTGGGATCCGTCCGGGCTCCTCAACCCGACAGCCGTCGTCGAGCCGGCACCGATCACCGCCGATCTCGCTCTCGCCGAGGTGCCGAATCGGGCGTGGATCGATGCCGGTTCGGTCACCCAACAAGGCTCGACCCCCACGGGATCGTTGGACTCCTTCATTCATTCCGTGCAGGGCTGCATCGGGGTGGGCCGGTGCCGTACCTCGTCCGGCGGCGTCATGTGTCCGAGCTATCGGGCCACCCGCGACGAGAAGGACTCCACCCGTGGTCGGGCCCGCGTACTGCAGGAGATGGTCCGCACCGTACCGACCGTCGAATCCGGTTGGCGATCCACCGATGTCGCCGACGCCCTGGACCTGTGCCTGTCGTGCAAGGCGTGTTCCACCGACTGCCCGACGGGCGTCGACATGGCGACGTACAAATCGGAGTTCCTCGACCACCACTACCACCGACGACTCCGCCCGGCCTCGCACTACTCCCTCGGCTGGATGCCGGCGTGGCTACCGCTCGCGACCGCGGCGGCACCGCTGATCAATCGGTCGATGAGCGTACCGTCGTTGCGCCGCATGGCAGCTCGGCTCGGCGGTCTCGACGCTCGCCGTGCGATGCCCGCCTTCGCCGCCCGTCGCGAGGTGCGTACTCACCTCGCCCCGCTGCCCGCGGTCACCGACACCACCGACACGGTCTTGTTTGTCGATACCTTCACCCGAGCCTTCCGACCGCAGGTCGCGACCGCCACCGCACGGCTGCTCGGCGCCACCGGAGACAGCGTCGGCTGCCGCAGCGACGCCTGCTGCGGACTCACCTGGATCTCGACCGGGCAACTGTCCCGGGCCCGAAAGACACTCGCGCACACCGCCGAGATCCTCGACGACGGCACCGACCGGCCGATCGTGGTCCCCGAACCGAGTTGCGCCGCAGCCTTGCGCAAGGATCTTCCCGACCTCGTCGACACCGCCGCGGCCCGACGGGTGTCCGCGCGTGTGCACAGCGTCGCCTCGATCGTCGGACACCTCCTCGACGCCGGGTTCGCACCCACCGGTCTCCCTGCGGCGGTCACGCTGCAAACCCACTGCCACGAGTACGCGACGTTCGGCGCCCGCACCGGTGCACAGGTACTGTCCCGGCTCGGCGTACAGGTCCGCACCGCCGACGGATGCTGCGGTGTGGCAGGCAACTTCGGATTCGAACGCGGCCACTACGACGTCAGTGTCGCCGTTGCCGAGCACGCCCTCGCACCGGCGCTGCGCGCCCACGCCACCACGCCGGTCGTGACCGACGGATTCAGTTGCGCGATGAGCGTCGAGCACCTCACCGCCACCGACCCATTGATCAACGCCACCGGTATCCACCTCGCCGAACTCCTCGCACCCCAGCCGACAGCGCCCGACACCCACGGAGGTTCCGCATGACCACCACCGAATCCCGCACCGTCCCGCCCCTCAGGGGCATCCACACCGACCTCCTCATCGACGGCCATTGGCAGCCTGCGGCATCGGGCCGGCGGTTCGATGTGGAGAACCCGGCCACCGGCGAGATCCTGGCGTCTGTCGCCGACGCCGGAGCCGACGACGCGCTGGCCGCGGTGCGGGTCGCCGCCGACACGCAGGCACGGTGGGCCGCGACGAGTCCCCGCGCGCGCAGCGAGATCCTTTATCGTGCTTACCAACTCATCATCGACCGCACCGACGAGTTCGCCGCGGTGATGACCGCGGAGATGGGTAAGCCGTTGGCCGAGGCGCGGGGTGAGGTCGCCTACGGCGCCGAGTTCTTCCGTTGGTTCGCCGAGGAAGCGGTGCGTATCGGCGGCGACGCCACCACCACCGGCGACGGCGGTAACCGGATCGTTGTCACCCGCCGCCCGGTCGGTCCGTGCGTCCTGATCACGCCGTGGAACTTCCCGCTGGCCATGGGAACCCGCAAGATCGGGCCGGCCGTCGCGGCCGGCTGCACGATGGTGTTCAAACCCGCCGAGCTCACCCCGTTGACGTCGCTGTTGCTCGCCGACGTGCTGCGCGAGGCAGGTCTGCCCGACGGTGTCCTCAACGTCGTCACCACCTCCGATCCCGGGGCCGTCGTCGGGGCGTGGATGGCGTCGGGTCTGGCCCGCAAGGTCAGTTTCACCGGCTCGACCGAGGTCGGCAAGCTGCTCATCGCCCAGGCCGCCGAGCACGTCATGCGCACGTCGATGGAGTTGGGCGGCAACGCCCCGTTCATCGTGTGCGACGACGCCGACGTCTCCCGCGCCGTCGACGCGGTGATGGTCGCGAAGATGCGCAACATGGGACAGGCGTGTACCGCCGCGAACCGGATCTTCGTACACCGCAGCGTGTTCGACGAGTTCGCCGACGCGCTCACCGACCGGATGAGCGCCCTGACCGTGGGTGACGGCGCAGTCGAGGGCACCACCGTCGGCCCGCTCGTGGAGGAGAAGGCCGTGGCCAAGGTCGAACGTCTCGTCGCCGACGCCGTCGGCCGTGGCGCCCAGGTGCGCTGCGGCGGTGCCCGCGTCGACGGCGCCGGGCACTTCTACCTGCCGACCGTGCTGACCGAGGTCGATCCCGATTCCGACCTCGTGCACACCGAGATCTTCGGTCCGGTCGCGGCCCTGATCCCCTTCGACGGCAACGGTATCGACGCAGATCAGAAGGTCCTCTCCCTCGCCAACTCCACGCCGTGGGGACTTGTCGGTTACGTTTGCAGTGAGAACGCCGACAGGCTGTCCGATCTCGCCGATGCCCTCGAGGTCGGGATGGTCGGTCTCAACACCGGGCTGGTCTCCAACCCGGCGGCACCGTTCGGCGGGATCAAACAGTCGGGCCTGGGTCGCGAAGGTGGTCGGCTGGGCATCGAGGAGTTCCTCGACGTCAAATACACCTCCAGCCCGGTCCGCCGGCACTAACACCCACCGGCCGAACCAGGAGAGGCCACGACGCCACGAAGGAGGCGATGAATGTACCTCGGCGCGCAGCTGTTCACCGACAGCGAATACGAGCGGAGGCTGACCCGGGTGCGTGAAGCGATGGATCTGCAAGGTCTTTCGGCACTCATCGTCACCGAGCCCGCGAATCTCTTCTATCTCATCGGCTACAACGCGTGGTCGTTCTACACGCCGCAGATGCTGTTCGTGCCCATCGAGGGCGACATGGTCTTCTTCGCCCGCGAGATGGATGCCCATGGCGCACACCGCACCACGTGGCTTCCCGAGGAGCAGATCGTCGGCTACCCGGAGAGCTACGTCCACCGGCCGCACGTCCACCCGTTCGACTGGGTCGCGTGGGCACTGCGGCAACGCCACCTCATCGCCCCGGCGTCCAAGGCCGGCTCGGTCGGCCTGGAGATGGATTCGCACTATTTCACACCGAAAGCCTATCGGGCGCTGTACAACGCGATCCCGGAGTGGAAACTCGTCGACGGCTTCGAGCTGGTCAACTGGGTCCGGTCGGTCAAGTCCGACGCCGAGATCCAGCTGATGCGGCAGGCCGGGATGGTGTGCTCGGAGGCGATGCGCGCGGCGATCGACACCATCGATGTCGGTGTGCGGCAATGCGATGCGGCCGCAGTCATCTCCCAGGCGCAGATCACCGGCACCGAGGAGTTCGGTGGCGACTACCCGGCCATCGTGCCGATGATGCCGACCGGCGCGGCCGCCGACACCCCGCATCTCACCTGGAATCAGGGAACATTCGTCGAGAACGAGGCCGTCGTCATCGAATTGACCGGCGCACACAACAGATATCACTGCCCACTCGCTCGGACCGTCGCGCTGGGCAAGCCGTCCAACGATCTGGATTACGTCGCCCAGGCCACCGCCGAGGGCTTGAACAATGTGCTCGACGCGATCCGTCCAGGGGTGCCGACCCGCGAGCTCGCCTCCACCTGGAACTGGACCCTCGCCAAGTACGGCCTCGAAAAGCCGTCCCGGCTGGGCTATTCCATCGGTATCGGCTATCCACCGGATTGGGGCGAACGCACCATCAGCATCCGCACCGAGGACGAAGCGATCCTGGAGACCAACATGACCTTCCACATCATCTGCGGAATGTGGATGGACAACTACGGTTTCGAGCTGTCCGAGTCGGTGCGCGTCAGCCCGACCGGTGTGGAGACCTTCACGAGTTTCCCCCGCGAACTGATCCAGAAATGAGGTGAGGACATGACCACCATCCACCCCGCCACCACACACCCCGGCGCTGCGCACTCGACCCCCACTATCCCACTCGCCGGGCGCGCCAAGGATCTCGTCGGGTCGATGATCGACTCCTCGACCTCGCTGCTGGCGGCACAGAGCCACGACATCGTGCGATTCGCGATGGGCTCCCCCGCCGACGAGGCGGTGCCCGCCGACGAGTTCCGGGAGATCGCCGGGGCGATCCTCGACAACACCTCGTTCACCTACGGCGCCACCGAGGGCGAACCACGACTGCTGCAGTTGCTCGTCGACTACCTCGCCACCACCCCGGACCCGTCGAGCCACGACCGGCTCGTCATCACCACCGGGGGCATGCAGGGCCTCGACTTGGCGTCCAAGCTGTTCGTCGATCCCGGTGACCTCGTCGTCGTCGAGTCGCCCACCTACACCAACGGCAGCGCCACGGCGCTGTCCTACGGTGCGCAACTGCTCGAGGTGCCGGTCGACGACGACGGCATGCAGGTCGACACCCTCGTCAACCTCGTCGCCCGCACCCGCCGCACGCCCAAGGCGATCTACACGATCCCGACGTTCCAGAATCCGTCGGGCGTCACGCTGTCCGAGGAGCGCCGCAGAGAACTTCTGCGACTGGCCCACCATTGGGGTGCGGTGATCATCGACGACGACCCGTACGGGCTCCTGCGCTTCGCCGGCGAGGACATCCCCACCTTCCAGACCCTCTCGCCCGCCGATCCGCTGGTGTTCTCGGTGCGCACCTTCTCCAAGATCCTCGCGCCGGGCTGGCGGGTCGGCTGGGTCGACGCCGACCCGTCGCTGCGGCAACTGCTGATCAACGGCAAACAGGCCATGGACACCTGCACCAACGTCCCCAATCAGCACATCGTCGCCGAATACATCTCGCGCGGCGGCCTGACCGATCACCTCGCCTCACTGCGCACCCTCTACCGGGCGCGCAAGGACGCGATGCTCGACTCCATCGGGCGTCATCTGGGTGAACGCGTCACCACCACCAACCCCGACGGCGGCTTCTTCCTGTGGCTGACCTTGCAGGGCGAGTTCGCCGAGATCGACACCCGCGAACTGTTCGAGGTGGCCTTGGCCGACGGCGTCGCCTTCATTCCCGGCCCGGCACTGTCCCCGGGTGGACGCTTCCGCAATGCGTTGCGTTTGTGCTTCGCCTCGAGCACTCCCGAGCGAATCGAGGAGGGCATCCGACGCCTGACCGGCAGTCTTGAGAAGATGGCCGGGTGAACGGTGCACCCGGACCCCTGCCGACCGACGCCCTGCCCATCGACGCCGACGAGATCACCGATCTGACGGTCGCGCTGGTGCAGGCGCCCAGCGAGAACCCCGGCGGCACCGAGGCACAGGCCGTCGCCGTCCTCGAAAAGGCGTGTCAGAACGCCGGGTTCGTGGTCGGCACGCACGAGGTCGCACTCGGCCGGCCGAATCTCGTCGCCACCCTGCCCGGCGGCAACGGCCCGGGTCTGATGTTCCTCGGGCACTCCGACGTCGTGCCCGCGGGCCCGGGCTGGACCGGCGACCCCTACCGTGCGCGCGTCGTCGACGGATCGATCATCGGCCGCGGCACCACCGACATGAAGGGCGGGCTCGCCGCGATCGTGACCGCCATGTCGGCCCTGGCGTCCTCCGGCATCGAGCTCACCGGTCCGGTGCAGCTGGTGTGCACCGTCGACGAGGAGGAACACGGCAGCGGCGTGCGTGATCTCGTCACCGATCATCCCGGCGAGTTCCTGGGGTGTGTGGTGGCCGAGCCGACCGATCTCACCGTGGTCCGCGGCTGCCGCGGCGCGTCCTACATCGAGATCGACGTGACCGGCCGCGCCGCGCACTCCGGACGCCCCGACGACGGCCGCAGCGCCATCTACGCCGCCGCCGCGATCGTCGAGCTCATTCGCGCCGACCACGAGGCGATGACCGCCCGTGCCGACGGCCTACTGGGTTCTGGGACATGGAATGTCGGCACCATCTCCGGCGGGCAGGGCATCTCCGTCGTCGCCCCGATGGCCGCGCTCGGCATCGACCGCAGGCTGATGCCCGACGAGACCGCCGACGGCGTCGCCGACGCGTTACGTGCCCGAATCACCAAGGCGGGCATCGATTCCGACGGCATCGGCGTCGATGTGCGGGTCACCATGGAGATGCCCGGCTTCGAAACACCCGCCGATCACCGCCTCGTCGCCACGGCTGTCGGCGCACTCGAGAGCCTCGGCGTCGCCACCTCCGTGGGCGGATGGAGCGCCGCCTGCGACGGCGGCTTCGTCAGCCGCGACCTCGGCATCCCGGCCGTCGTCTGCGGTCCCGGCGACATCAACACCCAGGCCCACCAGCCCGACGAGACCGTCCGGATCGCCGACGTGGTCACGGCCGCAAGGGCATACACCCAGATGGCCCTGACCCTCCTCGGCCCGCGCGCCTGAACGCCCCATGAATGTGCGAACGCGGGGTCAGTTGGCAAACGCCGCTGGTACACCAACCGCGTTCGCCAACTCGACCAGCGAAAATTTCGATGGAGCCTTTCGGCCGCTTGGTGCGTCCAACCTTGCATGACATCACTTCCCACAGACGAGCACGGCATCGTTTATCGACACGCGTGCATCGCCGCAGGCTTCACCGACGACGAACTCCGTAAGGCTCGCCGGTCCGGGGCCATCGTGCCACTGGTGCGGGGCGCCTTTGTGACCACCGCCGATCGCTCACGCGCCGAGATGCACCGTCTGGCAGTCATCGCAACGCACCAGTTCGGGCGGTTCGGCACGGCGGTGCCCAGCCATCAGTCCGCCGCCACGCTCCACCGCCTTCCCATGCTCAAGCCCAACCTTCAGCGCTTGCACACCACTACCGGAAAAGCGGTCAACGGCTCCCGTACGTCCACCCGACACGACCACGTCGGCACCATCCCCGACGAACAGATGACCACCGTCGACGGGATCGACGTCGCGACCATCGAACGAACGGCGGTCGACGTCGCGTGTACGTCGTCGATGGGTTTCCCCGGCGCCTTCGCCATCTTCAATTCGGCACTCCGCGCCGGCGCCGACCGCTCCACCATGGTCGAGATCCTGCGCACCCAACGGCGCGGCGTCGCCGTCGCACGGCGGGCCCTGCACCATGCCAACGGAGAGGCGGAGAATCCCGGCGAGGCCTGGAGCCACGCCGTCATGATCGAGGCCGGACTACCCACACCCCGGCAGCAGCACGAGTTCTTCGACGATGACCGACGATTCGTGGCACGCACCGATTTCGACTGGGCCGGGAAGCTGGTCGGCGAGTTCGACGGCAGGATCAAGTACATGAAGTACCTTCGCCCGGGCGAACAGCCCGCCGACGCGGTGATCCGGGAGAAGAAGCGTGAGGACACTCTGCGACGCATGGGCGTCATGGTGGTCCGCTGGGTGTGGGACGATCTCGAGCAAGGACGCGTCGCCGCGATGCTGACGGAATGGCTGGTCACGCTGGCGTTGATGGCCCCACGCCACTCGGCCTGAAACCGCCCACCGAAATGGTGAATGCGGGTGGCGCACCACCCGCGTTCAACACATCACACCGCGGCCGTCAGCTGCGCACCCCCGCGTTTTCGTCGGCTACCGCGAAATCCTCGGTCCGCTCCGGGATCTCGGTGCCGCGGATCGAGCAGCCCGCGGTCTCCTTGAGGAACACCATCGCGATCATGCCGATGGCACACGCGCCCATCATGTAGATGGCCGGGAACAGCAGCCAGCCGGTATCGCCGACGACGGCGTCGTTGACCAGCGGAGCGGTGCCACCGAAGGCTGCGGTGGCGACGTTGTAGGAGATGGCGAACCCCGCGTAGCGCACCTGGGTGGGGAACATCGCCGGGAAGGTCGCCGAGATCGTGGCGAGCTGCGGGATGTAGAGCAATCCGAGGACGACGAATCCGATGATGGCCCAGGCGAATCCCTGACCCATCAGCCAGTACAGCGGTAGCGCGAGTACGAAGAGGCCGATCAGCGAGCCCCACCACATCGGTTTTCGGCCGGTCCGATCCGACCACGCGCCGAAGAACGGGATCGCGACCATCATCGCGAGCTGACCGATGAGCACGACGGTCGAGCCCGACGACTCCGACAACCCGATCGTGCTCTTGAGGTAGGTGGGTTGGTAGGCGAGCAGGGTGTAGTTGACGACGTTCAACGCGATCACCATGCCGAACATGGTCAGGATCGGCTGCCAGTAGTTCGAGAGGAGATCCTTGAACCTGGTCCACGCCGTGCCCTTGATCTCGTTGTCCTGCTCGAGTTCCTGGAAGACCGGGGTGTCCTCCATCTGCGAGCGCAGGTACAGACCGATGAGACCCATCGGCAGCGCGATCAGGAATGGGATGCGCCAGCCCCACGTCTGCATCTGATCGTCACTGAGTAGCAGTTCGAGCAGCAGCACGATCGCGGTGCCGGCCGAGAAGCCGGCGAGGGTGCCGAATTCGAGGAACGAGCCGAATCGGCCTCGTTTGCGATCCGGGGCGTACTCGGCCATGAACGTTGCGGCACCGCCGTATTCGCCGCCGGTCGAGAACCCTTGGATCACGCGTAGCGCGATGAGCAGGATCGGCGCCCAGATCCCCGCCACCGCATGCGTGGGCAGCACACCGATCAGTGCCGTTGCCCCCGAGATGAGCAGGATAGTCATCGCCAGCACGGACTTTCGTCCGATCCGGTCGCCGATCGGTCCCCAGATCATGCCGCCGAGCGGACGCAACACGAACGAGATCGCGAAGCCGAGCATGGTGCCGATCGTGCCGAGATGACCGGGAAAGAATGCGTGGGTGAGATAGGTGGTGGTCGCGGCGTAGACGCCGTAGTCGTACCACTCGGTGGCGTTGCCGATCGCCGATGCGGCGATCGCTTTGCGCAGTAGCGCTTTTCCTTCGCGCGATTCCGGATCGGGCGCGAGATCCTCATATGTTGCCGAGGAGTTTGCCGTAGCCATCTGTGCCTTCCTGGTGGAGTCGGGGCCAGTGTCGTCGGGCTGACTCACATCGGTGGGCGATGATCTCGAGGGCGATGTCGATCGCGTTGCCCTACAACGCGATCCCCGCAGTGGACCCGGACCCCTCCTGTCCGCCCACGACGTCACCGATCAAGCGGTGCAGCCCATCCCTCATGTGTTCGATCATCAGCACGTCGGCCGCCTGCGGATCTCCTGCCGCGATGGCGTCCACCAATGCCTGGTGTTCGTCGATTCGTTCCTTTCCCGAGGCGTACGTTCCTCGCATGGCCCGCAGACACATTCGCGTCTCCACGCGGATCGTCTCGTGCAGCCGCGAAAGACGCTGACTACCTGCGGCTTCCACCAATCGCTGATGGAACCGCATATCCGCTTCGGCCATGGCTTCACCGTTCGGATCATCGACGCACTCGCGCATCATGGCCACCGCACCATTGAGGGCCGCAACCGATTCCGGGTCATCGGCGGAGATGACCTGCTCGATCGCGGCCCGTTCGACGGCGGTGCGTGCTATGTACATGTCGCGTATGTCGTCATCGTCCATCGAGACGACGAACAGACCCCGGTTGCGGTGGCTCACCAGCAGACCCTCTGCGGTGAGCCGCTGCATCGCCTCGCGCAACGGACCACGGCTGACCCCGAGGTCGGCCGCCAGACCCGATTCCGTCAACTGCGAACCAGGCGGAAAACTACCGTTGGCGATGGCCTCATGCAACTTCCGGGCGATGATCGCAGGTGTGGACTCCTGCACGATCGGCGCCAGCACGCGTTTGCGTGCCGAGGCCGATCTCCCATCACCAGTAGACCGCATATTCGCCATCTCTGTTCTTCCTTCTTACTCGCTACACGGCCCAATGTCAGCTTTCCGCTGCGCATTTCGGCCTGCTCGCGCCGCATGCAACCCGGTGAGCTGCGACGATGCACCCGAGGTGGTGATTCGTCACGGAGACCACCCTTCGCATGCCGCAGCGTTAATTGTTAGATTGTTGACAATCTACCCTGGCGGTTGGTCCGGTGACAACAACATCGGACTCATTCCCGAACGAACCGGTAGCCCATCCCCGCCTCGGTGAGCAGATGCCTGGGGTGAGCGGGGTCCTCCTCGAGTTTGCGGCGCAGGCTCGCCAGGTAAACGCGCAGATAGTTCGACTGGCCGGTGTAGGTGGGCCCCCACACACCGGTCAGGATCTCGCGCTGGCCCACCAATTTGCCTTCGTTGCGCACCAGCATCTCCAACACGCCCCACTCCGTGGGAGTCAGATGTACCCGTTCGCCGTTGCGCGTGACCTGTTTGGCACCGAGGTCGACCGTGAACGACCCCGCCGACACCACCGGGTTCTCGGCGGTCGGCTCCCCCGACGAACCGGCCCCGCGCCGGATCGCGGCCCGCAGGCGTGCGACGAACTCCTCCATCCCAAAGGGTTTGGTCACGTAGTCATCGGCACCGGCATCGAGGGCGGCGACCTTGTCGACGGCCTCGCCGCGGGCCGACAACACGATCACCGGCACGTTCGTCCACCCGCGCAGACCGGCGAGCACCTCGAATCCGTCGATGTCGGGGAGCCCCAGATCCAGTACCACCGCCTGCGGGTTGGTCTTGGCCGCCGCCGCCAGTGCGGCTGCGCCGGTCGCCGCGGTCGTCACGTCGAAACCACGTGCCTTCAGGTTGATCCGCAACGCCCGCAACAACTGTGGCTCATCGTCGACGACGAGCACGCGCGCCCCGTCAGCCATGCGCCACCCCCTCCGCGGGCGCGGACTGCTCCGACTGCTCGATGGCGGGCAGATCCACCACCATCGTCGTACCGCCACCGGGCGTGTCGACGACGGCGAGGTTGCCACCCATCGTCGAGGTGAAACCCTGGGCGACCGAAAGGCCCAGCCCCACACCGCCATCGGAGCCGTTGCGGTCGAAACCCTGGCGGAAGTCGTCGAAGATCTGCTCACGCCGTTCGACCGGAATCCCCGGCCCGTGGTCGACGACCTCGATGATCGTGCGCGGCGACTGCGGGTCCGACTCGTCGAGCGAGGTGGCCACCTCGACCTGCCCGCCGCCGTGGCGCACCGCGTTGTCGATGAGGTTGGCCAGCACCCGTTCCAGCAGCCCACCGTCGGTCCATGCCCAGACATGACCGAACCGGAAGGCGATACCCGCGGCGGCCGGTCCGCTGCGGTTGGCCGCCCGGTGCACCACCTCGACGAGGTAGGTGCGCGCCATGTTCGGGCGGATCGCACCGGCCTCGAGCCGCGAGGAGTCCAGCAGATTGGCGACCAGTGCCGAGAGCTGATCGACGGATTCCTCGATGGTGGCCAACAATTCGGCGGTGTCCTCCGGCGAGAACGTCACCTCCTCGCTGCGCAGACTCGACACGGCCGCCTTCGCACCGGCCAGCGGGGTACGCAGATCGTGGCTCACCGCCGACAGCAACGCCCGCCGGAGTTCGTCGGTCTGTGCGAGGGCCCGTGCGGCGGCGGCGCCCGCCTCGAGGTCGGCGCGTTCGAGTGCGGCGGCCGCCTGGGTGGCGACGGCCGTGAGCACCCGACGATCCTGCGCCTCCGGCGACGCCCCGCACAGCAGCAACTCGTATTCGTCGCCCCGCGCGGGCAGGACGGTATCGGCCTCCGAATCACGTTGTGGTGGGTCCTCTCCCACCGCAGCACTGACCTCGACGCTGCCGTCGGCACGGCGGTGCACCACCGACACCGCGCGTTGATCGTAGGTCTCCCGGACGCGTTCGAGCAGACCCGCCACGTCCGCGCCGCCGAGGACGGCGTCACTGAAGACCGCGAGCAACTCGGCCTCACGCGCCGCCCGTTGTGCCTGAACCCGCCGAACCGTGGCCGAATCGACCAGTGCGGCAACCGCTATCGCGATGACGAGCATCACCAGGATGGTGATCAGATTGTCCGGTTCGTTGATGGTCAGGGTGAACCGCGGTGCGGTGAAGAAGTAGTTGAGCAGAACACCGGAGACCACCGCCGACAATGCGGCCGGCGCAACACCGCCGAGCATCGAGATCGCCAGCACGGTGACGAAGAACAACGCTGTCTCACTGGCGAATCCGAGCCAGCGGTCGAGAATGGCCAGGATACCCGTCATCACCAGCGGTACCACCACCGCCAGGACCCAGCTCAGCGGCCGATGAAACCGGGTCTCGCGGATGTCGAGGCGGTTGCGTTTCGCGGTTTCCTCGTGGGTGACCATGTGGACGTCGATCCGTCCACTGCTGGCGACGACCGTCGCGCCGACCCCCTCGTCGAAGATGCGCTTCCACCGCGGTCGCCGAGACGTGCCGAGCACCAGCTGGGTCGCGTTGACCCCGCGCGCGAACTCCAGCAAGGTGGTGGGGATGTCGTCGCCGACGATGGAGTGCACGCGCGCACCGAATCCGGCGGCGAGTTCGGTCAGTTCGGACAGTTCCACACCGGAGCGTCCGGCCAGCCCGTCACCGCGGACCACGTGTACGACGATGAGCTCGGCACTCGACCGTGAGGCGATGCGGCTGGCGCGGCGGATCAGTGTCGACGATTCGGCGCCACCGGTGATCGCCACCACCACCCGCTCACGTGCCTCCCAGGTATCGGTGATCGCATGGGCCGCACGATAATCGGCCAGATTGTCGTCGACGCGATCGGCCAACCACAGCAACGCGAGCTCACGCAACGCGGTCAGATTGCCCTGACGAAAGTAGTTGGCGAGCGCGCCGTCGATCCGGCCGCTGGGATAGACCTTGCCCGCCGAGAGTCGTTGGCGCAGCGCCTGCGGGGCGATGTCGACGAGCTCGATCTGGTCGGCGGCGCGCACCACCGCGTCAGGGACGGTCTCCCGCTGGGTGACGCCGGTGATCTGGGCGACCACATCGTTGAGACTCTCGAGATGTTGGATGTTGACGGTGGTGAGCACGTCGATACCGGCGTCGCGGAGGACGTCGATGTCTTGCCAGCGCTTGGCATTCGCCGATCCCGGGACGTTGGAGTGGGCCAGTTCGTCGACGAGGGCCACCTGCGGGCGGCGGGCCAGCACCGCCTCGAGGTCCATCTCCTCGAGTTCGGCGCCGCGGTAGACGATCCGGCGCCGCGGGATGACCTCGATGCCCTCGATCAGCCCGGCCGTCGCGATACGACCGTGCGACTCCACCACCGCGATGACCACATCGGCGCCCTCACCGATCAGATCGTGTGCGTGGGCGAGCATCTCATATGTTTTACCCACGCCCGGGGCGCATCCGAGGAAGACCTCGAGCGAGCCCCGGGCGTCGGCAGTAGAAACCATGCCTCCGAGTCTATCGGCGAGAGTGCCTCACGACCGAGGGCACACGGTGTGTCCCAAGGCGAGATTCACCTGGAGCACATCGACCGTGGGCTGGCCCAAGAAACCCCATTGGCGTCCCGAGGTGTACTTGTCGATGATCGCCTGCACCTGCGCCTGGGTGCGGCCGCTGTTACGGGCGATACGCGGTACCTGTAGCTTCGCGTACCCCGGGCTGATGTCGGGGTCCAGCCCCGACCCGGAGCCGGTGACCGCATCGACGGGTACCGCCGCCGGCGCCACCCCCTCGCGCTGAGCGATGATCTTGCGGCGCGCCTCGATCATGGTGGCCAGATCCTGACTGTTCGGTCCGTCGTTGCTCGACGCGGAGGCGGACGGGTCGCCGGGGGCCATCGGGTTGTCCGACGAACCCAACACCCGCGCGTGCAGGAACGAATCGGGCTGCCCGGCAACGGGTTGCGGATCGATCCCGATGATCGACGACCCGGCGTTGCAGCCGCGGGCATCGGAGATCTGTGATCCCTCCGCGGCGTGGGTGTCGAGCCGCGAGGCCGCCCACACGACCGCCGGATAGGCGCCACCGAGAAGGACGGTCAGCGCGATCATTACCCCGATCGCGGCGACGCACTGCCGCGCGAAGGTGGAGATGACGGTGTTCATGTATTCCTCACCCCATTCCCGGAAGGAAACGGACCACGAGATCGATCAGCCAGATGCCGAGGAACGGTGACACGACGCCACCGAGGCCGTAGATCAGTAGATTGCGGCCGAGCAGGCGCGAGGCCGAGCTGGGCCGGTATTTGACGCCACGCAACGACAGCGGGATGAGCGCGACGATGATCAGGGCGTTGAACACGATCGCCGAGACGATCGCCGACTGCGCCGAATGCAGGTGCATGATGTTGAGCACGTGCAGTTGCGGATAGATGACCGCGAACATCGCCGGCAGGATCGCGAAGTACTTCGCGAGGTCGTTGGCCAGCGAGAACGTCGTCAGCGCGCCGCGGGTGATCAGCAGTTGCTTGCCGATGGCGACGACCTCGATCAGTTTGGTCGGATCGGAATCGAGGTCGACCATGTTGCCGGCTTCCTTGGCTGCCGACGTCCCGGTGTTCATCGCCAGCCCGACGTCGGCCTGCGCGAGCGCCGGGGCGTCGTTGGTGCCGTCGCCGGTCATCGCGACCAGCCGTCCGCCTGCCTGCTCGGACCGGATCAGGGCGAGTTTGTCCTCCGGGGTGGCCTCGGCGACGAAGTCGTCGACCCCGGCCTCGTCGGCAATCGCCTTGGCGGTCAACGGATTGTCACCGGTGACCATCACCGTGCGGATGCCCATCGCCCGCAGTTGCGCAAAGCGCGAGCGCATTCCGGGCTTGACCACGTCGGAGAGCTGGATGGTACCGAGGATGCGTGCGCCGTCGACGTCGTGGACGGCGACCAGCAGCGGCGTGCCACCACCCTGCGAGATCTCCGCGACGCGATCGGTGACGACCTCCGGTACCGAGCCGCCGAGCCGGCCGATCCAGCGGGTCACCGCGTCGGCGGCGCCCTTGCGGTAGGCGACGTCGGACGGGCCGTCGTGCAGATCGATTCCGCTCATGCGGGTTTCGGCGGTGAAGGCGACGACGTCGTAGTTCGGGTGAACACCACCGCGCGCCGCGTCGGCGTCATCGGCGGCCATCGGGGTCACCTGATGCTCCTGCAGACAGAGATCGACGATGCTGCGGCCCTCGGGGGTGTCGTCGGCGAGACTGCACCGATACGCGGCGGACGCGAGGTCGGCGGTGGAGGTGTCGGGGCCGGGGAAGATCTCGGTGGCCCGCCGGTTACCGAAGGTGATCGTGCCGGTCTTGTCCATCAGCAGGGTGTCGATGTCGCCGGCGGCCTCGACCGCCCGGCCCGACATCGCCAGCACATTGCGTTGCACCAGTCGATCCATCCCGGCGATACCGATCGAGGACAGCAGCGCCCCAATCGTCGTCGGGATGAGGCAGACCAGCAGCGCGATCAACTTGATCGGATCGGGGCTCTGCCCGGCGTACTGCTGCATCGGACCGACCGCGACGACGGCGAGCAGGAAGATCACCGTCAGGCTCGCGAGCAGGATGTCCAGCGCGATCTCGTTGGGGGTCTTCTTGCGGGCGGCGCCCTCGACGAGCGCGATCATTCGGTCGACGAACGTCTCTCCCGGCGCCGTGGTGATCTTGACGATGATGCGATCCGACAGCACGACGGTGCCACCGGTGACCGCGCATCGGTCCCCACCGGATTCGCGAACCACCGGCGCGGATTCGCCGGTGATCGCCGACTCGTCGACGGTCGCGATGCCCTCGATGACGTCGCCGTCACCGGCGATCACCTCACCGGCCTCGACGATGATCCGGTCGCCGACCACGAGATCGCTGCCCGATACCGAGACCGTCGAACCATCGGCGCCGATCCGTCGGGCCATGGTGTCGCGCTTGACCTTTCGCAGACTGTCCGCCTGTGCACGGCCGCGTCCCTCGGCGACCGCCTCGGCGAGGTTGGCGAAGATCACCGTGAACCACAGCCATGCGGCGATCAGCCAGGAGAACCACGACGGCCGCCAGATCGCGAGCACCGTGGTGACGATGGCGCCGAGGAACACCACGAACATCACCGGGTTGCGCGCTTGGTCCTTGGGGTTCAGTTTGCGCGCCGCCTGCGGCAACGAGGTGATCAGGCTGCGGGCGTCGAATGCACCGCCCGACACCAGTTCCGGGGCATCGGCGGACTCGTCGGTGGGCTTGTGCCCGCCGTCGGTCCGGTCGATCGTATCCACACTCACAGAGCTGCCTCCGCGATCGGTCCCAGCGCCATGGCCGGGAAGAAGGTGAGTCCTGCGACGAGCAGGATGGTTCCGAACAACAACGCGCCGAACAGGAGTCCGTGCGTCGGTAGGGTCGATGCGGTGTCGGTGCGGGCCTCGAGCGCGACCGCGCCACGGCTGTCGGCGTCTGCGTCGTCACCATCGGCCGCCCCCTGACCGCTGGTCGAGGTGCGAGGCGCCCCGGCACTCACTGCGTCGCCACCTCTCCCCTGACCGCTGGTCGAGGTGCGAGGCGCCCCGGCGCCGAGCCTCGAGACCTCCTGCCCCGGTGCTGGTTCCAGCCCATCGGCCTTCGCACCCCGCGGCCGCTGGCGCGCCAGCAGACCGGCCAGCGCCAGCACGAACACGATCGGCAGGAACCGACCGAGGAGCATCGCGAAGCCCAACGAGCTCTGGAACCAGTCGCTGGTCACGGTCAGCCCACCGAATGCGCTGCCGTTGTTGTTGGCCGCCGACGCGAACGCGTAGAGCACCTCACTGAATCCGTGGATCGACCCCGCGGTTCCGGGCGACCCACCGTTGCCCTGCGCGTCGAGCGTCGAGGAGAGGACCACCGTGATGCCCGCACCGATCAGCACGAGTGCCGGCATCACCAGCACATAGAGGGCTGCCATGGTGATCTCGTTCTGCCCGACCTTCTTTCCGAGGAACTCCGGAGACCGTCCGACCAGCAGTCCGCCGACGAAGACGGTGACCACCGCCATCATCAGGATTCCGTAGAGTCCCGAGCCCACGCCGCCTGGCGCGACCTCGCCGAGCAGCATGTTCCACAGCAACACACCGCCACCACCGGCGGAGAAACTGTCGTGGGCGGAGTTCACCGCGCCGGTCGAGGTTCCCGTCGTCGACACCGCGAACAACACCGACGCCGGGATGCCGAATCGTTGTTCCTTGCCCTCCATCATTGCTCCCGCGACCTGCGCGGCCACACCGTTGGTGCGCGACTCGAAGTACCAGGAGACGGCCAGCATGATGCCCCACAGTGAGGCCATCACACCGAGCAGGGTGTATCCCTGACGCCGGTCACCGACCAACGTGCCGTAGGTCCGTGTGAGGCACACCGGGATGATCAGCAGCGCAATGATTTCCACGATGTTGCTCAGCGGCGTCGGGTTGGAGAAGGGGTGGGCCGAGTTGGCCGAGAGGGTTCCGCCGCCGTTGGTTCCGAGTTCCTTGATCGCCTCCTGTGAGGCGAACGGTCCGACGACGCTGTGTGCCGACGCACCGTTGAGCGTGGTGAAGTCGAAGCCGGTCTTGAACGATTGGACGGCACCCTGTGTGATCAGGATGACGGCCATGATGATGCTCAGCGGCAACAGGATTCGGATGACGCCGCGGACGAGGTCAACCCAGAAGTTGCCGAGCTGACCATCGCCGCGCCGGTTCACCAGTCCGCGGATGAGCGCGACGGCCACCGCGAGGCCCACCGCCGCCGACGCGAAGTTCTGTACCGCCAGACCGATCATCTGGGTGAGGTTGCTCATCACCTGTTCGGGTGAGTACGACTGCCAGTTGGTGTTCGAGACGAAGGAGACCGCCGTGTTGAACGCGGTCGCCGGGTTGATCCCGGGTTTGCCGTCGGCCCAGGGCAATACACCCTGAAGTCGCTGCAGCAGATAGAGGAACAGAACACTGACGACCGAGAAGGCGAGCACCGCAAGCGCATAGCCGACCCAGGTCTGTTGGCGCTTCGGATCGATCCGGGCGAGGCGATACAGCACTCGCTCGGCCCCGAGGTCACGTTCGCTGCGATAGACCGAGGCCATGTAGTCGCCCAGCGGCACATAGGCCAGGCCCAGCACCACGAGGAGGAGCGCCACCTGCAAGGTGGCGGCCAGAGCGGGATTCATCGGGCTCAGAACCTTTCCGGGAAGATCAGCGCGACCATCAGGTAGACGGCCGTCACCACCGCGAGGGCCAGCAGGACGGCGTTGATCACGCCGTCGGCGGTCATCGCCGGATCCTCACGTCGACGGCGCGCACGGCGAGCACGCACAACGCGAAGCCCACCAATGCGGCGAGAACGTACAGGAAGTCAGCCACTCTCACTCCTCACACCGCAACCGTCGAGTCAACCGACGGCCATGCCGATGCACCGGCCGGCGGCCGGTGCGCAGGACCACTCTGCGCTCCCGATGCCGATCGGACGAAGTGCCTTAACGCGATCAATACGCGCGGGCAGGCAATGTTGACGCGACCTTCTCATCAGGGGGTGCGACGGCCGGCTCGTCGATCATCGGGCCACGACGCTCGAGGGCCTCCGAACAGCTCGCGGTGCGCGTCAAGGACGCGTCAAAATCCCAGCGCACGGCGTCGAGATCGTGTGAGAACCCCTTACCGCGCGATGAGCCGCGGATTAGACCTGAGGTCATGAGCAGCACAGCACCGCGGCGCATCGTCGCCGGCGACTATCGAT
This sequence comes from Gordonia sp. YC-XJ4, assembly GCF_059511865.1. NCBI lineage: Bacteria > Bacillati > Actinomycetota > Actinomycetes > Mycobacteriales > Gordoniaceae > Gordonia > Gordonia sp. YC-XJ4. The sequence goes on from NZ_CM183447.1 coordinate 5,276,588, forward strand.
GGGGATACGTGCAGATCGGTTACGCCCGCCAGTGGGTCCGTGACCGGATGGTGCTCTACCCGCCGGGGACCTCTGTCGAACAGCGCCGCTGGATGCGGGCGTGGCGCTGGCTTCCGGCGATCGTCGCAGCCATCGTCCTGGGCACGGCTTTCATCTGCGGATACGTCAATTCCGCGCTCGTCGTCGCGTTTGCGGTGGCGATCGCGGTGTCGGTGGGTTTGGTGATCGTGGTCGCCGAACGCACCCGGGGCATCCGTACGGCCTCGGTGTCCGTCGAGGGCTGGACGGGTCCCGACGCCGACCTGACGTCGCTGTCGAACATCGCGCTGATCCGGCGCATCTCCGCGCGACTACGCGATGCCGACTCCGACCTGCGCGACGGTCGGATCGACGAGGTGGAGTACGAGGTCATCTGGGCGAGCTGTCACACCGACATGGCCCAGACCCTGCGGCTGACCACCCCGGACAAGCCGGTGTTCGAGCGACCGCGGTTCCGCAAGGCGAGCACCCAGACACCGGAGCGGCGCCACAACTCGGCCCTCAGGCGACAGGCCTGATCGCGAACCCGATGGTGCCTGCTGATCCGCGACGCAGTTTGCTGCCGACGATCACGAGTCGGGCGAGTAGCCCATACTTTCCGACCAACAACTTCTTGGCGCGATCGGTGCCCGCCTCGTCGAGCAGCTCGGCCCGACCCTCAACCGGATTGCCCTCCAACGTCTTTCCCATGCGATCACACGCCTGGACGACGACCTTCTGATCACGGCGAAGACGTTTGATCTTCCACGAGTCGGCAGGTGTCCACATGAACATCTCGTTGCCCTCGGTGACGCCCCACAGCGGTGAGGACACCGGGGTGCCGTCCTTGCGGTAGGTCGTCAGGAGGACGAACTTGGCGGTGGTCGCGGCGTCGAAGGGCGCGCCGGTGTTGCCGTGCGGGTCGCTGGTCACGGGTCCATCGTAGAGCTGCGCCCGCCGCGAACTTCGCAGAAGGTGCAAGTCACGTGGGCGCCGGCGGTGTGGGCGTACAAAGTAACGATGGACCGGGACGGCGATAGGCGAGACAGGAGCGACCCGTCACGGGAGGCGCTACGCGCCGAGCGCGCACGCACCGCGGCACTGATCGACGCTCTGTCACAACGACTCTCGGCGGTCATCGAGGCGACGGCCGACGAGGCCGCCGACGACGAGCACGACCCCGAGGGTTCGACGCTCGCGGTGGAACGCGGCCAGCTGGTGGCCCAGGTCGAGCGATCGCGGGCGCGCCTCGTCGAGATCGACGCAGCCCTCGAGCGCGTCGGCCACGGCAAGTACGGGCGGTGCGAGACCTGCGGCTCGCCGATCGGCGCAGAACGCCTGGGGGTGCTACCGGCCGCTCGGCAGTGCGTGGCCTGCGCGATGCGCAACCCGACCTCGCGGTGGTGACGTCCGCCCCTACCCGCGACAGCGCCCTCCAGCACGCCGACAGCGCCTCCCACCCCCGACAGCGCCGTCGCGAGCTCGGCGTTATCAAACCGTTATCCGCGTTGCTAATCCGTCGCGTTTGGTCACGGGCCGTGGTGGCAACCCGAATCGGTACATAGCGTCGAGACGCAGAGGCCGGACACCGGTGATTCGCCACCGAATCCACATCGGATGTCTGACCACCCGGCATTTAAGGAGTCCGATGAGCACACACGACGACGATCTCGACGTGCTCTTGACGCGTGTCGGCTCCGGCGATCAGGTGGCCTTCGGGCGGTTCTACGACCTCACCTCGGCACGCGTTTACGGCATGACCCGTCGTGTGCTGCGCGACGCCGGAATGAGCGAGGAAGCCACTCAGGAGGTGTATCTCGCGGTGTGGCGCTCGGCGGATGGGTTCGCCGTCGGTAACGGCTCGGCGATCAGCTGGCTGATGACCCTCGCGCATCGTCGCGCGGTGGATCGCGTGCGGTCGGAGACAGCGAGCCGGCGCCGCACGATCGATTACGGCACAGCCGATCTCGGCTCGCGGGTCGAGCGCGATGTGGTCAGCGAACTCGCCGAGCGTCACGATACGAATCGTGAGATCCGATCGAGTCTGTCGGTTCTCACCCCACTGCAGCGCGAGTCGATCGAGCTCGCCTACTTCGAGGGGCTGACCTACCGGGAGGTGGCCGATCGTCTCGGCGTCGCGCTACCGACCGTCAAGTCTCGAATCCGCCAGGGACTCAAGCGACTTGCCCCGCAGATGTCGGGCGTTGCGGCGTAGCAGCCGGCTCAATCATCAGCGATCGGGATGTTCTGACCGGCTGTCACCCACCATCGTCCGTCCCGCTCGACCAGCACGTACATCGCCATCTCGGAGAATCCACCCCCGCGTGCGTGGCGTCCGATCTGGGCAACCACCACTCCGGGCGCGATCATTGCGGCCTGCGCCACCGAGAAGTCCGACGGTGGCGCCACGGCTTGAGCGAACAGCCGCTGATGAATCCAGTTCAAGGTGGAGAAGCCTTGCAATACCGCACCTTTGGGTGATCCCCAAAGAATGTCGGCGGCGAACATCGCGTCGTAGGCATCCGCGTCCGAGCGGTCCATTCCGAGCTGTAGCGCGGCGACGAGTCGATGTGCCACGTCGAGCGCGTCCGGATGGGCGGGCGCGAGGTACGGCCTATCACCGTGGTTCGTCATGACAACGACGGTAAGACCTCAAGCTCGATTGAAGTCAAACCGTCGTGGTACGCCGCCCTACTGCACCTGACGCCACCAGCGCCGCGCCAGCCGTCGCACACCGCCGCCGTCGCGGATCGGGATCTGCGTCACGCGGAGTGTGCCGAGTACCGGGATGCCAAGTCGCCGACGAAGGCGGAAGTCGATCATGTACGACCACAGCAAACCCAAGGCGAGTTGACGTCCGCCGACGCGGTCGAGCACGCGCATCCTTGCCAGCGCCCGGTCGAAGTTGCGTTGGTCGCGATCGGTCCAGTCCCACCCCATCAGCTCCCGGAATCGCGGCGGCAGGTTCGCGCGGGTCATGAATTGGTAGTGCTTGCCCAGCAACAGTGGGAACGGACGTCCGAGCGGCCCCCACGCCTCGAGAACGAACTCCATGTTCGACAGCGTCTCGAAGTCCCGCTTCACCTCTGCGGAGATGGACAGGTGCGATTGCATGCCTTCCCAATACTGGGTGAACTCCGCCCACGTCTGCGGCCAGGACGCCGGACGCACGTTGACGCCGGTGGCCAGCGGTTCACCGGCACGGACGAGGACGTCGAGCTCGGCGGTCGTCAGATCGCCGTAGAGGATCGTGTACTGGTCGAGATAGAAGCGGAAAAGGCAAGCAGCGACCCACAATTGGAGGTCAGGACTGTTGCCGCTGTAACGCACCGGACTGTCCGGGGTGGAAACGACGGGTTTGTGCATCTGCGCGACCTCTGCGCGCAGCTGATTCTTCTCATCCTCGGTGCCGAGCAACGCCACCGCGAGATAGGTACCGGTGGTGCGCGTGCGCTTCATCGGATACCGCCGCGGGCTACCGGACACGACGCGACTCTCGTTGACGCCCGCACCGACCGGCGGCAACGACAGTTGCATGATGATGTTCGCGACGCCGCTGGTGAGACCCTCGACGGTGATCAGGTCGAGCATCGTCGTCGGATGTCGGCGGCCGACCGGCGCCGTTCGGGTCGTCGTTGCGCTCACCATGACCCAGCCCCTATCTGGATACAACTGTTACCAAATGTGACGCTACTCTCACGCCCTGCCGTCGGTCAACGATCACCTCACGCCGGTCGCGGGTGTGCGGAGATCGCGGCATCGACGACCGGCCGGATCGCACAGTCGAACGCATGGTCGTTGACGAATCCGGCGGCCTGCATCAGCGCGAACATCGTCGTCGGCCCGACGAACCGCCACCCGAGCTTCTTGAGATCCTTCGACAGCGCCAGCGATTCGGGAGAGGTCGTCATCGAGCCCGGCACATGGTCCCGGTCGGGTGCGTACCGCCAGAAGAACGCCTCGAGCGAGCCCTCGGCGTCGATGAGATCCTCGGCGTGGCGCGCATTGTTGATCGACGCCTCGATCTTGCCGCGATGCCGGATGATGCCCGCGTCACCGAGAAGCCGCGCCACGTCGGCCTCACCGAAGCGAGCAACCGTCGCAATGTCGAAGCCACTGAACGCTTTCCGAAAGTTCTCCCGTTTGGTGAGGATGGTCCGCCAGCTCAGCCCCGACTGGAATCCCTCGAGACACACCCGCTCAAACAGGGCGGTATCCCCCGACAGCGGGAATCCCCATTCGGTGTCGTGGTAGGTGGTCTCGGGCTCCCGAGCCGCCCAGGTACAACGGGAGATCCCGTCGTCCCCGACGATCACATCCGACATTCCACTCTCCTCGCGTTCCACCCGGCGAACGTATCTGTCGGGTCCGACAAATCGATCGTAGCCACCGAGAGGCCTGCGACTTTTCGCTATGGCACTACCACTCTCAGCTCGAACACGCCGACGGAGGATCGAGGCCCGCCCTACGGATGGTCAAAGCGGTAGGGCGACGGCCCTGTTCCTCCCGGTGGCCCCGCACTTCCGCCACCCGATGTTCGACCGTTCCTCCCCGGTGGTCGAGGTGCGAGCCGCGTGCGGCGAGCCTCGAGACCCGGCGAGATGACAAGCATCGCAACCACATCCACTACCCACTCGACGCAATCGAGCGCCCACTCGACGCGTCGGAAAAAAGTTGTCCACAGATTTCTCGAGCCGCGCGATCGCCGGACCGGTTTTGTCGGTACCCCTTCGTACACTTGTTCTCATCAAGTCCGATCGCGGGGGGAGGTTGTTCCGATGTCGAGTCAGCTGACGTTCACCGATCCGGATGCCGACACTGCCGCGATCACAGCAATGTCGCGCGATGAACTCACCGAAACCGGCCCGGACCTGCTACGCGAGTCCCGCAAATACGAAGCCCGGACAGTGCTGGCAGCCGCCGCACTGGCAGAGCGGGTATTTCACGAGCATCTGGCCGATCGGCCCGAGACCGGTGTGTGGGGTTCGGTCGTCGAGCATGCCGAGAGACTCGGCCGGGCCGAAGTATCGTTGCAGTTCAAGGTCTCCCGTAGCAAAGCCGGGAGTTGGATAGCGCTGGCGGACCTCCTGGAGAAGCTACCGCTGATCCGTGCCGCCTATCTGAATGGGGAACTGTCCACGAATCGGGCTTCGATCATGGCGCGCGCCGCCCAACGTGGCGCGGACACCGAGACCGACAGCGACACCGACAGCGACAGCACCGACGGTGACGAGTCCGAGATGTCGTTCGAAGAGATCGTCCTGGATTACGGATCCCGCGCCACCACCGACCCAGTGCTCTCGCAACAACTCGACGCCGCACTGATCTCGATGAACCCCGACAGCGTTATCGAGGACCGCGACACCATCACCGACCTGGTGGGAAACGTCACCATCACCCCCGACGTTGCCGGGCACTCCGCTCTCGACGCGGTCGTCCCCGCCCATTACGGGGTATTCCTCACCACCCAGATCGAGGCGCTGATCGATGAACGCACCTGCCGCAAAGACCCCCGCCGCGTGGGGTCGCTGCGGGTCATCGCACTGGGTGAGATCACCGGCGTACCCGGCGCTCGGCTCGACTGCCAATGCGGCTTGGCCGATTGCGCCAAGGGCCGTCCTGGCGACAGGAACGACTCCGCCGGAACACCCGCTGACGCCGACAACGCGGCAGCGTGGGACGACCTGTTGCCGGAACCTGTCGCCGCCGACGCTCCTGAAGTCGAGTTGGTGGAGCCGGTCGTCGAACCCGAGATACCCGACCCGATGGATGAGCCGACGCCGGAGGAGGTGCCGGTGGCATTTGGGCGGGCCCTGGTGGTGCCCGGCGCACCTGTGTTGACGGTGTTGAAGGACCCGGACGGGATTCTCGTGCCCCGGTTGCAGGGATACGGGCCCATCGACCATGACTACGCCACCACCCTCGCCCAGATAGCGAAAACCATCCACTACCCCGAATCCGCCCGGGCCGCGGGACCACTCATCCCGCAGATCGCCGACCGACCCCAGGCGCCGCCGGCGGATCCGACCGGACACGGCGGTCACACCGTGCCACCCCCTGGGGCATTGACGTATGCACCCAGCGCCACACTGCGCGCTGAGGTGCTGGCCAACGACGCCTGGTGCCGATACCCCTACTGCGGGATGCCGTCACACCTGTGCGACCTCGACCACTGGCGACCGTTCAACCACACCGACCCCGAGGCCGGAGGCTGGACAGTGCTCGGCGACCTGATCCCGCTATGTCGGGCCGATCACCAACGCAAACACCTCGCCGAATGGGTACCGACGCTCTACACCGACCGACGGGTGGAGTGGCGGAACCGACCGAGTGGGCAGGTGATTGTCACCTACCCACGGTGACGGTCGCTTCGTCTGTGGGGTGGAACCAGCTGTGGCTCAACGGGTCTCGAGGATCCTCGCTGGCGCTCGTCGCACCTCGACCACCAGAGAATGGCTCCTCGACCACCAGAAAAAGACACCTCGACCACCAGGGAAAGGGCGCCTCGACCATCGGAGGAAGGGTTCTCGACCATCAGAAAAAGCGCACCCGAAGATGAGAGATGGGCTGCCCCACCGCAGTGGGACAGCCCATCTCTTGGGTGAAATCAGCCGAGCACCAACGACTCTCCGTCGGCGCTGACGTTGACCGGAACGATGTCACCGTCGCGGATGTCACCGGCCAGCAGGGCTCGGGCGAGCTGGTCGCCGATGGCCTGCTGCACCAGACGCCGTAGCGGCCGGGCACCGTAGAGCGGGTCGAATCCGCGCTCGGCCAGCCATTCCTTGGCCTTCGGCGTGACCTGCAGTTCCAGTCGACGCTGCGCCAGCCGCTTCTGCAGTTGTGCCAGTTGGATGTCGACGATGGACACCAATTCCTCGGGGCTGAGCGCATCGAAGATCACCACGTCATCGAGACGATTGATGAACTCCGGCTTGAATGCCGCCCGCACCGCCGCCATCACGTGATCGGCGTCGCCGCCGGACCCCAGGTTGGAGGTCAGGATCAGGATGGTGTTGCGGAAGTCGACCGTGCGGCCCTGGCCGTCGGTCAGGCGTCCTTCGTCGAGGACCTGCAGCAGGATGTCGAAGACGTCCGGGTGCGCCTTTTCGACCTCGTCGAAGAGCACCACCGTGTACGGCCGACGACGCACCGCCTCGGTCAGCTGACCTCCCTGCTCGTACCCGACGTAGCCCGGAGGGGCACCGACAAGTCGTGCCACGGCGTGCTTTTCGCCGTACTCACTCATATCGATGCGCACCATCGCGCGCTCGTCGTCGAACATGAACTCCGCCAACGCCTTGGCCAGCTCGGTCTTGCCGACGCCGGTCGGTCCGAGGAAGAGGAACGATCCGAGCGGCCGGTTGGGGTCGGCAACCCCGGCACGTGCACGACGCACCGCATCCGAGACCGCCACCACGGCGGCTTGCTGCCCGACGACCCGGCGCCCGAGTTCTTGTTCCATGCGAAGCAGTTTGGCGGTTTCTCCCTCGAGCATCTTGCCCGCGGGGATACCCGTCCACGCCGACACGACCTGCGCGACGTCGTCGGGACCGACCTCCTCCTGCAGCATCACGTCCTGGTCGGGATCGGTGCCGGTCTTCTCGATCGCGGCCTCGAGTTCCTTCTCCAAACCCGGGATTCGGCCGTAACGGAGCTCTGCAGCCCGTCCGAGATCACCGTCACGCTCGGCGCGATCGGCTTCTCCACGAAGGTTTTCCAGCTGTTCCTTGACGTCGCGGACGGCGTCGATGGCGGTCTTCTCCGACTGCCAGCGCGCCGAGAGCTCGTTGAGCTTCTCGCGCTGGTCGGCCAGTTCCTGACGCAACTTCTCCAGCCGGTCCTTGCTCGCCTCATCGTGCTCCTTCTCCAGCGCGACCTCTTCGACCTCGAGGCGTCGGACGACACGCTCGACCTCGTCGATCTCGACGGGGCGCGAGTCGATCTCCATCCGCAACCGCGAGGCGGCCTCGTCGACGAGGTCGATCGCCTTGTCGGGGAGGAATCGCGAGGTGATGTAGCGGTCGGAAAGCGTTGCCGCAGCGACCAATGCGGAGTCGGTGATGCGCACGCCGTGGTGCACCTCGTAGCGCTCCTTGAGGCCGCGAAGAATACCGATGGCGTCCTCGACGCTCGGCTCCCCGACGTAGACCTGCTGGAAGCGGCGCTCGAGCGCAGCGTCCTTCTCGATGTACTTGCGGTACTCCTCGAGCGTGGTCGCACCGACCAGCCGCAGCTCGCCACGGGCCAGCATCGGCTTGATCATGTTGCCCGCGTCCATCGCGGATTCGCCGGTGGCACCGGCGCCGACGATGGTGTGCAGCTCATCGATGAAGGTGATGACCTGACCGGCCGAACCCTTGATCTCGTCGAGCACGGCCTTGAGCCGCTCCTCGAACTCGCCGCGATACTTCGCGCCGGCAACCATCGAACCGAGGTCCAGCGAGATGACGGTCTTGTTGCGCAACGACTCCGGCACATCGCCCTCGACGATGCGCTGGGCGAGCCCCTCGACGATGGCGGTCTTGCCGACGCCGGGCTCACCGATGAGGACCGGGTTGTTCTTGGTCCGGCGGGAGAGCACCTGCACGACGCGACGGATCTCGGTGTCGCGGCCGATGACCGGGTCCAGTTTGCCCTCTCGGGCGGCCTTGGTCAGGTCGGTGGAGTACTTCTCCAGCGCCTGATAGGTCGACTCCGGGTCCTCGGAGGTCACCCGGGCGTTGCCGCGCACGGCGACGAAGGCCTCGCGCAATGCCTGCGGTGTCGCACCGGCGTTGTGCAGCAGTTTGGCGACCTCGGAGTCGCCGGTCGCGAGGCCGACGACGAGGTGTTCGGTCGAGACGTACTCGTCGTTCAATTCGGTCGCGAGCTGCTGGGCGGCACTGACCGCGGCGATCGACTCGCGTGACAGTTGCGGCTGAGCGCTGGCGCTGGCCACCGTCGGCGCGCGATCGACCATGCCCTGGGCCTGCGTACGAACAGTCGACGGATCGACCCCCACCGCCTTGAGCAGCGGCGAGGCAATGCCGTCGGACTGGTCGAGCAGAGCGACCAGGATATGGGCGGGACGCACGTCGGGGTTACCAGCAGCGGCCGCCGCCTGCACCGCAGCGCTCAACGCCTGCTGTGTCTTGGTGGTCGGGGTGAAGCTGTCCACTTCGGGTGCACCTTTCTCTACGTTCTTAAGTCGGTACGGCTCAAGTATGGCCGTTCGACTCCTAGAACGCGAGCAAGGTTGAGTGCATTCCGCTCAATTTATGCAGCTTGGTGATATGGGTCACACTCGGTGAGTGCCGCGCGCGGTCAAAGTCTGCGCATGCATCCATGCGGAGGTCTTGTCGGCGGTCGTCGCGTACCCCGGCGCGCCCAGGGCCCGGCTATAGGACGCGCCGGCGACGAACATGGTGGCGGCGACTGCGATCGCGGCGAACACCGCGACGCTCGACGTTGCGCGCCGACCGGACGCCACCGGACCGCGGACGCGGACGCGGACGTAACGACCTCGGCCGCGCCCCCGCGTCATCGCCGAACCTGCTGAGCAAGGCGCGGACTGATCAGACCGGCTGTGAGCCGTGTGAACACCCATCCGACCATTGCTGCGGCAACAACCGCGATCCCGTAGATACCGTCAACGGCGGACGAGAGGGCCGCGGGTTCAGTCGGACTCGGCTTGGCCACGCACCCCACGAGAACTGCAAGAGCGAATGTGAGCACGGTAGCGGTGACCGTGAACAGGGCTGCGATAGTCGGTGTGAGCGGAGCGTACGAATCGTGGTGGTCCTCCTGCGGATGGACCGGGCGCGGATTGATCATGAAACAGCCGTCGATCGAGCGGCGGTACGCGCCGTATGTTGTTCGATCCGGTCGATGTGGGTCACGCTGAGGTACACCACGAGAGGAATCATCACGACCAGAAATACAAGGTTGGTCACGGTGGTACCCACACCGAAGCCACCGGCGTCGCGGGGTTGGGTCAGCAAGTCACCCAAGGAGGCCCCCAGCGGACGAGTGACGATAAAGGCGGCCCAGAATGCCAGCACGGCATTGAGACGAATCAGGTAATGAGAGGTGGTAGTCGCAGCGATAATGGCCGCAACGATGAGCAGCGACGTGATGTAGCCCAGTGCGAGTTTCTCGGCGATACCATCAGCGTCCATGGAGCGCAGCCTCTTTCGTTGCGAGAGGATCGGTGGGCCGAGCCCAAATCGGGAGTCGGTTGGGGAACTGCCGTTGTGCTTGGCGGAGGCCAGCATGCACCAATCGGGGAGCGGTGAGCGCTGCAGCGGTGGCTACGGCCATCGCCGCAATAACGTCGCTTAACCAATGCACGCCCAGATAGAGCCGCGTGAGTGCGGCGATAAGGGTGATCGCCATGGCAAGTGTGACAGCGAGCCTCCGAACCGTTTGCGACGCAGTGGCTGTGACGACCAGAGCAGTCGTCAGCGCCAATCCCGCTGTGCCGGTGACATGTCCGGACGGATATGAGTACGTCATCTCGGTGATGCCGGGGTGGTAGTACATGGGTGGGCGGGGGCGGGCGACAACCAGTTTGATCAATTCAGTGATCATCGCTGCTCCGACGACCCCTGTGACAACTGCCAGCGCACGTTCGACCGACCGGTCACGCACGATCAGTATCGCGGCCACCACAACTGACCACAGACTTACCAGCAGCGGGCCAAACAGATACGACACCGTCGACACCGCCTCCAGGGGTGCGACGCGGTGTCCGGCGATCCAGTTCATCACCGCACCGTCGATCCAGAAGGGCCCACCGTCGTAGGCCAGGCCCACCCCAAAGATGCACACTGCAGCGATGAGCAGCGGGGGTAGTTGTGCTCGCCACCAGGAGATTCTCATGTCGATCATGCTGACCCGCAGATGCTTAGGGGACACTGAGCTGCGCTTAGTGGTGCGCCCGGCGCGGAGTTATGGTCCGTCCATAAACTGTATTCCTCGCGTTAATATTGATCGACTTCCCCGAATGGCTTAATTGACCCTTTCATATAGCCCGTTCTTGAGCTGTCATGACAGAGACTCAACGGTAATAACTCGTGGAACCACTAAACGGACAATATCATTCTCGGGCGGCTCGGATATGACGCAGTCGAACTTGACGGCAATCGCTGTGAGCTTCTGACCTTTTCCGAACACCTCGGTCAGCGGATCGCCCGCACGACTTGACCCGCAGAGTCGGGAGCCGGTGACGATACGGAGCGCGACTTCGTTGGTGCGCAAGCTGAACCGAGCAGTGTCGTCACACCGAGACCGGCCCCACCGTAAATGAACTGCCGCCGGTTCACCGGTCACCACCTGTGCGCAGGACCGGTCGGTTGGGGTCGTCCCGACGCGTTCTCCAGAGGACCAGAACGAGAATCGCGGCAAGAGCGACTGAGCCCAGAGCAACCACCCCGTCTCCCCAACCGATCCCGACCGGGGAAGGCTTGCCGAGCCAATCGGCGATCGATGCACCCAACGGCCTGGTGAGGATATACGCTGCCCAGAATGCAACGATACTGTTGAGGCGCAGGAACTTCCACGCAACTCCGGGTACCACGATGAGCGCCGCGTACAGCACGATCGAACCCCCGAATCCCAGACCGAGGAAGAACGCACTCCAGTCCCCCAGCGCCGTGCCCAGGGCAAACGTCAGAAGAACCGTCCCCCAATAGAAGAGCTCGCGTCGGCGCGTGGTGATGTCATGAATGCTGAGAGTCCCTTCGCTGCGATACCACAGCACCATCCACACACCCAGAACGACGGCATAGAAAAGGCTCGTCACCGTGGTGGACACACCGACCGCGTGCAGCCCATCTGCGCCGACCGTACCGAATATCGCGATCGCTGCGACCGCACTCCAGTACGTGGGGGCGTGGTAGCGACGGGCACGTAGCTGCCTCACCATGGCCACCGCCACCGCGATGACACCGACCAGCACAGGCAATGCGATGCTGAACTTTGCCAGAAAATCCGACATCGCCTCGCCCATACCGGTGGTGATCACCTTGACCACCCAGAACGAGACGCCGATGAGCGGAACCTTCAAACCCAAGGGCTCGTCGAGAAAGCCCGAAACGCCCGGATCAGTGCGGTCACGATATGCGGAACGACCGGTACCAGACGGTTCGGTCGACTCGAGTGCGGGATCGGTCATGATCATCCGTTCTGCTTCTCATCAGCGAAAGGGTGCGTGTCAACCCAGCATCCACCCCGATCCTCGGGGCAGCCTGCGACTCGGCTGTGCGCCGCACAACCTCATTGCACCCAAAAGTACGGTCGGCCAACTTGTTCCGGCAACCAGACTTACGCCAATCGGACTCAGCGCGGCTTAATGTTGTGACACGGGCACGATGCACCGCAGCGGAAGGGTGAATCCCACCGAAGCGCCACCCATTGCCGAATCGTCGATGATGACTTCGCCGCCATGCGCGTGGATGATCTCGGCCGTGATGGCCAATCCCAGCCCTGCTTGCCCGGCGGTCCGGGAACGAGCGGGGTCCAAACGGACGAATCGATCGATGACTCTCGACTTGTCGGCATCGGCGATGCCGGGACCGTCGTCGGACACCAAGACCCGCACCGTATCTGTCGGGGATTCGGTAGTCATCTCGACGACCAGCCTGCTTCTCGCATGACGCGCACCGTTGTCGATGATGTTGCGCAGTGCACGCCGAACCTTTTCGGAATCCGCGTTGAGCTGTACAGGCACAACCGCCGCCTCGATGTCGAGGGCGGAGATGGCCTCCAGCCGGGCGACCTCCTCGCTCAACAGATCGTCGAGGTCCACAGAGCTCACTCGGAGCTGGAGGCCGCGCTCATCCGAGCGCGCCAGAAGCAGAAGGTCGGCAACCATATGTTGCAGACGCTGCGCCTCGGGAAACAACACCGTCGACGCGGTATCCGCATCGATCGGTTCCCTGGTGACGCGGCACAGGTCGAGCAGCCCGACCACGGTCGTCAATGGGCTGTTCAGTTCATGAGAGGCGTCGTTTACGAATCGCAATTGCTGCGTTCGAGCGGTCTCAATTCGATCGAGCATGGCATTCATGGTTGATGCGAGAGTCGCGATCTCGTCCCCGGTACCGGGGACGGGAACGCGATGGGCGAGGTCACCTCCGGAGATCGCATCGACGCGCCGCCGAATGTCATCGACCGGCCGTAGCGCACGACCGACGAAGTGGTGGGTCAGCAGTGCCATACCGATCACCACGAGTGGGAACACGATTGCGCAGATCAACGCCACGGCTCCGACTGCAGCATGAATGGGTCCCTCGGCGGCGCCGACCTCGATGGTGAGTTCCCCGTCGGGTGTGGCGACCTGCGTGGTCGCGAGCCGTAGATCATGCGCCTGCACGCGTGACACATCGCCGTCGTGACGCGACGGGTCCCGGGTCGTCGGGTTCGCGGCGGCCTGCGACAGAGTCGGGTTGCTGCTCAGCCGTACTCGGCCCGACGAGTCGATGACCGTTATGACGGCGATGTTGTCGCCGTTCGTCATCATCGAGCGATCGATCCCGGCGATCCCCTCGTCGGTCGCCGCCGCTGCGATCTGTTCGGCGCGGGCCGACGTGGCCGAATCGGCATCATCGACGAGGACGTGCCGGAACAGCACGATGATGAGAAGTCCCGCGACCGCGAGGGTCGCAGCGACCAACCCGGCGGCGACCACCGTCAGCCGCATCCGCACCGGACGGCATCGAGTCCAGAGCTGCGCTACCAGCGCGTTGGCCGTCCGGACCATGTACCGTCCGCTGTCAGACCCGACAGTGTCGACCTCAGACCGCCGAAGACGCACGGCGCACCCGCCTCGCGCGAATGGCCTTGATGATCAACGGCGCTACAGAGGCCACCACGATCACCACGAAAATGGGCTCGATCAACTTTTGCACGACCGCGAACTGGCCCAGCCAGTATCCCAACATGGTGACGACGGTCGTCCAGGTGACCGCACCGATCACGTTGTAGGCCAAGTACGTTCGGTGGCGCATGCCAGCGGCTCCGGCGACGATCGGGGTGAGTGTTCGCACGACGGGCACGAACCGGGCGAGCACGACCGTCGCCGAACCTCGTCGCTGGAAGAACTCATGCGCGTCGTCGACGTAACTCTGCTTCAGGATCCTGTTGCCGGGACCGAACCAACGGGTACCTACTGTCCGACCGATGGCGAAACCAACTTCGGCTCCGACAATTGCGGCCAGTGGCGCGAGCAGCAACACCTGCCATAGCTGCGCGAATGCATCGACCCCGTCCTTCCCGCCGGCGGCGATCACCATCCCGACCACGAACAGCAACGAGTCTCCCGGCAGAACCGGGAAGAGAATCCCTGACTCGACAGCGAGGACCAGGAGTAGCCCGACCAACGCCCACGAGCCGAAGTAACCCAGTAGTGTGACCGGATCGAGGATTCCCGTCATCGATCAACCTCCCAATCAGTGTGTGGCGACGCTGTTCTCATTCGCCGAGCCAAATCTACGAGCGCGCGGCTTAAGGCGCGCTTAGTGTCTTCAGACACCGACATCGAAGGGGCCGTCTCGTGACTGACCGAACCGCGACGTTGATTCACCTCGGTCCGGCGCTCGTGGTGGGCGTGCTGGTACTGATCGCCATCGCCATCGCTGTCAACTGGACCACGAGTGCGGTCCTCGCTCGCGACACGGCCGTCGCATCGATTCGCGCCGTTGTCCAATTGGCCGCGCTGGCCGCGATCCTTGCCGTGGTCATCACCCGGTTGCCGGCGGCGTTGGCTTTCGTCGGGGTCATGGCCGTCGTTGCGTCCTGGACTTCGGCGAGTCGTGTCGTCGCTCACCGTCCGTCCCCTCGTCAGGTCGTGACGTGCCTTGTGCCCGTTGCCGTACCGACCATGCTCGTCGTGGCCTGCTTCGTCGCTGTGGGAGTGATTCCCGCAACCGGCATCGCGATCATCCCCACCACCGGAATCATGTTCGGCGGTGCGATGAATACCACGTCATTGGCAGGCCGCCGCGCTCACGACGAGTTGGTCAGTCGTCATGGGGAGGCGGACGCCGCACGGGCACTGGGCTTCCCCGAACGCGACGCCCGGCTGGAGATCATTCGCACCGCGGCATCCTCGGCACTCATCCCCGGTCTGGACCAAACCCGATCCGTCGGACTGGTGACCATTCCCGGCGCCTTCGTCGGGATGGTTCTCGGCGGCGCGTCGACGACAACGGCGGCGATCATGCAGTTGTTCGTTCTCATCTCACTGCTTGCCGTCAGCTCAATCGCAATGGCAGCAACGGTGGAATTGATTGCCCGCGAACATTTATGACTCTGACTGCGAACGTCTATGACCGCGTGAGCGCTGTGACAAAGCTCAGCGTGGTCGTCCGACATGTCGCCGAACGCCCACCCAGCCGACGAAATCGGGCAACCAATCTGCGTCCGAGAAATGTGGCAGGACCAAGGCCACTGTGACCAGGAGCACCACACAGATTGCACCGATCCAGAGGGCCCTCTTGAGCAGCGCGCGCGCACTCACCTCCGTACCCGCGCCTCTCGCGCCACACCGTCGCGGACATCGTCCTCGATTCGGTCAACACGGGACATCGTCAGGTAGGCCACCAGTCCGACCATCACCATCAGGAACACGATGTTGACGAGAGTCGAATCAATGGCGAGTCCGCCGACATCGGCAGGTTGGGTCAACAGATCGCCGAGTGACGCGCCGAGCGGACGCGTGACGATATATGCGGCCCAAAAGGCCACCACTGCAGTGAGACCGAGAAACCGATGGCACAGATAGATGGCTGCGATGACCACGGCGAAGCAGACCAGTGACGTCCGATATCCGAGGCCCATGCGCTCGGCGATGAGGTCGCCGGCGGCAGTGCCGAGCGCGAAAGTCGTGAGGATCGTGGCCCAGTAGAACCCTTCGCGGCGGCGGGTACGGATCGAGTGGATGGACAGTGTCCGTTCCACCCCGTACCACAAGGCCAGCAGCAGGATCAGAATCGCGGCGAACACGGCTGTCGACACTTCCAGCGGGACTCCCCAGTGGTCGGTGAGGTTGTCGGTGATCAGCGTGCCGGCAACACTGATGACCAGCACACACCACCAATAGATCGCGGGGACGTAGCTTCGCACACCGAACTGAGCGAAGAGCGCGACCACCAACAGGGCACCGGTTATCACGGACGTGAATTGCAGCCCGAATCCCAGGGTCATGTTGAGATAGTCCGCAGCCGTCTCACCCACCGTCGTGGCAAGGATCTTGATGATCCAGAAGTAGATGGTGACCTCGGGAACCTTGCTCAACCCCACGCCGTGTGGTGGTTCGCTGGACGGATTCGACGCTCGACCGCTCTTCATGCCCACCACCCTGCTCGCGCATCGCTTAGTGGAGGCTGAGCACAGTTGAGACGCGAATGCGACCCGCGGCTGAGAACTGACTGAGTGCAGCTTGCGGCGCTGATTCTCGTCCGTAATGTCGATTCCATCGTCGCCCACGCCCATGATCAGCGGATGCCGCCTCGACAGGAGGAACCAACGTGGACAGCCCTGAACCACCCGTGAGCCCGGCCGGGATCAATTGTCTGCGAACGATATACAACCTCATGGAGGACAGCGTCCCGCTGCGCCGGATCCGTGTGGCGCAGCGGCTCGGTGTCGCTGGTTCGACCATCTCCGAGACCGTCGCTCGACTGCAGGAACACGGGTTGCTGACGACGACACCGGACAACCTGATCGAACTCACGCCCGCCGGCCACCGTATCGCCGCCTCCGTCGTACGCCGGCACCGTCTTGCCGAGCGCATGCTGACCGACATTCTCGGGGTACCCGTGTCGCGCGTGCATTCCGAAGCAATACGGTGGGAACAGGTCATCAACGACGACACCGAACGTGCGATCAGCAATCTCGTGGACGGTTCGGTGAAGTCCCCGTGGGGGAACCCCATTCCGTCGGCGGACGATGGCGAGGAGAACCGAGTGGTGCCGGCGCACACCGGAACATCGTTGACCGAGTTGGTCGCCGGGCGTGCGCCCACCGATGTCATCGTCGAATCCATTTCCGAGGAAGCTCAGAATGATCCGGATACGGTGCGCGCGTTGGTAAATGCCGGGATCGTCCCCGGGTCTCGCATCACGGCTGTCGCGCGGCGTTCACACTATCTACTTCGCGGCACCCATGCCTACGAATTGCCTACCGACAGCGCCCATCTCATCCACGTTGTCAGAATGTGAACTCACCTGAGCCACCGATCACGTCTGCACCACGACTCTGATCGCATGGACGTACTTCGTCGGGATCTCCAACTTGTCGAGACCGTGGACGATGTAGCACCCGGCCGCAGAGCGGACGCGTGCAGGAGCCCCCGGGATGATGCCGGCCGCGATGAGCGCGTCGATCATCCCGGAGTCGCCCTGCGCATCCTCAGAGATCGACCTGATCGTGACACGACAGTCGTGCGGAGGTGTCCCGAGTTCATCGAGTCGCTGCCCCGGCAGCACGATGTCCGTATCCTCGCGACGTGGGTCGAGCCCGGGAATCGGTAGCCCCCAGGGAGAGTCGAGGTCGCCCAGTAGTCTTGCGGCTATGCCACGTTCGGCATCGTCACTGAGAACGTGCTCCCATCGCAACGCCTCATCATGAGCACGTACGATCGGAACGTCGAGCAGATCGACGAGCATCCGTTCGGCGAGCCGATGCCGTCGGGTGACCGACTCGGCGATCTCGAACCCGTCGGAGGTCAGCGTGATCAGTTGATCGTCTCCGACGCTGATCAGATCGTCACGCACCAGTCGCAGGACGGCCTTGGTCACCGTTGGGCCCGCCTGTCCGAGCCGGTCGCGCAGGCGAGCGCGACGGACCGGAACACCGTCTTCGATGAGGTTGTACACAGTGCGGAGATAGGCCTCGATGGCACTGCTGACCTGCCTCATCGGCGTTGACTCTCCTTTCGCGCCGATCACAATCGACATCGCGCACGGTAGATCAGTGGTGTGCCGAGCCCTAATCGCTCTCAGCGGGCACCAAGCTTTCTGTCCCAGGCGATGGAGGGACACACTTGCTTCGCAAGTGCGTCCCTCCACGGCGTCACGTCCCGAGTACGATTCCCGGCACTTGCGACAATGAAGCCGACAGGGCATCGATCTTGTTGGACAGATCTTTTCTCTGTTCCGCATCGACCTGGGTGTAGGTGACGTAACCGTCGCCGTCGCGGAATCGGTTGATCGTCGCTCGCACGTCGGCGAACTGGGCGGTGATCTTGTTCATCAGATCCGGGTTCTTCGCGCTGATCATCGGCTGCATCTCGGCGATGAGTGTTTCCGACCCATCAAGGTTCGCCGCAAAGTCCCAGAGGTCGGAGTGCGAGTACCGGTCCTCTTCACCGTTGACCTTGGTGCGCGCAACCTCATCGATCAGGGCCTGTGGACCGGCGACGAATTGTCTTGTCTCAAATGAGAAGTCCGGCTTGTCGATTTCATTACGCAGCTTTGTCACATCGGCGACCAGTCCGTCGGCGACCTCGGCAATGCTCGTGGCATTGTCGGTGGCTTTGGCGTTGGCGGCGTCGGCCGGCGCGATCTGGCCCTCGGCGTCACCGATCTCGGACGCCGCAGGCGGCCACAAGTAGCGTTCGATGCGGTGGAATCCGGTGAACGACTGCGAGCCGTTCTCGGTATCGTCCCAACGCATGTCGATCGCCGGGTCCAGATCGGGGAACGATTCGGCGACCGGCTCGATACGTTCGTAGAAGGTGCGAACCCGACCGAACTCCGCACGGGCGGCAGCGAGGTCACCACTTTTGACTGCAGCCACGAACTGTTCGGTCTGCGACTGCAATCCGGCCGCCTGGCCGCGAACATAGTCGAGGTACCGGGCCTTGGCGGCGTTCACGTCGGCGGGTGCGTCGGTCTTCTGCTTCTTCTCGCCCGACACCGTGATCTTCTTCTCGATACCGGTCCCCACCATGCCCGGTTTGCAGGCAACGGTGTAGGTGCCAGGATCGGTGATCTCGACCGTCAGGTTCCCCGACAGTCCTGGGCCGATGTTCTCGACCTCGCCGAGTACCCGATTGTTGTTGGCGTACACATAGAATTCGGTGACCTTGGAGCCTGAGTTGGCGACTTTGAAGGACACGTTGCCGGTCTGTGCGGTCGAACTCGACAGGTCACACGTGTCTGCGGTCGAGGTCACCTCGATGCTGCCGGTACCGGAGTCCTTGGACGTGCAGGCAGCGAGCACAGCAGGCACGCCCACCATTACTGCCACCACCGCCACCGGCGTGGCGAGTGTTCTCTTCACCTCGAACATTTCCTTTCAGTGACCGGCGTCTGGAGTTGCCGGAGTCTGGGAGGTCTCGGCATCGCGGGCGCCGGCTGCGGGCCGCGCGATGCGGTTGGACCGAACAAACAGCGACAGGACAACGCCGACATAGGCCGCCCAGGCCACCACCTGTAGCACCGTCGGATCGGGTCGGAAGTTGAAGATTCCCGCCAGGAGCGTTCCATACCAAGAGGATTGGTCGAAAACAGCGGAGATGTCGAACGCGAGGTTCGTCCCACCCGGTAACCATCCGACGGTCTGGAGGGCGTGCACGCCGTATCCGAGAATTCCGGCGGCGACGAAGATGAGAAAGACACCGGTATAGAGGAAGAATGCATGAAAGTTGAGGTTGACCGCTCCGCGGTAGAGTCCGACGGTGAGTGCGACGGCCACCGCGACGCCGATGACCAACCCCAACAATGGCCAGAGTCCGCCGGAGACGCTGTCGGCGTAGCCGACCATCAGCAATGCGGTCTCGAACCCTTCTCGACCCACCGCGAGAAACGCCAGGCCGTACACCGCGAACCGGCCTCTCGTCAGCGCCGTGGACATGCCCGACTTGAGGTCGGCGGAGATGTGCGCGGAGGCCTTGCTCATCCACAACAGCATCGATGTGACGATCACGACCGCCACCAGCGACGCGACTCCCGCGATGAGCTCGGCACCGAGCGTGCTGACGGTCGAGGTCCCGAAGTGGATCACCAGGAAGATGATCACCACCATCGCGACCGCCGTGGCGACACCGGCCCACACCCACTTCAAGGCGTCACGGCGATCAGCCTTGACCAGGAATGCGATCAATACCATGACGACGATGCCCGTTTCGAGCCCCTCGCGGAGCCCGATCAATCCGCTACCGAAGAGCTGGGCCGGAACGGATGGGCCGGCGAGAGACGTGTGAACGAGAGTCATGTCGGGGTTCCAATCGAGGCGCTGCTACTGGCGAGAACTGTTGAGGGAGAACGGCGCTCAGGCCTCGAACAGGCGTTGCCCCCACCATTCGTCTGTGGAGAGTCCAGGAGGACAGGCGAAGAGCGCCGACCCGTTGTGCGTGATGTACTCATTCATTGCATCCTTGGCTGCCAGCGCGCGTTGCATCGGCACGAACTGGCTTCGCGGATCACGGCAATAGGCGATGAAGAACAACCCGGCGTCGAGATGTCCGAACCCGTCGGAGCCGTCGGTGAAGTTGTAGCCACGCCGAAGGATCTGTACGCCGTCGAGATTGTCCGGGTGCGCCAGCCGCACGTGCGCCGTGCGGGCGATGACGGGCGCACTACCGTTGGTGATGTTGAAGTCGGGCCGGTCGAATTCTGCGGCTTGTCCGAGTGGTGCTCCGGTTCCCTTACTGCGTCCGATCACCAGTTCTTGCTCGGACAGTGATGCACGATCCCACGTCTCGATGCGCATCCGGATCCGGCGGGCCACCAGGTAGCTCCCACCGGTCATCCATGCGGCCGAGTTGCGTTGGTCGGGATCGTTGTTGTCCGAGTTCGCGACCCACACCCAGCGGTCCGACGTAGCCGTGTCCTCGGACTTGATGTTGGCAGTACCGTCCTTGAAGCCGAACATGTTTCGCGGAGTCTCTTGAGCGGCGCTGGTGCTGGAGGTGCGGCCGAAGCCAAGCTGCGACCAGCGCACGCTGACCACGCCGAAACCCATCCGAGCGAGATTGCGCACTGCATGCACCGCCACCTGGGGATCGTCGGAGCACGCCTGGATGCAGATGTCACCACCGCACCGCGCCGGATCGAGCTGATCACCGACGAACGCGGGCAGCGGTGTCAGGGCCGCCGGCCGCCGGCTGGCCAGACCAAACCTGTCGGAACGCGTGGGGTCGCTCGCATCGGGACCGAACAGGGAGGGACCGAAACCTATCGTCAACGTCAACCGTGACGGCGAAAGATTCAGCGCCTCGCCGGTATCGGAAGGCGGAAGGTACGCGCCCTGACCGACCGCGCCGTCCGGCTCGGTTTCGAGCCCTCTGGTCATGCGTTCGGCCGCTGCGGTCCATGAGCGCAACAACGTGATGAGTTCGGTCTTGTCCTCGGTGATGACGTCGAAGGCCGCGAAATGCAGTCGGTCCTGTGCTGCGGTGGCGATTCCCGCCTGATGCGAACCGCGGAACTCCACCACACCGGGCGACGACTGCGCGGAGTGTCCTGCCATGACGACACCGCCGGCCCCAGCGGCTGCACCCACCGCGACACCGACCCCGGCGCCCAACACGGTGCGCCGTGACATCCCGGCCCATCGCGCGGTATTCATGAAGGGCATCCTTGCCTGAGTAAGCTTAGGAGACGCTGAGTAGGCAAGGTGCTGTGGAGTTGCGCGATTGCGTCTCGACAGTTTCTCGTGGTTTCCTTCGACCGTGCGGTCGCCGTTTTCAGGAGTTCATCGCCGGCTCTTGGGGTGGGTCCGTCCGGTCCGGATGCGACTGACACTCACCGCCACCGCCCTGGTCACCATCGCGCTCGCCATCGCTGCGATCGTCGTCGTCGAAGCCCTCCATCATGTGCTGTTGCGCAGTGCCGACGCCGCCACGTTCACTCGCGCGGAGCAGATTGCCACGCAATTGCGCACCAACGGGATTCAGGGAATCGACGAATCCCTGCTGACTGGAAGCCAGAACGTCGCGGTGATCCAGATTCTCGATTCGTCGGGCCGCATCCGTACGGTGAATGAACCCACGTACAACCGTCCGATGTCGGGCGCCCTCGCCCCTGGCGAACGACGAACGATCCATGGCGCGTACGCGACCGACACGACCGAGGAGTTCCAGACAGCAGGGCTCGGCGTTGCCTCACCTGACGGTCCGCTGACAGTCCTCGTCGGTGCCGCCGAGGACCCGATCAATCGCACGGTGGTCTTGGTTGCAATCCTGTGTTGCATCGTTTTCCCGGTCATCGTCATCGTCATGGCATTGCTGACATATTTCTCGACCGGGCGAGCCCTGCGACCCGTCGACTCCATTCGCCAACGCGTCGAGGAAATCTCCGGTGGTGACCTGAGTAGGCGTGTGCCGGTTCCCCAGACCGGCGACGAGGTGGCGCAACTCGCCGACACGATGAACGCCATGCTCGGCCGTATCGAAGAGTCGCGTCAACGACAGCTCCAATTCGTCAATGACGCTTCTCATGAGCTGAACAGTCCACTGACCACGCTGGTGGGGCTGCTCGATCTCGCGGGAAGCAAACAGCAACCCATCGATCCCGATACCGCGACCGACGTCATGCTGCCGGATGCGCTTCGGCTCCAACACATGGTCGCCGACCTACTCCTTCTCGCCCGTGCGGACGAGAGCGGGGTACCACTGCTTCTCGATGATGTCGACCTCGACGATCTGGTCAACTCCGAAGTTGTTCGACTCGAAGCCATCTCCGACCTGACTGTGACTGCACGTCTGGTCCCGACGAGAATCATCGGCGATGAGGAGAAGCTGCGTCGCGCGTTGCGCAACATCATCGACAACGCGTCCCGCCATGCGTACGGAAGGATCGCCGTCACGATGACGCGGACCGGACCCGATCATCGCGTCACCGTGATGGTCGGTGACGACGGTCCCGGCATTGCCGACGTGGACAAGTCGCGGGTCACCGAGCGCTTCGTGCGACTCGACGCGTCGCGTCAGCGCTTATCGGGAGGCTCCGGCCTCGGCTTGTCGATCGTCAGCGAGATCGTTCACGCCCATCGTGGGGAGACTGTGGTCCGGGACTCCGAATATGGTGGCGCGGCGGTCGGTTTCACGGTTCCCGTACCCACCTCGGAGGCCTAGCCTCCGCCGTCGGCGGCAAACCGGTAACCAACACCCCGGACGGTCTCGATGGACCGGCATCCGAATGGCGTGTCGATGCGCCGCCGCAGATAGCTCACGTACACCTCGACGACGTTGTCGTCGCCGTGGTAGTTGGCGTCCCACACCGAGGTCAGGATCTCGGCCTTGGTCACGACCTCGCCCTTGTGACGCATGAGGAACTCCAGTAGCGCGAACTCCTTGGGAGTCAATTTCAGGGTGGTGACACCACGGGCAACGGTATGCGCCGCCGGGTCGAGCGTGAGACTCCCCGCCTCCAGCACGGTCGGGCGCTCCGGCGCGCCCCGCCGTGCCAATGCGCGCATCCGGGCGATGAGAACCACGAAAGAAAAAGGCTTCGTGAGGTAGTCATCGGCACCGAAGTCGAACGCCTCGGCTTGATCGTACTCACCGTCCTTGGCGGTGAGCATCAGAATCGGCGTCCACACCCGCGCCTTCCGCAGTTCCCGAACCACTTCATAGCCGTTCAGTCGCGGCATCATGATGTCGAGGATGATCACGTCGTAGCGGTCCGTGGATGCGGCCTCGAGACCGGCCGCACCGTCGTGGACCACATCGACCACCCAGCCCTCGGCCAGCATCATCCGGCGCACTGTCTCCGCCACGTGACGATCGTCGTCGACTACCAGAACCCGCATCTGCCCACTCTTGCCTCGTTCGCCGAATTCATGAAGATGATCACACCGCACCATACGTTCCGGTTGCCTCGACGTGCACCGAACAGGCAATCGCAAGCGGAACCGTGGCCGAAGCGCGGGAATTCGCCAGTACCACTGCGCTTTTACCGATGGTCGCCATGATCTCGACACCCGGTTCGATCCCGTTGTCCAGAAGGGCTGCCAGCGCATCAACGTTGCTCTGCAAGTACTCGGAGAACCGGCGGATGACACAACGCGTCGGGGTGTGGAGTGGTAGCTCGGAGATCGGGGTACCGATCACCGCGGGCACGTCGGAGACCCGAGCATCGAGAGGCCCGGTATGGGATTGCCCCATGGGTCGGTCGCCGGATAGCCCAGCAACGGAACGAGCCGTCGCTCCACGTCATCGACCATCGCCTGCTGCCAGCCGCACGCGATCTCGTGAACATCGATGCGTGGAATCCCGATCATGTCGGCGAGCATTCGTTCGGCCAACCGGTGGCGACGCACCCGTGTCACCGCCAATCGGTTTCCGGATGGGGTGAGAACTATGCGCCGGTCCTCGGTGATCTGCACCAGGTCCGACTCACGCATCCGCTCGATCTTCTGGGACACCGCAGACTTGCTGTGTCCCAACCGCGAACTGATGCGCGCCCGGCGCGGCACAACGCGATCCTCGTCCAGCTCGAAGATGGTCTGAAGATAGCGTTCGGTTGCCTCACTGCGCTCCCTCGCGATCATCGACGAGGTAGCTGCGGCCGACGCGGTTGCCCCCGCAAGGTCTCCATGGTTGACCGATCCTCTCGGACGGTCGCTTAGGAGACGCTGAGTAAGCGCCGATCCCGTCTTGCGCTACCCGGGCGACGCACTGCCGGCGATGCGCTGCGCCGACCTGACGAACCGCATCAACATCAGGGCCGCGGTGGTGGCGAGACCGCACGTGAGTCCCCACCAGACCCCTGCCGCGTTCAGTCCGAGCGGGAAGGCCAGGATCAGTGCGGTGGGCACGCCGACTACCCAGTAGCCGATCAACGACAAGCGAAAGCCGGACACGGTATCGCCGAGCCCGCGCAGGAGTCCCACGCCGATCGCGGCGTCGCTCGCCACCACGGTCGGGATGGTTCTCGGGGGCGCTCTCGTCGTGGAGACGATCTTCAACTACCCCGGCGTCGGCGCGGTACTCGCCGGCGCGGTCACCGACCGCGATGCTCCGGTCGTGGCCGCGGTCGTGGCGCTGACGGGTGTGGTGATCACCGGTTTGTTGATTCTCGCTGATGCGTTGCGTACATGGGCCGTTCGGGGGCGAGCGTGAAGCGCGCGGTGTACCCGCGGTCGCCGTTGGCGAGGGTCGGTGTCCTGATCCCGGCCGGACTGATCATCGGCATGGCCCTGCTGGCGCCCGTGTTCGTCGACACGTCACAGACCGGGGGCGACATCCCCTTCACCGGGCCTTCGGCGAACAGCTGGCTGGGGACCGACCACCTGGGCCGGAACATGTTGCCGCAGTTGCTGGTCGGCGGCCGTGAGATCATCGTCGTGGCGATGACGATCGCCGTCGTCGTCACTTTCCTCGCCGCAATTCTCGGGACCACGGCAGCTCTGCGCCCCCGGCTGGGCGTCGTCATCGAACGGACGGTTGACGGCGCGATGCTGGTGCCACCCATCCTGGCCATCATGCTGGTGCTCTTGTCGTGGCCCGCCGGCGGTACCGTGGGCCTCGTCCTGGTGGCGGTACTCGTCGGAACTCCATACTCGGCGCGCGTGTTCGCCGCTGCGGCAGGCGGAGTGGCCGCGACCGGATATGTCGAGGTGGCCGTGGTCGGCGGGGAGAGCCTGCCGTATCTGGTCACTCGCGAGATCTTGCCGAACATTCGCGATACCACCCGCACCCAGCTCGGGCTGCGCTTCGTCGAGGCGATGTATCTGGTCAGTACTGCTGCTTTTCTCCAGCTCCCGGCGTCCCTGGGAGAGTCGAACTGGGCCTTGAACGCCACCCGCACGAACTGTCCGGCGGGCAACGGCAACGCGTCGCCATCGCGCGCGCTCTGGCAGCGCGATCCAGGGTACTGATCTGCGACGAGATCACCTCGGCCCTCGACACCGAAACCGCCCACGACGTCATGGACCTCATCGCCGAGGTGGCCGCGCAGCGTCGCATGGCTGTGGTCGTGATCAGTCATGACATCGACCTTCTCGAGCGTTACGCGACAACCGGATTTCTCATCGAGCAGGGCCGCATCACCGCTCACGGACCGATTCGAACGCGCCTCGGCATGTGACGGGCCGGCGAGCGCAAACAGTGTCCCTGCTTGGGCGAGACGTTGCGGTTGCGGCCGCCTCAGTGCCCGCACCGCCACATCCGACCGAACTGCGGCGCACCATCGATCATTCGTGACGGCGCGTCGTGTGCAGCCTTGATCGCGCGGTTCTTGTGTCAAGACGGAACGCCTTTGGCGAAATCCGCTGCGCGGCGACGAACCCTCAACACCCAATTGCCCAGCGCATACACGGCAGCGGCGCCCAGCAGCCCTCCCGAGACCGTCAGCATGGCAGATGCGCCGAGCGTGGTTCCGGCAAAGTAACCGAACGTGGACACTCCGGCAACCCAGACCACGCCGCCCACGACATTGCAGATCAGGTATGTCGCAACGGCATCGAGTACATGCCCGACACCAGCGGCACCAAAGAACGCAGAACTCCCACCCAACGTCCACCCACTACCGCTACGACGCCACGGCTCTTCGTCAGTCGTTCTGCTCTGCGCCAACGCGCTTCGCCAACGCGTCGGCCCATCGCGCTGGTGCGAATACGCGAACCGAGCGTGCGACCGAAGGCATATCCGAGGCAGTCACCGGCTATCGCGGCCACCAGCCCCACGCCCATGACACCGATCAATGTCGCGTGACCGGCGCCGGCGAGCGCAGCACCGGCGAGCAGCACCGTCTCGCCGGGTAGGACGAGACCGAGCAGCATGGCCGACTCACCGAAAACCAGCAGCCCGACGAGGCAATAGACGTACACAGCGGGCATGGTTGCGAGGGGCGGCGAACTGGTGAGACATACGACAAGCCTGCCCGGTCAACGTTGTGGGGCCGCTGAGAGTGCCTTGGCGTCACCTGCACACCGACTGTCAGGTGACTGCGCCGCTCAGGTGGCGGCCAGCACCCCGGTTGAGAGCAGGCCTATGAGTATGGCCCCCAGAAGGATTCGATATCCAACGAAGTAGGTGATGGGGTGGTGGCTCACGAAGCGGAGCAGCCAAGCGATCGTTGCGTAGGCCACAATCGCACTGACCAGTGTCGCGATCACAGTCGCCGTCCATCCGACTCCACCGGAGATGTCCGTCGCGGTGGTGGCAGCTTCGTAGCCGCCTGCAGCCGTGAGCGCGGGGATCGACAAGAAGAACGAGAGTCTGGTCGCTGCAACCCGATCAAGACCCAGAAACAGTCCTGCCGAGATGGTTGCCCCGGACCGAGACACCCCGGGGACCAGGGCGATGCACTGCACGGCACCGACAATGACCCCGTCACGGATCGTGATCCCCCGATCGCCGCGACGCTGTGTTGCCCATCGCTCGGCGGCGTACATCACCGCACTCCAGGCAATCAACGCGCCCGCAACCACCCAGAGACTCCGCAACGGACCCGCAACGACGTCCTTGGCGAGGAAGCCGATGACACCGATCGGCATCGAACCGACGATCACCGCCCACGCCAAGCGGTACTCCGGCTCGCGCCGAGCGCTTTCCGAAGTCAACCCTCGGCCCCACGTCGAGATCAACCTCACGATGTCGTGCCGGAAGTAGATGACCACGGCTGCGATAGCACCCACCTGAATGATGGCGGTGAAGGCGGTCACCGACGCGTCGTCGATCGTCAGTCCCATCAGTTCCTCGACAATCGTCAGGTGGCCGGTGCTCGACACCGGTAGGAACTCCGTGAGCCCCTCCACCACACCGAGTATCACTGCCTGGACGATGTTCAATGTGCGTCTCCTATCGGCGGGTGGCGGTAGCCAGGTCTCCGACATCAGATCAGACAGTTGCTGTGTCAACGCTGAGTCATCGCATCCTGAAAGCGCTCTCAGCCGTTGACAGCGAGGACTCAGTCGCCCGGTCGCATCATCGTGGTGAATCGCGATCCGCGACACTGCACCGACGAGCGGTCGGACCAGCGACTCATCGCCAGTCCACGAAAGGTCTTTCATGTCTGACACACCATCTACGGAAGCCGTCCAGAGCATCCGACTCAGGGCCTCATCACGCGACCGCGAAGACGCCGCCACCGTCCTGAGAGCCGCCATGGCAGACGGAATGCTCACCGTCACCGAGTTCGACGACCGCTCCTCGTCGGTGTACTCCGCAACCTACCGAGACGAAGTCGCCGATCTGACCGCCGACGTCGATCATGTCCAACACCTCGCGCGCACAAAACCGACCACTTCTTCCGAAGGCCGTATTCGCCACAGCCGCTCGCAGATCTCTGCATTACTGCTCGTATCGACCGGCTACCTGCTGCAGCACCGCCGCGTCGCGGTCGTCATCGGGTCCCTGTGCCTGCTGTTGCTGATGGGCGTGTCGGCCCTGACCGGGGGATGGATCCTCGACGGGCACGAGCACCACGCTGGAGACCTGCACCATGGTGACGAGTGACCACGCCAACGAAAACGGAGTCCTCCACCCTCCCGTGACGCATCTTTGCCGCTGCGCGAATATGCTTCCAGGGAAACATGATCCATCGTCGGATACCTGGAATACCGTACGCAGCCTTCCACGCACCCATGTGCTCGGCGACGCCCCCTGGGTCGCCCGGCAGTGCCACTCAGCTGCCGATCGCACCTCTGTGTCGACCGGTCCGACGGATTCTGATCTAGCCTGGACCTTCTGATGGCATTCGTGGCCTCGGCAGCTCCTCAGCAATCGATGTAGGTACTGCTACGTCTCTCATTCGTCGGTGCTACCCCCAGACGACCGACGAGAAGAAAAACGAGGAACGCGTCGAGGGCTTTGCTGCGAAAGTGCGTCGAGGCCTGTCTAGCAACGTCGTTCGCCCCATAATAGACCGCGCTGAGGCGGATAATGCGCGATTCGGTGTGGGTAACTACACCGATGACGCCGTGTCCGGGGCACAGCTGACCGTGCCCATCTCAAAGTCGACTTCGTCGAATATACATCGCCACCGACTGTCACCGCGCTGCCCCGAGACCGAAGTGAATGCACCCGTTGGACAGGACCAGTGGCGGGCCCAGCTGGTCACGAAGCGTGCACGACTCGACCCCAGCCGGGTAGCTCTCCGTCGCCGGTGAACTGGAATACCGGAAGCCGATGCGCGGTGCCAACCTTGACCGACGGGAGCGTGCGGTGTGACAGCTGCTGACGCACCCACCCCGGAGTAACACCCAGTCTGCCTGCAGCGTCCACCCCGCGCGGCGATGAGTGCGTTTGTGTGCCGACTTCGCCGTCGTGTGTCCTGCAGGACACACATTCCCCGAGTCGGCACACATTCGTGGCGATTCAGCCACCGACCCCGGACTTACGCCTGCGCATCCCCCACACCCCGATCACTGCGACGGCGACGACGCTGACCGCGGTGAACCACGGCAACCCGATCGCCACGATCAGCGGCACCGACAGCGCGGTGATCAAGCCGCCACCGAGGAACGGCTCGTACGGTAGCTGTTTGTAGCCATAGGCATTCGCGGTCGAGGTCTCGCGTCGGGGATCGACCATGTCGGCGAGGACGAAGCCGGTCGCGACATTGCCCTGCGATTGCCCGAAGTCGGCGATGGCGTGCTCGAACCAATCCGCACCGTGGAATCGGCGCCCCAGCCAGATCAGACAGACCACACTCCACCCGACACCGACGACGGTGAACACGACGATCGCCGGGACGTTGGAGCCGATGGTCGCCAGCGACATCGTGCCGATCGCACACACCAACAAGACGTCGAGGGCGATCGACGAGATCCCCTCGATCGCACGCTTGTCGACCCGGTGGGCCTGCCCGGTTCTCGTCACCACCCATTGCACGATGAACCCGCCGATGACTGCCACCGGGAACAACGGCATCTTGTCCAGGATGTCGGAACCGAGTGCGGAGACGATGGCCCGCGCTCCCCACAGGATGCCGACCGACACCAGAATCGTCACGCCGATCAGGGCGAAGGCGAGGGTGGTGGGGTGCAGACCGGTCTCGTTGGCGGGCTTGGCATCTGCCGGGACCACGTGGATGTCGTCGACGTCGTAGTTCTCATCGGACCGGAGGGGCTCGTTGCGGCGCAGCGGGATTCGGGGATGGCGGACCGCCCAGCGCACCAGCATCGATCCGACGACCACACCGGTCACCATGCTGATCGTCGCCAGGCCGAGCCCGATGTCGACGAGTTCGGGAGCGCCTTCGTCGCTGAAGACCTGACCCATGCCCGCGATGGTGCCGTGACCGCCGGCAAACGACATCTCCAACAGGGAACCGGCTTCGGCGGGTAGTCCGAAGAAGGGAGTGAGGACCAGGAGCACCGCGAGACCCCCGAGAGCGAACTGTCCGAACGACAGGAACGCACCGAACAATGCGTGCGGTGCCGCGGCGTCCCACAGGGCCCGCGGGCTGGGCAGCGTCTTGCCGAGCATGATGGCCGCGAAGACCACGTTGATCATCAGTCCGGGGATCACCCGCCAGACCTCGATGACGTCCGAGGGGAACAACCCGTGGCTGTCGGTGAGCCGGCCGAGCACCTGGGGTCCGAGGATCAACACCAGGAATCCCGACACCACGCTCGCCGGGATGAACAAGGTGTGCAGGAATCCGACCTTCATGCGCACGGTCCACCCGACGACGAGTACCGCGCCGAGGATGGCCAGCGACAGTCCGACGGTCTGGGCCTCACTGAGTTGTGCGAGCACTACCGCGCCCCCGATTCGGCTGCATGCATCGCCCCATCGTAGGCACCGACGTCGGTGGCGGACGTGTCGGGATCGCCCTACGGAGGCCGTGATGAAGCGAAACCGACGAAGGTGTTGACACCGCTTACTTCGGGTTCTACCGTGAGCCGGGAGGCGTCCACAACAGGAAACGAACCTCCCGAGATCCGACCCGGCCTTCCGGGCGGCAACTCAGCGCGGGAAATGCATTCTCCACCATCGATTCTCGTGCCGCGGTTCTGACACAACCACCCGCGTCGAAAACCTCAACTGCCAGATGCGACTGCAATCGACGCACGCTTCCAGAGGAAAGAGGCTCACCCCATGCCCGAGATTCCCGCTCCCCTGCCCCCCTATCTCGAACCCGCGGCGCAAGAGCTGTGCGCCGCCACCGATCCCCACCCGCGCATCTACGAGGTACCACCCGATCAGGGACGTCAGATCCTGCTCGACCTGCAGAGCGACGAGAGCGTCCCCCGACCCGAGGTCGACGAGGAGTGGGTGGATGTCAACGCCGGCGAATGGGGCACCGTCAGAACCCGGATCATCCGGCCGAAGGGCGCGAGTGGCCAGCTGCCGGTCGTGTTCTACATTCACGGCGCCGGTTGGGTTTTCGGGGACGACAGAACCCATGACCGACTGTTCCGGGAACTGGCCGTCGGCGCCGGCGCGGCCGGGGTCTTCCCGGTCTATGACCGCGCACCCGAACACAAGTACCCCACGCAGATCGAGCAGAACTACGCCGTTGGCCAATGGGTACTCGAACACGGTTCGGAGCATGGACTCGACACCAGCCGCATCGCGGTGACCGGCGAGTCCGTCGGCGGTTGTATGTCGGCGGTGTTCGCACTGATGAACAAGGAGCGCGCTGGCATCGATCTCAAGGCACAGGTGCTGCTCTACCCCGTGGCCAACGCCGACTTCAACACCCCGTCCTACCTCCAATTCGCCGAGGGCTACTACCTCACGCGCGACGGAATGAAGTGGTTCTGGGATGCCTACACCACCGATCCGGCACAACGGGCAGAGCCCCACGCGTCACCGCTGCAAGCGAGTGTCGAAGAACTGCAAGGACTCCCGACAACACTGGTCATCACCGACGAAGCCGACGTGCTGCGTGACGAAGGCGAACAGTACGCGAACAAACTCCGTGAGGCGGGAGTGGACGTCACCAGCGTGCGGGTCGCCGGCATGGTCCACGACTTCCTGCTCCTCGACAGCCTACGAGATACCAAGGCCGCCAACGTGGCCCGCACACTCGCGATCGATGCACTGCGGAGTGCGTTGCAGGGCTGACTCTCAAAGATCGGCGGCACCGGCCACCGTGTACGAGGTGCTGGATCCCTACGCACGTCCGAACTGACCCCGATACTCCCTCGGCCGCATACCGGTGTGCCTTGTGAACAGGTCCGAGAACGCGCCGCCATCCTGGTAGCCGACGGCACGGTGGACGTCGCCGAGGGTGCGGTCGGTGGACGCCAGAAGGTGCTGCGCACGCCGGATGCGGGCCCGCTGTAGATAGGTCAGCGGCGACTCCCCGGTTTCGCGTTTGTAGGTCCGGAGCAGAGTTCTGGTACTCACCGACATCTGCGCCGCAAGGTCTTTGAGGCTGTACGGCTCGGTGAGGTGACGCTCGAGGTGGCGTTGTACCCGCGCAGCGAACGACGACCCGGCGGGCGGCAGCAGCGCGGTGTCGACGTAGGGCGTCTGGCTGCTACGGGCGTCGTCGAGCAGCGCGATCCGCGCGGTGCGACGCGCGACGTCGTCGCCGTGGCGGCTCTCGATGAGGTCGATGACGAAGTCGTACATGGCGCTGAATGCGGCGGTCGTGGTGACCCCCTCGTCGGTGACGACGAGCTTCTCGTCGTCGACCACCGCGCACGGAAAGGCTTGTCGCAGAGCATCGGCGAACAACCACGCGGTGGTGACCGTGCGGCCGTCGAGTACCCCGGACGCCCCGAGCAGAAAGGCGCCGACGCACACCGAGACGACGGGCCGGCCATCGCAAACGTGCCGGCCGATCACCTCGATCTCCGGCGCCAGATCTGCGAGTCTGTCCGAAACATTTTCCCCGGGAACGAATTCGAAACCAGGGATCACCAATACGTCGGTGTCGTCGCCGGCCGCGGACACCTGCAGCGGGATGTCACCGGAGGCGACGACGCGACTGCGCGGCGAGACGATCGAGGTCACCAGCGACGGCTCCTGGTGGTGCGCCCGGGCGACGTGGCCACCCATGGTGAGCACGTCGGTGATACCGAAGATCTCCGAGGCGAAGCACCCCGGGTATGCGAGGATGCCGACACGCGTCAGGTCAGCCATGTTCCTCCGCAACGGTTTCGGAGCCTCCGAGCAGGGCCACGGTCAGGTAGTCCACGATCTCGTCTCGCGCCCGGATGGTCGGATGACCGGCCTCGTCGACGAGATGGGCGGTCACCACGCTGTGCGGCGTGCCGACGACGTCGGCGAAGAACGGCGGCGGACTCGGATTCGCCGACGACCCCGGCAGCACGCGCCCATCGAACCGGTCGCCGAGCAGCTCGGCATAGGCGGCGAATCGTGCTGCGGTACACCACCGATCGGTGTCGAACCGATACCCGATCACCCGCAGGTCGTCGGCGTCGAGCCGGCGACGGAGGGCACGGCCGTCGGCCTCGGACAGTTCGAGACCGCCCGGGTCGTCGAGCGGCAGTGACGGGTGATTGACGACGGCAGCGACGACCGAGTCGTCGAGCATCATCGTGAGGGCGAAGTTGCCGGTGAAACACAACCCGACAGCGCCCACACCCGGCCCACCGCATTCGGCATGCGCCACCCGCGCCAGCGCGCGCAGCGTCGTCGCGATCGGACTCGTACCGCCACCGGCGAAGGCATTGAACTCCCGGCTCACGCACGCCCGCTTCATGATCGACGTGCCGGCCTCGGCCTGCGGGTAGGCTCCATCCACCCCGAACAGCGACGGCAGGTAGACGGTCAGTCCCGCATCGCGTATCCACCGACCGAACCGCAGCACGTCGGGGCTGATGCCCGGCATCTCCGGCAACAACACCACCGCGGGGCCTCTGCCCGAGGTCCACACCGTCAGTTCGTCGCCGGCGAGATCGAGGTGGCGAGCAGTGAAATCGGTCATCGGATCATCAGTCGCGGAGGTCGGGGTCATGTCTTCATGCTCGGTCATGATCAGGTCACGCCGACAGTGGCGGGATCGCCATCCTTCCGGGTGATCCCGCCACGATACATTGCACGTCGTGGACAATGGGGTTCATGGCCGACGACGACCTCCACTTCTATTTCGACCCGGTGTGCCCGTTTGCCTGGATGACCAGCAACTGGGTGCGTCAAGTGCAAGCGCAACGGAACTATTCGGTCGACTGGCGGTTCATCTCTCTACGCCAACTCAACGCGCACATCGACTATGCGGCCCACTTCCCGCCGGAGTACGAGGCCGGGCACACCGCGGGGCTGCGGCTGCTCCGAGTGTGCGCGAGTGTCCGACGGGAGCACGGGCGCGAGCTGATGAACCCGCTGTATCAGGCGTTCGGCAGGCGGATCTTCGACGAACACACCGGCACCTACCTCGTCGACGGTCGTGATGTCCGGGGCACCGATGAGTTCCTCCGGCCCGTCCTGACCGAACTCGGGCTTCCCGCACACCATGTCGAGGCCCTCGACGACACCTCGCTCGACGCCGAGATCCACGCCGAGACCGACGAGGCCCTCGCACTGACCGGCCGCGACGTCGGCACCCCGATCATCCATGTCGAACCGCCCACGGGTGTCGCCTTTTTCGGGCCGGTCATCAGCCGCCTACCCGACGACGCCGACGCCCTCGAGTTGTGGGATCACGTGGTCGGCCTGGCGCGATTCCCGGGCTTCGCCGAACTCAAGCGCAGCCTCCGAGAAAAGCCACAGCTCAAGAGTTTCGGTGTCGACGTCGACGCCGTCGGCGAACAAGAAGACTGGCGCGGCGGGTCTCGGCGGACCAAGCATTGACGGCCTGGTTACTGTTTGCTCATGACGACCGACTGGCGAGCAGCCCGCGCCGATGAGGTGCGCACCCTGATCCTGCAGGCCGACCCCGACATCACCGAAGAGATCAAGTGGCGCAAGCCGTCCAATCCCGATGGTGTACCCACATTCTCGCTCGACGGACTGGTCTGCACCCTGGAGACCTACAAGGACAAGATCAAGATCAGCTTCCGACACGGTGCTTCCTTGCCCGACCCGAGGAAGGTTTTCAACGCGAGCCTCACCGCGGGTAGCCGTCGGGCCATCGACCTCAAAGAAGACGATCAACTCGATGCCGATGCGTTTGTCGAGCTGATCCGCGCGGCGGTGGCGTTCAACCGGAAGTAGATCGTCCCCACCCGTGTTCATCAGACCTTCCCATGCAGGGTAGCCTTAGCTAATTCTGAGGGAAGGGTGGTCGTGATCGAGGCCGCAGCGACCCCGGTGCCGTTCATCGGTGCCGGCACATTGATGACGATGCTGCTCGCGCTCGCCGTGCTGCTCGCCTCGGCGATCGCGCTGGGCTGGCTCGCCCGTCGAGTCGGCATGCCCGCGGTGGTCGGCGAGATCCTCGCCGGCGTCATTCTGGGTCCGTCCATCCTCGGACAGGCGTGGCCATGGCTGCAGCACACCCTCTTTCCGACCGATGCCGCCCGGTTGAACCTGATCGACGCCATCGGTCAACTCGGAGTCATCCTGCTCGTCGGATTGGCCGGCGCCGAACTCGACCTCGCATTCGTGCGGCGCCGCACCAGCGTGGTGACCTCGGTCGGGGTGTTCGCGTTCGTCGTTCCACTCGGCGCGGGCATCGGGGCCGGATTCCTCATCCCCACGAGCATGCGCGCCGACGACGTCTCCCCCGCGGTGCTGGCGTTGCTGCTCGGGACGGCGCTGTCGGTCAGCGCCATCCCGGTGATCGCCAAGATCCTCACCGAGATGGGGTTGTTGCACCGCAACATCGGCCAGTTGATCCTCGCCGTCGGCAGCACCAACGACGCCGTCGCCTGGGTCCTGCTGTCGGTGACGTCATCGATGGCGACCGTCGGGTTGCGCAGCGGCAACGTCGCGGCCGCGCTCATCGCAACCGTCGGCGCGATCGGAATTGCGGTGTTCGTCCTCAAACCACTCATCCGGCCGCTGCTCGACAAGCTCGAAAAGACCGAGGCCGCAACGGGATACCTCGTCCCGGTCTGCGCCACCCTCGTCATCGCCTGCGCCGCCGTCACCCAAGCACTGAACCTCGAGGCGATCCTGGGTGCTTTCCTCGCCGGCGTGGTGATCGGTCCGCGCCGACCCGCCCTCATCGAGCCGCTGCGTCTGGTCACGATGACGGTGCTCGCGCCGATCTTCCTGGCGACCGCAGGTCTGCGGGTGGACCTGCGTCTGCTGGCCGATCCTACGGTCGCGCTCACCGCCGCGGTACTGCTGGTGCTCGCCGTCACGTCCAAATTCGCCGGCGCCTACATCGGCGCCCGCCTGGTGCGGCAAACCCGTTGGGAATCGGTGGCATTGGGATCGGGGCTGAACACCCGGGGCGCCGTGGAGATCGTCATCGCGATGACCGGATTGCGCATCGGGGTGTTCTCGGCCAGCGTCTACACGGTGATCGTGCTGATCGCCATCGTCACCTCCGTGATGGCACCGCCGATGCTCAAGTATGCGATGTCGCGCATCACCAGTACCGAAGAAGAACACGTCCGCGAGGCGCTGCGGAAGGTCTGAGGCGGGCACTACCGGTGTCGTGGGGTCGGGGAAACCAATCGTGATGACATCGAGATTTCCCCTCTGACGCCGCTCCTCAACCTCAGGCCCTGCCGTGTAGCGTCGACGTCGCACACTTGTCGAGAGCGGGGGCCGCAGATGTCGAAGATCGTGTTGTTCGGGGCGACGGGATACACCGGGCGGCTGACAGCCGCCGCGCTTCGGGCGCGGGGTGTCGAGCCACTGCTGGCCGCCCGCAACCGGTCCGCCTTGGCCTCGGTGGCCACCGACATCGGCGGCGCCGACACCGCCGTCGCCGATGTCACCGACCCGACATCGGTTCGTGCACTGCTGGAATCGGGTGATGTGCTGATCAGCACGGTTGGCCCATTCCTGCGGTACGGGCGGCCCGCGCTCGACGCCGCACTCGCCGCCGGTGCGCACTACCTCGACTCCACCGGCGAGGGGCCCTTCATCCGCGCCGTGTTCGACCGGGACGCCGAGGCCCGCGAGAAGAACATCGGGCTGCTCAGCGCCTTCGGATTCGATTATGTCCCCGGCAATCTCGCCGCGGGCCTGGCTCTCGCCGACAGTCTCGAGGCGACGGGGGTCCGAATATGTTACGGCATCGTCGATCCCGGCACCAGCGGCGGCACCCGGGCGTCGATGGCCGGCATGATGTTCGAGTCCGGATTCTCGTTGCGCGACGGGCGACTTCGTCCGGCACGTCTGGGAGAACGCGTGCACACCTTCACCGTCAACGGCGCCTCCCGCACCGCGGCGTCGATTCCGGCGTCGGAGCATCTCGCCCTGCCCCATTCGTATCCGGGTCTGCGCGACGTCGACGTCTATCTCAGCTCTCCGCCGGCCGCGGCACGCGCCCTGCAGATCGGCACCCGGGTCACCTCGATCGCCGCGCAGATCGCTCCGCTCAAGGCCTTTGGCGACGCCGTCCTCTCCCGGGTCGTGAAGGGATCGACGGGCGGACCGACCGCGGAGCAACGGGCGAGCACGTCGTCGTGGATCGTCGCAGAGGCGCTCGACGCGAACGGCGCGGTGCTGGCGTCGACGACGCTCACCGGTGTCGATCCCTACACCTTCACCGCCTCGATCCTCGCCTGGGGCGCCCAGCGGGCACTGTCGGGT
Organism: Gordonia sp. YC-XJ4; assembly: GCF_059511865.1. Classification (NCBI taxonomy): domain Bacteria; kingdom Bacillati; phylum Actinomycetota; class Actinomycetes; order Mycobacteriales; family Gordoniaceae; genus Gordonia; species Gordonia sp. YC-XJ4. The sequence continues at coordinate 5,314,119 of NZ_CM183447.1, forward strand.
GGCCTGCGCACCAGTGGCGCGCTCGGACCGGTCGACGCCTTCGGCCTCGAAGAACTCACCGCGGGCGCAGCTGAAGCGGGACTGACGGCCCAGTAGAGCTGATACGGCCGTCGAGACTCTTGCGGGCAGTCGGCACTCCCGGAAGTCCGCACCGGGCGGTAGTAGAGTCGACCTCGGGCCGGGGCCTGCCGAACACCGAAGTGGAGACCGCGTGCGGGTGCTGGTCGTCGACGACGACGCGAATGTGGCCGAGACCGTCCGCCGGGTACTCACCACCGCCGGGTGGAACGTCACGGTCAGCGGCGACGGTGTGGACGCCCTGGCCCAGGCGAGCGCCGAGGAGTTCGATGCGATCGTGCTCGACATCATCCTGCCCGGCCTCAACGGGTTCGAGGTGGTTCGCGAGTTGCGGCGACGTGAGGTCTGGACACCGGTGGTGATGCTCTCGGCCAAGGACGGCGAGTACGACCAGGCCGAGGCCCTCGATTTCGGCGCCGACGACTACCTGGTCAAACCCTTCTCGGTGGTGGTGCTCAACGCGCATCTGCGGGCCGTGGTGCGGCGCGGCGGCCGGGAGCGCCCCGCCGTGCTCACCGCCGGAACGCTCAGTCTCGACCCGGCCCAGCGGGTGGTCACCCGCTCCGGGCAGGTCATCACGCTGACACCCCGGGAATACTCGGTACTCGAACACCTGATGCGCCGCAAGGGCACCGTCGTGTCCAAACATTCCATCCTGCAATCGGTCTGGGATGAGAACTACACCGGAGACGAGAACATCATCGAGGTGTACATCGGCTACCTCCGCCGGCGTATCGACCAGCCGTGGCGCTCCTCACGTAAGAGTGGGTCATTTCCGCTGCGGCAGAGCGGGACACGCTCCCCCGCGGGTCAGGGTTGCCATGGCGATCAATGCTTGTGGACTGTGAAAGCCGTAGGACCGCTTGGTTAATGCGCGCAGGTGAGTGTTGGTGGCTTCCACACGACCGTTGGACATGTTGCAGGTGACCGCGTTGTAGATCTGTATCTCGCGTGAGCGGACCGACCGAGCGACCGTCTGCATCTCGCTGATACCGCTGTTCTCGGCGGTACTGAGCCAGCGTTGCAGCTGGCGCCAGGTGTGGCCGAACTTCCTGGTAAGAACTTGGCGGAGCAGCTCTTTGAGCTGATAGGCCCGTGCCAACACATCGTTGGCGGCGTTGATGACACCCTGTCGAGCATGTTCTTGTTCGTCGGTCAGATCCTCTGGATTCTTCAGTAACGCCCAGCGCAGACGCCGCCGATCGTTCTGCGAGAGGCCGTCAATCCCGCTCAGCACTCGCGACCGACACCGGTCGAGGGCTTGAGAAACCCACTGCAGCACATGAAACGGATCCATACACACGTACACGTCGGGTGCTCGTTCGGCCAACACGGTCGCGATAAACTCAGCCCCGTCGGCAGTGACATGCGTGAGCATCCGGGTCCGTCGCGGCCCGAGGTCATCGAAGAACCGGTTCAAGGTGTCCTTGGTGGCACCCTCGCCGGCCCACACCAACCGGCCGGTGTCGTGATCAACCACAACGAGCAGATAGCGCCTACCCTTGCGATAGGCAATCTCATCGATACCGATGCGCCGCAACCCATTCAACCGATCAGTCTCGCCGACGTGATCGGCGACGACACGATCGACGATCCGCGAGACCGTCGCCCACGACACGCGCATCATCTCCTGCACCGAGGTCATCGGACAGTGCGCGGCCAGCCACGCCACCTGATCGTCGAAGGCTCTCGTCATCCGCGCCCCAGCTCGCGCCCACGGTACCGATTCGGTCACCACGCCATGCGTCGGGCACGACACCCGCACGCAGGCCATCTCGACGACGCACCGCCACCCTCCCAGGTCGAGGTGTCGCCACCGGCGATTCGCACTGCGCTGGTCATAACGGGCGCAACGCTTCTCGCAATGCGGACACCGCCCAGCGGACCGTTTGTGCAACTGCAGCGTGACCACGAGGAACTCGCCGTCCTCATCGTCATCGAAACGAACACCGATCACGCGGGATTTCTCCAATCCCACGACCTTCTGCAGTACACTCACAGTGCGCAACGCCGACTCCTCTAGGTATTGATCTTCGCAACTCAAAACCTATGCGAGAGAAGGCGTTGCGCCTAATAGGCGCGCTGTGGATAACCCACTTCAGGGTCAGAAGTGCCCCAGCCGTTCGGGGTGTCCTCCATCGAAACCGTGCGCGGAGCCGGCTACCGGCTGCGGGAGGACTGAGCAGGGCCTTGGTCCGCCGAAGAGAGATTCTCGGCCGCCGGCATCGGTAGTCGCACAACGAAGTCGACACCGCCACCGGTTCTCTCGGCCACCACGACGCTGCCGTCGTGGGCACGAACGATCTCCCGCACGATGGCCAGGCCGAGCCCGGCACCGGATCCCTGACGCCGGTCGGCGTCAACTCGGGCGAACCTGTCGAAGATGCGCTCGCGCTGCGCTTCCGGGATACCCGGACCGTCATCGCCGACGGTGATCACCGCGTCGTCTCCGTCGGCGCGCAACGACAACGACACCAGGGAGCGAGCGTACCGGGCGGCGTTGTCGGTGAGGTTGCGGACGGCGCGCGCGATCATCTCCCGGTCACCGACCACTCGAACAGGCGCCAGATGCGGTTCCACCACAACGGTGTTCGACGATCTGAGCCGAGCGATCTCGGCGCCGACGATGTCGTCGAGGTCGACCTCGATCCGCTGCAGCGGCAGCCCACGTTCGTCGGCTCGGGCCAACAGCAACAGGTCGTCGACGATGTGTTGCATTCGTCGTGCCTCGGGAAGCAGCACGGCCCGAACCGTTTCCGTGTCGATCGCGGTGTGGGAATCGTCAGCGAGGTCGAGGAGTCCGACGACGGTGGTCAGTGGGCTGCGCAGTTCGTGGGAGGCATCACCGACGAAGCGCAGTTGTGCGTCGTGGCTGGACTCCAGTCGGCGCAGCATCCCGTTCATCGTCACTGCCAGCGCTCGGATCTCGTCGTGCGCCTCGGGTACCGGTACGCGTTGCCCGAGACGGCTCGCACTGATCTCATTGACCCGCCGGGAGATTCGTGACACCGGCCGCAGGGACCGGCCGACGAGGAGGTAGACCGCCCCGGCGCCGAGGATCACGACCATCGGCAGTTCGACGGCCATGATCGAGGCCATCGTCCATTCACTGCTGCGAATGCCGCTCGCGCGGTCGAGCGCGATGACCGAATAGCGTTGTCCCGCATACCTGGCCGTCACCGCTGTCGCGCAGTACTCGCCATGGAATCCGGGGATGTAGACATCGTCGGCGTAGACCGGTGAGTCGTCGGCCGGTACGGTGCCCGCCCCGGCCGACTGGTATCCGGCGAGTGTCACCGCGCCGGTCGGCGCCCCCGGTGAGGCCACCACGACCTCGCCCTGCTCGTCGAGCACCTGCATCACATCCACACCGGCGCCGGGGGCGAGATCGTCGGAGTCAACGGCGGCGGGTCCGCCGTGGGTGATGGCGGTGGCGATCTGGTAGGCCTGCCGGGCGGTGGATCGATACATCGCGTCGGTGTTCGCGCGGTGCAACATGTACAGCGTCACCGCGCCGCCGATCCCGAGAGCGACGGCCACCACGATCGCCGCGATCACCGTCGACTGCACTCGCACACCCCATCGGGCGATGGGCGACGACAAAGTTCTCTTCACTGCTCGGTCCGTCCCGCGTCCGGCGGTCACGAGTCGGCTGGTAAGGGCATCGGTCCGCGTGGAACGCTGGTCGCACAGTCTATTCGATGCTTCTGGCGTCGACCAGTGTCGGCTTTCAGCGGCTCTTCAGGTGATCCGGCGAAGAGTGCAGAGCATGGTTGCCGCAGGTACCGTCGCCGAGTGCATCCTCGAGGCCGCACGTGAGCACGGAATCAGCGCGGTGTTCGGGGTCCACGGCGCCAACATCGAGGACGTGTACGCCACCGGAGCGGTGATCGGCATGCCGATGGTGGTTGCCAAACACGAGTTCGCGGCGGGCGCGATGGCCGACGGGGTGGCGCGGATGACCGGGCGGCCGGGCATGGTCGTGACCACATCCGGCGGGGGCGCGCTGAATGTGGTTGCTGCGCTGGCGGAATCCTACGACAGCCGGGTTCCGGTACTCGCGGTGATCGGTGCACCCCCGACACCACTGACCGGGCGCGGTGCCTTCCAGGACATGCTCGATCCCCCCGACACCATCGATCTCACCGCCGTCCTCGGCGGCATCACCGGATACTGTGCGGTGGTGCGCTCGGCGGCCGACCTCGGGTCTGCACTCGCCCAGTCGTTCGCCGCGCTGCGCCGCGGCCTGCCCGCCGCCCTGATCGTGCCGAAAGACGTTCAGACGCAGCGCTATGACGGGACGGTCAGCACCGGCATCGGCACTGCGGACGTTACCGATGCCGCGGAGGAGACATCGGCAGCCCTCGACACCCTGGCCACGTTCCTCGCCGAGCGCGTCACCGCAGGCGCACACACGTGTGTGTGGGTCGGCGACGAGGTGTCGCGCTCCCATGCGGGCGAGACCGTCAGCGCGATCGCGACGATGCTCGGTGCCACGATCGTCGCCGCTCCCGGTGGCGCCGATGCCGTCACCGACCTCACCACGCACGCAGGGGTCACCGGGGTGATGGGCCATCCGTCGGCACGGCGGGCCCTCGCCGACGCCGACGTGTGCCTGGCGCTCGGCACTCGGATGACGGTCACCGATCGTGGTGACCTCGACGACCTGCTCGACGGTATCGAGCTGTATCACGTTGGCGAACAGCCTCCTCGGTATCCCAGCAAGACCGTCGCGGTCACCTCGATCGCCACGGCGCTCATCCATCTCGCGGAGTCCGCGTCCCTGCGTCGGCTCCCGCCGCGTCGCCCGCCGCGTGCGGTTGTCGAATACCTGACGACACCGCCGGCCCCCGATCCGCATCTGCCGGGCCTACCGGCACTCATGACGGCGATCGACGCACACCTACCCCACGATGCGCACGTCTTCGCCGACGCAGGCAACGCCGGAGCCGCTGCGTTACACCATCTGACGCCGCGCCGCTCCGGCCGCTTCACCGTCGCCCTCGGCATGGGCGGCATGGGATATGCGATCGCCGCGGGGATCGGGGCCGCCATCGACGATCCGTCCCGGCGAAGCGTGGTGATCGCCGGCGACGGTGCGTTCTTCATGCACGGCATGGAGTTTCACACCGCCGTGGAGCACGACGCCCCGGTCACCCTGATCGTCCTCAACAACAACGCCCACGGCATGTGCGTGACGCGGGAGAATCTGTACTTTCCGGAGACGGTCGGTGTCAACCGATTTCGCACGTCGGATATCGCCGGCGCCGTGTCGGTGCTGTATACCGGCGTGACGGTCCGCCATCCCCACGATGCGGCCGGCACAAGCGCCGCCTGCGCGGCGCTCTTCGCCGAGCGCGGACCCAATTGTCTTGTCGTCGAATGCCACAGCGATGAGGTTCCACCGTTCGCCCCCTTCCTGCCCCGAGAGGACTCCGCATGACCAGTCAGCCCGCCCCGCTCGCCGACCTCGGGGACCGCGTCGCCGACATCGACGGGCTCATCCGCGTCGAGACCCACCCCCGCACGGTGGCGACCCCGATCATCGTCGACATGCTGCGCTCGGTGTACCCGCACGACAAGATCTTCGGGCAGTTCTGCCCGATCCAGGGATACGTGGACGCACCGCCCCGCGAGCTGTTCTCCTGGCTCTCCGACACCCGCTCGCTGGAGGAATGGACCTACAGTCTGCGCGGATTCACCGAAACCGACGAGCCCGGCCTGTGGGTCGCCCAGGACCGGCTCGGTGACAACACCGACATCTACACCCGCACCATCTCCGACCCGAATGCGATGACCGTCGACTACCACTGTGCATGGGATCAGGGCGAACACCTGTGGATGATCTACCTGATGCGGGTCGTCGATGCGCAGGTGGTGTTGAATCGTCCGGGTTCGGTGGTGCTGTGGAACAACTGCCGGCATCCCTTCTACGACGAGAATCCCTACCCCGACACCGCGCCGCCCGATCGCCCGGTATGGGTCGGCGATTTCTGGGAGATGTTCTCTGCCGGACACCAACTCGAGCTCGACAATCTCACGGCGATCGCCGAGTTCCGCCACCACAACAACCTGCCCCTCACCCCGGAATGGATGACGTCATGACCGCCTCGACCAGACTTGATCCGACCCGCTCACCGGTGGTCCTGCGTGATCTCGCAGCCTATCTCCCCGACAACCGGGTCCCGGCCGACTATTTCGCCCGGTACGCCGCCGACGACGACCTTGCGGGCAACGTGATGTTCGCGGCACCCGCTTTTCGCCATCATGCCGCCGACGGTGAGACGTCGGCGGACATGATGGTCTCGGCGGCAGGCGTTCTCACCGATCGCCACGGGTCCGAGTACCTCGATGAGGTGAGCATCGTGCTCACCCACAGTCAGCTGCCCGAGGTCCCGGTGCGGGGGTGTGGTGGCGAGTTGGCGCATCGGCTGGGATTGCGGCCCCGGACCGTCCTCGACGTCCACAACGCGGGGTGTGCGGCGTTCATGCACATGATCGACATCGCCGGTTCGTTGCTTCGCGCCGACGGTGGTGGAGCGGCGTTGATCGCGCTCGCACAGAACAGCGCGGCACAGATCTTCACCCAGGAGCAGGTGCGGGGCAAAGCCCAGGCCGCCATCCCCGGCGATGGTTCGGCCGCAGCACTGTTGACCCTCGGTGACGACGGGTCGCCGATTCTCGGGTCGGCCGCCCACTCCTTCGGTGAGTACTCGGCGGACATGGCGTCGGTGTCGTCTCCTTCTCGCAAATACTGGGAGGCCGGGCCCGGACAAATCCACATCGGCTTCACCGAGTCGCGCATCACCAAGGTGCTCGCGCGCGGTAACCGCATGGTCCCCGAGGTGGCGATCGAGGTGGCCGATGCGATCGGTATCGCTCCGTCGGCGCTGGATTGGTTCATCACCAATCAGCCCAATCGAATCTTCTTGCGCAACTGGCGCGAAGCGCTCGAACTCCCCGCCGAGCGTCACCCCGACACCTTCGACGAGTGCGGCAACCTGTTCGCGGTCGGTGTTCCCACCACACTCGACACCGCGATCGACGACGGACGTGTCCGACCCGGCGACGTGGTGATGATGTCGGCGTTCGCCCACGCCGGCGACTTCGCTGCGGCCACCGCCATCCGCTGGGCCGGCAGACGATGACCCGTCACCTGCGCCCGGCTCCCGACCCACCCCTTCAAATCTCATCACAGAGATCTGCTGCACCGCAACGAGTCCGGCTCGATCTCAACGAATCCGCATACGGGCCGCTGCCGAGCCTGGCGCGCGCCCTGACCGATGCGGTGCCCTCGCTCAACCGCTATCCCGAGTTCCTGCCGCACCGCACGCGCCGCACCATCGCCGGACATCTCGGCGTCGACGACGACGCGGTGACGGTGGGTCCGGGTGCCACCGGCGTGCTCGCCGCCGCGCTGCACTGCGCCGTGAGCCATGGTGCTCGACGCGGCGTATCGTCACCCGAATTACTGACGCCGATACCCACGTTCGGTGGCTACCCGATACTCGCCGGCAGCCTCGGGCTACGGCTCCGCGGCCTACCCCTCGATGTTCACGGCCGCCCCGATCTGCAGAAACTGTACGAGCGGGTCGGCCCCGAGACCGTCGCGGTCGCAGTGTGCTCACCGCACAACCCGACCGGCGCGGTACTCGATTGCTCGGAATTACTCGACTTCTGTACCGCGCTACCCGACGACGTGACCGTGATCATCGATCAGGCCTATCTCGAATTCTCGGATACCGCACCGGATCTCGCAGAGATGCTCTCAACACATCCACGTGTCGTCGCGGTCCGGACCTTCAGCAAGGCCCATGGCCTTGCCGGATTGCGCGTCGGGTACGGGGTGGGCCCGATTCCGTTGATCGACGAATTACGTTCTCACGAAGTGCCTTTCGCCGTCGGATCACTCGCCGAACTCGCGGTTCCACTGACCCTGGACTTGTCCGACGAGTTGTCGGAGCGGGTACGGCGGATGCGGATCGAACGCAGATGTCTTGCCGACAGACTGCGAGCCGCAGGCGCCAACGCGCTTCCCAGTCAGGCCAACTTCTTGTTCTTGCCCGGCGCCGAGGGCGTCGCTCTCGGCGAGGTCCTCATCGCGTGCGGGATTTCGGTCACACCATATCGGCCACACGGTCTGCGGATCACCATCGGTGATCGGTACGACACCGAGCGCGTGATCCGCACCCTGGAAACGGTCGCGGCCTCGGCGTGACCGGTACTCGTGTCCGGTTGGTCTGACTCGCGCGGCAACACCACCGGCTCCCCTACGCTGGGACGGTGCGCATCCTGGAGCAGACCGCCGAGAAGTGGCGTCGTTTCCGCGGGTCGCGTTTCCTCCCGGCGACCGTGGTCACCCTGCTGTGCAGTGTGGCGGTTGCCCTGTTCGTCGGTTCCTACACGTACGCGACGGCCAATCCCCGGCCGGAGACCATCCCGATCGCCGTCGTCGGCAGCCTTCCGACCGCACAGTCACGAATGCTCGAGAGTGATCTCGAGGACGCGATCGGCAGCTCGCTCGACATCACCTCTGTGGCCGACCGGGCGAGCGGCGCCGAGCAGCTGGCCGAGCAACGGGTGTTCGCGATCGTGGAGATCTCGACGCCGAATCGGCTGATGACCCTTGATATCTCGAGTGCATCGGGTCAGGCGGTGGCATCACTGCTCACCGATACCCTTCCGCCCGCCGCGCAGCGGGCCGGGTACACGGTCACGGTTCGGGACCTGCATCCGTTGCAGGACGGCGACCCGCATGGTCTGACGGTCTTCTACATGACGATCGCGGCGGTCGTCGTCGGGTTCGTCGGCGCCATCCAGCTCGGTGTACACGCGGCCGCGCTGAAACCGTGGGAGCGTATCGGATTCACGAGCGCCTACTCACTTCTGGGCGGGCTGTTGGTGACCTTCACCGTCGACCGGGTGGTGGCCACGCTCGATCTGCCGTTCTTCGAGGCCTGGTTCATCGTGGCGTTCACCATGTTCACGAGCGGCATGATCTTCACGATGTTCAGTTCGCTGATGGGCCGGTGGGCGATCCTGCCGACGTGGGCGGTGATGATCCTGCTCGGCAACCCGTCGTCGGGCGGTTCGGTGGCGTGGCCGCTCCTACCGCGCATCCTGGCGAGCATCGGTGGGTGGCTTCCGCCGGGTTCGACGGTCAGTGCCTTGCACACCGCCATCTACTTTCCCCATCACCAGCACGCGGCACCCTTCGTGGTGCTCGCGGCATGGACCGCGCTGAGCACCGCAGTCTATCTGGTCCAACAACGCCGCTCCCTTGCTGTGGTGACCGCCGCGTCCGCCGACGCCGCGGCCTGACGGCCGGTCACCCCGAGCGGATTCACCGGATCGCCAAAACCAGCTGTGGGTATCGGCTTTTCAGCGATTCTTCAGCGGACGAGCGCAACACTTCTGGCCCATGGACACGATCAACGGTATCCCTGCGCATCCCCTGTTCGTTCACCTCGCGGTCGTGGCGATTCCGCTCGCCGCACTACTCGCCGGCGCCAGCGCGGTCTGGCCGAGCGCTCGCCGCCGTCTCGGCATCCTGCCGCCACTCGTCGTCACGATCGCCGTCGTCGTGACCCCGCTGACCACCTCGGCGGGCGAAGCCTTGCAGAAACGTGTCGCCGCCAACCCCGACCTCCTCCGCCATGCCGAGCTCGGCGATCAGATGATCGCTTGGGTGGCAACACTGTTCGCGCTCACCGTGCTGTGGTGGGCGGCGCATGACGAGCGCATCCTGGCCCGTGTGCCGTGGCGGCCGTCGGCTCGGGTCATCCGGATGACGACGGTCATCCTGGCGGCGGCGACCGTCGTCGTCGCCGTCGGCACGCTCGTGATGGTGGTCCTGGTGGGCGACGCCGGCGCCCGGTCGGTGTGGGTGGACTGAGCACGCTGTCACTCAGAGCACGCTGTCACTCACCGCCAGCGCAATGCCCGCACCGGACACAGCCGGATCGCGGTGGCACCGAGGTCGGGGTCGACGTGCTCGTCGTGCACGATGGGGTATCCCCACTCGTCCGAGGTGAAAGCCGGCGCCAACAGCTCCGAACAGATCCCGCGCCCCTCGCAGGCGATCCGGTCCACGGTGAGCCGGGCATCGGTATCGGGTGCGGCGATTCCGGCGAGACGATCACGGATCGACATCACGCGACCTCGCCATCGGTGGTGGTCGAGAACGCGGCGAGCGCCGGCAGACGGTGACCGGCCACTCGCAACGCGGATTCGACGAACCCGGCCACACCGTCGGGATGACGGCACGCCCCACGCCCGTGCAGCAACGACAGTCGCCGGGCGAGCAGTCGGCGGTCCGCGACGGTTCCGCGACCTTCGATCACCCGGTGCACGACCTCGGCCAGTGCGGGTAGACCGAACACGCAGGGACCGCATTGTCCTGCGGACTCGCTGATCGCCCGTGCCACCACACCGGCCACCAACCCCCAGATGTTCGTGTGGGCGGGAACCGCATGGACGATCGCCGGACCGACTCCCAGACCGTGCGGACGCAGACCTGCACGTGACCATCGCACCGTCTGCGCCACCTGAGTCGGGATCAGACCACCGCCGACTCCGTTGAGCCACAGGAACTCCGAAGGCCCCGTCGGCCCGCCCGCCAGATCGAGTAGGTGGGCGAGGCTAACCCCGGCCGCCGTCTCGTACACACCCGGGCGACGGACCGCGCCACCGATGGTGACCAGCCGGGGTCCCGGTTCGTCGTCGGTACCGTACGACCGGAACCACTCCGGCCCGCGCCGCGCGATCTGCTCGATGCGCCATACCGTTTCGGCGTTGAACACCACGGTGGGGGCGATCGGACGGCCGGCGGCGTCGCGGGCGCCGGAGGTGATCGGCGCGAATCGCATGAGGGGCTGTGCGGGACCACCGGCGGCGAGCGACGCCAACGACGATTCCTCGGACGCCACATAGCGATTCGGCACCTCAAGCCACCTCGCCCCGGCGGCCTGCAGCCGGGCGAGTGTGTCCGATCCCCGGTGAGCGGCGATCACCGTGTTGTCCACGGCAATGCGATGCGCGGCCGCGCGCACCTCGTCGAGATGTCGCGCGATCACGGTGGCGTCCTTGGCCGCTCCCGACTCCCCGTCACAGGCATTGATCACCAATATCGCGTTGCGCTCCTGCGCGGCACGCAGTTTGATCGCTGTCGAGAAACCCGCGCCGCCGCGACCGCCGAGCCCTGCGCGGGACACCAGGTCGACGAGATCGGTCATGTCCACTCCCGCATCGGAATCGCCGATCGAGACGGTCGGCTGTGCGCTGTCAGCACGGGTTTCAGGAGACGCCATACCACGGCCAGCGCAGCGAGCACCGTGGCGCCGATGGTGATCCCGGTGAGCACCGGGGTATCGGAGGCCGCCATCAGGAGTCCGTGGGTGAGTGCGCACACCGCCACCGCATAGGTGGCCCAGTGGATGGAGCGCCACCACCGCTCGGGAATTCGGTACCGCAGAACCGAACTCACGATCACGGCGAGTGCGAGGTCGGCGGCGACGGTTCCGAACGCCACGTCCATCCGCTGATAGCCCGATGCCAGCGGCATCAGTGTGGCCCACCAGCCGACATGCACATAGGTGTCGAGGACCGCGGTGAGCACGTGCACCCCGAGGAACACGATGGCCGCCATCGCGAGTGCGCGATGCACAGCGGTCACGACCGTCGTCGTGCGCGCCGACCGGATGCCATCACCCGCGGTGAGTACGCCGAGTACGAGCACTCCGGTGAACATCAGCAGGGTGATCACCCCGGCGGCTCGCGAGAAGTACCACAACCAGGTGCTGTCCATCAGATCGCCTCACCGGTCGAGGCCTCCGGCCATCCGGCGACCCGATACTCGTGGCCGTCGTGGTCGACGAGAAGTGCCGGTATTCTCCTGCGCGTCAACCACTCCGGTGCGTCGTCCGCGGCGATCACCGCTGCCGTCGAGGCAGCGTTGGCGAGGACGGTGTCTGCGGCCATACAGGTGACCTGCGCCCACGGTGTTCGCGCCGGTGTGCCGGTGCGGGGATCGATGATGTGGTGCACGATCCGTGCGCCACGCCGCCAGGTCCGCACGCGAGTGGACGAGGTGGCGAAGGCCTGATTGGCATGGACACGCACCGTCTGTCGGGTGCGGCCGGTCCAGTCACGCACGCCGATCCGCCATCCGTCGCGCGGAGGTGTTCCGGCACAGCCGATGTCGCCGCCGAGGTCGACCAGCACACCGACACCGACATACTCGGCGATCCGATTCGCACTCCGTTGCGCGGCATGAGACTTGGCGCTGGACCCGAGGTCGAGCATCGTGCCCGCCAGCAGGGTGAGTCGACATCCGGTGAGCCCGATGCGGGGTGTCGGAGTGGGCTGGGGGCGAACGGGTTCCGTCGTGGTCTCGCTACTGCGCACCACGTCGAGGTCGGCGTCATATCCAGCGGCCACCAGGGCAGCACCGGTCGCGGGAGTCACCAGGCCGTCGGTCAGGTTCTCCACGCGCTGCGCGACGGTGAGGAGTTCGGCCAGTTCGGGTGACACGGTCACCGTCAGCTGTTCGCGCCCACCGCCTGCCGTCGCCGCTGCCAGACCGTTGGTGCGAGACAGTTCGGAATCGGGACGAAACCGCGAGGCGACCAGGTCGAGCTGTGCGAGCGCGACGACGAGGAACTCGCGTGCCTGCGGCAGGGCCGCCGGCTCGGTCACGACCACCCGTACGTCGGTGCCGATCGCGCGCAGCGATGACGCGTACACCGGCCGTCCGACGTCGGTGGTGGTGGCGGTCATGACGCACCCGTGTGGGCGTGCGGGGCGCTCTCGGTGGTCTGCGCGGGAGCGGTCGGCGTCCACCCCGATCCGTCGTTGTCACCGGTGTCCGGTGACGACGACGTGGTCGGGGCGGTGGTGCCGGTCGGGGCGGTGGCGCCGGTCGAGGTGGTCGCGGCGTGCGAATCGCCGCTCAAGGCCAGTCCGCCGGCGATGGCGCCGGTGGCGACGACTGCACCGGCGCACACCCCGGCGGTGATCCATCGGGCATGAACAAGGGGTGGTGGGGTGGGCACGGGCAACTCCTGGCACCGCCGGGTCGTTCACCGTGATCGACAGGTCACCGGCGGTTGTCCACTCATTGTGCGAAGCGTTGCTGAAGGGCCGCTGAATGCGACGTTCCAGCTTGCTGTCCTCCCCGGCCTCTCGGTCCCGCGGTCAGTCGCCGGTCGGTGACGCCTGATCGTTGTCCTGCATGGCACCCCAGCCGTACCACCGCTGCACAGCCATCAGCGCAGTCGTCCGGGGCCGCTCGTGGTCGGGGTACGGCCGGCCGCCGTAGTGCCGGGAGATGCGGTCGATGTCGGCGAACCCGTCGTCGGCGCGGAAGTCGACGACCTCGCCGATCAACGTCACGTGCGTGTACCAGCTGTCTTCCGCGAGGACCGTCAGCGTGACCCGCGGGTCGTTGCGCAGATGCCGCAGCCGGACGCGTTCGTCGTCCATGTTGAGCAGCACGTGGTCGCCGTCGAGGAGGTACCACGTGGCCGCCGACACGGGTGCGCCGTCGGATCGTACGGTCGCCATGACTGCGGGGTTGGCCTTGGCCAACAACTCGCGGGCGGCCTCGGGAAGCGGTGGACGGGACATCTGATCTCCTCGGAGTGGTTGGTGTCATGGTGGAACGGTCAGCCGGGGTCGACCCCCACCAATTGTGCCGATGCCGACCACAACCCGTCGATCAGTCGTTGATCGTGAGCCTGACGGTTCTCGGGTCCCTTGGCTTTGTGCCGATGAAAGTACACCCCGTTGATCTCCGGGTCGGGGCCGCGGCGGGCCAACTCGATCAGCGGTTGCGCACCCTTGTCGGGCGTGATGGTCCCGATGTGGCGCAGCGGCGTGCGATACAGGAGTCCGACGAACGCCGAGTCACGGCCGAAACTCGTCGCCGCGGGACCGGGATGTACTGCGGCGGAGACGATTCCATCGTCAATCCACCGTTGGGCGATGCCACGGGTGAACAGGATGTTCATCAGTTTCGCGGTGCCGTAACAATGCAGACCGATGGGGCGTCGGCGTCGGTAGTCCAGATCGGACAGGTCGACGTGACCGGCCAGGTTACCGACGCTGGCGGTGTTGACCACCAGGCAGGCGTCCGGCGCCGCCAGTCGATCCCGGAGCAGATTGGTGAGCAGAAACGGTGCGAGATGGTTGATCTGGAAGTTGGGTTCGTGCCCGTCGGGCGTGGGGTGCCGGGGATCGAAGGTACCGCCGGCGTTGTTGAGCAGTACGTCGATGTGGTCGGTGTGCTCGCGGATCTTCTCGGCGAGCCGGCGGACGTCGTCGAGTTCCGCATAGTCGGCGGTGAATCCCACCGCACCGGTGTCGGCGGTGACGGCGTCGAGTTTGTCGGCGGAACGGCCGACGAGGATCAGGTCGATATCAGGTGCCGCAAGGGTTCGGGCAGTGACCGCCCCGATGCCGTCGCTGGCACCGGTGATCACGATGGTTGTGCGTGGACTCATGGAATGGCAATCACTTTCGGCGATGAGGGGCGTCGGTTGCGTAACGCGTCAGCGCGGCGCGTCGCACGCCGGTGCGGCCGCATCCTCGAACAGCGGCTTGCCCAACGGGATCAGGTAGAGCACGTCGAGCACCACCGGTTCGGTACCGAGGTTTCGCCCGATGTGAGTATTCACTTGTCCTGCAGGCTCTTTGATGATGTCGCCGGTGCGGTAGACGACGGGTGCGCAGTCGGCGCCGGGATGGGTCAGCGTGCCGGCCCGCACCAACCCGATCAATTCCCCGTCGTGATAATGCCACCCGGTGCTTCCGCCGGGTGCGATGGTGATCTCCCGGACCGCCACATGCACCCCACGCGGCACGAACGGCAGCAGGTCGGCGGGTATGTCACCTTCGGCCAGGGTCACCGCCGTGACACCCGACGACGGCGTGGCATGCGCTGCTGCGGGCACCAGGGCCCCGAGCGTGGCCAACGCGGCGAGGACGACCAGGACGCGGGTGAGTGACCTCATGTACGGACCGTACCCGGACGCAATCGGCAGCGGGAGCGATTGACGGGGCCGATGCGCGACCACCGGCCCTGTCCTCCCGCGCACCGGTGCCTACCATCACTGGAGAAGCGACCATCAACGCCCAACGGAGGACCACGATGCCGAGCACGCCCGACAACTTCACCGCCCTGCTGGCCACCGAAGCCGACGGACAGATCTCCCTCGACCGAACCACGTTGTCCGCGAACGATCTTCCCGACGGCGAGGTGACGATCGCCGTGCACTACTCCGGCGTCAACTACAAGGACGCACTGGCGGTCACCCCGCGCGGCGGGGTGGTCCGCACGTATCCGATCGTCCCGGGCATCGACGTCGCCGGGGAGGTCGTGGCCTCCGATCACCCCGATTTCGCCCCCGGTGATCGGGTCATCGCACACGGCGGACCGATCGGCACCGAGGCCAACGGCGGCTACGCCGACCATGCGCGCGTACCCGCTGCACAGGTGGTCGCGCTGCGATCACTGAGCACCCGCGAGGCCGCCGCCATCGGGACCGCGGGCTTCACCGCGGCGATGAGCGTCGCCGCGCTACTCGATCACGGCGTGCGCCCCGACGACGGACCGGTGCTGGTCACCGGCGCTTCCGGCGGTGTCGGCGCGGTGAGCGTCGATCTTCTCGCCGGGGCCGGCTTCACGGTCACCGCGTCGAGCGGTAAACCCGACGCCGAATCCCTGTTGCGTGAACTCGGGGCCACCGAGGTCATCGGACGGCTCGTGGACGAGGAGACGAAGATCCGGCCGCTCGGCAAGTCGGTGTGGGCGGGTGCGGTCGACTGCGTCGGCGGCAAGACCCTGGCGTATGTCCTGAGCACCATGAACCACAGTGGTGCGGTCGCCGCGAGCGGACTCACCGGCGGTGCGGATCTGCCGACCACGGTGATGCCGTTCATCCTCCGCGGGGTCGCACTGCTCGGAATCGACTCGGTGCTCATCGGCGCGGAGCTGCGCCGGTCGATCTGGTCGCGCATCGAAAGCGATTTGCGCCCATCGCATCTCGACCGCGTCATCAGCGAGATCGGACTCGAGGAGCTGCCCGCGGCGCTCGAGCAGATCAAGGCCGGTAAGCTCACCGGCCGCACCGTCGTGCGGGTCCTCGGCGACGGGTGACACCGGCGGCGAAAGCCGGCGTCACGGGGGCGGGGTGCCCGCCAGATCCACACTCTCGATGCGCGCCCCGCCACGCGCCTTCGCCCGATACATCGCCTCGTCCGCGGCGGCCAGCAGATGCCAGGCGGTCGAGGCGTCCATCTCACGCGGTGCCCGGATAGACACGGACGCCACCCCGATGCTGAGGCCGACCGGCGCGATCCCAGGAACCGTGACGCGCACCGGCATGAGTGCTGTCGTCGCATCCAGTTCGTATGCGGCGCCGAGTGCGAGGAACACCGCGAACTCCTCACCGCCGTTACGCGCGACGGTCCCGGCATCTCCGACGGCTTCGACGAGCGCCTGTGCCACGGCTACCAGCACTCGGTCACCGGTATCGTGGCCGTGCTCGTCGTTGACCGACTTGAAGTAGTCGACGTCGATGACCATCGCGCCGAGGACGCCACGGGGCTGCGTCCGGGACACGGATTCGACGTAGCGGTCGAGGCCACGGCGGTTGGCAATGCGTGTGAGCGCGTCGACCTCCGACAGTCGGGCACGACGCCGCTGGGAGGCCCACACGATCTGGATGGTCATCGGTAGGCCGAGTACACCGGCGATCACCACGTCGGTGCGGGCGATGACGGTCGGCCAGTTCAGACCCTCGCGCACCGACAAGGCCGCCATCGACAAGATGAATCCGAGGACGAAGACGACGTGGACACGCATCCACGAACGCGGCAGATAGAACGTGAAGAACGCTCCGGTCACGGCAAAGAGGACGCACCCCACCAGCGCCTCACCCGGGTCGGCGAAGGTGATCAGCACCGACGCGGTCCCGACGTCTGCCCAGATCCCGAAGGCTCGTGCGCCCACGCCACGCGTCATGACGTCGCTGACGAACCAGACCATCGCCACGACGACATCGACGACGATGCACGCGATCACCCACGCACGCCCGAGGCCGCCGACCGGCCCGCGCGTCGGATCGAGCAGCGTCACCGCCGCCACCACCGCGAAGTTCAGCGTCGACAAACCCACCGTCGTGCGCGTGATCCTCTGGAGTGTGGAACTCAACCGTCTCCCCGTCGGCCTGATGGATGGGCTAGAGGATAGCGAACCACCGATCCGCGGACGTATAGACGACCTAATTCACAGCGTGAGGACTGTCAGGGGGTGGCTGTGGAGTACCTGCGCGATGTCCGCAGAGGTCGATGCCGTTCTCGCTCGGCCCGTCCGACGCGTCGTGACGAAAGGACGCCGACAAGACGTCCGACGATGTACATCGCGGCACAGGTCGCGGTGACGAAGAAGCCGATCGGCCAATCGGTCTGCACGGACAGGACGATGGCGGCCCACACCGCGCCGACCGACAGCAGCACCGAGGCCGCGATCGACCGACCCGGGCTGCGGGTGAAGCATCGGGCCGTCGCCGCCGGACCCACGAGCAGGGCGAACATCAGTAGGGCCCCGACGATCGGCACGCTCATCGTGGTGGCACATGCCAGGACCAGCGCGAAGGCCATCGAGGTGTACCGGGTGTCGACGCCGTGACCGGCCGCCATGTCGGGTAGCACCGAGCCGAGCAGCAGCGGCCGGTACACGACGGCCACCGTCAGCACACACAGCGCACCGAGAACCACCATCGGGACGATGGCGATCGTCGACACTCCGAGGATCTGCCCGAACAGCAGGGCATACACCTGCGACGAGTATTGGTCGCCACGGCTGAGGAAGAACTCACCGAGCCCCAACATGAGCACGAGGCCCAGCGCCGTCGCCACGTCACGTCGGGCGCGCGCCCCCAGCGCGGAGATCGTCACCGCACCGGCGGTGGCCGCGACACCCAGACCGAGGAGTGGGTTGGCGCCCACCAGGACCGCGGCCGCGGCGCCGGCGAAGGCACCGTGCGGAACCGCATGCGCCAGAAACGAATCCCCGCGCAGCACGACGAAGAACCCCACCACACCCGCGATGATCCCGACCAGGGTGCCGGCGATCCAGGCATTGATCAGAAACGGCTCGAACATCAGCTCGGCACCGGTACTGCGACGGGGACGTGGCGTCGGCGGCCTGCCGATACCACGCGCGCGAGGAGGTAGGCGAGGAACACCAGCGTCACGATGCAGAAGCTGACCGGCCAATTGCCGTGCGTACCAGCCCAATAGTGGCTCTCATAGGAGAGCAGACAGCCCAGCCAGGTGGCGGCCACGCCGAGAACGACCGAGAGCAGGATCGCGGTGGACAACCGCCGGGTCACCAGCAGCGCGGTCGCCGGTGGCCCGATGAGCAGCGCGGTGGACAGGATGACGCCGATCGTCAGCGACGACAACTCCACCGCCAGGGCCAAGGCGATCAGGAAGGCGCAGCCGGACAGTCGAACTCGCACGCCGGCGGCGGTGGCGAGGTCATGGTCGACGAGGTCGAGTTGCAGCCACCGGTACATGGCTGCCACCAGGGCGAGTGCGACGAGGCCGAGGGCGACGACGACCGGCACCAGTGCCCGATCGATGACGAACAGCGATCCGAACAGCACCGACACCGTGGCGTCGTGTGCCGCGCCGGAACCGTTGGTGGTCGCCAGATACAACAGCAGCGAGGTCAGGCCCAGACCGAACCCGAGGATCACCCCGGTGGCCACGTCGCGACCCTGGATACGGCGAATCCCGATGGCCTCCATGAGAAGTGCCGCGAGAACGCCGGCCCCGACGAATCCCCAGAGCTGACTGATACCGAGGAGGAACGACGCCGAACCGCCGACGGCGCCGAGATCGGCGAGTGCGTGACCGGCGAAGGACTGCCCACGCACGACGGTGAAGACGCCCACGACGGCGGCGACCGCGGCGACGAAACCACCCACCAGCAATGCGGTCTGGACCGATTCGGTGGTGAAGAACCCGGTGAACCACTCGTTGCTGCTCATGAGGCCCCTACACCCCGAGCTCGTCGTGCGTGACGAGCCCGGGCGACGACATCCGGTCGTCGGCGAGCACCAGGATTCGCCCGTCGGTGCGGATGACGCGGATGGGTCGTCCGTAGAGCCCGCTGAGCACTTCGGTGGTGATCACCTCGTCGGGGCGGCCGTCGACGGCCGTGCCGCCGGCGAGGTACACCACGCGATCCATCACCGGCAGGAGCAGATTGATGTCGTGGGCGGTCATCACGATGCTCACCCCCGTGGTGCGGCGCAAGGTGTCGAGGAGATCCACGATGTCCGAGGCGCTGCCGGGGTCGAGGCCGGCCAACGGTTCGTCGAGGAGCAGCAGTTGCGGTTTCCGGATCAGCGCGTGCGCGAGCAGGACGCGTTGCTGTTGTCCCCCGGAGAGCTCGCCGATGCGCTTGTCGGCGAAGCGCGACGCGCCCACCGCGTCGAGCGCCTCGTCGACGACGGGCCGTAACCTGCTGCGCCGCAGCGGTATACCGAGTCGCCCGCCGTCGATGCCGAGGGCCACGATGTCGCGGGCCCGCAGCGGGGTGTCGGCGTCGACGCCGACCTTCTGCGGGAGGTACCCGATCGCGCCACGCGGGGGCCGATGTACCTGCCCGGAATGCGCCCGCAGAACTCCGAGCAACACGCGCAACAGCGTCGTCTTCCCGGCACCGTTGGCGCCGATCAGTCCCACGAACTCTCCCGGCGCCACCTCGACGGAGACGTCGTCGAGCACCGGCTGGCCGCCCAGACTCACCCGGATGTTGCGCGCGGCGAGCACAATCGAGTCCGCGGGCCCTCCCACCGGCTCAGAGTTTCTCGGTCGAGGTGCCGTCGGTGACGGCCTTGGACATGGCGTCGAGTTCGGCGGTCATCCACCGCTGGTAGGTGTAGCCGGTGGGCATCGTCTCGTATACGCCGACCACCGGAATGCCGTGTGACTTGGACAGTGCCAGATACTTGCTGGTGGTGTCGTCGGTGACCTGCTGGTTGTAGAGGAAGACCTTGACCTGCTTGCCGCTCAGCAGCGAATCCTGCAGCGTCGAGTCCTGAGGCGACGGGTCGGTGTCGTTCATGATCGCCGCCTGCAGCGTCCAGGGGGTCTTGATGTCGGTGCCTGCCGCCTGCAGCATGTAGTCGGCGACCGGTTCGGTGACGGCAACCGGTGTCGCGGGGTGGGTCTTGGCGAAGCTCGCCAGGGCGGTCAGCCAGGGCTGCAGCGAGGCGGTGAACGCCGCCGCGTTCTTCTCGAACTCGTCCTTGTGGGCGGGTTGCAGCGTGCCGAGATCGTCGGCGATGGCCTTGGCCACCGCGGGCATCGTCTTGGGGTCGTACCACAGGTGCGGATTGGGGGTGGAGTCCGGGAGTCCGAGCACCTGTTGCGCGACAACGACTTTACGCCCGTTGACCGGGGACGCCTGCTCGAGCTTGGACATGAAGTCGTCGTAGCCCAGCCCGTTCTGCACCACCAGTGTCGCGTCGCGGAGTTCCTTGGCCACTGCCGGGCTCGCCTCGTAGGTGTGCGGGTCGGTGTTGGGGTCGCTCATGATCGCCGAGACCGACACGTAGTGCCCGCCGACCTGCGAGAGCACGTCGGCGTACTCGTTCTCCGCCGCCACGGCGTGGATCGTCGAGTCCTCGGTCCCGCTCGACGAACTCGAACATCCTGCGATACCGATCATCACCGCCGCGGCAGCCACCGCCGCCACCGCCATTCTGCTGATGCGCACTCTCGATCCGTCCCGGGCTTCACGCCCTACTGGCAACGACAACCATTAACACGAGGAGGGTACGACGCGAACCGAGCGGCAGCCACCCCGTCGGGCGATTTGCGAAGAAGATCGTCTATCGGGCGATAAGTACCAGATGCGCTGGCGCGCATGAATTTTCACCGGGGATCGGACCCGGGCCGGGGCTCGGTGGGCGGTCGTCGTCGATCCCGACGGCCTTAGTGCCGCCATAGTGCCTCCCACCGTCTGGGCAATCACCGCATCACGGGCGATTACGGCTTTTCCGGTGGCGTGCGCTGCGAGTATGCGAGCGCGGCCATATGTGGAGCACAATGGATGGTGCAGGCAATCGATCAGAGCCGCGCCACTCCCCCGACATCCCCCGGGTTGCGGCGTGCGCTCGGGAAGGACACCCGTGACGACAACCGTCAACGCCTACATCGCCACCGCACCCGACCAGCCGCTGTCGAAGACCACCATCGAACGTCGGGACCTCGCGCCGCGCGACGTCCTCATCGACATCGCCTACGCGGGCATCTGCCACTCCGACATCCACACCGCCCGCAACGAATGGGGCGGCACCACCTACCCGGTGGTGCCCGGCCACGAGATCACCGGCACCGTCTCCGCGGTCGGTTCCGAGGTCACCCGGCACAAGGTCGGCGACCGCGTCGGCGTCGGCTGCTTCGTCCAGTCCTGCGGCGAGTGCGGCCCCTGCAAGGACGGCGACGAGCAGTACTGCGTGAAAGGTGCTGTGGGAACCTACAACTCCACCACCTACGAGGGCGAATTCACCCACGGCGGCTATTCACAGCAGGTCGTGGTGACCGAGGACTTCGTGCTGCGGATTCCCGACAGCCTGGAGCTGGACGTCGCCACTCCCCTTCTGTGTGCGGGCATCACGCTGTACTCGCCGTTGAAGCATTGGGGCGCCGGGCCGGGCAAGAAGGTCGCCATCATCGGCATGGGCGGGCTCGGGCACGTGGGCGTCAAGATCGCCCACGCCCTCGGCGCCGAGGTGACCGTGCTCAGCCAGTCGATGCGAAAAGAGGAGGACGGCAAGCGGTTCGGTGCAGATCACTATTACGCGACCAGTGACGAGTCGACCTTCCGCACGCTGCGCAACGAGTTCGATCTGATCCTGAACACGGTGTCGGTGAACCTTGACCTCAACCAGTACCTCTCGTTGCTCGCGGTCAACGGCACCTTCGTCGAACTCGGACTGCCCGAGCATCCCCTGCAGCTCAAGGCATTCCCGCTGCTGAACAATCGGCGGTCGCTGGCCGGTTCGATGGTCGGCGGGATCGCCCCGACCCAGGAGATGCTCGACTTCTGCGCCGAGCACGGCATCGGCGCAGAGATCGAGACGATCAGCGCCGACGGGATCAACGAGGCATACGATCGCGTCGTCGACAGCGACGTGCGCTACCGCTTCGTCATCGACGCGGCGACCTTGGCCGACTGATCTGCCGCATCGCGACCGCGTCAGGGAAAACAATTGCGGGGCAACGGTTCACACCGGTGCCCCGCAGTTGTCGTACCAGGAATTCTTGTTCGGTGCGCCGCCGGTCAGAGCACTTTGTCGATGTCGTCGGTGAGCTTCTCCGGCTTGACCGTCGGCGCGAACCGCGCCACCACCGCACCCGACTTGTCGACGAGGAATTTGGTGAAATTCCATTTGACCCGGCTGCCCAGGATTCCCGACTTCTGTTGGCGCAGCCACTGATACAGCGGATGGGCGTCGTCGCCGTTGACGTCGACCTTGGCGAACATCGGGAAGGTCACGTCGTAGGTCAACGAGCAGAAGTTCTTGATTTCGTCCTCGTCACCGGGCTCCTGGTGGGCGAACTGGTCACACGGGAATCCGAGGACCACCAGCCCCTGGTCGGCGTACTCGCGGTGCAACTTCTCCAGACCCTGGTACTGCGGGGTGAATCCGCATTTGGAGGCGGTGTTCACGATGAGCAGCGGATGGCCGCGATAAGTGCTCAGATCGACGGGATTGCCATCGATATCGGTGGCGGTGAAGTCGTAGGCAGTGGTCACGAGATCCCCCGGGGTCGTATGTCGGTGACGTCACATCGAGCCTACGCCCGCCGGTTCATACGGCGATGGCGGTGGCGACACCGTTGTCGGTGACGCCACCGCCATCGATTACCGCGTCGGCGACACGGGCTCCGTGTGCTCAGCGCGAACCGGGCGTGCGCTGCTCGCCGGGGATCAGCTCCTCCTCCGTGTCGGGACCGTCATCGTGGGGCGTGTACGGATACTCGTCGACGCCGGAGTCGTCGGTGACCTCGACGGTCTGCTCCACCCAGTCGGCCTCGTCGGCCTTCGGAATCGGTTCTTGCGCGGGCATGTTCATCACAACCTCCTGCGTTGTCCTCGGTTCCCCGGCCGGCCATGGGTTGCCTCGGCCCGACCGCTTGTCTCAGCCCGATGTTCCGGCCGCGATCGCGTGCGGATCGCTCTTGGTCTCGACGGCGATCTTGCGCGGCTTGGCCTCCTCTGCGAGCGGGATGCTCACATGCAGCACACCGTTGTCGTAGGTCGCCGAGATGCGCGCCGGGTCGATGCCGTCGCCCAGGGTGATCTGGCGGCGATAGCTCCCCGAGAACCGCTCACTGGCCAGCCATTGCACTCCGTCGTCGGACGGGGCGCTGCGCTGCGCCGAGAGGGTCAGCACGCCGTTGTCCACGTTGACGTCGATCGATCCGGGATCGGCGCCGGGCATGTCGGCGATCAGCATGTAGTGATCGCCGACCTTGTACAGATCCAGCGGCATGAACCGCGGGGCGCGCTGACTACCGACCATCGAGCCGGTCATCAATCCACGAGCAAGCGCGTCGACATCACTGAACGGATCAAAACGAAGCACAGCACTCACCTCCTGAAGACCAGGCTGCCTGCCACCCTTTGACAGGCAGCTCTCACGCTGTACGGGTCCCAATATAACCCCGCTGCGCGCGCTCGTCTAGCACTCGAAGCAAAAGAGTGCTAATAGTCTTCAACGACGTCGTCATCGATCGTCTCACGGCGAAAAGACAAGGAGGACAGCATGACCGACCGTGAACACGATGCACCCGCCCGCACCGACGTGGTGTGGCCCGAGCCGTCGCCGCTGTCGACCTGGTGGTCGACGGTGATGGCGACGCCGGTGCGCGGCGATCACCGCAACGAGTCGACGAAGACCGCCGCGATGGCCTCCAGTCCGCGCTGATCCTCGGCGGTGAAACGCTCCGGTACCGGGCTGTCGAGGTCGAAGACACCGATCAACTCGTCGTCGGCGCCGACGAGGGGCACGACGAGTTCCGAGCGGCTCTGCGCGTCGCAGGCGATGTGGTCGGGGACCGCGTGGACATCGGCGACGCGCTGCGTCGTGCGGGTGCGTGCCGCTGCGCCGCACACTCCGCGGTCGAGACCGATACGCACGCAGGCGGGCTTGCCCTGGAACGGCCCGACGACCAGCTCGGTACCGTCGAAGAAGTAGAAACCGACCCAGTTCAGCTGAGGCAGTGAGTGATACACCAGCGCTGAGATATTGGCCGCGTTGGCGATACGGTCGTGCTCGCCGGCGACAAGGCCTGCTGCGGCCTCGGCGAGCTCGGTGTAGGTGCCGGTCTGGGCGGTCGCGATGTCGAAGCTCATCACTCCATCATGGACTCCGCCCGGATGGTTCCGGGTGATGTTGTACCCGGATGCCGGGCATAAGATCACCCGCGATCCGAACTGGTGAGCGTGCGGGAACGGATGAGCACTTCGCACCCGTTCTGCGGTAGTGTTCGCGGCAACTTGCCATGATTGTCTTCTTCGCCGCATTTCTCGCGCTCATCACCTTCTGGCTGCATCGTCGCCTCGTGCGGGCCACAGCGCTGCCGCGCCCCTGGTCGGTGATCGCCGACGCCCTGCTCGTCGCGTTCTGGGCGTTGGCCGTCGTCGGTATCGCCACCGGGCGCGGATTGAATCCCTCGACCTTTCGTCCCCTGGCGTGGCTCGGGCTGACCTGGCTGGCGACGGTGTTGTACCTGGTGCTCGGGTTGGCGGTGGTCGGTATCGGCGCGTTCATCTGGCGGCTGGTCATCCGGCGGTCATCGAGTGAACTCGCCGAGCCGAGACGCCGGCGCCGCCTGCAGGCGGTCCGCGCGGCGACCGGGGCCGTGGCCGTCACAGCCGTCGCACTCACCGCGTACGGGGTGGTCGAGGCGGCCGACCCGCGGGTCACCCACACCGAGATCCGACTCGCCGACCTCCCCGAATCCTTCGACGGCACGCGGGTGGCGCTCATCTCCGATCTGCACGTCGGACCGGCCCGCGACGGCGACTTCACCCGGCGCGTCGTCGACCTGGTCAACACGCAGCGGCCGGACCTGATCGCGATCGCCGGTGACCTCACCGACGGAACGGTCGCCGAACTCTCCGGCGATCTCGCACCGTTGACCGCACTTCGCGCACCACTCGGGGTGTTCGGGGTCAGCGGCAATCACGAGTTCTACAGCGACGACGGCGGACGATGGCTCGACGAGTGGGAGCGGGTGGCGTGACCACGCTGCGCAACCAGCGAGTCGCCGTCAGCCGCGCCGGCGCGACGATCGACGTGGTCGGCATCCACGACCACAGCGCGCCCGAACCGTACCGGCCCGACCTGGCGGGCGCGCTGGCCGGCAGTGACCCGCAACGCTTTCGCCTGCTGCTCGCCCACGAACCCCGACAGGCACTGCAGGCCTCGGATCTCGGTGTGGATCTGCAACTCTCGGGTCACACTCACGGCGGTCAGATCTGGCCCATCCGCTATCTGGTGCCGCTGCAGCAGCCGTCGGTCGAGGGCCTCGACCGGGTCGGCGAGACGACGCTGTACACGACGCGCGGCGCCGGCGCCTGGGGCCCACCGGTGCGGGTCGGTGCGCCACCCGAGGTGGCGATCCTCACGCTACGACGCGGGTGACCCCTCGGCCCGGACCGACGAATCCCGGTTCGCACGAGCCAGATTGGAGTGCGTGCGGCCGTAGAAGAAGTAGATACCCAAACCGATCACCAGCCAGACCACGAACCGTATCCAGGTCTCGATCGCAAGGTTCACCATCAGCGCGGCGCAGCAGATCGCCGAGATGATCGGCAGTACCGGCGACCACGGAACCCGGAACGGACGCTTCATCTCCGGTTGGGTTCGGCGCAGGACGGGGACGGCGACGGACACGACCAGGAATGCAAAAAGCGTACCGATGGAGACCATCTCGGCAAGCGCGGAGAGCGGGACGAAGGCACCGAGGAGCACGACGACCGCGGTGGTCAGCATCGTGATGCGGTACGGCGTCTGCCATTTCGGGTGAATCTTGCCGGCCGAGTGCGGCACCAGACCGTCACGGGCGAGCGCGAACCCGATCCGCGACATACCGACGATGTCGACGAGGATCACCGACGTCAGGCCGGCGACCGCAGCGATACCGACGAGCACGCCCGCCCAGCTCAAGCCCACCTGATTGAACGCATCCGAGAGCGGCGCACCCTCACTGAGGTCGGTGTAGTGCACCATGCCGACCACGACGAAACACACCCCCACGTAGAGCACCGTGCAGATGAGCAGGGTGCCGAGTAATCCACGGGTCATGGCGCGGGCCGGATTCTTGGTCTCCTCCCCGAGATTCGCGACGATCTCGAATCCGCTGTAGGAGAAGAACACGACCGCCGAGGCGAACAGCACCCCGGCCACACCGAACGCCGTCGCCTCGACGCCGGTGGCCCACTGCCACAACGGTTGTCTCAACCCGCCGTCGCCGCCGGTCGGCTGCGCAGGCGGAATGAACGGGGTGTAGTTGGCGGCCTTGATGAAGAACAACCCGGCGATGATGATGAACACGCAGATGCTCACCTTGAGATACACCAAAGCGTTGGTCAGCCAACCGGATTCCTTGATGCCGATGGTGGCGACCACGCCGAGCACCAGAGCGATCGCCACCGCTCCGAGGTTGACCGTCGAACTCTCGCCGAAGAAGGTCGTCGGCAGATTGAACACATCCTGCAGATATCCGGACCAGCCGCGCGAGACCACCGCCGCGCCGAGGGCGAACTCCAGGATGAGGTCCCAGCCGATGATCCAGGCGATGATCTCGCCGAGCGTGGTGTAGGCGTAGGTGTAGGACGATCCCGCGGTCGGTACCGCCGAAGCCAGCTCGGCGTAACAGAATGCGGCGAACAACGCGATCACACCGGCCACGACGAACGAGATCATGATCGCGGGACCGGCGTTGTTCTTGGCCTGCACGCCGGTGAGGGTGAAGATGCCGGTGCCGA
This sequence comes from Gordonia sp. YC-XJ4, assembly GCF_059511865.1. NCBI lineage: Bacteria > Bacillati > Actinomycetota > Actinomycetes > Mycobacteriales > Gordoniaceae > Gordonia > Gordonia sp. YC-XJ4. Next base: position 5,341,279 of record NZ_CM183447.1, read on the forward strand.
TGACCATTCCGACGCCGAACCCGATCAGGTCACGGGTCCGCAGCGCCTGCTTGAGTCGCCCGCCCTCGAGCTGATGCCCCTCATCGTTCTGGTGGATGACCGTATCGACCGACTTCTTCCGGAAGATCCCCCGGCTCTGCGTCCTTGGTCTCTCGGTCGACGGTCTCTCAGTCATCGCTCGACGGTAACCCGCCGCCGGGGTTGACGTCACCGAACACGCCGTGGGCGGCGTATCGCGCCATACGAATCCGACATGGCCCGACTCACGCACTCGGGGTTGACCCCGACAACGATTCCGGGGTGCGATCCCGGGGTTCGACCGGATGTGCCACGGTGGGCATCGGCCGAGGATGAGTGCATGACAGCACGCGCGTCCACCGCTCTGGGTATCGCCGCCGTCCTCGGTCTCGTTCACGCCGGGGCCAGTATCTACTGGGGTCTGGGTGGCGACGCTCTGCTGAACACTGTCGGGCAGACTGCGGACAGAATCTCCGAGGGCCAATTCGCCGACGGCCGTTGGCTGTTGGTCCTCATCGGGATGGCCAAGGCAGTTCTGGCCATGGCACCCGCACTGACGGCTCGGCGACCAGGCGCCGGCGTGCTTCGGCCCGGCTACTGGCTGGGTGCCACGGCGCTGATCGCCTGGGGCGCCATCAACACCACCACGGCGGGGCTGCTGCTCCTCGGAGTGTTACCGCGGCCCGAGCCGTTCGACAGCGCGGCGGCCGTCGGCCACGCACTGCTCTGGGACCCACTGTTTCTCGCGTGGGGTGTGGCGTTGGCGGCCGGAATGTGGCTCACCGCACCGGCGGTGACCGATCTGCGGCGCCTCGAGTCACGCGGTGGTGGCGAGCCGACCGAATCCGCTGCGGTGGAAGATGAGCGGGCTGCCGGTCTCGGGGTGGTCGACGCCGTGCAGCTCAAGCAGGACGATGATGTGGTCACCGGCCTCGACCTCGCGATAAACAGTGCAATCGAATTGCGCGAGACCGTCATCGAGGGTGACAGCCCCTTCGTCGGACGCGTTGAGGAGTACCCCGTCGAATCGCTGGGCCACCGGACCGGCGAGCTGGCGGCAGAGGACGTCCTGATGGTCGGCGAGCACGGTGACCCCGAGATGATCGGCGCGACGCAGATCCGGCCAGGTCTTCGAGGTGTTCGCGATCGACACCGACACCAGCGGCGGATCGAGGCTGACACTGGTGAACGAGCTCGCGGCCAGACCGATCACCACGCCGTCGACCTCCGCGGCCACCGCGACGACGCCGGTGGGAAAGATCCCGAACGCCTTGCGAAGTCGCGCGGCGTCGAGGTCCTGGTTGGTTCGGAAGCCGCTCACGCATGCACCTCCAGCAATCGGGATACGACCGGCGCGGTTGCCGCCAACCAGTCGGCGTACGCCTCCGGATCGTCATGGCGGGAATCGACGACGTAGAGCCCGCGACCGGGGACGGTCCCGCCGATCTCGGTCAACACCGGCCGCAAGGTCAGCTCGGGTGCAAGCGAGTGCGCGGGCGAACCACCGAGCATGAGGGGAATCGCGATACCGGAAAGCCCTGTGCCACCGGCGAACCGATCGAGGAACAGTTTGAGCAGTCCGGTGTAGGCGGCCTTGTAGGTCGGGCTGGCGAACACGACGAGATCGGCGGCGCCGACCTGCGTCACCAGCTCGCCGATCCCCGGGTCGGACCAGTCGAGAATCGCCGTACCGAGGGTCGCGAGGTCGACGACGAGATCGGGTGCGCCACCGGCGAGTTGGGTGGCCACAAACGTCGCGGCATCCAGGGTTCGACTGGCCGGCTTGGGATTTCCGACGACGACGGCCGTCGTCACGAGGCCGACACCGCTTTGACCGGCGCACCGAAGGGCACTGCGGCGCGAGCGGCGCGCGGCGGCGCCGGATGCTCCCACAGTCCACGACGGGTCAGCTCCGGCAGCACGCCCTCGCCGAACCAGTACGCCTCCTCGAGGTGCGGATACCCCGACAACACGAACTCGTCGATACCCACGTCGCGGTAGGCCTCGATGAGGTCGGCGATCTCGGTGTAGGAACCGACCATCGCCGTACCCGCCCCACCGCGCACCAGGCCGACACCGGCCCACAGATTCGGATAGATCTCCAGGCCGTCCTTGGAACCCTTGTTGAGTGCGAGCATCCGCTGCTGACCTTCCGACGCCGAGCGCTTCAGACCGGCCTGGATGCGGGCGATGTCCTCGGCGGAGATGTTCTCCAGCAACCGATCCGCCTCGGCCCACGCCTCTTCCGAGGTCGCGCGGGCGATGGTGTGCAACCGGATGCCATAGGTCAGTTCCCGCCCCTGCTCTGCGGCCGCCCGACGAACGCGCGCGATCTTCTCGGCCACCGCCTCGGGCGGTTCACCCCAGGTGAGGTAGACGTCGGCGTGGTTGGCGGCCACCGCAATTCCGGCCGCCGACGAACCACCGAAGTAGATCTCGGGAAGCGGGTCCGGGATCTGATGCAGGGTCGCGTTCTCCACCGAGAGGTACTTACCCTCGAAGGTCAGCGTCTCCCCGGTCCACAGGCGACGGACGATCTCGAGGAACTCGTCGGCGCGGGCGTAGCGCTCCTCCTTGGTGCTGAAGTCACCGAACATGGCCTGCTCGGCATCCTCACCACCGGTCACCACATTCAGCAGCAGGCGTCCGCCGGACAGATTCTGGAAGGTACCGGCCATCTGCGCGGAGAGGAACGGAGCGGTGACACCGGGCCGGAAGGCCACCAGGAACTTCAGCCGATCGGAGACGCTGCTGAGCATGGCCGTCGAGACCCATGCGTCCTCGCACCAGGCCCCGGTCGGGGTGAGCGCCGCGGAGAAGCCGAGCTGTTCGGCACTGCGCGCGATCTGTCCGAGGTAGGGCACCGACGCCGGCCGCGACGAGGCCTGCGCCACCACCCCGTGGCCGCCGCCGACCACCGTCCGACCGTCGCCGCCGTTGGTGGGGAGAAACCAATGAAACTTCACGCCTGATCAATCCACTTCCGAATCGGGGATACCGTGCACAACCACACCATTGCACCCGACCTGCTCGGCTCACCCAAGAGTTTTCCGCGCGGTGAGTCAATCCCTGCGGCCCGGCGACCCGAGGGGCTACCGGGTGACCCACCCGTCCCGGTGGTCGAGGTGCGCACTCCCACCTACGCACCACCCCACCCGCCAACCCGTGCGACGAACGCTCCCATGCCGGTGGTCGAGGCGCACGCCCAGCCGACGTGCGACGCACCCATTCCCGGTGGTCGAGGTGCGCAGGAGCGCCAGCGACGGAGCCTCGAGACCTCTTGCACCGGTGCTGGTTTCGAGTTTCAGCCTCGCGTTCAGGGGTCTCGAGACGCATCGTGCTCGCTGCGCTCGCGCGAGGCTCCTCGACCACCGAAGAGAAAAGGACCGGCTCCTTGCCCACCGGGGAAAGGGACCCACTCCTCGACCACCGGAGAAGGACCACCGGGGGAAGGGACCACTCAGTCGTCGGAGGTGATCAGTTCGTGGATGAACTCCATCTTCTCCAGGACCTTCGGCGGCAGCACGAAGGGATAGAGATCCTGATGGCCCATCGAGCGGTTGATCTGGTTGAGCGCCCAGGTCAGCGGCAGCCACCATTCGATGATGCGATCGAAGCCCACCTGACCGGGGAGGTCGGCGTCGAGAGTGGCGCCGGCCGGGGCCAGGGCGAACGCGGCCGCCGTGTCGAGGGTGTCGCGGATGTGGAGGTAGTGGGCGAAGGTCTCGGCCCAGTCCTCGGCCGGATGCATGGTCGCATAGGACGAGACGTAGTCGTCCTTCCAGTTCTCCGGCGGCCCGTCGCCGTAGTGGCGATCGAGCGCGGCCTGATAGTCCTCGTCGGGATCACCGAACAGTACCTCGTAGCGCCCGCGATTGGGGCCGTCACCGACGAGCACCATCTGATAGAAGTGGCCGATCTCGTGGCGGAAGTGGCCGATGAGGGTGCGGTAGGGCTCGTCCATCGACACCCGCAGCTGTTCGCGGTGCACATCGTCACCCTCGGCGAGGTCGAGGGTGACCACACCGTTGGCGTGGCCGGTGATGACCTGTTGGGTGGCGCTGGAGAGCAGGTCGAAGGCCAGGCCGATCTCCGGGTCCTCGTCCTTGCCGAAGATCGGCAGCTGCAGTTCGTCGAGTTCGACGATGACGCGTCGCTTGGCGAGTTCGGCCTCGGCGAACGCGGCCATGGAGTCGGTGTCGGAGTCGTCGGGACGGGTGCGGGTCAGCCGGCACGACTCGCATAGCGCGGGCAACCCCTCACCGATCTCGACGAGCCAGTTGCACGCTGCGACGCCACTGTTGGCGCAGCGACCGATCAGCGCGTCGTCGACCTGCGCCTGCTCCTTGTCGTCGAGGACCTGGATGGTTCGGGAGGGCAGATGGAAGCCCAGCTTGCTCTCGCAGTTCAGACACAGCGAGTTCTCGAAAATCAGCTGCTGGCCGCATTTACGGCAGTGGAAATCGCGCAACGTTGCACTCCTTGGGTGAATTCGAGCTCGTGGATCGCGGGGTCGCGTGGATCTCAGATTGGCCCGGGTGCGGCCCCCGCACATGCTCGACGCGGACCTGGCCCATCGATCGTTCTGTCGGAACACATGGCCCAATGTGCACATGTGAGTGCCCGACATCACACTACGGAGTGGGGCCCACCGCCGCAGGCAACTCCGGATCGGCGGACCACTGCGACCACGACCCCGGGAACAAGGCGCCCGAGAACCCGGCGATGGCCAGCGCCGCGAGCTCGTGCGCGGCGTTGATTCCCGATCCACAGTAGGCGATGATCTGCGCATTCTCGGTGACCCCGGCTGCGGTGAACCGTTCGCGCAGTTGTTCGGGTGACAGGAACCGCCCGTCGTCGGCGAGATTCCCGGCCGTCGGAACGCTGACGGCGCCGGGCACATGTCCGGCGCGAGGATCCATCGGTTCGGTCTCCCCGCGATACCGTTCGCCGGCGCGGGCGTCGAGGATGACCACGTCGTCGCGGCCGTCCCGGATCTCCGCGGACAGTCGCGCGACCTCGTCGAGCGACACGTGCGGGAGGTCGCCGCCGGTCAGGGTGACGGTGCCGGGACGCGCGGCGGTGTCGCCGGCGGAGACACGCATCCCGGCCGACCGCCAGGCGTCGAGCCCGCCGTCGAGCATCCTGACGTCGAGGTGTCCGGCCCAGGTCAGCAACCACCATGCGCGGGCCGCCGCCAGGTTGCCGATGTCGTCGTACACCACCACCGGCGACGTGTCGTCCACACCCCAACGTCGTGCGGCGTCCTGCAGGCGATCCGACGACGGCAGCGGATGGCGCCCGAGTTCGGCCGACGGCGGGTCGGCCAGTTCGGAATCGAGATCGACGTAGACGGCTCCGGGGATGTGGCCCTCCCGATACCGGTCACGCCCATCGGTCCGCCCCAGCGCCCAGCGGACGTCGAGGATCACCGGCGGACGGTTCGAGAGCATCTCCTCGGTCAGTGCGTCGACGTCGATCAGGTTCTGCGCCATGAACATTCACTCCTCTGTCGTCGGGGTGGCACCCGACTTCGTTTCGCCGCCGCGGGCCGCGATGACCGCGGGGGCCATGACCGCAGCGAGGTCGGCGGCGACATCGCGGTCGCTCTCGGGCGGCATCGCCACGTAGCTCAGCGCCATGCGCGTGATTGCCCGCGCGATACGCACGGCGTCGTCGGCGGCGAGCCCGAGCCACGAGGTGGTGAGCATGTCGGTGAGACGCGCGCTCGCGGTCGTGATCAGCGGCGCGGCATCGGTGGTGATCAGCCGCAGCAGATCCGGCTTGGCCTCACCACGCTGCAGCGAGGTGATGAGCGGGTCGGCCGCGGCCACGGCGAAGAAGGCGGCGAACGCATCGTGCAGCGCGCCGTGGATATCGTGTGGGCGCTCGGCGACAGTCGACGCGACGATGCCGGCGAATTCCGTGGCCAAGCGCATCGCATACGCCTGCGCCAGACCGTGGCGGGAACCGAACTCGTTGTACACGGTTTGCCGTCCGACGCCCGACGTCCGGGCGACGTCGGCCATCGTGATCGACGGCCAGTCCTTGTCGACCAGCAGATCCCGCAGACCGTCGAGCAGAGTTGTGCGCAGGAGCGCCCTACTCGCCTCCGCATAGGTCTGTCGGGTGGTCACCTCGACGAGGTTACCGAGCCGGCCGGCGTGCCCATCGCGAGAGTCGAGGTCACGCGGGCCGGTACGAATTCCGAGCGACGGTCTCATCGATCCCCTGTCGATGGCCGAGTCCGACCCGGATTCGACCTCAAGACAAATTATGTCAATTTGTCTCCAGTACAGACAATCACTCTGTTATTGTCGGGCAACACCGAAACCCAGCGAAAGCGATGGTTGTCATGCGCGTTGTCGATCGACTCATCAACAAAGCCCAGGCAGTGGTTCCGATGGACCGCCAAATCCAGGGCCTGCATCTGTTCCAGCGCGCCAAGAGGCTGATGGTGGACGATGGCCGGCCACGCTTCGAGGCGTCGGAGATCCCCGACGTTGCGGACCTGGATCTCACCGAGATCGACGTCAGCAATCCGTTCCTGTGGCGTCAAGGACAGTGGCAGCCCTACTTCAGGAGGCTGCGAGACGAAGCGCCCGTGCACTTTCGGGCCGACAGCGCTTTCGGCCCATTCTGGTCGGTGACCCGCTACGACGACATCGTCACCGTCGACAAGGACTTTCAGACCTTCTCTGCCGAACCCCAGATCATTCTCGGCGAGCCGCCCGAAGGACTCGATATCGAGATGTTCATCGCGATGGACCCGCCGCGCCACGACCAGCAACGCGCCGCGGTTCAGGGCGTTGTCGCTCCGCAGAATCTGGAGGAGATGGAGGGCCTGATCCGTTCGCGGGTCCAGGATGTCCTGGACGCGCTGCCGGTGGGTGAGCCGTTCGACTGGGTCGACCGGGTCAGTGTGGAACTGACCTCACGGATGCTGGCCACGCTGCTGGACTTCCCGTACGAGGACCGACGCAAGCTGGTGCAGTGGACCGACTTGGTGGCCACCAGTGCATCGGCCACCGGCGGGGTCAACAACACCGATGAGATCTATCGGGGCGCCGCCGACATGGCGCGGAGTTTCAGCGCACTGTGGCACGACAAGGCGGCTCGTCTGGCGGCGGGCGAGAAGCCCGGGTACGACCTGATCACACTCATGCAGCTCTCCGAAGACACCAACGACCTGATCAACCGCCCGATGGAGTTCCTCGGCAACCTCGTGTTATTGGTCGTGGGCGGTAACGACACCACACGCAACTCGATGACCGGCGGTGTGCTCGCGCTCAACCAGTTCCCGGAAGAGTTCGACCGCCTTCGCACCAACCCTGGGCTCGTGCCGAAGCTGGTCCACGAGATCCTTCGATGGCAGACCCCGCTGGCTTACATGCGTCGGGTCGCCACACGCGACACCGTGTTGAACGGCCAGTTCATCCGTCAGGGCGACAAGGTGGTGATGTGGTACGCCTCGGCGAACCGGGACGAACGCACCTTCGACGACCCGGACAGCTTCGTGATCGACCGGCGCAATGCCCGCCACCACCTGGCCTTCGGGATCGGTACGCACCGGTGCATGGGGAGCCGGCTGGCGGAGTTGCAGTTGCGCATTCTGTGGGAGGAACTGCTGACCCGATTCGACGACATCGAGGTTCTCGCGGAGCCGGAGCGCGTGCAGTCGAACTTCGTGCGGGGTTACAGCTCGATGATGGTGCGCCTCACCCCGATCGGCGGTCGGCGGCCGGAGCCGGGCCCCTACCGCACACATCCACGCGAGGCCGGCGACAACGACTCTGCAGCAAGCGGTTCGGCGGCAGGCAGTTCAACTCCCATGCCCGCACGGCCATCTCGTGGAAACCGTGGTGCAGCAATGCAGACGCTCGATCTGCGGGTGGCCCGCCGGCGGACCGCGGCCGAGGATGTCGTCGAGCTCACCCTGACCGATCCCACCGGCGGTTCGCTACCCGCCTGGACCCCGGGTTCGCACGTCGAGCTCCTGTTGCGTCCGGGGATGTCGAAGCACTACTCCCTGTGCGGAAATCCCGCGGACCGATCGTCATGGACCGTCGCGGTTCTGCGTGAACGCAACGGTCGCGGCGGATCCGAGTTCGTTCACGACGAGCTGGCCGAGGGGTCGCACCTGCAGGTCAGGGGTCCCCGCAACCACTTCCCGCTCGTCGGCTCACCGCGATATCGGTTCATCGCCGGCGGCATCGGCATCACCCCGATACGCACCATGATCGCGGCAGCCCAGGCGGAAGGGGCCGAATGGAACCTGTTGTACTGCGGTCGGTCTCGGGACTCAATGGCATTTCTCGACGAACTGGGGTCCAACGATCGGGTGACGGTCTGGGCCGGCGACGAACACAGCGAGCGGTTCGATCTCGACGCGATCCTCGGCGAGCCGCGGGCCGACACCCTGGTCTACTGCTGCGGACCCGCCGCGCTGATGGACGCCGTCGAGGAGAAGTGCGCAGCATGGCCGGACGGGAGCCTGCACCTCGAGCGGTTCGTGGCCGCGACCGGCGACGCACCCGAGGGCGCACTCGACTCCTTCGAGGTGGAGTGCGCGGTCTCGGGGGTGACTGTCACTGTCGAACAGGGCACGACGATCTTCGCCGCGGTCGAGGAGGCCGGTGTCGACGTCATCGGGTCGTGCATGGAAGGAATCTGCGGTACATGTGAGGCCGACGTTCTCGGCGGCGCCCCCGACCATCGCGACTCCGTGCTGTCACGTGCCGAACGCGAACGCGGCGACACGATCATGACCTGCGTCTCCCGATCACTCTCGCCGAAGCTGGTGCTCGACCTGTAGAACTCTGCAGCGTCAACCAGAGGTCACCTCCGGGCAGACGGCGGTCGGCGCCATGGTCCGTACGATCGGTCATATGAAGCAGGCTGACGGCGAGTACTACGTGACGGCGCAAGAAGTGGCGGCGTTCGAGAAATCGGGCAAACGCTACTGGTACATGCGCGAGGACGGATCGACCAACCTCTACCTCGACGATCTCGAGATCACCCATGGCTGGCCGATCTTCCTGATGGAACGCGACGCCGCATGGTTCGCCAAGTGGGGCGGCGACTACGAGAAGGCCGTCGAGACCGATCTGAACCCGCACCTCATCAAGAACTTCGAGGAGCTCCTGACGCAGGGCAACTGGCCTCACGACCAGGACTGAACAGCGACTGACAACTAAGTTGGGGTAGCCTTACCTCATCATGGGTTTCTCGTTCGCGACAGTCACCGGTACCGACGACCTCACCCCGCACATCCGTCGGGTGCACCTGCACGTCGAGCATCTCGCCCGTCTACAACTGCCCGGCGGGCCCGACGACGCCGTCGGCCTCTACTTTCCCGAGCCCGGCCGAAGCCGACCTCCCGCAATGGAATTGCGCGACGAGGTGTGGGGTTATCACGACCTCCCCGAGCCGCCGGAGGGCCGCAACTACAGCATCCGCGCCGTCGACCACCGAACCGCGACCGTCGACGTCGACTTCGTCATCCACTCGCGGGGCCCGGCGACACTCTGGGCCCAACGAGCCGACATCGGTGATGCGGTGGCGATGTCGCACGCGCGCGGCTGGTACCGGCCCGCATCGGGCACCGACTGGCTCCTGCTGGGTACAGATCTCGCCGGACTCCCGGCCGCCGCCCGCATTCTCGACGAGCTCGCCAACGATCCGCGGCCGGTGATCCTGGTGGTCGAGGTGATCGACGAGGACGACCTCGCCTATCTGGGCCGACCCGTTGACGGCGTCGAGGTCATCAGCCTCATCGGCAGCGGCAACGGTATCTCGGCGAGCCGCTTGGGCACCACCATCGCCGCTCTCGACGTTCCCGCCGGCACCGGATACTGCTGGTTTGCCGGCGAGGCCGCCGAATCCCGAATGGTGCGCAAACACTTTCGCCGCGAACATCATTGGCCCGCGGACCGCTACGACATCATCGGTTACTGGCGCTACGACGGTGAGGCGTGGGCCCGACGCTACGCCGAGCACGGCGCGGAGCTGCTCGCGGTATATCAGCAGGCGATCGCCGACGGCAAGGGCGAGAAGCGCGCTGCCGAAGAGTTCGACGAGGCGCTCGAACGGGCCGGATTGTGATCCCCGCACTCGTTTGAGTACCTGGCGACTCAGTACCGCGCGATCTGACCGTCCTTGGGGGCGCGATACATTCGCCACAGCACCCGTGGGACAGCCCGCAATGGCACGGCCCGGGGCCAGTCCCGTGCGCGCAGCAATGCCTCGGTACCACCGTCGACGGTGATCACCGATCCGGCCATGAAATCGGCGGCGGGCGAGAGCATCAGCATCACCCACTGCGTGATCTGCTCCGGTGTTCCGTACCCGCGCAGCGGAATCGGGAAGGACCGGACGTTCTTCGACGACGCGCCGGTCAGTTGCGACTGCAGCAGCGGGGTCATCACCGGCCCGGGGGCGATGATGTTGACCGCGATCCCCTCCCCCGCCCATTCGGGGCGGGTGCCGTGGACCCGACACCATCGGGTGACCGCGATCTTCGACGCCGCGTACGCCGCGGGACCCGACAGCGCCTTACCCCGCCTGCGCAGGATCCGGGTGGCCCCCTCGGTGTCGCCGGCCTTGAGTCGGGCGACCGCGCGGCCTGGTACCAGCGGCGTCGCTGTTGTCGAATTGGAGCCGAAGACAACCACTTTCGACTTCTCGCCGGCAGCGAGCAGCGGGCGAAAGGCGGTGAGCAGTTCGGTCACCCCGAGAAGGTTCACATCGACGATGGTGCGTTCGGCCCCGCGCGCCGGGCCGAGACCGGCCGCGAGGACGGCTCCGGCGAGTGCGCCCTCGGCCCGGTCCAGGACCGCGGCGATCGCCGACGCACGCCCGTGCGGCGTCGAGAGGTCCGCGGTCACCTCGGCGCCGTCCCGATCGATCCCGATCACCGTATGCCCGGTCGCACGCAACGAATCGGCAACCGCCGCACCCATTCCCGACGCCGATCCGGTCACCACGTATGTCCCCACACGTTCTCCCTCAGCCGTGGTTGCGCGAACGCGCGCCCCGTTGTTCTGCTCGCAGCGTACGGTCATAGGCCTCGTTGAAAGCGCGCAGTTCGCGCAACAGGACTTCCGGGGTACCGGGGTCGAGATCGGCGAAGACCTGTTTGAGGCGACTCACCCGCAGCATGCCGTCATGGGTGAATGCGGCCCGTCCGCTCTCGGTCGGGCGGATGAGCCTGCTCATCGAGCCCTCGACGTCGAAGCGTTCGAGGTAGCCGAGTTTGATCGCGGCGTTGACCTGCCGGTTGACCGTGGACTGTTCGAGGTCGAGTTCGTCGGTGAGTTCCCGCAGGGTCCGTGCACGGCCGTCGGAGAGGACGAGCAGGATCGCGAACGCCGAGCTCTCGAGCACCGACTCGGCGGGGTGTTCGCTCTTGCGTCGATGAAAGCGGCTGAGTTCCTCGACGATGTCGCGGTAGAGCGGCGACGGCCACGGTGCGTGGTCGGCCCCGTCGAAGGTCACCGGCGCCGGACGTGACGTGCCGTTGCGCTCGCCCTCGCGGAATCCGCCCACTGCGACCTCTTTCGACATCCGGCTCACCAACATTCTGCCGCAGCCGCCCGGTATGTCCGATTGAGGAGCCTCACGAGCTGCGCGGCTTGCATATGTACCTTACATATGTACGCTACATACAGCTTAGGAGGTGCGATGTCAGACACCAATTCGTCGCCGGCAGCAGAGAACCCGGCACCAGTAGAGTCCGTTCCGCGCAACGGGTCGTCCAATGGCGCCGCGATCGCCACCGTCATCGCGCTGTGTTTCGGTGGCCTCGTCGCATCCTTGATGCAGACGCTGGTCATCCCGATCCAGCCCGAGTTGCCCACCCTGCTGGGCACCTCCCATTCCAACGCGTCGTGGGTGATCACCGCGACATTGCTGGCCGCCGCGATCGCGATGCCCATCGCCGGCCGCCTCGGCGACATGTTCGGCAAGCAGCGGGTCCTGCTGGGCAGCGCCGCGCTGCTCGTCGCCGGTTCCATCGTGTGCGCCCTGAGCAGTTCGGTCATCCCGATGATCGCCGGCCGCGCGATCCAGGGCCTGGCCATGGGCTTCATCCCGGTCGGCATCAGCCTCATGCGTGAGGTCACGCCACCCAAGATCACCTCGATGGCGATCGCCGCGATGAGCGCGACGCTCGGTGTGGGTGGTGCGATCGGTCTGCCGCTGTCGGCGTGGATCGCGCAGAGCTGGAACTGGCACGGCCTGTTCTGGGTGTCGGCGATCCTGTCGTTGGCAGTCCTCGCCCTGGTCGTCGTGGTCGTGCCGCACGTACCCGACGCGGTCGGTGGGCGTCTGGACGTCGTCGGCGCGATCGGCCTGGCCATCGGTTTGTCGGCCGCACTCATCGCCGTGTCCAAGGGCAACGACTGGGGTTGGACGTCGGGCACCACGCTCGGCACGCTGATCGGCGGTCTCGTCGTGCTCGGGGCGTGGGGTTTCTATCAGCTGCGAACCCCCGAACCGCTCGTCGACCTGCGGACCACCGCACGTCCGGCGGTCCTGCTCACCAACATCGCCGCCGTCGCCATCGGCTTCGGCATGATGGCGCAGTCGATCGTCATCCCGATGCTGCTCGAGATGGACGTGCGCACCGGAGTCGGACTCGGCCAGACCATGCTCGAGGCCGGCCTGTGGATGGCGCCCGGCGGACTGATGATGCTGGTCTTCGCCCCGGTCTCGGGCACGTTGATCAACAAGATCGGTGCCAAGTACACCTTGGCCATCGGCGCGACGGTGCTCGGTGTGGGCTATCTGCTCGCGATGTTCCTGATGAACTCGCCGTGGCAGCTGATGATCGCGTCGATCATCGCCGCGTCGGGCGTCGGCATCGGCTATGCGGCGATGCCGACCTTGATCATGGGCGCGGTGCCGATGACCGAGGCCGGTGCGGCCGTCGGACTCAACGGATTGATGCGCTCGATCGGCACCACCGTCTCCTCGGCGGTGATGGCGGTGCTGCTCACCACCTCGACGATCAGCATGGCGGGCAACGACATTCCCACCCACACGACGTTCAAGTGGTGCTTCCTGGTGGGTGCCGTCGCCGCGTTCGTCGGTGTGGCCATCACGCTGTGTATCCCCAAGCGCGGCCCCAAGCCGACCCCGACGGGCGTGGTGATCGCCGACTCGGCAGCATCGGGCTCGGCGACACCAGGCTCGGCGACACCGGGCTCGGCAGCACCGGCCACCTCGCACTGACCCCGCGCTCGGCCTCGTCAGACCAGCCGGTCGCCGGTCTCGGGGTGGAACAGGTGAACCGCGTTGTCGGCCTGCCGCAACCGGATTCCCTCTCCACGCTTGGCCGGCGCCCGCTGTGAGGAGCGTGCCACCACGACCATCGGATCGCCGTCGAGGTTGTGGACCGATTCGTCGGCCAGCGAGGCGTAGACGTAGGTTTCGCTGCCGAGCTCTTCGAGGAGTGCGACGTCGGCGTTGAGTCCGGTGCCGTCGTCGGAGAGCGCGAGGTGCTCGGGCCGGATGCCGACGACGACCGAGCTCAGCCCGGACTTGCGTAGTGCTGCCTGCGATGTGGCGTCGATGTCGATGTCGGCTCCGGCGATCGAGATGGCGCCGTCGCGGATCGGCGCGGTGAACAGGTTCATGGCCGGCGATCCGATGAAGCCGGCGACGAAGGCGTTGACCGGGTGGTCGTAGAGTTCGGCCGGGGTGGAGAACTGCTGGAGTACACCGTGTTTGAGCACGGCGACGCGGTCGCCCATGGTCATCGCCTCGACCTGGTCGTGGGTGACGTAGACGGTGGTGGTGCCCAGTCGGCGTTGCAGCGCGGCGATCTGGGTGCGTGTCTGGACCCGCAGTTTGGCGTCGAGGTTCGACAGCGGCTCGTCCATGCAGAACACCTGGGGTTCGCGCACGATCGCGCGGCCCATGGCGACGCGTTGACGTTGTCCGCCGGACAGTTTCGCCGGCTTGCGATCCAGGTAGTCGGTGAGGTCGAGGAGTTTGGCGGCCTCGGCGACCTTGCGCTTGCGTTCGTCGGCGGGGATGCCATGCATCTTCAATGCGAATCCCATGTTTTCCCCGACGGTCTTGTTGGGGTAGAGCGCGTAGTTCTGGAAGACCATGGCGATGTCACGGTCCTTGGGCGCGACGCCGACCATGTTGTCCCCGCCGATGCGGATCTGCCCGGAATCGATCTCCTCGAGTCCGGCGAGCATCCGCAGTGCCGTGGATTTGCCAGAGCCCGACGGTCCGACGAGGACCACGAACTCGCCGTCGGCGATGTCGAGGTCGAGGGAGTCGACGGCCAGTGACTCGGCGCCCGGGTAGACGCAGCAGGCCTTGTCGTAGGTGATGGTTGCCATGGGGTTCTCCTGTTGATACGAAAGCGCTTGGGTGAGTGGGTGACCGACGCGATTACTTGATCGCGCCGAAGGACAGGCCGCGGACGAGTTTGTTCTGGGCGATCCAGCCGCAGATCACCACCGGCAGCGCGGCCAGGACCGACGCCGCCGACAGTTGCGCCCAGTACAGGCCCTGCCCGGACATGAAGCCGGTCAGGAAGACCGGCATCGTCTGCCCGTTGACGGCGGTCATGTTGACGGCGAAGAAGAATTCGTTCCACGAGAAGATGACACAGATCAGTGCGGTGGCCGCGATACCCGGGGAGATCAGCGGCAGGATAACCTCACGGACCGAGGTCCACAGACTCGCACCGTCGATGCTGGCGGCCTCGAGCAGTTCGCCGGGCACCTCGAGGAAGAACGACCGCATCATCCACACCGCGATCGGCAGATTCATTGCGGTGTAGAGGATCACCAGGGTCCACACGTTGTCGAGCATCCCGATCTTGCCGACGATCACATACAGCGGGATGATCGCGGCCACGATGGGCAGCATCTTCGTGGAGATGAAGAAGAACAGCGCGTCCTTGGTCTTGCGCACCGGGCGCAGCGATAATGCGAATGCCGCCGGCACACCGAGGACCAGAACCAGAATCGTCGAGACGATGGTGGCGAACAACGAATTGAGCAGTGGCGTACCGATTCCGGCGTCGAAGACGTTGCGGAACTGCTGCAGGGTCGGGGCGAAGAAGAACGTCGGCGGGTTGGTGGCGGCGTCGCTTTCCTTCTTGAATGCGGTCAGCACCATCCACAGCACCGGGAAGAAGAACCCGATGGCCAGGATCCAGGTGAGTGCGGTCAGTCCCATCTGGCGCGGGTTGCGGCTGCGGCGTACTTCGGGTGCCGACGTCGAAGTGGTGGTCGGGGCGGGGCGGGTGTCGGTACTCATCAGGCCGGCTCCTCTGTTCCGGTGAATGACTTGAAGATCAGGCGCAGGGCCAGGGACGCGACGACGATCGTGCCGATCACCGTGACCACGCCCATCGCGGCGGCCTGCCCGATGTCGAATCCGAGGAAGGCACGCTGATAGATGTAGTAGGACAGGTTGGAGCTGGCCACACCCGGTCCGCCGGAGGTCATCATGTAGACCGCGTCGAAGGTGTTGACCAGGTAGATGGCGCCGAGCACCGTGCCGAGCTCGATGAACCGCCGCAGGTGCGGCAGGGTCAGTTCGCGGAAGAGCCGGAAGTTGGTGGCGCCGTCCACGCGTGCGGTCTCCTGGATGTCCCGCGGCATCGACTGCAGTCCCGCGAGGATCAGCAACATCATGAAAGGTGTCCACTGCCAGACGAGTTCGGCCATCACGCTGGCGAGTGGGAACTCCGAGAGCCAGTCGGTGTGAATGCCGAACGGGCTCAACGCCCAGTTGACCAGGCCGTTGGTCGGCGAGAGCAGGCTCGTCTTCCACAGCAGCGCCGCGGCGACCGGTGTCACCAGGAACGGGGTGATCAGCAGGGTCCGAACCACCCCGCGCCCCAGGAACTTCCGGTCGAGCAGCAGGGCGAAGATCAGTCCGAGCACCACCGAGATGATCACGGTGCCCACGATCAGCAGGATGGTGTTGAGGGTGACCGTCCAGAATTGGCTGTCACCGAACACCGCGACGTAGTTGTCGAATCCGACGAACCGACGTGAGCCCGGACGCACCAGGTTCCACGACTGCGTCGAGTAGTAGAGCGTGAACACGAACGGAACCTGGGTGACCACGATCATGAAGATCAAGGCGGGCAACAGGGGTCCGCGTCGACGCCAGCCCTCGGCGCGACTGATCTGGTCCTTCTTCGAGGTCACCGGCCGCCCCTGATCGGGGGGCACCTGCGCGCCTCGCGTGGATACTGCGGTGGCCATCTCTACTGCTCCCTCTGGTAGGACTTGCCGACGACCTCGGCGTACTGCTGGGCCTGTTCGAGTGCGTCGTGGACGCTGATCTGCCCGGCGATCGCCGCCGAGATCTGTTGGCTCACGCGGGTTCCGAGGTCCTGGAACTCAGGGATCGCCAGAAACTGGATTCCGGTGTAGGGCACCGGCGCCAGCGTCGGCTTGTCCTGATTTGCCGCCTGCATCGCCTGCAGGGTCTGCTGCGCGAACGGCCCGGAGATCTTCTGATAGGCCGGCAGCTGGTAGGTCGAGAGCCGGCTACCGGGCGGGACGTGGGTGGCACCCAGGGTGTTCGCCACATGTTCGATGTACTTGCGGTTGGTCATCCAGTCGATGAACTTCCACGCGTCGTCGCGGTGTTTGCTGCTCGACGGGATCCCGAGCGACCAGGTGTAGAGCCAACCGTTGTCGCCCTTGGCCATTCGTGGGGCCGGCAGGTAGCCGACGTCGCCGGCGATGGTCGAGGTGTCCGGGCTCTCGAGCACCGACACCGCCGAGGTGGCGTCGTACCACATCGCGACCTGGCCCTGCGACATCAGGTTTCCGCATTCCTGGAAGCCCGACGACGAGGCACCGGCCTCCCCGTACTTGCGCACCGTGTCGACGTAGAACTGGACGGCGGCCTCGACCTGCGGACTGGTCAGCTGGGCGTTCCAGTTCTCGTCATACCAGCGACCACCGTAGGCATTGATGACGGTGTTCAGCGGGGCGAGCACCTCACCCCAACCGGGCTTGCCGCGCAGGCAGATTCCCGCGGTACGGTCGTTGGTGAGTTTGCGAGCGGCGTCGGCGACCTGCGGCCAGGTGGGGTCCGCGGGCAGCGTCACACCAGCCTGCGAGAACAGCTTCTTGTTGTACATGAGGAATGACGACTCGCCGTAGAACGGGGCCGAGTACATCGAACCCTGGTACGAGAGCGCCGATTTCAGAGTCGGAATGAAATCGTTCGCGTTGTAGGAGGTGTCGGCGTCCATGTACGGGGTGAGATTGACCAGCCACCCGTTCTTCGCCCACATGGGTGTCTCGTAGTTACTGATCATCACCACGTCGAACTCACCACCGCCGGTGGCCACCGACGCGGTGATCTTCGCGCGCGCTTCGTTTTCCGAGAGTGTGACGAAGCGGACCTTGGTGCCCGGGTTCTCCTGCTCGAACTGGCCGGACAGCTTGATCGCGTCCTGCATCTGCGAATTCGAGACCATTGCGACCGTCACTTCGCGGTCACCGCCGCCGGTGAGCGAGCCGGCACCGGCACATCCGGTGGCCAGCAGACCGATCGTGGCGGCCAAGGCCACCAGTCCGGCCTTGCCGCGGCGGCGTGACGGGGAGAGATGCCCGCTCGGGAATCTCGCTCGTAGGGATCTCACTGCTGACCTTCCTGTTGTGAGACAAGCCATTCCGCGGTCGGGACGTCGGTGACCAGGATGGTCGCGTAGCCGCCGCGGAGTGCGCCGAGAATGGATTCGGCCCGGTGGGTGCCACCGGAAATCAAGATCGCCGTGGGGCAGGCCTTCACCGCGTCGAGGGGGACTGAGACGGTCCGCTCCACCAGACTCGATTCGACGGCGATGCCCTGTGCGTCGTAGAAGCGCCCGCCGATCTCGCCGACCGCGCCGAGTTCGAGCAGTTCGTCGAGGACGATCGCATCGATGAATGCGCCCTCGAACAGGGTCGTCGATGTCGACACCGAACCCACTCCGAAGAGCATCACCTGCGCGCCACGTGCTGCCGACAGAGCCTGGGAGACAACCGAATCACGATTGAGGGCGGCGACGGTGTCGGGGTCGACGAACAAGGGTGCGACCAGGCGCAGCGGCTGCGCGTGCAGACGCTCGGAGAAGCGGGCCAGCGCGTGGTCGACGCCGGTGTGGTATTCGACGGAGGTCATCGAGCCGTCCATCTGCACCACGCGTTGCGCCGCCGCGTTGGCGGTCATCGCGTCGGCGGTCGCGACCTGCTCAGGGCCCCAGGTGAAGCCGAAGGTGTCGGCGGGTTGGATGCGCCGCGACAGGACCGACGCACCCGCGCGGCCGAGGGCGGCATTGCCCGACGCGGTGCCGTCGGCGACCTCGTCGATGATCAGCACCTCGTCGAGACCGAAGATCTGCTCCACCGTGCGTTCGAGGTCGGTGTGAATCGACGCCGACAGATGCTCGGGAGCGGTCACCGACACCTGGACGAGTCCCTGAGCACGTGCTCGCGCGATGAGCCGCCCGGCCGTCGGACGTGACACCCCGAGTCGGCCGGCGATGTCGGCCTGCGTCAGTCCCTCGAGGTGATACATCGTCGCGGCGCGCACGAGCAGCCGCAGATCCTGACCGGTGTCGGCGGCGGGCCGGCCGGCTGACCCACGCCCGGTGGCCGGTCGTTTCGGTGGACCGTCGGGCGGGTCCTTCGCGGCATCTGCCACATCTTTGCGAGAAGGCACTCGTCGACTCCGTTCGATCGCGGTGGTTCCTTTGGACGTGGTGAGCATCTGCTCACTAGCCGTGCATGTGCTCAGTACGCTAACATCCTCGATGTGAGACACGCAACAATGATCGAAAAACGTGATGCGCTGTCGGGGACCATGCGCGCCGGCGTTCTGCATCCCGACCTCCGTCTGTCCGTCGAGGAGCGCCCCGTTCCCATCCCGACTGCCGGCGACGTGTTGGTGCAGGTCAGCGCGGTGGGAATCTGCGGGTCGGACACCCACTACGTGCGGCACGGACGCATCGGCGACTTCGTTGTCCGCGAACCCCTGATCCTCGGCCACGAGGCCGCGGGCACGATCGTCGCCGTCGGCGCAGACGTGGACGCGGCACGGATCGGCGAGCGCGTATCGATCGAACCGCAGCGGCCCGACCCGGCGTCGGCGGAGACCATGCGGGGTGCATACAACCTGTGCCCACACATGCGCTTCTACGCCACCCCACCCGTCGACGGCGCTCTCGCCGGATTCGTGACCATCGGCGCCGCCTTCGCCCACCCGATTCCCGACGAGATCAGCGACGAGGCGGCCGCACTCTTCGAGCCGTTGTCGGTGGGCATCGCCTCGATGCGCAAGGCGGGCGTTGGGACCGGTGACGCCGTTCTCATCGCCGGGGCTGGCCCAATCGGACTGATGTGTGCCCAGGTCGCCCGGGCGTCCGGGGTGACCCGCATCGTGCTCAGTGAACCCGATCCCGAACGTCGCACGCGAGCAGAGGATTTCGGCGCGACCGAGACCATTGCCCCCGGCACCGGGTTCGCGCCGGTGGATGCCTTCATCGATGCCAGCGGTGTCACGGCCGCGGTCACCGCGGGCCTGCGGGCGCTGCGGCCCGGCGGACGGGCCGTACTGGTCGGGATGGGCGCCGACACCATGGAGCTGCCGGTCTCACTGATCCAGAATCGTGAGATCGTACTGACCGGGGTCTTCCGCTACGCCAACACCTGGCCCACCGCGCGCGCATTGGTGACGTCGGCCGCCGTCGACCTCGACGCGATGGTCACTGCCCACTACGGGCTCGACGAGACCGCCGAGGCGCTGAACTCCGACCGCGTGCCCGGAATGATCAAAGCCATTGTCCATCCACAGGTTTCCCGATGCCGCACAGGTGCACGAACCGAACCGACTCGAAAGGACCGTTCGTGAGCACTCTCGCCGACGCCCTCCCACTCAACACCACCATGCTGGATTCTCTCGGCGACGTGCCAACGCCGCGCTACGACCGATCCTCGGTCACCGCGGGCATCGTGCACTTCGGGGTCGGCGGCTTCCATCGCGCCCACCAGGCCTTCTACCTCGACCAGTTGCTCGCGTCCGATCCGTCGTGGGGAATCTGCGGTGTCGGCGTGCGGCCTGCCGACGCGCGGATGCGGGATGCGCTTGTGCCACAAGACGGTTTGTACACCCTGACCCTCAAACATCCCGACGGTGCGGTGGAGACATCGGTGATCGGCTCGATCGTCGAATACCTCTATGCCCCCGACGATCCGGAGGCCGTTCTGGAGAGGCTCGCCGATCCGGCCGTCCGCATCGTGTCCCTGACGGTGACCGAGGGCGGCTACAACTTCTCGGCGGCCACCGGCGAGTTCGACGCCGACAATCCGGACATCGTTGCCGATCTCACCGGAAATGCCGCGCCGACAACCGTCTTCGGACTCGTGGTGGAAGGCTTGGCCCGACGCCGCGAGCGGGGCGTGCCCTCGTTCACCGTGATGTCCTGCGACAACATTGCCGGCAACGGCCATATGGCGCACTCGACGTTCCTCGCCTACGCTCGGCTGCGCGACCCGGAGCTGGCGGCGTGGATCGACGAACACACGCGGTTCCCGAATTCCATGGTGGACCGCATCACCCCGGCCACTCCCGCAGAACTGGCCGGCGAGGTCGCTGAGCGTACCGGGATCGCCGACGCCTGGCCGGTGGTGGCCGAACCCTTCACCCAGTGGGTACTCGAGGACAATTTCTCCTGCGACAGGCCGGCTCTGGAGAATGTGGGCGTGCAGGTCGTCGCCGACGTCACGCCGTACGAACTCATGAAACTCCGGCTGCTCAACGCCGGACATCAGGCACTGTGCTACTTCGCCCATCTGCTGGGGTACCGCTACGTTCACGACGCCGCGGTCGATCCCGATCTGCGGGAGCTGTTGCGCCGCTATATGTCCGAGGAGGGCAAGCCGACGCTCGCGCCCTTGCCCGACGTCGACGTCGACGCCTACATCGACACTCTGCTCGAGCGATTCGGCAATCCGGCCATCGCCGATACGATCGCCCGGCTGTGTCAGGACTCCTCCAACCGCATCCCGAAATGGCTGGTACCGGTGATCCGGGATCGCCTCGCGCAGGATGGTTCCGTGAGACTGGCGGCCGCGGTGGTGGCCGGCTGGACGCGCTACGCCGAGGGTGTCGACGAGCACGGCAATGCGATCACCGTCGACGACCCGCTGGCCGACCGCCTCGTCCCGCTGGCGCAGCGCTCACGTACCGAACCGCTGGCCTTCTTGTCCGAGACGTCACTGTTCGGCGACCTCGCTGAGGACGAGTCGTTCACCGAGCCGTATCGGTGGGCGTTGGAATCGTTGCGCAGCAAGGGTACCCGCGCAACCCTCCAGGAGCTGCTGTCATGACCCTCGTCGTCGGCGTCGACTCCTCGACACAGTCGTGCAAGGTGGTCGTCTGCGACGCGGATACCGGCGCCGTGGTGCGCTCGGGCAGCGCGCCACATCCGGGCGGTACCGAGGTCGACCCCGAGGACTGGTGGCTGGCGCTGATCGCGGCCATCAGGGCGGCGGGCGGTATCGACGACGTCGCCGCGCTGTCGGTCGCCGGGCAGCAACACGGGATGGTGTGCCTCGATACAGCCGGGCACGTGGTGCGGGAAGCTTTGCTGTGGAACGACACTCGTTCGGCCGGTGCCGCCGACGATCTCATCACCGAGCTCGGCGGCCCACATAAGTGGGCGGAGGCTGTCGGCGTCGTGCCGGTGGCGGCGATCACGGCCGCCAAGCTGCGATGGCTGGCCGACCACGAACCCGACCATGCCGACGCGACCGCGGCCGTCTGCCTACCGCACGATTGGCTCACCTGGAAACTCGCCGGCGGCACCGACATCGGCGCTCTGACGACCGACCGCAGCGATGCGTCAGGCACCGGCTACTTCTCCGCCGCTGACGAGGAGTATCGAACAGATCTGCTGCAATTGGCATTTCGCGATCGATTACCGGGGATTCCGCGGATCGTCGGACCCGGTGAGGCTGCTGGGAAGACATCCGGCGGTGTCGTGCTCGGGGCCGGTGTCGGCGACAACGCCGCCGCGGCACTGGGTTTGCAGGCAGGTCCCGGTGACGGGATCGTGTCGTTGGGAACTTCGGGTGTCGTCAGCGCTGTCGGCGACGTCGCGCCGCGCGATGCGTCAGGTATCGTCGCCGGATTCGCCGATGCGACCGGACGGCACCTTCCGCTGGTGTGCACACTCAACGGCGCACCGGTGTTGGCGGCGACCGCGCAGATGCTCGACGTCGATCTGGCGAGGTTCGCCGACCTCGCGCTGTCGGCTCCCGCAGGCGCCAACGGCCTGACGATGGTGCCCTACCTCGGTGGTGAACGCTCCCCCAATCTGCCTGCGGCGACGGGAACGCTGGCCGGGATCACCCCCGCCAACTTCACCCCTGCGCACGTCGCACGCGCCGCCGTCGAAGGCCTGCTCTGTTCGCTCGTCTACTGCCGCAACCGGATCGAGGATCAGGGCATCGACGTGCAGCGGTTCCTGTTCATCGGCGGGGGCACCAAGTCGTCGGCGGTACGCGCGATCGCTCCCGCCTTGTTCGACGGCACGGTTGTGCTGCCCGCCGACGGTGAATACGTGGCACTCGGCGCCGCCCGCCAGGCCGCGTGGGCGCTGACCGGCGAGCTCCCGGAATGGCGTGTCGAGTCCGAAACGATCACGGCTACACCAACTCCAGAAGTATTCGCGCAGTACGCCGCCGCAGCGAAGTGGTACTCGGCGGCTGTCGGCGGGTAACACCCGAGGCTTGCTGTTCGAGGCGTGTTGCGTCCACCCACCGGTACGGCGGGTCTCGAGGCCTCGTCGCTGGCGCTCCCTTTTCTCCCGCTGGTCGAGGTGCCGAGGACCGCTAGCGGACTTCCCTTTTCTTCCGGTGGTCGAGGTGCCGAGGAGCGTTAGCGACGAGCCTCGAGACCTGTTGCGCCGCTGCTGGTTCCAACCCCGGACCGAATACGTGACGGTCTAGAACCCGCGGTCACCGAGCAGTTGGGCGAGTTGGGTTTCGATCGGCGAGTCCGGGCTGGGGTCGGGGGTGAGGATTTCGACGAGGTCGTAGTAGCCGTGCCCGATGGGGATTCGGCTGCGGCGGATTCGGTCGGTGGGCAGCATCGAGTCCCGGTCGTCGCTTGTGGCGAGATCGGTATCGGCACCACTTGGTGGTGGGTCGGGTGGTGGATGCAACTCCGCCCGGACGCGGGCCAACGCCGCAGCGTAGGTGGTGCCGACGTCGGGGAGCGCGTTGGTGCGTTTCGGGTTCGGTTCGGCTGCCCCGACGGGGGTGTTTTTGCGCCACCAGCAGCGTCCAGCCCACGGCCCGTCCCGATAAATCCCGGTCGTGAATTGTCCGGGTTTGTCGCCGACCATGCGGTTGTGTTTGCCGCAGGCGGGGGCGAGGTCACCGATGTTGGTGAGCCCACCTTTCGCGTGGTCTTTGGTGGCGTGATGGATTTCGACGTGCGCGGCGGGTTGAGTACATCCGGGAAACGAGCAGTATTCGCCGCCGTCTTTGGCGAACAACGCGATCCGCTGTCCTTGACTCGCCAGGCGTGCCCGCCCCAAATACAGGGGAAGATTCGTGTGGTCGTCGAACACCGCCAGCCACGGCTGGCACTGAGCGGCGAGTGCGATGACATCGGTGATCGGGAGCAGGGTGCCGGTCGCCGTGACTCCCATTCCGGTCTGCGCAATCAGGTCGGACAGGGTGGCTTTGATGATCAGGTGTGGTGGTAGGCCGCGATGGGATTGGGGGCCGAGGCCGGCATCCAGTCCGGCGCGTAGGACTGCTTCCAGGGCGTCGTGGTTGCGTTGGACTTGGTCGCGGTGATCGCGGGCTGCGGCGGCCGTCAACGCGTCGGGGTCGGCGTCTTCGCGACTGCCGGTGGGGGAGTCGGGGTCGGCGGGGTTGTTCATTCCTGGGGCTGCCCACGCGGCGAGTACTGCTTCGAGGTGTGCGGTGAGGGTGGGGGTCATCTGCCCGGACAGGCCGCTCATTTTTTGGGCGTCTTGGCGGCCGATGCGGATCTGGCGGTGGCGTTGCCGGTCGGTGTCGTCGGTTAGTTGGCCGTCAGGGTCGAGGTGCGCCAACACCCGTGCCCCCAAGATCCGGAGGTCGGAGGGGGTGTGGGTGCGGGCGTAGCGGGCCATCGTGGCGTCGGCCGACATTTTCTCGTCGAACGGCACTGCCGCGGGGATGCGGTCCAGCACGTCGATCACCACCGCCGCGTGCGAGGAGCCGGCCGCCCCGGACGCCATCGCTTCGGCGAGTGCTGGATATTTGGGGGCGGCGACCTCACCGGTGAAGGTGTGGAAGGTGGCGGTCGCTTTCAGTTGTTTCCACCGCCGCCACGGTTCCGACACACGGAGTAAGCCGATCATGGCGTCGGTGATCGACCCGAACCCGTACTCGCGGGCCAAATGCCGGTCGGAGAATTCGACGATCTGCCGATCGCCTTGGACGGTGATGCGGGTGATCAACTGTTCGGTGGACTGGGCGACGGTGACCAGGTCGTCGTTGGACAGGCCGGTCAAATCATCGGTGGCCAGCGAATCGACCAAGCGGTGGGCGAGGGCGAGTTTCTGGGTGGTCGACAACCCCGACACGTCGGGTAACGCGGTGTCGACCATGATTGTCACCCCCCTGGCGATAGCGAACACGTGTTTGTGTGTTGTTGTGTTCGAGTGTATGCCGGGTTTGCCGGGTTGGCAAGAGGTTGTCGAAAGTTTTTTCGGGTGGGTTCCAGCTGGGGGTTCGGCTCGGTCTCGAGGCTCGGCGCCTGGGGCGCCTCGCACCTCGACCACCGATCCGGGACGCACCTCGACCACCGATGAACGGCTCGGCGCCTGGGGCGCCTCGCACCTCGACCACCGATCGGAAAGGGCTCGACGGGAAGGCGGAAGAGCGCCCTTACCACCGTGGGGACGGTTCACTCACCTCCAGAACCCGCGCTCCTCCAGGAGCGCCACCGCACGATGACCGCCGCGGAGGAAGTGGCCTTCGGTCAACGTGCGCGCCATACCCGGCGAGCGGCCGGCGAGTGCATCGACGATCTCGCGATGATCCCGCAAGGACGACGCGACCGAGTCCGGGTGGGAGTCGAAGAAGCCGGACGGGATTGCCCCACTGAGGAGTTTGAGCTCGGCGATCAGGCGCCGTGAGCGGGTGCCGAGGTTGATCAGCCGATGAAAGCGGAAGTTGAGGCGCTCGATCTCGAGGAGATCGGTCGTCTCCTCCATCTCGGTCGCCAACACACGCAGCTCGTCGAGGTCGGCGTCGGACAGAGTCGCCGACGCACGTTCGGCGGCCAGCCCGGAGATCACGCCGAGCATCCAGTAGTGATCGCGAATGTCCTCGCGGGACAGGTCGGCCACAAAGGCGCCGCGCCGCGGAATCGTCTCGATGATCCCCTCCCCGCTGAGTGAGATCAGCGCCTCACGCACCGGCAGTTTGCTCATCCCGAGAGATTCGGCGACCGCATCCTGATCGACCTTGGTTCCCGGCCGCATCTCGCCGGCGAAGACCATGCGGCGGATCTCCTGGGCCGCGATCTGCTTGAGCACCGACGATGCCGCCTCGACCGATCGACCACCCACGGGCTGTGCCACCACTGCCTCCTCGACTCGCATCAACGCGCAGAGATTATCAAACTCAACTATCACTCACCCGCTATGCAATCCATAGCCTGGACATATAGCTCGGATGGTTGGCACAACCTCACAGATTTGATAATTTCGATCGCATGGCTCCACCCGCACAGCAGCACACTCCCGCCGTCAGCGCGGACGACTTCGAGCAGATCCGCTCGGTGGTCCACGACTTCATCCGCACCAAGGTCGTGCCGCGCGAGAACGAGATCGCCGAGACCAACGCCATCCCCGACGACCTGCGCGCCCAAGCAGCCGAGATGGGCCTGTTCGGGTACGCGATCCCCGAGGAATGGGGTGGCCTCGGCCTCGATCTCACCCAGGACGTCGAGCTGGCGATGGAGTTCGGCTACACGACGCTCGCTCTGCGGTCGATGTTCGGCACCAACAACGGCATTGCCGGGCAGGTGTTGGTGAACTTCGGGACCGACGAGCAGAAGAAGGAGTGGCTCGAGCGCATCGCCTCCGGTGACGTCGTCGCCTCCTTCGCTCTCACCGAGCCCGGCGCCGGCTCGAATCCCGCCGGCCTGCGCACCAAGGCGACGCTCGACGGCGACCAGTGGGTGATCGACGGGCAGAAGCGTTTCATCACCAACGCACCGATCGCCGACCTGTTCGTCGTGTTCGCCAGAACCCAGCGCCGGGAGCGAAGCGAGCGGGCTGAATCAGAACAGTCCGCAGAAGGCAAGAACACAGGTATTGCCGTATTCCTGGTTCCTGCCGACACACCAGGGGTCGAGGTCGGAGTCAAGGACAAGAAGATGGGCCAGGAGGGGGCGTGGACCGCCGACGTCAGCTTCGACGGCGTGCGTGTGCCCACTTCGGCGCTCGTCGGCGGTGATGAGGAGACCGGATATCGCGCCGCGATGACCTCCCTGGCGCGAGGTCGGGTGCATATCGCTGCGCTCGCGGTCGGGCAGGCACAACGTGCCCTCGATGAGTCGGTTGAGTACGCGG
Organism: Gordonia sp. YC-XJ4; assembly: GCF_059511865.1. NCBI lineage: Bacteria > Bacillati > Actinomycetota > Actinomycetes > Mycobacteriales > Gordoniaceae > Gordonia > Gordonia sp. YC-XJ4. Next base: position 5,367,920 of record NZ_CM183447.1, read on the forward strand.
CCAATGCCACCCAGGGCGGAAAGCCCATCGGCTCTTTCCAATTGGTGCAGGCCATGCTCGCCGACCAGCAGACCGGGGTGATGGCCGGGCGCGCACTCGTACGTGACGCCGCGCTCAAATACGTCACCGGCGAGGACCGACGGACCGCACCATCGGTGGCCAAGCTCTACTGCACCGAGATGGTCGGCAAGGTCGCCGATCTCGCGGTGCAGGTCCACGGCGGCACCGGTTACATGCGCGAGGTTCCGGTGGAGCGGATCTACCGCGACGTCCGCCTGCTCCGGCTTTACGAAGGCACCAGCGAGATCCAGCGACTCATCATCGGCGGCAACCTCATTCGTGCGGCAAGCAAGTAGCCCACCGCGCCACACCATCCCAGCACACTCACACGACAGGATTCCCATGCCCGGACCACTCTTGAAGGACCAGACCGCCGTGATCACCGGTGCCGCACAGGGTATCGGCTTCGCCATCGCGCAATTGTTCGTCGACGAAGGCGCCCACGTCGTCATCGGTGACATCAATGCCGAGGCCGCGCAGAAAGCCGCCACCGAACTCGGTGGAGCCGGTGTTGCCGTCGGCGTGGCGTGCGATGTGACCCGCGGCGACGACGTGGACGCGCTACTCGCCGCTGCTGCAGAACATTTCGGACCCGTCGACGTGATGGTCAACAACGCGGGCATCACCCGGGACGCCACCATGCGCAACATGACCGAAGAACAATTCGACCAAGTGATCAACGTCCACCTCAAGGGCACCTGGAACGGCACCCGCAAGGCGGCGGCGATCATGCGCGAACGCAAGAGCGGTGCCATCGTCAACCTGTCGTCCCTGTCGGGCAAGGTCGGCATGGTCGGACAGACCAACTATTCGGCAGCCAAGGCCGGGATCGTCGGCATGACCAAGGCTGCGGCGAAAGAGCTTGCACACCATGGGGTACGGGTCAACGCCATCCAGCCGGGTCTCATCCGCTCGGCGATGACCGAGGCGATGCCGCAGAAGGCGTGGGATCAGAAGATGGCCGAGATCCCGATGGGACGGGCCGGTGAGGTCAGCGAGGTCGCCACGGTCGCACTGTTTCTCGCAACTCACCTGTCCTCCTACATGACCGGCACGGTCATGGAGGTCACCGGCGGACGGTTCATGTGACATGAGCAGCAACCGGTTACGCCGCGCGGCGATCGTGGCACCCTCGCGCACCGCCGTCGGCACCTTCGGTGGCGCGTTGCGTGATGTTCCTGTCGAGGATCTCGGCGCCGCGGTCGCCAAGGCCGTCGTCGCCCGTTCGGGCATCGATCCCGAACGCATCGATGACGTCGTCTTCGCGCAGTCCTACGCCAATTCCGAGGTTCCGTGCGTCGGTCGTTGGATCGCTCTGCACGCCGACCTACCGATCTCGGTGGGCGGCATGCAACTCGATCGCCGATGCGGCGGTGGACTGCAGGCTCTGGTCACCGCCGCGATGATGGTGCAGACCGGCGCCGCCGACGCCGTGCTGGCCGGTGGGGTCGAGTCGATGAGCCGGATCGAGTACTACTCGACCACGAATCGCTGGGGCGCCCGCTCGGGCAATGTCACCATGTATGACCGCCTGGACCGCGGACGCGAACGCTCCCAACCGGTGTGGCGCTTCGGGGAAATCTCCGGGATGATCGAGACCGCCGAGAATCTCGCCGCCGATCACCACATCACCCGTGAGGCTGCGGACGCCTACGCCGCCCGCAGCCATCAGCGTGCCGCCGCTGCCTGGGAAGCTGGGCGTTTCGACGACGAGATCGTCGAAATCACAGTGCCGCAACGCAAGAAAGACCCGATCGTCTTCGCCCGCGACGAGGGCATCCGGCCCGACTCGACTCCCGAATCGTTGGCACGGCTGCGCACCGTCACGCCCGGCGGCACCGTCACCGCCGGCAACGCCAGTCAGCAGAACGACGCCGCAGCCGCCTGCCTGATCGTCGCCGAGGACCAGCTCGATGAGCTCGGGCTCGAACCGATCGGCTACCTCACCGGATGGGCTGCTGCGGGATGCGATCCGTCGAGGATGGGCATCGGGCCGGTACCGGCGGTCGAAAAGCTGGCCACCCGTGGCGGATTCGACTCCGCCGCGGCACTACTCGAGACGTGCGATCTCGTCGAGCTCAACGAGGCATTCGCCGTACAGGTACTCAGTGTGCTCGACGGTTGGAAGTGGGACGATCAGGATCGGTTGAACGTCAACGGTTCCGGGATATCGCTGGGCCACCCGATCGGCGCCACCGGTGCTCGGATGACCACCACCCTGCTCCACGAACTCCACCGCCGAGGTGGCGGCACCGGACTGGTCACCATGTGCATCGGCGGCGGTCAGGGCCTCGCCGCGACCGTCGAGGCGGTGTGACATGCCGACCGAGCATTCCCGTCCGCTGGACGGGGTTCGAGTGGTCGAGGTGTCGAGTTTCGTTGCCTCCCCCTTGTGTGGGCTGACCCTCTCACAACTGGGCGCAGAGGTCATCCGGGTCGATCCGATCGGCGGCGCCGCCGACGTGAATCGTTGGCCGCTCACCGACGACGGCACCACCTCGATCTATTGGACGGGTCTCAACAAGGGCAAGAAGTCGGTCACTGCCGATCTGCGTTCTGCCGAAGGTCAGCGGCTGGTCCAACGCCTCGTCACCGAATCCGGCCCCGGCGGCGGCATTCTCGTCACCAACTCGGGCGGCCGGGAGTGGATGAGCCACAACACCCTTGCCGCTCTTCGCCCCGACGTCATTCTCTTGGAGCTGCTCGGCGGTTCCGACGGCTCCCCCGCCGTCGACTACACCGTCAATGCGGGGCTGGGATTTCCGCAGATCACCGGCCCCGTCGACCACGACGGCCCCGTCAATCACGTGCTACCCGCCTGGGATGTGGTCTGCGGCCTGTATGCGGCGCTGGCCGTCACCGCCGCGGTGCGTCGGCGCGAGCAGACCGGCCAGGGCGCGTCGATCCGCCTGCCGTTGGAGGACACCGCACTGTCGATCGCCAGCACCCTGGGCTATCTGACCGAACCGCAGGTCAATGCGCATTCACGCCCGGCGACCGGCAACGATGTGTACGGCACCTATGGCACCGACGTCGTCACCGCCGACGGCGACCGCTTCATGCTCGTCGCACTGACACCGCGACATTTCCGGGATCTGGTTCGTATCACCGGAACCGAGTCCGTCATCGCCTCGCTTGAGCAGGCGCTCGACGCGGACTTCTCCTGTGAAGCCGACCGCTACACCCATCGCAGCGTGCTGAATGCGTTGTTCGGCAAGTGGTTCGCCGAACACTCCACCGACGAGGCGGCCACCGCCCTCGACGGGTCGTCGGTGCTCTCGCAGCGCTACCGCAGCTTCGACGAGGTGGTCAGATCGGGAGCACTCACCGACAACCCGCTGTTTGCCGAACTCACCCAGACCGGCATCGGGACCTACCTCGCTGCCGGACATCCGGCGTCGTTCGACGGCGAACACTATTTCACCGGGCCGGCGGCGCGATTGGGAGAGGATACGCCGGAGGGGTGAGGATGGCTCGAGCCGACTCATCGCAGCACCGCACCGTCGATATAGTGAGGTGGTGACGCTTAACCCAGAATCAAAATCTCGCTCGCGGAAGCCCGATCGGGAAATGAAATCCGCGAGGACGCGAGCACGCATCCTCGATGCCGCGGCGCGCGTACTGAGTGAGAAAGGGTATGCGGGGACCAGACTGACCGACGTGGCGAAAGTCGCGGAGTTGCAGGCGCCGGCCATCTACTACTACTTCGACTCCCGCGAGAAACTTGTCGAGGAGGTCATGTGGTCCGGGCTGGCCGAGATGCGCGCCTATCTCCAGGCCGCGCTCGATCAGGCCACTCCGGAGGACACCCCCATGGACCGCATCATGATCGCGGTCGACGCCCATCTGCGGCACGAGCTCGAGGTGTCCGACTACACCACGGCGTCGATCCGCAATGCCGGCCAGATTCCCGAGCACATCAGGGACCGGCAACGCTCGGAAGAGAAGAAGTACGGCGACATCTGGCGTCGCCTGATCAAGGACGCGTTCGACGAGGGCGAGGTCCGCGCCGATCTCGATCTCTTCGTGGCGCGCATGCTGATCCTGGGCGCGCTGAACTGGGCCGCTGAGTGGTGGCGCCCACGCCGCGGCTCTGTCGACTCCGTGGTGGCCACCGCACAATCGATGGTTCGGGCCAGCCTCTCCCCCCGCTGACCCCTTTTTCCGCGCCGCGCCTCAGATCTCCGCCAGCGCTCCGCTCGCAATCGCCTCGACGATCGCGAACTTGCGCACCTTCCCGGTGGGGGTCACCGGTAGCGCATCGGCGATGAACCACCTCGCCGGGATCTTGAAAGGCGTCAGACACGTCACCAGGTGAGCCTGGACCTGCTGACTCACGTCGGAAAGGTCGACGGAGGTGTCACGCAAACGCAGGACAGCTGCGACCGTCTCGCCGAGACGGGCATCGGGCAAGCCCACGACCGCCACCTCGACGACCCCATCGACCTCGAGAATCCTCGATTCGACCTCGGCCGGTGCGATGTTCTCGCCGCCACGGATGATCAGTTCCTTGAGTCGCCCGGTGATCGTCAGATATCCCCGGCTGTCCATCGAACCCAGATCACCGGTGTGCACGAAGCCCGCACCGTCGACGGCGCGGGCGGTCGCTTCCGGATCGTCGTGATAGGCGACGAATTGCTGATATCCGCGAGCACAGATCTCTCCGACCACACCGACCGGGACGACTTCGCGGGTCACCGGGTCCACCACCGTGCACTCCACCTGGGGTAGCGGACGACCGACCGTGCGCAGTTTGTCCTCACGTGAATCATCTGGCCTCGTCGCCGTGAGCACCGGCGCGAGTTCGGTCTGCCCGTACACGTTCACCAGGCGACCACCGAATGTCGCTTCGGCGGACTCGATGAGAGTCGCGGCAATGGTGGCCGCCCCACCAAGCATGACCCGCAACTCTGGCGCGCCATCTCCGGTACTGCGCACGTACTCGACGAGCGCCGATAACACCGCGGGCACGAAGAACAGGACGTTTGCCGATTCGGACCGCATCACGTCGATGACCGGTCCGGGTGCGAACTGTTTGACCAAGATCATCGTTCCCGCGGCGCTCAACGGCCCCAGCGTGCCGATGACGCATGCAGCGGTGTGGAACATCGGCAGCGGATTGACCGCCGTCAAGTGGTCGGGCATCCGTGCTTCACGCATCGTCAGTCGCGCGACATTGATCAGGGACCGATGACGGAGTAAGACACCCTTGGGATTTCCCGTGGTTCCCGAGGTGTACTGGAGCATCGCGACGTCGTCGGGCGATATCCGGCTTTCGGCCTCGACGTCCGGCGCCGAATCCGTTCCGCGCCAACGGTCTCGGTCCGACAGGCTCACCGTACGAACGTCTCCCACCGTGGCGGCGACCTCCTCGGCCACCGCCGCCATGTCGTAATCACGTCCCCGATCGGCATGGATGAGCACCGTGGCCCCCGAATGCCGGAGCACGTACTCCAACTCAGGCGGCCGCAGCGCGGGATTGACCGCGACGAGCACCACGCCGGCCAGGGCCGCTCCGTACTGGATGATCGGCCACTCGGCCACGTTCGGCGCCCACAGTGCGATCATCTGGCCAGGGGCGACGAGCTGGCGCAACCGTGTGGCCACCCGACGCGATTCGTCCAGCAACTCCGAATAGGTGAGGCGGACGGCCGACCCGTCATGCGCGGTGGCGATCAGTGCCACGACGGTCGGATGGTCGTGTGCCCGGCGCACCAGCACCGCGCCGATCGTCGACTCGTCGAGATCGATCGATGTGTCCTTCTCCCAACGCGATTCACTGCGCAATCCAGGAGTCTCAGTACTGGTCATGCTGCGGTCCTTCGGTTCATCGCCCGGCGGCGACCTTGCGCTTCTCAGCCAATTCGAGCGCCTCGGCCCAGGAGGCTCCGCGCATGATCAACATGCGGTATTTCATGATGACGTTCTGCCCGTTGACCGCCAGCGCACCGGTGATCCGGTCGCCGGTGCGATACAGGGCAACCCATCGACGATCGGCCCCCGGTGCACCCTCGACCGGCCGGATCTCGTCGGCATCGGTCACCCCGACGAACTGAATCCGGCTGTCGTACCAGTCCGACCAGAAGTAAGGAACTGTCGCATACGGTTTCGGGGATTCCGGATGCAGGGCGTTGTGGATGGCTGCGCTTGCCTGTTCGGCTGCGCTCGTCCAATGTTCGAGTCGCTGATGTCTGTCGAAGAGACCGTTGTACCAATTGGCGACGTCGCCGGCAGCGAACACCCCGGGGACTCCGGTGGCAAGGTACTCGTCGCAGAACACGCCGTTGTCGAGCCGAACCGCGCTCCCGGTCAGCCATTCCGTCGCCGGGATACTGCCGATGCCGACGATCACCAGGTCCGCAGGCAGCACACGGCCGTCGGCCAATTCCACGCCGGTGACCCGTCCGGCATCCGAGAGGATCTTCGATACCCCCACACCGCAAAGCAGTTCGGTTCCGTTCTGCTCATGCAATGCGGCGATGGCCGTGCCCATGTCGGCCCCGATCGCCCGGACGAGCGGCGTCGGCAGCGCTTCGACCACGGTCACCTCGAGACCTCGTTTGTTGGCATTCGACGCAACCTCCGATCCGATGAAACCGGCACCGATCACCACCGTGCGTGCGCCGGATTCCAGTGCTTCACGCACTGCCCTGGCGTCATCGAGTGTCCGCAACGCATGTACACCGTCAATGCCGTCGGTGCCGGGCAATGATCGCGCACCCGCACCGGTCGCGATGACCAGGATGTCGTAGGGAACTGTTGTCTCGCCGACGATCACACATCGAGCGTCGGTGTCGAGGCCGGTCGCCGCGGCCCCGAGCATCAGCTCCACTCGCAACTCCTCGCGAAAGGTGTCCTCGGTGCGAAAAAACGGGACCTGCGGATCGCCGTCGTCGAGGACGTCGAGATACGCCTTGGACAACGGCGGACGGTCGTACGGCAGATGTTCCTCGGCTCCGATCAGGGTGATCCTTCCTTCGAAACCCTGTCTGCGCGCGGCTTCGACGGCGCGGAGCCCGGCGAGCGACGCTCCGACCACCACGAGTCGGCGGGGTGGGTTGTCAGTCATGGTCTACTTCCTCGTCTGTATCGCGTTGTCGGTGCGGGCGTTCTCGGTCACGTGGCCCACCAACCGGAACTTCTGAACCTTCCCGGTGGGCGTTTTCGGGAGGTCCTCGGGATCGAGGAAGACGACGCGTTTTGGCACCTTGAATCGAGCCAAGTGTTCGCGACAGATGTCCACGACTTCCTCTGCGGTGATGTCGTACCCGGGAGTCCGCACGATCACCACGACGCCGATTTCTCCCCACCGGTCGTCGACAACTCCCACGGCGAACACCTGCGAAATGGCGTCGTGCGCGGCGAGCAGATCCTCTATTTCCCTGGGCATCACCAGCTCACCCCCACTCTTGTAGAGCTCCTTGCTTCGACCGGTGATCTCCAGGTAGCCGTCGTGCCGCACCCTTCCGAGATCACCGGAAAGCAGCAGACCGTTGTGCGTCGACGCCGCGGTTTCGGCAGGTTTGCGCCAATAGCCGAGCATCGTCGTGGGTCCTCTGGAGGCCAGTTCACCTTCTTCTCCGGCGGGTAACACCTCGTGGGTGAGTGGGTCGAGCGCAACGTATTCGGTCAGCCTGCCGTGTGGCGGCATTCCGGCCGGGCCGGCCATCTTCGGCGCTCCCGCGGTCTCGGACGTCAAAGCCAAGGGGTCTTCGGGAAGAGTCAGGGTCATGGCACCACCACATTCGGTCATGCCATACCCGGTGACGATCTCGTCCACACCGAACTCTTCACATACCTTGTGCCACAACCAGATCGGCGCGGGTGCCGAACCACACAGAATCGCGGTCAGACTGCTCAGGTCGTACCGAGCGCGATCGGGGTGTTCGACCATCGCCACGGCCATCGTCGGTACGCACAACAGGTCGGTGGCATGGTGCCGTTGCACTCCGGCCAGATACTGTTCGGCGGAGAAGGACGGATACATCACCACCGACCCGCCGACGTACATGGCGGAGAGCAACCCCTCCACGTAGCCGAACATGTGATAACACGGCAGCGAGAACAGGATTCGACGACCGTCCTCGTAAGCGCGCGTGTACGCCGACGCGAAACCCGTGCGCAGGACCGCATCGTGGGTGACCATGACCCCTTTGGGTGATCCCGTTGTTCCGGACGTGTACAGGATGTCACCGACATCCTGCGGTGCGGCATTCTCCTGGGCGGCACCCGGATTCCGACGTCCGACCTCGGCCAACCACTCGACGGTAGATGTACCCGGTGCGCGACCGCCGGTGTCAAGGGTGATGACGTGCCGCAACGTGGGAACGCCGTCGGCGTCGGTCGCACGCTCGGCGAATCCCTCGGTGTCCCAGCCCGGGACGATGTCATCGAGCATCGCGCACTGGTCCAGACCCGCGAAGGAGGTCATCGTGACGAGCACCGAACACTCGGACTGTGCGAGCACGTAGGCGAGTTCGTCGCGACGATAGAGATAGTTGAACGGGACTGCGGTGGCGCCGGTTCGGGCGATGGCGAACTTGATCGCCACGAAGTCGGGATAGTTGGCCATGAGCATGCCCACCCGGTCACCACGCCGAACGCCGAGCATGTGCAGCCCGTCGGCCAGGTCGCGTGACCGCGCGGCCACATCGCGATAGGTCCACGTGATCTCATCGGTGAGGATGAACGGGCGGTCACCGTATCGCTGCACGCAGTCATCGAGCCATCGGCTCAGCGTGCGTGGTTGCCACTCGGGATGATCGTCCAGAATGCGGCGACGGCGTTCGTGCACGCCCGCACCGCGGGTGCCGGAAAGGCGGACCGGCGCATCCATCGACATCACCCCTTCGGATCGCTTTTTGACTTCCTCTTCGAAAACTCTCGCTCGCGCCTGCGACCGGCATCCATGGCCCGGGTGCTCCCACGTCCGTGTGCGCCCGGAGTTCGTGTCAGCCCAGAGTCGACCCCACCACCGAGACGAATGAGACACACCCTCCCGGACGGCCACCGAGATTGTGGGTCAACGCGAGCTTCGGGTCGCCGATCTGCCGTTCGCCTGCTCGCCCGCTGAACTGCAGCCAGCATTCGTAGAGCATCCGGAGACCGCTGGCACCCACCGGGTGACCGAACGACTTGAGCCCGCCGTCGATGTTGACCGGCAAGACGCCATCGGCGTCGAATTCTCCGGTGAGGACGTCTTTGTATGCCTGACCACGGTCGGCGAAACCGAGATCCTCCATGAGCACGATCTCCGTCGGGGTGAAACAGTCGTGAACCTCGGCGAACGAGAACTCTCCGCGCGGATCGGTCACGCCGGCCTGCGCGTAGGCGTCCTGCGCGCTGCGCACCACCTCGGGAAAGGTGGTGAAATCGTATACGGGATCGGCGGCGCCCTGCGCCGGGCCCGCGGCAAGGGACAGCCCCTTCACATACATCGGGTGATCGGTGTATCGATGCGCGTCCTCGGCGCGCACGATCACCGCGCACGCCGCGCCGTCCGACACCCCCGAACAGTCGAAGACACCCAGCCGCCCGGCGACCTTCGGTGCCGCCTCGATCTTCTCGACCGAGACCTCCGACCGGAACTGGGCCTTCGGATTTCGGGCGCCGTTCACGTGGTTCTTCCACGCCACGTGGCTCATGGCCGCGCGCATCTCCTCTGCGGAGACACCATAGCGGGCGCAGTAGGCCGGGTCGAGAAGGGAGAACGCAGCGGGGGCGGTGAACGACACCTCCGACGCGGTCTGGTCGGCCGGCGGGTCTCCTCTGAGCAGGCCCGAGAAGCCGGAGTCCTTGAGCTTCTCGACGCCCACCGCCATCACTGTGTCGTAGGCACCCGAGGCTACTGCATAGCAGGCGTTCCGAAATGCTTCAGAGCCTGTCGCACAGTAGTTCTCGACCCGGGTCACCGGACGGTAGTCGATGCCGAGGGGGCGCGACAAGGTCATCCCGCTCTGCCCGGAGGCCAGGGTGCCGAGCCAGAACGCCTCGACGTCGGCGAATTCCAGGTTCCGGGAATCGCCCATGCATTCGCCGACCGCTTCGATGAGCAGATCGTCGGTCGAGGACTCCCAGCGTTCGCCGAATCGCGTGCAACCCATGGCCACCACCGCAACGGCGTCACGAATACCCCTGCTCATGCGGGTATCTCCTCTCGTCGGCTTCCGACACCGCTCGACCTGCCACCGTCCTCGCCCGACCCGTTCCCGCTGTCGACGGTGGACAGAAGTCGCGCCTTCCAGAAATAGTTGTGTACCGATCCCGCGGTGTACAGCCGCCGAAACGTCGTGGTGACGCGCGCCCCGACCTCGATGCCCTCGGCGCCGTCGGCCACCTCGAACGTGTAACGGCCACCACGATCGAAATCGATGACTGCTCCCACCACCGGTGGCGACGGCGAGTACGCCAGCCGGTCAACCGTGTACGTGGCCACCCTGCCGCCTCGTCCGGCCACCCGCTCACGGGCCATGAGGTCACCCGCACCACATGACCGGCAGATCCGCATTGGCGGTAGGTGCAGGAAACCGCAAGCGTTGCAGCGAGTCCCGGTCAGCGCGAACTTCCATTCGACGTTACGCATCGAGGGAGGTGCGGCGGGCCGATCCGGCTCGGGTCGTCGCGGACTCTCCCGCGACAGCAGCCCCCGCCACTGCAGATACCGCGGATAGTCCACGCGGGTGCCGTGGGCACGTGATTCGGCGACCGGAACATCTTGCCGCGCATCGAGAATTGCACCGGTGGTACGAAAGACGAGCACATCGACCCCGTCGGTGACAGACACGGCGACGACAACCTCGCCGGGTTCGGCGACGTCGAAGGCGGCTGCGAGCGCGATACCGAGGTCGGCCGCACCGGAGTACCCCACGGGTGAGGTCGTGGTGCGCTGGGCGGGAACGAGTCTCGACGCCCGCTTGACCACCGACGGATTCCCGGATGCCACCACGGCGTGATCGACGTGCTCGATACCGGCCTGCGCCAGCGCATGCGCGACCACCGTGCGCACGGCGGGCTCGTAGATCTCCTGGCCGAGGCGCTCTTCCCATCGCTCGCCGGTGGTCGATGACGGTGCTCGCCAGCGGTCCAGGATCTCGATGGATCGGCTTGCCGCCCCGATCAGTTCGGCGATGACAGGTTTGTCCTGGCCGGTGCCGAACAGGAATGCGGCCGCGCCATCGCCTCCGCTCTTCTCGTCGAGACTGCCGGGCAGTCCGACCCGGACATCGGAGAGGACAGCCAGTCCACTCGTATGGCCCGCCAGGGTGAGGCCGGCAACCGCCGACTTTCCGGTCCCGACGAGGTCGGCGGCAACCACGTCTGATTCGATGCCCAGTGCGGTGTGTACCGTGACGGCATTGGTCTTGTCGGCGTAGGCAGGGGAACTGGTCACCAGGTACACCCCGCCCACCTGGTCCCCTCCGGACAGTGCGGCATCGGCAGCCGCCACCGCCATCGTGGTGCTGTCCTCGTCGAAGCCGGCGACCACCCGGTCGCCGCGGGCGCCGATGTCGGTTCCGTCGAGTCGCCAGGTCGGCAGATAGGTTGCATAGGAGACGATCCCGGCCGTCATCGGTGATCTCCGTTGCGTTCGTTCCAGCGGTCGGCGGACGGATCGAGCAGCCGGTTCAGGTGTCCGTCGGTCAGCCACACGATCGTCTCGAGTTCCAAGGCGTCGAGGTGGCGCACGCGCCCGGTGCGCAGGTCCTCGAGGCGCAGTCGGCTCGAGTTGCCCGCATGGTCGACACTCACCCGCACCTCGGCGAATTCACTGCCGATGACGTCACCACTGGACAGGACGGCATCGTCACCGTCGTCGGTTCCTTTCATCTTGATCACCGCCATCGTGTCTCAGATCAGGAAACCCAGAGTGGGAATCGCCTTTTCGTGATCGACCAGGACGACCTTCTTGTACGACAGCCGAAATCCGTCCGGTGAGCGCCTCAGGTGGTAGGTGACCCGGCCGCCCCAGAGTTCGTTGCCACGCTCGCGGGACTCGAAGATGAGCACATTGGCCCCGACCTCGAGGTCGGAGTCGCCGGACGGAGCTGCGATCGTGCCCAGGATCTCCACGTTCGAGATCAACCGTCGCAGGTTCGACGGCGGAGCCTGGGCGTAGCGCTTACCGGTCCGAACCTGCTTCAAGCGTGTGCTGATTCGGTTTCGGTTGTCGAAGATGACCGAGACCATCGTCAACGGATCCCCGTCGGCGTCGGCCGCGGGCACCCAGTAGATCGCATCGTCGGTCCACAGGGCCTCCCAGGCGTCGTAGTCGTTCTCGTCGGCGTACCGTGCCTCGCGATACAGGAACGCCTCGACGTCACGAATATTGACCTCGGGGGTCACCTCGGGTGCGGTCGTCGTCATCGGTTGGCCTCCATCAATGTCTTGTAGTGGGACCAGAAGCCCCGCATGCCGGTCTCATCGGTGGCGGTGCCGATGGTGAACCCGTTGTCGTCGACCGCTTCCCGCACCACCCCGCGCCGCACGTCGAGCCATTCCGGTTCACGCATCTGCACGCCGCGCTGATTGCGTTCGTACATCTCGGTGTCGTCGGCCAGGAGCATGCCCGCCGGACCCACCGAGCCGATCGACTGGGAGATCATGCGTTTGTTCAGTTCCGGCGCGCCGACCAGTTGGACCGCCGTCGAGTACTGCACGCATTCATCGGCCGCAACGGGCTGGATGTTGAACACCTGTATCTCGGCAATGAAGAGATTGGGGAAGATCATCACGTGCGGTGCGCCCTCGACGAGGATGCGCTCGGCGTCCGCCCCATGCGTGGCACGCATCGCGGCGACGTAGTCGGGGACGCGGGACTCGGTCGTCCCGAACCAGCGCATCGGTTCGTTGAACTTGCGGAACTCCGGCCGCAGATCGTTCTCGCTGTGCCCGCCACCGAGGTTGCGCGTGACGGCCGTGGAATTGTCGCTGTAGAGCGCACCGATCGGCGATCCGGTCACCCCGAAGATCGAGCCGTGCACGAATTGCGGGTGATAGCCGTCGGTCTCGTTCTCCGCCAGCAACTTCCAGTTTGCCTTGGTCTTGTGTTGCAGCCAGCCGGCATTCAGGGCGACCTTGCCCTCGGGCGAGAGCCGGGCGAGCCGGTCGATTTCACCTGCGGCGGCGCCGAGGTGCTCGACGAGACTCGGCCCCTCGGCGGCGAAACTCCCGAACACGAAGCCCTGGTAGGAGTCGACCCGGGTCACCGACCCCATCTTCAGGTCCACGGCGTTCTTGCCGCCGTAGCCCTTGTTGTACGGGTAGCCGAGCAGTTCACCGCTGTTGCGGTAGGTCCATCCGTGGTAGGGGCAGCGAAATGAGCTGGAATTGCCCTGCGCGTCGTCGCAGACGAGGTTGGCGCGATGCGCACAGCGGTTGAGCAGCAGATGGATCTGTCCGTCACGGTCCCGGGTCATGATCACGTCTTGTCGGCCGAGCTTCTTGCGGACGTAGTCGTTGGGTTCGGGGACCTCACTCTCGTGACCGACGAAAACCCAGGTGGTGTACCAGATTTTCTCCAACTCACGCGCGAAGATCTCGGGATCGGAGTACAGCGAACCGTGTACACGGGTCGGCTGGATGAGAGCGTCGAGACGCTGCTCGAAGGTCCAATCGGGTGGCAACGTGGTGGTCATCGTCGATGTCCTCTCGTGTCGCAGAGGTTCTGCGTGATGGGCCGGGAGTGGATGAGGTGTCGGGGTCGATGAAGGTTCATCGACCGCGGAAGTTCGGTGGTCGTCGTTCGCCGAAGGCTGCGACGCCCTCGGCGAAATCGTCGCTGTCCCAGAGTCTGACCTGATGCTCGACCTCGTCGTCGAGATTCCGGTAGCGGTCCTTGGGCCATTCGTTGAGTTGGGATTTGATGGCCGCGAGCGCAAGGGGAGGCCCTTGCGCCAGTCGGCCGGCGTCGGCGAGCGCTTCGGCCAACGCCTGCCCAGGCCCGCACACCGAGTCGACGAGTCCCATCTCCAGCGCCTCGTTGCCGGTGATCCGACGGGGAAGCATCAGCAGTTGCCTGGCCGTCGGAACACCCACCCGGGCAGGGAGACTCGCGAAGATTCCCATGTCCCCGGCCAGGCCGACGCCGGTGAATGTCGTGCCGAAGAGTGCGTCGGAGGCCGCGATGACCCGATCACAGGCGATGGCCAAGGCGGTGCCCGCTCCGAACGCGGGGCCCTCCACCGCGGCCAGAACCGGCTTGGGGCCACTCCAGATGGCACGGATCACCCGCTGAGCCGCCTCGGCGCGCGGGCGGGTCTGTGACTCCGGTTGCCTGCTCATGGTGGAGATGTCTCCGCCCGAGCAGAACGCTCCCCCGGCGCCGGTCAGGACCACCACGCGCACCGAATCGTCGGTCATCGCGGTTTTGATGGCCTCCGCGAGGGCGTACCTCAGGGGCAGGTCGATCGCGTTGCGGCGCTCGGGACGGTTAAGGGTGATCACGCGCGCGGTGTCCTCGTCGGTGACGAGCACAGGCGATTCGCTCCCGCTCGCGGTCCGTGTCGACTCGCTCATCGTCCGGTGAACCTCGGTGCGCGGCGCTCGATGACGGCTGCCAGACCCTCGCGGGAATCGGCGGTGCCCGACAGTTCGGAAACCGTCCTGGCCTCGTCGGGCAGTTGCGCGGCGACGGTGGCACCCACACCGTCCCATACCAGGCGTTTGGTCTCCGACAGTGCTCGCGGTGCGGCGGCGGCCAACTCGTCCGCGAGATCGTCGACGGCGGCATCGAGCTCCGCGTCCGGCACGACCCGAGAGACGATGCCGAGTTCCTTGGCCTCCGCCGCACTGAGGGTGGGATTGGTGAGCAAGATGTCCATGGCCCGTCGTAAGCCCACCAGTTGGGTGAGGGTCACCGTGGTCCCGCCGTCTGGCGCCATTCCCACCCGGACTGCTCCGGAGAAGAGTTTCGCGGATTCGGCCGCTATGACGATGTCGGAGGCACAGGTGAGTCCGAATCCTCCCCCGCCTGCCGCGAATCCCTGGATCTTGGCGATCACCGGCGCTTTCAATGCAATCAAGGCCGCGGTGGCCAACTGCAGCCAGGCCGTGGCCTCGCGAAGATAATCCGGCAACGACTCCCCCTTGGCGGCAAAGGTTTTCACGTCGCCGCCGGCGCAGAAATTGCGTCCCTCGCCGGAAAGGACCACGACCCGCACCTCCGGATCCGCATGCGCGGCAAGGATGGCCTCGTGCAGTGCACGGAGCAGCTCGACGTTCATGCCGTTGGCCGCCTCGGGTCGGTTCAGCCGGATTCGCGCGATACCGTCGGCGACGGCGTAGAGCACGGGCGCCGTCGTCTGGGTTGCGGCGATCCCGGCGTCGGGGATCGTGGTCACGAACGTCCTCCTCGTCCCGCGAACCGTTGCGCACCACGTGCTCCGGTCCCGGCGATGATGTGATCGACAACTGCATCGGTCTCGGCTGCCAGCCCCTCGGCCAGTGAACCCGTCAGACCGGAACGGACCAGCTGCTTTATCCGGCCGACGGCGACCGGATCGAATCCTGCGATTCGGCTTGCGAATTGTTCGGTGCGATCCGCGAATTCGTGGTCGGCGTACATCTCGTAGGCCAGTCCCCACGCGACTGCCTGTGCCCCGTCGATCCGATCGCCGCTGAGCATGTGGCCGAGTGCGCGCTGCGTGCCGACCAGGCGGGGCAGGCGTTGGGAGCCACCGCCGCCGGGGATCATCCCGAATCGGATGTGATTGTCCGAGATCCTGGCCGAGTCGCTGACGAGGACGATGTCCGATGCCTGCAAGAGCTCGAATCCGCCGGCCATGGCGTCGCCGGCAACCGCGGCGATGACCGGCACCGGGACGTCCCCGATCGCGGCACAGGCCGCACCGAACTCGTCGAACAGGCCTCGCAATGCGTCGGCGCCCCGCGCGCTGAGCGCGGTGACCTCATCGAAATCGCCTCCGCTGCAGAAATGTCCGCCCGCACCGGAGAGCACGATGACCCGCACGTCGGGCCGGTGGCCCACATCGGCGATCGCCCGGCGAAGACCCACCGCGAGGGCCGTGGTGACCGCGTTGTGTTGATGAGGACGATTGAGGATGATGCGCGCGACTGCGCCATCGACCTCGGCCAGTACCGGCGCGTCATGGGCGACCTCGCCTGGACCGTGTCCCCCGGATCCGTGCCCGTTGAACGTTTTCACCGGCACCCCTTTCCAAAAGCTTGAATCGAATCTAAATTAAAGAACCATCCGAGTCAATCGTCACCGACGCCGAATCCTCGCGAACACCACCGGGGAACGCGCTCGAGAAAGGACAGATGCCGCATGAATCTCGGTCTCGCAGGAGCGCGGGTGCTGGTCACCGGAGGGGCGTCGAACATCGGTCGTGGCATCGTCCACGGTTTCGCCGCCGAGGGTGCCCGGATCATGGTCGCCGACATCGACGGCCCACAGGCCGAGAAGGTCGCCGAGGAGTCGGAGCGCCTCGGCGCCGAAGCGGTTCTGACGAGCGTGGGCGACCTCACCGAGCCGCAGGTGCCCGAGCGCATCGTGTCGGAGATGACCGCGGCCTGGGGTGGTGTCGATTGCTTGGTGAACAACGCGGGATGGAGTGTTCCCTGTTTCCTTGCCGAGGACACCGACCGGACCCGATGGCAACGTCTCGTCGAGGTCAATGTGTTCGCGTCGGTGGCCACCACCCAGGCCGTTCTGTCTTCCATGGTCGATTCCGGTGTCGGATCGATCGTGTTCGTCGCAAGCGATGCCGCCTTCGGCCAGATCCGCCAAGCGGTGTACGGCGCCACCAAGGCGGCGGTGGTCGCGCTTGCGCGGACCACCGCCAAAGAATTCGGCCGCAAGGGAATTCGCAGCAACATCGTGTGCCCCGGACTGGTGATACCGGACGGCCCCGAGGCGGTCGGCGCGCAGAGTCTCTGGTCGGGCGGCGACGACGCCGTGTTCGACGACAAGCAGACCGAGTTCATGGTCAAGGGCACGCCTCTTCGGCGCCTGACGACCGCCGCGGACGTTGCCAAGTCGGTGGTGTGGTTGTCCTCCGATGCCGCGGCCAGACAGATCACCGGGCAGATGTTCTCGGTGTCCGGCGGATACACGATGCCGTGAACACCCGGGACCGAATCCTGCACGCTGCGGCGCGGGTACTCAGCGAACGCGGCTACGCCGCGAGCAGACTCAGCGACATCGCCGATCTCGCCGGCCTACGTACCCCCGGCATGTATCACTACTTCGCCTCACGCGACGACCTGGTGCTGGAGGTGATGCGCGCCGGACAACAGCGAGTCTGGACGCATGTGCGCGAGGCCCTCGACGCCTGCGCCGACCAGTCTGCCGCGGCGCGACTGCTGGTCGCGGTGGAGGCTCATCTACGCATCGAACTCGAACTCTCCGACTTCGCGACCGCAGTGACCCGCAATCTCGGTCATGTTCCTCCGGCTATGCGCAAGGAGTTGAGCGTGGACAGCGACGCCTACCACGACATGTGGCGTGGCCTGCTCACCGACGCGGAGAGCGAAGGACTACTCGAGCCGGGGCTGGACCTCGGGGTCGCACGAATGATGATCATCGGCGCCCTGAACTGGACCCCGGAATGGTGGCATCGCGACGGGTCGACGATCGACGTCGTCGTGTCGACCGCCCAGGCGATGATCACGCGAGGACTATTCGGCGAAATCGACAGCGCCGTCGGGAGCAGCCGTGCCAACTGACCACCGGACCGGTACGCGGTTACCGTGGGGCCATGGCACCCACGGCGTCACGCGAAACCTACTTCGAGACCGGACTCGCCGTCCTGTCGTCCGCGGGATACGGCGCGCTGAAGCTTTCGGAGGTATGCCGGCGACTCGGGGTGACGACGGGATCCTTCTATCACTTCTTCCGGAACTGGGCCGACTACACCGACCAACTGCTGGAATTCTGGTTCGACTCCCACACCCGGGTCGAGGTGGCGGAGGTGCTCGCACAACCCGATCCTGCTACGCGTCTCGACAGCCTGCTCGCTTACGGCTTGTCCCTGCCGTACGGCGCGGAGGGAGCCATCCGCATCTGGGGAGCGATCGACCCGAAGGTGCATGCCGTCGTGTCTGCCGTCGACAATCGCAGATACCAACTGGTCCACGACGTCGTGAGCCCCATCCTCGGGGACGAATCCGCACATCGGTATGCAAGCTGGGCTGTCTTCTTGATGACGGGGTACGAGCAGACCACGCTGACTCGCGACGTGGCCGTCCTGGAGTGGGCGGCCCAACAGTTGCTCGAGTCGCTTCGTCGCGAGGCGGCCATCGCGACGGGAGCCACCCGCAGGCGCTGACATCGCAGAACCGGGTGGCCGGTTTGACCGTAGGTGAGGTCCCCGGTGTCTGACCGCATTCGCGCCGCACACGCGGCAACCCGCGACGCCGCACGATCAAAGGCGGTCGGCCGACAGCACGATCGGGGCAAGCTGACAGCCCGGGAGCGCATCGAGATCCTCACGGGCGGTGCGACTTTCGTGGAGTTCGGTGCGCTGGCAACCCCCGGCGACCAGTCCCGGGCCGTCGACGCACCAGGTGACGGGGTCGTCACCGGGATAGGCCGTATCGACGGGCGGCCGGCCGCGATCGTGGCGTTCGATTTCACCGTGCTCGGCGGCAGCAACGGCGAGGTGGGCATGAGCAAGATCGAGCGCTGTGCCGCCCGTGCCCTGCAGGATCGAATCCCCTTGGTCCTGCTGTGCGACGGTGGCGGCCATCGTATCCAGGAAGGCCTCGATTCCCGGTCGGCCGCGCTCGGCTCCCCGATGCTGGCCCGACTCATCGACCTGTCCGGGTTGGTACCCACCGTCGCGGCGATGATGGGCCCCGGGTTCGGGCTGGCGACAAACCTGGCCGCGCTGTGCGATCTCGTCGTGGTGGTCCGCGGTACCGGAACGATCGGCATGTCGTCGGCGCCCTTCGTACGTGCGGGCACAGGAGAGGACCTGACCAACGAGGAGATCGGCGGCGGCGACGTCCAGGCCGAGCGTGGTGTCGTCGACATCGCCGCCGACGATGAGCACGAGGCACTCGACGCCATCCGCGCCTACCTGGGTTACCTCCCCGCGCACGCCGACGGACCGGCACCGCGCGTATCGATGCCGCAGCAGGCCGTCGTCGATCTCGATTCGATCATCCCCGACTCCCCCCGACGCGCCTACGACATACTCGACGTCGTCGAAGGCCTGGTAGATCGCGACAGCGTCCTCGAGATCCGGCCGACCGCAGCACCGAACATCGTGACATGCCTGACCCGCATCGACGGTCACCCGATCGGGGTGATCGGCAATCAGCCCCGACATCTGGGCGGCGCACTGGACTCCGCAGCCTGTGAGAAGGCGGCACATCTCGCCGCGGTCTGCGACGCCTTCGGCCTGCCACTGCTGATCCTGATCGATCTGCCCGGGTTCCTCATCGGCAGCGCCGCGGAATCGACGCAACTGGCCCGCCGCAGCGGACGCCTGATGTTCGAGCTCGGCCGTGCCACCGTGCCCCGTTTCACCATCGTGGTCCGCAAGGGTTACGGCGCCGCCTACATCGCGATGGGCGGCGGCCGCAGCATCGATGCCGATCTGTCGCTGGCCTGGCCGACCGCCGAAATCTGCGCGATGCCCATCGAGGGAGCGGTCGACATCGCCTTCGGACGCGAGATCGCCGCCGCACCGGACCCGCACTCGCGTCGGGAAGAACTCGTCGAAGGTTTCCGGGCGAATGTCCACCCAGTGCGCGCCGCATCGGGATTCGGTATCGACGACGTCGTCGCGCCGTCGGCGACCAGAGAACTACTGATCGAGTCGCTGTCGCGGTGCCGCAGGCACGCGGATCGGGTACCGGGGAAACGGCGCACCATTTCCCCGATCTGACCTGCCCGTACCCGATCCGGCCGCCTGGACTCAGCCCGGCATCAGGTAGCTGGGCAGATCGGCGTGTGAGGTGCCGATGAGCCCGAGCCAATTGAACGGCAGGTGGTAGACGAACACCAGGGTCACCATGCAGAACCCGAGGACCGCGAAGTTACGCACCCAGCCCCGCAGAGCCGGACGCCAGTGCACGAGACCGGATTCGATCGGCGACAGCCCGTCGGGATGATCCTCGGCCTCCATTCGCATCCAGGTGAACACACAACCGACCGCGGCGACAAGGATGGATTCGTAGATCGGGAACTGATGGACCGATCCCGACCACAGTGTCAGCGGCTCATAGGTTTTGGCGAACGCGTAGGCGTGCGTGGTGCGAATGACGGTGTTCTCGACGATGAAGTCGAACAAGAACTCGGCGACGAAGATGCCGACGAAGAGGGTCACCTTGCTGATGTCGGGCCACCGACGACGCACCTTCTTGGCGTGGTGGCAGGCGACGATGGCCACGCCCGCGCAGAAGTAGACGTACATCGGCGGGCCCCAGATGAGCGACTCCGCATAGCGACTCGGCGCATCGGGATTGTGGAACGGCAGAAAGCGCACCCAGACACCCATGTTGACGTTGGCACTGTTCCACGCGAACAGGTACTGCTGCACGTTGAGGAACGCATCGGCGACGAAACAGATCAACCCGCCGATCACGAATCTGCCGTCGAGGCTGAGCTTGCCCGTCTTCCGAATCGGCTGCACGACACTGAACCAGAGGAACAGCGCGAGCACGATCAGGCTGATCACCTCGAAGACACGCAACGCGATCATGCGCCAGTCAGCCATCTCATCCGGGCCGATCCGGGGGGCCGGCCGGAATTCCTCACTCGAGGACACCCATCGGGCGACGGTCACCACGCACACCGCGAACCACACGAAGCCGACGGCCGCGAGAATCGTGGTGGACCCACGCCGGGTCAGTGGTTTGACGTCGGCAGCCCCCAGCCGTGCATTCGGCTCGCTCGCTGTCGCCCCGGGCGCCGATTGGCCACCGTCATGCGGCGTTCGCCTCACCGTCGGTTCGGCTCCGGGCACCTTCGCTGCGGTGCGGACTGTTGCCATAAGACCAACCTCTCCTTCTCCCTGTGGGCCGCGACGAGGGCAGTGTGCGGCATCGTGTGTTCCAGAGCACAGTAACCCAACTTATGGTAGATTTCGAATGCCCATTAAATTTCACATCGGGGAGTCCCCACCATGAACGTCACCCCCGGCATCAGCGAACTCCATGCCGCAGTGAGTCCCACCGGACAGTGGATCGCGACGATCCTCACCTACGCACTGGCCCTGGCCGCACTCGCATACGTGATACGAATCTGTGTGCGCGAGCGGATCATCTGGCCGTTCCTCCTGCTGGCCTCGGGTGGTCTGGCGTGCTTGATGGAGCCCCTGTTCGACCATCTCTACGGGCTTGTGTTCTACCGCGACGGCCAGTGGCACCTGTACACGACCTTCGGCAGCGCACAACCGATCTGGGTCCCGGCGGCCTATATCGCCTTCTACGGCGGGGCGTCGGTGATCATCGCGCGCACGCTCGCGCGCAGGCCGTCGATGCGCACCGTGTGGACGATGTACGCGTCGATCGCCGCGATGGCCCTGATCGCCGAGGTCACCTACATCAGCGTTCTGAGCGTCTACGGCTACCCCGATGAGCAACCGTTCAAGGTTCTCGGGTATCCGCTGTTCCTGGCCTTCACCAACGCCATGTCGGCAGTCGTCAGCGGAATCATCGCGTACCGCCTCGTCCCGCTCCTGTCCGGCGTCGGTCAGGCCTACCTCATCCCACTGGTACCCACCGGTTTCGCGGCCGGACTGTTCGGCGGCGGCATTCTCTACCTCTCGGTCCGGCATTCGGGCGACAGCCCGCCGATGGTCGCCCTCGCGCTGGCCGCGCTCACCGTCGTCGGCGCGATCGCGTGGACCATCGGAGTCCTGGGCACACATCTGGTGGCCGGTCAGCTGCCACGAGATCCGTCCCTGCGGCCGGCTCCTGCACCGGTCGCAGGCGGTGGCCGCTCCCGACAACCGATCTCGTGACCGCGGTGCGGCGAATCCCCCGCAGCCGACGAGGACGGTGACGTGGCCCGGACAACCGAATTCGACCTCCAGCGGTCGGAGTCGGTCCCTCAATTCGATTCTATGTTAAATTCGATTCGTGGGACGGTTGCATCCGTCCACCCCCTAACGCCGACCGGCACGTCCCGTCGAGCAGTTGTCCAACCCGAGGAGTAAGAGATGCCCGAGGCCTATATCGTCGACGCGGCGCGCACCGCTGTCGGCAAGCGCGGCGGAGGATTCGCCGATGCGCACCCGGCGGACATGGCTGCACATGTGATCAAGACACTGGTCGGCCGCCACGATGTCGATCCCGCCGCGATCGACGACGTGATCCTCGGTTGCCTGGACAACCTGGGCTCCCAAGCCGGCGACATCGCCCGCACCTCCGCTCTCGCCGCAGGGCTTCCGGAATCGGTCCCGGGGGTGACGATCGACCGCCAATGCGGATCAGCGCAACAGGCAGTACATTTCGCAGCCCAGGGCGTGATGAGCGGCACCAGTGACCTCATCGTCGCCGGCGGGGTACAGAAAATGAGTCAGTACCCGATCCTGTGTGCGTTCGGTGCAGGCGAGCCATTCGGTTCGGCCGATCCGTGGACCGACTGCACCGGCTGGGAAGCCCGCTACGGTACGCAGGAGATCTCGCAATTCCGCGCCGCCGAGATGATCGCCGATCGGTGGAACATCAGCCGCGCACAGTGCGAGGAGTTCGCGCTGCGCAGCCACGCGCGCGCAGTCGCAGCCATCGACGCACACCATTTCGACACCGAGATCGTTCCCATGATGGGTGTGACCGTCGACGAGGGGCCGCGTCGCGACACCAGCGCCGAGAAGCTGGCCGGGCTCAAAACCCTCAGTGAGGGGGGCAAGGTCACCGCAGGTGTGGCCAGCCAGATCTCGGATGCGGCCGCAGCGCTGCTGATCGCGTCCGAGGACGCGGTACGCCGCTTCGGATTCACCCCCCGCGCACGCATCCATCACCTCTCGGTACGCGGCGCCGATCCGGTAATGATGTTGACCGCACCCATCCCGGCAACGCAGCATGCGTTGAAGCGCACCGGTCTGAGCATCGACGACATCGACACATTCGAGGTCAACGAAGCCTTCGCCCCGGTCGTACTCGCCTGGCTCGCCGACACCGGAGCCGACCCGGCCAAGGTCAATCCCAACGGTGGTGCAATCGCGCTCGGCCACCCCATCGGATGTACCGGTGCACGGCTGATGACCTCGATACTGCACGAACTCGAGCGCACCGGAGGGCGATACGGACTGCAGACCATGTGCGAGGGCGGCGGTCAGGCCAACGTCACCATCATCGAGCGGCTCGACTCATGAAGCGCACGCTGTACAACGCCGACCACGAGGCCTACCGCGAGACCGTACGCGAGTTCCTACGGCGCGAGGTGGAACCCTTCAAGGACCAATGGGACGCCGATCGGTGGATAGACCCCACGGTCTTCGCCCGAGCCGCCAAAGCCGGCATCTATGCCCTCCAGATCCCCGAACAGTACGGTGGGGCAGAGGAATCGGACTACCGGTACCGCATGATCGTGTGTGAGGAATGCGCACGCATCAATGCACTGTCCTTCAACACCACCGTCAGTCTCCAGGACGACCTCGTCCTGCATTATCTGCTCGATCTCACCAACGACGAGCAACGATCACGCTGGCTTCCCGGCTTCGCCACCGGCGATCTGATCGGCGCACTGGCGATGACCGAACCCGGCGCGGGCAGCGACCTCCGCGGCATCCGGACCACCGCGGAGCTCTCCGGCGATCACTGGATTCTCAACGGGCAGAAGACCTTTATCTCCAGCGGCATCATGGCCGACCTTGTGGTCGTCGCCGCACAGACCGACCCGGCTGCGGGGTCACGGGGTTTCAGCCTGTTCGTCGTGGAGCGCGATACCCCCGGATTCGAGCGCGGACGCAAACTCGACAAGATCGGCCTGCCCGCTCAGGACACCGCCGAGCTCTTCTTCGATGATGCACGGGTACCGGCCGCCAATCTGTTGGGCGAAGCGGGCAAGGGTCTGCATTACCTGATGAGTCATCTCCCTCGCGAGCGACTCGGTGTGACGGCCAAGGCATTCGCGGTGACCCGGGCGATTCATCAGAAGACGGTCCGATACTGCCGGGATCGCAAGGCCTTCGGCGGGTCACTGACCGATCTGCAGCACGTTCGCTTCGAACTCGCGGAGATGAAGACCGAGATCGACATCGCGGAGGCGTACGTCGACAAGTCGGTGCATGCCTACAACGCCGGCGAACTGACGCCCGTCGATGCCGCCGAGGGCAAGTGGTACGTCAGCGAACTTCAGAAAAGGGTCATCGACCGCTGCCTGCAACTCCACGGCGGGTACGGGTACATGGCCGAATACGATGTCGGCCGAGCCTATGTCGACACTCGCGTGCAGACCATCTACGGGGGCACCACCGAGATCATGAAAGAGATCATCGGTCGTGACCTCGTCGCGGAGTGACGACCAAGCCCGGTGCACAAGGGCGCGGATGACCGGGCAGGAGCCCCAACCATGAAACAGCAACTGGACATGCTCGGTTCTGTGGCGCGCGTGTCCGTGGCACGCGCGACAGAGCGGGTCACGGGGCTCAAACCGGTGATCGGGCCCCACGAGGTGCCCGCGTCGGTGGACCAACTGACCCCGGAATGGCTCGGCGCCACGGTCGGACGCGCAGTGCCCGGCGCACGGGTGACCGCCATGGCGCTCGGAGACGGCTCGGACGGAACCAGCTCACGTCGAGCGATCTCCGTCGAATGGAACGCCGCCGGATCGACGGCCGGGCTGCCCACCGCGCTCTACACCAAATCGACTCCGTCACTACTCAATCGACTACTCGTCGGTATCACCGGCGCAGCGGGGGCCGAGGCACTCTTCTACACCAGAATCCGCCCGACGCTCGACATCGGTGCTCCCGAGGGATATCACGGTGCGTGGGACCCGAAGACCTGCCGTTCGATGGTCGTCACCGAGAACATCGCCACGTCTCGCGGGGCCACCTTCGCCGACGCCTCTCAGATCTACATCGACCGTCCGTCCGCGGAGTCGATGGTCGCCGAGCTGGCGCGCTACCACGGACAACTCTGGGACGATCCCCGACTCACCGGCGAGTGGGATCTGATGCCTGCCGACCAATGGCAGCGATCATTCAACGCGCGCATCGGTTTCGATCGGGGAGCCACTTTCGCCATGCGATTCCTCGACGAGGAGATTCCGGTTGCGTTGCAGTCGAAGAAGAAGGACATCCGACGCGGCCTCATGCAGTCGGTCACCTACGATGTCAGCGGGCCGATGACACTGCTGCACCAGGATGTCCATCCGGGCAACTGGTTCCGCCTGCCCGACGGTTCGCTCAACCTCTACGACTGGCAGGGAATCGGTTGTGGCGGATGGGCACTGGATGTCAGCTATGCACTGAGTACCGCACTCACCACCGAGGACCGCCGCGAATGGGAACGCGACCTCCTCGCCCTGTACCTCGAGCGTCTGGCCGCCGAAGGCGGGAAGCCACCCACCGAGGGGGAAGCGTTCCTCGCGTACCGACAGCAGATGTTCCGCGGCTTCATCTACTGGACCTACACCCACCTGGTCGGGAAGTTCTCCGAACTCCAACCCGATGCGCACGTCCGCACCCTGGTCCAGCGCACCGGACAGGCCCTCGTCGACCTCGAGTCCCTCGACAGCCTCGACCGACCCCCACGATGGTGACGATCGCTTCCGGCGTTGCGCCCGAACGTGATTCGACCCGTCACACCATCAATGATCGGACACCCTCATGTCAGTGAGTTCCACGGCGTCGTTGGCACACCAGGTGGCACGTGTCGCAGGGCACCGCATTGCCGAATCGGTGCGGCCCGGTCGGCTCGCCGCGCCGGGTACGGTACCGATCGGCATCGACAACATCACCACGGACTGGTTGACCTCGGCGTTGTGCTCGTCGACTCCCGGCGCACAGGTCCGCGGATTCACCGTGTCAGAGGGGTCAGCGGGAACCAGTGCCCGCCATCCCGTCACAGTGGAGTACAACAGCGTCGGTGCCGACGCCGGGCTCCCCACCGAATTGTTCACCAAGACCACGCCCGACATGAAGACAAGGCTGTTCACCGGTCTATCCGATCTCTTCGTCGGAGAATGCAACTTCTACAACCTGATCCGACCTCGCCTGACCATGGAGGCACCATTCGGATACCACTGTGATTACGATCGCGGGTCGTGCCGGTCCATCGTCGTCATGGAAGACATCGCCCGCACTCGCGGGGCACAGTTCGGTTCTCCGCAGACCCTGCACATCGACAGGTCCCGCGCGTTGGACATGGCCTCCACGATGGCGTCCTACCACTCGGCCTTCTGGGATCTGGACCTGGACTCCGAGTTCAATTGGCTCCGAACCAGTTCCGAGTGGCAACGGCATCTCGATTCGATCATCAACACCGAGGCAATGGTGCGGCGCGGGATCAAGCGAGCACATGACGTGCTCCCCCGGCACCTGCTACGTCGAGCAGACACCATCTGGCCGGCCTTCGTCACGTCACTGGACCTGAAGGTACGCGGCCCAGTCACCCTGCTCCACCACGACGTCCACTCGAAGAACTGGTATGTCAATGCAGAGGGAAAGATGGGTCTGTTCGATTGGCAGACCATCGCCGCCGGAACGTGGGCGATCGACTTCTCCTACGCCATCAACTGCGGCCTCGCCATCGATGATCGACGCGAGTGGCTCCCGGAGATCCTGGATCACTACCTCGACTCGTTGAGCGGGGTCTCGCGCGCACCCGCCCCGGCCGAGGCCCGACTGCTCTACCGCCAGCAGTCCATTCACGGTCTCATCTTCTGGCTCGCGACCATCGGCGCCGGACGATTCCAGCCCGATCTACACGACGAGAAGGACTGTCTGATCAACATCGAACGCCTGGCGAGCGCAGTCGACGACGAAGACACCCTCGATGCACTCCTGAATCTCCAGTGAAACCCACCCGAACGGAGCCGACCATGCGGCACACATCATTCCGGTCCCGCAAAGCACTCGGCGCAGCCTGTGCAGCGCTCCTGACGTGCCTCGCGCCGGGTGCATTCGTCGGCGGTCCCGCCCGCGCGGACACCCCGGTCAACTTCGAAGGGCCGGCCGTCCCGGCGACCGCCGACCTGAACCACGATGGGATGCCGGACGTCGTGTTCAGCAACTTCGCACTCGGCAACGGGATCTCGGTCTTCCTCGGCCAACCGGGCGGTGGATTCCGGCCTGCGGTTCACTACCACACCGGCGGACAGGCCGACTACGTGGCCATCGCCGATCTCAACCATGACGGGGTCCCGGATCTCGCGGTCACCAACTTCACCCCCAGCACCGTATCGATCCTGATCGGCCGCGGCGACGGTACCTTTGAGCCCGCCGTCGATTATCCGACGGGGCCCGCACCCGGGGCGGTGGTCGCCACCGACCTGAACCACGACGGGAACCTCGATCTGACGACCTCCAACCAGAGCCCCTTGCTCTCTGTTCTGCTCGGTCACGGCGATGGAACCTTTGGCGCCACCCGAACCGTGTCAACGGAGCTGGGGACCGGATCAGGTTCGCTCGATGCCGCCGATTTCGACGGTGACGGCAATGTCGATCTACTCCGCGGCAACTACGTCAACAGCACGATCCAGGTATACCGAGGACTCGGCAATGGCGGCTTCCAGCGCCCGATGACGCTCACGCAGGGGGGACTCACCGCCTGGTACGGACTTGCCCGCGATGTCAACGGCGATCACCGGCCGGACATCGTCTTCTCCAACCTCGTCGCGAATACGGTCTCGATTCGCTTCAATCAGGGCGGCATGAGATTCTCTGCGCCGCAGGTGTACCCGACCGGCGGAGTCCTGCCACAGTGTTTCGACTTCGGCGATGTCAATGGAGACGGCATCGCCGACCTGGTGGTCGCCGACGCCGGTACATCGAGTTTCAGCGTGCTACTCGGGACCGGTGGCGGGCGGTTCGGTCCGCCGCATGTCCACTCGACCGGTGGTGCGTTCCCGCTGTCCACTCCGCTGCTCGGTGACTTCAACGCCGACCACAAGCTCGACGTCGTCATCGGCAACACCGCGACTGGCAATGTCGTCCTGCGCTACGGCGACGGCGCCGGGGGATTCGGACCGGCGCTCGATTACCCGGCGTGATCCCCCGGCCCCGCACAGGGAACGCTCAGGCGGCACTCGTCGATACGATGTGCACAGTCCCACCCACCCCGTCAACGCTGACCGTGTCACCCGTGGTGATCACCCGAGTCCCGTTGCCGGTGTTCATGACACAGGGAATTCCCAGTTCGCGTGCCACCACCGCGGCGTGGCTCATCATCCCACCGATGTCGACCACCAGCGCCGACGACAGGAACATCAACGACACCCATGACGGGTCCGTGGTGTGTGCGATCAGGATGTCACCGTCGTCGACGTCGGTCGTAGCCGGATCCGTGACCACCACCGCGCGACCGGTCACCGTGCCGGGAGAAGCACCGACACCGTTCAGACAGACCTCGGTGTCCGCTGCCGCGGCCGGTGCATCCGGTGGCGACATACGTTCGGGCACCGGGTTTCCGGTCCACGTCGGCGGCAGGATCAGCGACTCGTAATCGGCGCGCTGCGCTCGTCTCTCACTTACGATATCGCCGGCGCCGGACGGCAGCGGCCGTGCGAGTTCATCGGCGGTGAAGTAGAACGCGTCTTCCGGATCACTCAGTGATCCACTCTCTGCCGCGTCGGCTCCGAGGCGACGTGCACAGGCGCGCAAGACATCCAGCGTCTGCAAATAGGTCACCTTCCCCACGCCGCGCAGGGGGATGAAACGTCTGGCGAGGCGCAGGGTCAGATCCACGCGGATTCGTCCTGCCGACGAGTTGGTGCGGAGCTTCTCGGTGGCACTGGCGCCGCGCTGCTCGAGCTCAGCGGCTCTCGCCCGCGGACTCTCGGTCTCCGGTAGCGATCCGAATCGCGCGACCATGCGTTGCACGTGGCCCGGGTCCTCTCGCCAACTGACCGAGGACACCTCACCCTCGCCCGCACAGTGATACCCGTGCCTGCTCATGAACTCGTCCATGTCGAGTTCACGTCGTGACACCGCCCACATGTCGGTCAGTACCACTGATTCCTCATGGGAGCCATGGCCTCTCAGGAGATCCGTGAGATCCACGCCGGCTGAGTCGGCCAGTGACGAGATCTGGTCCTGCACGGGTTGAATGGCACAGGCGCTGACAACTGCCTGGAGGGCCAACGCGTCGGTGAATCTCGTTCGTGCATCGATCAGAAGACCACGAGCCCCGTCGGCGGACAGTTGCCCGAGCGATGCCAGCGAACGACGCCACCACGCGTCGACCTCGCGGCGATCGCGTTCGATACGACGCGCGATGGTGGCCAACGAGCGTGGGTACCGCAAGGCGATGGCGGGAAGTCGCCGGTTCGACGGATGACTGACGAAGTCGGGTGGGACAAATCCGAAGAAGTCCCTCGACAACGACTCTCCCGATTGACCGGGTACGAGATCACCCATCTCGCAAAGGAAGTCCACCCGCACCGCCATCCTCCCGAAGAAGGCGCCGGTGATCCGATCGGCCGGATCCGCCGGGATCACAGCCTGACTCGGAGGTAGCACTCCCATCTCCCGGAATGGCTGCCGAAGGCCCATTTCACTGGCCGGGACCCACACGCTCGAGGTAAGAGGCGTCATCACTCCCGGCACCGCCTCGGCGAGATTGACCGAACTCCACGAGGCGTCGGACGGGGAGACGAAGTTGAGGATGTTCATGAGGAGGACTCCATTTCGGCGGGCACATCGTTCGTCGGTGCACGGCACTGGGGACAAGATAACCGAGATAGCCCATTTTTCGAAGAAGAATTAAATTACTACACCAAGATCGGCTGCGGCACAGGTTCTTCGAATAACAAGCATGCCCCCGTCGTTCACACGGTCAGGAAGCCCTCGACGATCAGCGTGAGGCCGGCCGTGAAGGATCGGTCGGTGAGCTCGGCACCGGCCAGGCGATCGCGCAGGCCGGGAGCGCTGACCGACGGTACGTCGTCGGGGAGAACGCGGCGCCCCATCGTCGAGAACTCGCGCGTTCGAGAGATCCGATACAGGGCCGCGCCCACGGTGTAACTGAACATGCTGACCAACAGATCGTCGGCACGGGCGTCGGGGACGCCGACTCTTCGCAGCAGCTCCAGGATTGCCGAAGCAGCCTCGGTCGCCACCGGCCCCTGAAGGCGCCTCGTAGACATCACCTGCGCAAGCGACGGGTGCCCGACCAGCAGCGCGTGAAACGCCGAACCCCATCTGGCGAGTTCGACACTCGGATCGCCGTCGATGTCGACGGGGTCGACCGTGCGAAGCGACTCGTCGACGACCAGGTCGATCAGCTCCTCCTTGCCCGCGACGTGTCGGTAGATCGCCATCGGCGTGACGCCGAGTTCCGTCGACACCCTGCGCATCGTCACGCCGCCGATGCCCTCGACATCGGCAACGGCGAGTGAGGCCTCGACGATTCTCCGACGGTCCAGACCAGCGCCATGTCCCACGTTCGCCTCCTCTTGTGAGCCTTGTCACGCCGAAGTATACGTTGTAGACTCGCGCTCAGTTTTTACGAACGATTCAAAAATCTATCCGGAGGTACCCGTGCCCGTCAGCTCACAAGCCGTCTCGTTCCATTCCACTTCTTCCATACAGACCACATCATGGGGCCCGTTGTCCGAACCGGTGCACGACGACGCAGCCGGCAGCGGCGACCCGGTGTGGAAGGACAACGCATACCTCTCCTACTGGGACGTCGAACGGAAGATATTCGGCAGCTTTCACGTCTCGACCTCACCGAACGGCGACGGCGCTCGCCGTGCTCGTTGCTCGCTGATCGTCGGCCACGACGAGGTCGAGATCATCGAGACCCTCGATCGAGGATCGTTTTCGAGTGAGTCCATCTCCTTCGGCCTGGATGGCACCATCACCGTCTCGCACCCCGACCTCGAGGCGTCCTTCACCAACACGCCGCTGCACACTCCCGCGGACTTCTCCCTCCACGAGCTCATCCCGCCCCTGGTTCCGGGGAAACCGTTGCAGCACTTCCAGCAAGCGTGCAACATCCGCGGCGATTTTACTATGCACGGCTCGCAGCATCACCTCGACGGGCTCGGAATGCGCGACCGCACATGGGGTTTCCGCGACGAAGCGGCCCAGTGGGCCGAGTACGCCGGTCTCGTCTGCGTCTTCGACGGAGCATTCCTGACCGCCATGAAGTTCCTCGGCACCGACGGCCAACTCGGCACCGACGGCTACCTCATCGATCACGAGGGAGCGCGCCATCTTCGCGAAGTGACGTTCCGTCGGACCGCAGCCGCCCAATTCCTCGCCGCCACCTTGACCTTCGACGACGGTTCGAGCCGCCGATGCACGATGCACAGTCGGGAAGCGGGGTTCTTCGTCCCGATGGGGGTAGAGACCGAGGGACCCGCTTTCGGTACCTACGACGATTTCATGACCCTCGACCTCGACGGCGTACCCGGAGCCGGCTTCTTCGAGCAAGGCATCGTCCACCGCGTTGCGTGAGGAGACCACAGTGACCGACACCATCAGCGTTCTGCAATTGCTCCGTCTCAAGGGGCGCACCACCGTGGCCGCTCTCTCGGAATCCCTTGGCATTCCCGAGGAATCATGCGAGACCCGGATTCGTCCGTTGATCGACGAGGGGCGGGCCATCGAGACGAACGGCCGGCTCCGGGCGACTCCCGAAGGACGGGAACACCTGACCCAACTCCTCGCCGAAGAGCGCGCCGTTCTCGACACCTCCGAGGTCGAGACGCTCTATCGCGAGTTCGATTACCACAATGACGAACTGAAGTCACTGATGACCCGATGGCAACTCAAGTCCGAGGACACCCCCAACGACCACTCGGACGCCGACTACGACGCAGCCATCATCGACGACCTGACGGCGTTGCACCAACGGTTCACCCCGCTGTTGGCGCGAATCGTGACCGTCATTCCCCGACTCGGGCACTACCCCGGACGATTCGACCGCGCGATCTCCCGTATCGGCGACGGCGACCACTCATGGTTCGCCAAGCCGCTCGCCGACAGCTATCACACGGTGTGGTTCGAACTGCATGAAGACCTCATCGGCGCCGCGGGGCGCACCCGAGCCGACGAAGCCGCCGCCGGACGTGCGCTATGAGTGCGTCCACCATGCAGCCGCAGGCCGAGGCCGACGTCATCGAGCTCGATGGGGGCACCACGCTCGACCGCTCGCTGATCGGCGGGAAAGCCTGGAGTGTTCAGGAGATGCGCATGCTCGGCATTCCTGTCCCGCCCGCCTTCGTGATCACGACGTCGGTATGCCGCGAGTATTACGCCAACGATCGTCAGGTGCCCGAACGCATCTGGGATCACGTTCGCGCACAGATGAATAAGCTGGAGTCAGCCACCGGCCAGGTGTTCGGATCCGCCGAGAAGCCATTGCTGGTGTCGGTGCGCTCCGGTGCCGCGACCAGTATGCCCGGAATGATGGACACGATCCTGAATCTCGGGATGACCGCCGGGATCGAATCCGCACTCGTCCGTCAATCCGGCGATCGCGAGTACGCGGGCGACACCCACCGCAGATTCGTCGAGCAGTTCACGTCGGTGGTCGGCCGACCGCCCCCGGGCGACCCATGGGAGCAACTCCGCCAGGCGATTCGATCGGTACTCGACTCTTGGCACAGCCCGCGCGCGGTCGCCTATCGCGGCGCCCGCGGCCTCGACGACGACGCCGGCACCGCGGTGACGGTGCAGGCGATGGTCTTCGGCAACCTCGGTGAGAACTCCGGTACCGGTGTCCTGTTCTCCCGCGACCCGTTGACCGGCTGCAAGGAAATCTACGGCGAATGGCTTCCCGGAGGGCAGGGCGAGGATGTCGTCTCGGGCCGGATGGACGCACTACCCCTGAACCGTCTCGCCCAGACCCTCCCCGGCGTCCACGAGCAACTCCTGTCGGTCACCGGCGTCCTCGAGAAGCACGGCCGCGATGTCCAGGACATCGAGTTCACCGTGCAGGAAGGCCGATTGTGGCTGCTTCAGTGCCGCGCGGCGAAACGCACACCCGAGGCGGCGGTCCACTGCGCGGTCACCATGGTCGACGAAGGGCTGATCACCCCGGACGAGGCGCTGGACCGGGTGAGCGGAGACCAGATACGCGCACTGTTGCGCCCGCACCTCGATCCGGCCGCCGCTGCGAAAGCCGTTGTCATCGCACGTGGGAAACCGGCCGCACCGGGAATCGCCGTCGGAATCGTGCACACCGACACCGATCGGGCCGAGGCCGCAGCCGACTCCGGTGTCGACGTGATCCTGGCGAGACCCACCACCGACCCCGATGACGTTGCGGCCATGGCGATCGCGAAGGCGGTGATCACCGAACTCGGTGGAGCGACGTCACATGCGGCCGTGGTGTGCCGGGAGATGGCCATCCCGTGCGTGGTGGGGTGCGGCTCGCACACGGTGTCCGAGATGGACGGACGAACGGTGACGATCGACGCCGGAAACGGTGTCATCTACGACGGAGAAGTTCCGACGTTCCACATCGAGTCCGAGTCGGCCGAACTCCACCGCCTTCTCGCTTGGGCCACAGATGATCTCGGATTTTCCGTAGCTCGTGACGATTCTCCCGCCGACCTGCAGCTGCTTGCCGGCCTTCTCGACACCCGACTCGCGGAAGGCAACTCCCGATGACGACACGAGAGCAGATGCTCACCACCCTCGACAGCGCCGGGGTCGCGCCGGAGACCACGTGGACCACCGGCAACGTCGCCGAGGCATTTCCCGGGGTCTTCACCGCCTTCGGCATCAGTTTCGTCTTCGAGCCGATGGAGATGGCCTTTCGGCGGATGTTCTACGACCTGGGTGCATTCTCCACGGCCGACCTCGTGGTCCCCGACTCCGTCGATGACTGCTTCTGGAGCCTGTTCGCCGGCCGGGGAGCGGGAAACATCGACAAGTTCCGCCAGGTCGCCGATGTCCTTCCGGGCACCTCCGCGACGGCCATCGAAGCGCAGCTGTTCGGTTACGTGCGTCCGGAAACCGTCGATGGGAACACGATTCGCCGCTATCCGATGATCCTCGCCAAGGCACCTCGGTGGGTGGCATCGACCCCCAAACGCCACGACAGCATGTTCGCCGGCCTGCGACGGTGGAGACTCGACCAACTTCCCGGGATCGGCATCGCCGACGAGTCGACCTGCTTGGCCGTCCTCGCCGACGCACGTCGCCGATTCGAGGACATCATGACCATTCATATGGGCGTGGCGTTCGTGAGTTCGGCGCTCGCCGACAAGGTTGCCGAATTCGCCTCGGCTGCAGGGGTGCCCGGACTCGAACAACACCTCCTGTCTGGTGTCGGCTCGGACGAGAACGAGGTCGCCCACGACCTGTGGGCACTGGCGCACGACGAGATCACCGAACTGGACTTCGTCGATCGGCACGGCTATCACGGGCCCGGCGAGGGGCAGTTGTCGGGCCGAACGTGGCGGGAGGATCTCGGGCCCGTCCGGCAGCGTCTCGATGATTACCGATCCATCCCGGCCGGTAGCCCGAAGGCACCTCGGTCCCGCAGTTCGGCCCAGGTGACGCTTCGCGACTCCGCTCTGCGACAGCTCCTCGCCGCCACACCCGCCGTCAAGCGACGGCCCACGGCACTGCTCGTGCGTTGGGCCGCACGGTTCCTCGCCCTCCGAGAGCAGGGCAAGGCCGGATATCTGATGACCTACGACGTCGCGCGAGCCGCGGCCCGGCGGCTGGGTGACCACATGGTCGGCCACGGCGTCATCGCCGACCGCGAACACATCTTCCATCTCCGCTACGACGCACTGGTCGCCGGAGTGTCGGGAGACCAGCGGGCACTGGTGAACGACCGAATCGCCGAGTACACCCAACGCACCGAGTTACGGCTACCGCAGGCCTGGCAGGGTACGCCGGAGATCGTGAAGGTCGGTGAGGGCAGCGGTGAACTGCTGGGCCCCAACCAAACCCTGAGCGGAGTGGCTGCGAGCGGCGGCGTCGTCGAAGGCCGTGCGCGGGTGGTGCACGACCCGTCGGAGGTCGAACTCGACGACGGCGACGTGCTGGTATGCGAGACCACGGACCCGAGCTGGGTCTCGCTGTTCCTGGTCGCCGGGGCGGTGGTCACCGATTACGGCGGACTACTCAGCCACGGACCCATCGTGGCACGCGAACTCGGACTGCCCTGCGTGTGCGGAACCGAGACGGGAAGCAACCGCATACCCGACGGCGCGCACATCCGCGTCGACGGCGACAAGGGTGAGGTCACGATACTGGCATGACGAACTCAGACACCATGTCGACGAAAACACAGATCATCAAGGGCAACAACCCTTTTCAGGTCCATCCCGACACCGACCTGCTCCACCCTCCGTCGTGGTCGGTACCCGGGTGGAGCGAGACCATGTTCTTCCACGTCTGGTCGCCCGAGAACGGGGTGGGCGTCTTCATCCATTGTGGCCGATGGCCAGCCGATCTCGAACTGTGGTGGGCCCAAACGATCGTCATGCTCCCGGACGGTGAATTGCTGGTCGACCGCTCCTGGGGCCGTGCGCCAGACCGGCGGGGCCCGGCCACCGGCAACCTTCGGGTCGAGTGCCTCGAACCGCACCGCCGGTGGCGCCTGGCCTTCGACGGCGCCGGCGAGTCCACCGATCTGGCACGGATGGTGAGCGGAGCGACCGGCGCCGGACCGGCCGTGGCAGTCCGTTTCGACATCGAGATCACCGCAGCCGCACCGGTGTGGGATATGCACGGCGCCTTGGGTTTCGACAACCTCTCGTGGGCGTCCTTCCACCACACGCAGGGTTTCATCGCGCGTGGCCGGATACACACCGTCGACCAGGAGTGGCTGATCCGGGGTGTTGCGGTACGCGACCACTCCAGCGGTGCTCGGGACGTGAGCCGACTTGGTGGACTGCACTTCTTCGTCTTCGTGTTCCCGGAGACGTCGCGGGTGACCAACGGGCTGGTCAATTGGCAGGTCGACGGCACCGTGGATCATCGTGTGTTCACCGACCAGCTTGCCGGCACCGCCGAGACCGGTACACAGACACGCTGCACCGGCCTCACCGACTTCCGGACCCATGAGCCGCAACGGATGTCGGTGTTCATCACCCGCTCCGACGGGCTCCATGAATTCGCGGCGCAACGATTACACGGCTACACGCTGACCTTTCTCGCACCGAACGAGAACATCAACGGTGTCGCCCTGGACACCGAGCCGGATGCACTGGTGGTCACCCAGTCGACGGTTCGGGTCACCGGTCCCGACGGCGCCATCGGCTATGGGGTCATCGAGCGCGATTACCGTCCCTCCCAACTACCTTCTCCCGAGGAGCGCTGACACGATGTCGCGATTACATGCCACCGACACCACCACTCCACCTACGAACGACCATATCTCCGATGACTTCTCGGATAGTCCGGTACACGTACCGGGTCACTCACTGCGATGGACCACCGCCAACGTCGACGAGGGACTGCCGGGAATCGTCACCCCACTCACATGGTCGTTGTACTTTCCGCCGACCGAGCAGACCATGCGGGACTGCTGGGTCGACCTCGGGGTGATGCCGAGATCGAGTCGCCCCATCCCCGAGGATGTCGATCGCCGTTTCCTTTCGGTGGCCTTCGGTCATGCAATCGCCAACGTCGACAACATGGGACAGATGGCGGCGCGCGTGCCCGGCGGATCCGCGGCGATGATGGAGGAACAGCTATTCGGATCGGTGCAGGCCGGCGGCCTCCCCGAACCACGCGGATGGGCAAAGGTCCGCAGGTATCCGATCGTGGCCATCAAGTTCCCGATCGCTCTGCGGCGCGCCACCAAGGAGTTCCGGTTCATGGCGGCCGAGACCGAGCAGTGGTGGCGTACAACGGTCAACAACCTGGCCGAGGCGAATCTCGAGGAGGCGCTGGCCACGCTCGTCGAGGCGCGCGCCATGTTCGAGCGGGGCCTGTCGGTGCACATGGTGCTCTCGATGGCCGCCCAGGGGCTCATGGGCCAAGTGGAGAACATGGCCGTTGCCGCCGGGCTCCCCTCGGGCGGCGAACTCATCAAGAGTGATGAGGGCACAGCGGAATTCGAGCTCGTCCGCGACCTGTGGCGGCTCTCCCGCGACGAGATCGACATCCCCACCTTCTGCGATGCGCACGGTTACCACGGGTCACGCGAGGGATTGGTGGACTCGGTGGTGTGGCGGGAAAACCCCACGGCCGTGGCGACACTCGTGGAGCGCTACCGCAACCGACAGGGTTTCGAAGACGTCGACGCACTCGTTGCGCGACGCCGCACCGAGCACGCCGAGTCCGTCCGCCGCCTGCACGCAGGGCTGCGACCAGTACGACGCCGGGTCGCCGACGTGCTCTTGGCAGTCGCCTCGCATGTTCCGGCATGGCGTGAGACCGGGCGGGCCAACATCCTGCGCGGCGTCGACGTCGCACGCGCGTCGGCTCGTGTCGTCGGCGCCCGTCTCGCCGAGTCCGGCCGACTCCGCCGGCCGGAGGACGTCTTCTTCCTGACCATCGACGAACTCACCGAGCGCAACTCGCAGGATCTCACCGCACTCGTCGATCACCGTCGCGCGCAACATCGCGCATACCAGAGCATCGAGCTACCGCACGTCTGGCGTGGTGTGCCCACACCCGTGACAGCGACACCTTCGCCGATCGACGGCGTCGCGCCGGAGGTGTCGATCAGTGGTCTCGGCGTGAGTGCGGGGATCGCCGAGGGCGTCGTCAAGGTCATCACCGACCTCGACGACGCCGATCTCGACGATGGAACCGTCATGGTCTGCAAAGCCACCGACCCCAGTTGGGCGTCGTTGTTCCCCTTGGCCGTGGCGGTGGTGACCGATGTGGGCAGCGCGATGAGCCATGCGGCCATCGTCTGCCGAGAACTAGGTCTGCCCTGCGTGGCCAATACTCGTAGCGGGACAACAGATCTCAGCGACGGAATGCTAGTCCGCGTGGATGGTTCCACCGGTGTCGTCGAAATCCTCTCGGCTCGATGACCCCCCGCGCCCCGGTGAATCTCCGAGACCTGGGCACCATGGTGGTGGTCGGCGGTGGCCGCACACGGGTGGGAGCACTGCTGCGCAGCGATGCACCCTACGACGGGGACGACCTCTCGATCCTCGACGCCGTACCGGTGAGGACGGTGATCGACCTGCGCTCCGAGCACGAAGCCGCCCGGCGGCCGTATCGCTGGTCTCCGACGGTCACCGTTCACCGGCGCCCGCTCTATGACGCCGGGGACCTCGGTTCGCTCTCGCCGGCCATGACGCTCACCGAGCTGTATCGCGACATGCTGGCGGCGTCGAGGTCACGAATCGCTGCGTTACCAAAGATCGTCGGCCACGGCGGCGCGACACTGATCCACTGCACCGCCGGGAAGGACCGCACCGGCATGGCCGTCGGCGCGCTCCTGCTCCTGGTGGGCGTCGACCCCACCGATGTCGCACGGGATTACCGGGCGACCCAGGACAACATGCCCGCCGTCCTCGAACGCGCGCACGACGCAGGCGTCATTCCGTCGACCCTGATGCGACCGGAGTGGGCGCAGGCGCCCGACGTCGCCATCGATGTTCTGATCGACGAGGTGACCCGGTGGCCCGGTGGTGCCCGTGCGTGGTTCCTCGATCACGGTGCGTCACCCGACGACCTGGACTCGACGATCGCGTGGTTGACCGCGCGCGAGAACTGACGACCCCCCCCCCCCCCCCCCCGAAAGGACTCCACATGCACGCTTCGAATGCCCCCACCGCCGATGACCTCAGTGCTTACCTGATTGCCGGGCGGGTCACCTCCAGCACACCCGACGACGCCACCTCTGAAACTGACTATCGTACTGTGGCACAGGGGATTTCCGACGGAAGTGAAGCTGAAGAACTCGGTTTCCGCAACGTCTTCCTCTCCGAACGATGGAACCTCAAGGAGGCTGCGGTGATCCTCGGGGCAGTCGGTGCCCGCACCGGCCGCGTGGGTCTCGCCACCGGGCTGGTCTCCCCCGCGCGCCGCCATGTATTGCACATGGCGGCCTTCGGCGCGACCATGCAGGCCGCCTTCGGCCCCCGGTTCATTCTCGGGTTGGGACGAGGGGATCACGCGTACCTGCGCCACGAGGGTCTACGTACCGCGGGTTTCGACGGTATCTGCGACTACGTCGACATCCTGCACCGACTCTGGCGGGGCGAGAAGGTCACCTACGACGGCCCGGCAGGCACCTACCGCAACATCAAACTCGGCGATGTCTACGAGGGCGAGCACCCGCGGGTCTGGTACGGCACATTCGGTATGCCCCGCGCCGCCGACGCCGTGGCGCGCTCGTTCGACGGCGTGATCCTGCCGCCGATGATGAGCCCCGAGGCCACATCACGGTCGGTGGCCCGCCTGCGGTCGGCGTGCGAGCGGATCGACCGGGACCCGGCAACCCTGCGGATCGTGCAATGCGTGGTGACCGCGCCGGACCTCGACGAGCGTGAAACACGAGCACTGGCTCACGCACGCGCGGTCACCTACCTGCAGGCACCCGAGTACGGCGACGCGCTGGTCCGGGTCAACGGATGGGATCACGAGCCGGTCACGCACTTGCGGGCGGCACTTCGCGTGGCACAGGAGTCGTCCGGCGACGAGTTGGTCGACACCGCCTTTCACCGTCGACAACTCCTCGACGCCGCGGATCGCGTCCCCGACTCGTGGATGAGCGACTCGTGCGCATTCGGCACATCTCGGGAGTGCGTCGAGCGTCTGCGCGCCTTCCGTGAGGCCGGGGCCGATGAGATAGCGACCTACGGCAGCACGCCGGCGCAGAACGCGAAGGTCATCGCCCAGTGGCTCGAGTGAGCATCAGATGAGCCGTCTTCTGGGGTCACCGTCCGTACAGGGCACCGGTCCACATGGCCACCAGCGGGGCGACAGCCGCTGACTCGTCAGGCAATTCGGGTTCGACTCCCAGACCGGCAACATGCAGCACCCGCTCGGTGCCCCAGAACAGCGACGTGGCGAGCAGTCGACTGTCCACCTCGGAACTGACCATCCCCTCGGAACGCTCACGGTCGATCTCCAGGGCGCCGGCGGCGACAAATCGTTCCACGATCGCCAGCCAACGTTCGCGTAATTCTGCGTCCTCGTGCCAATGGCGACTCGTGGCCCGCAGGACGAGTCGGTGTCGTCGCCACGCATCGGCCACCGCAGCGATGCTCGTTTCCAGTGCCCGTTCCGCATCGGTTCCGTCGGAAGGGATCAGGAACGGCGACACCTTCTCGAAGATGTCGTCCATTGCCCGCGACAGCAGTCCGCTGAGGACACCGAACTTCGATTCGAAGTAGTAGTAGAACGACGCACGGCTCACTCCCGCCTCGGCGAGCACATCGGCGACGCTGAGATCGCCGAACTCCTTACGGGCCATCAGCTGCAGGGTCGCGCCGTAGATCTCGTCGGCGACCGGCGCCCCTACCGGCGCAATCCCCTGGCGCCGCGCTTTGGAGCGGGTCGTGTTGGCCACGCCGTCGACGATACCGTCGTCGCCGGCCACGCGACCCGGAGCAACCTGCTCTGTATCGTTTATTTTATTTTCAAATACCCATACACATTGTCAGGCCATCCTGTTAGTGTGAGGCAGTACACACTCCGAAAGCCGCTTCCGGCGGTCAAGGAACCGTCCACGACCTGACCGAAAGGACCACATCGTGTCATCCGCACTGACCTTGGCCGATGGCTGGATTCTGGAATCCACCGAGGGTTGGCCGCCCAATATGCAGCCAGCGCCCGGGCCGTTCGATGCCAGCCTCACCGCCGAGATCATCTTCTTCTTCGTCGCCGGCGCACTGGTCGTCGTCTTCGCGCTGCCGTGGG
The DNA here is from genome assembly GCF_059511865.1 of Gordonia sp. YC-XJ4. Classification (NCBI taxonomy): domain Bacteria; kingdom Bacillati; phylum Actinomycetota; class Actinomycetes; order Mycobacteriales; family Gordoniaceae; genus Gordonia; species Gordonia sp. YC-XJ4. The sequence goes on from NZ_CM183447.1 coordinate 5,408,866, forward strand.
CCATCCGGGCCGCCGTCAAGAGCAAGAACTACATTCCGCTGCTCGTGATGGGCAGCGGTCTCATCTGCAGCCTGCTCGAGCCGATGCTCGATCTGTTGGGTCACCTGCACTGGGCCCGGAACCTACTGCCGGCATTCACCAACTTCGGTATCACCGTGCCCGCGTTGATCCCGCTGTGTTACGTCGCCTTCCTCGGACTCGAGGCCTATTTCTGCTACTTCGTCATCCGCAACGGCGCACGGCGCAGTCACTTCATCATGTTGCTGGGTGTCGGCATCATCACCGACGCGCTCATGGAGACAATCGGCATCAATCTCGGGGTCTATCTCTACTACGGCACCCAGCCCTTTGAGTTCCTGAAGTTCCCGTACTGGTGGGGCTTCATCAATGGTGGTTCGTTCGTCACCATCGGCGCGATCCTCGCCTTCGCGGTGCCCCGCTTGCACGGCGTCTCCAAGCTCCTGCTGCTTCTGGTTGCACCATTCGGCATGATGGTCGCCTACTTCGGCGTCGGCTGGGTGCACATCCTCGCCCACAACTCAGCGCTGCCGACCTGGGTTCGCTGGATTGCCGCGGCAGTCATGATGGTCATGATGGTCGGCTGGATGTGCATATTGCACCAACTCGTGGGACGCAAGGACGACGAATCCGCGCCGGCATGGAACCTGTGGCGGCTCTTCGCCTACTCACGCTTCGGCTTCAGCAAGGCCAGCCGACAGCGCCTGTGGGAACGCATGCTCGACGACGCCGGACCGCAGGCGCGTGCCACACTCGCCCGCGACCCGGAGGATCCGGCGCAGGCCGTGGTCGGACCCACCCCGCCGGCACGCACGAACACGCCAGAGATGGTCTGAATCAGCGGATCTCGACACTCACCAGGAGTCGGCCGGCAGCAACCGCTGCCGGCCGACTCCTGTTGCACCCTCGGCGAACTCCTTCCCACCGAAGTGGATAGCATTCGATCGATGAGCAAATCACCTGTAAACGAATCACCCATGGACGAACCACCGACGACCGAACTACGCAGAGCGCTACCGATTTTCGATGCCGACAATGCGAGTGCATCGATGGGTATCACCCTTGATGCACTCGACGCCGACGGAGCCGAATTCATTCAGGTGACCCAACCCTGGTTCGCGGGCATGGACGGCCACATATCCAGAGCATCCCTGGGACCGCTGCTCGATGCCGTACTCGGCGCGATGGCCTACATCCACACTCCCGAGCGAACATTCGTCGTATCCGCACTGCACGCTGCGTTCGTCGGCGACTACGGGGACGGCGATGCGCTGATTGCACGTCCGACGTCGATCCTCACCGATGCCGTGTCGGACACGGTGGTCGTCACCGCGCAGGTGTCCCGCTCCGCTGACGACAACCAGGTGGTGGCCACGGCGAGCTGTCGTGCAGTTCCGGTCGAACGCCCGCGAACCGACGTCACCACCGCGCACGGCGTTCTCGCCCCAAACGATGCGATCGGCAGTGCGCCAATCGATCCCGGCGTCTCCGGTCGCGAACAACTCGACGCCTGCATCGGTGGGACGTCACTACCTGCACCGCTACCACGGACGCTGCAGATGACGGTGACCGGGATTCACGAGTCGAGGGTCACCGGGCGGTGGCTACCCGCAACGTGGATGACCAATCCGCTCGGCTCCGTGCAGGGCGGGATCGTGTTCGCGGTGGCCGCCGAAGCCGCGTCACTGGCGGCCACGCTCGTGCGCGCTCCGCACCAGCAGCTGCGCTTCGGCGATGTCGCCGTCGACCTGTTGGCCTCACCGCAGCCCGATCTCGACATCGCGTGGACCGCGATGCTGGTCCGATCCGGCCGGCGCCTGGTCTCGGTCGAGGTCACGATCGGCGATCCGGCGCACTCCTCGGTCTACGCCCGGGCGCGCTGCACATTCTTCCGCGTCGACTGAACCAATCAGCCTCACACCGGGATACGCACCCCTCTCGACGTATCCCGGGCCGCCTGCTATCGGTCGATCAGAATGGGTGCCGTGTCCGCGACATCGGCGCCGTGGGCCTGTGCCTGGGCGCGGATCTCGTCCTCCTGCTCCATCGACTCGCGGATCGCGCGCTGGGCGTTTTCCGGCAGCGACGGCAGCAGTTCCAGGACGCGTTCGCGGTGACGGGCAACCGCCTTGCGTTCGGGCATACCGGGATTGGGCTGCACCTGCGGGATGATCTCCGAGAAGTCGTCCTTGGTACCGCCACCACCGATACCCGCGGCCTGCATCGCCTCTTCCTGCTTCTGGACCGCCTCGTCCTTCTCCTCCGACATACCGATCGGACCGAACCGATCACCGGAGAGGAACTGCTTGACCACCGGCTGCTCCGAAGTCAACAACTGCTCCCGCGGACCGAACATCACCAGCTCCTTGCGGAACAACATCCCGATGTTGTCCGGAATCGTCCGAGCGATGTTGATGTTGTGCGTCACGATCAGAATCGTCGCATCGATCTGCGCATTGATATCGATCAACAACTGCGAAATATAGGCGGTACGCACCGGATCCAAGCCCGAGTCCGGCTCGTCGCACAAGATGATCTGCGGATCCAACACCAGCGCCCGCGCCAACCCGGCACGCTTACGCATACCACCGGAGATCTCACCCGGGAGTTTGTCCTCGGCACCGGCCAGACCGACCAAATCGATCTTCTCCATCACGATGTCGCGGACCTCGTTCTCCTTCTTCTTCGTGTGCTCACGAAGCGGGAACGCGATGTTGTCATACAAACTCATCGACCCGAACAGCGCGCCGTCCTGGAACAACACACCGAACAACTTGCGGATCTCGTACAGTTCCTTCGCCGAACACTGGGTGATGTCGGTGCCGTCGATGATCACCGACCCCTGCTCCGGATGCAGCAGCCCGATCAACGTCTTCAAGAACACCGATTTACCGGTACCCGACGGACCCAGCAGGGCCGACACCTCACCCTCGGGCAAGGTCAACGACACATCACGCCAAATATTCTGCGAACCAAACGACTTGGTGAGGTTGGCGACGCTCACTTCGACACCCATTGGTGTGTCCTCTCACTGATCCCGTGATTACTTGGGCGCGACCGCGCCGTCCAGACCACCGACGTCGGTGATCAGCCAATTCTTCGAGCTGTCCATCGTGACGGTGTAACTCGCCGTGGACTGCACGCCGTCAGGAGCCTGCGCATTCTTCGTCATCACGCTCACGAACGCCGTGACGACGTAGGTGTTGCCGTCATGGGATTTCAGCTGGGCCGCAATGGGCGAGGCTGTCGAATTCCACTGCAGCGGAACGATCACCTGCTGCATCGCCGTCGAGGCGTTCGTCAGCTTCGAGGCCAGCTCGGGTGACGTACCCGCAGTGAGACGCTTGTTCCAGGCATCAAGATCCTGATATCCCATTTGTGCAGCGCCAGTGGCGTAGTCGAGCGCGATCTTCTCGGCGTGTGCGGTGTCTGCCGCCGACGACTGCACGGCATCGAACTGGTTGCTCTTGTCGTGATACAGGTAGGCGAAGATGCCGGTCGTGATTGCCAGCGCCACGACGACCACCGCGACGGCCGACACAACGAGCGCCCACCGACCCCGCAGGACGCGGTTCCCAACCGGGGCCCGACCTTTCGTGCTCCGTTGCGCGGGTGGTGTTGTTCCTTCGTTGGTATCCGTCTCGGCAGTGTCGTCGTTGGATTCCTCCGGTGTCGCGGCGGAGGCGTCCTCGGTGGCGGAAGCGGTATCACGCGTATCGTCGGGCACTTCTCGGGTTTCGGGATGCGTATCGGTGTCGATGATCTTGGTGCTCATGTCGAGTCTCCTTGTCTCACAAATGTTATGCCGGTCCGATCGTCGCGAGGTTGGATGTCACCGACCACCGACCCGGACCACGAGGCCGTCTCCGGTTCCCGCGGTCGCCAGCGCCGTGCGCATGAGATTGCTCAGGTCGGCGGTCCGCAAGGTCGCCGACGCCGAACTCACTGCCGGGAAGGCCGCATCACCGAGCACTTTCAGGTCCGGACCGCTCCGGTCGAGGAATCGCTGCACGCTTTCCAGCAACGGCTTTGCTTGGTTGTTCAATGAGTCCGGCGAGTGCGTCGAGACGATGAAACCGTCTTTCCCGTCCGGACTTCCGCTGCCGGCCTTCTTGCCGCCCTCGGTGAGGAACAGCGCGAGACCATCGGCGAACCGTGCGACCGGATCACCCGAGGCGGCCATCGAATCGCTCACCTCCGACCCGCGTTGCAGGAGTGGCTGGAATCTGTTGAGCAGGTCGGTGAGTGAGCCGCGAGTGGTCAGGATCGTCGTCTCCAGCAGTGCACTGGCGTTCGCGATGTTGTTCAGGACCTGCTGATCTGCAACCAACCCAGTGTTGATCTCGCCGATGATGCCTCGCACCTTCTTGGCGTTCACCTGCTCGAGTAGACGGGTGAATCGTGCGGAGAGTTCATCGATGGTCGTCGGCACCTCGACCTTCGTCGCCGTGAGCGTCACACCATCGCCGAGAGTCGGGCCGCTGCTGACGTTGGGAGTGATACCGAGGTACGTCTCCCCCAGGGCCGACAGATTGTCCACCCGATAAGTGGAATTGACCGGAATCTCGTACTGGTCCTTGTAATTCCAGTCGACTGTGACACCCGACACCGAGGGCTGTACGGCGGTGATCTTTCCGATCGCGACCCCCCGGAACAGCACTCTCGATCCCACGACGAGACCGTTCGTCTCCGGAACGGTCATCGACGCGGTACGGACGCCGTAATTGTCGGTCACGCTAAGACCCACCGAACCCAGGTAGATGAGTGAGGCAGCCACCAGTGCGAGCAGCGCCACTATCGACGCCATGGTTCGGGCGCCGGCTGCAGTGAATCGTCGGATCATCGGATCGCTCCCATCATGCGCAGCAGCCGCGTCATGTCGCCGATCATCTCCTCGCCCTGCGGCGAGGTGGCCGAGACGATGTTCAGACTGGGTTTCTGCAGAAACGGGAAGAGATGGTCGGACAGGAACGAACGGATTGCCTGATCATTCTGGCCGACAGCGTCGATCCCATCGCGAACGGTGTGGATCGATCCGTCCACCGACGTCAGCAAGGGCATCAGCCAGAACCCGCCGGCGAACACGCTACCGATACTGGGAAGCACGATGCCGATCCCGGAGAAGAGCGCCGAGAGTTGGCTCCAATAGTGCATCCCCGGCGCCGAAAGCTCCTCGGTCAACAGCGGGAGGTGCGGGATCACAGCCTCGCTCGTGGTGTTGAGACCGTCCAGCATCGTGTCGATCCGCCCCGTGTCGGTGGCCAGGCTCCGGAAGTCTCGCGCAGCGATGTCGGCGACCCGCTGGGTTTGGGCGTGTTGAGGCAGTGCACTGTTGACCGAGCGGATGACGTCCTGCATGTTCTGGATGCTCCCGCCGTTCACGAAGTTCGAGAGCACGGCCAACGTGTCCTCGAGCGGTGGCGGTGATGTGGTGCGGGACAACGGGATCACGTCGCCGGCGGCGAGCGTTTGTTGTCCGCTGTCTTGGGATTCGATCGCGAGATACGGATCGCCGAGGACCGTGTTCTGGCGGATCGACGCGGTGGCGTCGGCACTGACGTGCGAGTCGCTCTGCACCCGCGCCCCCACGTCGACGTGATCACCCTTGAGTGCAACGGTGGTCACCGATCCGACTCGCAAACCGTTCAGTGTGACGTCGGCTCCTTCCGGGAGGTTCAGTGCGTTGTCGAATTGGACGGTGATCGGCGTTCCCGATCCGGCCGACCGCACCGCCGACGCCATGTCACCCGGGTTCAACGAGCACCCGGCCACCACCATCATGAACACCACGAGCACCGCCGGTAACGTGACCCGACCAACAGTTCGCGCCGTGCGCGGATTCGCGATCATCGCGCCACCCCCATGAGGAGATCGAGTGCCCCGATGCGGGCGGTACGAGCCTGGCCGTCGTCGACCACGCAGCTGCCTTTCTGTTGAGCGTTGAGGTTGCGGCAGAGCAGGTTTGCGTCCGCGCTGCGGACTCGCACCCACGGCGCGGCCACCTGCACTCCGGCGCCCTGGTCACGTCGGGAGACGAGTGTCGCGGTTGAGGCGAGGACCGGCAGCGCGGTCAACGCCTTCTGGATGCTGCCGACACTGGTTGCCGCGATGTGGATCGGACCGGGCAGGAAGTCGAGGAGTGCGAAGAACTCCGGGCCGTACTTCGGGACGAAGTCATAGATGGCTTGCAGCACCGGCGTCATCCCGTAAATCATGTGGACCGCGCCGGGCCACAGCACTCGTGCACCGGTGTCGGTCGCCGCCGGCAACTTGTTGATGATGGAGGCGACGTCCGACCACCGCGCCAACGCATCACCGGTGAGTGGTGCGGTGGAGGTGATGATGGAGCCGATATCGGAGATCATCCGTTCCGGGGACTGCACCGCGGCCGCAGCCGTCGTCATAAACGATGCGACGTCGGGTCCGGTGCCGGCGACCGCAGTGGACATCTGATCGATCGATCCCTCGACGGCGCGGGTGTTCCCGTTCGGGGCGATCTGGTCGATCAGGTCGGCCGCCGAACCGGTGATCTGCGAGATACTCTTCGGCGTGTAGGCGTTCGAGATCGAAATGCATTGTCCCGGCGACAGAGCGGGTCCGTTGCCGTCCCCGATCAGTTCAAGGGATCGATCGGCGAGGATCGACTTCGACCGGGTGACCGCCTTGGCGTCCGCGGGAACCGAATGGGACCCGTCGAGCGAGAATTCCACGCGCACCCCACTGTCCGACGGTGTGATCGAGGTGATCTTGCCGATGGGATAGCCCATCGTCGTCACGGGATTCCCGGCATAAAGTCCGATTGTGTCGGGGAGGATCGCACAATACCCCGACTGAGCTGTGGAGCTCTTGGCGTCACCGCGGCCGATCGTCACGCCACCGACGATCACCAGTGCAACACATAGCAGAACGATCAATGACCACAACACTTTTCGCTTCATCAGCATGCCCTTCCCGGAACCGGTAGACACATCGATGTGGCGTCGAGGACGAACCCGGCATTCTGGTCGGCCGCATTTGCAGGCCCGATCAGCCGCATCAACTCATCACGCAGCGGTACCAATTGATTGATGAACCCGGAGGTGGTGTCGTTGAGGCGCCTCAGCGTGTCACGGGCGGCCACGACCGCCGGATACACCTGGTCGGTGTGATTGAGGTAGAACTGCGCCAGCACGCCGACACGTTCGAGTACGCCACCAAGCCCTTTGTACGCCTGGGAGAACCCGGCTCGATAGGTGTAGTACTGCGACAGAGCGATATTCACCTTCCGCACGAGCTCGAAGACGAAGTCGCGACTGTTGTCGAAGGTCGTGAGGTATTCGTTCGCCATGTCCAGGATGGACCTCACCTGGACCTTCTGATCGTCCATGACGGTCGACAAGGTCTGAAGTCCGTCGATCGCGTTGCGAATCGACGGGTTGGCCTGACTCAGCCCGTCCGCCACCTGTTGCAGGGACTGATCGATCGGCTTTCCGTTCACGTTGTCGGTGATGCGTGGCAGTTCCTGGAGGGTGTCGGCGATGGTGTACGGCACCGAGACCCGATCGGCCGCGATGGTGCTGGAGTCGTCGGTCACCTTTCCGCCGGGGATCAGACTGACGAAGTAGCCTCCGACTGCGGTCAGCAACTGCACCTTGACCCGTGTGGCGTCTCCGATGTGCACCTTGCTGTCGACGTCGAGGGTGACCTGGACGTTCTTGTCGCCGAGTGAGACTCGTTCGACCTTGCCCACCGACACTCCCGCGACACGAACGTCTTCGCCGCCGGCGACCGACGACGCATCGCGGGTCGTGAAGCTGATCTCTTGTCGTCCGGGAGGCGACAGGTAGTAGTACGCCACACCGGCCACGACCGCCGCGATCACCAGCACCGCGATCAAGCCTGCCAGCAGGTCGTTCTCGGCCAGTCGTTCGCGGAATCTCCTCAGCTGCGACATACGATCACCCCACTTCCGTTGATCAGGACCTTGCCGAGGGCAGGCAGCGGCAACTCGCCGTGCGAACAGGTGTTGGTCGGGCTCGAGGCGGGCACCTGAAGGCCCTCGAAGACCGTGGGCAGCATCTGTAGGGACTTCCACAAACTGTCCACCGTCGGAAAGGCCTTGGACAGTTCACCGTCGATGTTGGTGGTCGGCTCTATTCCCAGCCCGGACAAGATCGAGTTCACCGTGCCAGTGAACGCCGGTCCGTACAGACTGGCCTTCCGGAACTCGTCGAGGACCGTCAAGGTGGAATCCACCGGCCGCTCGATGTCGTGGAGGAATTCGATGATCTGGGGTGATTTTCCACCGAGCGTCTCCGAGATCCGCGACATATTGGTCACGAGCGTGGAGATGATCTTGCTGCGATCCGCCGTGTAGCGGCTCAGGGTGTTGATGCTTTCGAGCATCGGGCCCAACCCACTGCCATCTCCCTGCATCAACGTGACCGCGTTGTTGGAGAATTCGTTGATCTCCTGGGGACTCAGGGTCTGCAATACCGGCTGCAACCCGTTGAACAACTCGGTGATGTCGAATGAGGGAATGGTGTTGTCCACCCCCAGGTCTCGCACCTGCGCGCCGGAGTCGTCGGCGCCGGAAACGTCGAGATAACGCACGCCGGAAAGGTTGGCGTACTTGACCGCGGCCTTGGACTTGTCGGTCAGGTGATGGTCAGCGGCCAGGGTGAAGCTCACCGTGGCCACCGCGACGTTGTCGCTGTTCTGTGACAAGTCGATCGCCGTCACCTTGCCCACCTTGACACCCCGGATGCGTACATCGGCGTTGGGGCGCAAGCCGGAGGCGTCGGTGAACTCGGCGGTGTACGCACTCGTCGGTGTGTCGACGGGACTCTTGATCCCGTTGATGATCACGACGAACAGGACCAGTGCCACCGCTGCCGCCGCAACCAATTTCCAGAGCGGCTTGATGATTCGGGAGGCGCTCATCAGTCGATGTCTCATCGCTCAACGCCCTCCTGTCGGCAGGCCAGCGATCGGGCCGGCCATGGCGGGCAGGCTCTGCAACGCGAGCTTGATCTTGAGCACCTGCTGCCCGTCTGCGCCCTGGGTGAAGGCACCGTCGAGCCGGGAGACCAGGTCGCTGACCGTGACCGGAGTGACCACGCCCTCGCCCACTGCCGGGAGCACACTCGCCGCCGAGGTGATCGTGTCGACCAGCGGGGTGAGGTTGCCCTGGTTGGACTTCAACAGCCGACCGACCATCGAGAAGAAGTTGTCGGAGATGGCCTTGAGGGTGATGGTGAAGTTGTTCTGTACCTCGTCGCCTGCCGGACGCAGCGCACTGTTGTAGAAGCTGTCGATCGCTGACAAGGCACCGTCGGCGAAAGGTGGTAGCGCAGTGACGATGTCGTTGTAGCGGTCGAGGAGATATGCCGGGGTCTGTTGCTGGGTACGGGCGACCACGTCGGCGAACACGACCCCCGTGTGGATCAGCGGTTGGAACGCAGCGGTGTAGACCAATACCCTCTTGATCGCATTCATGGTGTCGGGCATCAGGGTTCCGTTGGCGACGTCGGATCCCTGCTCGATCATCGTCGACATCGTGTAGTCGCCGATATCGCGTCGGGTGACATGGTCGCCGTCGGTCAGTTCACCGGCGGCCGGGTCACCGGGATTCACCACACTGATACCCGTGATGCCGAAGTAATTCTTCGGCCGGAAGTCAACGACGAAGTCCTGGCCCATACCCTGTGCGAGCGAGCGCTCGAGATCCACTGTGATCGACGATGTTCCGTCGCTGTTCACGTGCAACCCGGTGACCTTGCCGATCGGGGCGCCCCGGAGCACGACCTCGGTGCCGTCCTCGACGCCCGGGCCCACCGCAGGAGCATCGATCGTGACACTCATGAGGCTGTGGTCACGCGGGGTCAGGGCAGGCACGATGTATCCGAAAATCACCCCGACAATCACCACGGCGATGACCACGAACAGACCCGTCTTGCGAAGCACGTGCTTCCGATGTTGCTCGGAGCCGATGAGAAATCCTGAGACCATCGATCATCACCCCTTGAACACCAGGTCGGGATGAAGACCCCACAGCACGATCGTCATCAACAGATTCATCACGATGATCAACACCAGGCTGGCTCGGATCGCTCGCCCGGACGCACGCCCGACCCCTTCCGGTCCACCGGAGGCGAAGAATCCGTAGTAGCAGTGGATGATCGTCACCACCGCACAGAACGTCACGGCTTTGACCAGTGAGTAGAACACCTCGACCGGATCGAGGAACTGGCTGAAGTAGTGGTCGTAGGTTCCAGCCGGCGCGCCCTGGACCACCTTGACGAACGTTCCCGCGGTGAGGAATCCGATGGCAAGGCTGAGCAGGTATCCCGGGATCACGCAGAGCATGCCGCCGATCAGACGGGTGCCGACGACGAAGGGGATCGACCGGATGCCGAGTGTCTCGGTGGCGTCGATCTCCTCGGCAATACGCATCGACCCGATCTCGGCGGTCATGCGGCACCCCACCTGGGCGGCAAAACCGATACCGGTCATGATCGGGCCCATCTCGCGGATGTTGAGGAAGGCGCCGATCACGCCGGTCAACGGTCCGAAGCCGATGAGGTTCAGGGTGTTGTAGGCCTCGATGGCAACGGCGATCCCGATGGCCACACCCAGGACGACGAGCAGGGAGATGACCCCGCCGTCGACGATGATCGATCCGCGTCCCCAGGCCATGCTGTTCATGGTGCGGACGGTTTGCTTGCGATAGTGCTTGAGGGTGAACGGGATCGAGATGATCGTCTGTACGGTGAACAGGGTCCACCGACCGATTCCCTCACCGACGTTGAAGACGCTCGTGCTCAGCAGGCGTCCACCGCGGGCGAGCAGGCGCTGAGTCGAATACGAACTCGGAGCGGTCACCTCGCCTCACCCGACCTGACTCGGAAAGAACATGGACTGGATCTGGGTGGTCATCAGGTTGGTGATGAACACCGCGACGAACCCCAGGACCACCGAGGCGTTCACACCGTCGGCGACGCCGCGCGGCCCGCCTTTCGCCTCGAGCCCGCGGAGACTGGCAATGATGACGACCTCCATCCCGAAGAGCATCGTCTTGATGATCGCGAAGAAGAAGTCGGTCTGTGTCGCGAAGGCGCCGAACGATTGCCAGAAGCTGCCCGGGATCACCCCGTTGATCGTGATCGCCAGGGAGAAGCCCGCTGCCACAGCCGAGGCGACGATGATGACGCAGAGAATCGGGGAGATGATGAGGATCGCCAGGAAGCGCGGAAGAACAAGCCGCTGAACCGGATCGACGCCCATCACCCGCATCGCGTCGATCTCTTCCCGAATCGAACGCGCGCCGAGGTCGGCGGCGATTGCCGAGGCAGCAGCTCCGCCCATCAGGAGTCCGGCGGCGATGGGAGCACCCTGCGAGATCACGCCGATTCCGCTGGCCGCACCGGCCAGGGACTTGGCGCCCACCTGGTTCACCACCGCGCCGACCTGGATCGAGATCTCGGTCCCGAACGGCAGCGCGATGAGTACTGCGGGCAGGGCGGTCACGGTGAGGAGGAACCACGCCTGTTCGAGTGTTTCCACCATCGGGATGCGTGCACGGAACACGCCGGTGATCGCGTACCACACCACTTCGACCGCCAGCCGAGCCGCGCGGCCGATGGTCGCCAACGACTTGGCCGGTACGGTCTTGACATAGCGAACAATGCTTCTGCCGGCGCGTGCCACCACGTCACCGGCACCCGTCAGCACCGGTGGCGGGGCCACCGCTTCTGACGCGCCCATGCTGAGGCCTTGCATCCTCACCTCTTCCCCTGAGCCGGCCATTCGTGGACGTCTGGCCGGTTAATTGACTTTCAATTAAATTTCGTTGATATCGATCCTTTGTGTGTCCCGGGTCACATGGGACCTTAGCATAAGTCCACATATGGTCAACCCGGTTCAACGACATCTCTTTCGCGACCATCACTCGGACCCGTTGGCGGACACACCAAGACGGCGGCGCCCACCTGGGGACACCACCGTCTCGGCACTTGCGTGTCTACCTACTCGCTTGCGACAGAAGCCTTTTCATAACGCGCAGCGAGTGTGTTCTCGCGGAGCGCGGCCGACCGCACGCGGTCACCGAGGCTTCCGTTGTCTTCTTTACGGAAGTCCTTGAGCATCGTTTGCGCGGCATTCTGGCCGGGCATACCGGAGATTCCCGCCACCGGGTGTGTGCCTGCGCCCGTGAGGTAGAGCCCCGGAATCGGCGTGCGATACCCCGCGAACTTGTCTGCCGGCTTGAGCGGCCCGAAGCGCGAGATCACCGGATCGACGTGATACACACTGCCGTCGATCGCCCAGAACCTCTCCTCGATGTCGGGGAGCGCGAGATCTCGGCGCGCCACCTCCAGCGATTCGATTCCCTGATAGTAGTGGGACGCATCGTTGATGACGCGTTCGGTGATCTGCTTCTTCGCCTCATCCCAGCCGATCCGCGGGTCCGTAGGGGTCAGTCCGGTCCAGAACCAGAAGATGTCACAGCCATCCGGGGCGAAGCCCTTGTCGAAAGCCGTTGTCGCGTGACCGAGCCCGGGAATGTGGTCCGGTACGTCGCCCCGCACGCACGCCTTGGCCGCATCGAGGCTCTCCTGATAGGTGTTGAATGAGTTGCATCCGAGTCGGAGATCGATCCCGTCACCGCGCCACTTCTCGTGCTTCTCCATCGAGATCTTGCCGCTCAGAGCGACATTGAGCTTGTAGTCGGCGATACCGCGCCTGCGGGTCGGGATCTTCTCGGCCTTGTTCTTGAGCACCCGGGGCAGGACACCGTCAGGCAGCAACCGGGTCAGCGTCGTCTTCGGGCTGCACGCGGTGAGGACGGCACGTCGTGCCAGGAGTTCTTCACCACCCTGGAGTCGCACCCCGGTCACCTTTCCGTTGTGCACGAGTAGCTGCTCGACCGGCGCGCTGGTGCGGATACGGCCTCCGTGGGACTTCACGCTCTTGGCCAGTGCCGCCGGGAATGCGCCGGTTCCGCCGTGGAACATCGAGACCCCGTATTTGCTGAGAACCCCGAGGTAGATCAGTGACCATCCCGAGAGATCGGCGTCGAACGGCATGAACGGCAGGGCGATGGTCAACGGCGCCCGGATGGCGTCGCTTTCGAAGCTGTCCTCTATGGCCTCGACCTGCGAGGACGCCATCCATCGGCCGATCGCGGCGAGTTCCTTGCGGTTCTTCGCCATGCCCTTGGCCGCCTGCAACACCTTCTTGATGTCGGGCGTCACCGGGCTGGTCTGCATCAACGGCAGCCCGATCTCAACGGCCGCGTCGATCACGCGATAGAGGTCAATGAGCGCCTCGGCGTCCGACGGAGAAAAGTACCGCAACTCATCGGCGGTACGGCGGGGATCACGCCACAACGCCAATGATGTTCCGTCGTAATTGAGTTGGACATGCGCGGGATCGATGACGGTCTGCCGTAGGCCGAATTTCGACGAGAGACCGAGGTCCTTGTCGATGGTCGTCGTACGGAATAGCGACGCCTGCATCGATGCCTCGTTGATGGTGTATCCCGGAGCCTCCGGCTCGAAGGGGTTGGTCGAGGTCATGCCACCGATTGTCGGTGAGGCCTCCACCACGAGCACGTCGAGTCCTGCTTGAGCCAGGTATGCCGCGGACACCATGCCGTTGTGCCCGGCGCCGACGACGATGACGTCGGCCGTGTTCTTCACTGCTGTTGTCACTGATCTTCCTTTTCGATTGGCGGGCATACCTCACCCGAGCGGATTGGTTCCCGGGACGGCTTCGTTCATGTCGGTGATCTCGTCCCACCTCGCGGCGACCTCGTCGACGGTCGGGGGTTCGGCGAAGGTGACTCCCTTGTTCGCAAAGAGTTCCACTCGTTGGACCAGACCTCCCCCGACGACGAACACCTCTCCGGAGTCGGTGCACGCATCTCCGAGCAGGTGCACCACCACCGGCGCCACGTGCGCAGGCGGGAGCTTGTCGAGCACCTCGGCAGGTGCGACGTCGGCCGTCATGCGGGTCGCGGCCAGCGGTGCAACGGCATTCGCGGTGATGCCAGACTTGGCACCCTCGATCGAGAGGGTGTTGACGAGACCGAACAGCCCGGCTTTGGCTGCTCCGTAATTGGCCTGCCCGAAATTCCCGTACAGCCCGCTCGTCGACGTCGCGACCACGATCCGGCCGTGCTTCTGACTCCGGAAGTGCGGCCACGCCGCACTGATCACGTGAAAGCCGCCGTACAGGTGCACCTTGAGTACCGCATCCCAGTTCTCCTCCGTCATCTTCGCGAAGCTGCTGTCGCGAAGAATGCCGGCGTTGTGGACGACGCCGTCGATGCTGCCGAAGGAATCGAGAGCGGTACCGATCAAGGCGAGGCCACCCTCATGGGTGGCGATGTTGTCGTAGTTGGCAACCGCCGTCCCGCCGCGGGAGCGGATCTCCTCGACCACGGTATCCGCCATCGACGAACCGGAGCCGGATCCGTCCCGCGCGCCACCGAGGTCGTTGACCACCACGCGAGCACCCTGCGCTGCCGCGGTCAGCGCATATTCCCGGCCCAGGCCGCCGCCGGCCCCGGTGATTGCGACGACGCGCCCATCAAGACTCAGCATCTCTCAGTCCTTGTCAATCCGGAGGGCTTCGGTGGGGCAGCCGGCCACGGCTTCCTCGACTTCCTGTAGCTCGTCATCGGAGATCTCCTCCTTGAGTATCAACAGCGTTCCGTCATCACCGATTTCGAAGAATTCGGGTGCCAACGACTCACAGATTCCTAGGCCGGTGCATTTGGTTCGGTCGAGATGTACTTTCATTGATTCCTCCTTGGACGCAGGCTGAGTGGACGGCGTCTGAGCGGCCGGCGCTGGGATCAGAACAGCTTGCGCATGAGCTTGAGGTCACGCGCCGAGTAGGGCGGATAGACCAGGCGCGGATCGGGTTTGGCCGACTTCGAGAGCACCGCCTTGCGGTGGCTCAGTCGCTCGAATCCCCAACTACCGTGATAGTCACCGATTCCCGAGTCACCGACCCCACCGAACGGCAATGCCGGCACCAGACAGTGCATGGCGATGTGATTGATGACCGCACCGCCGGAGGAGATCGACTCCGTCAGGTGTGACGCAGTCCGCTTCGACGACGTGAACGCGTACATCGCCAGCGGTTTGGGCCTGGCGTTCACGAATTCGACTGCGGCATCGATGGAGTCGACGGTCAGAACGGGCAGGATCGGTCCGAAGATCTCGTCGGTCATCAGTGGTTCTTGCGGATCGGGATCGACGACCACCGTGGGTTGGAGTCGGCGTCGGGATTCGTCAGCGGCACCGCCGAGGACCCGACCGCTGGTCTGCGAGAGATAGCCGGTCAGACGCGCATGCTGTCGCTCGTTGACGATCGGCAGAGTGTCATCCGATGCGTCCGAGCGGAATTCGGCAATCGTTGCGGTGATTTTCACGATCAGTTGCTCAGCGATCGACCGATGCGCAAGAACGTAGTCCGGTGCGATACAGGTCTGCCCGGAGTTGAGCAGTTTCACCCATGCGATGCGTCGTGCCGCGACGTCCAGATCGGCGTCCTCGGCCACGATCACCGGACTCTTCCCCCCGAGTTCGAGGGTTACCGGTGTCAAAGTGGGCGCCGCCGCGGCCATGATCTTCTTGCCGATCTCGGTACCACCGGTGAAGACGGCGTGGTCGAAGCCGAGTGAGAGCAGCTCCTGGGTGACCGCGGCGTCACCCTCGATGACACTCACCGCGGACGGGTCGAGGTACTGGGGAACCAGCGCAGTCAGCAAAGCCGATGTCGCCGGCGCCAGCTCCGACGGCTTGAGCACCGCGCAGTTGCCTGCCGCGACTGCCGCGATCAAGGGACCTAGGGTGAGATACACCGGGTAGTTCCACGGGCCGATCACCAGAACGACGCCGAGTGGTTCGTACTGCACCCATCCGCGCCCCGGCAACTGGTTGAGCGGCAAGCGCACTCGCCGCTTCCTCATCCACTTCTTGAGGTGCTTGCGTGCGTAGGACGCCTCTCCGGCCGTGGAGGCGATGTCGCCGAGCCATGCCTCCTCGGCGCTGCGTCCGAGGTCGGCGGCCAGCGCTGCGGCGATGTCGGACTCACGTTCGGCGAGCAACCGCTCGATGTTTTCGAGCTGCCGGATACGCCAAGCATAGGGACGTGTGGTGCCGGACGCGAACGTCGAACGCAAGGCGTCGACCTGTTCGGCAACCGGGGATGCGGTGGACTGTCGAGCGGTGAGAGGAGTGGCCATGTCGCGTCTCAGATCTCGGGCGCCGGAACCACGCCGGAGAGCACGGCACCTGTCACACCGCCGTCGACGGCGATCGCCTGCCCGTTGATCCATCGGGCGTCGTCGGACGCCAGGAACACCAGTACGTCGGCGATGTCACCCGGTTCTGCGTGTCGTCCCAACAGATTTCGCAAGCCGTCGAGGGTGTCCTTGCCCATCGACTCCTCGAAGTCGACGAGGATCGGTGTCTCCACGGGGCCGGGAAGCACGGCATTGATGCGGAATCCCATCTCCGCGAAGGCCAATCCCATCGACATGGTGTAGACGGTCGTGACCTCCTTCGAGAAGTTGTATGTGTTGCCCTGCTGGGGGTGTTCCTTGAACCAGGCGACGCCGTCCTCGAAGGTGTCGGTGGCCAACAGATCTCGGATCTGCTCGAGACGATCGGCCCAGCCGAAGCCGGCGGTGGAGCTCACGATGGTCACCGATCCACCGGGGCTGAGGCGTTCGAAGAAGGCCTCACTCAGGTGGCGAACAGCGAGCGAATTCACGGCGAGAACCAGATCCGACGGGGCGGTTCCCGGGATACCGGCGACGTTCAACAGACCGTCGAAGGAGCCGTCCAGCTTCTCGAGAGCGGCATCGATGCTGTTGGGATTGGCGAGATCCACCTCGGTGTGGCTGGTGACCGCGACCGTCGGGGTGTTGCGATCGAGACTGTGCACTTCGGCGCCGGCACCCAGAAGTCGCTCGGCGGTGGCGGCACCGATTCCGGATGCCGCTCCGGTGACCACGAATCGTTTGTTGGAGAGATCGGTCATGAGAGGAACTCCTGTCAGAGGGTGTAGGGCATGGACTTGACCGCGCGGACGAAGTTGCCGGTGAGGTACTCCGGCTCGCCGACGCGCAAGGTGGGCGCACGGTGCAACAGTTGATCGAAGAGCTCGGTCAACTGCATCTTCGCGACGAAGCTGCCCATGCAGAAATGTGGTCCTCCGCCACCGAATCCGACGTGCGGGTTGGGCCAGCGCGCGATGTCGAACCGGTTTGGGTTCTCGAATACCGCTTCGTCGCGATTGCCGGAGGAGTACACCATCGCCACCCACTCGCCCGCCTTGATCTCCTGACCGCCGAGGACCGTGTCTTCAGTGGCCGTGCGACGGAAGGTCATCACCGGCGAGGCCCACCGCACGAACTCCTCGACCGCCGGTTTGATGCGTCCCGCGAAATCGTCGAGCAAGTACGTACGCTGACCGGGGAAGTCCTGGAAGGCCTTGGTGGTGAGGCTGATCGTGTTGCGTGTGGTGTCGTTGCCGGCCACCGACAACAGCACGAAGAACGAGGCGATCTCCTCGTCGGTGAGTGCTTCGCCGTCGACCTCGGCCTGCACGAGCCCGGTCATGAGGTCGGCCTTCGGATGCGCGCGGCGCTCTTCGGCGAATTCGAATCCCATCGACAGCAGCCCGACCAGGGATTCGTTGAGAACCTCTCCCGGTTCCCGTCCGGCGGCGACGTCCTCGTCGGCCCACGACACCATGCCATCGGCATGATGAGCGGCCTCTTCACGCTTGTCGAGGTCTTCCAGACCCATCATTTCGTAGATGGTCCACATGGGTAGACGCTTGGACACGACGTCGACGAAGTCGCCCTCGCCCTTCTCGATCAACTGGTCCACGATGATTCGCGACTGGTTCTTGATCTGCTCGTGAATCTTCTTGACCTGTTTGGGCGTGAACGCCGAGCTGACCAGCTTGCGCAGAGCCGCATGCCGCGGGTCGTCCATACCCAGGAACGAACCCGCAGCCGACAACACGTCGTCGGGGATCTCCTCGAACTGGAAACCCTGCCCAGAACAATACAATTCCGGATGCTTACTCACCTCGGAGATGAGTTCGTGGGAAGTAACCACCCAGACGCCGTCGTTCTCCGGGGGCATGATGGCCCCCTCGAGCGGTGCGTGCCAACTGATCGGGCGCTGCGCCCGCAAGAGGGCGAACGTCTTCTCTCGTTCCTCGGCGGTCTGAGCCCAGAAGTCGAGACCCGAGATGCTCAGTTCGTCATAGGGCCGAGCCGGGCTGTGCAGAGTACTGGTCATGTCACGCACCACTTTCCACGAGGTAGTTCTTTTCGATATCCCGCTTGATCAATTTTCCGGTGGCGGTTCGCGGCAGCTCGTCGACGAAATCGACCGATCGGGGAGCCTTGAAATGTGCGATCCGTTCTCGCGTGTACTCGATGATCTCGGCGGCGAGATCGTCAGAAGGAACTTCGCCGTCGCGCAGTGCGACCACCGCCTTGACCTGTTGACCCATCTCGGCGTCGGGCACGCCGATCACTGCGACGTCGAAGACCTTCGGGTGCAGGGTCAGGACATTCTCGATCTCCTGCGGGTAGATGTTCACGCCGCCGGAGATGATCATGAACGCCTTGCGATCGGTCAGGAACAGATACCCGTCCTCGTCGACATATCCGAGATCGCCGACGGTGGTCCAGTTCTCGTGTTCCGGATGCTGCGCATCCCTGGTCTTCTCGGGATCATTGTGATAGGTGAACGGCCGCGTATCCCGTTCGAAATACACCTGGCCGACTTCTCCGGTCGCCAGCTCGTTGCCGCCGTCGTCGCAGATGTGCACCGGGCCGAGCGCCGACTTGCCCACCGAGCCCCGCTTGGTCAGCCACTCCTGAGTGGTGATGATCGTGGTGCCGTGTTGCTCTGTGGCGCTGTAATACTCGACCAGGATGGGACCCCACCAGTCGATCATCGACTGCTTCACCTCGGGCGGGCACGGTGCAGCGGCGTGGACGGCGACCCGCATACTCGAGATGTCATAGGCGTCACGCGTTCTCGCCGGCAGTTGTAGCATCCGAACGAACATCGTCGGCACCATCTGGGTGATGGTGACCCGGTACTTCTCGATGGTCGCCAACGCCTTTTCCGCATCGAACTTCTCCATCACCACCACGGTTCCACCCAGCGCATGCACCGCTCCGCACCACTTCAGGGGGGCAGCGTGATACATCGGGGCCGGCGAGAGGTACACGTCGGCGTCGGTGACCTTGAAGACGTGTTGAACGAGGCCGGTGATCGGGTCGCCGGGTTGGTCAACCTGGATGGGAAGCAAGGTGGGCTTGATCCCCTTGGGGCGACCGGTCGTTCCGGATGAATACAGCATCTCCGAGCCTCTGGGCTGATCGGCCGACGGGTTCACGTCGGCGACGAGCAGGTCGTCGTACCGTCCGAAACCGTCGATCTGCCCACCGAAGGCGAACGTCGCCAGATCCGTCTCGCCGACCTCGGCCACGGCCTTGGTCGCCAGTTCACCCAGCCTCGCCGATGCGAACAGCACTTTCGCACCACTGTCGCTGATGATGTAGGCAACCTCGCCGGGTGCGAGGTGCCGATTCACCGCGGTGATGTAGAGCCCCGACCTGATCGCTGCCCAGTACAGCTCGAGTACCTCGGCGGTGTTCTCCGAGAGCACGGCGATGACGTCGCCCTTGCCAAGTCCATTGTCGCGCAGTGCTGCCGCGAGTGCCGCCGACCGTTGTTCCAGCTCGCCGTAGGTGACGGTGTGTCCACTACCCGCCATGATGATCGCCGGCTTGTCGGGATTCACCGCAGCATGAGTGCCGGGATACATTCAGATTCCTCCTTGTTGCAACTCGACCGTTTCGCCATCGATGACCTCGGGTGGACGCTCTCAGACCAGAAGGTCTTTGCGG
Source organism: Gordonia sp. YC-XJ4 (assembly GCF_059511865.1). Lineage (NCBI taxonomy): Bacteria > Bacillati > Actinomycetota > Actinomycetes > Mycobacteriales > Gordoniaceae > Gordonia > Gordonia sp. YC-XJ4. The sequence goes on from NZ_CM183447.1 coordinate 5,428,823, forward strand.
CCGTCGGTCGTGAGGTTGTCGATATAGACCGGAAACAGCTTCTTGCCGAGCGGAGCCAGCTTGAGCAGACTCGCGACGTTGCCACTGACCGAGATCTTCTTCTTGGCCATGGCCAGCGGGAGATTCACCTTGCCCTGCCAGTAGGCGTTCCCGGTGTCGGCGGGCATCGCCATGGTGGCGTGTGGCTCAGGGCTTCCCTCAAAACCGTCATAGACCTTCTTGTTCACCGCGTCGACGACCACCACCGCCTCCGGCGCGGTGAAGTCGAAGGCGAAGACCAGCCCGCTGTCGACGAGCTTCGGCCCGATCTCCGCATCGTCGAATGCGGTCTCAAAGATCCCGCCGATGTACTTCCTGACCTCTGCCGCGTCTGCGAACGCCATGACTCTGTCCTCCTGATTGAAATATAACTTTGATTCAAAACAGTCCACAGACCGTCCCTGCGCTGCGGAAACCTTCAGGGCTTGACTATGAGCTGAGTCACAAAGACCATAGCATAAGTTCACTTATGGACAAGCCCCGATCTCGGGCCGAACACACGAGGAGCCGCGGTGTCGACAAATCACTCCCCCGACGCGTACTACGAGACGGGGCTCGCGATCCTCTCCGACCTGGGCTTCGGCGGCCTGAAGCTCGCAGAGGTATGCCGGAGATCCGGCGTCACCTCCGGGTCGTTCTATCACTACTTTCCGAAATGGTCGGCCTATACGACCGGCCTCATCGAGTACTGGCGGGAGGATCGGACGGTGCGGTTGATCGCCGGCCTGGACAGCGAACCCGATCCGTGGGCACGGCTGCGACACATCATCGAGATCGGGGTGTCACTCCCCCATGGCGCCGAAGCCGCCATTCGGACGTGGAGTCACCTCGATACCGCCGTCCGCGGAGTACAGGCAGACGTGGACCGACAACGTTTCGATGCGGTGGCATCCGCGGTCGCCGAGATCACCGGCGACCGCGACGCCGGTGATCTGTTCGCGCACTGGGCCGTCTATCTGCTCGTCGGCTTCGAGCAGAGCAACCTCGGATCCGACACCGCGGCGCTGGAGCAGGCGATGAATCGGCTTGCGGGAGAGATCGAATCACTGATTCCGACCGCCGAGTAAGGGACGGTGTGCAGTCTCTCAGAGCTGATGCCGCGCCAGGAACTCCTCGATCGCACCGGCGAACACCTGATTATCGTCACCGGCGACCATATGCCCCGCCGCACTGACGTCGGCGATCTCCGCGTGCGGGACAAGGGCTTTCATGGACGCGATTCCGGAATCACTGACCACGTCCGACTTTCCGCCGCGCACGATCAGGGTGGGGATAGTAACCTGGCGTGCCGCCGCGGTGAGTCGAGCCGGATCGGTGTGCCGGCGCGGCTCGTCGTCGTCGGAGGCGATGAAAGCCGGGTCCCAGTGCCAGTACCAGCGGCCGTCCTCATGCAGCCGGACGTTCTTGCGCAGCCCGTCGAGATTCTTGGGGCGTCGACGTGTCGGGTTGTAGGCGGCGATCGCGTCGGCGACCTCCTCCAGCGACGCGAAGCCGTCGATGTGGTCGGTCATGAACGTCTTGATCCGGTCGATCCCCTCGGGTTCGACGTCGACGACCACATCCACCATCACCAGCGCCGAGGCGAGGTCGGGATGCTCGCCGGCCACGCACAGGCTCGTGATCCCGCCCAGCGACGCGCCGATCAGCACCGGCTTGGCCGGCAGGGTGGCGAGTATCGCGACAAGATCGTCGACAAAGCCGTCGAGCGCATAGTTGCCATCGGGCGCCCACGAACTGTCACCATGCCCCCGGGAATCGAAGGTGTACACCTCGCGCCCCTGCTCGGCCAGCGCTTTCGCGCTCCGATCCCACGAATGCCTGGTCTGACCGCCACCGTGGAGCATGACGATCGGTGCCGAGTCTCCGGGCGAGCCCCATCGGTCGCCGATGATCGTCACCGAACCCGACTCGACGGAGATCTGTACTGCTTCGGCATCATGCGCGGGAGTCATGGCGAGTCCTTTCCGAGGTCACATGGCTTGCACCTCTGACATCGACATAACCAGACTCACGGCTGGACGTGCACGTCGGCCACCGGAACGGGACTCGGGGCACCTCCGATCCCCCGATGGTCGAGGTGTGAGGCGAGTGTGCCGAGCATCGAGACCAGCTGCACCGGTGCCGTTCTTGCTCCACCGCACATCGGATGCCGCTCGGCGCAGGGGGTCTCGAGGTTCCTCGCCCCAGGGGGCTCGTCTCACCTCGACCATCGGAAGGGTGGTCACCGCCGGCAACCGAAGCAGACACCTCGACGATCTGGAGGTGGCCACGGCCACCATTGGAACGTGGCGACTACCCGGAATTCGCCATCGTGCAAACCGAGATCGTGCAGACCGAGGCAGTGATCGATGAAGCGGCCGAGGACCGGGTTCCAGCCCGCGACTGAGCGTCCGATACTCGCCGACAGCGCCCGTCACAACGCCGACAGCGCCCAGCTGGGCGTCGAGAGCGCTCTGACGGGCGCTGTCGGCGGTCTACTGGGCGCTGTCAGCGAACTACAGAGCGCTCTCGGCGAAAAGCCAGGCGCCGTCGGGGCGGTCAGCGGAACCTGATCAGAGAGCGCCCTTGTCCGCATCACCTGCGGGCACCGCGGTGAAGGTCTTGACGTCGAGCGGGCCGGCCAGCAATCCGCCGATCGCCGCTCCGAGTTCGGTCAATGCGGGGGCACCGCCATGGACCTTGAGCGCGTCGGCGGATTCCCACTTCTCGATCATCACGAACTCGTTGCCGGTCGCCGACTGGTGCAGTGCGTACAGTTCGCAGCCCGGTTCCTGGTGCACCTTGTCGATGGCGGTGAGGATGGCCGCACGGACCTCCTCTTCCTTACCGGGTTGCGGGGAAATCGTTGCCACCACGATCACTGCGGACATCGTCGTCACTCACCTTCGTCTCGTCGAACACAATCGAAGGATGACGCTACGCCGGATCGCTACACAGCGGAACAGACTGATGCGGAACAGACTGCTGCAGAACGGGCTCAGGCCAACAGTCGCCACAGCCCGATCAGCCCGACCACGACGATGAGGATCCGTAGCGACGTCGGCGGGAGCCGGCGCCCGTATCGGGCGCCGAGGACTCCACCGACCAGCGACCCGACGGCGATCAACCCGGCCGCGGTCCAGTCGATGCCATCGAAGGCCACGATCGTGTAGGTCACCGCCGCAACCACATTCACGATCAGCGAGAGCAGGTTCTTGGCGGCGTTGAGGCGCTGGAGGTCGTCAGGGGCGATCACGCCGAGCGCCCCGATCAGCAGGATGCCCTGCGCGGCGGTGAAGTACCCGCCATAGATGCCGACAAGGAAGGTCGCCGTGGTCATCGCGGCGATCCTGGTGGGGCTCAGCGGAAACGCCTCGGTCACGGCTCCGGCATGGTCGAGGATCCCGGACCGCCTCAGCGACCATCGCTGGATGCGTGGTCCGGCGACGACCAGGATCAGCGCCCCGACCAACAGGACCGGCACGACCTTCTCGAACACCGTCTCCGGCAGATGCAGGAGCAGGAAGCACCCCAGCAGCGCGCCGAGGAAGGAGCCGGGCATCTGCCAGCGCAGCCGTGGCCACTGTCCCTACAGTTCACGGCGGTAGCCCCAGGTTCCCGACACACCGCCGGCGAACAGACCGATCGCGTTGGAGATCGTGGCCGTCACCGGCGGCACCCCGAACGACACGAGGGTGGGGAAGGTGATCAGCGTGCCGCTGCCGACCAGCGCGTTGATGGCACCCGCCCCCACTCCCGCAACGAGGACGGCGACGAGCTCCCAGGTGGACATGCGCTCCAGGGTGCCGGGTGGTCCGGGCGGGATGGTCAGGTGGGTGGGGTCGACGAGTCCGCTATTCCACGAAGGTGATCGGCAACGATCCCCACGCGCGCAGCGTGTTGTTGTGGTGTCGACGCGGCGTGGCGGTGAGTTCGATGCGTCGGAAACGGCGCGCAAGGGCGGTCAGGACGGCCTCGGCTTCCAGGCGCGCGACGTGCTGCCCGACGCACTGGTGAATGCCCATCCCGAATCCGACGTGACCGGACGGGTTGCGGGTGATGTCGAAGGCGTCGGGGTTGTCCCAATGGCGCGGATCGCGATTGGCCGATCCGAGGAACATCAGGATCTTCTTGCCCGCGGGGATCAGAACGTCGCCGACCAGGATGTCGCGGGTGGCGGTACGGAAGAAGGTCTGCACCGGGGCCTCGACACGCACGGCCTCGTCGAATGCGATACGGGCGAGAGAGGGATTGGCGCGCAACAGGTCCCACTGGTCCGGGTTGGTCGCGAAGGCGTGCAAGACCGCGGCCAACCCGTGCACGGTGGTGTCGACGCCGGCCGAGAGGAGCGACCGCACGATCGTCGGCGCCTGATCGGTGGTGATGTCACCGCGATCGGCCGCAGCCCAGATCTGCGCACCAAAGGTGCCGTGGCCATCGCGGCCGACCGGCGTCAACCGGTCCCGCCCGCATTGCTCGTTGACCCAGCCGGACACCGCGGCAATCCGGGGCTCACCGGCGACGACGAGGTCGTTGTGCGGGCCGAAGGAGTTGAACAAGTGATCGCCGTAGGGCAACAGGTTCTCCCGGCCGTCCGCCCCGATCCCGACCGCGTCGGGGAACACGCGCAGCGGGAACGCCTCGGCGATCTCCGGGACTGCGTCGATCGGCGTGTTCGCCGGGAGTGCGGCCACCAACTCGTCGGCATCGGCGCACCAGAGATCGCGTAAGCGTCGCAGGGCCCGCACACTCAGGATCTCCGAGAGGACGGCGCGGGGCGCATCGTGGTGCGGCGGATCGGTTTCGAGCAACAGGCTCGGTGGTCGCCAGGGCCTCTCGAGCCGGAAGTTGCTCAGTCCGACGCCGGCGCCGGATTCGAAGTCCTGCCAATCGGTCAGCGCCGCATGCACTTCGGCGTAGCGCCCCATGGCATACAGGTCGTAACGGTTCAGATACACCACAGGACCGGAGTCGCGCAGCATGGCGTGGAAGGCGTCGGGCGACTCGAGGATGTCGTGGCCGAAGGGGTCGGCGTCGCTGAGTGGGGCGTGTGTCCGGGCGGTGTCGGTGGCGGTGGTCATGGTCTTCTCTTCAGAGGTCGAGGACGAGTGTGTCGGTACAGGAACGGGATACGCAGATGAACATGCAGTCGTTCTGTTCTCGTTCGGAATCGGTCAACAATGAATCGCGGTGATCGGGACGGCCGTCGAGCACGCCGGTGTCGCAGGTACCGCACGTGCCCTGGCGACACGACGACAGGACCGCAACCCCGGCGTCGGAGACGGCCTCGAGGATCGACCGGTCCGGGGGCACGGTGACGGTTTGTCCCGACCGACGCAACTCCACCTCGAACGGCCGGCTCCGCACGGGTGCCGAGAGTTCTTTGGGGACAAAGTGTTCGACACGTACAGCGCCAACCGGCAGGGCCGCACCGGAATCGACGGCGGCCGCGGTGAGTTCGACGGGCCCGCAGCAGTAGATCGTGGTTCCGGCGCCGACGGCGTCCAGTTCGGCGGCGAGGTCGGGACGTGGCCCCTCGTCGGTGGCATGGACCCGCACCCGCGGATCGTCGGCGAGGTCGTCCAGGTAAGCCATGGTGCGTCGCGACCGCCCGACATAGATCAACGTCCAGTCGATGCCCAGCAGGTCTGCCTGTCGGCACATCGGCAGGATCGGGGTGATGCCGATCCCACCCGCGACGAAGAGATACCGCTCGGCGGGCACCAGCGCGAAGTTGTTGCGCGGCCCGCCGATCGGCAGCGCGTCTCCTACCGCCAGCTGGTCATGAATGTATCGAGAACCGCCACGTGACAAGGGTTCTCGCAGAACCGCAATCCGGTAGTGGAACGGGTCCCAACGATCTCCGCACAGCGAGTATTGCCGGATGATGTCGCCGGGTAGGACGACGTCGATGTGTGAACCGGGCGACCAGTCGGGAAGTCGGTGTCCGTGCGCCTCGGCCAGGGTCAGTTCGACGACGCCGTCGGCGACGGGCGTGCCGGCGACGACGGTCATCACCAGGCCGTCGGCGGCGGCTGCGGCCACCAGACGGACCGGCGTGGACGACGCGTGCGGTGATGTGGTCATGGTCACAAGGGTTGGATATCGCCGACACCGCCCACAAGACGATTCCCATTGAATGGGAGTGCTACCACCGCCGTCAGCGCCGGTCGATCGGGCGACGCAGTTCGCGACCGATCCCTCGAGCCGCCGCCTGGAGTACCGCGACGTGGCTGGTCGGCCGGTCGTCGCGGGGAACCACCACCGAGATGGCCGCGACCACGAGGTCTTTGGAATCGCGGATCGGCACCGCGATCCCCGTCGCATCCTCGTGGATGAAACCGGGGCACACCGCGACGCCGGAGCGTCGAACCTCGGCCAAGAACGCCCGCAGGTGACGTGGATCGACGATGGTCTGCGCCGTGTACCGCGGTACCGTCCGGCTCAGCACGCGTTCCTGGAATCCGGCGGGCGCGTGGGCAAGGAGCACCAGGCCCGCCGAGGACGCGTGCAGCGAGAGCCGCCCGGCCACGCGTGTCACGTTGATGACCGCGCCGGGACTCGACAGGCGCTCGACGAACAAGACCTCGGCGCCATCGAGCACACCGAGTTGCACGTGGTGTCCGACGATGGCGTGCACGTCCTCCAGAAACGGCATCGCCGCCTCCCGCAACCCGAGCGTCGGGGATGCCCGAGACGCCAACTCCCACAGCCGTACCCCGATCCGGACCCGACGACCCTCGTCGCGCCGGAGCAAGCCGAGACCGACGAGGTCGTCGGCGAGGCGCGACGCCGTCGACAACGGAAGTCCGGCGCGTTCGGCGATGTCGGTGATGGTGACGGTGATGTGGTCGGCGTCGAAGACCTCGAGGATCCGTACGGCGCGCTCGAGTACCGACTCCCCCGACGTCGACCGGGCCATCACTTCTCCTGTCGCGTGCCGGACGCGCGATGTCCGGCGCTTGGGCACTCAGCGTAGACGCAGTGATGCTACAGATGGTGGGGTGATGCGCATCGTTCCGAACACAGCTGCGCCCCGGGTCCTGGTATCGGTGCTGTGCGGCGCCGCCCTCGGGGTCGGGGTCGGCCTGCTCGCCCGGGATGCCGGGCATGGCGTCCTCGCCGGAATCGCGACGACCGCCGGGGTTTTCGTCCTTCTCGGCTGGGTGGCGTTGTGGCCCATGGGCGCCGCCGACACCCGAGCGCACGTGGGCCGGGAGGACTTCCGTCCCATCGTCGACGAGGTGATCGTGGTGGTCGCGGCGCTCTCGGCGCTCGGCGGGATCATCGGACTACTCATCGACGGCGGATCGCACGCCCACTGGATACCCGCGGCGATCGCCCTTCTGGGCGTATTCCTGTCCTGGGCGAGTCTGCACCTGATGTACGCAACCCGATACGCATTTCTCTACTACGCCAAGGGAAAAGCCGGCGGGATCGACTTCAACTCCGACGACCCGCCGGCCTTTCGCGACTTCTTCTACTTCAGCTACAACCTCGGTATGACCTATCAGGTGTCGGATACCTCGGTCTCCGACCGCGAGATCCGGTCGGTGGCCCTACGACACTGCCTGCTGTCCTACGTCTTCGGAGCAGTCATCCTGGCGACGACGATCAACCTCGTCGCGGGGATCGTGGTGGGTTAGGTCCACGATCGAGCCGGGCGGACTTAGTCCGATGGTCGAGGTGTGACGAGCCCCCTGGGGCGAGGAACCTCGAGACCACCGACAGCCGACGCTGGTCCGAAACCAGCACCGGTGCAAGAGGTCTCGAGGCCCGGCGCCTGGGGCACCGGACACCTCGACCATCGGCTGGCAAGGCACCGCCGCCAGGGTGGAGAACACCGCGGGCGGAACGAGCACCGCCGACGGCGAGGCCCCTACAGGCCCATATCCCGCCCGATGAGGTCTTTCATGATCTCGGTGGTGCCACCGAAGATCGTCTGGATGCGCGAGTCGGTGTAGGCGCGAGAGACCTTGTACTCGTTCATGTATCCGTAGCCACCGTGCAGCTGCACGCAGCGGTCGATGACCTTCTTGGCGAGTTCGGTGCACCACCACTTGTTCTTGGCGGCGTCGACGGCGGTCAGGTCACCGTCGAGGACGGCGCGCAGGCAGCGGTCGATGTACTGCTCGGCGATGTCGAGTTCGGTCGACATCTCGGCGAGGTAGAACCGATTCGCCTGGAACGCACCGATGGGTTGCCCGAAAGCCTTGCGGTCCTTGGCGTATTGCAGGGTCTCCTCGAAGACGGCGCGAGCGCCGGCGATGGCTCCGATACCGATCGACAGCCGCTCCGACGGCAGGTTCTGCATGAGGTGGTAGAAGCCCTTGTTCTCCTCGCCGAGGAGGTTTTCCCGGGGCACCCGGACGTCGGTGAAGTGCAGTTCGGCGGTGTCGGCCGCCTTGAGGCCCATCTTGTCGAGCTTGCGGCCCCGCTCGAAGCCCTCCATGTCGCGTTCGACGACGAGCAGCGAGAACGCCTTGTGCCCGGCGCCCGGGTCGGGATTGGTGCGGCACACGACCACCACCAGATCGGAGTTGATGCCGGCCGAGATGAAGGTCTTGGAGCCGTTGAGGATGTAGTGGTCACCGTCGAGGCGGGCCGAGGTCTTGATCCCGGCGAGGTCGCTACCGGCGCCGGGCTCGGTCATCGCGACCGCGAGAATCGTTTCGCCCGTGGCCATCCCGGGCATCCACCGAGCACGCTGTTCCTCGTTGGCCAGATGCAGGAAGTAGGGGACGAGAACGTCGTTCTGCAAACTCAGACCGGGTGCCGCGCTGCCGAAGCGGGCGAATTCCTCGACGATGACGGCGTTGAAGCGAAAGTCGTCGGTGACCCCGCCGCCGCCGTACTCCTCGGGGATGTTGAAGCCGAGAAGTCCGGCGTCGCCGGCCTTCTTGTAGGCCTCGCGATCGACCTGGCCTGCGGCCTCCCACTTCTCGACGTTGGGTGCGCATTCGCGGGCGAGGAATTCGCGGGCGGATGCGCGCAGCTGCTCGTGTTCGGCCTCGAAGACGGTACGTTTCATGGATTCAGATCCGTTCGATGATGGTGGCGTTGGCCATTCCGGCGCCTTCACACATGGTCTGCAGACCATAGCGTCCGCCGGTGGCCTCGAGGTGATTGACGAGCGTCGAGAGCAGTCGGGTTCCCGAGGACCCGAGTGCATGGCCGAGGGCGATTGCCCCGCCGCGCGGGTTGAGCTTGGCGGGGTCGGCGCCGAATTCGTGCGCCCACGCCATCGGCACCGGAGCGAAAGCCTCGTTGACCTCGTAGGCGTCGATGTCGCCGATCGACAACCCCGAGCGCTTGAGCACCTTGTGGGTTGCCGGGATCGGCGCGGTCAGCATGAAGATCGGATCGTCGCCGGCGAGGGAGAACGCGTGGAAGCGGGCACGCGGCGTCAGGCCGAGCTTGGCGGCCATGGTGTCACTCATGATCAACGCCCCGGAGGCACCGTCGGTCAACGGCGAGGAGTTGCCGGGAGTGATGTGCCAGTTGATCTCGGGGAAGCGCTCGGCGTATTCGGGACTGTAGAACGACGACTTCAGTCCGGACAGACCTTCCTGAGTGGTCTGCGCGCGCACCGTCTCGTCGACGGCGTGGGTGACCCGGTTGCCGTCGCTGTCGGCGACCTCGATCGGCAGGATCTCCTTGGCGAAGAAGCCATCTGCGGCAGCCTGAGCGGCACGACGATGCGACTCCGCGGCGAAGGCATCCACCGCATCCCTGTCGAACTTCCACTTCGCCGCAACGAGTTCCGCCGAGATGCCCTGGCCGACAAGGCCTTCGGGGTAACGAGCGGCGATGCTCGGTCCGTACGGACTCTGCCCGACGGTGGTGAAGCCCATCGGTACCCGGCTCATGGACTCGACGCCCGCGGCGATCACGATGTCGTACGCGCCCGCGATGACGCCCTGTGCGGCGAAGTGTGCGGCCTGCTGACTCGACCCACACTGCCGATCGACGGTGGTCGCGGGCACCGACTCGGGGAATCCGGCCGACAACAGCGCGGTGCGCGAGATGTTGAGCGCCTGTTCCCCGGCCTGGCCGACGCAGCCACCGATGACGTCGTCGACGAGCGCCGGGTCGAGGTCGTTGCGCTCGACGAGGGCGCGCAGCACGTGCGCGAGCAGTTCGACGGGTTTGGTCTGCGAGAGCGCGCCGCCGGGCTTGCCCTTGCCGGAGGCAAGGCGGACGACGTCGACGATGACGGCTTCGGGCATGGGGAGAACCTCCGGAGGATTCACGGCGCCCGGGTCGCGGCGGGGCGTACGTCGCCCACGCGAGAATCCGAACCACCGACTGATCGTTCGCTAAGTTTGTAACACGGCGGTGTGATGCAGATCAACAAGATCGCAGGCTCGGACGCCCCGCGAGTCGGCCGACGCCGCCGTCCACGACCTGCGTCCGCACGTTCTGACGGCGTACATGATCGGCGCTACTAAGATCGGACCCTATGGCCCGCGAGAGGAGATCGACACCGTCGCGATACGCGCGCGTGCGGTTCCTCGAGGCAGGTCTCACCGTCCTCGCCGAGGACGGATTCGGTGCGCTCAAACTCGCGGCGGTCTGCGCCCGCGCCGACGCCACCACCGGCAGCTTCTATCACGCCTTCGACAACTGGGCCGAGTTCACCTCGGCGCTGATCGCCTACTGGCGCGAGGAGAAGAGCCAGCGGCCGATCGCCGAAGCGCGCAAGGTCACCGATCCGGTCGAGCGCCTCACGGCACTGATGGACGTCGGCCTGACCCTGCCCCACGATTCCGAGCGGGCCATCCGCGTCTGGGCCGCCCAGGATCCGGAGGTCCGCAAGCATCAGGAAGAAGTCGACCTCGAACGGCGCGACTTCATCGCCGAGACCTACCGTGAGGCCCTCGGCGACGACTTCGCCGCCGAGGAGTACGCCACCATCTCGATGTATCTGCTCGTCGGATACGAAAGCGGGACGCTGCGCTCCTACGAGGCCCTCGATCTGGGATTTCGAATGTTCCTCCAGAGCGCGATCGGCCCGCTCGGCGACGGGGCCACGACCCCCGACCACTGACGTCCGCCCGGGCTTTTCGGATCTACCCGGCTGAGCCACACCTCTTGCCGAGTGTGACCCCTTGCACAAAAGTGTAAGTCATCTTATAGTCGATGCCACAACGCAAGGAGGCAGCCATGCTCAGGATCGACCGCAACCACGGCCTCGACCCCGACACCGACTTCGGCGAGATCTACCGCAATCTCGTCACCTACGAGTTCCCCTGGGACATGAACCAGGCACTGAGCTTTGCCCTCTTCCGCACCTACGCAGTGCCGAGCATCGGACGGCTGCTCGACGAGACCGGCGAGTTCACCGAACGCGTGCAGAAGCGTTACGACGACACCGGCTTACTCCTGGAAGTACCTCTACTGGAGGGGATTTCGAGTCCACAGGGCAAGGCGGCCATTCGCCGCATCAACCAGATGCACAAGATGTACGACATCACCAACGACGACATGCGTTACGTCCTGGCCACATTCGTCGTCGTCCCCAAACGGTGGATCGACGATTACGGGTGGCGTCGGATGACCTACGAGGAAGTGCGCGCGTCGGTGCTCTACTACCGCTCGCTCGGAAAGCACATGGGGATCACCGACATCCCGGAGACCTACGAGGACTTCAGACGCCTGCTCGACGAGTACGAGGTAGCGCACTTCGCCTTCGACGCCGGGGCCCGCCGCGTCGCGGACTCGACCATGCACCTGATGACGACTTTCTACCCGAAACCGGCGGCTCCCCTGATCGACATCTTCAGCCGCTCGGTGATGGACGACCCTTTGTTGCAGGCGTTTCACTATCGCAAGCCGAATGCGTTGGCGCGCTCGCTCTCCGTCGCCGGACTCCGGGCACGCGCCCGGGTCGTCGCAGTGCTGCCCTCTCGGCGCACACCCCGCCTGGTCCGGGACATGCCTCGAATCCGCAGCTACCCCAACGGCTTCGAGGTCGACAAGCTCGGCACCTTCGCCCCCGGATGCCCGGTCCACCGGACGACGGACGTGGTCGAGCAGGTGTCGGCAGGCTGACCGGACCCCCGATTTCAGCTGTCGTCGGCGGCGCCGAACTCTACTGCGGCGAACTCCACTGCGGCGAGCGCGATCCGCACGTACTCCGCCGCCGTCTCCGCGGGCGTCTTGGGCCCGTCGGGGTGATACCAGCTCGCGATGCCCTGACACATGGACAAGATCGCCCGTCGCGCGGAGTCGGGAACCGATGTCGCGAAAACCCCAGCGCGGCAACCGTCTTCGATGGCGTCACGCAGCTGTCCGTCGATGGTGTCGCGATGCTCGCGGTACCATCGGCCGTTCTCGGCAGTCAGTGAGCGGCGTTCGGAGTCCAAGAAGGCCAGGTCCCGGTGGTTGGCCATGTACAACGCGGTCGCCTCGACCAGCGCCGAGAGCCGGCGTACCGGATCGTCGCCGGCCTCGGTGAGCGCGGCGTCGATGTGGGCGCTGACCGTGCTCATCGCGTGGTCGAACAGCGCGACGAGGATCGCCTGCTTGTTCTCGTAGTGGTAGTACAGCGCCGGAACCGTCACGCCGACCTCGGCGGCGATGGTGCGCACACTGGTGGCGTCATAGCCGTGCTCGACGATCTGCGTGAGGGCGACGTCGAGGATCTTCGGCAGAGCCAGCGGCGGATAGTGCCGCCAGTCGTCGACGGGAACGTCCACAGCCGAACGGGCGTGCACCGGTGTGGCCTGGCCCATCGCCGCTCCCATCATTGACAAGTATGTTCGGTCTACAAGTGTTCGCGATCGGCGTCAATGCTAGACGGCCGGCTGTGTTTCGCGATGCTCACGCCCGCCGCAACCACGTACTACCCTGACCTCGTCCGGGCACTGGGCCCGAGCACTCCCGACCGAGGGGAATGTCGCCGATCATGAGCGCGGACCCGATCACCGAGCTGGAAGCCGAACTCGCCGACACCTGGCGGCGCGGCCGCAATCGGACGCGCTCGCGCGCACATGCGATCGATCCGCGACTCGACCCGTCGGCCTATCCGGTCATCACCATCCTCGCCGGCCACGAGTCGTTGCCGATGTCGCGACTCGTGCATGAGCTCGGTCTGGACAAGTCCACGGTCACGCGACAAGTCGACGCGGTGGTGCGCCTCGGGTTGGTCGAGCGCTCCCCCGACCCACATGACGCGCGGGCGCGGGTCGTCCGCCTCACCGACGCCGGACGCAGTCGATACGACGAGGTTGTCGCCTCGTCGGTGGTCGAGTGGCGTAAGCGCTTGGCCGAGTGGGATCCCGAGGACATCAGGACACTCACCGACCTGCTCCACCGACTGAGCGACGACACCGACGACGCCTGAGGCGTCGAGCGGGTGGAGGCAACCGCTGAGGTACCGATCACATCCGAATCGGACAGGAATATCTCCCGATAGTTGCATGTTGCATCTATTACGCTTATGGTTGCGCTAGTCAACTAATTGCTGCGCGTCGGCTCCGCGCATATCTCGACCGGGCGGACCACTGGTCCCCTCGTCGTGACACCCGACTTGTTCCCCGCGTTCCGCGGACGGATTCGACCTGATCTTTGGGAGGTTTTCGCATGAGTACGACCGTTTCGAAGCGCGCACCCGCTTCGTCGACGGGCGCGCCGATGACTCACCGGCAGCGCATCGAGGCACTCGTCGGACTGCTGCTCGGCATGTTCGTCGCATTTTTGTCCTCGACCATCGTGTCCAACGCATTGCCGGTGATCATCACCGACCTGCACGGCACCCAGGACCAATACACCTGGGTTGTCACCGCCACCTTGCTGGCCTCGACGGCCACCACCCCGTTATGGGGCAAGCTCTCCGACCTCATCAGCAAGAAACTGCTGGTTCAGATCGCTCTGACGGTGTTCACACTCGGCTCGATCCTGGCCGGATTGTCCCAATCGGTGGGCATGCTGATCGGCTTCCGCGTCATCCAGGGCCTGGGACTGGGCGGCCTGCAGGCGCTCGTCGTGATCGTCATCGCCTCGATGTTCAGCCCGCGCGAACGTGGCCGCTACCAGGGGCCGATCGCCGCGGTCATGTCGCTGGCCACCGTCGCCGGCCCGCTGATCGGCGGCGTCATCGTCGACACCAGCTGGCTCGGCTGGCGCTGGACGTTCTACGTCTGCGTACCGCTGGCGGTGATTGCGCTGCTCGTCATCCAGCGCACCCTGAACCTTCCGGTGATCCGCAAGGAGGTCCGCATCGATTACACCGGCGCCGTGTTGATCGCCTCCGGGGTCAGCACCCTGCTCATCTGGGTCACTTTGGCGGGCAAGAACTTCGACTGGATCTCGGTGTGGTCGATCGGTCTGGTCGTGCTCGGCCTGGCATTGATCGCGGCGGCGTTGTTCGTCGAGTCGCGGGCCAAGGACCCGATCATCCCGCTGCGCCTGTTCCGGGACCGGACGATCGCCCTGGCCACCGTCGCCAGCGTCGCGGTGGGCGTCGCGCTGTTCGGCAGCGCAGTCTTCCTCGGCCAGTACTTCCAGATCGCACGCGGCTACTCCCCGACCTCCGCAGGCCTGCTGATGCTGCCGATGATCATCGGTTCGATGCTCTCGGCGACGGTCTCCGGACAGCTGATCACCCGATTCGGCCGGTGGAAGGGCTTCATCGTCGCCGGCGCGGCGCTGATGACCGCAGGATTCGCCCTGCTGTCGACGATCGGCGCGCACACCAACATGGTGCTGCTCGGCGGATACCTGTTCGTCCTGGGTGTCGGCATGGGCATGAGCATGCAGAATCTCGTGCTGGCAGTGCAGAACAACGTGTCCCCGGCCAACCTCGGGTCGGCGACCTCGACGATCACGTTCTTCCGTTCACTCGGTGGCGCGGCCGGCGTGTCGGTGCTGGGAGCGGTGTTGTCCAATCACGTCGCGGATCTGATTGCCAAGGGGCTCAGCGCACTTGGCGTCGACACCTCGACGACGGGCTCGGCGGGACTGGCCAATCTCAACGATCTGCCCGCGCCGCTCGCCGACCTGGTCCGCGGCTCCTACGGCGACGGCACCGCCCGGATCTTCCTGGTGGCCGGCGTGATGGCGGCGATCAGCCTGATCGCGGTGCTGTTCATCAAGGAGGTCGCGCTCAAGACGCACAGCGCGCTCGACGAGCACCTCGAGAACGTCGACGTCATGGCCGACGACGAGCAGAAATCGTTGCCGGACAACGTCATCGACGCGGAGCTGATCGACGCCGATGACAGCCGGGCGCGGGCCGACGGCGCCCGGGTACCGGCCACCTGATCGTCCAATACTGCAGCGGCTCACGGTGATCCACCGTGAGCCGCTGGTCGTCACGGGAGCCTTTCGAGCATCGGCGTGGCGCGGCGAACATGCGCCCCTCACCGTCCTCACCACCTCGGTCGCGACCACCGCCGCAGCCGCCATCGGGCTCGCTCACCACCAGCAGGTCGGTGACCACCTGCAGTAACGGTCGTGACGCGGAGGCCCGGGCGCTGGTCGGCGCGCTCGGGGTGAACCTGGTACTCAACGCGGGGTGGAGCGTGGTGTTCTTCGGGGCGCACCGGCTCGGACCCGACACCGGCGGGTTCGGCATTCGCGGATAGAATTCTCATCGGACGCGGGGGGTCTGAGCCAATAGCTGTATTCGTGCGCTGCACACGGAGGGATGCGCACTTGTCCCCAGAGGCCGACGACCGACGTGACATCCCATCGGGTACCCACACGAGGACCTTCGCCGCGGCGACCGACGCTCCGCCACTGAGGCACAGTTGGAGCACGGCAGGTCGTGCGGTCGAGGACGCCGGCGGCAGGGAAATACTGCTCCAGCGTGGAATCGCGATCCTGACAGTGCTTTTCGGCATCCTGGGATTCATCGCCGCCACGACTCCCGCAGGAACCCAGGGGTCTGCGGTGCGGACGACGATCCTTCTTCTCGTGGTCGCGTCGACGATCCCGGTCGCCTTCTCTGTGTCCAAGATCAGCTTCGGCAACGTGTGGTGGTCACGCCCTCGGTCGATGCGAGCACACAACCATCTGTTCGTCGCCTACGCCGACATCGGTGTGGCCGCCGCACTGTGCACCTTTGCGAGTCCACTCCTTGCCCTGCACGGCGCCACCACGTTCGCGGTCGTCGGTGCCTATGTCGCGCACTTCGTCAGGTTCCGCGTCGTCATCGCGCACTTGGTGTTCAGCAGTACGGTGATCGTCGCGCTCGCGGCACGCGCCGTGTACGACGGTCACCCGATCGGCATGGTGCTCTACTTCGCGTTGGTGTCCCTGGTCGCCTCGAACGGCATCGTGCTCCTGTTGAGCGCGTACTCGACGGCGTTCAAGAGCACCATGCAGACGCAGCTGGACTGGGCCAACACCGACGCCCTGACCGGCGTGCTCAACCGTCGCGGGTTCTCCGTCGCAGCCGACAGCATCGTCGCCGCTACCCCACCCGTCGCCGTGATCATGCTCGACGTCGACCGGTTCAAGCAGATCAACGACGCGTACGGGCATTCGGTGGGAGACGCGATCCTGAGCCGGCTCGCGGCGCGCGTGCAGGAGTTGGCAGGCCCCGATGCCGTCGTCGGACGTCTCGGTGGTGACGAGTTCGCCGTCGCGCTGCGTTCGTCGCCGCAAGCGGTCCGCATTCTCATTCACGCGATCCAGCAGACCCCGCTCGACGTACTCAGCGGCTCCCCGGTGACGGTGAGCATCGGGGCCGCGATCTACCGGGAGGGGCCGACGCTCTCAGACGAGTACCGCGACCTACTCGAGCAGGCCACCGCGCTGGCCGATGAAGCCTTGCTCATGGCCAAGAACGCCGGACGCAACACCCACACCATCATCGATCACGATCACGTGGCCGAGCGAACACAGGAACAGCGCATCGCTCCGATCGACTCGCTCCGGTCACGCCGACGGCGTCTCATCCATTCGCCGAATACTCACGGACCCGGTCGGCACAGTTAAGTGGGCCTAAACGAGGTCTCCACCCAGTCCGGGACGGTTCAGTATCTGCCCGCTGGCGGTCATGAAAACTGCCCATAGCCCGGTCACGAGGGGGCGCCCGGTGGCGGACACGGTTTTGCCCACTGGGGTCGGCCACCGGCGGCGGGATTAGGTCTCAGTTAAGTGACACTTTGCGTTCTTAACAAACCGCGATCGTCTTGAGCATTTGAGCATTTTGACAATCCGCAGTTGTCAAACGTCTGAAAGTCACTGTCGCTGTGGGCGCGCAACACCGGCACGAGCGTGGATAACATACAACAGATCACATCGGGGGAAGGTCGGCGAACATCTGAGTGCTACCAACAAAGAGAGGTCAATTCTGTGTCATCCTCTCTTTCGGGGCAGCATCGCCGCGCCGTGCGTCGCCGCGGCAACGAGGACGACGGCGCCGGGAACCTCCGCGAACAACAGGTCTCCACATCGGCCAGGTCGGCACTGTTCCTCGCGGGCGGTCGTGATCGAGTCGCGCAGTGGGGAATTGCGGCGTTGACGTTGTGCTTCGGCATCGTCGCAGCCCTCGGCACGACAACTCCCGACGGCACCCGCGGATCGGTGGTGCGCACCGCCGTGGTGCTCGCATTGGCCGCCTCGACCATTCCGGTGGCCATCGTGATGACGAGGATGCGTATCTACACCTCGTGGTGGTCGCGGGCGGTGGGCACGAACTCGCTGACCTCGTTGAACAACATCTTCGTTCTCTACGCCGACCTCGGACTTCTCATCGGACTTCTCTCCGCCCGAGATCCGCTGCTCGCGGTGCAGGGCAGTGTCCTTTTCGCGGTGATCGGGGGATTTGTCGCGCATTTCGTCCGGCTCGGAGTGATGTACGCGCACATGGCTTTCAGCAGCCTGGTGATCGTCGGCCTCTCGGTCTGGGCCGGGATCGAAGGCGCAGCGGTGGGGACCGTCGCGTATTGCGTTTTCGTCGCCTTCGTGGCATCCAACGGAATCGTGTTACTCCTGCGCTCGTACTCTGCCGCGTTCAAGCGGGCACTGCGCACCCAATTGGATTGGGCGAACACCGATCCGCTGACCGGTGTGCTGAATCGCCGTGGATTCAACTCCGCGGCATCGGAGTTCCTCGAGTCGGGTCGACCCGTCACGCTGATCATGATCGACGTCGATAGGTTCAAACAGATCAACGACGTCCACGGCCATTCGCTTGGGGATGCGATCCTCAGTCGCCTGGCCACTCGGATCGCTGAGGTCGCCGGGCCCAACGCCGCGACCGGGCGACTCGGTGGTGACGAATTCGCGGTCGTCGTGCGGGCATCCGGCGACGCGGCCGTCGCGCTGATCGAACAGATCCGTGAAGCTCCGTCCGGTACACAGGGTGATTTCCCGGCCACGGTGAGCATCGGCGCGGTCGTCTACCGCGATGCGGATCACTCCACGAATCCCGAGCGCGTGAGGCCATCGCTGGCAGAAGCGATGTCGATCGCCGACGCGGCACTTCTCGCCGCGAAAGATGCGGGCCGCAATACTCATATCGTCGTCGACGCCGACATGTACGACGTCTCGGGCAAACCGGAACCGTCGAAGAGCGCCGGGTGTACTTCGCGGCCGACCATGCGCGCGCGTGTGCGCCCCCGACCCGCCGAGCGCATCGCCGCCAACGGCGACGTCGAAACCCTGGTGTGATAACCCGATTTCGCTACTGCGACTGCGCGTCACTCCCCGGCTCCACCGGCCTCGCCACCGCGCGCGACGCCGCCCACGCCGAGAGCAACCGCAACGCATCCGCCGACGCCGACCCGGGCATGGCGTTGTAGATGGTCAATGCGTGTCCGGGATCGCTGGGCAGATCCATCGTGTGATACGACAGTTCGATCTCACCGACGGCAGGGTGGGTGAAGTACTTGGTGCCCGCGAAGTGCAGGCGAACTTCGTGTTCGGCCCACATCGTCCGGAATTCGTCACTGCGCGTGGCAAGTTCACCGACCAATGACGACAGTGCCCGAGCATTCGGATGCTTACCCGCCGCCAGACGCAGTTGCGCGGCCGCCACCCGGGCCGCGCCGTCCCAGTTCGGATACAACTCGCGCGACGCGGGATCGAGAAAGGCGAACCGCGCGAAATTCGCCCGCCCCTGAGAATTGTTGTCGAGCATTGGTGAATACAGTGCGCGGGCAAGATGATTCATGGCCACGACGTCGAGGAACGGACCGGCGACGAGTGCGGCCGCATCTGTCATCGCGTCGACCATCCATTGCAGGTTCGGGCGGGGCGCCGGGCCACCCGGCCGGTGCCGCGGTACGCCGCCACGGCTGTTCATCGCGGCGATCAGGTCGAGAAGGTGCGTGTGCTCGGCGTCGTCGAGTTCGAGCACACGCGAGATCGCCTCGAGCACCGACTCCGACGGGTTGGCGACCTTGCCCTTCTCCAAGCGCGTGTAGTAGTCGGTGGAGACCCCCGCAAGCATCGCGACCTCCTCACGGCGCAGCCCGGGGACCCGACGCGCTCCGATCGCGGAGATCCCGGCGTGCTCCGGGGTGATGCGGGCACGGCGGGTCTTCAGCAGATCTCGGAGCTCGTCACGCGGTTCCACACCGACCACGGTACGACCTACACCGCATGCGTGGGAGGGGGTCTGTCGCACCCCCGGCTGCCGATAGGGGGTACAGACAGGACCCCCTCCCGCGCTGGCGCGGCACGACCACGACGGGGCACCATCGGGGGGTGTCCGCAATCGACATCGAGTCCCGCGTGGTCTGCCACTCCGAGGCTCACGCCCCACGTCCGCCCAACTGACGGACCAGCCACCTGACAACCCGAAAGGACCTTGATCCCAATGGAAATCACCCGAAGCTCGATCAGCACCGCCAAGGGCCCGGCGGACTGGTTCACCGGCGACGTCTACATCGACGCGGTTGCTGCCGCGCCCGCTCCGTCGCGGATCTCGGCGAACCTCGTGCACTTCATGCCCGGCGCGCGTACCTTCTGGCACCGACATCCGTTGAGCCAGACGGTGTTCGTCACCGAGGGCGTCGGCCTGTGCCAGCGCCGCGGCGGGCCCGTCGAGGTGATCCGGCCCGGCGACCGCGTCCTGTTCGAAGCCGACGAAGAGCACTGGCACGGCGCGGCACCGGATCGATTGATGGTGCACCTGGCGATCAACGAGGCCGACGACGATCACGCGGCGGTGCACTGGCTGGAGCCGGTGAGCGACGAAGAGTACCGGGTGACGCCGCAGTGACAGCACACCGCGATCACGTGACGACCATGAGTGACAAGACATTCGAGCTCTCTACGAACGGAGCGAAAACATGACCATCCTCGACGAGACCTACACCCTGTCCAACGGAGTGACCATCCCGAAGCTCGGCCTGGGAACCTGGTTCATCGACGACGTCAAAGCCGCCGAGGCCGTCCGTGCCGCAATCGAGATCGGCTACCGCAACATCGACACCGCGCAGGCATACGGCAACGAACGCGGCGTCGGTGAGGGAGTCCGGACCGCCGGCGTCGCCCGGGAGGACCTGTTCGTGTCCACCAAGCTCGCCGCCGAGATCAAGGACCACGACAAGGCCGTGGCCGCGATCGACGGATCACTGGAGAAGCTCGGCCTGGAGTACATCGACCTGATGCTCATCCACAGCCCGCAACCCTGGGACGACTTCCGCGGGGGTGACTACGCCGACGGAAACCGCCAGGCGTGGCAGGCGCTCGAAGAGGCCCACGGCGCGGGCAAGATCCGCTCGATCGGGGTCTCGAACTTCCTGGAGCCCGACCTGGAGAACATCCTGGAACACGGCAACGTCACGCCGCACGTGAACCAGATCCTCGTGCACGCCGGCAACACCCCGACCGAGCTGATCGCCTACTGCCAGGCCAAGAACATTGTCGTCGAGGCCTATTCCCCCATCGCCCACGGCGAGATCCTCACCAACCGCGCCGTGGGAGCGATCGCCGAGAAGTACTCGGTGAGTGTGCCGCAGTTGTGCATCCGCTACACACTCCAACTCGGCACCGTGTCGCTGCCCAAGACCGCCAATCCCGATCACATGCGCGCCAACGCCGAGGTGGACTTCACGATCTCCGACCACGACATGGAGACGCTGCGCGACCTGACCGAGAAGGACTACGGCGACAGCGCGGTGTTCCCGGTCTACAGCGGGAAGTAGCGACGCGGATGAGGACGGGCGTCCGGATCAATGCGAAGACCGGCCGGTCACGCCAGCACCCCGTCCACGAACTGCGCGACCCCGTCACCGAAGGACCAGTCCTCGCGAGTGTTCGCCGCCACCGAGATCACCAGATCGGCACGGCGCAAACCGGTTTCGGCATGCAAGCGGTCGGCCAGCGCGCCGAACGCGGCGCGTTTCTGATCGAGGCTGCGGCCCTGCTGGAAGATCTGGATGACCACCGCGTCGTCGGTGCGCTCGAAGCCGAGTCCGGTGTCCTCGAGGATGATTCGTCCGGGTTTGTGTTCGGTGATGATCTGATAGCGATCGCGCGCCGGAGCGGCGAAGTGCTCGAGCATGACCTCTTGCACCACGTCGGCGAAACGTCGTAGCTCGGCATCGGTTCGACGGCCCTCGGTCACATGGATGTGCACCAGCGGCATGTGGGTCCTCCTTATTTGTCCTGACAAAGTGTCATGGTTACAGTATGTCCTGACATATCGGTGTTGGCAATCCCAGCCGACGTCTTCGGCTGGCCCACTTCGGCGCGACTGCGCGCCACAGACCCGCTTGTCGCGTTCGGGAACTATGCGGTGCGCTCATCGAATGACGGCGGTTCGACTTCTCCCACAATGGATTCAGCATCTCGACGATGGTGGGTATTGTCGTGCGACAAGCGTCGGTGCCAGCCGGCGCTCACAACCGGGGCGGGAGAAGGACACATGATCATGGGCGGTCCGCAATTCGCGACGAATCCGACATCGGTGACCTGGCAGCAGGTCAAGCCCGGAATGTTGACCATCATCGGTATCTGGGCCGCTGTGACGGTGATCGAAATCGCCTCTCTGGCCATCTCCATCGTGGCCGGCTCCGGTCTCGCCGTCGCAGCGACCGGCATCTCTCTGGTCATCTCCATCATCGCGCTGGCGTCGACGGCATTCGTGACCCACGGCAAACTCTGGGCATGGTGGGTCCTCTATGTCCTGGGACTCATGTCAGGCGTGGCCGTGTTCCAGTCGTTCACCAATCACCTGTGGATGTCGGTCGCGATCAACGTGCTCGCCTTCCTCACCGTGATGCCCCTGAGCACCGATCCGATCAAGCTCTATTGCGGACGCAAGATCACCCGACGCCGTCGGTGATGCGGTGACCCGTGTTCGACGCGAATCGCGGCACCCAGCACAGGGACCCCGCGCGATAATCGGTGGATGACCCACCTGTCTGTAGCGATCGACGCAGCCCACGGCCAGGAGTGGCGACAGTTCGGCGAACTCCTGCTCGCATTCGTACTGTCGTCGGTGATCGGGCTGGAACGCCAATTCCGGGGCAAGAGCGCCGGATTGCGCACCCAGACCATCGTCGGTACGGCCTCGGCACTCATCGTGCTGGTCAGCAAGTACGGATTCGGCGACGTCCTGGAGAACGGACAAGTCGTCCTCGACCCCTCACGTGTGGCCGCCCAGATCGTCTCGGGGATCGGATTCCTCGGAGCTGGACTGATCATCACGCGACGTGGCGCCATCCGGGGGCTGACCACCGCGGCGTCGGTGTGGGAGACCGCGGCGATCGGTATGGCCGCAGGCGCCGGGCTGCCGCTGTTGGCGTTGCTGGTCACCGGCCTGCACTTCGTCATCGTCTTCGCCTACACACCGCTCGGACGATTCGTGAGCGCACGCGGCCTGGCGGAGCGCTCGTACACCATCACCTACGAGGACGGCCGCGGCGTGTTGCGCGACCTGCTCGCGACGTGCACCGCCCAGTCATGGACGGTGGACTCCCTCACCATCGCCGATCGACATCGCCCCCGAGCCGCCGACGGGAACGAGATCCCGCTCGTCATGATCACCCTGCGCTTCCACGGCCGCGGAGCCGATGCTGCCACCGGCACGCTGGCGGCGATCGATGGGGTGGTCCGGGTCGATCACGGGGACGAGGACGACGACTGAGCTGTGCGATAGAGCTGCGTCACATCGAAAAACGCAGCCGCCCGGCCAGCCGTACCGAGTACGACGTGCCGGGCGTGTGCGTTGATGCGTCGGGTCAGATGAAGCTGACGACCAGGTTCCAGACCGAGGCGAAAACGTTCCAGATGGCGATGATCATGTTGATTCCTTTTCTGTGGCAGCAGATTTCGTTGAGTCGCTGCGTTTCTTGCTGACATGATCAGTCTGCAATCGCCGCTTGCGGATCGACAATGGGGAGAACTCCCCGTCGACCCTCGCAAGCGCGTGAACTGCGGGAATTCAATCCACGATCATTCGAATGATTGATGGTTACGGGCATGACCGGTTGCCCGAGCGGGCACTCGCTCATCCGAGCGCGTGATGCTCGGTGTTCATCTGCTCCTGCCCTGCCGCCCAGGACGCGAGCAATGCCAGGCCGTCGGCTGCGGGGGTTCCGGCCGCGGCGGTGTAGATGTTCAGTTGCAGGCCCGGTTCCGAGGACAATTCCATGCTTTCGAAGTCAAGGTCGAGTCGCCCGACGACGGGATGGTGGATGCGCTTGTGTCCGCTGCGGTGGAAGCGCACATCCTGCGACGCCCACCGCTGTCGGAAACGTTCACTGCACGTGGATAATTCACCGACGAGTTGGATCAGTGCCTTGTCGTGCGGATTGCGGCCGGCCTCGAGTCGGAGCATGGCGGCTGCGTCGGCGGCGATCTGCTCGTAGTCGACGAAGAACTTCTCGGCTTCGTCCGGCCGAAGGTAGACGAATCGAGAGGTGTTGGCGGGGCGTCGAGGATCTGCGAGAACCGGTGAATACAGTGCGCGGGCAAGCTGATTCATCGCTACGATGTCGTGCCGACCGTTGCGTACCCAGGCCGGGGCGTCGGTGACGGCGTCGAGTACCTGCTGGATGACGGGCCGCACCGTCGTCGCCGGCGTGCGGGGACGTCGGGTGCCGGCACCGGTCTGCGACGCGCGGGCGAGCGCGAACAGGTGGTCGCGTTCGGCCTCGTCGAGTTGCAGGGCCTCGGCAAGCGCGGCGAGCACGCCGTCCGACGCACCGGCGAGATTGCCGCGTTCCATGCGGACGTAATAGTCGACCGAGACCCCGGCGAGCATGGCGACCTCCTCCCGACGCAGCCCCTTGACGCGACGATTGCCGCCGTAGGCGGGCAGACCCGCCTGTTCCGGGGTGATTCGTGCACGCCGCGAACCGAGGAAGTCGCGGATTTGGGTGCGTAGGTCGGTGGTGCCCATGTTCTTCAGGGTAGGTACGACACCGCCGACCTGACAGGTAATGCCAGTACCTGGTTCGATGAGCCCTCCCTCGCCGGTCCCGCCGCGCGTAGCGTCGGACCCATGGCGATTCCCACCTTTGAACTCAACAACAACGTCCTCATTCCGGCCGTCGGATTCGGCGTGTTCCAGACTCCGCCGGAGGAGACGACGGCGGCGGTGACCACGGCGCTGGAAGCCGGATACCGCCACATCGACACCGCCGCAGCCTATCTCAACGAGAAGGGCGTCGGCGAGGCCATCCGGCGCTCCGGGCTCGACCGTGACGAGCTGTTCATCGAGACCAAGGTGTGGATCAGCGATTACGGCTACGACGCCACCCTGCACGCCTTCGACAAGGCCACGGGCAAACTCGGCGTCGAACAGATCGACCTGCTGATCCTGCACCAAGCGCTGCCCGGGGAATTCGACCTCACCATCGACGCCTACAAGGCCCTCGAAACCCTGCTGGCCGACGGCAAGGTGCGGTCCATCGGCGTCAGCAACTTCATGCCCGAGCATCTGACCCGACTCTTCGACGCGACATCGGTGATCCCGGCGGTCAACCAGATCGAGGTGCACCCCTACTTCCGGCAATCCGCTCTGCTCGAGGCGAACGCCGAACACGGCATCCTTTCGCAGGCGTGGTCGCCGATCGGCGGTATCACCTTCTACCGCGACGGCTCGCACGGCTCCACCCTGCAGGACCCGACCATCGGGACAATCGCTGACACACATGGGAAAACGCCCGCCCAGGTGATGCTGCGCTGGCACCTCCAGCAAGGACGGCAGGTCATCCCCAAGTCCGTGACACCGTCGCGGATCGTGGAGAACTTCGACATCTTCGATTTCGATCTCACCGCCGACGAGCTCGCCGCGATCGATGCACTCGACACCGGCGTGCGCGGCGGTCCCGAACCCGACGTCATCACCCGCGAGAACTTCGGTCGCGACATCCCGGAAGCGTGAGGACACCACCCATGAGCACTTGGCCGGCTGATGCCGTACATACCCTGACCGCGCCCCAAGAGGTGCATCTCGCGACCCGCCGACACGACGGCAGCCTACGCAATCCGCGGATCATCTGGATCGTCAGCGTGGGCGACCGGATCTTCATCCGCTCCACCAACGGACGCAACGCATCCTGGTTCACCTGGGCCATCGCCACCGGCAACGGACAGATCACCGCACGTGGCAACAGCTTTGACGTCACCTTCACCGAAGTCGACAGCGAGGACGACCTCGCCGCCGTCGACCGCGCCTACCGCGACAAGTACGGCAGCTACGCATCCATCGTCGACCACCTCGAAGAACCCGGCCCGCGCGCCGCGACCCTCGAACTCACACCCGCCTGACACACACGACCAAGGAGACACGCACATGCAGACACGCCCGTTGGGACGCACCGGAGTTCAGGTCAGTCCACTGTGCCTGGGAGCAATGATGTTCGGCCCCTGGGGCAACGACGATCGCGCCGACTCGATCCGCATCATCCACACCGCCCTCGATGCCGGCATCAACTTCGTCGACACCGCCGACGTCTACTCCGGCGGCGAATCGGAAGAGATTGTCGGCGAAGCACTCCGCGGGCGACGCGACGACGTGGTGCTGGCCACCAAGTTCTTCATGCCGATGGGCAAGGACCCCAACCATCGCGGCGGAAGCCGTCGCTGGATCATCCGCGAGGTCGAGAACTCGTTGCGCCGGTTGGGTACCGACCACATCGACCTTTACCAGGTCCACCGACCCGGTCCCGACACCGACGTCGAGGAAACCCTCGGCGCGCTCACCGACCTCGTCCGGGCCGGCAAGGTCCGCTACATCGGATCGTCGTCGTACTCCGGTTCACAGATCGTCGAAGCCCAGTGGGCGGCCAAGGACAACCACTTCGCCCGCTTCGTCACCGAACAACCGCCGTACTCGATCCTCGTGCGCGGCATCGAAGAAGACGTCCTGCCCACCACCCAACGCCACGGTATGGGCACGCTCACCTACAGCCCACTCGCCGGTGGGTGGCTGTCTGGCCGGTGGCGCAAGGACGCCGCCTCCACGCCGACCTCCGCCGCTCGTCCCGGCGCCCGATTCGACATGAGCATCCCCGCGAACCAGCGCAAGCTCGACATCGTCGAAGACCTCGCGCAGCTCGCCGAGCAGGCCGGGCTGCCGCTGATCGAACTCGCCATCGCGTTCGTCGTCAACCACCCCGGTGTCACCGCCGCCATCGTCGGCCCCCGCACCATGGAGCAACTGCAGTCCTACCTACCCGCCGCCGAGACCACGCTGTCCGCAGACATTCTCGACCGCATCGACGAGATCGTCGCACCCGGCGTCACCATCAATCCGGACGACAACAGTTACGGCACACACGAACTGACCGTCGGCGCCCGACGGCGCTGATTGAAGACGGTCACCAGGCGGCTGCTCGCCGTCAAGCGACCTTGCGCCGTACTGTTGTGTCGCTCCTCCGTGGCGCAAAAGTACGGCGCCGAGGTGTTGACTCACCCAAAGCAGAAGTGGGACCGCATAGGAGTGCGATCCCACTTCTCGTACTTCACCCTGAAATCAGATCACGGCGTCGGCCTCACCGTGCTGATCGGCGAAGACGGGCTTCTTCCGATGCCACAGTGGTGGCAGTCGATGCAAGAAGATGAATGCCACACCGCCGACTATGAAGCCCACGAAGTAGGAGAGGTCGCCCAATTCGGGGAAGCTCTTGGCCATCGGCCCGACGAAGAAGGACAGATTCCAGAATGGCATCGAAGCGACCGTACCGATCAGCCATGCGACGAATCC
The DNA here is from genome assembly GCF_059511865.1 of Gordonia sp. YC-XJ4. Taxonomy (NCBI): domain Bacteria; kingdom Bacillati; phylum Actinomycetota; class Actinomycetes; order Mycobacteriales; family Gordoniaceae; genus Gordonia; species Gordonia sp. YC-XJ4. Next base: position 5,455,965 of record NZ_CM183447.1, read on the forward strand.
CCACTCGAGTATGCGACGTGAATCGTAGAGCTCGGCGATCCGACGCCGGTCGTGGCGGTGGCCGAGTACGTAATCCAGCAAAAGCACGGCACCGTAGGGCGCGATCAGGTAGGCACCCATGAAGAGGAACGTCTTGAACTTGGCCTCGAAACCCTCGTCGGCCCACAGACCGACCACATACGCCGCCGCGCAGATGAGGATGACTGCAGTTCGCCGGCTGACCGGGATACGAAGTGTCTGAACCGAGATCGCTCCTCCGTAGACGTTGAGGAAGTTCTGCGAGAACGACGAGATCAGCACGATCAACAGGGCAACCACGTGGAAGGGACCGGTGAGGCGTTCCAGGGCTTCGATCGGGCTCTCGCCACTGGCGGCAGAACTCCCCAGCAATGCCCCTGCGATGCCCAACCACGACAGCGAGATGAAGTTGCCGGCGAAGGTCCAGACACCGGTGGCGCGATTGATCTTGTCGTCATCGGGAAGGTAACGAGAGTAGTCGGAGGCGAACGGCCACCAGGCGATCAGGAATGACAGGAAGTAACCGGAGAACGTGATCCACCCTCCCCAGCCACCGATCCATCCCGAGGCGTGCGGGTTTGTACCAAACCCTCCTTGCCATCCCCGGCTCACCGACACGATGGTGATCATGGCGAAGCCGAAGAACAACACAACGGCGAGGATGCGCTCGAGGTAGTGGATCATGTTGTAGCCGAACACTGCAACGATGAGCTGCAACACCACCAGGACGAGGGTACCCAGCCAGTACGGTATCGCCGGCACGAGTGCCTTCAATGCTTGGCCGCCGAGGATGACGGTGACCGCAGCCCAACCGATTCCGGCGAAGATGTTCACATAGGCGACGGGGATGAAGTTTCCGAAGAAACCCAGGGGCCCTCGAGCCTGGATCTGTTGTGCCACACCGAGCCGGCCGCCCATCCGGGAGAGCACACCCATCACGATTGCTCCGACCCCGGAGCCGATGACGATCGCGGAGATCGCCGCCGGCAGCGATAGTCCAAAGCTGACCGCGACGAAGCCGAGCACCATGATCGGGAAGTTCATCCCTGCGGCGAACCAGATGAAGAACTGCGAGACGGGCTTTCCGTGTCGCTCGGAGTCGGGGATGGCGTCAACCCCGTAGGGCTCGACTTTCGCGATCTTGTTGCGGTAGTGGTAGTCGGGCGTGACTTCACCCGTGGACGCGACGGAGACGTCTTGACTCATCGCGGTCACCTTTCGTTGAGGGAGCGGGTTCGAGTTACGAGAACTCGGGTACGACGTGTTTGATGAACATCTCGAGCGAGTCGCGCTTGCGTTCGTGGGAGAGACTGTTGTCGATCCAGAAGCTGAATTCGTCGACGCCGAGAGCTTGATACTCGTTGAGGCGCTTGATGACTTCATCCGGCGTGCCGATCATTGCCGTGCGGTGCAGCGAGTCCAGCTCGAACTCGGGCCGGGACTCGAACTTCGATTCCGGACTCGGCTCGAGGAAGCCGTCGACCGGTGTGGTCTTGTTTCCGAACCAGGCGTCGAAAGTGCGGTAGTACTTCGAGACGCCCTCGGCGGCGACGCGCCATCCGTCGGGATCATCGGGCGAATGCACGTGGGTGTGGCGCAGCACCATGATCTCGGGCCGCGGTACCTCCGGGTGGTTGGCCACGGCAGTATTGAATTTCCGCGTCAGGTCGACGACTTCTTCGTCGCCTTTCATCAGCGGCGTCACCATGACGTTGCAGCCCTCGCGAACGGCGAAGTCATGAGAATCGGGGTCGCGCGCAGCCACCCACATCGGCGGCGTGGGTTGCTGGATCGGCTTGGGCACACTGGTCGAGGTGGGGAACTGCCATATCTCGCCGTCGTGGGCATAGTCGCCCTGCCACAGCTTGCGGACCGCAGGCACCAGCTCACGCAGGTGCTTACCACCGTCGGTGGCGGCCAGACCCGGGGTCATCCGGTCGAACTCGAATTGGTATGCACCACGCGCCAATCCGACCTCAGCGCGGCCGTTCGAAATGACGTCGAGCAGAGCGGTCTCGCCGGCGGCGCGGATCGGGTTCCAGAACGGTGCGACGATGGTTCCCGCTCCGAGGCGGATGGTGGAGGTCTGGCCGGCGAGTTAGGCAAGCAGCGGCATCGGGCTGGGCGCGATGACGTACTCCATCGAATGGTGCTCGCCGATCCAGACAGTGCTGAAGCCGCCGGCTTCGGCCATCTGCGTGAGTTCGGTCAGGTTGCCGAAGAGTTCTCGGTGGCTGACGCTGTCGTCCCAGCGTTCCATGTGTACGAACAGTGAAAATCGCATGGTGGTCTCCTTGTCTACTGTTCTGTCGGTGCTGTTGTTGGGTCCGCGGAGTCGCGCTCGGCGATGCTCACGTCGTTGGACGCCCACAGGTCGCGCGGGACCTGTCGGACGATGATGTGAACGTTGCGCGGGAGCGCGTCGACGGTGCGCACCGCGGCCGCGTGCAATTCATGCATCAATGCTCTGAGCTGATCCGGCGTGCGGCCCTCGGCGATGCTGACCTCGATCAACGGCATGTCAGCTCCGCATCACGAAGGGATCGGCGACGGGCTCCTCGGCGGTGTTGATCCAGATGCTCTTGAGCCGCGTGTATTCCTTGATGGTCTCGGTACCGTGCTCGACGCCCACACCGCTGGTCTTGAATCCCTGCCGCGGCGACATCGGCGACATTGCGCGGTAGGTGTTGACCCAGATGGTGCCGGCTTCGAGACGGCCCGCCATCCGGTGTGCGCGTGAGAGATTCGTCGTCCATACCCCGGCTGCGAGTCCGTAGTCGGTGTCGTTGGCGAGGCCGACGACCTCGTCCTCGGTGTCGAACGGCATGATCGCGGCGACCGGGCCGAAGATCTCCTCCCGGACCACCCTCATGTCGTTGTGGACGTCCACCAGCACGGTCGGTTCGTAGTAGTAGCCGCCGAGTCCGCCGTCGCTGGTGCTTCCGCCGGTCAGGACGCGCGCACCCTCGCCGCGACCGAGGTCGACGTACGAGGCGACCTTGTCACGCTGAGCTTCGAAGGCGAGCGGGCCGAGTTCGGTGGCGTCATCGAGCGGATCGCCGATCTTGATCCGGCGCGCCCGGTCGGTCACCCGCTCGAGTAACTCGTCGTAGACGCCGCGCTGGGCGAAGATCCGGCTGCCGGCGATGCACGTCTGTCCGGCGGCGGCAAAGATACCGGCCACCACGCCCATGGCTGCGTTGGCGACGTTGGCGTCGTCGAAGACGATGTTCGGCGATTTCCCGCCGAGTTCCAGCGTCGATCCGATGAAACGGGAGGCTGTGGCCGCGGCGATCCGCGAACCGGTGGCGGTACTGCCGGTGAACGAGATCTTGGCCAGTCCGGGGTGGTCGACCAGCGCTTGACCTGCTTCGGCACCGAAGCCGGTGACGACGTTGACCGCGCCGGGCGGGAAACCGGCCTCCAGGGCCAGTTCGGCCAGGCGCAGAATGGTCGCCGAGGTGTACTCGGACGGTTTGATGACCACGGTGTTGCCGACGCACAGTGCGGGCGCCAGCTTGCTGGTCGTGAGGGTCAGTGGCGAATTCCACGGGGTGATCGCACCGACGACGCCGAGCGGTTCGCGGTTGGTGTAGTTGATCACCGCGCGATCCGATGTGGGGATGACATCGCCTTGGATCTTGTCGGCAAGGCCGGCGTAATAGTAGTAGTACTCCGGTAGCGTCGCGAGCTGGCCTCGCATCTCGCGCAACAGTTTTCCGTTGTCCTGACTCTCCGAACGGGCCAGATCCTCGGCGTTCTCGGCGATGAGGTCACCGAGCCGACGCAACAGATGTCCACGGCGGGTCTGACTCAGGTCCCGCCATCGGGGATCGTCGAAGGCGTTACGTGCCGCGATCATCGCCGCGTCGATGTCGGCGGCGTTGCCACGAGCCACCTCGTAGAGCAGTGCGCCGGTGGCGGGGTTGGTGCTCTGGAAGTAGTCGCCGGATTTCGGGGCAACGTGTTCTCCGCCGATGAAGTGGTCGCGTCTGGTGCGGTCGGCCACGGTGTGCTCAGACATGGGCGTACTCTCCGATGAAGGTGATCAGGTGATTCGCTAGTTCGGCGGGACACTGCACCGGCAGCATGTGCCGGCCACCGGCGACGATGGCTTCTCGGCATCCCGGAATCGATTGGGCCAGACGATGGGTCATCTCCGGAGTGGATCCGGGATCGAGCTCACCGGTGACCGCGAACGACGGGACATCGATATGGTCGAGCTCGGGCCCGATCTCGGCGTCTCCGGTGGCGAAAACCCGATAGCAATTGAGGAAACTGTCGCGATCGGTGGCGCGCAGCACCTTCCCGGTCTCCTCGACGGTCTCCGACGGCACCTCGGTGCCGTCGTACCAGCGACGCAGCGACGCCGCTGCACTCGCGCTGAAGTCCTTCTCGGCGACGTGCAACCGACCCAGGACCGCCTCACGCTCAGCAGGGGTGCGCTTGCACACCGAGCTGACCGACGTGAGCGAAGCGATCGAGTCGGGCCGGAAACGCGCAATATGCTGTGCCACAAGAGCACCCAGCGAGAATCCGACCAGATGAGACCTCGCCGGGATCTGCGAGGCCACACCATCGGCGAGGTCGCGCAGCGTGATACCCAGCGGTGCCGGCGGATTGACGCCATGACCGGGAAGATCGGGACTGATCACGGTCATACGGTCGCCGAGGCGGTTGATCAATGGCGCCCACATCTGGTGATCGAGCCCCACTCCGTGGAGAAGGACTATCGTCGGTCCGGTCATGGCGTTGTGCTCCTCAGGTTTCGATCAGGGGCGTGTCGTCAGAGCGTGCTGGATCAGCGCTCGGTCGACAGATCGGCGAGGCGTTGCTGCGGCCGCCCCTGTGCGGCGGCAGCGAGTGCGATGACGATCTCGTCGGGGTGCGGCGCATCTGCGATGCGCACCTCGACAGTCTGATGATGTGACCGGATCGTCGCGTCGGTGATGTGCTTGAGCGGGATATCGAAAATCACCCCGGCCGGCCCACGCTTCTCGACGGCAGGAAGCAGAGTGGTGGCATCGGCGGCCTTGCGGAAGTGATCACCGAACTTGAGGGTGTGGATCAGACCGGACCCGTGCTCGATCTCGCCGTTGAGACCGACGATCGCCGCCTTGCCGTAGGCCTGCGCCGGATCGCCGAGCGCCTCGAGGACCGACGGCGCCAGCAGCGCACCCAGGTCGGAGGCGTTGGCATCGATGCCGGGCGCCAGATCATCCACGAACCCTTGTCCAGACCAAGGATTTTCGATCACGGCGGCGACGATAGCCACACGCGCGGCGGGAGTCACGGCACGGCCGCCCTCGGTCCGGATTTCTTCAACGATGGTCACGATCTTGCGGATGTTCAGCATGGGACACCTTCCAGGGTTGTGATGGAGACTGCAGGGTCGGTCTTACGGTCGCCGATGCGCGGATGCGGCCGGGGACCGGTGGAGCCGGCGGCGACGATGACCAGTTCGTCGGCGCGTGGCGCGTCAGAGACGCGGGCGGACACGGTCTGATAGTGACTGCGGGTGGCGGCGGATGTCTTGTGCCAGAGCGGTACGACAAGTGTCTCGCCGGCGTCGGCACGGGTGTCGGCGAAGCAGATGATCGACTCGCCCTCGAGGAACTCACGCATCAAGTTGCCGAAGTACGGGGTGTGTATGAGGGCGCCGCCGTGCTCGATCTCACCGGCGGACCCGACGATTGCCGCCTTTCCGAATGCCTCGATGGCCTCCACGCCACCAAGCGCGTCGATCAACTTCTCGGTGACCAGGCGTGCCAGGCCCGGCGCAACAGCTTCGACCTCGCGGGAGAGATCGCGCGTGGGGCCGGTGCCGACCCACGGGTTGTGTACCACCACGGCGACGCTGGCCTGAGCGATCGGCCGGACGGGCTCGGCCTGCGCCTCGGTGACGATCTGTTCGCGGTACACCACGACTTTGCGTATTTCAGCGTGAGTACCCGGTTCGTTCTCTTGCATGCCACAGCACGCTATGCGATGCAGTGACACAGGTCAAGAGAATGGCAGAAATTCCCTGCCACAATGGCCCAAACGATGATCGGAAGCGATGAAAGTCCTGTTAGAAGCATGTTAAATCACCTGATGGGCACGCTTGGCGCCAATGAGACCGAGAGGCGATCTGGCGCACTCGTTGACACCGCTCGTGATGCGGCTTACATTCTGTTGTATGCAACAGGGTCTCAGGTATGAGATCGGCTTGTATACCAGCCACATCAAGAGAGGACGAGAAGATGTCCACATCTGCACTTCGGGCCGGTCGAATCCGCGAAGTTTGGGATGCAGCATGGGATCGCGGCGACGTCGATGCCTTCGACGATCTACTGGGACCCGACTACCGCAGGATCGGCAGTTCTGGTGACGCCCAGGGCCGCGCAGCATTCAAGGACTCGATCGTGGCCACGCGAGCGGCATTTCCGTCGTTGGTGACCACGATCGACGACATCGTCGAAGATGGCGACCGGGTTGCGATCCGGTGGCACAGCACCGGGGTACACCAGAACTCCTTCCTCGGCGTTCCGGCGACCCGGCGCGAGGTGACGGTCAGCGGCGCCACCTTCGCCCGATTCGCCGACGACGTCATCGTCGAGGAACACGTGACCTGGGATCCGCGGGCCCTTCTCGCGGCGCTCGGCATCATCAGCATCGGACAGGACCAGTGACCATGAGTACAGCCGACCATCACACGCGCATGCACCCGGATATCAACGTGATGAAGCAGGTCAACCGCCAGTTCGTCACCGGGGTGACGGTGGTGACCGCGATGGACGCCGACAAACCCCGCGGACTCGCCGTCAATGCCTTCTCCAGTGTGACGCTGGAGCCGCCGACGGTGATGGTCGCCGTGCAGCGAACGTCGTCGACGCACGAATGTCTTTATCGCGCAGAGCATCTGGCTATCAACATTCTCTCGGTCGATCAGCTCGACGTTGTCGGGGTGTTCGCGACCAAGTCGGACGACAAGTTCGCCGCCCTGGACTGGACACCCGGCCCGTTCGGCAGTCCGCTGATCGATCGCAGTAGCGCGCAGATGGAAGTCGAGATCCGCGAGCGGCTGCAAGCCAGCACGCACACACTGTTCGTCTGCCGGGTCCTACACGCGACGGCGAGCGACCGCGCTCCCATGGTGTACGGCGCGGGTAAGTTCTTCGACGGTGGCGCACTGACACCGATCAGCTGACGCCGATGTGCGAGGCGGATGCCGTGACGACGGAGTCGTTGGGATGAAGGAGAATGCGATGGTCATCAATGGGACAGGCAACGGATCGATCCAGGCACGTCTGGTCACCGAGATCCGTCGTCGTATCATCGCCGGCGAGATCCTACCCGAGGTCAACATCTCCGAATTGGCTCTCGCCGAAGAGTTCGGTGTCAGCCGAACACCGGTCCGCGAGGCATTCAAACAACTGCAGACCGAGGGGCTCATCGAGATACGGCCTCGCGTAGGTACTTTCGTCACCACGCCCTCGCGCCGCGAGATCACCGAACTCTTCGAGATGAAGGAACTACTCGAGGGCGCAGCGGCGCGCTTACTCGCCCAACGCGGACGCGTCCCTGAACTCGACCTCCTCGAAGAGAACCTCCGCCAAGCCGATGAGGCAGTGGCCCGCGACGACCGCGACCGCTACGCCGAACTCGTCGAGGAGTTCCACAACCTGCTCATCGTCGGTGCCGACAACAAGAAACTCGAAGCGCACTACCGGACTCTGATGAACCAACTCGCCTATGCCCGCCTGGTCCATACCTCACTCGGTCAGCCCGGTCGCGCACTGCAATCCGACCGAGAGCACCACCACGTCGTCGATCTGATCACCGCCAAGGATGGCGACAGCGCCGAACGCGTGATGCGCGAACATGTGCGCGCCAGCCGGCAGGCGTTACTCATCGGACTCGACTCCACCCCCAAGGGAGGGCCAACCTCATGACTGCCACCCTCGACCGTCCAGCTCACACAGCAGACGAGCCCACGCCATCGCCGAAGGCGCAGAACGCCCGCCGGTGTTCTTCCGAGACAATCCTTCTCGATGAATCAGGCGCCCTACTGGTGTTCGCCGCAGATGTCGCCACGACAGCACAACTGGCTTTCGCCATCAGGCATTCGTCCGGACTGGTACACGCCGCCATGCCCTCGTTTCTCCTCGACAAGCTCCGCATTCCCGATCAGCCCGTGTTTGCTTCCGAGGACTCGCGGCTGTCGTTCACCGTCGCAGTTGATGCTGCTAACGGAATCGGCACCGGCATCTCCGCGCACGATCGGGCGCGCACCCTGCGCGTACTGGCGGACGGTTCGAGTGTTCCGGACGACCTGGTCCGGCCCGGTCACGTAATGCCGGTCCGGTGTGATGACGGCGGCTACCGGAGTCGTCGGCGCTGCTGGGAACTCGCCGTCGAGCAGGTAACCGCACAAGGCCATGCACCTGTGGCCGTGGCCGTGCGGCTGGTCGACGAATCCGGCGACATCCTCGACCCGGCAGCGGCCTTCTCGTTCGGAGTGACTCACGGAATCTCGGTCTCCGATGTGCGCGAGTCCTCCTACTAGACCCTGACACCTCATGGCGTGTGGCGGCGGTCGGTCGCCGACGCCTGCCCCCCTGCCTGCCCCCTTGCGCACCCCACCCCTCCCAATTATTGTTTTCCATACAAACACTAGGGAGTCACCGTGACCACTGCACGTCGCGCCAGCCGCGAGGCCGGCAAGGCCACCCGCAGCGCACTGCTGCGTGCGGCCGGTGAAGTGTTCGCCGAGGTCGGGGAGACCGCGTCGGTGGCGCAAATCTGCGCCCGGGCCGACGCCTTTCCCAATCAGGTCACCTACTACTTCGGGTCCAAGGAACAGTTGTTCGTCGAGGTGGCGTGTGCGGCGGTGCTGCGCGCCGGTCGGCATGCCGAGCAGGCCGCGGCGTCGGCGACAACGGTCCGTGACTACACCCGCACCCTCGTCGAGACCCTCCTCGGCCCGCAGTCGCGCAACGTCGAACTGTTCACCACCGCCATGCTGCTGGTGTCACGTCGCACCGATCTACGCCCCCACATCACCGAAACGCTGTCCACCCTGCACGACCGCGGCGAGGCCGCGCTCCTCGACACCCTGGTCCGCACCGGATGGCAGCTGCGGGCCGAGATCGGCGTCGAGGCCCGGGCCTTCTGGTCGGCGATTTTCGGTTTGACCGTCCAAAATGCAGCCACCGGAGACGAATTGGGGACATCCGTCGCCGAGGCCGTCACCGTTCTGTTCACCAACATGGGCATCCCCGACAGCGTGCTCGACCAGCCGCTGACCCCCACCGGAAAGGCATCGCCGTGACCTCGACCGACCCGACCACCACCAACCCGAGCACCACCGCCGAAACGGCCCACCCGCAGCCGCATCTGACCCACACGGTCTTCAATCAGTCCGGACCGCGCGTCGACGTCAACGAGTACGAGCTGAATATCGTTCTGCAAGAAGCTGTTGCGCGTCACGACGCGGGATGGGCCGAGGCAGAGCTGCGTGAGGTCGGCGCGCTGGTCGGCAGCGCGGAGTTCCAGCGCGACGCGCACTTGGCCAACACCATCACCCCTGAACTGCACACCTTCGACCGGTGGGGCCACCGCATCGACGAGGTCGAGTACCACCCGTCGTATCACCGCATCATCTCCGCATCGATTTCCCATGGCGCCCATACCCGTTGCTGGGCCGACCCGCAGCCGGGCTCACATGTCGCCCGGGCCGCGGTGTTCATGCTCTTCGGTCAGATCGAGCCGGGCCATGCCTGCCCGGTGTCGATGACCCATGCGGTGATCCCGTCACTGGAACTGCAACCCGACGTCGCCGCCGCCTGGGTACCGAAAGCACTGTCCCGCAGCTACTCTCCCGAACTGTCCGCCGACAAGGCATCGGCGATCTTCGGGATGTCGATGACCGAGAAGCAGGGCGGGTCGGATGTCCGCGCCAACACCACCGTCGCCCGACCGGTCGGCGCGGGCGGCCCGGGCGCGGAGTACCTGCTGACCGGGCACAAGTGGTTCTGCTCGGCGCCGATGTCGGATGCGTTCCTGGTGCTCGCACAGGCGCAGGGCCCCGGCGGTGAGGGACTGTCGTGCTTCCTGCTCCCCCGCGTGCTACCCGACGGAACCCGCAACGTCTTCCGCATCCAGCGGCTGAAGAACAAGCTGGGCAACAAGTCCAACGCGTCCAGTGAGATCGAACTCGACGGCACCGTCGCGCTGATGGTCGGCGAGCCGGGCCGCGGAGTGCGCACCATCATCGAGATGGTCGCCCAGACCCGACTGGACTGCGTGCTGGGCAGTGCCGCCGGGATGCGGCAATCCGTCGCCGAAGCGGTGTGGCATGCCCGCCATCGCGCGGCATTCGGTGCGACGCTGGCCGACCAGCCGGCCATGACCGCCGTATTGGCCGATCTCGCACTGGAATCCGAGGCGGCCACGGTCACCGCGATGCGCCTGGCCCGCGCCCACGACGAGGATGCCTCGGACACCGAACGTGCCTTCCGTCGCCTGGCGACCGCGGTGGCCAAGTACTGGATCTGCAAACGCGGCCCGCATCACGCCTACGAGTCCCTGGAATGCCTGGGCGGCAACGGATACACCGAGGACTTCCCGCTCGCCATGCGCTACCGCGAACAACCGGTGATGGCCGTGTGGGAGGGTTCGGGCAACGTCATCGCCCTCGACGTGTTGCGCGCCATGACCCGTGAACCGGAATCGGTCGGCGCCTTCGACGCCGAAGTGAACCTGGCACGCGGTGCGCACGCCGACCTCGACGCCCACCTCGACCGGTTGCGCAACCAACTCGGCGAACTCGCCGGACTCGATGCCGCAGCCGCTCAGCGCAACGCGCGACGGGTCGTCGAATCGATGGCGCTGGCGCTGGAAGCGTCTCTGCTCGTACGGTTCTCACCGACCGAGGTCGCCGAGGCATTCATCGCCGCGCGACTCGGCACCGACCGCGGATTCGAGTACGGCACCCTACCCACCGGCACCGACCTGGAGCTCATTCTGTCTCGTCAGTGATCCCGACCGCGTCGAGGATGGCGTTACGGATCCTCGACGCGGTGTTGGGCAGCCACATGGCCATCACCGGGGTCATCGGCGGATCGTCGAACGAGACGACGCGAATCTGGTTCTGGTACAACCATCCCGGCTGATTGGTGACGAACGCACACGCATCCGGATGGGTGATCACCGACATGTGCGGTGGAGTGCCACGCAGATTCGACACGACGATCTCCGGCTCGAAACCCGCTCGGCGACAGTACGACACGATCATGTTCTTGTAGTCGTCCTCGAGTTCGGACACCACGATCGGATGATCGGCGAGATCGCGCATCGCACACGTCGGATTCTCCGACAGCGGATTGTCGGCGTTGACCGCCAGCCGCAGCTCGTGTCGAGTGGCGATGGCGCCGGCGAGATCGGTCGGCGCGGTGTGCGAGCGGGCGAGCACCATGTCGACGTCGCCGGACATGATGGCATCGCGGATGTCACCCGGCCAGAGCGGCTTGACCGTGATCAGCAACGACGGATCGGCCAACACCGCACCCTCGATGACCTGGAACACCTCCGACGGCGCCAACCCCGGCGTGTGCCCGATGGAGAACGGGTCGGGCTTGTTGTCGTCGATCATCTTGACCTCGGCCGCGAGATTCGACCCGCCCGCCAACAACGGGATCGCCCCCTCGTAGAGCGCAACCCCGGCCGGCGTGGGCGTCAGGGTTCGTCGCGACCGAGAGAACAACTCGACGTCGAGTTGCCGCTCGAGTTCGCGAATCGCGACAGAAAGCGCCTGCTGGGAGATGTAGAGCCGCTCGGCCGCCACCCGCAACGACGGGGCATCGACCACCGCCATGAACATCCGCAGCCGTCGAAGATCGAGATCGCGCATTACCGGCCTACCGCCTTTCTCGCCCCACCCTCAAGGTCGCCTTGTTGGAAGACAACATATCCGATATCGATGAGCGTCGTTTGTCATTCTATTGTTGTCAATACCCCCAGTGGTTGACCGCGTCCGGGTGGACAATGAGTCAGAGCCCATTTCCCGCACGCGATCGGCGTGGCATCGGGGGTGCCATGTCGTCGACCGGCAGCCGACAAACAGCCGCACGCTGGCGCTTTACCGCGGGGCGATCCACATCACGGCCCCGCACGCCGCGGCACAGAGGGGTTGCCGCGGCGTACGGTCACGTCCTTTCCCGCGGCCCGTCGATCGTGCATTCTCACAGGCGCATCGGTAGCGCCGCCTGGTCACATGGAACGATGGTGAGCACATGTCTCATGTGACCGGGAGGACACCGCATGACCCACGAGGCCCAGTTGCACGACCTCGATCCGCGCACCCCCGTCATCGTCGGCGTCGGGCAGGCGTCCGAGCGCATCACCGACGCCGACTACCGGGGTCTGGGTGAGGCCGATCTGGCCGCCCGCGCGCTCGATGCGGCACTGACCGACACCGGCGTCGTACCCACCGAGGTGGCACGGGCCGTCGACACCGTCGTGGCGGTGCGATCCTTCGAGGTGTCGAGTCCGCTCTCGTCGTCGCCGCTGGGCCGTCCGGACAACATGCCGCGCGCGGTCGCCGGCCGGATCGGGGTCACGCCGCGGCGCGCGGTGACCGAGGTGGTCGGCGGACAGAGCCCGCAGAAACTGGTCGACGAGTTCGCGCAGTCCATCGCCGACGGCAATGCGGACGCTGTGCTGATCTTCGGCTCGGAGGTGATGTCGACGGTTCGGCACGCGCTCAAGTCTCCGCCCGCCGAAGCGCGCCCCGACTTCTCCGAGACGGTGCCCGGCGATCACGAGGACCGCGGATTCGGGCTCAAGGGCCTCACCTCGGTGCAGGAGGCGCGACATGGACTCCTCGAGCCGATCACCCAGTACGCACTGCTGGAGAACGCCCGGCGGCACCGTCGGGGACTGTCCCGCGCCGACTACGCGCGGTCGATGGCCGAACTGTTCGCCCCGATGTCGGCGATCGCGGCCACCAATCCGCATGCGGCGTCACCGGAAGCGCGATCGGTCGAGGAAGTCGCGACGGTGTCGGACTCCAATCGCGAACTGGCCGAACCCTATACGCGCCTGTTGGTCGCGCGCGATCAGGTGAACCAGGCCGCGGGGGTCGTCGTGATGTCGGTGGCCAAGGCCACCGAACTCAGAATCGATCCCACGCGTTGGGTATTCGTGCACGGACACAGCGATCTGCGGGAGCGGCCGTTAATGGAACGCGACGACCTGTCGACGAGTCCCGCGTCGATCGCCGCGATGAACACCGCCCTCGACATGGCCGGCCTCACCCTCGACGACATCGCCTTCCTCGATTTCTACAGCTGTTTCCCGATCGCGGTGTTCAACATCTGCGATGCCTTCGGCCTGCGCGCCGACGATCCGCGTGGGTTGACCGTCACCGGCGGACTGCCGTACTTCGGCGGGCCCGGCAACAACTATTCGATGCACGCGATCGCCGAGGTCGTCGATCGAGTGCGTTCGCGCCCTGGCACTTTCGGTCTCGTTGCCGCCAACGGCGGGCTGATGAGCAAGTACTCGGTGGGCATCTACGCCACCACACCGACCCCGTGGCAGGCCGGCGACGATGCCCGCATCCAGCGAGAACTCGACAGCCGACCGTCCGTCGACGAGCGACGCAATGCCGACGGCGCCGCGACCATCGAGAGTTTCACCGTGTTGCCCGCCGACAAGAATGGGCGCCGTAAGTCCATCGTCGTCGTCGGCCGGCTCGGCGACGGCGCGCGCTTCGTCGCCAACGGCGCCGAGGGCGATGACGAACTCCTCGAATTGCTGACCGGGAGTGACGATCCCATCGGCTCACCGATCTACGTCCGGTCCTTCGCCCGCGGCAATCGCGTGACCGTTTCCGATGAGCGGATGTCCGAGTTGTTCCCGGTCGGACCGCCCGGCTTTCGGGCAGAGTACGAGAACGTCGTCGTCCGTCGGGACGGCCGTGTCCTCGAGGTGACGATCAACCGGCCCGCGGCGCGTAATGCACTCGACCCGGCGGCCAACGCCGAACTCGACGAGATCTTCGACGCCTACTTCGCCGACCCCGACCTCTGGGTGGCAATCCTCACCGGTGCGGGCGACAAGGCTTTCTCCGCCGGAAACGATCTGGCGCACATGGCCGGTGACGCGATGCTCGCGGTCCCGAAGAACGGCTTCGGCGGACTCACCTCGCGCCGGGAACTACCCAAGCCGGTGATCGCCGCCGTCAACGGCGTGGCCCTCGGCGGTGGCCTCGAGATCGCCCTGACGTGCCACGTCATCGTCGCCGACGAGAAGGCTAGTTTCGGTCTGCCCGAGGTGAAGGTGGGCCTGGCCGCTGCCGCGGGCGGACTGGTGCGGTTACCGCGCGCAATCGGCCCGGCACTGGCCCGCGACATGATCCTCACCGGCCGCCGCATCGACACCGCCGAGGCCTACCGCATCGGCCTCGTCAGCCGCATCGCCGACCACGGTCAGGTACTCGTCGCCGCACGTCAAGTGGCGCAGGAGATCCTGGCCGGCTCGCCGACGTCGGTCCGGGCATCGTTGCAGGCAATGGCCGACGCCGACGCCATCGACGATCCGGTCGAGGCGATCGAGGCGACCTCCTCGGTCCTGGACTCGCTGCTGATCAGTCAGGACACCATCGAGGGGATCAGCGCGTTCGTCAGCAAGCGTCCGCCGCGGTGGACGGGGCGGTAGCCGTCGCCGGTGCAGGGTTGTGGCTCGGAAGGCATTGTTTCTCACCGGGTCTCGAGGCTCGTCGCTAACGCTCCTCACACCTCGACCAGCGGGGAAAGGCATCGTCACCAAGCGGCCACCACCCCACCGATCGTCGAGGCGCCCGAGCCCGCCCGGGCGAGGGCCTCAAGACCCCGCGACACGACAACGCCGATACGGAACCAGCACCGGCACAACAGGTCTCGAGGCTCGTCGCTAACGCTCCTCACACCTCGACCAGCAGGAGGAAGGGTCGCCGGCGGGTAGAAGCAACTCAGCGGGAGGAAGGGTCACCGGGGAGTAAAGCACCCCAGCGGGAGGAAACGTCGCCGGCGGGTGTTAGCACCCCAGCGGAGGAAGGAGCCGCCACCCGGAGGGGCGAGTCAGAGGATCACACCGGGATTCAGCAGGCCGTCGGGATCGAGGGTGGCCTTGATGGCGGCGGTCAGCTCCATGACGTCTGGGCCGACCTGATCGGGGAGCCAGCCCTTCTTCAGTCGGCCGACGCCGTGCTCACCGGTGATCGTGCCGCCCAACGAGATCGCCAGGTCCATCACCTGGCCGAACGCCGTCTGGGCGCGGTCGTGCTCGTCGGCGTCGTCGGGATCGAACACGATGAGCGGATGGGTATTGCCATCACCGGCGTGGGCGATCACCGAGATCATCACCGCGTTGTCGCTCGCGATCCTGCCGACCCCGTCGATCAGTGCGGGCAGGGCCGGTAGCGGCACCCCGACGTCTTCGAGCAGCAGCGAACCGAGTTTCTCCACCGCGGGGATCGCCGCGCGACGGGCAGCGGTGAACGCCTCCCCCTCGACGGCGTCGGTGGTGTCGAAAACCTCGGCCGCGCCGCAGGATTCGAAGGCCTCGCGGATGATCTCGACCTCGGCCACACCGGCCGGGCCGGGCGCATCGGACTGCGCCACGAGCAGTGCTCCCGCATCCCGGTCGAGTCCCATCCGGAGCATGTCCTCGACGGCGTTGATCGAGACCTTGTCCATGAACTCCAGCATCGCCGGCCGAATCCTGGCGGTGATCGCGAGAACCGCCTCGCTCGCCGAATGCACCGACGAGAAGGTACCGACCACCGTGCACGCCGACGCCTGCGGTGGCAGCAGCCGCAAGGTGACCTCGGTGATGATCCCGAGCAGGCCTTCGCTGCCGACGAACAGTTTGGTCAGCGACAGCCCGGCCGAATCCTTGAGTTGCTTGCCGCCGAGGCGGATCGCGCGGCCGTCGGCCAGCACCACCTGCATACCGAGCACGTAGTCGGTGGTGACGCCGTACTTGACGCAGCACAGCCCGCCTGCGTTGGTGGCCACGTTGCCGCCGATCGAGCAGATCTCGAATGACGACGGGTCCGGCGGGTACCAGAGATCGTGTGCCGCGGCAGCGGCCTTCACCTCGGCGTTGAACAGCCCCGGCTGCACCACCGCGGTTCGGGTGGCGGTGTCGATGCTCATCTCGCGCATCTTCTCCGTCGAGAGCATCACGGCGCCGTCGACGGCCGTCGAACCGCCCGAGAGGCTGGTGCCCGCGCCTCGGGTGATGATCGGGACGCGATGAGCGGCACACCAGCGGACCACCGTCTGAACGTGCTCGGTGGTCGTTGGGCGGATGAGCGCGAGCGGTGTACCGGCCGTCGGGTCGAAGGCTCTGTCCTGCCGATACCCGGCAAGGATGTCGGGGTCGGTGACGATCATCTGGTCGGGGAGGTCGGCGCGCAGATCGGCGAGGTCCACGCTGCCGGTCTCGGTACTCGTGTGCACACTGCTCATGGGTTCAGCGTAGGCGTGGCCGCCGGGTGCCCGTGTCCCTTCCTGAGACCCGCACCGGCACGCCCCTGCGGTGAACGTTTGGCCAACGTCCACACTCCACCGGCGCCCTCACGCACTATGGAGTGATGACCGACTTCAACAAGACCATCATCGACGAGTTCCACGCCAACGACGGCACCGTCACCACCATGGGCTTCGGCCGTAACCTCGTCCTCGTTCACTCGATCGGCGCCAAATCGGGGGCGCAGCGGGTGTCGCCGCTGATGTCGCTGCCCGACGGCGCCGGAGGCCGCTTCATCGTCGGCAGCGCGGCCGGCTCTCCGAAGGATCCGGCGTGGGTACACAATCGGCTCTTCGAAGTTAGGCGGGCACTGCTCAGCAGTGGAATTGCTGGATGCTGGCCCGCTGGGCGCGGGTGCAGTGGAATCGTATCCGGCGGCGTGAGTTTTCGGTGTTTCGGAACCCGCAGGCCACGCGTTTGACCTGTTTGACCAGGCGGTTGTAGCCCTCGGTACGCGCGTTGGTCAGACCGGTGTGCAGGAACGCCAAGACCGCTGGCCACCAGGTCTCGATCGTGGTCGCCAGCCTGGTGACCTCGGGGATCTGGGTGTCGGCACACCAGCTGTAGAACCGATAGAGACGTGCGCGGATCTCGGCATCATCGACGCTGTCACGAGCGGCGGCGAGCAGTGTGCGGAGCTCTTCTTTGGCGATGTAGGCAGCCAAGATCTGGCCGGTCGGATCGTTGTCGATCAGGGCGTTCCACATATTCGCAAATGACTTGTCCGACAGACGTTCTCGCGATGTCAGCAGCCGTCTCCGGTTGGCCCATTCCGGGTCTTGTTTGCGGCCGCGGCGGCCGTGGGTATCGAAAGTGACCCTGCGCCGGACCGCGGTGACCATGTCGTTGGCCAGCTTGACCAGATGGAAGTGATCGACCACCACCTGCGCGTTCGGCAAGAGGGTGTCGGTGACTGCGGCGGCGTAGGCGGCCGACGGGTCGATGACCACATGCCTCACCGCGTGGCGGAACTGCGAGGTCTGCTCGCAGAGCCAGTCGGTGACCGCGGCACTGGTGCGGCCCTCGACCTGGCCGAGTAGGCCCTGAGTGCCGCCGAGATCGACGAACCCGGTGTCCCAAGGGTCGGTGCGTAGCCAGGACCGGTCGGCAGCATCACGAGTCCAGCGGGGCTTGCCGCGGCGGGTCTCGTCAATACCGAGTACCAGCACCGGTTTCGGGTCGGTCAAGACCTCGTCGGCGTGGGCGGCGAACGCGGCGTGTGCAGTCGGCCACGACACGCCCGCCCCAGCGGCAACCTCGGTCACCGAGCGGGCTGCTTCACCGATGCTGCGGCCGATCTGAGTCCGCAGTCTGGTGGTGGTACGTCGTCGTGCCGGTACCTGCGGGATCGATTCGGTAAACGAGCGACGCACACAGCCAGCGTTACGGCAGTAGTAGCGTGTCTTGTTCCACCGCAACTGAATTGGTGCATCACCATAGCGGATGTCACGTGGACTGGTGATCGCGCGGCCCTTCACAGAACTCGAAGCAACCCGACAGTCCGGACACCTCGCCGCCGCCCGATCGGCCGTCACGACATCAACGATCCGAGTCCCGTCGGCGCGCCGAGAAACCCCGACGACCTCCACTCCTTCCAACCCCAACAACAACGACGTAGCATCGGCCATGCCCCTGGTACTCCTTCACCGAAATCTTGAATGCTTCGCAACATCCAGATTTCCGGAGACCGGGGGCGTCTCACCTCAACGACACGCCGGCCCGCTGACCAGGCCTCGCCCGCTCAACCTTGAAGAGCCACACAATCTGCGCAAGAATCCGGAGATCACCATCGAATACGCCGGCGAGAAATCCGGGATCGAAAAGCATCCGGCGACCGCCACCGAACTCGATCCGGCGCAGCGTGAACAAGCGTGGCAGGGTTTCGTCTCGGCGTCCGAGCAATTCCTGAAATACACCGAAACCGCCGAAGGCCGCGTCTTCCCGATCTTTCGCCTGACGCCCAAGAAGTGATTTCGGCGCAAGCCGATATCCTGACGAGATGTTCGGGGTTGGCGAGACGGTCGCGGGTTTCGAGATCGACGCCGTCGTGGGTCACGGCAGCAGTGCCGACGTCTACCGGGTGCACCGCACCGGCGAGTCGACGCCGCTCGCGCTGAAGGTTCTGCACGCCGACGACGGCGACACCGGCCGGGCGCGAGAACGCTTCGAGCGAGAGTTCGGGATTGCGTCGCTCCTCGACCATCCGCACATCGTGGCCATGGTCTCGCGCGGTGAGGTACTCGTCGATTCGTCTCCGCCGCGGACGCAGCTGTGGCTGGCGATGCAGTACGTGGCCGGTCCGTCGGCGATGTCGCTGATCCCGCGTGAGGATCAACAGCCGCGGGTGCCCGCGGTACTGCGCGTGGCAGCGCAGATCGGCGACGCCCTGGACTACGCACACTCCCGCGAGATCCTGCATCGGGACGTCAAACCCGCGAACATCCTGCTGACGTCCACCTCCGACGACACCGACGCCGTGCTCAGCGACTTCGGTATCGCGCGACTCCTCGACGACACCCGGCCCCTCGCCCGCAACGGGCGGGTCCAGGGGTCCATCGCCTACGCTGCCCCCGAATTACTTCAGGCACAACAACTCTCCCCGGCCACCGACGTGTATTCGTTCGCGTGCTCGCTGGTGGAGTTGTTCACCGGGCTGCCGCCGTTCCCACGGTCCACGCCGTTCGCCATCACCTACGCCCACCTGCGTGACGAGCCGCCGAAGCTCACCCGGCGCCGCGATTGGCTTCCGTCGGCGCTGAATTCGGTGTTCGCCAAGGCACTCGCCAAGAAGCCCGAGGAGCGCTACCAGACGTGCACCGAGTTCGTCGACATCATCACCCGCGCTCTGCGTGACGTGCCGGTACCGGCACACAATCCGCGACGGCGGCGCCGCGTGCGCGGATATCCGGGCTGATCGGCGACACACAGCCGGCGTGACGCCGACCACACCCGGCCGTCATGTTAAATCGGACATCCGGCCCACATCCCGTTCGGGGCAGGTCTTTTCGTGCCCAGTGGTCCGATTTCCGGGTCGGCGAATCGCGAATCTGTTTACATGGATCTCCCATTCATGTCACAACCACTCCCTAACTTGGGTTCCCGTCCATCACACATGTGCCGCAGCGCAACCCGCTCGCGGCCGACGACGCCGGTCGACCCACCACCTGTCGACCCACACCAAGGGGAACCATTGACGGCCGAATCATCGACCTCGTACGACAATTCCGCTCTCACCCATGAGGACGAGGGCTACCACAAGAGTCTGAAGCCGCGGCAGATCCAGATGATCGCCATCGGCGGCGCGATCGGCACCGGCCTGTTCATGGGCGCCGGCAGCCGACTCCACGATGCAGGCCCGGGCCTGTTCATCACCTACGCCGTCTGCGGCGTGTTCGTGTTCTTCATCCTGCGCGCCCTCGGCGAGCTGGTGCTCCATCGCCCGTCATCCGGGTCGTTCGTCTCCTACGCGCGTGAGTTCTTCGGTGAGAAAACAGCTTTCGTCACCGGTTGGCTCTACTTCTTCAACTGGGCGGCCACCGCCATCGTCGACGTCACCGCGATCGCGCTCTACGTCCACTACTGGGGCATGTTCGAAGCGATCCCCCAGTGGCTGATCGCGTTGGTCGCCCTGTGCATCGTGATGGCGATGAACATCATCTCGGTGAAACTGTTCGGCGAGATGGAGTTCTGGGCATCGATCATCAAGGTCGCCGCACTGGTCACCTTCCTCGTCGTCGGCATCATCTTTCTCGGCGGACGCTTCGACATCGACGGCGCCGCCACCGGATTCAGCGTGATCTCCGACAACGGTGGCATGTTCCCGACCGGCATGTTCTCACTGGTGATCGTCACCTCCGGAGTCATCTTTGCTTACGCCGCAGTCGAATTGGTGGGTACCGCCGCCGGCGAGACCGCCGAACCGGCCAAGGTCATGCCGCGCGCCATCAACTCGGTCATCGTGCGCATCGCCGTGTTCTACGTGGGATCGCTGGTGGTGCTGGCACTGCTGCTGCCCTACACCACCTACAAGGCCGGCGAGAGTCCGTTCGTCACGTTCTTCTCCAAGATCGGCGTCCCCGCCGCCGGCGGCATCATGAACCTCGTCGTGCTCACCGCGGCACTGTCGAGCCTCAACGCCGGTCTCTACTCCACCGGCCGCACCCTGCGGTCGATGGCGATGAACGGCAGCGGCCCGGCGTTCACGGCCAAGATGAACCGCAACGGCGTGCCCTTCGGCGGCATCGCGCTGACCGGTGCGCTGACCCTGCTCGGCGTCGTACTCAACCTGTTCGTCCCGGCCGAGGCCTTCAACATCGCCCTGGATCTCTCGGCGCTGGGCATCATTTCGACCTGGGGCATGATCGTCGCCTGCCAGATCCAGCTGTACCGATGGGAGCAGAAGGGCATTCTCACGCGGCCGGCGTTCCGGCTGCCGGGCACGCCGTACACCAGCTACCTGACGCTGTTGTTCCTCGCGGCCGTCGTGGTGTTGATGTGCTGGGACAACTACTGGAATCTCATCGCCATCATCGTCGGGATCCCACTGCTGACCGGCGGTTGGTTCGCCTGCCGCGGCAAGGTGTTGGCGATCTCCCGACAGCGGCAGGGCTACACCGGCGAGTACCCGGTGATGCCGCAACCGCCGGTGCCCGAAGGCCCCGGCGAGGCCGACGCGAGGGATCGGGACTGACGGACCGTCGCGCGGGGTGAGGGGTGCCGGAGCCGCACGCCTCACCCCGCGCGCGTGTGTTCCGGCGTGGTGATGCCGTACACGCGGCGCGCGGTGTTGCGAAAGACGTTGCCCAGCACGTTGTCTCCCCAGGGTTCGAGGATCTCGGTCAGGCTCGCGATGACGGTGTCGATCGATGCATTCGGTTTGTCGATCGGGAAGTTGGAGCCGAACATGACCCGGCTCGCACCGAAGTGACCGACGACGTGTTGGACCAGCGGGCCGACCATCTGTGTCAGGGTCTCGCGGGTACCGATGTTGCCCCACGGTTCACGACCGTAGCCGAGGACCGGCATGGCCAGCCCGGAAAGTTTGACCACCACATTGCGTTCGGCGGCAATCGAGGTCATGCGCTCACGCCACAGGCGCAGGATGTCGGCGCGGGCCGCCGCGGTGGTCCCGGTGCGCAGCCCGACGGGGCCGAAAGCGCCGACCGGACAACCGAAATGGTCGACGATGACGGTGGTGTCGGGGAATTCGCGGGCGAGGGTGATCACGTCGTAGAGCTGATGGGAGTAGACGAAGACCTCCACGGCGAGCCCGCGGGCGGCGACCTTCTCGACACCGGAGAGGAAGTCGGCCGATGCGAGCATGCCGTCGACCGGCCCGGCCGACCGGACCTTCGGGTCCGGATGGCGCGTCGCGGTGACCTGGATACCGCGCACCCGATCGCTGAGCGCGCGTTGCGCGTCCAGGCGCGCCTCGAAGCCCTCGGCCCGCGGATCGCCGCGCACCATCACCGCACCGAGCGTCGGGGCCACGCCGACCCCGAACGGCAGTCCCTGCAGGTAGTCGATCTCGTCGACGGCCTGCCGGCTCGCGTCGGGCTCCTCGACATCGCCGAGGCGCCAGTACGATTCGGACACCACCACCGACTCGATACCCACCCCGACCACTTGCGCCACCGGCGCGATGTCGGCGCCGTAGTGCCGCGGCTCATACGCACGGCCGATGATGTGCGGGGTCAGCACATAATCGCGCTCGGCCTGGGGAACGGCGACCGAAAAAAGCCTGTCCCCCACTTTGGGGACAAATCGGTATCCACGCGCGACGGGATTACGCGACCACGGTGTCCGACGCGGATTCCATTGTTGGACGTGGGCGTCGACGATCCCCGATATCGTTCCGGCCAACATTGTCACCATTCGAGATTGCCATAGTTGTTGACGCATCTCATGCGTTCGACGGACGAAAAGAATTGCCGGTCGACGCCATCCTCGGATCGGCTGCGCCACGGCGACGGCCCGCGGGTGAACCGAACTGTCGGTGACGCAGGGCAGAATGGAGATGTTGTCGGTTGTCCGGTGATCGGTGACCAGTGATCGGTGGGAGGTGTGCGCAATGGCGAGTCATTCCCGCCATGTGCTGCATCAACTCCGCGACCTGATCGCCCGCGATCCCGACCGCTTCGCCCGCAACATCTACACGCGACTGTTCGCCATCGACCCCGACCTGCGCGAACTGTTCGGCGCGATGATGGCGCATCAGCGCGAGGCGTTTTACCACGTCATCGACCACGTCCTCGACGTCATCCCGAGCCCCGACGGACAGGCCGAACTCGTGGAGTTCCTGGCGCAACTCGGGCGCGACCACCGCAAGTACGGGGTGCAGCCCGAGCACTATCAGGCGATCTTCCGGGCATTGATGGGTGAGTTCGCGGTCACGCTCGGCGATCAGTGGGACGACGAGGCCCAGCGGACCGTCGGGCAGGCGATGATGCTCGTCACCGGTGTGATGCGCGGAGCGGCGCAGACCGCGTCGGGGCCGGCGACCTGGACTGCCCGCGTGGTGGAGAAGTTCCGCATCAGCCGCGGTCTGGCGGTGGTGCGACTCGTCACCGACACGCCACTGCGCTTCAACACGGGCCAATACCTCGAGGCCCAGATCCCCCAATGGCCGAAGGTGTGGCGCAACCTCTCCCCGGCGATTCCGCCCAACCCGCACGGCGAGTTGGAGTTCCACGTGCGCGCGGTACCCGGTGGCACGGTCAGCCCGGCGATCGTCGCTCAGACCCAGCCCGGCGACGTGTGGACGTTCGGTCAGTCGCACGGCACGCTGCACATCGACGGCGACCGCGAGGTACTCATGGTCGCCGGCGGCACCGGCCTGGCGCCCCTGCGCGCACTGCTCATCGAGATGTCGGCGCTGGCGACCTCTCCGCCCACCCACGTCTACTACGGGGCGCGGTATCCCGGTGAGCTGTACGACCTACCGGTGTTGCGTCAGATCGCGGCGACCAATCCGTGGCTCACGATCACCGCGGTGTCGGAGGAGCAGACCGATCCGTGGTGGCTCGACGACCCGGTCCGGCCCGCCGAGCTCGGCATCGACCATCGCATCGGTCGGCTCGTCGACGTCGTCGGCGCCGCGGGCAGCTGGGACGACCGGCAAACCCTGATCACCGGCTCACCGATGATGGTGGAGAACACCCGGCGCGGGCTGATCATCGCCGGGGTGCGGGCCAGCCTCATCCAGCACGACCCGATGTTCTAGGACCCGTCTCGACGCTGCTGCGGCCGCTACCCACCCGCGCCCGGGTTGCCGGGGCCCAGTTGCGGCGCGGTGACGGTCGTCGTCACCACCGAGGTGACGGTCTCCTGTTCGGTGACCGTGGCCGTCGCTGTCGCCGTTGCCGTCGAGGTGACGGTCTGGGTGGCCGTACTGGTGACCGGTGGCCGCGTGACGGTACTGGTGACGGTCTGCTGGTCGACGACCGTCTGGGTGTCGGGTTGGCCGGTGCGGGTGACGGTGACCTCGCTGGTCGGGCCGGGCACCGTGACGGTCGAGGTGACCGCGGCGGGCGTGCCCGAGTCGTCCTTGCCAGTGAACAGCGCCACCAGTGCGACCACGCATAGCAACGCGGCGAGCCCGGCGGCGCCGCCGATGATCCACCAGCGCACACCCACCCCGCCCATCGCCGTGGTCGGTGCCGCGGCGGCTGTCCCGACCGATGCCGCCGCGGCCGGTCCGACGGCGGCCGCGGCGACCGGGATCGCGCGGGTGTCGGCGGCGATCACCTCGGTGACGCCCTGCGCCAGCGCGAACACGGGCGCGGCGGCCACGGTCACCGGTGAGCCCGTCGCCGTCTCGATGGCACGCACGGAGTCGGGCATTTGCGCTCCGGAACCGGCCGCGACCACGCGAGTCGCACCCGCTCCGCGCGTCAGCGAGTTCAGATGCGCCACGAGGCCGTCGGCACCCTGCGGATCGGTCAGCGGCACCGACTGGGGCGCGGCGACGGCGGCGGAGGCGTGTACCGACGAGTGCTCGGCGTTGACGAGGGCGATCGAGGCGCCGGAGGCGAGGGCGCCGGACCGGTCGAGGACGACTGCGGCGACATCGCCGGTGGCGTCGCGGTGCGCAACCTGGGCCAGGGCGTGCGGGAGGTCGACGAAGCTCACCGCCGATGCCCACTCGGGTGCGCCGGGTGCGTTCATCGAGAACTCGAGGTGTGCTCGTACGTCGGGACGGGCGCAGGTCAGGACGATGTGGTCGATCGTGAAGGGAGCGGAGTCGACGAGTTCACGCAGCGCGTCGAGCGCCGAATTCGGAGACTCGTCGGCGAGCTCCACGTGATTGCTGGCGACGATCTCGCCGGTGGCGTCGCGGACGACGGTCGCGATCTCGTCGCCCACCACCGAGACCCCGAGCACTGCGGGTTCGGCGATGGAGATCTCGGGTGACTCACTCACCATTCGCCTCCCTTGTCAGGTCACCGACCTCGGATGACACGCCGCCACAGACTAACGCGCGATCGGTGCGCGGCCCACAGGCCGCTTACCGATCGCTGTCGTCGGGGATCAGTGAATCGTTACTCGGACGGTCACACTGCAGGAGGGTCACACTGCAGGGTGTCACTCCTCGGTGCGTCGGCGCCGGGGCTGCCAGACGACGAGCGCATTGGTCCGCGGGACGGGGACCAATTCGCCACCGCGGCGGGCACGGTGTGCGTCGACCTCGCGTTGGAGCTCGTGCACCCGCTGTTGGAGCGCGTCGACCTGGTTGGTGAGCTCGATGATGCGTTTGATGCCCGCGAGATTCACGCCCTCCTCCTGGGAGAGCCGCTGGATCTCGCGCAGCACCTCGACGTCGTGCGAGGAGTAGCGTCGCCCGCCGCCGCTGGTGCGTTGCGGGGTCACCAGCCCGAGCCGGTCGTAGGTGCGCAAGGTCTGCGCGTGCATTCCGGCGAGCTCGGCGGCCACCGAGATCATGAAGGTGGCGGTCGCGCTCACCTCGCCCTCGAAACCCTCGAAACCGCCGGCCGGCCCGGCGCCCTCAGCGCCGGGCCGCCCACGATTCTTGCGTTCTGCCATGGCTCATCGCCCCCAACCCGCCCGAGGATCGAAACCGCTGGACTTCTCGGCCTCGGCGTAGGCACGCATGGCCTCCACCGCGGCGTCGTCGAGTTTGCGGGGCACCTCGACCTTGACGGTGACGAGCAGGTCTCCGGCACCGCCTGCGCGCTTGGGCACGCCGCGGCCACGGACCCGAAGGGTGCGGCCGTCGCTGGTGTTCGGCGGGATCTTCACCCCGACCGATCCGTCGAGCGTCGGCACCGAGACCGTCGAGCCGAGCACCAGTTCGGAGATGCTCACCGGCAGTTGGACGCGCAGGTCGTGACCGTTACGGGTGAACACCTTGTCGGGGGTCACGTGGACCACGACGTACAGGTCGCCCGACGGTGCGCCCCGGCGTCCGGCTTCGCCTTGTCCGGCCAGCCGGATGCGCTGACCGTCCTCGACGCCGGAGGGGATGCGGACGTTGATGGTGCGCGAGCGCACCTTGACGCCGCTGCCGTCGCAGTCGCTGCAGGGGTCGTCGATGCGGGAGCCGGTGCCCTGGCAGTCCTGGCACGGCTCACTGAATCCGAACGCCCCCTGGTTACGGCTGACAAAACCGGATCCGTTGCAGTTCGGGCACACTCGCGGGCTGGTGCCCGGCTTGGCGCCGCTGCCGTGACAGGTGGTGCACGGCGCCGGGCTGGTCACCCGGAGTGGGACGGTCGTACCCAACGCCGCGTCCTTGAACGACAACGTGGTCTCGGTCTCGAGGTCGTTGCCGCGACGCGGCCGGGTCGCGGTCGAGGTGCGCGTGCCGCCCGAACCGCCGCGGTTGAACAAGCCCTCGAAGAGGTCGCCGAAACCGCCGGCACCCTCGCCCGCACCGCCACCACCGAACAGGTCGCCGATGTTGAAATCGGCACCGGTCTCGGTCGAGTAGCGGGTGCCGGCGCCGGGGAAGCCGCCGGGAAAACCGTTGCCGCCGCCGCGGAATCGTCCGCCGGCGAACATCGCTCGCGTCTCGTCGTACTCTTTGCGCTTGTCCGGGTCGGCGAGCACGCTGTGGGCTTCGGACACCCGCTTGAAGCGTTCTTCGGCTTGCGTGTCACCCGGATTGGCGTCCGGATGCAGCTCACGGGCGAGCTTGCGGTAAGCCTTCTTGATCTCTTCAGACGAAGCATCAGAAGCAACGCCCAGGTCCTTGTAGAAGTCACGCTCGAGCCATTCTCGTTGCGGAGCCACCAGACGTCACCTCCTTCTCAATGAACATGTCTGGATGAAGTATGTTCCGATATCCGGCGATGCGCGAAGCCGCGTGGGCGTCCGCGCATCGCCGGATGGTTGTGCAGGTGATTATTGTGCACCGGTCGGAGCGTCCTGCGGGCCGCTCTCCTGCGCTGCCGGCGCCGGGTCGGTGACGGTGACCATCGCGGTGCGGATCACCTTCTCGCCCAGGCGGTAACCGCTGCGATAGACCGCGCCGAGGACCGGCTCGGAACCGCTGCCGTCGTTCTGGACGGCTTCGTGCAGTTCCGGGTCGAAGACGTCGCCGGGTTCACCGAACTTGACGACACCCTCACCGGTCAGTGTTGCGGCCAGCTTGTCGGCGACCGCACGCAGCGGACCGGACTCGAGGTCGCCGTGCTCGCGGGCACGGTCGAGGTCGTCGAGGACCGGCAGCAGCTTCTCGATGAGAACCTGCTTGCCGTAGGCCACCCGGCCCTGCTTCTCCTCCTCGGTACGCCGCTTGTAGTTGGCGAACTGTGCGCGTTCGCGCTGCAGTGCCGCCGTGAGGTCGGCGACCTCGTCGGAGTGCGGGGTGCTCGGCTCGGGATCGGGGATCGCCGCGGCGGGCTCGGCCTCTGCGGGGCCCGGCCCGGCGGCCGAATCCTCGCGCACCTCACCCGTTTCCGGGTCGATGCGACGACGATCGGTCACCGTCACCGGCTCCTCGGAACCAGCTCCGCTCCCGGCGCCCGGAGCGACATTGGGCCCGCTCGCTCCGCTCCCGGCGCCCGGAGCGGTCACTTCTTCTCCTCGGGCTCGTCCACGACCTCGGCGTCGACGACGTCGTTGTCGCCTGCGGTCGCGCTGCCACCGTCGGCGGCGTCAGCGGCCTGACCCTCGGCGGCCGATGCCGCGTAGATGGCCTGACCCATCTCCTGCGATTCGGTCGAGAGCTTCTCGATCGCGCTCTTGATGGAGGCGATGTCGTTGCCCTTGAGCGCCTCGTTGGCCTCGGCGATCGCAGCGTTGACCTTGTCCTTGACGTCGGCGGGCACCTTGTCCTCGTTGTCCTTGAGGAACTTCTCGGTGTGGTTCACCAACGACTCGGCCTGGTTGCGAGTCTCGGCCTCCTCGCGACGCTTGCGGTCCTCTTCGGCGTGGGCCTCGGCGTCCTTGATCATCCGGTCGATCTCGTCCTTGCTCAGGCCCGAGCCCTCCTGGATGCGGATGGAGTTCTCCTTGCCGGTGCCCTTGTCCTTCGCGGTGACGTGCACGATGCCGTTGGCGTCGATGTCGAAGGTCACCTCGATCTGCGGAACACCCTGCGGCGCAGGAGCGATGCCACCGAGCTCGAAGGAGCCGAGCAGCTTGTTGTGCGAGGCGATCTCGCGCTCACCCTGATACACCTGGATCTGCACCGACGGCTGGTTGTCCTCGGCGGTGGTGTAGGTCTCCGACCGCTTGGTCGGGATGGTGGTGTTGCGCTCGATCAGCTTGTGCATCACGCCGCCCTTGGTCTCGATGCCCAGGCTCAGCGGGGTCACGTCGAGCAGCAGGACGTCCTTGACCTCGCCACGCAGCACACCGGCCTGCAGGGCAGCACCGACCGCGACGACCTCGTCGGGGTTCACGCCCTTGTTGGGCTCCTTGCCGCCGGTCAACTCCTTCACCAGGTCGGTGACGGCGGGCATACGGGTCGAACCACCAACGAGCACAACGTGATCGATGTCGCCGACGGAGATGCCGGCGTCCTTGATGACCGCCTGGAACGGAGCGCGGGTGCGCTCGAGCAGGTCCGAGGTGATCTTCTGGAACTCGCTGCGCGACAGCTGCTCGTCGAGGAACAACGGGTTCTTGTCGGCGTCGACTGTGATGTAGGGCAGGTTGATCGAGGTCGACTGCGATGCCGACAGTTCGATCTTGGCCTTCTCGGCAGCCTCACGCAGACGCTGCATGGCCATCTTGTCCTTGGTCAGGTCGATACCCGAGGAGCTCTTGAACTTCTCGACGAGCCAGTCGACGATGCGCTGATCCCAGTCGTCACCGCCGAGGTTGTTGTCGCCGGAGGTCGCGCGGACCTCGACCACTCCGTCGCCGATCTCGAGCAGCGAGACGTCGAAGGTGCCGCCACCGAGGTCGAAGACCAGGATGGTCTGTTCTTTCTCGCCCTTGTCCAGGCCGTAGGCCAGGGCCGCGGCGGTCGGCTCGTTGACGATGCGCAGCACGTTGAGGCCGGCGATCTGGCCGGCTTCCTTGGTGGCCTGCCGCTGGGAGTCGTTGAAGTAGGCGGGCACGGTGATGACCGCATCGGTGACGTCCTCACCGAGGTAGGACTCCGCGTCGCGCTTGAGCTTCATCAGCGTGCGGGCACTGATCTCCTGCGGGGTGTACTTCTTGTCGTCGATCGCGACGTTCCAGTCGGTCTCGCCCATGTGGCGCTTGACCGAGCGGATGGTGCGGTCGA
This sequence comes from Gordonia sp. YC-XJ4, assembly GCF_059511865.1. Lineage (NCBI taxonomy): Bacteria > Bacillati > Actinomycetota > Actinomycetes > Mycobacteriales > Gordoniaceae > Gordonia > Gordonia sp. YC-XJ4. The sequence continues at coordinate 5,485,243 of NZ_CM183447.1, forward strand.
CGTTGGTGACCGCCTGGTTCTTGGCGGGCTGCCCGACGAGCACCTCGCCGTTGCGCGCGAACGCGACAACGGACGGAGTGGTGCGGGAGCCTTCGGCGTTGGCGATGACGGTCGGTTCGCCGCCTTCGAGTACCGACACCACGGAGTTGGTGGTGCCGAGGTCGATTCCGACAGCACGAGACATCTTTGCTATTCCTCCTGGTTTCTGGGTGTGCACCCAAGTCCTGCTCCCCCGCGGCAGGCTTGGCGCCCACCACGAGAGTGTGGTTTGTGGCAAACCTGTGCTCCGGGGGCAGACTTCAGTGCCTCCGACTCATGTCCTACCGGGTTGAGCCGGTCCAGGTCAACTCAAGTTGAGCCAGCATCGCTCAGGTTTCTCGATGGGTGCAACGGGTGGGGTGGCGCGGATGTTCCCGATTCGACCAAAAAAGTTGAGCGGAGTTCGCTCAGGTTTGGCCCGCGTGGCCGCAATTCTCACGCTTCGATCGTGAGATCCGCTCACGACCAGGCGCGATTGGGCCGATAATCCCCTCGGGGGTCGCGCTGCGTGGGGTCCACCAAAGCGGTGGCCGCCGAGTTCGAGGAGTCGAGATCATGAATCGTCGTGTCCTGTCCTTCGTGGCCCTGGCCATCACGATGCTCTACGGCATCGGCTTCGCGGTCATCGACACGAACACGCCGTATGCCGTCGTCGGCGGCGTGGTGGTGGCGTTGAGTTGGGTCGCGGTCGGGATGCTCGGGCGTGAGGAGGACGATCCCGAGTGAGCCGGCCGGCACGTCACAACGGTCACCACCGCAAGGGCGCAGTCCCCAGGAGTGTCGGCGCGCGGTGTGCCGGGGTCGACAGACCCTCGAAGACCATCGGCACCGAGGGTTCGACGAGGCGCCCGAGCGGACCATCGCAGCCCTCGGCGGACGCGACCGGCGGCCCGATCGGTCGCCCCGGACGGGCGTCGACGATCCCCAATGAGCGAACCCAGGTGCACACCCGCGCCAATTCGACTCGCACGCGCCATGTCCCGCCCTCGGTGGCCCGTCGGCGCAATCCCGCCACGGCCCCGGCGGCCCCCAAATAGGCGGCGAGATAGTCGTTGAGCAGTTGCGTCGGCGGCAGGGCCGGCACCCCTTCACCCTCCTCGAGAGCAAAACCCGTTGCCGAGCAGGCGAGCTGATCGAAGCCGCCGCGGTCGCGCCAGGCCGACGCAGATCCCCAGCAGTGGTAGTCGACGACGACGGTGCCCGGATGTTCGAGCGCGAGATCGTCTGCCGCGAGGCCCCGGTTCTCCAGTCCCAGATAGGAGTTGACGAAGACGTCGCCGGCGTCGATCAGCGTGTGCAACGCCGCCGCTTGATCCGGCTGTCGCACATCGCAGTACGCGTTGCGCTTGCCCCCACCGGTGAGGGCGACCATCGCCAGGGGATCGGGAAGGTCGGGGCGGCTGACGTGACACACATCGGCACCGAAGGTCGCGAGCAGCTTGGTCGACACCGGCCCGGCGATCACGTGAATCATGTCGACCACCCGTATCCCGTGGAGCGGCGGCCACACCGACGTGTGGGGAAGGGGCCGGGGCGGGGCGTCACCGATGCGCTCGAGTCGGATCACCGGATGCGTGGCGCTCTCCCGGCCCACGGGGTGCTCGGCCCATTCGTCGGCCGTGCGCACCGCGGTCGCCACGCCCCCGGCGGCGTACACGGCGTCCTCGAGATCGACCGCACCCCATTCGGCGGCCGCGGCCGCGATCTTCGATTTGACCGGCGGACAGTTCAGGACCACACACACCGCGTCGCGTTGATGAGGATAGGTGGTGATCAGAAAGATCCCCCGACCGTCGCTCGTACGGTAGAAGTCGTTGTTGCCCAAAGCCGAGGGGTCCTCGACGACGGTGTGGACATGCCGGCCGTTGAGGGTGGTGAGAAAGGCCGCCCGGAGTTGATCGAGCGCCGTGGCGAGGTCGACGGTCACGCGCGGACCGCCCGCAAGTGCGGCGAGTTGGACCCCGAGGGCACCGATCCCTGTGGCCGACGCCTCCGCGATCCGATGTGGCGACGAGGTCGTCGGCGCTTCTCCGGTGATCACGCATTCCCCGGTGTCGGTACCGAGCAGGGCGGTGAGGTCGAAGACCGTCGCGGGTACCGAGGTGAACGAGTCCGGGGACGAAGGTGTCGGGGCCATGTCCCTACTGTGGCCATCGCCGACAGCGCACCGACCAGGCTTTCGTATATACGTAAGGTGGTGGACATGCGCCGACATCGCGCCATTCCACGCGCGGACCACATCCTCGAGTGTGTCGCCCGCGCCGGAAAACCCTTGTCGCTGAGCGATATCGCGCGCGAAATCGAAGCGCCGGTCTCCTCGACCCACGACCTCGTCGACGACCTTCGGGTATGCGGTTACCTGACCCGCGTCGGCGCGGGCTATCGACTCGGCCAGCGCCTACGCACGCTGCGGCTCATTGCCGGCCACGCCGATCAGCCGCCGCTGACACCGGACGAACTCACCGAATTGAACGCCGTCATCGAGGCCCCGGTGGCGCTTGCGGTGTTGGTGGGATCCGACCTGGTGTACCTGCATGGGGTGGGTGAGGTTCCCGCGGAGATCGGCGCCGTGGTGCGCGATCACGTGCCTCGACCGTTGCTCGCCACGGCGGGTGGTCGGGCCATGCTGGCGTTCCTACCGGCGGACGAGCGCGCAGCACTGCTCGCCGAGCACGCCTCACCCGGCGAAGCCGTCGCCTTCGGCCGCGAGATCGATGAAATTCGCGCTTGCGGATATGCCCTCAGCGATGGTTCGGTGCAGTCGGCGCTGCGGGTGGCCGGGGTACCGGTATTCGGCGGGAGACGACTACTGGCCGCGGTGGTCGTCGCCGCGCCGAGGATCTCGGGTCGACCCTCACCGGCTCTCCAACATGCCGCGCGACGCACGGCTGCCTGGTTGGCGGCCCACGCCCGGACATGAGTGGTGCTGCTGCGCGACGCCTCACCGCCACTGCTCAGAGGGACTCGATGATCCGCTCGAAGAAGAGTTCCTGGGCGCCGAACCGCCGACCGGGAAAGTACCGGGACACGACCGCTTCCAGCGCCTCTTGTGTGCGGATCGACAGGAGATGGCACAGCGCCACTGCGTCATCGATGTCCCCCTGCGACTTGCGCGTCACCATCGCCTTCATTGCGAGGACGTACTCCGGTGACGCGATACTGATGACCAGCGCCGGACCGATCTGCTCGCTTCGGGGATGGTCATCGGGTAGCGGAGGCATGAGCTGGGCGACTCCGTCGCTCAGCCAATTGGGGTCGAGATCACCCTCGCGCGCAGCGACCGATGCGGCCGCTTGAAGCACGACGTCGCGCGGCTCGAATGTTCCGTCCACATCCTCGGTCGCCCGATCGGCGTTGTACGCCAAGGCCATTGCCGCCCCGCCGACGATGAAGAGAACGCCGGCCTTTCCTCTCGCCTGCAACTCCGAGTCGAGAGCACGCAACAGCTCCCGGATCTCGGACGCCGTCAACGTTCGCGCCACGCTCAGACTCCCTCGAGATTGCCGACCGGCAACACCACGTTGCGCGTCTGCAGCTCCACCGGGGTCCGGAGGTAGTCAGTCCAGAAATACTTGGGCGGCACGCCAAACGGGTCGAACATCGCATCCGTGCAGAACCGGTCCGGTTCAAAGCACCATGCCAAGATCTCCGGATCGCTGACACGATCGCGCCCGGTGATGTGCGCGACCCCGCCCAGTATGGCGTCCCATCCGCGCGTGCCGGTGGGTGGCGGACGCCGATGGACCTCATCGATGTCGACGACGTCGGTCAACCGCTGCGTCCGGAGAACCAGTTCACGGAGTAGTCGGACCGCCAGATGCCAGTCGTACTCGCCGGCGGCCAGGGATTCCGCGAGCTCCGCATAGGTGAGCAACGTCCCGCGTCTGCGGATGGGTCGACGGACGTCAGCGGTCACACAGTCGATGATATCGGCGCGCAACGAGTTCGCCGCGCCCTTGATGCCACCGTCAGTCCGGCTTGGGCGCCAACGCGTCGCCCGGGAATCCGCGGACCGGGTGGACGTCGAACTCGAAGACGCCGGCCTGCACACCCGGGTCGTCGTTCATGATCTTCGCGGTCGTCTCGACGTCCTTGTCGAAGATCCCGAAGCCGCGGATGTCGGAGTCGTCCTCGGTGACACCGAGGATGACGGCGAGATCGCCCTTGGCGCGCAGGGAGAAGTTGCGTCGACTGTGTTCCCAGATCAGGTCCTTGGCCTCGGGGGTGCCGAACTTCGGTCCCGCGCGCAGAACCACCACCGAATACGGCTGCGAGTACTGGATGATCGTCCGCATCTCTTGGTCGGTGATCTTGGGCAGGTCGGACATGGAGAGCTCCTTTGCTGACACATATACGAGACTTCGTCTTTCACCGTAGTCCTCGCGTTCGGCGCAGATGCGGACCGCTGGATTCAGGGTGATCGCAAGACTTCCGGAGGCCCGGTACCCCGCTGTTAGCGTGGTGACGTGCGCTTTCAAGTTCTCGACATCGTTCCGCACACACCCCATCCGGTCACCGGTGAACTCCTCTCCTCGCACACGCGTCTGGCGCGCGTCGTCGAGAACGCGGTACTCGCCGAGCAGCTCGGGATCGACTCGTATGCGGTCGGTGAGCGTCATGCCGGGGAGTTCTTGTCGTCGTCGCCGACGGTGCTGCTCGGTGCGCTCGCCGCGGCCACCGACCGGATTCTGCTGTCGACCGGGGTGACCGTGCTCAGCCTGCTCGACCCGGTGCGCGTCGCCGAGGACTACGCCACCATCGACCAGCTCTCCGGTGGACGCCTGGAGATCGTGATCGGCAAGGGCAACGAGGACAAGCACTTCCCGATGTTCGGCCGTCGGCTCGAGCATCAGTACGACTACCTCAGCGAGAACTACGCACTGCTCCGGCGGCTCCTGCGCGAGGAGAATGTCACCTGGCGGGGCGAGCATCATGCACCGCTCGACAGGGTGAGCACCGTGCCGCGGCCGTTTTCCGGGCCGTTCCGGATCTGGCACGGGTCGGCGACCTCCACCGTCGCCGTCGACCTCGCCGCCCGATACGGCGACCCGATCGTCACCGCCAACGCCCTGCAACCGCGCGAGAACTATCAGGTGCTCATCGATCGGTATCGGGAGAAGTATGCCGAGTACGGACACGATCCGGCCCGGGCATATGTGGGGTCCGGATCGGGCGGTCTGTTCCTGGCCGCCACCACCGACGACGCGATCGCCGAGTATCGACCGGTCTACGAGGGCATCGCCGCCCGTAATCGCGAGAAGTTCGCGGGCGAGACCCGGATCGGCAAGGTCAACATGTTCGCCACCATCACCGACGCCGTCGAACGCGGGCCCGCGCTGGTCGGGTCGTCGCAACGGGTCGCGGAGAAGATCATCGACTATCACCGTTCGTATCATCATGATCTGCAGTCGATTTCGATCAATCCGGTGTTGCCGTACGAGCGTCAGCGCGAGGTGCTCACCCAATTCGCCGAAGAGGTGATCCCACTGGTGCGCCGCGAGCTGTCGACGACGCTGTGGAGTACCGACGACCCCGGACGCGCCGCCGGCTTCACTGCCGGCGACTTTGCTTGCGGCGGAACAAACTTCGGAATTCCGGCAAATTCGTCCGATGGGGGCGCAACTGCATACCGATGAGTACTGTGGCGTTGTTGCGTCACCGGTGTCATGAGGAGTGCACATGGACGAGAACCAGGTCGATCAGGCCTATCAGCAACTGCAGCAGCAAGGACAGCAGACGGCGACGGCACTGTCGGCGCTGGCCCAAAAGCTCCAGGCGGCAGCCGCATCCGGCAATTCCGACGCCCGCGAGTGGGCGCTGGACCTCAAGGAGGTCGCGCTCGCGATCCGCGACGAGGAGGGGCAGATGACCAACCTGCTCCAGTCGATGCACGCGATGATCGATTCGCACATGCAGCAGGTGGAGCCGGCAGCCCCGCAACCGCAGTACCAGCAGCCGCAGTACCAGCAACCCCAGTATCAGCAGCCTGCCCAGTATGCGCAGCCCGCCTACGGAGCCCCACAGGGCGGCGGGATGCTGCAACGATTCCTCGGCAGCGGTTTCGGGCGATCGATCGCCATGGGCGCCGGATTCGGCATCGGCGACGACATCGTCAACGACATCTTCCGCTGAGCGAACGCCCTCGTGGTTACTCCGGTCCACCGGTCATTTCGCCGTTCGTCATCGCCGAACCAGGCCTACGTCACCACCGAGCCCGGGAAGGCATACCTCCCCGGGCTCGGTCTTGTCGTGAACCGTCGGCAGATCAGGCCGCGGCACTCACCTCGTCGGCGGCAGGCTCGAGAGCCTGCTTGACGATCTCGGCGACGTCGACCATCGGGTGCACCTGCAGGTCGTCGAGGACCTCGGCTGGAACGTCGTCCAGGTCGGGCTCATTGCGCTGCGGGACGAACACCGTCTTGAGGCCGTTGCGTTGCGCGGCAAGCAATTTCTGCTTGACGCCACCGATCGGCAGCACCCGTCCGTTGAGCGTGACCTCCCCGGTCATGCCGACGTCCGCGCGGACCTTGCGACCGGTCGCCATCGACACCAGGGCGGTGACCATGGTGACGCCGGCGCTCGGGCCGTCCTTGGGCACCGCACCCGCCGGCACGTGCACATGGATGGTGCCCTCGAGCGACTTCGGGTCGACGCCGAGTTCGGTTGCGTGCGAACGCACGTAGGACAGTGCGATCTGTGCCGACTCCTTCATGACGTCGCCGAGCTGGCCGGTCAATTGCAGTCGGGTACCGCCCGCCTCACCCGGCTCGGAGCCCGTTCCACCGACGCGACTCACCTCGATGAACAGCACGTCGCCGCCCATTCCGGTGACCGCGAGCCCGGTCGCGACGCCGGGTACCGCGGTACGCTCCTCCGATTCGGGGGTGAAGCGCGGACGGCCCAGCAGATCCTTGAGCTCTGGCTCGCCGACGGTGACCGGTACTGCGGCACTACCGTTCTCGATGTTGGTCGCCACCTTGCGCATCAGCTTGGCCAGCAACCGCTCGAACTGCCGCACACCCGGTTCACGGGTGTAGTTCGCGGCGATCTCGCGCAGTGCGTCGTCGGTGACCGTGATCTCCTCGGCGGTCAGGGCCGCGCGCTCACGCTGGCGGGGCAGCAGATAGTCGCGGGCGATGGCCACCTTGTCGTCCTCGGTGTAGCCGTCGATCGTGACCAGTTCCATGCGGTCGAGCAGCGCCGACGGGATGTTCTCGATGACGTTGGCGGTCGCGAGGAACACGACGTCGGACAGGTCGAGATCCAGGTCGAGGTAGTGGTCGCGGAAGGTGTGGTTCTGCGCGGGGTCGAGGACCTCGAGCAGCGCCGCCGCGGGGTCGCCACGGAAATCGGAGCCGACCTTGTCGATCTCGTCCAGCAGCACAACGGGATTCATCGATCCCGCTTCGCCGATGGCACGCACGATCCGACCGGGCAGCGCACCGACGTAGGTGCGCCGGTGACCGCGGATCTCGGCCTCGTCACGCACACCGCCGAGGGCGACGCGCACGAACTTGCGGCCCAGTGCTCGGGCGACGGACTCACCGAGCGACGTCTTGCCCACTCCGGGCGGGCCGGCGAGGACCATCACCGCACCGGAGCCGCGGCCGCCGACGACCTGCAGGCCACGCTCGGCCCGACGTGCCCGCACCGCAAGGTATTCGACGATGCGGTCCTTGACGTCATCGAGACCGTGGTGGTCGGCGTCGAGGATCTCGCGCGCGCCCTTGATGTCGGTGGAGTCGGTGGTCGTGACATTCCACGGCAGGTCGAGCACCGTGTCCAACCAGGTTCTGATCCAACCGCTTTCGGGTGACTGGTCGCTGGAACGCTCGAGTTTGCCGACCTCGCGCAGCGCAGCCTCGCGGACCTTGTCGGGCAGGTCGGCGGCCTCGACGCGACCGCGGTAGTCGTCGGCGCCGTCGGGCTCGTCCTCACCGAGTTCCTTGCGGATGGCGTTGAGCTGCTGACGGAGCAGGAACTCCTTCTGCTGCTTCTCCATCCCGTTGCGGACGTCGTCGGCGATCTTGTCGGAGACCTCGGTCTCGGCAATGTGCTCGCTGGTCCAGTCGATCAGCAGTTGCAGTCGCGCGGCGACGTCGTCGGTCTCTAGAAGCTCACGCTTCTGGACGTCGGTCAGCCATGACGAGTAGCCAGAGGTGTCGGCGAGATCCGACGGGTCGCTCATCTTGTTGACCGCGTCGATGACCTGCCACGCCTCACGACGCTGGAGCATCGCGAGGACGAGTTTCTTGTACTCGGCGCCGAGCGCCTTGGTCTCGGCGGTGGCCTCGGCCTCGTCGATTTCGGTCACCTCGACCCACAGCGCGGTGCCGTGGCCGGTGGTGCCGGTGCCGATGTGTGCCCGCTTTTCGCCCTTGACGACGGCCGCCTGGCCGCCGCCGGGGATGCGCCCGACCTGCACGATCGACGCAACCACCCCGTGGGTCGGGTACCGGTCGTCCAGACGCGGCGCAACCAGCAGTTTTCCGGGCTCGCTGGCCCGAGCCGCATCAACAGTCGCCTGGGCTGCGTCGTCGAGGGGGATCGGCACGACCATGCCGGGCAGGACGACGAGATCAGGAACGAACAGGACCGGCAGTGAATATGTCTGCTCAGACATCTAACCTCCAAAGTTCAGTCTGACGGACTCAACTCTGCTGGCAGGAAGTTTGTTCCCGGGGCGGTTTCCGCCGTGGGCGAACGGGTGTAGCTTCTCACCGAACGTGTCATTTTCTCATCGGCTTGTCATAGGCGTGTCATCGTTCTCATCGGGCTGTCATGCGGCACGATAGCAAAATGCCTGATCAGATCGGTGCGACCGAGATTCGCTTCGTTACCGAAGCCGGTGACGAGACCATCAGTCAGGTCAGGGATCACTCGATCAGCTCGATGGCCCGAGCCCAGCCAGTGCGCCTGCCACCGTCCCACGCCGGCCAACGCCACTATCCAGGTCTTTTTTGGACCCGTACAACAGCCGACCACGTGGTTTACGAAAGCCTTCTCGAACGCGACCGCATCTTGCTTGCCGACTTCGATCCCGAAGTCGTTTGGATCACGGCGCAACCTTTCTGGATCACCGGCGACGACAGAGGTACCGGCCGACGCCACTGTCCCGATCTCCTACTGACGCGGGCTGATGGGTCATATTTGGTCGTGGACGTCAAGAATCCACGAATCGCGCAGAAAGACGAGGTCAAGGCCGTGTTCACGTGGACCAAGGTGGTGTCCAAGCGCCTCTCCGCCGATTATGAGGTTTGGACCGGCGAGGACTCGGCATTGATCAACAACATCAGATTCGCTTCTCAGGCTCGCCGCGAGTCGCGCGCGGCCCTGTTCCAGACGGTGCTCGAACGATTTCCAGAGGAGCTCTCAATCGCGCACGCTGAAGCCACACTCGCAGCCGAGCGGATTGCACGGCCTCGACACATCGTCCTCGAGCTTCTGTGGACGGGCACCTTCACGGCCGATCTCACCCGGCCATTCGGCGACAACACCTTGATCCATCGAGCCGAGGCCGTATGAGCAACACTTATCGACTTGCTGTTGGCGATCGGGTGTGGATCGACGGATCCGTGGTCCGCATAGTCGAGATCAGCGACAGTCGGTCGATAGTCGAATCGGATCGCGGCACACGAGCGGTGAGCACTCCACACCTCGTGAGGTCTTCTCAGCCGCTCGACGCACCTCGCAGGCCCTGCGAGACGTCCGGACAACTGCTTTCGAATCTTACGAAGAAACAGCAAGAGACTTACAACGCACGGCTCGCCGTCGTCGAAGCAGTACTGGAGATGCATCACAACAGCGGCGACTCTATCTGAACCGTCCTGGGTCTGGTGGAGACCGTGATCTCACCAGGAGAATACGGATATGGGAGCACCACGGAAGTTCGACCAGGAGACCCGTGAGCGGGCGGTGAGGATGTATCGGGATCGGCTTGCCGAGCCCGGCGAGTCCAAGTCAGGAGCGCGTCGTCATGTCGGGGAGTTGCTCGACATCAATCCGGCGACGCTACGCAACTGGATCGAGAAGGACACTCCGATCGTCTCCGGATCGGGGACGACGGTGGCCGCCCATGACGCGGAATTGCGTGAACTTCGGCGGGAGAACGCCGAATTACGCAGAGCATTGGTTATCTCAGGTCTGTTCGGTCGTTTGAATGGTTGAACAGGGAGTTCGTGTCATGAACAGTGTCTATGACACTGCCTGCTTCGAGGCGATGAGTGCGGAGTTGGCCGTGGAGCCGGGCGACTTGGTCGCGCAATTCACGATTTTCGGTATCGAGTTCGCGGATGCGAACGTGCGCGAGAGCGAGACGCTGCCGCAGTGAGGCATCCGACCCCCGCTCGATACCGACGGTGGCGGCCGGGACCGCCGGCGAGGTGGTGAGGCGACGGATGTCATCGCGGAACTCGGCCTGGTTGTAGAGCCAGGCCCGGGAGACTCCGGCGCGGGCGGCAATGTCGGTGACAGTGAACCTTTTCCCGGTCTCCTTGAGCTCATGCAGGGTTCGTCGGGCACGGGCAAGAGTGTCCATTCGGCGTCGCTGGGCGGCTGCGACGAGGTGGTGACTGTTGTCAGTCGGCATCGGATGATCCCTCTCGGCAGCAGGATGTATCGGTCGCGGGGTCCTCACCGCAGCGGCAGTGACTGTCACCTTCGAGGGTGGTGATGATGGTGAGCAGGTTGGTTTCGACGGTGCGGTTCATCTCGGCGAGACGGGTGTGGCCGTCCGCGTCGGCGCGGGCGATCAGCGTTCGGGTGTCGTCGAGTTGTTTGTGATGGTGCGGTAGGAACTCGGCGGTGGTGACGAACAGTGGGCAGGTCAGGCACGCGTTGGCATGCGGGCACGATTTCTGTAGTGGCAGACCGCAATAGCCGTTCGGAAGGACCATGGTGGCTCGGGACAGGTTCTGTTTCATCCACTCGGCATCGGCGAGTGGGCCGTCGATGGTGGTGTCGACGGGTTCGCCGCGGATGTTGATCTTCTGGGCGCGTTCCCACTGCTCACGGATGGTGGTGTCCGCCAGGCGTGCGTAGACCGCGGTCATCGTATGGCTGGTGTGATCGAGCAGACGCCGGACCACTTCCTGAGGCACCTCGTTGTTGATCAGTCGAGTCGCGTAGGTATGCCGGAACTGGTGTGCGGTGACATACACCGGACTTCCGAGTTCGTCTGTGATATTTCTACTTTCAAGCCAGAGTCCGAGCTGGCGGACGAAGGTGGCGGTGGGCATCGGCAACCGGCCGTCGGGGTTGGATGTCGTGCGCGGCAGCAACACCGCGGTGGTCGGGAACCGCTGCCGGGTGCGTGCCTGTTGCGCCTCGATCATGGCGGTGAGCTCGTCGTCGATGGGCACGATCGCGTCGCGTCGCATCTTGTGGTTGCGGTAGCGCAGATAGACCGCGCTCTGTCGGTCTCGAATCAGACAGTCCAGAGGCAACCGGGTCGCATCGCCTACACGCAGGCCGGTGCGGATGAGGATCTCCACCAGGAGCCGGATCCGAGGGTCGGCGATCCGGTCGAGGTTGTCGGTGCTTTCGATCTGGTTCATGACGAACTCGGGAATGAACCGTGGCCGGGATGTCTCGTCGCGGCGAGGATGGTCACTGGGATACAACTCGGCGTCGGCCGACAACGACGCCCAACGGTGCTGACGGACAGCACGCAGAAACCCGGCGACGGAACTGATGTCGCTACTGCGGGTCTTCGGGTGGGGAACCTCGACAGCGAGTCGGGCCAGGTATCCCTCCAACGCTGCCCGATCGAGATGCGCCGGGCCGGGCGCCGTGGTCAACCCGGGTGTCAGCTGTGACAGTCGCACCAGCGCGATCCGGTCCTTGCGCAGCTGACCCACCCCGAGCCCACACGATATCCGCCAGCGGCACCAGCGTTTGGCCAGCTCACGGAGCCATGGTGGGTGCACAGGGGTGAAATCGCATCGAGCATCGTCCCCGGCGGCGATGCCGAGCCGCCGTAGCAGCCACACATCTCGCCGGTATTCACCGTCCCATCCGGTGTCGTCGCGCAGGTCGTGCAGTCGCTCGATCGCGAAGCCGAGAAATGCTCGAGGCGAGTTGGTCGCGGCGGAGGCCGGTAGCCCGGCGAGCCACTCGGTCAGTGAACGCTCGAGCAGCGATTCGACACCGGAGGTGGCCAGATGGTCCAACAGTGGTTTGATCGAGCGTGGTGTGGTGCGGGTCCGGTGCGTATCGACCCGGCATTGCAGCGTGTACTGGATCTCGAGCCGCAGGTGCGGTGGCATCGCTCGCAGATCGAATCGGTCCTCGCCGTAGTGGGCGCAGTAGCTGATGAACTCGTCGACAGGTGGGCGGCCCCGTTGGCGCCAGCGGACATGGTGGGAACGACACCAGCCTTGTCCCAACTCGGCCCACAAGCGGCATTCCGGGATCGCGCAGATCGTAGTCTGTTCGCCGTCCACGTGCGGATGCCACTGCGCCACCGGTGGTCGTCCTGCCTTGTCCCAGTCTCGGGAATGCTTGTAGCACAGCTGATACCGATGCTGACCGAACCCGCATTCGGTGATCGAACACGACTGCAGCGGTCGATGGCCTGTCACCTCGGGATCCGCGGTGGCTGCCCAGGTCTGTCGGTCCGGATGGCCGGCACGCGTCCACCGATGACGATGCGCCAGGCACAGCCCGCCGTAACGGCTCGAGTGCACGCATCCCCGGACCATGCACGCGGGCGTGCCGAGAATCGGATCACCGACTGCCGGCACCAACACATCGACGCGGAACTCCGGGCGTACCACGGACGTCAACTGTCGCGCCGCTGCGGGAACGAGGGTCCTCGCCGCCGCCTCGGCACTCATTGTTGTTCCTGCTTTTCCGGAAGCCAGCCCACTGCCACCAACGCTCGCCGCGCATCCTCGACTTTCAGGTGTGCGTAGGCGTCGCTGGTGGTGGCGATCGAGGCATGTCCGAGCAGATGCTGTACCACCTCCACCGGCACCCCGCGACGCAACAACTCCGTCGCATAGGAATGACGAAAGGTGTGCGGACCGAATCGGATTCCGGTCCGAGACCGGATCCGGCAGACCAAGTCGTAGACACTGGGATAGGTCAGCGGATACCCGATCCGACCGGACCACAGGTTGACGAACACGTAGTCGCTGTCCAGGTCGCCGTACTCGCCGTGCAGGTAGTCGGCATAGAGGCGGATCACTCGGGCTGGTACCGGTACCTGCCGGGATCGTCCGCTCTTGGCCCGCGCCCGATTCACGTTCACACGCGGCACCACCGACACCAGCCGAGATGCAGCGTCGATGTCACTGTGCCGCAACCCCAATGCCTCACCCACCCGAAGCCCGGACTCGGCGAGCAGGACGAGCAGGAACCGGTCCCGCAGCCGATCGCACGCGGCCACGATCACCGAGACCTGATCGGTGTCGAGCGTGTCGGGAATGCTCCGATCGTCCCGCAGCCGGATCCGTTTGGTACGTTCCAGTCGAGATCCCAAGTGCGCCAGCAACGGACGCCATGACCCACCGTGCACTTCGCGCCGTTGCCAGGTTGTCAGGAGATCACCCAGATCCACGCCGTGACGTTGATGGAACTCGTAGAACGCCGACACCGCGGACAGTTTCCGGTTCACCGTCGCTTCCGAGCACACGCTCTCCGCGGTCGGCAAAGCGGCCACGCCGGCCGCCCGTGCCACCAGCGGCAGTCGCAGCCACGCAACGAAACGGCCCACATCCTCGAGGTGCACCCGCGACCACACCAGTGCGCGCTGGTTCAGGAACTCGAACCAGTCCCGCAGGTCATACGCGTAGGCCTTGACGGTGTTCGGTGAGTGTTCGATCGCGTGCAGATGCGACAAGAACCCCTCGATCGGTGCCACCACCGATGAATCGCGATCGACAACCGTCCACGATTCCGAATCGCCGAATGGCATCGCCACCGACTGCACTCGCAGACTACGGCTCGTCATGGACACCAAAGATAACCTGTCTACGGCACACTTCCCGGCATCTCGACCGGCGTGTCGTTTACATCCTTGACTACCTTGGTCGGGCCTCAGATAACCAATGAGATTTTGAAGACAGCGTCGGCGTTTTTCGCCGCGGCGGAGATCGACCGCCGACTTCGTTGATCGTCGAGTATATCGACGCTCACCGCGACCGGTTCGGGGTCGATCCGATCTGCCGGGTACTCACCGAGTACGGAATGCAGATCGCCCCGTCCACCTACTACGCCCACAAACAGCGGGGCACGATCTCGGCAGCGACACTGTCCGAGGCGTATGCCGCGCACGCCGTCTACCAGCAGTTTGAGAAGAACCGCAGTGTGTATGGGGTGCGCAAGATGTATCACACGATGTGGCGTGCCGGTCATATGATGGGACGCGACCAGATCGGCCGGCTGATGGGGATCTGCGGAATCTCCGGCGCGGTTCGTGGCTCGCATCGCATCACTACGACCCGTCGCGACGAGACGGCACCGCGCTTCCCTGATCATGTTGAGCGGCAGTGGAATACACCCACACATCCCGATCAGTGGTGGGTCGCCGACTTTACCTACGTGTGGACATTGGCCGGGTTCGTCTACGTGGCGTTCCTCGTCGATGTGTTCTCACGGCGCATCCTCGGATGGCGGGTCATGACCAGCAAGCACACACCGTTGGTGACCAGTGTGGTCGAACAAGCACTGTTCACTCGACGGAGGTCCGGATTCGCTTTTACTTCAACGGGTTTGGTGCATCACAGCGATGCGGGAAGTCAGTACACGTCGTTGGCGTTCACCGCCGCCTTGACCGAGGCCAACATCACCGGTTCCATCGGATCGGTGGGCGATGCTCTCGACAATGCGCTCATGGAATCGGCGATCGGCCTCTACAAGACCGAGTTGATCGACACCGGCCGCACCTGGACCGATCGGGGCCACGTCGAACGAGAGACCGCCGCCTACGTCCACTGGTTCAACACAGAGCGACTGCACTCGTCTCTGGACTACTGCCCACCCATCGAATACGAGACGCGCTACCGTGACACCGTCGCCTCCAAAGCGGAGGTGGCCTAAACCAGGTCTCCATCCGATCCAGGACGGTTCAATCGGTCGCAGCTCCGAAACGGTCGCTCTCGCACACAACATGTCTGACCGCACCGTCAAACGCTGGGTGAAGGCGTATCAAGAGTCAGGACCAGCCGGCCTCGTCGAAGCAAGGAAGCAGCGCTCGCCGATCGACCCACTCTGGCGGGAGGCGTGCCTCGACGTACTCAATCGGTACACACGCGAATCCACACCCAGCAGAAACATAGTAATCGACCAGGCCAACAATCTGCTGACCGAGCGGTGTGGCGCCGATCTGGCGCCCACCCCATCCAATGCGACCGCCTACCGCTGGCTGGACGAGCTCTCCAAGGGTCGCTATTCATTTGGCAGCGGAAAGGCACGGCGAATCGCCGCCGACCGGCCGGAGGCCCCGTATGGCCGTTTGCGCGCCACGCGCCCCGGAGAGTACTTCGTACTCGACACAACGCGCCTCGACGTGTTCGCGATGGAGCCGATCACGCTGCGTTGGGTGCCGGTCGAACTCACTGTGGCGCAAGACCTCTATACACGCTGCATTGTCGGTCTGCGCCTGACCCCGATTTCAACCAAGGCAATCGACGTGGCCAATGTGTTACACCAGTCGGTGACGCCCCAAGAACCGGTCGACGACGGAGCGTGGCCGTTTCACGGCGTGCCTAGTTCGATCGCAATCGAACGCGACGACCCGACCGCAGACGATGCCACTCCGAGCATCCCAGGCTGCCTACCCGAGTCAATCGTTGTTGACCATGGCAAGATCTACCTCTCGCACCATGTCAGATCCGCCTGTGCGCGACTCGGAATCTCGATTCAGCCTGCGATCGTAAAGAAGGCGTCAGACAAGCCAACTGTCGAACGCTTCTTCAAGACCATTCGGCTCGGCCTGCTTCAGCAACTGCCGGGCTACAAGGGACCCGACGTCTATCACCGCGGTGAAGACATTGAGAGTCAAGCGTTCTACTACGTCGCCGAGCTTGAGTCGATAATTCGCGAGTGGACAGCTCGGGTGTACCACCGGTCGAAACACGAAGGCTTGTGTCTCCCTGAGACGCCCGGCCTCGAGCTATCACCGCTCGAAATGTACGAGATCGGCCTGGCTCGCGCCGGTGGACTCACCATCCCGTCCTCACCGGACCTTGCGTACGAGTTTCTCAATGTGGAGTGGCGCACGATCCAGCACTATGGCATAGAAGTGGATGGGCGCCGATACGATGGCGCGGCGCTCAACCCTTACCGGAATAGCAAGTCCAACTTCGGTGGTCCGAAGGCTAGAAAATGGCCAATCCACATAGACAGCGGCGATGTTCGACGCGTGTACTTCCGCGACCCCTCATCTGGCAAATGGTCGCCTCTGGTCTGGGAGCACGCAGGTGGACTCGACCAGCCCTTCTCCTCGGACGCCGCCGACTACACCAAGCTTCTGGCCGTCCGCGAAAACCGGCATGTCGACCCACAGGACGCCGTCCGCAACCTCCTCGATGAGTGGTCCAAAGGCAACACCAAATCCAAGCGCGACCGCGCCCTCGCACGACGCCTGGCCAGCACCCGTTCCACGGCAAGCGATACTGGCGATGGCCAACCTGACGACGAGATTGCATCACTGCCAGGAGTTATCGACCTTCTCGCGAGGAGAGCAGAACGTCGCCCTCCAGGTTGGGATTTGGACGATGACCTCGATGTGTTTGAGAAGTACCAAGGTGCAGACGATTCGAGCTATGAGGTATTCGACGAATGAGTAACCCATGGGCACTATGGCTTCGAAACAATCAACCGCATCGCTACAACCTGGCGTCAAAAGTGGGCTGGCACGACTTCGTGCATTCGCCGCCGCGCGCGAGCCTGGAACTCCTCACGAAGGGACAGATCGCAGCGCTCAGCGACGACGAGCGCGAAGACTACAACGAAGCTCGCTTTGTATGGAATGCCAACCTCCCGACTGTCAAGACAGCTCAACTCACGCACGCCTTCGCTGTCATCGATCAAGTCATGGCGTCCAACCGTCGCGATGGCGACCGCCTCCGCGGATCGGTCGTGATCGACGCCCCGCCAGGTCTCGGTAAGACCACCATCGCCATCCGCTACGCCAAGGCAGTTCCATCGAACTGCAATTCGCCGCCTCAGCAGCGAGACCGCCGCAGGCGATCAGCGTATTCCGGTCGCCTTCATCCCGCTCGATGCTGGAATCACCCTCAAGGGCCTGAACAGAAAGATCCTCGCCTTCTATGGCCATCTGGGGGTAGCTGGTGCGAATACTTCTGGTTTGGGTGCGCTCGCGGTCGACTGCGTACGGAGCTGCGAGACTCAGATAATTGTCATCGATGACCTTCACTTCATCGACTTTCGAGACCGTCACGGTCGCGAAGTAAGCAATCATCTGAAGGGCTTGGCCAACGAAATGGCGGTCACGTTCATTTACGTCGGTGTACGCCTCACAGAGAAGAAGTTCTTCGACGAGGGCCTGGGAGGCGATGACGGTGCCGTGTACGCACAGACTGCCCGCCGTGCCACACGTGCACGCGTCGCGCCGTTCAACACCGACTCCGATGCCAGCAACGTCGCCTGGATCTCGCTTCTCAACGCCCTCGAATTGCACCTAATGCTCGCCGCGCAAACGCCTGGGACACTATCCGATTTCGGCAAGGAACTCTTCCGCCGAACGCAAGGGCACATCGGTTCACTGACGAACCTGCTCGATCGGGCCGCCTATCTGGCTATTAAGACGGGCACCGAGCAAATTACTGCGAGCATCCTGGAGGAGGTCGTCGTTGACAATGCCGCTCAGCGGCTCACCACTCCCAAGAGGTGAGAGAACCGACGCGGAGCAACTACCCTCCGCAATTGCGATACCAGACGGGTACAACCCGCGGCGGCTTCCCATACTCGTCGCCCCCAGGGACGATGAGACCGCACCGAGTTGGCTGCGCCGTTTCGGCCACCGCTACGGACTCACCGCACGCGCGCTACTCCGAGAACTCGGGATTCCAACGAGTGCCTGGTCCCCCACACGAGTCTCTGCGCATATCGCTGAGCACAGTGATTTGATTGTGGATACGGTGGGGCTACCGGACGAACGAGCCCGATACCTCCGGGCAGGACTCATATCCGAGGCTGTTTCCGCATTTCGCACGCACTGGGAACGGTACGGTAAGTCTTCGGAATCGATGCCCCTCGACCCTTCCTACTGTCCCGAATGCCTTGCTCAGCAAGGATACTGGAACTCGACATGGTCACTGCCGCTACACCGCGTCTGTGTCGAACATGCGATCTTGATGCCTACCAACTGCCCTCGGTGTGCCGAGACGCCGTGGGCGGGCACGAGTTGGCCCAATAGCACCGACCCCAACTGGGCCTGTCCGCAGCGCGACAATCGCCCCCGAACACCAAGAACTCGACACGCATACTGCGGCCACGACTTGCGCGACGTCGAGTTCCGTAGGGTTGCCCCCGAGATCGTTGAAGCTCAGGTTTGGATTCTCGAACTCGCACGCGGTGCATCAGAGCCTTCGACGAACAGCTTTGGCGGTCAGCGGTTCAGTACACGCGAATACTTCGACGCGGCTCTGACGCTGGGCAAGCCCATTATGAGCTGTCAGGCAGCAAGCGACCCTGACGCCGCGTGCCTCGAGCAACTCCTCAAGGTAAAGTCCATCCTCTGCGAGGAGGACGTTCATGCGGCTCATTCGCTCGCCGTAGAGCAGAGCGTCCTTACTCCAGGAACCTGGCTTCTCAGGGACGGCCGAGATTTGCCCCGTAGTCGGACGAATGCGGTTATCGGCCACCTCGCCATCACCCCGCTCGCCGAAAAGCTATCGCCGACGGCACAACTGACGTTTCGAGTTGCTAGTGGGTGTGCCCGTTATCCGACGGCCCACGAGATCCCGGGCAACCACATTCCTCTCTCGTCGATACCTCAAGTTCACTGGACGGGATTCCGCGACTACACGACTGCGAAGGATCGCGCCGTCCTTTCCATGCTCCTTGCACGGTCTGGGACCGCGAGACCTTGGGGCCATATCGCTTTCGCGCTAGGACTGCCTCACGAATTCTCGCGCTACCCACCACTACTCATCCGCCAGATCAAGCGCAGCGGCGATTGGACCGACACCCTGGATCAGATCGAGAACCAGACCCGGGAACTGCTCACCGGCCCGCCTCCTATCGATTACCACCGCCGGCGGCTTCAACTTGCCAATCCAGATCTCACGATCTCCATTGCGAGAATTCTTAGCACGAGCCGCACGTTCAGAGCAGTGACTCCACACGCGCTAGTGGCGCGCGTCGTAACTGACTGAACGGTTGGTTTGCTGCGATAATGGGGTATGGCGAATCGTCCTGCTGCGGCGTTGATGTTGGGTGATGGTGATCGTGAGGTGCTGGAGTCGTGGACTCGCTCGGGCTCGGTGCAGGCGTCGGCGGCGAAGCGGGCGCGGATGGTGCTGCTTGCTGCTGATGGTGTGGCGAATCGGCGGATCGCGGAGTTGGTAGACGCGTCGCCGACGACGGTGATCGCGTGGCGCGAGCGCTACCTTGAGCGCGGTCTGGCTGGCCTGACTGATCGTCCTCGCTCTGGGCGGCCGCGACGGCTCGATAGGGATGCGATTATCGTCGCCACGCTCACGCCACCGCCGAAAAGCCTTGGGGTGACGCACTGGTCGACTCGGCTGCTGGCGAAGAAGCTGAAAATCTCCGACGCCTCGGTCGCCCGAGCATGGCGAGCGTATGGGATCAAACCGTTCAAGGCCGAGTCGTTTCGGTTCTCCACCGACCCGGAGTTGGTGGGCAAGGTCACCGACATTTGCGGCTTGTACTTGAATCCGCCGGAGAACGCGATCGTGCTCTGCGTTGACGAGAAGTCCCAGATTCAAGCGTTGGATCGAACGGTGCCGATCCTGCCGATGCAACCGGGCAAGGTCGAACGCCGCTCCTATGACTACTACCGGCACGGCACCACCACCTTGTTCGCTGCCCTCGATATCGCGACCGGGAAAGTCACCGCCGCACTCAAGCCCAAGCATCGCCACCAAGAGTTCCTGGCTTTCCTCAAGCAGGTCGAACGGGCCTACCGCGACACCGTCGATGACACCGGTAATCCGGTCGACTTACACCTGGTGATGGACAACTATGCAGCTCACAAACATGCCAACGTGAAGAAGTGGCTTGCCGAGCATCCTCGGGTCATCGTGCATTTCACCCCAACACACGCCTCCTGGATGAACCTCGTCGAGGTCTGGTTCGGCATCATCGAACGCCAAGCGATTCGCCGCGGAGTGTTCACCTCCGTCAAAGACCTCAACACCAAAATCCGCGCGTTCATCGACGGATGGAACCCCAGAGCCCACCCATTCGTCTGGACCAAAACCGCCGAACAGATCCTGGAAAAAGCCAACCGTCCAACAACTTCAAACTCGCGCCACTAGCCGTCGCGATTTGGGAGGTCTACACCGGCGGGGCCGCCGAGTTCGCGACAGAATCGCTCTACTCTGAGGATTCCAACGACGGCGATCTCAGCTCGGCGCGCAACCTGGTACGCGAGCAGTGGTCCACAATCCGATCAAACAGCCTGTTGCCTGACCTGGGATTCGGCGAGGAGCCACTTGAATGGCGCCCACCTTGAAGGAGCTACGTGCAGACAGGACACTCCGGCAACAGATCTGACTCGCGCTCGTCAGTGGCTTCGAGAATGCCCTCACTCTACCGCGGAACGCTTGAGGCGGATCAGCACATGTGCCGCGCAGATGTCTACGAGGCGAATGAGTCATACCGACGCCACGGGCTCAAAGGAGTCGGGCAACTCAACTCACTGATGGAAATCCTCCTGCAGCACACCTTCAACGCCGCAAGTCCACGCTATACACCGTGGGAAATTGATCGAGAACCACCAGGGCGTGCAATCTCCCTGCCGCCGACGGCATGGCCGCCGAGTTCGGAACCGACCCTTGCGACACGCTACCCGGATGGTCCGACGAACTGGTAGTCGAACGCCTCGGTCTTGATCGGGCATCGCCCGCAGGGTCGCGCGAGGTGTGGGCATTCGTCGGCGTCGCTTGCAACAATGCCCATGTGAAGTTCCGTCGCCGCAACCTCGAAGCTCTTGGAAACCTCGTCGTGGGCAACCTCGGACGCGACGATGCCCAGAACGTCGACGAAGTTCGGTACTTCCCGTATCGCTCCAGCATGTACATCACTGAGTTCTTTCAAGAGTTGGAGACGGAGTACCAGCACGACGGCTCCACCCGCCACCGGTGGGTTGCCGACGTGTGACGTGTAAGGGCTCGGGACATGCTTGACGTCGTGTCGTCGGGACATCGTTGACGTCTCACGCTTGTCGGTGGTCGCAGTCAGAGTGTGGGGGGTGTCCTTCTCTGCTGAGACTGAATCCGATGCTGAGATCGCTGCACGGGTGCGTGTGGAGGTCAGGTTCCGTGCGGTCACCGAAGTCGCCGACGGTGCTCCGGTCATCGAGGTCGCTAACCGTTACGGTGTCTCTCGCCAAACGGTCACGGCGTGGCGCAAGCGCTATGCCGCATCAGGTCTGGGCGGTTTATCGGATCGATCTCGCCGACCGCGTACTAGCCCGAACCAGATCTCTCCACAAGTGGAGGCGACGATCTGCGAAATGCGACGCACCCACCGGCGGTGGGGTGCCCGGCGCATCGTCTACGAACTCGGACGCCTCGACCCTTATGCGCCCGCGCCCGCGCGGGCCACGGTGCACCGCGTGCTGGTACGCAACGGATTGGTCAATCCTCAAGAGCAGCTACATAAACGGGTCTACAAGCGATGGGAGCGGGAAGCTCCGATGCATCTGTGGCAACTCGACCTGGTTGGAGGTGTGTTCCTGGCTGGCGGCCGGGAATGCAAACTGTTGACCGGCATCGACGACCATTCCCGCTTCGTCACCGTCGCCGCGGTTCTCGAGCAGCCCAGTGGCAGTGCCGTGTGTGAAGCGTTCGTCGGGGCGATGAATCGATGGGGCGTGCCGTTCGAGGTGCTCACCGACAACGGCAACCAGTTCACCGGCAGACACACGCGGCCGTTGCCGGTTGAGGTGCTCTTCGAGCGGACGTGTCGCGAGTACGGCATCACCGCGCGGTTGACCAAACGCCGGTCACCGACCACGACCGGCAAAATCGAACGATTCCATCGCACATTGCGCCGGGAGCTTCTCGACGAGACTGGCGCCTTCGACACCATCGAGACCGCGCAAACGGCTATCTGTCAACGGCGGCCGAAAACTGACCCCTTATCGACGGTTGAAATTTGACCCCCTTTTGGTGTGGTTACTGGTCGGCGTTGACGAGTTGTCGTCGGGTCTTGGTGCGGTAGGAGTCGCCGTCGATGGTGATGACCTCGGCGTGGTGGACGAGGCGGTCGATGAGTGCGGCGGCAACGACATCGTCGGCGAAGACTTCGCCCCAGCGGCCGAATGGCATGTTCGAGGTGATCAGGATCGAGCCTTGTTCGTAGCGGCTGGCGATGAGTTGGAAGAACAGGTTGGCGGTATCGGAGTCGAACGGCAGGTAGCCGATCTCGTCGATGATGATCAGCCGGTAGCGGCGGAGCCGTTTGAGTTCGGAGACCAGGCGGCCGGTGGTGTGTGCCTCGGTCAGGTGTGGTTCCCCCGGAATCGTGGAGGACTCCTCTATGCGGCTTCGGGCTCGGTGACTGCGGTGTTCTCGTAGTCGACCGGACTCATCATCCCGATCGCGCTGTGGCGACGCTGGTGATTGTAGAAGCCGTAGCACCACTCCAACACGACCGCCTGCGCCTCCATGATAGTATGGAACTCGTTGCGTGACAACACTTCCCACTCCAAAGAAGAGAAGAATGCCTCCGCTGCGGCGTTGTCGAAACACGATCCGACCCGGCCCATCGACTGCCGGATACCCATCTTCTGGCACAGCCTGGTGAACCGTCTCGCGGTGTACGTCGACCCACGATCGGTGTGGAAAATCAGCTTCTGCGCATCGTCATCACGCCATATCGCCTGCATGCCGCCCCGCGTGGCGACCGCCATCTCGATCGCCGCACACGCCAACGCTGCATCCGGGTGACGACTGGTGGCCGCCCCCAGCAGGCGGCGACTGTAGAGGTCGATGACCGTGGCCAGATACAGCTTGCCCGCCGCGGTCGGGATCTCGGTGATGTCGCCGACCCACCGCTGATCGGGGCACTGTGCGGTGAAATCGCGACCCAACAAATCGGGGAACTTCGGGGCGGTCTTGTCCTGACGGGTCAGCCCGTTGCGCCGGCGGATCCGCCGCGCGACCAGGCCCTGACGACACATCGAATCAGCGACAGTCTTCTCGGTCACCGTCCACCCGTCAGCACGCAGATCCGCATGCAGGCGCGGTGACCCGTGCAGGCCGCGGGCCTTGTCGAACGCCACCGCCACGGCCCGGTCGATGGTGTCCCGGCGATAGTCGCGGGTGGTGTGCAAACCCGTTGCCGCACCCGGCGATTGGGTCCGCTTATGCCATTTGTAGAACCACGCCTCGCTGACCCCGAGCAGCCGGCAGGACACCGCGTGTGGCACCCGATAGTTGGTCCTCTGGTCGGCGATAAAGCGTGCCACGCTCACTTCGTCGCCTCCTTCACCCACAGGACCACTGATCGCTTGAGGACATCACGCTCCATGCGCAGCTCGGCGACCTCGTCACGCAACCGTTTGAGCTCAGCAGCGTCATCAACGGTCAGCTCGCCGCGGCCCTCCCGCTCGGCGCGCGCCCGGTTGACCCAGTTACCCAAGGTGCCCTCGTTGACCCCCAGGTCTCGAGCGACCTGGGCGATCGGCTTACCTGTCTCCTCGACGATCCGGACCGCCCCATCACGAAACTCCCGGTCGTACTTCTTCCGCTTCTCTGGCATCGTGCTCCTCATTATCGATGCCTCTACGGTTCGGGGGGAACCTCATTGACCGAGACCACGCAGAACGTCCCGACGACCCCGGCGATGCCCATCGGAATCAGCATCAGCAGATGGCGTCGAGGCGGCATGCGGTCCCAGCCGTAGAGGTAGATCCCGAGGAAGATCGCCTCGACGAAGAACGACAGCCCTTCGAACGCGAATGGCAATCCCAGCACGTCACCGAACCGGCCCATCAAACCGGGCCACAGCAGACCCATCTCGAAGCTGAGGATCGTGCCCGAGACCGCGCCGATCGCGAACAGCACTGCCGACACCTTGGCCCACCGTCGGGCCAGTCCCATTGCGACAGGGCCGTCGCGCACGATGCCGCGACGGCGCATCACGAAGATCATCGTCGGGAACGCCACCCCGAAACACGCAAGGACGATGTGCCAGCCCAGGGACACCGCCATCTGCTGCCGGGCCGGCATCAGACCCGGAGGTTGCTGACCCTCCGCCACAACCAGCAATGCCTCGGCCAGGTACACGGTCGTCACCGTCGAGCAGGGCCGGTTGTTCCAGCCCGACACGTCGTCATCTGTACCGAAGGTAATCGCACGCAGATGAGGTTCCCGCCGGGGGTGGCCGGTAAACGCCACTGCCCCGCCGCCGGCTCGAGCTCGTGTCCGCAACGACGAGGGTGGGTCCGAGTTGCTCGACGACGATGAACAGCGCGTCGGGGACGGTCCGGCGGGTCAAGTCAGCGGCGGGATACGGTGTACCGGAAACCCGATTTCCGGGTGAAAAACTTTGTTTCGTACTCTTTTCCCCGTCAATCCCGCTGCTGCCGATGCGTTCGTGACCGAAACCACTTCGAGTGTTTGCGTGTGGTGCTCGTCCACCGACGAAATCGCGGAGTTCCGCGGCGAGAGGCGCGGACGGTGCTCAACCAGACGCGCACGCAGACTCCCCCGCGTGCTGCTTCCCGGCGGCGAAGCGTCGAACCGCGACGACGACTGCCCACGAAGGCAGGCGGGAAGGCGGTGGCCACCAAGCCGCAGAATGTCAGGTCCGGCGTCGCCGGGCCGGCGAACGTCTCACGACCCGACCGCGCCGAGCTCATGAGCCGGGCGCAGAGCCTCCTGGCGCAGCTCACCGAGATCGAGGAACGTCTGCAGGTCGCGCAGAAGGATGGCGGCTTGAGTGGCAAGGCCAAGGTGTCCGACCTGACCGCGAAGCGCGACTCCGTGTTGCGCACGCTCGCCGCGTTGGAGAAGGCCAAGCGGGCGCTCGAGCCGGCCTGAGGTGGACGCACCACACCCCGTACGCTTCGTGACGGGGCACCTCGCTGCGCGCGGTGCGTCAGCCGCGTAAGGCGGACGCAAAGAGCGACGGCAGCCGGGTGGCCTTCGGATCTGCCGCGAATGCAACCATCTTTCGGCCTACATGGTGCGCATGCGTGTTCCTGACGAACCACGCCGGCTTCGGCGTGATCGACAGCTGGCCGGTGATCAGAGATCGGCTCAGCGGGCGGAACGGGCCGGTCACGACCGTGCGCTCTGTGTCGTCCACCAGTGATGCGTTGTGTACCAATCCGATTCCGCTCTCGACATCGACGAGGGTCGCACCGGGAAAGCCGCCCCATGGTGCTGCTGCGGTGAGATAACCGACCCCCGTCCACGCGTTGATCGCAATCGTGCCGTAGCGGAGCGATTCCACGAACCACTCGAACTCTCGACCGAGCTTGCGGCGGTATCTCGGGTGCACCAAGACGTTGGCGCCGAGAGTGCCCTCGAGCCGCTCATTGACGAAGCGGCTCGCTGCCCGGAGGTAGGCAATCCCGTCTCCGGGGATCTCCACGACGGCCAGCACGGGCGAGAAGTACTCCACGGTGAAGGCCTCGGCCACCTGGTCCGGTGAGAGCCCCTCGATCAGCAGCCGGCCGTTCTCGCGTGCGTTGGCCGTGGCGTGCCGGTCGGCTGCCGCGGCGACCCGTTGGTCGCTTCCGGGGTAATAGGCTGGCCGCGCGGGAGCCTTGTCGATCTGGTCGCGGAGTTCCCGGAGGAACTCCCCTTTCTTGGACCACTCGGACGGGATCACGGCAACCTGGGCGGCGATGCAGTTGTAGCCGCCGTTGTGCAGACGCTGGGTGGCCAGGTGCTCCGCCTGGAAACGGATGTCCTTGGCCGACCACCCGGTGGGGACGACGACGGTGGGTGATACGCCGCCGAGTTCACTGGTGATGGTCTTGCCGAGCTTCGGTACGCCGGCCCGGCGACGGGCCTCGCCTTCCGGGCCGGTGCCGAAGACGATGGCGTCGTGACTTGCCGAGCTTCCGGTGATGTGGACATGCGCCACATTCGGGTGATCGACGAGATACGAGCCGACCTCGACACCGCCCCTGACGACCTCCACGAAGCCGCGCTCGGACAGGGGTCGCAGGACGGCGTTGATCGCGTCGAACATCTCGCCCAAGACGGGGTTCAGTTTGAGGATCACGACGCGATTGTGCGCGATCAGCTCGTACAGGGTGTCCAGCACGGCGATCGAGGTGATGTTGCCGGCGCCGAGGACGACTGACATGCCGTGCGTCGTCGCGGGGTCGAGTTGCGCCAATCCCGCCGCCGACCGCGCCTGGGTGACACTCACCCCCGGCTTCAGCCAGACCTTGGCCGAGACGCCCGACAGCAGTAGCCGATCCCAGATCTGATGGGGAAAGACGTCGAGCGCAACACGACCGCCGGGAGCGACGGAAGTCGGTACGTGGGCGATGGGACTGTCGCCGCTGCTCAGGTCGCGCAGAGAACGGGCCAGCGTGGCAGCGTTCGTGATGACCGGGTACGGCCCCGACAGCCATTCTTCGCCTGCGAGCGGCGATGAGGGCGAGATCCGCTTCGCTCGGCACGCGGCCTCAACCCAATCCGATGCCTGCTCGGCCGCCTGGTGCGCCACCTGTTGCAGAAGGTCGGCGCGCCGGGTCAGCGGGAGGTCTGCCCACCGGCGCTCGCCTGCGCTGAGTCGTAGCAGCGCACTGTCGAGCTCCGCGACTGTGGTGAAATCGGTGGTGAGAGTCATGAGTTGTTCTCCATGGTGTGGTGTGGATGGCTCAGGGTTTCCGCGGCTACACCGGTGTGAATTCGGAGATCTTCCAGCGATCGCCGTCCTTGGCCATCTGGACGCGAATGCGGCTGCCGTCGAGTCGCGGCCCCTCAGCGTCCTTCTTGGACGTCGTCTGGTTGACGAAGAGCAGGACGGTTGCGTGATCGGCGTCCGACGCGACGAGTGCGGCGTCGACCACCTCGGCGTTCGTGACGATCTGCTCCTTCTTGGCAGCAGGTTGAATAACTGATTCGCCCAGTTGGGTGTATTCGTCGAGGAACCTGCCGGTCAGCATGGTCTCGGCAGCTTCGGGCAGCGCGGTGTCGACTGTTCGGTAGTCATAACTGAGCAGTTTGGGGATGTCGGTACGTGCCGATGCAAGCGCGGACTGCCCCGCCGATGCCTCCGTCGTCGCCGCGCTCGTCGCGAACCACACGTAGCCGAGTCCACCGGCGCCGGCGATCACGAGTGCCGCCAGCACCCTGACCAACCCGTTACGCGCCTTTGTCGAAAGTCTGGCGGGCCAGCTCACAACGACGGGGCCGAGTCGTTTGACATGACCGCCGCGCACCTTGTCCTGCTTCTCGGCGCCGTCGGTAGGCGCCGCGTCGGTGTCGACGTCGCGATCCACCTCCGCCTCGGCGAACTCGGATGAGATATCTTGCTCCACAACCTTGTTCATGGCTTCCTCCTCGGTTCTGCCGCCTTCGCGTCGGTCGACGCCTCTTGGTCCGCGCTCCCCGCGTTCATGACACGAACTCCACGTTGCTGACCTTCCACGCATGGTCGGCGGCCGTCAGATCCACCTTCATCCGATAGACGCGTTGCTGCCCGTCGGGTGCCTCGGTGTTCTTGACGATCGAGCTGACCGCGGCCAGGACCCGCGCGGCGTCGTCGTCGGCGGTGATGATCCCCGCCTCCTTGACCGATCCAGTCGAGAGGACCTCGCCGGAGGAAAGGACCTGCTCGAACGACGTAGCCAGCTGTTCAAACTGCTGCTGAAAGGATCCGGTGGCGACGGACTTGATCCGATCCAGGTCGGCCTTCGACCGGCGGTAGTCGAGGCTGACGAGTCCGGCGACCACCTCGCGGGTGACGTCGAGTACCTCAGAGTTCCGCTTCTCGTCCTGCTTGGCCTGATAGAGATCGGTGCCCTTCACGCCGAGCAGCGCGAGCACCGCCACGAGGGCCGCCACCAGCGCCCACACGGTGACCACGGACCGGAGTGGAGCAGTGCCCGCCCCTTCGCCGGCGCTCTCCGGGCCGACCGCGTCGTCGTCGACTTCCGGACCGGTGGCCTCTACTTGATCAGTAACGACTGCCATGTCGCCTTTCCTTTCGCCGAAGCTGAGTTGGTGGGTGTTCCCACGAAGTACGTCACCCCGTCGGGCCCTCGGAACCTTCCGGTGGTCTCCGAATACGGCACCGGCTTCGACGCTGTACGTAAGCGCTTCGGCACCCTCTTCGCCCCTGGGTCACCGCCGGCGTCGCCCATAGAGTGCGGACGCGACAACATCTCCGGCCACGTGGACGGAAGTCCCCCGGGGCAATCGGCCACTAAGGGAGTCCTCACGCGGGGGTCGGTCGCGCACGGGACGTTCCGGGCGCCACGCGCCACCTTCGGGTTGTCGGGGCGCGCGTCGCAGTACTGGTCCGGAACCACCGGCACAGTCCGCATGTCCGATGCGTCACGACGTCGGCTGCCGCCATATCCCTCGGTGCACGGGGGCGGGTTCAGCGTGTTTCCGAGCTTGATGTCGAGTGGAGCCTGCGGACTCTGGCCGAGCGCGTAGCCGTCGACCGAGTTCAGGGTTCCCGACGTGAACGCCGGATAGACGGTCAGGATGTGCCGGAGGTTGGGGACGTTGACGCGCAGCACCTGTCCCACGGACTGGAGGTCGGCGAGCAGCGTCGGCAGCGTAGGCGTCAGCTCGGTCAGGGTGGCCGACACCTGGTCGGCTGCCGACGGGGTCTGGGTCAGCAGAGTCCGCAAGTGTTCATCGCTCAGCGCGAGCTGATCGGTGAACGACGCGAGGTTCGCCACCGCAGAGGTCAGGTCGGCGGCCACCCGGTTGCCAGTGGTCAACAGCGGTTCGGCGTCGTCGATCAGCCGGGTGGTGGGGCCGATATCGATCTGCGCCAACTCGAGCAGCCGCTGTGATGCGTCGATCAACCGAGCCAGGCGATCACCGGTCTGTCCTAGCCCGTCGGACACCTCGTCGACGGTCGTCTCCAGATTCTGGGGCGAGATCGTCGCAACGAGGTTCATGGTCCTCTCCAGGACGTCTTTTGTGGGCGTGGGCGCCTCATTGCCCTTGGCCGACAACACGTCTCCGTCCGTCAGCGCGGGCCCGCCGTTGTCGCGGGGAATCAGATCCACGTATTGTTCCCCGACCGCAGACTGACTCCTGATGTGCGCCGCACTGTTTCGCGGGATCGTGTTGTCCGAATCGATGCGCAGGGTGATGCGAACCGGCGCCGACAAGTCGGCCAGATCGACGTCTACCGAATCCACCCGTCCCACGGTTACACCTCGATAGGTCACCAGTCCGGTCTCGTAAATGCCGCCGGCGGTGTCGAACTCGGCGACCACGCGATACGATCCGATGCCGGTGACCCGACCGATGCCGACGTAGGTGACAGTCCCGTAGACTACGCTGACCACGGTGAGGACAGCGAATACGACGAGCTGCCATCGCACCAGTCTGGTGAGTTTCATCGGGGGCCCCCATCCCGGCGGGCTGCGGTGAGGTCTTTTTCGATGGGCTGTGATCCGTTGTGGGGGTGCGCAGTCCGAATGGAGCGCGGAGTGGGTCCGCGGCTTGCCGCGAGGTCGCCATCCTGGCCAGGGCCACCTTGGGAATACTGCCGAGCACCTTGTCGCGTATGGCGCCCACCGACAGGTCGAGGGTCAGGAAGAGGTTCTGGTAGTCACCCTTCATTCCCTTGTCGATGACGGTCACCGGGAACGGAACGGTGAGCCCGACGATGAGCGAGCCGACCAGGTCGTCGCCGGACTCCTCGAGCCCCTTCAGTGCGGGACGGAGTTCCGCGGCAATGGAGTTCAGATCGGCGTTGCTGCGTGCGATCACGCTGCCCACCTTTGCGCCGAACACTCCTACGCGATCGAGCATCGTGACCAGCTCCTCGCGTTGGTCCGCCAGCACGGTCAGGGCGGGTTCCAGGTTGTCGATGCCCTCCGCCACGGTCGAACTCTGATCGGCCAGCGTGGCGCTGAGCTTGCCGAGCGAATCGATGGCGCGGCCGATGTCATCACGTTGCTTGTGTAGTCCGGAGACGAAGGTCTTGAGTTGAGATATCGCTCGGTTGGCAGCGGCTGTGCGGCCATCGGTGGCGTCGTTGAGCTCGGTCATGATCGACCGGAGCTGTTCGAGGCCACTGCCGTTGAGGATCAGCGACAAGGCCGCCAGCACCGACTCGGTCGACGGATAGGCTGCGGAGCTGTTGACATCGAGTGTGTCGCCGGGCAACAGCTTGCCCGGCGTCTGCTCCGCGGGAGGAATGAACTCCAGGTACTGCGCGCCCAGCACCGAGGTCTGTGCCAGCTTCACGGTCGAACCGTTCGGGATCTCCACTCCCTCGGAGAGCTCCACGTCCACTTCGGCGAACGACTCGCGCACTGTGATGGACCGGATCTGCCCGACATTCGCGTTGTCGAGCTTGACCAGGGAGTTCGACACCAGGTTCTGCACGTCGGCTAACTGGACGGTGATGCTGTAGCTGTCACCGGAGACGGCGTCGCCTGGCAGTGACAACGAGTTGGCGCCGTCGAACCGACAGCCCGCCACCGTCGACATCGCGACGGCCGCCGCGATCAGTCCCGCGCCGACGTGAAAGCGCTTGTGTCCCATCAGCGTCCTCCCTCCTCGGGGCGACCGGTCGAGCGTGCCATCTCGGACGTGATGACCCGGGTCAGGGTGGTCTCGGCCTTCTGGCATTCCGACTTGGGAGCGTCCACGGTTGTCAGCAGTGCACAGATGAGCGACACCGGATCCGGGAAGTCGGCCACCGCGAGACCGGCCGTCAGTGAGTTCGAGTCCGGGTCGTAGATGTTGTAGAGGTTCGACAGCGCGGTCGGCGCCGTGTGCAGGATCTGAGCCAGATCGTCCTGCCTGTCGACGAGCAGTCGGGACACCCTGGTGAGGTCCTTGACGTCACGGCTTAGCGCACCCTGGTTCTGCTTCAAGTAGTCGCGCAGGCGTGGGGCCATCGAGTTGAGGGCACGGATCGCGGCATCGAGTTGCGTCCGATTGTCGTCGAGCACGGCCGACGCGTCGTCGAGTTGCGAGGCGAAACCGACGATCTGCTGGTCGGCGGTGCGCAGCGCGGTGACGACCTGCTGGAGATTGCGGACTGTGCTGAACAGGTCGGGGCCGGCCGCGGAGAGCGTCCTCATCGCGTCGGAGAGCGCATCGACCGACTTCCGGAGTGAGCCGCCGCTGGTGTCGAGCGCACCGGCCGAGGTGTCGATGAGTCGGCTGAGCGCCCCCTTCTCATCGCCGGTGGAAGGTCCGAGTTGGTGCGCGAGGTCGGTCACCTGCTTCTTGATCTCGTCGTACCCGACCGGGACCGCGGTCCGGCCGACCTCCACCACGGCATCGTCTTTCAGCGCACCAGCCGGCGATCGCTTGACCGGGTTGACGAACTGAACATACCGACCGGAGACGAGGGTCGGCGCCACGATCGCCGCCCGTGCCTCGGAGTCCACGTACGCCGAGTCGTCGTACGAGACCTCGACGCGAACCTTCGCCGGTGTGGCCTCCACTGCTTCGACAGTGCCGATGGTGACGCCGCGCATCTTGACCGGATCGCCGACGAACAGCCCGGTGCCGTCCGTGAACCAGATTGTGGCCCGTGAGGTGTGCGTGCTCTCCCATACCTTCGCCGCGGTCACGGCCACCATGGCGACGATGACGAGGGCGATGACCGCGGGCCCGCCGAGTCGGTTGACGGCTGATGACGTGCTCATCGCCCGCCTCCCGGACTGCCCGGCTGCTGGCCGCGGAGATTGGCCGGCGTGATGTTCTGGAGCAGTACTGAGAAGAACGGTCCGCTGCCCAGGACGTCGGCGAATTGCATGACGAATGTGCGCATCCCCTTGATCGACTTTTCGAGGTTGGCGTAGTTGGCGTTGAGCGTGGCCGTCACCTGACGGACCTCCTCGAGCATCTGTGGGGTGGACGATCCGGTGTCATGGACGAACGTCTCTATCTCGGTGGATACTGCGCGCAGGCTGGTGAGCAGCCTGCGGATCACCTCGGCCCGATCGACGAGGGTCTCGAACAGCACCGACCCGTCGTCGATGAGCCTGGTGATGTTGCCCTTTCGCTCGGCCAGCACGTCGGAAACCGAATCGGCCTTCTGCAGAAGCGTCCGGATTCCGGCATCGCGCGACGACACCGTCCGTGCCGCAGCGGCGACGTTCTCCAGGGAGCCGCCGATGTCGGACGGGAGATCGTTCATGACCTTGTCGAGGCTCTCGACCGCGTCGACGACGCTCTTCTTGTCGGTGTCTCCGACGGTCTCGGTGAGCTGGTCGAGTGACTCGGTGAGGTCGAAGCCGGAACTTGTCCGCGACACCGGGATTCGGTCGCCGAGCTCGCCGGGGCCGGCGGTCGTGAGTTGGACGAAGCGACGCCCGAGCGCGGTCTCGACCTTGATCGAGGCCGTGGTCTCGGAACCGAGCTTCTCCCAGCCGTCGGTGAGCCGCATCGTCACGTCGACGTGGTCCTCGGCGAGCTCGATCGACTGCACACTCCCCGCGGCCACGCCGGCGATGTGCACTTCGTCGTCGGGATTCAGGCCACTGGCGTCGGAGAACTCGGCGACCACGACGGTCACGCCGGGCAGGAACGGAATCGAGCGGTAGTTGAACGCGAGCGCGAGAACCGCGAGTATCGCCCCGATTCCGATGAGACCGGCCCGGATTCGACGGCGGGAGTCGTCAGATCTCATGATGTTTTGACCTCATCTGGTTGTCTCCCTCACTTACAGCGCCGAGCTGGGACTTGGACCATCGGTGTGTCCGCATGTCCGCCGTCGAGCGTCGGATAGCGGATCGCGAGGCCGCACACGAAGAAGTTCACAAAACTGCCGTAGCCCGACGACCTGCCCAGAAGCCGATAGGCCTCCGGCATCTTCGCGAGCAGCATGTTGATCGTTGAAGTGTTGCTGTTCAGGTTCTGGGCCAGACCGCGCAGATGCTCGATGTCGGAGGTGAGATCGGGGCGGGCTCGGGACAGCAGCTCGTCGAGCTCGGTGGTCGCGCCCGCGATGTTCGTGAGGCCGTCGGCGATCAGCCGGCGATCACCGGCAAGCTCGGAGACCAGCTCCTGCAACTGGACGACGACGCTGCCGAAGGCCTCCCGGCGATCCGCTACCGTTACGAGCACGGTGTTCAGATCGGTGACCACCGATCCGATCGTCGCGTCGCGATCGGCGATGGTTTCGCCGAGTTCACCCATTTGGGTGATCAGATCGCTGATATCGGCTGTGCGGCCGTTGAGTACCGAGACCAGCGCAGCGGACAGCTTGTTGGTCTGCTCTGGATTCACCCCGGTCAGTAGGGGTTTGAACCCGTTGACGAGTGCATCCATGTCGAGAGCCGGCTTGGTCTGCGATACCGGGATCACGCTGTCGGCTGACCGCCTCCTACCCACGTCTCCGGGGTCGGTCTTCAGCTCGAGGTACCGATCACCGATCAGGTTCTTGTACCTGATGTAGGCGTTGGTGGTGGTCGTCACCGGGATGTGGGAGTCGACGTCCATACGGACCTCTGCTCCCAGACCCGTCTGCGCAGCCGCACCGGAGTCCACGATGTCCACATCGGTGACCTTCCCGACCACCACACCGGCCACCTTGACGTCGTCGCCGGTCCGCAGGCCGGATGCGGACATGAACTGAGCGCGGAAAACCGTTGTCGGACCGAAACGCAGGTCGCCGACGATCACGAACAGAGCCGAGGTGATCAGCGAGCTGACAGCGAGAAAGATCCCCAGCTTGATGGCCGGTCCGGTGATTGTCATTTCGTCATTCCGTAGATCATCGAGGCGAACGGGTTTCCGATGACGTCTTCGATCGACTTCACATCGCGGTACGCGTGACTGCCGTCGTCGAAGTCGACGTGCCCCGGCCCCTTTTCGCCGGGTGCGCGCGGGTAGCCGTAGCAGCTCGGTCCCGCCGTTCCTGCCGTGTGTTCGGGCGCGTCGATGCCCGGTCGGTATGGCGGGTCGCCGATGAGCAGGGTGCCGACGATGTCGAGGCCCGGTCTCGCTCCGCCGAACGCCCGCTCGAGATATTTGCGGCTCGTGTTCAGTCCGTCCAGGAAGCACGGGTAGATCGGTCCGTAGTCTCCGAGCACCTGCGCCGGCGGCGCCAGGGCGTCGGCGGCCTTCACCAGTGGCGTGCCCGCGTTAGTCATGAACCGGTTGCCGGTGTTCCCGAACTCGGTGAAGCTCAACAGGAACGCAGTCAGCTGCGACTGGTTCTCCACAATCGTCTTCGAGGTGGTGGTGAGGTGACGGACGGTGGCCATCAGGTCCGGTGACAGTCCGGCGAATGTGTCGAGATTGTCCGCACCGAGCTCGAGATCCCGTTGCAGAGTTGGCAGTGACTTGTTGAAGGTCGCGAGGTAGGTGTTCACCGAGTCGACCAGCTCGCCGAGCTTCTCGCCCCGATCGACGGTGCCGGTCTGCACAGCGGTCAGGGTTGCATTCACCCGCGCCGGGTCCACACGGTCGAGAATTCCGACAAGCAACTCGAAAGTGTCGTAGACCTCGACCGGCGTTTGCGAGGTGTCGATGGTGGCACCGGCGCTCAACGTCGATGCCGCCGGCTGCTCCGGCATCGTCAGCGCGACGTACTTGCGGCCGAAGAGCGTGGTCGGCTCCATCTCCGCCCGGACGTTCGTCGGCAGATCGCCGAGCTGGTCTTCCTCCACCGCCAGCTCGATGCGAGCGTGATCGCCGTACACGTCGACAGATGCGACACGACCGATCACTACGCCGTACAGCTTGACGTCCGATCCAGGCACCAGCAGCAGCCCCGTGCGCGGGGCGTTCAGGTAGATGGACCCGGTGGCCTGGAACCTGCCGTTGTACGACATCAGCGCAGCCACGACGACGCCCACCACCACGGCGAAGGCGACGAACGCGTACAGCAGGTGTTGTCTGCGTGAGTGTTCGATCATCCCGACACCCGCACAGTCGCGTGGACGCCGCCGTACAAGGCGATACCGACGATGAAGTCGACCATCATGATGATGATCAGTGACGTGCGGACGGCGTGGCCGACAGCGACGCCGACCCCGGCCGGTCCACCGCTGGCGTTGTAGCCGTAGTAGCAGTGCACCGCCATCACGGCGACCGCCATGACGATCACCTTCAACAGTGAGATCGCGATGTCACCGGGCTGCAAGAACAGCCGGAAGTAGTGGTCGTAGGTGCCCGGCGACTGGTCCGACAGGAACACGCTCACGAACTTGGTGGCGGCGTACCCGGTGAAGAGGGCGATCGCGTACAGCGGCACCACAGCGGCGAGTCCCGCCGCGATCCGCGTCGACACCAGATAGGGCAGCGACTGAACCGACATCACCTCGAGCGCGTCGAT
Source organism: Gordonia sp. YC-XJ4 (assembly GCF_059511865.1). Taxonomy (NCBI): domain Bacteria; kingdom Bacillati; phylum Actinomycetota; class Actinomycetes; order Mycobacteriales; family Gordoniaceae; genus Gordonia; species Gordonia sp. YC-XJ4. The sequence goes on from NZ_CM183447.1 coordinate 5,520,910, forward strand.
CTCCTCGCTCACGCGCATGGCACCGAGTTGCGCAGTGAAACCGGAGCCCACCGTCGCCGTGAGTGCGACGCCAGCAATGACCGGGATCGCTTCGCGGGTGTTGAAGAAGGCGGAAATGAAGCCCGACATCGCTTCCACACCGACGCGCCCCAGTGAACTCGATCCCTGTTGACCGACCTCGTATCCGGCTGCAGCCGTGAGGAATCCGATGATCACGACGGTCCCGCCGATGATGGCGAGTGCACCTGCGCCGAGCGACACCTCAGCTAGCAGGCGCAAGGTCTCGCGACGATAGTGGGTCATCGCCTTGGGTACCGCCCGCAGCGCCACCCCGTAGAACGCCAGTTTCTCTCCGAAGGATTCGGCGGGCTTCAGCGCCTTCCCGGCGTCCAACCGGTCGGTCAGTCGCCGCGACGGTTCGGTGGGCATCTGAGTCGATGTCAACGTGGTCCCTGCTCTTGTGTTCGCGCAGTCATGTCGAGGCCTTCAGTGCAGTGCGAGCGTGGTGATGACCGCGTTCGCGAGGAACAGCAGCACAAAGCTGAAGACAACGGTCTGGTTCACGGCGTCGCCGACACCCTTCGGTCCGCCTCCCGCGTTGAAGCCGAGATGGCAGGCCACCAGTGCGGCCAGCAGACCGAAGATGCCGGCCTTGAGCTCGCTGATGAGTAGGTCGGGAATTCCGGTGAGGATCGGGATCGCGGTGATGTATTGACCCGGCGTGGCACCTTGGAGGAAGACGCCGTACACGTATCCCCCGGCCAGGCCGATGGCGGTCACCAGGCCGTTCAGGAACACCGCGACGCCGCAGGAGGCGATCACGCGCGGAACTGCGAGTCGCTGGATCGGGTCGATACCGAGCACCTTCATGGCGTCGATCTCTTCGCGGATGGTGCGCGAACCGAGATCGGCGCAGATCGCGGTGGCACCTGCGCCCGCGACGACGAGAACCGTGACGATGGGTCCGATCTCTCGGATGACGGCCACACCCGCGCCCGCACCGGACAGGTCGATCGCACCGATCTCGTTCAGCAGAACGTTGATCTGGAACACCACCATGACGCAGAACGGGATCGACATCAGCATGGTCGGGACAATCGATACGCTCGCGATGAACCACGCCTGCGCCACCAGCTCACGCCACTGGAAGGGACGCCGTGGGAGCATCTTGACGATGCCCCAGAAGGTGAGGAAGAAGTCGCCGACCATTTCGGTACCGTGGCGCGCCTTCTTGAGAACCGGTGCGAGCGTTGACGATTGGCGTCGTTCCGGGAGCGCTGTTTCGGGGGCGAGTGCGCTCATCGGGCGTCGGAGCTCTCACGCGTTGCGGCCCGCGAGATCTTCTCGTCTGCCACTCGACGGACAGGAATGATGGGCAGTCGCAGCGCTCCAGGCGCCGAGACCGGCACGATCGGCGACCGGGGTTCGGTGGGCTCGATGCGCCGATAACCCGAACCCTGGATCGGGCGAAGGTCCTTCTCCCCCTTGTTCGGCCACAACGCGGCGGCCCGCTCGGCCTGAGCAGCTATGGTCAGCGACGGGTTGACGCCCAGATTCGCGGACACGGCCGAACCGTCGACCACACTCAGCGACGGATAGCCGTACACGCGGTGATATGGGTCGATCACACCGTTGTCCTCATCGTCCCCGATCACGCATCCGCCGAGGAAGTGTGCGGTCATCGGCACGTTGAACACCTCGCCCCACGTTCCGGCGGAGGTGCCGCCGATCTTCTCGGCGATGCGCCGCGTGGCTTCGTTGCCCGCGGGGATCCAGGTGGGATTGGGCTCGCCGTGCCCCTGCTTGCTGGTGAGCCGGCGACCGAACAGACCGCGCTTTGTGAAAGTGGTGATCGAGTTGTCGAGGTTTTGCATCACCAGTGCGATCACGGTCCGCTCGCTCCAGCCCTTCACCGCCAGGACACGTGCTGTGGCGAGTGGATCCCGGAGCGCGACGCCGATGAATCGCAGCCATCGCGGCAACCGTCCGTCGCCGTCGGTCATCGGCGCCTGCAACAACCCCATCGCGTTGGAGCCCTTGCCGTATCGGACGGGTTCGACGTGGGTGTCCGGCGTGGGGTAGAACGACGACGTGATCGCCACGCCCTTGGTGAGGTCGAGGGATTCGTCGACGCGGTAACGGGTGGCCCCGAGGATCGACTCGGAGTTGGTCCTGGTCAACTCGCCCAGTCGCGTCGAGAGCTCAGGAAGGCGGCCGGAGTCCTTGAGCTTGTGCAGCAACTGCTGGGTACCCCAGGTACCCGCCGCGAAGACGACATTGTGAGCGGTGAACGCCTTCTCGCGCTTACGAATCCAGGCACCGGTCTTGACTGTGTCGACTGTCCAGGAGCCATCGGGTCGCTGACGCACGTCGGTGACGGTGGTCAGCGGATTCACCACCACTCCAGCGCGTTCGGCGAGCCCGAGGTAGTTCTTGAGCAGCGTGTTCTTGGCACCGTGACGGCAACCTGTCATGCACTCGCCGCACTCGATGCAGCCGGTGCGATCCGGTCCGACCCCACCGAAGTAGGGATCCGACACGGTACGACCGGGCTCGCCGAAGTACACCCCGACCGGAGTCTGGACAAACGTGTCGCCGACACTCATGTCGTCGGCCACCGACCGGATGATCTCGTCGGCAGGCGTCATGTGCGGGTTGGTGACCACGCCCAGCATGCGACGCGCCTGGTCGTAGTAGGGCGTCAGCTCGTCTTCCCAGTCTGTGATGTGCGCCCACTGCGGATCGCCGAAGAATGCTGATCCCGGCTGGTAGAGGGTGTTGGCGTAGTTGAGAGAGCCCCCCCCGACTCCCGCCCCGGCCAAGATGACACAGTCGCGAAGTAGGTGGATGCGCTGAATCCCGTACGCACCCAGCTTCGGCGCCCACAGGAATCGTCGAACGTCCCAGCTGGTCTTGGCGAAGTCCGCATCGTCGAATCTGCGGCCGGCTTCGAGAACGCCGACCCGGTAGCCCTTCTCTGCCAGGCGAAGGGCGGTGACGCTGCCGCCGAACCCGGAGCCGATCACCAGGACGTCGTAGTCGGTGTCTTTCTCGCTCGCCTCAGCGTTCATTGGATGCTCGCAATCGTCTGTGGGCGTGGGTATTACGTGGCTGATTGAGCCTCTACAGGAACACGTCCCTGTGATGACCGTGTGCCGGTCGCCGCTTCTGTCCGTCCTGGCCAAGCGGGGCGGTGCGGTCGGACACAGTGTGTTGACACTGTGAGATGAACTGTATTGTTTTTACACATAATTGCCTAATGTGTCAAACACTCAGGCGGGCGCCTTAGGCCTGCATGCCAATTCGGGCATGATGGACACATGGCTACGCCCCCGAGCTTCCACGACGAAGTACGCGACCTGCTGCGCGATCGCATACTCGACTCCGCTCGCGATCTCGTGGTGGAACGGGGATGGTCCGCGGTGAACATGTCCCGGGTGGCGCGCGAGGTCGGAATCAGCCGTACGACCCTCTACAACGAGGTCGGGACCAGGGATCAGCTTGCGGCATCGCTGATCGCACGCGAGGCAGACCGCTTCCTCCACGGGGTCGTCGAGGGCATCGCGGACGAACAGGACATCGTTGACGGACTCACAGCCGCCGCGGAGCGCACACTGACCCTTGGTGAGGACAACGAGCTTCTGATGTCGATCATCTCGGGCAGACTCCAGGGCGGCGAACTCCTGTCGCTGGTCACCGTCGACTCAGAGGTCGTCCTCGGGCGGGCGACGCAGGTGGTAGCCGATCAGATCCGTTCTCGGAAGCCCGATCTCGACGAATTCGCGCTGGAGTCGATCACCGAGATCTTCGTACGACTCACCGTGAGCCACCTGCTCCAGCTCCGGGGTTCGCGTGCCGAATCCGTCGTGCAGATCCACGCTGTCATTCTCGCCTTGTTCGCAAGCCCGCCAGCTCCCCCGGCGGGATGACGCGTGGACGGAACAAGCCAAGCCGAGCGCTTTGAGAACACTGATCCCCATCTTCGGGAATCGCTTGTGCAGCCAGGTGGCCAGCGCCATTCCCAGGGAAAGATGGCCTCACGCCGGTTGGTGCGTATCGCCCGGACAGTTCGTCGAGCGACGTCTTCGGGCTCCAGAACCGGAAACCACTGCGACATCCGGGGGTACCACCCCATGTCTGCATCGTTCCGTTCGAAGTAGTCGGTGTTGACCTCCGAAGGGCAGACGAGTGAGACTCCGATGCCATAACGACCGACTTCCTCGCCGAGACTGTTCGAGAACCCCACCATGGCGGCCATAACGGTGGCTAGAACGAACCGGCTGGTGTCCTCGGCGAGGCGGCAGACGTTGAGGTGTGGCTGAGAATTGCCGCGTAGGCGATGCTGGCTGACTTGTAACGACCGTGCGCTTCGGACGGGGCGGGCCCGGGTTACCGTATCGAAACGTTATGAACCAGTCGCGAAATTCGTTGTGGTGTAATCAGCTGACGCCCCGATTGGGCTGGTCGAGCATTCATGCGGCTGGCGGGCGTGCACGTCGAAGTCGAAACTGCGACGGGGAGCAGCCGACCCACCGAGCAAACGCATGAGAAAAGCTTGCGACGTCGCAGTACCCCAGTTCGGTAGCAATCTGGCCGATTCCGACGCCGGGATCGAGAAGTCGGAGGATGGCGTGCTCCTGCATGAATTGCTGTCGTAGGCGGCGCAGGGTGGTGCCCTCGGCGTGTAGGTGCCGTTTGAGTGTGCTTACCGATACCGACAGCTCTGCTGCGATCCGACTAGCGTTGACTCGAGCAGGGTCTGCATCAAACTGGGCTCGGACGCGCTGCGTGTACGAGTTGTGACGCCGCTGATCGCAGAGCCGTCGCAGTTCGGCGGTACCGATCCGGTAGGCGACGGGATCGGAAAAGCGGCACACCTCATGAAGCGCCTCGGCTGGTATGCGAACAAATGACGCTGGCGCATCGAAGACGACTCGATGCCCTATCTCTCCCACGTTCAGCGGCTCGGTCGGCGCCGGGCAGGTCAGGTGTAACTCTGCTGAGGACACATCTCCTGTGAGTATTTTCACCAGACGCAGAACGGTCAGGCCCCCATAAGTGACGGCAAAGCAGTCGGTACCCGCGCTGTCGGTGCGCCCTGCGAGACCGATGGTAAGACCACTGGCGCCATGATGAAAGTCCGCACTTAGCGCCGTCGAGATCAACGGCAGAAAACGAAGCAACTCGACGATGTCAACGACCGACCCGGCACTGACCAGCGGCAGGCTCAGTGGACCGAAGGAGGTCAGCTGAGCGTGCTCAGCGAATGCGAGGCCCAGCCGAAACCCGTCGTGCGGCCCCATCGTCGGATACACGTCATGAAACCATTGCATCGGCACCTGCGCTTCTTGCGTGATCAACGTTCTGAGGTCGGTGCCCTCCTGGGCCATTATCCGACCGAATGCGCTCGTCGCCTCCGTGCCCAGCGCACCGCTGTCGAGAAGCTGTGCAAACGCCAACGGGGGCACACCGGATTCACCGAGGGTCACGTGAGCCAGATTAACAACAGATTGCGACGTTCACACATGGATCGGTCGGGATCCGCACATTCACACTCAAGGGGAACCTCATACGTGCAAGGAGGTGGCCATGGCCACGATCACATACATCACCCACGATGGAGACGACTACGAAGCCGATCTCGTGGAGGGGAAGTCGCTCATGCAGACCGCCGTCGACGAAGCCGTCCCCGGCATCGACGGTGATTGTGGTGGCGAAGCGGCCTGCGGTACGTGTCACGTCATTGTCGACCCGGCGTGGATCAAGACCGTCGGGCGCAGCGGCGAGGGCGAGGAAGAGATGCTGAGCATGCATCCGGAACGGGAAGGAACCTCGCGGCTGTCCTGCCAGATGATCGCGACTGAGGAGTGGGACGGCCTGACTGTTCGCCTCCCGGAATTCCAACTCTGACCCGCAACGACGAAGGAATGCAATCATGAGCATCGCAGCCACCGTCGCCGAGAAGGCGCAATCAATGATCCCGATCGACCTTCAGATCCGGGGGGCGCATGTCTATGACAAGACCCGCCGAATCGTCACAAGGACCGACGGCCAGAAGATCTTCACCGAGACCCCGATCCCGCCGGTGGACGAGGTCGATCTCGCCGAAATCGACCTGAGTAACCCGTTCCTGTATCGCCAGGGTATGTGGCGCTCGTACTTCGAGCGTGTCCGCAACGAGGCGCCGGTGCACTTCCGTTCGGAGAGCCCCTTCGGTCCGTTCTGGTCGGTCACGCGACACGCCGACATCATCGCGGTCGACAAGAATCACGAGGCGTTCTCCGCCGAACCGTTCATCATCATCGGCAGGCCCCCGCGTTTCATGGACATCGCGATGTTCATCGCGATGGATCCGCCCCGGCACGACAAGCAGCGCGCCGCAGTGCAGGGCGTGGTGGCTCCGAAGAACCTTCGTGAGATGGAGGGGCTCATCCGCGCGCGCGTCCGCGAAGTCCTCGACGGACTCCCACTCAACGAGCCGTTTGACTGGGTCCAGACTGTGTCGATCGAACTCACTGCACGCATGCTCGCGACGCTACTTGACTTCCCTTACGACAAGCGGCACAAGCTGGTCGAATGGTCCGACCTCGCGACCTCGATGGAGCAGGCCAACGGCGGCCCCTCGGACAACGACAGGGTCTTCCGTGAGATGGTCGCGATGGCGCAAGGCCTGAGTTCGCTGTGGCGGGACAAGGCGGCACGTACCGTGGCCGGCGAAGAGCCTGGCTTCGACCTCATCACCATGCTGCAAAGCAACGAGGACACCAAGAACCTCCTCGACGATCGCCCCATGGAGTTCCTCGGTAACCTCGTGCTGCTGATCGTCGGCGGCAATGACACGACCCGCAACTCCATGAGCGGCGGAGTGCTGGCCCTCAACGAATACCCCGAGCAGTTCGAGAAGCTCAAGGCCAACCCCGACCTCATCCCCAACGCGGTGTCGGAGATCATCCGCTGGCAGACCCCTCTTGCTTACATGCGCAGGGTCGCCAAGAAGGACGTCATGCTCGGCGGCCAGTTCATCCGCAAGGGTGACAAGGTGGTGATGTGGTACGCCTCGGGCAACCGAGACGAGCGCGTCTTCGAGCGTCCAGACGAGCTCATCATCGACCGGGCCAACGCCCGCAACCACATCGCGTTCGGTTTCGGTGTACACCGCTGCATGGGCAACCGGCTCGCCGAGCTCCAGCTACGCATCCTGTGGGAGGAGCTCCTCCCTCGCTTCGACAACATCGAGGTGGTGGGTGAGCCGGAGTACGTGCAATCGAACTTTGTCCGTGGGATCAGCAAGATGATGGTTCGCCTGACCCCCAAGGGGGAAATGTGACGGCTGATCAGGTCGTCATCCTCGGCGCGAGCCACGCCGGCGTCCAACTCGCGGGCGCTCTCCGAAAGGAGAAATGGGCCGGGGATGTCTTGCTGATCGGCGACGAGGGCAGGCTCCCCTACCAGCGTCCACCGCTGTCCAAGGCATACCTGGCAGGTGCATCACAGCTTGATGACTGCGCGATCCGCGGACGTCAGTTCTACGACAAGCAGCGGATCGAGCTCGTGGACGGAACGGCGACGGCGATCAACCGTTCCGCGCACACTGTCACCCTCAACAGTGGAGACGTGGTGTCTTACGCCACGCTGGCACTGTGCACCGGCGCGCGCGCCCGCGCGCTGACCGTTCCGGGCGCCGAGTTGACGGGCGTCCACTACTTGCGCACCGCCACCGACGTCGAGGCCATCCGTGCCGCGGTGGTGCCAGGTTGCCGGGCCGTCATCGTCGGCGGCGGCTATATCGGCCTGGAGACGGCCGCCTCACTTCGAGCTCAGGGTGTGGACGTCACTGTTCTCGAGGCTGCGGAACGCGTGCTCGAGCGGGTGACCGCGCCGGTGGTCTCGAGGTTTTTCGACCGTACCCACCGGACCGAGGGTGTCGATGTTCGCACCAGCGCGTTGGTCGAGGGTTTTCGCGGGGAGGGGCGAGTCGAAGAGGTGGTGCTCGCCGACGGTGAGACCCTGGCCGCGGACCTCGTCATCGTCGGTGTCGGCATCATTCCCAACACGGATCTCGCGGTCGCCGCGGGCCTCGAGGTTGACGACGGAGTCATCGTCGACGACCATGCACGCACCAGCGACCCCGACATCGTCGCCGCCGGCGACTGCGTCAACCAACGGATCGCACGGTACGACAGGCGCGTCCGCCTCGAATGTGTGGCGGCCGCCACCGAGCAGGCCAAGGTCGCGGCAGCGACCATCTGCGGCAACGAAGCCGGTCTCACCGCGCTGCCTTGGTTCTGGTCCGATCAATACGATCTGAAGCTGCAGATCGCCGGGCTCAACACCGGGTACGACGAGGTACTGGTCAGCGGTGACCCTGACCACGACCGTGACTTCACCTGTTACTACTTCAACGACGGCGAGCTGATCGCCGCGGACTGCGTCAACAGACCCAAGGATTTCATGAACGCGAAGCGTACGATCGCACAGCGTTCGTCGCTCGACAGGTCCGAACTGATCGGAGCCACACCATGACCACATCACCCGCGGCAGCGGAAAGGCCGGCGGCGGCGCTCACAGCATCGACCTTCCTCGACATCCATCACGCGACCGTGCAGGCCTTCACCCAAGACGCGGTCGGCGACGCGGACACCGATCGCGAGAAGGCGCGGCGCCTCTTCGCCGCAGTCCGAGACCAGATCCGTTACGACCCCTACACCGTCTCTGACAAGCCCGATCATTACCGGGCCAGCCATGTCATCGAGTCCGGACGTGGGTACTGCGTACCCAAAGCGGTCGTACTGACAGCCGCGTTCCGCGCGGCAAACATACCGGCCCGGCTCGGCTTCGCTGATGTACGCAATCATCTGCAGACCGACGCGCTGCGCGAACTCATGGGAACCGACGTCTTCGTATATCACGGATACAGCCACGTCTACATCGAGGGGCGCTGGTTGAAAGCTACACCCGCGTTCAACATTGAATTGTGCACTCGATTCGGGGTCCCACCTATCGACTTCACCGGCGATCGCGACGCGTTGTTTCACGCGCACGCGGCGGACGGCTCCGCGCACATGGAGTACGTGCACGAACGCGGCGTCTACAACGACTTGCCCCTCGAGGAAATCCTGGCGGGCCTGCGGCATGCCTACGGCCCTCGGATCTTCTCGGGACGGCCAGCTCCGTCCGACGCATTCCGCGCATAGTGTGCGCTCCGGCGGGCTACCGCCGCAGGTTACTGCCCGCTCGAACACCCGTGCCACCACCTGTCGGCCAGATCCCGTCGCACAGTGTCCACCACCACTAGGGAGACCATGACAATGTCCGAGTCATTGCTCGACACCTATCCACACCGAATGGGCGGCCATTGCGGCTCCAGCGCGATGCGCGACTTGATGGAGTGGTCGGGACTAGGCTTCGACGGGCCACCGAACGAGGGTCTGGTGTTCGCTCTGGGCGGAGCACTCTCGCTCACGTATGTTCGCACCGACGCCCTCGTGCCGCCGTTGTATCTGGTAGGACGTGGTCCTGACTTCGAGATGGACCTCCCCCGCCGTCTCGGCGCTACGGTGGAGGTCCGGTCCACCGACGATCCCCAGCTAGGGTGGGATCTCGTCCGCGACGAACTCGACCGCGGCCGGCCCGCGCTCGTGTGGGCCGAAATTGCTGAATTGCCCTACCTGCGCGTTCAGTTGCGCATGAGTCGCCACGATATCGTCATAGTGGGCTACGACAGCGACGCAGAAATCGCTTACGTCGCAGACAACGATCGCGTCGAAATTCAACAGGTTCCCTTCGACGCGCTGGCGCGAGCCCGACGCTCGATGACCTTCCCCGAGCCGACCCGACATACGCTCTTCCGCATTGACTGGCCCGAGGCGCTACCGTCAATCGCCGTCGTGGCTGCGGAGGCGTTCGCGCAATCTGCGGCATGCATGCGCGCGCCCGCAGGATCCACGATCGCCGGCCCTGTCGAACACTCGGGGACACACGGAATAGACGCAGCCCTAGCACTATCCTCTGACGTGGTGCTCTGGCATGAGCTGCCCTCCGACGTGCTCGAAGTCCACCTATTCAGTCTTGGTGCATTCATCGAGAAGGCAGGTACGGGTGGTGGCCTGTTCCGACGACTACTCGCGTGTGGCTGCGACGAGATCGCCCGACTGACCGGCGATGCTGCAACCAGCGACCTTGCCAGAGATGCTCACCGAGCGGCTGCAGCATGGACATCAGTCGCTCAGGCGGCCGTACACAAGGGCTCGACCGCTGCTACCCGGCTCGACCACGTCATCGAGGCCGCGGCGGTTCTAACTGACACTGAGTCGAGCCTTGCCACCTCACTGGACTCCGCCGCCAGATCCCTAAGGTCCGCCGTTTAGAAGAACTGCCAGCACCGCATCGGTGAGTGGCTGGCCCTAGCCCCAATACCGTTCAGTTAAGGTTACATGGGTGTAGTTTGTAGGGTATGCTTCGTGCTGGGTGGGTGAAGCCTGAGTCGGATCGTCGGTTGTCGGATGTGGTGTCGGTGGGCGTGTTGACGCGGACGTTTCCGCCGGATGTGGTGGACGAGGTGATCGCAGCGGCGGGCCGGACCGAGGTGCGTCATCGGGCGTTGCCGGCGCGGGTGATGGCGTATTTCTCGATCGGGATGGCGTTGTATGCCGAGGGCTCGTATGAGGATGTGTTATCCCAGCTCACGGATGGTTTGTCGTGGGCGTCGGGGTGGGAGGAGTCCTATCGCGTTCCGGGGAAGTCGGCGATCTTTCAGGCGCGGTCTCGTCTGGGGTCGGCGCCGATGAAGGCGTTGTTTGAGCGGGTCGCAGTGCCGTTGGGGCGGGAATCGACGCCTGGGGTGTGGTTGGCGGGGCGGCGGCTGGTTGCTGTGGATGGGACGTGTCTTGATGTCGCCGACACGCCGGTCAACGATGAGTATTTCGGGCGGCCCGGGGTGAACAAGGGTGAGCGGGCGGCGTTCCCGATGGCGCGGGTGGTGGCGCTCGCCGAGTGCGGCACGCACGCCATTTTCGCCGCCGCGGTGGGCACCTACGCCCAGTCCGAGGCGGTGCTGATCGAGTCGTTGCTACCGCATCTGACACCGGGGATGCTGGTCACGGCTGATCGTGGAGTGTTCTCGTATGCGTTGTGGCGCAAAGCTATAGCGACCAACGCGGATCTGTTGTGGCGGGTGAAGACCTCAGGTACAGGGCCGTTACCACGACATGTGAAGGACTTTCCGGATGGCTCGTGGCTGGCCGAATTGCACCAGACACATTCGGCCGCGGCGCGGCGCGCTGAGCCGATGCTGGTGCGGGTGATCGACTACACCATCGATGACGGCCGGGAGAACGCCGACCACTATCGGTTGCTGACCACGATCCTGGACCCTGACGAAGTCGGTGCGGTCGAGTTGGCTGCGGCCTATACCGAGCGGTGGGAGATCGAGATTGCCTTCGATGAGCTGAAAACCCACCAGCGCGGGCCCCGTACCGTGCTGCGTTCGAAGTCTCCTGATCTTGTGCTGCAGGAGATTTGGGGGCATCTGTGTTGTCACTATGCGATCCGGTCGTTGATGGTCGAGGCCGCCGGTCACGCCGGCCACGACCCCGACAGGGTCAGTTTCGTTGCCGCACTGAGGATTACCCGCCAATCGGTCGCCCACCAGGGCGACTTTCCCCCCTCACGACCCTGACACCACCAGCCGCAGCTGGCTCACCTTCCTCACTCGCCTCACACGCAGACTCAACCCCGCACGTCGACGACGAGCCAACCCACGCGTCGTCAAACGCAAATACGTGAAATGGCACGTCAAACGCGCTCACCACGCCTCCTGGCCGCAACCGACACAGTCACCGATCTACACAACCGACCCGCTTAACTGAACGGTATTGGCCCTAGCCCGGCCCTTTCGCATCTGGATCGACTGAGGTGGGTCGCTACCGGAGTCCGACGGGGTGAACCACGAGATCGTGGGCATCAGTTCCTACGAGTTGATTCGGTCCTACTGGTCGCGCCAGACCTGGGGCCTGACTGGCTCGCCGGCTTCATCACCGGGGGCGACGTGATGACACTAGATCAGGTGGTAGACGACGAGTCGTTCGACCCGCCCATCCGACACTTGGACAAGTGCTCCTCGCGATAAGGAACACAGTTGTGATCAAATACTGAGGGCGGAGACTGGGGCGGCACCGTCTCTCGCGAGCGGGATCAGTCTAGTCCGAGGCGAGTGGCGAACGCGGGGTCGCCGAAGGGTCTGTCTCTGCGGAAGCGAACGCCCACTGTGGCCGCAGCGCCGTCAATGATCCCCCAGACGTCTGATAGAGGTGCGCGGAGAACAGGTCCTTGCTCATTCCATTGAGCCGACCGTGATCGATCCACCATTGGGTAGCTGATAGGCCCGCCCCAAGATGGATCATGTCGCACCCGGATGTCGCCGAGGCCGCGGTGAGGCCACCGGCACCCCCGACGACGACCTGACCGCAGGGAGCCGACGCGCCCGATTCTTGTGTTCCCACACCGTCACCGTGGTCCCAGTTCGAGGTTGCACGGCAATCCCGTCGGCGGCGAGCTCTTTCACGAGCGGGTACAGCCTTTTCCCGGCAGGTTCGCCTGCGATAGATACGCCGCCGCTCGACGCAGCACCTCGTTCTCCTGCTCAAGCAGGCGGATCCGCTTACGGGCCTCGCGCAGTTCAGCGGACTCGGTCGAGCGTGACGTGTGCGGTCTCAGGAGATGCGTGACGTCGTGTTCTCGGGAGATGCTTACCGGCGGTGGGGCCGGTGGGCGTTGAAGTTGCGAATGGTCTTGGTGGTGGTTCGTGCGTGCAGTGACAGTTCTCTGGCGCCGTCGAGCACTCGTAGGTGGTGATCGTCGACGATGATGGTGACGATGGTGCCGGCGTAGGTCGGACTGACTCGGAGGCGTTGGCCGGCCACCATGATCTGACCGCTCTTGGGAACCCGGCGCTGCACGCTCTGCGGCCCTGACGGTGGCGCAGGCGGCAGCGGGGTGCTGGCTTCCCGAACTCCGGTCAAGCGGCGAATATTCTCTAGGTCAAGAGGATTGGGTAGCGTCTTGATCAGGTGGGTGCCGTTGGTCGCGTGGATCAACTCGCCGTCGATCCGCAGGGTGACCCGGCTGCCGGCCGTCACGACGCCGAGGGCGAGTTCATGTCCACGAACAATGACGATGCCGTCGCGGTTCGCGGTCCGGTCGATCTCGATAGCTCGCGGCCGATGGGTGGCGGTGGAGGTGTCGAACGCGGCTTGCGCCGGTCTGGGCCGGCCCGGGCGGGTGCCGCGGGCGCGGAGTCGTTGCAGGTCTGCGGTGGTCAGCTTCGACCGGACCGTCTTGATCACGATGTCGTCGCAGATGATGTACACGCTCGACAGGTCAGCCCACATCACGACACTGCGCTGCGCATAGTTTCTTTCCGACCCACACCTGTTGCACACCGGCAATAGTCACTACACCGGACGGCGGCACGACAGTGTCGAACTCAATGGAGTAGTGCCCCTTAGAGTGGTGTAACTCGGTGGCCGAGCCCGTCTACGAATCCGTGTTGTGCACGAATGTAGAGCGGCCACCGTGTGATCCTTCGAGTCAACCGTCTAAAGAATCCTCGAGGAGTCATCACGATGACCGCACCCCATATTGTCGACCCTGCAGGCCTGCTTAGCCAAGCCCTCTCCGACGCATCACCGGATCTGATGCGCGAGCTGCTGCAGACCATGATCAACGCCCTGCTTTCCGCCGACGCCGACGCCGTGTGCGGCGCCGAATGGAACGCCCGCACCGCCGAACGCACCAACCGGCGCAACGGCTACCGCCACCGGCCCCTGGACACCCGCGTCGGCACCGTCGACGTCGCCGTACCGAAGCTGCGCTCGGGCAGCTACTTTCCCGAGTGGCTGCTCGAGCGCCGCAAGCGGGCCGAATCCGCGCTGATCACGGTCGTGGCGGACTGCTACCTGGCCGGCGTCTCCACTCGCCGGATGGACAAGTTGGTCAAGACCTTGGGCATCGACTCGCTGTCCAAGTCGCAGGTCTCACGCATGGCCCAAGATCTCGATGAGCAGGTCGCCGCGTTCCGCCACCGGCGCCTGGACGAGGCCGGGCCGTTCACGTTCGTCACCGCCGACGCGCTTGCGATCAAGGTCCGGGAGAACAAGCAGGTCGTGAAGGCTTCGGTGCTGCTGGCCACCGGGGTCAACGGTGACGGGCACCGCGAGGTCCTCGGTATGCAGGTGGCCACCAGTGAGACCACGGCCTCGTGGAACACCTTCTTCGCCGACCTGGTCGCCCGCGGCCTGGGCGGCGTGCGGCTGGTGACCTCCGACGCCCACGCCGGCCTGGTCGAGGCGATCGCAGCGAACCTGCCCGGAGCCGCGTGGCAGCGCTGCCGCACCCACTACGCCGCCAACCTTATGGCGGTGTGCCCCAAGTCCATGTGGCCGGCCGTGAAAGCGATGCTGCACAGCGTGTACGACCAGCCCACCGCGGACGCCGTCAACGCCCAGTTCGACCGGCTGCTGGAGTACACCGAGCACCGCCTGCCCGAGGTCGCTGAGCACCTCGGCGATGCCCGCGAGGACCTGCTCGCCTTCACCGCGTTCCCCGACGACGTGTGGCGACAGATCTGGTCCAACAACCCCACAGAACGGCTCAACCGCGAGATCCGCCGCCGCACCGACGTGGTTGGGATCTTCCCCAACCGTGACGCCATCGTCCGCCTCATCGGCGCCGTCCTGGCAGAACAGACCGACGAATGGGCCGAAGGCCGCCGCTACCTCGGCCTCGAAGTTCTGGGCCGCTGCCGACTCACCCTGACCACCGGTACCAACACCGGCTCCACGACGGAGGTGAGCACCGATGACCTGATGCAACTGCCCGCCTGATCACCAACGAAGGATCAAAAACCAGTTACACCACTTCTAGGGGCTTGACCCTCAATGGCGGAACTCGACTGATCGGCCACGGTTGGAGCTGGCCGAACGACTTCGGCTTCCGGTCGGATCTCGGCACCAACAGGCTTGCTGGGCATGGTGTCGGGATCGGTGCTGCGACTGCGGAACACGCTGGCAGGGGTGGCCATGTTCAGCGACTGATGCGGTCTGCAGGTGTTGTAGGCGTGGACCCATTCGTCGATAGCCGTTTGCGCGGTCTCGATGGTGTCGAAGGCGCCAGTCTCGTCGAGATGAATCACCCTAGGTTTGATGCCGTTTCCTTCTGAGTTAGGAAGGATGAGCGTTATGCCGAAGAAGATCGATCCAGAGGTCCGTGAGCGGGCGTTGCGGTTGTTGCAGACCCATGGTGGTGAGTATGCGTCGCTGACAGCGGCGGCCGAGGCTGTGGCCAAGCAGGTCGGCGTTGGGAAGGAATCGGTCCGCCGGTGGGCGGTGCAGAATCAAGTCGATACCGGGCAACGCCCGGGCGTGACCTCGGAGGAATCGGCCGAGATCAAGAAGCTCAAGGCCGAGAACCGGCAACTGCGTGAGGACGTGGCGGTGTTGAAAGCGGCGACGACTTTCTTCGCGGGGGAACTCGACCCCCGCAATCGATGATCATCGCGTTCATCGACACGATGCGAGCTGAAGGTGTAGCGGTCGAGTCGATCTGCCGAGTCCTGCGGGAGCAGGGTTGCCAGATCGCCGCACGCACCTATCGGGCCTGGCGTTCGCGTCGGCCCGCCGCACGCACCATCAGCGACGCCCAGACTGTCGATGCGGTGCGTGAGGTCGCGTGGCGGGTCGATCACCAGGGACGGCGGCGGCTCACCCCGGAAGGGCTCTACGGACGCGTGAAGATGCGTGCACTTCTGGACCGCACCAGCATGCCAGGGGTGTCCTACGGTGCGGTGGACCGCGCGATGAAGATGTTGCACCTCAATGGTATTCGTCGTTCCAAAGGTATCCGAACAACGATCCCGTCCACGGATGGAATCCGGGCCGGAGACCTGTTGAACCGCACGTTCTGTGCTGCCGAACCGAACCGTGTGTGGGTCACCGACTTCACTTACGTCCGAACGTGGTCCGGATGGGTGTACGTCGTGTTCATCATCGATGTGTTCTCCCGCAAGATCGTGGCCTGGCATGCCTCCACGAGCAAGGACGCCACCTTGGTGACCATCCCTCTACGGATGGCGCTATGGCAACGTGACCGCGATGGTCATCCTGTCAAAGATGGTGAGCTGATACACCATTCGGATGCAGGATCGCAGGGTGAATTCAACTGGTCGTCGCAACACCTTGATCTTGGAGGTGTTGGCTTTGGCTACAGCAGACTGGAGCAAGAAGACCAGCGATGCGCCCACGGGGGTTCGTCGGCAGTGGCGAGCTGATCGTGCGTTGCGGCCGGCGATGCGTTCGCCGGGCCGGCCCGAGCCGTCGCGGGCGGTGCGACGTCAGTTTTGGGGGTTGATCGCGACGGGGATGAGCACGGCGGAGGCGTCGGTGGCGGTCGGCGTGTCGGTGCCGGTGGGGTCGCGGTGGTTCCGCCACGCTGGCGGAATGACGCCACTGAGTCTGGACGAGCCGGCGGGTCGTTACCTGTCGTTCGCTGAACGGGAAGAGATCGCGCTGCTCCGCGCCCAACAGTGTGGTGTGAGAGAGATTGCTCGGCAGATCGGACGCAGTCCGGCAACGATTTCGCGTGAGTTGCGCCGCAACTCCGCTACCAGGAGTGGGAAACTCGAGTATCGAGCCTCGGTGGCGCAGTGGAAAGCTGAGCAGGCCGCCAAGCGCCCGAAAACAGCGAAACTCGTGGCCAACGTCGAGTTGCGGGAGTACGTGCAGGAGCGGTTGGCGGGCACTGTCCGTAGCCCCTACGGCACGATCGTCGCCGGCCCCACGCCGCCGCCGTGGAAGGGGCTCAACAAGCCGCACCGGGCCGACCGGCGGTGGTCTCTGGCATGGAGTCCGGAGCAGATCTCCCAGCGCCTGCGGGTCGATTTCCCCGATGATGAATCCATGCGCATCAGTCATGAGGCAATCTATCAATCCCTGTTCATCGAGGGCCGTGGCGCGCTCAAACGCGAGTTGGTGGCGTGCCTGCGGACCGGGCGGGCATTGCGGGAGCCCCGTGCTCGCTCACGCAACAAGCCGCAGGGTCACGTCACCTCCGATGTCGTCCTCAGCCAGCGCCCGCCTGAGGCCCACGACCGTGCTGTCCCCGGCCACTGGGAGGGTGATCTCATCATCGGTGTGGGTCGGTCGGCTATCGGCACTATTGTCGAACGGCGCAGTCGCGCAACGATTCTAGTCCATCTCCCACGCTTGCAAGGGTGGGGTGAGCAACCGCCGGTGAAGAACGGGCCGGCACTCGGTGGCTACGGCGCCATCGCGATGAACGCGGCACTGACGGCGTCGATAGCGGCGCTGCCGCAGCAGTTGCGCAAGACGTTAACGTGGGATCGCGGTAAGGAACTGTCCGCTCATGCCCAGTTCGCGATGGATACCGGAACGCAGGTGTTCTTCGCCGATCCGCATTCGCCGTGGCAGCGACCGTCCAACGAGAACACTAATGGGCTGCTGCGCCAATATTTTCCGAAGGGAACTGACCTGTCACGGTGGTCTGCAAACGACCTCGAAGCCATCGCATACACCCTCAACAACCGTCCCCGAAAGGCCCTCGGCTGGAAGACCCCCGCCGAAGTCTTTGAAGGACAGTTACACTCACTACAACAACCCGGTGTTGCATGGACCGATTGAACCCGCCCAGTACACGTCAACACGGTTGACGCAGAAACTCTCACTGGAGAGTATCTCTGCGTCGATCGGATCGGTGGGAGATGCCTACGACAACGCGCTGATCGAATCAGCGAACGGCCTCTACAAGACCGAGTGCATCCGCACGACGATCTTCCACCAGGGCCCCTACAAGACCATCGCCGACGTCGAGTACGCCACCGCAGCGTGGGTCGACTGGTACAACTGCAGCCGGCTGCACTCGAGCATCGGCCTGATCCCACCCAACGAGTACGAGGCCAGCTACTACGCTGGACTCACCACCGAGCAAACCCCCACATTGGAGGCGGCACAAAACTTGGGGTGATTCACCCGGTTGAAACTCGCCGCCCACGCACCCTACGTCGACCTCCTGCTCGACGGAATTGTGGTTCCCCCGGAATCGTGGAGGACTCCTCTATGCGGCTTCGGGCTCGGTGACTGCGGTGTTCTCGTAGTCGACCGGACTCATCATCCCGATCGCGCTGTGGCGACGCTGGTGATTGTAGAAGCCGTAGCACCACTCCAACACGACCGCCTGCGCCTCCATGATAGTATGGAACTCGTTGCGT
Organism: Gordonia sp. YC-XJ4; assembly: GCF_059511865.1. Classification (NCBI taxonomy): domain Bacteria; kingdom Bacillati; phylum Actinomycetota; class Actinomycetes; order Mycobacteriales; family Gordoniaceae; genus Gordonia; species Gordonia sp. YC-XJ4. Next base: position 5,539,190 of record NZ_CM183447.1, read on the forward strand.
GACAACACTTCCCACTCCAAAGAAGAGAAGAATGCCTCCGCTGCGGCGTTGTCGAAACACGATCCGACCCGGCCCATCGACTGCCGGATACCCATCTTCTGGCACAGCCTGGTGAACCGTCTCGCGGTGTACGTCGACCCACGATCGGTGTGGAAAATCAGCTTCTGCGCATCGTCATCACGCCATATCGCCTGCATGCCGCCCCGCGTGGCGACCGCCATCTCGATCGCCGCACACGCCAACGCTGCATCCGGGTGACGACTGGTGGCCGCCCCCAGCAGGCGGCGACTGTAGAGGTCGATGACCGTGGCCAGATACAGCTTGCCCGCCGCGGTCGGGATCTCGGTGATGTCGCCGACCCACCGCTGATCGGGGCACTGTGCGGTGAAATCGCGACCCAACAAATCGGGGAACTTCGGGGCGGTCTTGTCCTGACGGGTCAGCCCGTTGCGCCGGCGGATCCGCCGCGCGACCAGGCCCTGACGACACATCGAATCAGCGACAGTCTTCTCGGTCACCGTCCACCCGTCAGCACGCAGATCCGCATGCAGGCGCGGTGACCCGTGCAGGCCGCGGGCCTTGTCGAACGCCACCGCCACGGCCCGGTCGATGGTGTCCCGGCGATAGTCGCGGGTGGTGTGCAAACCCGTTGCCGCACCCGGCGATTGGGTCCGCTTATGCCATTTGTAGAACCACGCCTCGCTGACCCCGAGCAGCCGGCAGGACACCGCGTGTGGCACCCGATAGTTGGTCCTCTGGTCGGCGATAAAGCGTGCCACGCTCACTTCGTCGCCTCCTTCACCCACAGGACCACTGATCGCTTGAGGACATCACGCTCCATGCGCAGCTCGGCGACCTCGTCACGCAACCGTTTGAGCTCAGCAGCGTCATCAACGGTCAGCTCGCCGCGGCCCTCCCGCTCGGCGCGCGCCCGGTTGACCCAGTTACCCAAGGTGCCCTCGTTGACCCCCAGGTCTCGAGCGACCTGGGCGATCGGCTTACCTGTCTCCTCGACGATCCGGACCGCCCCATCACGAAACTCCCGGTCGTACTTCTTCCGCTTCTCTGGCATCGTGCTCCTCATTATCGATGCCTCTACGGTTCGGGGGGAACCTCAGAATAGCCAGACTCGCAGTGCTTCCCGCGCCGGCCTGACCACCAGGCTCGATCCGATCATCGATCCAGAAAGGATGCTCCACCTCGGGACCGTGAACCCCGACGCCCACCGACGCCTCGGGCAACACGCCACGGCCCACACCCGGAATGCGGTCCTCAAACCACACCATCCGGACCACTCAACAAGGGACCGCCACCTCACGAAAGATTGAGGTTAGAGTGGTTGGCGGCCCAGAACCTTGATGGGCTCGGCGTGCCGGTGCTCCTTCAGCGCGAGAGTGAAGGCAAGCTCGGGGTTGCGACACAGCGTGCGAGACTGCACCGGAGAATGACTAGTTGTCGAGCTGACAACCAAGCGATTAAGCTGCGACAGGCCCGACGGCTGTGCTTTGCACACTGTCCGCCATGTCAACTTCCTTCATTTCGGCACTGATCGAATAATCCAGAAACCATTCCGGCATGGGGCACGACTTCGCGCGCTTTGTCCCAACTTCATAAGTTAGCCACGTATTGTGAGGGGGACCCGTTTGGTGGTCCAGTCGCTATGCGGCTTGGGATTGGTGGGTCGTGGTCCACTGTAGAGCGAATTCAGCGGGGCTGAGTTCGCCGTGGGCGCTGTGGGGCCTGGCGGTGTTGTAGTCGGTCCTCCAATCCTCGGTGATCACTTGGGCTTCGAGCAGAGAATCGAAGCGCCACGAGTTGAGCAGTTCATCGCGTAGTCGACCGTTGAACGATTCGATCCAGCCGTTCTGCCATGGCGAACCGGGGTCGATGAACAAGGCTCCGGTGCCGGTGAATCGGCACCAGTCGCGTACGGCGTGGGCGACGAATTCGGGGCCGTTGTCGAACCGCACGTAGACCGGCGCCCCGCGGGTCAAAGCCAGCGTGTCAAGGACTGCGACCACTTGGTCGGCGTCGATTGACCTGCCGATCTCGATGGCCAGACACTCTCGGGTGTACTCATCAATGATGTTGAGTAGCTTGATCGTACGACCATCAGCGAGGGTGTCGAATTGGAAGTCCATCGCCCAGATCACGTTCGGCCGGATAGGACACATCGCCCCTACGGTGACACCGACGCCGGTCAACCGCTTCTTTTTGCGGCGCTGGGGCACTCGAAGTCCTTCCTCACACCATAGTCGACGAATACGTTTGTCGTTGACCGCCCATCCGGATTTGCGTGCCATCTTCGCTGCTCGCCGCCACCCCCACCGGGGCCGGTCGGTGGAGAACCTGCGTAGCCAGGCCCTCAGCCTGGTGTCCTCGTCGTCCGCTGGTTGTGTCCTCAGGCGCATCGTCGAGCGGTGGATACCGACCACCGCACACGCCCGACGCTGAGACACCCCGAACCGTTCTTGCAGCACCGTCACGGCGCGGCGTTTACGGTTCGGGGTCAAAAGTTTCCCGACGACAGGTCCTTGAGCATGTCAATGTCGAGGGCCTGGTTGGCCACGAGCTTCTTGAGTCGGGCGTTCTCCGCCTCGAGTTCTTTGAGCCGCTTGGCGTCATCAGCTTTCATGCCGCCGTACTGGGCCAGCCAGCGATGCCACGTGGACTCCGCGACTTCGAGGTGCCGGCACACCTCGTCGAGTTCCTGACCAGCGGCGAGGAGCATATTGCCCTCGGCGAGCTTGCGGATGATCTGCTCCGGCGTGTGCCGGCGGCGCTTGTTCGATGTCATGACGTCGTTGATTCTTCCTGCTCGAACAATCGAGCAACAGAGTCCCACAACGACTGGACCACCCAGGAGGGCTCACCTCAGTCGCGCCAGACCTGGGGGCCTGACTGGCTCGCCGGCTTCATCACCGGGGGCGACGAGATGACACTAGATCAGGTGGTAGACGACGAGTCGTTCGACCCGCCCATCCGACACTTGGACAAGTGCTCCTCGCGATAAGGAACACAGTTGTGATCAAATACTGAGGGCGGAGACTGGGGCGGCACCGTCTCTCGCGAGCGGGATCAGTCTAGTCCGAGGCGAGTGGCGAACGCGGGGTCGCCGAAGGGTCTGTCTCTGCGGAAGCGAACGCCCACTGTGGCCGCAGCGCCGTCAATGATCCCCCACGACGTCTGATAAAGGTGCGCGGAGAACAGGTCCTTGCTCATTCCATTGAGCCGACCGTGATCGATCCACCATTGGGTAGCTGATAGGCCCGCCCCCAAGATGGAGGCCACTACGACGGCGACGAGGGACTCGTCGGCACCGACCGATTGGAGGCTACGGGCGAACTCGTCGGAAATAATATCCATTGCCGATCTCAGCTGATCCGCGGCCCCTCCCTCGCCGGACTCAGAATACTGAAACATGTGGTTCGTCATGAGGAAGCGGACGACCGCCGGATGCTCGTCGACCAATGACACGTATGCGGAGATCGCTGACCGGAAGAGCTCGTCGACGGAGTCCTGCTGTCCGGAGAGCAGAGTTGACTGTGCGGACTCCCACATCATCGAACCCAAACGTGCTGCCACAGCGGAATAGAGCCCAGCTCGGTCACCGAAATGGCGATAAAGCTTCGGCTTCGACGCCCCTGCCTCTTCCGCGAAGTCGTCCATGCTCACAGCGTCGCCAAACTTCTCGATCGCGCGTATTGCCGCGTCGACGAGTTCAGCCTTCACGATAGCGCGGTGGTCGTCCCAACGCGTGCTTCGTGCATCGCGCACACGACGTTGCACTTTCACCGGGGCTGCGGAGATTCGACGGACTACAGACATGACCCACCACGCTACCAGGATGGTTGACCGTCGCCCCAATAAGCACGTGGCGCACGCATGCAGTCGGCAGAGACATGGGTCGAAACGAGCTTCAAGCGGATCTGTCTAACCTGGCCACAGCTGAATTGAAGTCTTCAACGGCCTCTAGGTTGGACATGTGACCGACCTTGTCGAGAAGAGTGAATTCAAATAGAACGCCCTGCCGACCCAGTCGCGCTGCGAGATCCACCGAATGGGCCGCCGGGGTCAGTCTGTCGGCATCGCCCACGATGACCGCCGCCGGCACTGTCAGCGAGTCAACACCCCTGCTGACGTCGATTGTCGCCAAAACCGCACCCCACATCCCCCGCACCTGTGGTGGGCATCGCAACACGATGTCGGCGCACTCATCGATTACCTCGACAGTCGCGCCCGGGCCCAGGGTTCCGTAACGAATCAGGCGGCGAGACAAACGCGTGTCCTGCATCTCGGGTCCCGCGACCGCAAGACTAGCCGCGAAGGCCCGTTCAAGTCTCGGTCGTAGCTGGCGGGGAACTTTGAGTAACGTTGACCGATCCACCAACTGTGATGGCCCGGTGCTTGCCAGTACTACTCCGCGGGCCAGCTCCGACACCGAGGCTGGGTACTCAGCTGCCCAGCTCATGATGGACATACCTCCCATGCTGTGTCCGACCACGACAGCCTTGTCGGTGGGAGTGGCTACCGCCCGAACTACGGACTCCAAGTCATCGGCCAGAAGTCTCGCCGAGAACGGTACCCGGCCCCGGTCGCTCCACCCGTGTCCGCGTTGGTCGTAGACCACTACCCTATGCGTCGCCGCGAACTGTTCGATCTGTGGCCGCCAGAAACGCCCCTGACAGGCCCAGCCGTGACTAAAGACTAGAAGTGGAGCATCCCGGCCCGAGCCGAATTCCTGGGCGAACAACCTGGTTCCGTCGGAGGAGAGGACCTCGAGGTGCCGCGATCCTCGCGACTCGCTCGCTATCTCAGAGGTCATCGAAGCTCACCGTGACTGCATCCGTCAGCGGAAGTGCCTGACACGCAAGCCGTTCACCGTCGGCAATGTCATCTTCAACGAGGATGTGGTTTTGTGCCATTTCTACATCACCCTCAACCAGCTTGCATACGCACGCGCTGCAGGCCCCTTCTCGGCAGGAGTACGGGGCATTGTGACCTTGGGCCAATAGCACGTCGAGCAACGGAGTGTTGCGCGGCCACTCAGTCGTGATGGACTGCCCATTCAGATAGACCGTGGCGGTCGCCACACCATCGTCGTCACTGAGCTGACGCATCGTGGCTGTCTCGAATGGATCTCCGGTCAGTGACTGAAAGACTTCTCGATGTACCGAGGCGTGCTCGACACCGCAGGCCTCCGCCGACTTCTGAACCAGATCCATGAACGGCGCCGGACCACAGGTGTAGATCTGTGCACCGCGGTGCTCACGTATGGCGGATTCGACATCCTCAGGTGCCGGAATCCCCATAGCCGACTCCAACCAGTGGAAGACCGTGAAACGCTCGGGGAACTCGGAGGCGATCTGCGCCAGTTGGCCCTCGTACATGATCGACTCGGCATCGCGATTCGCGTAGAACAGTGTGACTTCGCCCCCGCCGCACACAAGCGCCGACTTAATCAGCGACAAGACCGGAGTGATCCCACTTCCTCCTGCAAAGAATAGAAAATCGACGTCGAGATTCTTAGCCGTGAAGTGCCCCGACGGCGGGAGGACGGTCAACTCCATTCCCGTCATCGCGTTGTCGCACAGCCAGTTCGATGCGTAACCGTTCTCCGTCCGCTTGATCCCGATCTCGAGACGGAAGTCCTCGACGTGAGGCGAGCTGCTCAACGAGTAGCATCGTGCGACATGACCGGTCCGATCAGATGGGATCTTCACGGTGATGAATTGCCCTGGGACATGCTTGAACTCCTCGACCATGGCATCGGGGATCTCGAACGAAATGGTGACGGAGTCTTTCGTTTCCTGGGTCACTTCTGAGACGCGCAAGGTGCGTGAGCGGGCTGCGGCAGCCGGACGTGCATCGGGTTCGACGGTCACTTGAGGATCCCCTGTCTACGTGCGACCGCGTAACCCGCCCGTGTCAGTGGCGCCGCGATGTCCTGGTAGCGGGGACCGATCACCCGTGCCACGAAGTCGAAACCGCGGGCGTCCGCACCGATCAACACTCGTGCCTTCTTCTTGTCCATACCTTTGAGGATTGTCGCCGCTGCTTTATCCGGGGTGCTTCGTGCGATCCTGTCGAACAGCGAGGCGACAGTCGCGGTGTCTGCCCCCATGGCGGAAACGCCTCGGGCATTGTTGACGATGTTGGTTTTTACACCCCCCGGGTGCACACATGTCACTGTGACCGGGTATCGACTGATTTTCATCTCCTGTCGGAGCGCCTCGGTGAAGCCTCTGACGCCGAATTTCGCGGCATTGTATGCGCTCTGGCTGGGGATTCCGATCAAGCCGAAGACGCTCGACGTGTTAATGAGATGTCCGTCCCCGGACGCGATCAGGTGAGGCAGAAACGCCTTCGACCCGTTAACGACTCCGCCAAAGTTGATGCCCATGAGCCAGTCGAAGTCTTCCCAGGTCATGTCGACCACGTCGACGCCCAAGGCCACGCCGGCGTTATTGAACACCATGTCGACGTGGCCCGACTCTGACCGCACTCCGTCGGCATAGTCCTGAAACGCACTGCGGTCCGCAACGTCTAGTACGGCGGCGGTTACCGTCGCCGCATACGTGGTGCGGCAAAGTTCTGCAGTCTCCTTCAAGTGCATCTCATCAATGTCGGACAGTGCCAGTGCGGCACCTCGCTCCGCCAACTGGAGTGCCAGAGACCGACCGATCCCTGACGCGGCACCGGTGATCACTGCCACCTTGCCTGTGTAATCATGCCGGTCAGAATTGCTCACTGTCGTCTCACCATTTCTACGAATCGTGTCTCTCCGTGCGTTCGGGCTCAGGCGATGTCGTACTCGGCGGGGTCGAAATCTTTTGTGGCGCGCCAGTACTGCCATGTGAAGCCCGGCCACACGGTCCGGTTGACGCCCTGCGAGTCGAGATACCAACTCGTGCAGCCGCCGTTGGTCCACACTCCCTTGGCCAGCTTCCGCTGGATGTCGGTGTTGAACTGTTCTTGCACGGACGGGCGTACGTCAACCTTCTCAGCGCCTCGGCTTTCTACTGTGTCGATGGCCTTCATGATGTATTTGATCTGTTGCTCGATCATGAACACCACTGAGTTGTGGCCGAGGCCCGTGTTGGGTCCGAGGAGGAAAAACAGGTTGGGAAAACCCTTGGTCGTGATGCCCAGGTGCGTGTTAATCCCCGTCTGATGCCAGTGGGACGGGAGATCCTCGCCAGTGGCACCTTTCAGGGCGAGCTGATCGAAACCATCAGTCACGTGAAAACCGGTCGCATAAATAATTACGTCGATGAGGTGCTCGACGCCGTCTGAGGTGATGATGGAATCAGCGGTGACCCTCTCAATCCGATCGCTGATGACGGTGGTGTTGGGCGCCGCAAGTGCAGGGTAATAGTCGTTTGATCCCAGAATTCGCTTACAGCCGATGCGATATGACGGGGTCAGTTTCTTGCGTAGTGCCGGATCAGAGATGGAGCGTTCAATGTTCCACCGAGCGACCCGTTCGATTGGCCGCATAAGGTTGGAGTGACCGTTGAGGCCGAAGGCTAGGCTCTCCGCACCCCAGTACACCGACCACCTGGCGATACGACGTGCAATCGGGAGTCTGCTCAGAAGAGTCCGCAGGGCCGGCGGAACGGTGAAATTCTTGCGGGGTAGGACCCAGGCAGGGGTTCGCTGGAAGACCTTGAGGGACATGGCCTCCTTCTGTACGAACGGCACAAACTGGATAGCGCTGGCACCAGTGCCGATCACGGCGACACGCTTGCCCTCCAGATCCACCGAATGATCCCACTGTGCGGAGTGAAACGCTTCGCCTTTAAAGTCCTCAATCCCCGAAATTTCGGGAAAATTGGGGATATGCAGCGCACCGACTCCTGAAACTACGAACTGAGCAATGTACTCACGTCCGGACTCAGTACGCAGGTGCCACCGCGACTCTGACTCGCTCCAGTATCCGGAAACCAACTTCTGACCGAAATGAATCTTTTGTGTCACGCCGCGCTTGTCCGCGACGTCTTGTAGATACCGCTCAATTTCTGGTTGTGACGACCACACCTTCGACCAGCTACCTCGACTTTCGAATGAGTACGAGTACATCAGCGACGGGACGTCACATGCACAGCCCGGATAGGTATTGTCGCGCCAGGTTCCACCGACGGAGCTTGCCTTCTCCAGGATTAGAAAGTCGCTGTACCCGCGACGTCTTAGCTGTGCGGCCATCCCGAGACCAGAGAACCCGCTTCCGATGATCAGAATCTTGGTCGAAATCGGGTCGTCGGTTGAGTCGGTTTTGGCGGCGGCGCGCGAGGCGCGCCGGGTAGTTGAAGATGCCATGTTTATGCTTTCTCCCTCGTGGGTTCGTTGGCACAACACATCACCTGCGCACAGTGGCAGCGGGTGATCTGTTGAGGCGGAAGTGATCGCGAAGCCATCGAGAATGCTCCGCACAGGTCTAACTGATGTCGACCGTGACGGCTCGGCCGCGTGAACGGAGATCAGCGGAGATCGTCGGGAAGGCTCCGCGTCGCGCGCCACATGGCCATTGTGAACTTGCCTTCCAGCATTCCCGCCTCATGGAAGAACCGAATCATGGGCTCCGACATGAACTGCAGGTTGGTCCGATAGTTTGGGCTGGTTTGTTGTGCCCATACGCCACGCCAGCGGCTAATTCCCACTGCGGGGTACACTTTCGGATTAATGAGCAGCGGGTACGCCAGGTTCGCGATGACGGCAAGCACCCCTCGGTGCCAAGCGCGCGTCGCCTTACGTCGACGCTGCATGCCTTCGATCATCTCCAGTCGCGCAAAGGTAATGTGACGGGCTTCCTCGAGGACATGGATCTTCATGAGCTGGCGAAGCTGAGGCTGCATACTGGGGTCGTTCATCGCCTCGCGCTGGGCGCGGTCCAGGATTTCCTCGATCAGCAGCGTGGCTCCGGACACCGACGGTCCGAGCGGGACGAAATGCAGGATCTTTGCGAAGCTCAAGAAGCCCTTAGGGAGCTTGTAAGGGGGCACGCCTGTTTTGTTAATGAGGCGCGCGAACATAGTGGAATGGCGGGACTCATCGCCGATTTCTGTTAGCGCGTATAGGGACTTCTGATCGGTTAGGGCCCCCTTTGCCGACATGCGCAGGAGCGCCGAACTCAAGAGGTTCTCTGCGTAGATGCCGAAACTGAGGATGCTCACGATCTCGTGGCGTCCCAGCTCGCGACGCTGCTCCTCGGTCATCTTGTTCCATAGTTTGGTGCCGTATAGCGACACCCGGTGCTCTGGCAGAAAGTACTTGCCTTCCTCCCAGGGCGACTCCCAGTCGATGTCGATCTCCGCGTCGTAGAACTTCTCCGCGGAAGACCGCAACAGACGACCTGCAGATCGTTCCATGTCGACGGGCTTGCGCCCGTTCACCCGGGCCATGCCCTCCTGTGAAAAGTCGGGCTTGATATGGGCATCCTGCACGGTCATGTCTTCTCCTCGGTCGTTCAAGGCTGGGAGTCGGGGCCTGGCGCCCAGTACCCATTACTCGCAGTATCTGGTACTGCTAGTATCCACGAACCGCGTTATTTGTCAACGCTCAATGCGAAGAAGGTAGGGCTGCATGTCTGACGACCATGACCTCGACTACTCCGGCGAAGGAACCCTGGTGTGCCGTGGGACGGAGATCCATGTCGAAGCGAAAATAAGAGGTTATTTCCAGCCGCTGAACGGCTTATACACCTGGTATGGCCGGATTCAGAAGAATGATGAGCTCGACGGGCTCCTGAAAGGCGCCCGCGCGATCGCTGTATTTACGACCGCTGAGGGGCGGGCGGAGTGTGTCGTCGGGGATCCCGACTTCTGGGGCCGATACCGCATCTCAGGTAAGAGCACCCCCCCATACCACCTGCCCACCACTCTCGAGGAGGTCGAAGACATGGCCGAGCACCACCACAAGTGACAATCATCCACCGCACGGACGTTCGCCAGACGGATCCGAACGATTGGGTCGCCCACTTCAGGTCGAGAGGATATTGCACATGGTGAGTTCGTCTCCCATTCGAACCCGCTCGTCGAGAGGGGGCGAGAAACTCGGCGAATACAGTCCGACCCTTGAGCGGGTTGCATGGTTTACCCTCCGCCGCAAAGGGATTGTGACGCTGGTTTGGCTCGGTGCCGCTATCGGCTTAGGCCTTCTCTTTCCTCAACTGGAGTCAGTGGTACGGGAACAATCTGTGGATCCGATCCCGGCCGGAGTCCCGTCTTTTCAGACCTTGGACCGTATGGGCGCCTCTTTCGACGAGCGCGGCGCCAAGACCACCGTATTCGTTGTGATGGAGAACAGTGCAGGCCTGTCCGACAACACCCGCGATCGATACCACGTGCTTGTCGACACCCTGCGGGCGGACGACAAGCACGTCATCGCCGTCCGAGACCTGCTGAGCGATCCCCTCACTGCGAGTCAGGCTCTCAGCAAAGACAAGCAAGCCTGGTATCTGCCCGTGGGAGTGACCGGCACACTCGGGGGACCCGATACCGCGGAGGCGGTCGCAGCGGTACGCGACACCGCGGAGAGAATCTTTCGCGACACTGAGACGAGAGTCCGTGTGACAGGCCCACCCGCGACCTTTAGCGACCAACTCGCCGTGGGCGAGTCGGATCTGGTCCTGATCACTGTCGCCACCGTGCTGCTGATCGCCGTGATCCTCCTCGTCGTCTACCGTTCGGTGTTCACCGCGCTGATGCCGCTGCTTGTCGTGGGCATGAGTTTGGCCGTGGGTCGCGGAGTTCTATCTGGACTAGGCGAGCTGGGCATGCCGGTATCCCAGTTCACCTCGATGTTCATGACCGTCATCATCTTCGGTGCCGGAGTTGACTATTCGGTGTTCCTCATCAGCCGCTATCATGAGGGTATTCGAGCAGGCAACTCTCCTGATGCCGCTATTGCCCACGCGAATGCAACTATCGGCCGCGTGGTTCTCGCATCGGCGGGCACTGTGGCCCTAGCCTTCCTGGCTATGGCCTTCGCCAAGCTCAGTGTGTTCAACACTTTGGGGCCGGCCTGCGCAATCGCCATAGCATTCGCATTCTTGGCGACGGTGACATTGTTGCCCCCCGTGCTCTCCTTCGCTGCCAAGAGAGGGGCCGGCCTTCCCCGCCGTGACCTGACGCGGGATTACTGGAGAAGAGTCGGAGTCATGGTTATCCGGCGGCCGGTCCCTCTGCTCGCGATCAGTGTAGTCGCGTTGATTGGCCTCGCCCTGGTCGCCGCAACAATCCAGATCACCTACGACGATCGAGAGGGGCAGCCAACTGACACAGGGAGCAACGAAGGCTACGCGCTGCTCAACCGCCACTTTCCGAAAGACATCATTATCTCGGAATTCTTGGTGGTGGAGTCCGAGAACGACATGCGCACGGCTCAAGGCCTTGCCGACCTCGACCAGTTGGCATCCCGCGTCGCGCAGATTCCCGGCGTGACCAGGGTCATTGGCGTGACGCGGCCAACCGGTGAGAAGCTGCAGCAGGCGCAATTGTCTTGGCAGAACGATCAGATCGGTACCAAGATCACCGAGGAGACCGGAGATGTACAGGCCCGCAAGGGTGATCTGGCCGTCCTGAAGACCGGATCAGAGCAGCTCGCCGGAGGCCTGGCACTGCTAGAAGACCAGATCTCATCCAATCTCGCTCCGCTGTCGGGGTTGCTAGACGAGGTGTCGTCATTTGGCCCACAACTCGATGAGTACCGGCCGTTGGTGAACCAACTCGCGAGCGCCGCCCCAACGCTTCGACAGTTCTCCCAGCGAGCGCCTGAGCTGTCTCAACTCGCACGTCGGGCCCAGTCTGCGGCAGACGCGGTCGCGCCAGCGTTGTCCGCATTGGAAGCTCCGTGGTGTCAGCAGATCGCGCAGTGCTCGGCACTGCGCGCGCAAACGGCCGACATCCGGGCACTCGCGGATGATCAGTCGCTCGCGAGGGTGGCTAACTTTGCCGCGCAACTCGGCCGCGTGAGTGCGCCAGGCTCTACCGACATGGCACAGCTGCAGCGTTCTCTTCAAACGCTGAATTCTGCACTACAGACCATCGGTGGACAGGACCTCGGGAACAGGGTCTCGCAACTCGAGTCCGGCGTCGGCGCACTCGCCGACGGCGCACGTCAGTTGTCGAACGGAGTCGGGGCTTTGGTGGACAGCAACGTTCAGCTACTCGGTGGACTAGCACAGGTCGCCGCACAGCTTCGGGCTCCCGCCCGCGAGATCGGCGATTCTGATTCGGCAACCGGCTTCTATCTCCCCGCGGATGCGTTCAAGGACCAGCAGTTCAGTCAGGTCGCTCGACAGTTCATCTCGCCCGACGGGAAAACCGTGCGCTATGCGGTACAGACCTCCTACGACCCATACTCTGCCGATGCAATGACGCTGGCGAACGAGCTGTCTAGCGTCGCCGAGAACGCGATGCCGAACACCACTCTGGAGGGCGGACGTGCTTCGGTCGCGGGCTTTCCTGCGATCAATGCCGACGTCCAGCGGTTGTTGTCGTACGATTTCAAACTGCTTGGCATAGCCACACTTCTCATCGTGGGTCTGATCCTGATGCTGTTGTTGCGGGCCGTCGTTGCACCGGTCTATCTCCTTGCAACCGTCGTCTTGAACTATATGGCGGCTCTTGGTATCGGTGTGCTCGTACTTCAACACATCCTCGGTGCCGGGATCGCCTGGCCAGCTCCACTGGTGTCGTTCATCGTCTTGGTGGCGGTGGGCGCTGACTACAACATGCTGCTGGTCTCACGCCTGAGAGAGGAGACGAGAGCGAGCGTGCGGGTCGGAGTAATGCGTACCGTCGCCTACACCGGTTCGGTGATCACCTCGGCCGGGTTGATCTTCGCAGCCAGCATGTTCGGGCTGATGGTCGGCTCCATCGATGTGATGGTGCAAATCGGGTTCATCATCGGTGTCGGTTTGCTGCTCGACACGTTCCTGGTGCGGACCTTAGTAGTCCCGGCACTAGCGGTGCTGCTGGGCACTGCAAGCTGGTGGCCGGGTGACATCGACCGCTTCCGGCGCGCCCCGGGACCATCGCAAAAGACACGCGGACGAACCCATGGGGATCTGACAAGCGTCGGTCCCTGAACTTCCCGACCATCCCGTCAACAGGTAAGGATCGGCATAGGGCATGACGCGGCACGGTCGCTCGTGATAGACGAATTGCGTCCGTACAACGCTAGACGGTATGGGTGACTCCACGGCGATGTGTTGGGGGTTGCGGGCCGGAGCCTCACGCACAGGGACTGAACGACCCGAGGTTTTGTGCCGCCTCCATTGTGGGCTGGTCCTCGGGCCGAGGCCAGAGTAGTGGAGCGTTTCGAACTCGGTCGGGGGGATCTGGCCGATACTCGAGTGCAGCCTGCTGTTGTTGTACCAGTCGACCCAACCAGCGGCCGCGAACTCGACGTCGGAGACGGTCTTGTACGGGCTGGAGTGGAAGATCGTGGTCCCGCTGTACGCCGGCGGCATGACGTTGCGCGATATCCAACACCATTTGGCCGCCACGATCGGCACCGATCTCTCGCACGAGACGATCTCCAAGATCTGCGACGAGGTCCTCGACGCGGTCGACGAATGGCAGAACCGGCCGCTGGAGCCGTTGTGTCCCGGCATCTACCTCGACGCGCTGGTGGTGAACGTCAAAGACAGTTCTCATGTTCGAAACAAGCACGCCCACATCGCTATTGGCGTCGACATGGCCGGCGTCAAGCATGTGCTGGGAATCTGGATACAGGCCGAAGAAGGCGCCAAGTTCTGGGCCGGGGTGTGTGCGAATCTGGCCAACCGCGGCGTCAAGGACGTGCTGATCGTGTGCTGTGACGGGCTCACCGGATTCCCCGAGGCAATCGAGGTGACCTGGCCGCTGGCCACCGTGCAAACCTGTCTGGTGCATCTGATCCGCAACTCGATGCGGTTCGTGAACCACAAAGACCGCAAAGACGTGGCCCGGGCGATCAAACCGATCTACACCGCCCCCGACGCCGAGACCGCCCGCCGCGAGTGGGAAGCCTTCCGCGACTCGGAACTAGGCGCCAAATATCCGAGTGCGGCAATGGCTTTCGACCGAGTCTGGGATCGGTTCATCCCCTTCCTGGCATTCCCGCCCGAGCTGCGCAAAGTCATCTACACCACCAACTCGATCGAGTCATTGAACTACCAGCTCCGCAAGGTCATCAAGAACCGCGGACATTTCCCCAACGACATCGCGGTCCGCAAACTCTTGTGGCTGGCCATCTGCGACATCGAAGACAAACGAGCCGCTCAACGCCTCAAAGAACGCGGGACCAGGCGGTCACAGCCCCGTAAGGCCCTCGGACGACTGGTCGAGGGACAGGTCGTCACCAACTGGAAACAGGCCCTCGGACAACTCGCACTGGCCTACCCCGACCGGATCGAACCCCACCTCAGCTAGTGGCGCGCGTCGTAACTGACTGAACGGTTGGTTTGCTGCGATAATGGGGTATGGCGAATCGTCCTGCTGCGGCGTTGATGTTGGGTGATGGTGATCGTGAGGTGCTGGAGTCGTGGACTCGCTCGGGCTCGGTGCAGGCGTCGGCGGCGAAGCGGGCGCGGATGGTGCTGCTTGCTGCTGATGGTGTGGCGAATCGGCGGATCGCGGAGTTGGTAGACGCGTCGCCGACGACGGTGATCGCGTGGCGCGAGCGCTACCTTGAGCGCGGTCTGGCTGGCCTGACTGATCGTCCTCGCTCTGGGCGGCCGCGACGGCTCGATAGGGATGCGATTATCGTCGCCACGCTCACGCCACCGCCGAAAAGCCTTGGGGTGACGCACTGGTCGACTCGGCTGCTGGCGAAGAAGCTGAAAATCTCCGACGCCTCGGTCGCCCGAGCATGGCGAGCGTATGGGATCAAACCGTTCAAGGCCGAGTCGTTTCGGTTCTCCACCGACCCGGAGTTGGTGGGCAAGGTCACCGACATTTGCGGCTTGTACTTGAATCCGCCGGAGAACGCGATCGTGCTCTGCGTTGACGAGAAGTCCCAGATTCAAGCGTTGGATCGAACGGTGCCGATCCTGCCGATGCAACCGGGCAAGGTCGAACGCCGCTCCTATGACTACTACCGGCACGGCACCACCACCTTGTTCGCTGCCCTCGATATCGCGACCGGGAAAGTCACCGCCGCACTCAAGCCCAAGCATCGCCACCAAGAGTTCCTGGCTTTCCTCAAGCAGGTCGAACGGGCCTACCGCGACACCGTCGATGACACCGGTAATCCGGTCGACTTACACCTGGTGATGGACAACTATGCAGCTCACAAACATGCCAACGTGAAGAAGTGGCTTGCCGAGCATCCTCGGGTCATCGTGCATTTCACCCCAACACACGCCTCCTGGATGAACCTCGTCGAGGTCTGGTTCGGCATCATCGAACGCCAAGCGATTCGCCGCGGAGTGTTCACCTCCGTCAAAGACCTCAACACCAAAATCCGCGCGTTCATCGACGGATGGAACCCCAGAGCCCACCCATTCGTCTGGACCAAAACCGCCGAACAGATCCTGGAAAAAGCCAACCGTCCAACAACTTCAAACTCGCGCCACTAGACCCCACAGACCACAAGAAAATCAGGAGCCACGTTCTTACACAGACATCTTGACAAGCTCTCGAGCCCCCGCGCACCAAGAGACCGCCCCGCGGCAGAAGCCACGGGGCGGTGTGTTCTTCTGTGAAGCGCTCAAGCGGTAGCTTCGTCTGATCCGGACTCGATCGATCCGGTGACCAGTTCGCCGACGATGTCGGTAATGATTGCGCCCACGATAGCCTCGGCCATGATGGTGGCCCCTTCGATGTTGTGTGCTGATGACTGCGAATGTGGAGCGCTGGCTGCGATGTCCACCTCGCAAACTCTACGACGCTCGATAAAACGGCGCCCAACGAACGATGAGTGAGAGATGAATGGCCGCGCAATTCCCAGTGACGGTTCTGTCTTTCCCACCGGGGCCATCGGGCAGACGGATCGCTCCAATAAATACGTGCCCACCGAACGCTGAGGACGTTCGGTGGGCACATCTGTGCCTTACCTCGGCGGTGTCCTATCTCGGCCAGTGCGGACGCGAAGCCGACCCCGTGCGGCGCTAGTTCGATACAACCGGCAGCTCGCCCTGCTCATGCTTCGCGCGCAACACCTTCTTGTCGAACTTGCCCACGCTCGTCCGTGGTATCTGCTCCATGAACGTCCAGTTGTTCGGGATCCACCAGTGCGGGATCTCCTCCGGGCAATTTCTTAGGCACCACTCGTGGAGCGTGTCAGCCGACACTTCGCGACCCGGTGCCGGAACCACAACAGCGAGAGCTGTCTCCTGCCATCGGGGGTCGGGCATCGCGACAACCGCGGCCTCGGCGACATCCGGGTGCGACATGATCCAGTTCTCGAGCTCCACTGACGAGATCCATTCGCCCCCGGACTTGATGACGTCCTTGGACCGGTCGGTCAGCGTCAGATACCCGTCCGGACTGATGTGTCCCACGTCGCCGGTCCGCAACCAGCCATCCCGAAACCTCTCGGTGTCCTCGAGTCGGTAGTAGCTGCCTGTGACCCACGGACCCCGCACTTCGAGTTCACCGACGGACTTGTCGTCACGGGGAACAGGCAGGCCGCCCTCGTCGATGAGGCGCATCTCCACCCCGCAAATTGCCCGTCCCTGTCGCTTGCGGTAAGATATTTCCTTTGTGGGGCCGATCCCGGCGGGAGGCCGACCTACCGCTGCAAGCGGGGACGTCTCAGTCATACCCCACGCCTGAATAATCTGTACGCCGAAGCGGTCCGCAAACCCCTCGATCAACGACTGCGGGACGGGAGCTCCACCACAGGCGACAAGGTCGATCGATGACAAGTCGACACCCGGATTCGCGATACCGTACTGAAGAAGATCGTTCCAGATTGTCGGTACTGCTCCTGCCTTCGTGGGGCGATGTTGTTGGATCATGTCAGCGAGCGGCGCTGCTTGAAGGTATCGATCAGGCATCAGCAAGTCCGCGCCGGCCATCAGCGACGCGTAGGGCAGACCCCAGGCGCTGGCATGAAACATCGGCACGACGGGAAGTACACGATCGGCTTCTGCGATCGCCAGAGCGTTACCGGTACACGCTGCCATGGAGTGCAGAAACACCGAGCGATGACTGTAGACGACCCCCTTGGGATCGCCTGTAGTGCCGCTCGTATAACACATACCCGCAGCCGACCGCTCGTCGGGATCGACCCAAGAGAACACTGGGGATTCCGCTGCGAGCGCGTCATGATATCGCATCACGGTCACGCCGTGCCCGTCGAGCGGGGAGGTGTCGCCGTCGCCGGTAACGAACACAACCCGAACCGTCGCCAAGCCCGGTAGGACCGCCGCCAACAACGGAACCAGCGACCCGTCCACGATAATGACCTTGTCTTCGGCGTGGTTCGCGATGAACTGCAGCTGAGCCGGTGACAACCGGATGTTCAGCGTATGCAGCACCGCGCCCATCGCGGGTACCGCAGCGTACGCTTCGAGGTGCTCCTGGTTGTTCCACAGCATCGTTGCCACGCGGTCGTCGCCGACCACGCCGACCCGACGCAGAGCATTCGCCAGACGTGCGCATCGCTCTTCAAGATCGCCGTAGGTCGCATACCGGGCAGAGCCGTTCACGGAATAGGTAATCACCTGCCTAACAGTGTGATTGGTTGCGACGTGGCGCAGTATCGATGACACTGTCATCGGCACCTCCTGCATGGTGCTTTTCATCTAACTCTCCTTTCGCGGCGGACGCTGGATCATTCGGCAGGTCCGTAATCCTGGATCTGCCAGCCGTTATCGGTCTTCAGCACGACGACTTTCAACAGTGTGGGGAGTTCGCTCGGCTGAGGGTTCTGAACATTCTGGGTCTTCTGGGTGGCGAAGACCAGCACCGTGTATTCCCCCCGGTTCTCGCTGGCGCTGCCGGTGACGCTGGTCGCCAGTACGCGTCCCGCCGCTTGGACCTTGGCCTGTTTCATGATTTGGGTCAGGGTGGGTTCGACATCGTCGTATCGCTTGACCAACGCATCGCTGGCATTCTCTTTCACTTCGGTAAAGAATGCGTCGGTGTTTTGGTAGCTGTACGTGAGCGACTTTGTGGTGTAGTCCGATGCTGCCTGCGCTGCCTGCGCTCGTTGTGTGGCGGCGTCCTCCAGGGACGTCTTTGCTTGCCGCATGTCAATGTAGAGGTAAGCAAAGAGCCCGGCCAGCACCGCGAGTACTACCACGAGAGCACCGACGGCCACCACCTGGAGGCGTGCTGATCCCCAGCGCTGCTCGGCCTCGGACGTCGGGGGGCTTGCCTCGTCCGAGGCGGAAACGTCCTGTGACGTCGCAGGTTCTGTGGCACTAGTGGCGTCGCCGCGGTCTGCCTTATCGGAAGCCGTAGTCAGCTCATTTTCGGTGCCGCTGTCCTCGGATTCTGATCCGTTGTCGTGTGCGGTCATTTGCTGCCTTCTGTAAATGCTGGGGTAGGGGGGGGAGACATCGGGCGTCAGCGGGGTGATGGTGTGACGGCGATCGGGATTTGCGCCTGTCCCCGATGGGACGCGGGGAATGTTCGCGCCAGGAGATCACCGATCGATCCGAAGTCGACGTATGTGTCTGCGACTTTCGCCGTCGCCGGTTTGACCGCGCGGGTGATGGCGACAATGTCGGGCTGAAGTATCTGGATGTAACCGCTGAGCTTTTCCACTAGCTTCAGGATTGGTGGCCATTTGTCGTAGGACGTAGAGGTGAAAACGATGAACGCACGTTGGATTCTCGCCAAACCGTCGACGGCATCCGGGGTCCGGACCGACGCGGTACTGAGCACACCGCCCACGTTCGACATGAGGCCCAGGAGGAACTCGGCATTGTCCGCGGTGGTACGGACCGCACCGTCGTCACCGACGAAGTCCACGAGGCGGTGCATCATGTCTCCGATCGTGTCGAGGTCCTTTTGCCGGCCGTCGACTGCAGCCGAGATCGTTTCGTTGATGGTCTGAATCGATGCTGGATCGAGCGCGTCGGCCACTGCCGACATTTTCGGGAGCACCTGGGGAACGGATTGGGACACGTGGATGGCGCTGGCGGGCACTAGGTCCCCACTACGCAAGTACTCACTGGTGGTGGTATCCGGTGGGATGAAGTTGATGTATTGCTCTCCCGCGACCGAGAGGTTCTGGATCGTCATGACACTGCCGCGAGGGATCTTGTAGCCGGAGTCGATGGACATGTCGACGGCGAGCTGATTATCTGTGACGCGAATAGATGTCACCTTGCCCGCCGGCACCCCCTCTAGCATCACCGGCGATGTGTCGAGCAGGCCGCCCGAGCTCTTGAGTATGGCCGAGATCGTGTAGTCGGAGCGGAACGGGTTTATTCGTGCCACGTCGATGGTCAGGTATGTTGCTCCGACGAGGAAGACGACGACAAGGGCAACCAGGGATACGACGGTGCTGCGGATCATGGCATCATTCCGATCGCTCGCAATACGTTAATGAACGACCCGGCATCACGTCGGGCTAGATCTTGGCCGTCGATAGACACGTCGGAAACGTTGATATCTGGCGAGCTGACGAATGGGATGAGCTTCTCGCGTATTACACGCGTCGCCTTGTCGGAAACATCCTTGGAGTAGATGTCCGAGTACGCGATGGACGCGATTACCGGCGCGATCGCTCCTACCGTTTCCTTGATGCGGGAATACTCAGGGTCGACGATACGGCCGGCAGATACTGCGAAGTCGCGCAGGTTGGCGATAAGTAGCGCGACGTCAATTAGCGAATAGCCCAGACCATAGAAGTTCACTCCCCCCTTGGTCAACATTCGGTCAGTACCTGACGGGTCGGCCAGGATCACTTTCAGTGTGCGATCGGCCGACTGCAGGACTACGTCGAGTTTGTCGGTGTTGGCGGACACCTCAGACACGGTGCGCAACGTCGTGCGGTAAAGCGTATCGAATTGGGCGGGGTCACTCGGAAAGGTCGAGTTCAGTGTCGATATCGCGGTATGGATTTTATCGAGTTCACCCCCGCCCAGTACATTAGCCATCCCCCGCATCACGTCCTCGACGTTGGCAGCCGGTTCGGTGCGTGAGAGAGGTATTACCGATCCCGCGTGCAGCAAGGCTTGGGTGGACTGCTGTGCGGGGGGAAGGATGGCCACATAAATCTCGCCCAGGAGAGTGTCTTGGCGGAGTTCCGCGCGCGAATCTTCCTGCAGTTGGGCGTCTTTATCAATTCGGGCGGCAACCAGCGCGTGGCCTCCGTCGTACGTGACGCTGGTGACGGCACCGACGTCAATCCCTCGAGAGAGGACTTTGGCACGGGCAGGCAAGTTCAGAGCACTCGTGAACTCGATCTCGATGTCGTAGCCGTCTCGGGCGGATGATCCGCCGATGGTCGGCGGGTTGTCGGCGTTGATGCTGCAGGCGGCGAGGGCGATGGTCGCTGCGAACAGCGTCACGATCGCGGCCGTGACACGGCGAAGGTAGCCGTAGGTCATCATTGAGATTGCCCTCCGATCAAGTTAGCGATCGTCGCCACTTCGTTACCCGTCCTGCAGACGCCGTTGACGGGGGGAGAGGCACACGCCGTTCTTAGGGTCTGCAGTGGGACAGACACGGCGAATGCCCGCAGGATCGACTTCGCATCCGGATGCTTGACGATGAGGTCAGCCGTTCGAGCGGCGACGGTCGCCAGGATGTTCTCTTGCTTGCCTACTTGCGCGAGGAGTGGAACCGCAGCATCACCAATTGCGAAGATCGGTGGACCGAAGTCGGACGCCAATCGCGACAGGATGGGGACGAAGGTACCTGCGTACTCTGTTGCGGCGCCGAATGTTTGACCGAAAGCAACAATCACCTCGATTGCGCCGACGAAGTTGTCGAACAGCTGGGTCACCTCAGCACTGTTCTCGGTGGCAACACCGGTTAAGGTCGCGAGGTTGGCTACAATTCTGCGTATCTGACCATCACGCCGGGTCGGATCGTTGATCAGCGTGGCCGAGTCCTTGAGAATGCCAGAGATATCGCCCTGGGTTCCCTCCATGTTCTTGGAGACGAGCGTGAGCGCCTGGAGAATCGCATCGGTGTCACGTCCGCCGTCCTTGACGAGTTCATCGGAAAGAGTGCTGATCGCGTCGAGCGTTTGACTAATCCCCAGTGGAGTCCTGGTTTTGTTCAGTGGTATGCACTTGGCCGACTCGTAATGCTCTCCGCCGCGATAGGGATGGGTGAACTCGATTTGTCTTTCGGTGACAATCGAGGTGGACACCAGGGTGGCCCCCACATCCGCGGGAAGCGGCACGGTCTTGTCGATCCGCATGTCGACACGCACGCCCCTCTGGCCCTCCTCGTGAATGCCTACGACCCTGCCCACCTTCTTGCCGAGCATCGCGACGGAGTTGCCTTCGTACAGACCTGATGCGTCGGAAAACTCCGCACATAGTGGCCGCGTGTCGTCGTCGGCTGTCGCATAGTTGATTCCTACGGCCGCGATCACTACTGCCAGTGTGACGATGGTGGCGATCGGGATCAGATGCTGACGCATCCGCTCTGTCAGCATTTTTGATCACCACTCGGGATGCAGATGCGGACAGTCGGTTCAGGACTCGCTGGACCGACCTCTGGAGCGTCGAGAAGAATGCTCAGTCGTCTGGTGATCTGATCGACCTGGGTCAGCGCGTTTGCGTAGGCGGGCATCTGGGCCGACACCTTGTTCAGAAGGGTCTTGAACTGTTGTACCGATGGTTCTATTCCGTCGCGGTACGCGACAAGCGGTCGGGTCAGTAGCTTGAAAAGACGGCGCAGATAATCGAATCCGTTCTGGACGTTGGCGATGTCTGGTCCAAGGGTGCGGGCAAGGAAGCTGAGCTGGCGGAGGAAGTCCACGAGTACCTGCTTGCGGTTTGCGAGGGCGGCGACGTACTCATCGGACAACGTCATCGTCTTGTCGAGTTGTGCGTACTGACGTTGCAGTAGGTCCATCAGGCTGCTCGCGTTTTGCAGGGCATCAGGGATATTGGTGTTTCCGTCGGAGAAAGCATTCTGTAGCAGCGCCGCTGTGCGCCGTAGATCAACACCACGCACGTCACGGAACACCGGTGTGGTTGTCTCAAGCGTGCTGGAAATGTCGTAGGTGCTGCTTGTCTGCTCCAGTGGGATTGCACCGTCGAGGGCCGACGGGCCTGAACCTGGGTCGAGGTCCAATACACGTCCACCAATAGGGGTGATGAGACGGACGTTCGCCGTCGCGTCCGACCGAACGGCAATCGAGTCATCCAGCCGGAATCGCACGGTGATGAACGTTCCGGTCAGGTCGACTGACGCGACCTTGCCTTTCCTGATCCCGGCGATACGTACCTGGTCGCCGGCTTCCAATCCGCCGGTATTGACTAACTTGGCACTGTAGATAGTTTGTCCGGGCGGTGAGATGTACACAGCACCCGCCACGACGAGGCCGGCCACCGTGACCATCGTAACGACTCCCGCCAGGATGAGGTCGCGCCGACGCTGCGGGCGGTGATGCGGACGCTTATCGAAGAAGCGGGTCACTGGCACACCACCAGTCGTTGACCCATCAGGGCGATCTGCGCTGTTCTCGGTAGGTCGAGCACTCCTCGGGCGCACCCTGCCGCCGAGGACGAAGGTGTCGCTTTGGATGTAGTTTCCAGGGCGTCCAGGAGTGGCTTCAGGAGAACGGCACCGTTCAGTAAGCTTTCTGTATCCCCTGGCTCCCGCACCAATCTCTGATAAATGGCCGCGAAGCTGGTGTCGTAGGTCGACTCGATCTGCTCACCGGAGAGCACAGTCTTCGCCATCGAACGGTTGACCTCCCGCAGCGAGGCCCTCAGGCGATCGCTCACGCGGCTGAACGCATCGACGATTGACCCCAATTTGTCTATCAACTCGACCAGTTCGGCGGAGCGCCCCATCAACTGATCAGACACCTGTCCCAGGCTCGTCACAATGTTGGTGATGATCTCTGAACGCTGGTTCCCGTACTCGGTGATGTTCGCGACTTGCTTCATGACTGGTGCGATACCTCGACCGTCCCCCTGGGCGACCCGTAGCAGGTTCGACTGAAGCTCATTGATCTCGGCCGTATTCAATGTATCGAATACTGGTTTGAAACTGTTGAATAGTGTCGATACGTCGAACGACGGGACGGTCTTGTTGAGTGCCACCTGTGTGATCGACTCCTGGTCGGCGCCTTGTCCGGCATTGATGAGCTCCACATACCGCTGCCCCAGCAGGTTTTGGTAACGGACGGCGGCAGTCGTCGCGGGGGTAATCGAGACGCCGTCGTCCAGTTGGAAACGGACGATCGCTGTTGATCCCTTCAGGTCGACAGCCGTTACATATCCCACCTTCACTCCAGCGAGTCGTACCCCGTCGCGGGGCTTGAGTCCGGAAGCGTCGGCAAAAACCGCGGAACGCTGCGAACTGGAGGATCCTTCGTTGGTCGGCTGCAGAATCGCGATGATGACATACGTAAGGACGCCGATGACAGCGGTGAACGCGGTGATCTTAATGATTGTGGGTGTCAGAGACCTCAGAGTCATCCCGTGGGCCCCCCCATTCTCAATGCGCTTTGTAGAGCAGGTGAGGTCTGGACCACCAGTGCTAGCTGGAGCTGGACTCGGTCGCCGAATTTCGGCAAGGCTTTGTCGATGCCATCGAGGATCTGCGGGATCGTGTACACCGTGCGAACGAGCCCCGAGGCGGATCTGGCGACGGGCCGCGCTAGATCAAGGCCGACGTCTAACAGCGAACTCAGGGCCGGGTAATTCTTGTCGAGCAGTCCGCCGAGTGCACCGAACAGAACCTTTCCCGTGTCGCCGAGATTGCTTTTCGTGCGATCGATGTTCTGTTGAGTGGCGAAAAAGTCAGCGATATCGACGTTCTTCAAGACGCCAGGGACGAACGGCGTCATGAAGTCGGCGACTCCGGTGGACAGATTGGCTGCAATTTCTAGGTCCTCCCCGACCGGCCGTTTCTGGACATCCCGCGTGAGCTTCGCGATCTGGAATACGAGTTTTCCGCTATCAGACATTGCCTGCGAATCCTCGACGATGAACCTCACCACCGCTTCGAACGAGGGCTGGTCCAGTGCCTCGACCAGCGTGGAGATCTTGCGAACAAGTGTTGACACCGAGGTCTGTTCAGACTGCAACCTGCTTACGTAGACACTCCCGCCGGAACCGATGGGCGGTCCGTGTCCAGGATCTACGATTTCCAGTGCCGTCGGTCCCAGTGCGTTTGCCGAAGTGTAATTCACCGTCATGCCCTGCCGGAGATCTAGGTCGTTGCCGGAACCGGTGAAGTTGATTTTGACCGTCGCGCCACGGTCTCGAACCGAGATGCTCGAGACCTCGCCCACGGTGAACCCAAGGTACTTCACTTCCGATCCCCCCTTCAATCCGTCGCCTATCGCGTCGGTGTTGATGGTCAACGACGTGTGATCGCTGAAGTCACCGTTAGCGTCACTTATCAGTAAGTAGGCAGCTATCGCGCCGAGGATTAAGAGGGCGACCCCCCGAAGGACCAGGTTCCCGTGCGATGGTTCGCGCCCGGACGGATCATGAAAGACAGCCACTGAACCCCCCTACCCAGAAATCCGTACGCCGGAATCGAATCCCCACATCAGAAGTGTCAGAATCATGTCCTCCACGACGATGACGATGAGGCTCGTGCGGATCGCTCGGCCGGACGCCCGGCCTACCCCCTCAGCTCCGCCTGTGGCGAAGTAGCCCTGATAGCTATGGATAATCACTACGGAAACGACAAATACAAGAACTTTGATGAGCGAGAAGATAAGGTCCTGAGGTTTGAGGAACTGGTCGAAATAGAAATCATAAGTGCCGCCGGATTGGCCGTGTACCTGTGTGACGACGAGCTTAGCGGCCGCGAATCCGAGAATAAGCGCGATGATGTACAAAGGAATCACGGTCGTGATCGACGCCACTACGCGAGTGCTGACGACGAAGGGAATGGGACGTACCGCCATAGCCTCGAGAGCGTCGATCTCCTCGGAAATGCGCATCGAGCCTATCTCAGCTGTCAACCGGCAGCCGGCTTGTGCTGCGAACCCGATCGCAGCGATCATTGGCGCAAGCTCTCGGGTGTTAGCGTAGGAAGAGATGAATCCAGTCAGTGAACCCATCCCTACGAGGTCCAGCGAGGCGTAACCCTGGATACCGATTGAGGCGCCGACGGCGATGCCGAGGATGGCGAGGACGATGGCCGTTCCACCACCGACCAAGACTGCACCTCTACCCCAGGCGAATTCTTGTATGTAGAGCAGGGTTTGGCGCCGGTATGTGGTGATGACATGGCGGATGCCGAGGACCGCGGCGATCACAAAGGTCGCGACGTGCCCCAAGCGTTCAGGTACTTGTGCAACGGGCGCGATCACGGCACCGACCGGCCGGGTGGCGGCGGAGAACCTCCGGGAGGGAACGGTGGTCACGAGGCGTTTCTCATCCAATGGTTTGGGGGACGAACATGGTTGTTAGTTGCGTGATAAAGACATTGATCACGAAGCACGCGACGACACCCAGCACTACGGTGGCATTGACCGAGGTTGCGACGCCTTTAGGGCCGCCCTTCGTCGACAGCCCGCGGTGACAAGCAATCGTCACCACGACAAGTCCGAACACAAGCGATTTGCATAGAGCGACAACGATGTCGGTTACCGATGCGAACGACGCGAACGATGCGACATAGCTGCCGGGTGTGATGCCTTGGACATCGACGCTGATGGCGTAGCCCGCCAGCAGCCCGGTGAAGACGATCAGCATGCAGAGCATCGGCGCAGTGATCAACACAGATACGAACCGAGGTGCTACGACGCGCCTGGTGGGGTTGAGTCCGAGTGTCTCCATGGCGGCAATTTCTTCGCGAATCGTTCGAGCGCCCAAATCAGAGGCAATCGCTGATCCGGCCGCGCCCCCGAGTAGAAGGGCGGTAACGATGGGCGCTCCCTGTTGAATGATCCCGAGGCCCCCAGCGGCGCCAGCAATTGACGTGGCCCCAACTTGCTGAGTGAGGCTTCCCACTTGTACCGACACGATGACACCGAATGGCACAGCTACCAGAATCGCGGGCAGAGTCGTCACGACAATAACGAACCAAGTCTGCGATACGGCTTCGCGAAACGGAAACCGTCCCGTAGCAATGTCTACCGCTACCCACCGCAGGGCCTGGCCAGCCAAGCCGAGGGTGCTACCGAAAGTGGCGGCGCCGTCCAGGAAACGGTTGGCGCCGGTCCGAGTGGTGATGGACCTCTCCTTCCCTCGTACACGGGGTATGCGCCGCTTAATGCTGGTGCGCGTTATGGACGGTACCAGGTACTGGCAGTATTACCTATAGTGTTTACAGAAAGACCGTGTCGGGACCTGCTCCCACACCTCATCGACCCCCGCACCCTGTTTGAGTAGGTGGCGGCTTAGTAAGGACAACGATCAGAAGATGACCTCAGAAGCAAGACTGCCGGCGCACTCGTCCCAGTGCATGGGCTGCGGAAGCGAAAACCCCCACGGACTTCAACTTGAGGTCTACCGGAGTGGCGAGCGGGTGTACGCCGATCACACCTTCGACGAGAGGCACCTTGGCGCGCCCGGGTTGGCGCACGGCGGAGCGATCTCGGCCGCTTGCGACGACATCATGGGTTTCACCCTGTGGATCGCGCGGACCCCCGCGGTGACCCGCACCCTGACCGTCGAATACCGTCAGCCGGTCCCTCTGCACACTCCCATTCGCCTCTCTGCTTGGATTGACCACGAGTCGGATCGCCTACTGCACATCGCGGCCGTTGGATCGTTCGATGATCGAACGTATTTCACCTCTAGCGGTGTCTTCGTCAAGGTCGACGTCGCTCATTTTCGACGGTATGCCGACCTATCAACAATCGATGACTTCTTCGCCAACTTCACGCGTACAGACTGACGCCGCAGGGGGGACTGTCGCTGATTCGGTGTAAGTGGTTTGATCGCCCCCGGCGTGGGGCAGGAGGAATCACGACGATGACCGACACAGTCGAGGGCGTGGATGCCCTGGTGGCAGGGCCAGTTGAGACTGGTCAAGAACACGATGTCACCACCGCGGATGAGGTGCGTGAGTGAGTAGCCGGCCGATCTACGCCGCGATCGGGGTTGATCTCGATGGGCACAAAGACATCCTCGGCATGTGGGCTGGCGACGGCGGCAGCGAGTCGGCCACGTTCCGGCGGGCGGTGCTCACCGACCTCAAGAACCGGGGTGCCAGGGGCATCTTCTCCCTTGTCTGTGACGGCTTGAAAGGGTCGCCCGACAGTGTGTCTGCCGCGTTTCCGTTGGCCACGGTACAGACGTGCATCATCCATTTGATCCGGAACACCTTCAAGTACGCCTCCCGCAAGTATAGGGACAAGATCAGCGCCGATCTCAGACCGATCTACACCGCGCTGACCGCCGCTGAGGCCCGGCTGCGATGGGAGGAATTCGCTGAGAAGTGGGGCACGCCGTACCCGGCGATCGTGACCCTGTGGGAGAGTGCGTGGGAGGAGTTCATCCCGTTCCTTGACAACGACGTCGAAATTCGACGAGTGTTGTGCTCCACCAACGCTAGCGAAAGTCTCAACGCCCCGCTAGCGGCGTGCGGTGCGCGCTCGAGGGCACTTCCCGAACGAGCAGTCCGCACTCAAAACGCTCTACCTGGTGACGCGGTCGTTGGATCGATCCCGAAGGGTATGTTGACGGCGCCTGAAAACTGACCCCCTGACGACGGGTGAATTTTGACCCCCGTCTTGTTAGGAGGGTGATTTCAGTGGAGCAGTGGGCGGAGATCCGCCGTTTGCATCGCAGTGAGGGTGTGCCGATCAAGGAGATCGCGCCGGTTGGGGGTGGCCCGTAACACGGTGCGGGCGGCGTTGGCCTCAGACACCGCGCCGAAGTACTCGCGACCGGCGAAGGGCTCGGTGGTCGATGCGTTCGAACCGCAGATCCGGGCGTTGTTGCGGGAGTATCCGACGATGCCGGCGACGGTGATCGCGGAGCGGATCGGGTGGACGAGATCGTTGACTGTCCTCAAAGACCGGGTCCGGGTGATTCGCCCGGAGTTTCGTGGGGTAGATCCGGCCGATCGGGTGATCTATGAGCCCGGCGGCTGTTCGCAGTGGGATCTGTGGTTCCCGGACTACCGAATCCCAGTGGGCCACAATCAATTCGCCATGTTACCGGTATTGGTGATGACATTGGCGTTCTCCCGATACCGGTCGGCGGTGATGATCCCGTCGCGCCAGGGCGGAGACATCCTGACGGGGATGTGGCTGCTGCTGTCGCAACTGGGCGCGGTGACCCGCAAGCTGGTGTGGGACCGCGAAGCCGCGATCGGCCCCAAGGGCACACCCACCGCGCTGGCCGCAGGATTCGTGGGCACCTTGGGCACTCGGCTGGAGCTGGCGCCACCGCGAGACCCCGAGTACAAGGGCATGGTCGAACGCAACAACCGATTCTTCGAGACCTCGTTCCTGCCGGGCCGCCAGTTCGCCTCACCGGACGATTTCACCGCCCAGTTCGATCGGTGGCTGGCCGATCATGCCAACACCCGAGTGGTGCGCGCGATCGGTGATCGACGCCCGTGTGATGCGCTCGCCGAGGACCTCGAGCAGATGGCCGGGCTTCCCCCGACCGCACCTCATATCGGGTTGAGTAGCCGGGTGCGACTCGGTCGCGACTACTACGTACGTGTGGCCGGCAATGACTATTCGGTGCACCCGTCGGTGATCGGTCGCTTCGTCGACATCACCGCCGACCTGCAGCAGGTGCGCATCCAGTGCGGCGAGGTCACCGTCGCCGACCACGCTCGCAGCTGGGCCAACCACGTCACCATCGCCGACCCTCAGCACGTGCGGGCAGCCAAAGAACTGCGCCGCGACTACCGCCGCCAAGACCTCGCCAACCGGGCCCGAAACGCCGCCCGCATCCGCGCCCACCCCGACGGCCACGAGGTACCGATCCGGGCGCTACCAGACTACGACGACCTGTTCGGGGTGCACTTTGCTACCCCGTCAGGTGCTCAACCACCCACCCCGTCCACTATCACTGAAAGGTGAAATACCATGTCCGACAATCACACAGGTAAGCAGATCGAGTTCGCGGCGCGGGCGTTGAAGATGCCAGCGATCCGCCGCTGCTGGGCCGAGTTGGCCGAGCGGGCCCGCACCGACAACTGGACCCACGAGGAGTACCTCGCAGCGATCCTTGACCGCCAGGTCAGTGAACGCGAAGCCAACGGCACCGTGCTGCGGATCAGTGGCGCTCGCTTCCCCGCGGTCAAGACACTCGAGGACTTCAACTTCGACCGCCTTCCAGGATTGCGTCGCGATGTTATCGCCCATCTGGCCACCAGCACCTGGATCGCCAAGAGCGACAACGTGATCCTTCTCGGACCACCTGGAGTGGGTAAGACCCACCTCGCGATCGCGCTCGGGATCAAAGCCGCGCACAACGCCTACCCTGTGCTCTTCGACACCACCACCGGATGGGTCACCCGCCTTGAGGTTCCCCCCGAACCGTAGAGGCATCGATAATGAGGAGCACGATGCCAGAGAAGCGGAAGAAGTACGACCGGGAGTTTCGTGATGGGGCGGTCCGGATCGTCGAGGAGACAGGTAAGCCGATCGCCCAGGTCGCTCGAGACCTGGGGGTCAACGAGGGCACCTTGGGTAACTGGGTCAACCGGGCGCGCGCCGAGCGGGAGGGCCGCGGCGAGCTGACCGTTGATGACGCTGCTGAGCTCAAACGGTTGCGTGACGAGGTCGCCGAGCTGCGCATGGAGCGTGATGTCCTCAAGCGATCAGTGGTCCTGTGGGTGAAGGAGGCGACGAAGTGAGCGTGGCACGCTTTATCGCCGACCAGAGGACCAACTATCGGGTGCCACACGCGGTGTCCTGCCGGCTGCTCGGGGTCAGCGAGGCGTGGTTCTACAAATGGCATAAGCGGACCCAATCGCCGGGTGCGGCAACGGGTTTGCACACCACCCGCGACTATCGCCGGGACACCATCGACCGGGCCGTGGCGGTGGCGTTCGACAAGGCCCGCGGCCTGCACGGGTCACCGCGCCTGCATGCGGATCTGCGTGCTGACGGGTGGACGGTGACCGAGAAGACTGTCGCTGATTCGATGTGTCGTCAGGGCCTGGTCGCGCGGCGGATCCGCCGGCGCAACGGGCTGACCCGTCAGGACAAGACCGCCCCGAAGTTCCCCGATTTGTTGGGTCGCGATTTCACCGCACAGTGCCCCGATCAGCGGTGGGTCGGCGACATCACCGAGATCCCGACCGCGGCGGGCAAGCTGTATCTGGCCACGGTCATCGACCTCTACAGTCGCCGCCTGCTGGGGGCGGCCACCAGTCGTCACCCGGATGCAGCGTTGGCGTGTGCGGCGATCGAGATGGGGGTCGCCACGCGGGGCGGTATGCAGGCGATATGGCGTGATGACGATGCGCAGAAGCTGATTTTCCACACCGATCGTGGGTCGACGTACACCGCGAGACGGTTCACCAGGCTGTGCCAGAAGATGGGTATCCGGCAGTCGATGGGCCGGGTCGGATCGTGTTTCGACAACGCCGCAGCGGAGGCATTCTTCTCTTCTTTGGAGTGGGAAGTGTTGTCACGCAACGAGTTCCATACTATCATGGAGGCGCAGGCGGTCGTGTTGGAGTGGTGCTACGGCTTCTACAATCACCAGCGTCGCCACAGCGCGATCGGGATGATGAGTCCGGTCGACTACGAGAACACCGCAGTCACCGAGCCCGAAGCCGCATAGAGGAGTCCTCCACGATTCCGGGGGAACCACATAGGCAGCCGTAGCGGGTGAGGATGCGGTGCACCGTGGAGACGTTCAACCCCAGGTGGTATCCGATCCGGGCTGGCCCCCAGCGGCGGGAGACGCGTAACCCGACGACCCGGCGTTCCCGGCGCCGGCTGGTGCGATGCGGACACGATCGGGGCCGGCTGGACCGATCACCCATTCCGGCCGGCCCGTGGTCGCGGTAGCGATCCGCCCATCGCTTGGCCGTGGTGACTGACACGTTGAACCGGTCAGCTGCGCGGCGCAGTGGCCACCGGTCGTCCACAACACACCGAGCCAGACGCAACCGGCCAGTCGGGGACAGCGGTGAATTACGGTGGGACATGAAGACCTCCGGGTTGAGGAGCGGTTCTTAGACAGCTCCACACCTCACTCGGAGGTCTTCCCTATGTCACGTCGACTCGCCGAACGCCGTACCTAACGTCCCGGGTCGGTACAGCTAGGCCGGGTGCTCCTGATTGGCGTTCGTCGAAGGTTAGATCAGCGTAGACGTGGTCGTCATGCCTGTATACCTCGAGCTGGAGTCCGCTGGGGTTGTCGCTGCCACATCCCATACATGATGGCGAGTGCGCTGGTAGCCGCTGATCGAAGCCCATTGGGTGGTCCTCTCTGCGGTCCTCGTTCGGTGTTCGAGCACTCGCAGTTTCGTTCTGTTACCGACGGTATCGTTTGTGCTGTTGGTCTGGAGCGGGAAGTGGGCAAGGGTGGAGATCGCCGATATCGATGATGTGGACCCGAGGCGGGTTCGCTCGCGGGCGCGGTTGTTGGATGCTGCCGCGACCCTGCTCAGCAGCGGTGGGGTCGAAGCGGTCACCGTGGAGGCTGTAACCCGGCTATCTCGCGTAGCCCGCACCACGCTGTATCGACATTTTGCGAGCACCACGGACCTGGTGGCAGCAGCCTTCGAGCGGTTGTTGCCTCAGGTGGACAACCCTGAAACCTCGCAATCGATTCGCGATGACCTGGTCACATTGATGCAACGCCAGGCTGCTCTCATCGAACAGGCTCCGTTGCAGTTGACCACACTGGCTTGGTTGGCAATGGTTCCCAAGCAACCTGGCGAAGAACCAAACGCATTGGGGCCGTTGCGGATGCGCGTAGTCAACCAGTACCGAGAACCCTTTGATCGAGTGTTGACAAGTAGCGCGGCCGCCGCTGAACTCGACGATCCGGACTTGACCATGGCGATCACTCAGCTGGCAGGCCCTCTGGTCTTCGCCAAGCTCACCGGGATTCGCGCGATGGATGTCGCTGATCTCGAGCGCCTCGTCGATGACTTTCTTGCGGCGCACAGGCGGCGCCCGCCTACATAGCCTCACCGCCTTCCACTTTTACGCTACAACTTGTAGCGTAGCGCTACCGATGGTTCCACTGTGGGCCAGATGAGTTGGTGAGGTACTGCGTATGGTGGTCCATCGTCCCGATGACAAGCGCTTGGCAAGGCGGCCGTTGGTCGAGCGCAGCGAGTACAGCTCCACGTTGGGACGAATCGCGCGGTTCACTTTGACGCACAAGTCCCTGGTCATCGGGGTGTGGATAGCTGTCGGGGTGGTGTTGGCGGTGCTGTTTCCTCAGTTGGAGACGGTGGTGCGGCAGCAATCGGTAGATCCGATCCCTGCAGGGGTTCCGTCCTTTCAAGCTCTTGATCAAATGGGTGGCGCATTCGGGGAAAAGGGCGCTAAGACCACTGTCTTCGTGACCATGGAGAACCCGAATGGGCTTACAGAGGTCACGCGAGAGCGATACGACGCGTTGGTCCTACAGCTCCGTGAAAATTTTGACGATGTGCAATCGGTTCGTGACTTGCTGTCGGATCCGATCACTGCCCGCCAGGCGTTGAGTGAGGATGGCAAGGCCTGGTATCTGCCCGTCGGGGTCTCGGGGACCCTGGGCGGTCCGGCGGCGACTCATGCGGTGGAAACCGTCCGCGAAACCGCACGCCGGGTGTTTGAAGATACTGGTACCGCGGTTCATGTCACCGGACCCGCAGCCACCTTCAGTGATCAGATCGTGAGTGCCGAGAGCGACCTGGTCGTGATCACTTTGGCCACAGTCGCGCTGATCGCCCTGATCTTGCTGGTGGTGTACCGATCGCTGTTCACAGCACTGGTGCCGTTGCTGGTGATTGGTGTCAGCCTTGGGGTGGGCCGCGGCGTCTTGTCCGCACTAGGTGAGCTCGGAATGCCGGTGTCTCAGTTCACCGTCGCATTCATGACGGTCATTCTGCTCGGGGCCGGGGTGGACTACTCAGTCTTTTTCATCAGCCGCTATCACGAGCGGTTGCGCCAAGGCGCGCCTACCGCGGATGCTCTTGTGGACGCTACAGCGACGATCGGACGGGTCATCTTGGCCTCGGCGGCGACGGTGGCACTGGCATTCCTGGCTATGGCGTTCGGCGAACTGAGCGTCTTTTCCACCTTGGGTCCGGCCTGCGCGATCGCGATCCTCATCGGGTTCCTCGCCACTGTCACCTTGCTGCCGCCGGTGCTGCAGTGGGCAGCCCGCTTCGGTTGGGGCAACCCCCGACGAGACCTCACGCGCAAGTACTGGAATCGCGTGGCGGTGCTTGTCGTCCGCCGCCCAGTCCCCCTTCTCGCTATAACGATGGTGGGGCTGATCGTGCTGAGCACGATCGCGATGGGTATCCACATCACCTATGACGACCGCCAGGGCCAACCCGCGACGACCGACAGCAACCAGGGATATGCGCTGCTTGACCGCCATTTCCCCACAGATGTGACGGTTGCTGAGTTTCTTGTGGTGGATGCGCCGATCGACCTACGCACCGCCAGCGGACTTGCCGACCTCGAGCAGATGGCTTCGCGGGTATCCCAAATTCCCGGGGTGACTCGCGTCATCGGCGTCACCCGCCCCACCGGCGACAAACTCGAACAGGCCGAGCTGTCGTGGCAGAACGGTCAGATCGGGGACCAGGTGGCAGGCGCCGTCGCAGACGGCCAGCAACGAAAAGGCGACCTCGAGCAGTTGCGCTCCGGTGCCAACCAGCTCGCCGACGGGCTGGCCCAACTCGACACCCAGCTACGCCTCAACCTGACGCCACTCGCCGGTATCCTCACCCAAGCAAGCACCGCCGGTCAACAAATCCAGCAGTACCAACCACTCCTGCGCCAGCTCGCCGCGTCCGCGCCCGCACTCGACCGCGCCTCACAGAACGCCCCACAACTTGCCGCCCTGACCCGCCAAACATCCGCGGCGCTGACAACAGTGACCTCAATCCTACCCCTCCTCGACTCAGCGCCCTGGTGCGCCCAAGTCCCCCAGTGCGCAACCCTGCGCGCACAGATTCGCGACCTCAACGCCACACTAGGGAGTGGACTGCTCGACCAGATCACCACCCTGTCAACACAACTCGCACAACTAGACACACCCCTCACGACGGTCACCGACCAACTCACCGCAACCGTCAACTCCCTCAACTCCACCCTGAGCACCATCAACAACCAAGACCTGCCCGCTAAGATCACTCAACTCCAAACTGGCGTGAGTCAGCTCGCCGCAGGATCACGACAACTCGCCGACGGCGTGTCCGCGCTGATCGACAGCAACCTTCAGCAACTAGCCGGGATGGCCACCCTAGCCACGCAACTCCAAACCTCCGCCCGCGAAACCGCCGGAACAGACTCCGCGACCGGCTTCTACCTGCCACCTCAAGCCAACGCAGACCGCCGCTTTGTCGATGTCGCTCGCCAATTCGTCTCGCCCGACGGCCATACCGTGCGCTACGCAATACAAACCAGCTTCGACCCCTACAGCACCGAAGCCATACAACTGACCAACACCATCACCGATGTTGCAAACGCCGCCAGACCGAACACCACCCTGGAGGACTCCCACATCGCAATCGCCGGATTCCCCGCCATCAACGCCGACCTGCAACGCCTACTCGCCGACGACTTTCAACTCCTGGCACTGGCAACCCTCATCATCGTCGGCCTGATCCTAATCCTTCTCCTCCGAGCACTCATCGCACCGCTGTATCTCCTAGGAACCGTCGTCCTCAACTACACCGCGGCACTGGGCATCGGCGTCCTAATCTTCCAACACATCCTCAAAACCGAGATCGCCTGGCCTGTACCGCTATTGGCTTTCATAGTCCTCGTCGCCGTCGGCGCAGACTACAACATGCTGCTCATCTCTCGCCTACGCGAGGAATCCCAGAACAACATACGAATCGGCGTTCTACGAACCGTCACCAACACCGGATCGGTCATCACCTCGGCCGGCCTCATCTTCGCTGCCAGCATGTTCGGCCTCATGGCTGGCTCGATCTCCATCATGACCCAAGTTGGACTGATCATCGGTATCGGACTACTGCTCGACACCTTTATAGTGCGCACCATCGTCGTGCCGGCCATCGCGACACTACTAGGCAAAACCAGCTGGTGGCCGAACAACGAAACCGTTTAACGTACTCCTGGTTTAGTTCCCCAGTATCCGCGCGGGACTGTCGCTAGGGACTGCTGCACGGATAGGTGACATCTGATCTGGCTTGCCTTCGGGCGGTCGGGAAGGATGTAGCTGTGCCCAAGCCGTACCCCCAGGAGCTCCGAGACGATGCGATCCGGGTGGCTCGTGATCGTGGAGAAGGCGTCACGATCGAGCAGGTCGCCAACGACTTCGGTGTGCACCCGATGACGCTGCACAAGTGGATGCGACGCGCGAATATTGATGGGGGCCGCAGCCCTGGCGTGACCTCGACCGAGTCCGCTGAACTGCGCGAGGCCCGTAAGCGGATCCGCCTGCTTGAGCAGGAGAACGAGGTGCTGCGTCGAGCGGCGGCGTATCTATCGCAGGCGAACCTGCCGGGAAAAGGCTGTACCCGCTCGTGAAAGAGCTCGCCGCCGACGGGATTGCCGTCGCGTGTCGTGTCGGGTACTTCAGCTCTCGCGCCAGCCCTACTACCGGTGGCTGGCCAGCCCGGTCACCAATGCCAAGCTGGCCGCGGCGTATCGGGCGAATGCCCTGTTCGATGCCCACCGCGAGGACCCGGAATTCGGCTACCGATTCCTCGCCGGGGAAGCCGCCACCGTGGGTGAGTCGATGGCCGAGCGGACCGCGTGGCGGATCTGCCGCGACAACGCCTGGTGGTCGGTGTTCGGCAAG
The DNA here is from genome assembly GCF_059511865.1 of Gordonia sp. YC-XJ4. Classification (NCBI taxonomy): domain Bacteria; kingdom Bacillati; phylum Actinomycetota; class Actinomycetes; order Mycobacteriales; family Gordoniaceae; genus Gordonia; species Gordonia sp. YC-XJ4. The sequence continues at coordinate 5,575,161 of NZ_CM183447.1, forward strand.
AAGCGAGGTCGTAACGGCCGACGACCGGGACCACCAGTCCACGATGATCTGGTCCAGCGCGACTTCACCGCCGAGGAGCCACATCGGTTGTGGCTCACTGGTATCACCGAACACCACACCCGTGAGGGCAAGCTCTATCTGTGTGCAATCAAGGACGTGAATCACCCTAGGTTTGATGCCGTTTCCTTCTGAGTTAGGAAGGATGAGCGTTATGCCGAAGAAGATCGATCCAGAGGTCCGTGAGCGGGCGTTGCGGTTGTTGCAGACCCATGGTGGTGAGTATGCGTCGCTGACAGCGGCGGCCGAGGCTGTGGCCAAGCAGGTCGGCGTTGGGAAGGAATCGGTCCGCCGGTGGGCGGTGCAGAATCAAGTCGATACCGGGCAACGCCCGGGCGTGACCTCGGAGGAATCGGCCGAGATCAAGAAGCTCAAGGCCGAGAACCGGCAACTGCGTGAGGACGTGGCGGTGTTGAAAGCGGCGACGACTTTCTTCGCGGGGGAACTCGACCCCCGCAATCGATGATCATCGCGTTCATCGACACGATGCGAGCTGAAGGTGTAGCGGTCGAGTCGATCTGCCGAGTCCTGCGGGAGCAGGGTTGCCAGATCGCCGCACGCACCTATCGGGCCTGGCGTTCGCGTCGGCCCGCCGCACGCACCATCAGCGACGCCCAGACTGTCGATGCGGTACGTGAGGTCGCGTGGCGGGTCGATCACCAGGGACGGCGGCGGCTCACCCCGGAAGGGCTCTACGGACGCGTGAAGATGCGTGCACTTCTGGACCGCACCAGCATGCCAGGGGTGTCCTACGGTGCGGTGGACCGCGCGATGAAGATGTTGCACCTCAATGGTATTCGTCGTTCCAAAGGTATCCGAACAACGATCCCGTCCACGGATGGAATCCGGGCCGGAGACCTGTTGAACCGCACGTTCTGTGCTGCCGAACCGAACCGTGTGTGGGTCACCGACTTCACTTACGTCCGAACGTGGTCCGGATGGGTGTACGTCGTGTTCATCATCGATGTGTTCTCCCGCAAGATCGTGGCCTGGCATGCCTCCACGAGCAAGGACGCCACCTTGGTGACCATCCCTCTACGGATGGCGCTATGGCAACGTGACCGCGATGGTCATCCTGTCAAAGATGGTGAGCTGATACACCATTCGGATGCAGGATCGCAGTACACGTCAACACGGTTGACGCAGAAACTCTCACTGGAGAGTATCTCTGCGTCGATCGGATCGGTGGGAGATGCCTACGACAACGCGCTGATCGAATCAGCGAACGGCCTCTACAAGACCGAGTGTGGTTCCCCCGGAATCGTGGAGGACTCCTCTATGCGGCTTCGGGCTCGGTGACTGCGGTGTTCTCGTAGTCGACCGGACTCATCATCCCGATCGCGCTGTGGCGACGCTGGTGATTGTAGAAGCCGTAGCACCACTCCAACACGACCGCCTGCGCCTCCATGATAGTATGGAACTCGTTGCGTGACAACACTTCCCACTCCAAAGAAGAGAAGAATGCCTCCGCTGCGGCGTTGTCGAAACACGATCCGACCCGGCCCATCGACTGCCGGATACCCATCTTCTGGCACAGCCTGGTGAACCGTCTCGCGGTGTACGTCGACCCACGATCGGTGTGGAAAATCAGCTTCTGCGCATCGTCATCACGCCATATCGCCTGCATGCCGCCCCGCGTGGCGACCGCCATCTCGATCGCCGCACACGCCAACGCTGCATCCGGGTGACGACTGGTGGCCGCCCCCAGCAGGCGGCGACTGTAGAGGTCGATGACCGTGGCCAGATACAGCTTGCCCGCCGCGGTCGGGATCTCGGTGATGTCGCCGACCCACCGCTGATCGGGGCACTGTGCGGTGAAATCGCGACCCAACAAATCGGGGAACTTCGGGGCGGTCTTGTCCTGACGGGTCAGCCCGTTGCGCCGGCGGATCCGCCGCGCGACCAGGCCCTGACGACACATCGAATCAGCGACAGTCTTCTCGGTCACCGTCCACCCGTCAGCACGCAGATCCGCATGCAGGCGCGGTGACCCGTGCAGGCCGCGGGCCTTGTCGAACGCCACCGCCACGGCCCGGTCGATGGTGTCCCGGCGATAGTCGCGGGTGGTGTGCAAACCCGTTGCCGCACCCGGCGATTGGGTCCGCTTATGCCATTTGTAGAACCACGCCTCGCTGACCCCGAGCAGCCGGCAGGACACCGCGTGTGGCACCCGATAGTTGGTCCTCTGGTCGGCGATAAAGCGTGCCACGCTCACTTCGTCGCCTCCTTCACCCACAGGACCACTGATCGCTTGAGGACATCACGCTCCATGCGCAGCTCGGCGACCTCGTCACGCAACCGTTTGAGCTCAGCAGCGTCATCAACGGTCAGCTCGCCGCGGCCCTCCCGCTCGGCGCGCGCCCGGTTGACCCAGTTACCCAAGGTGCCCTCGTTGACCCCCAGGTCTCGAGCGACCTGGGCGATCGGCTTACCTGTCTCCTCGACGATCCGGACCGCCCCATCACGAAACTCCCGGTCGTACTTCTTCCGCTTCTCTGGCATCGTGCTCCTCATTATCGATGCCTCTACGGTTCGGGGGGAACCTCATTCGTCGATAGCCGTTTGCGCGGTCTCGATGGTGTCGAAGGCGCCAGTCTCGTCGAGAAGCTCCCGGCGCAATGTGCGATGGAATCGTTCGATTTTGCCGGTCGTGGTCGGTGACCGGCGTTTGGTCAACCGCGCGGTGATGCCGTACTCGCGACACGTCCGCTCGAAGAGCACCTCAACCGGCAACGGCCGCGTGTGTCTGCCGGTGAACTGGTTGCCGTTGTCGGTGAGCACCTCGAACGGCACGCCCCATCGATTCATCGCCCCGACGAACGCTTCACACACGGCACTGCCACTGGGCTGCTCGAGAACCGCGGCGACGGTGACGAAGCGGGAATGGTCGTCGATGCCGGTCAACAGTTTGCATTCCCGGCCGCCAGCCAGGAACACACCTCCAACCAGGTCGAGTTGCCACAGATGCATCGGAGCTTCCCGCTCCCATCGCTTGTAGACTCGTTTATGTAGCTGCTCTTGAGGATTGACCAATCCGTTGCGTACCAGCACGCGGTGCACCGTGGCCCGCGCGGGCGCGGGCGCATAAGGGTCGAGGCGTCCGAGTTCGTAGACGATGCGCCGGGCACCCCACCGCCGGTGGGTGCGTCGCATTTCGCAGATCGTCGCCTCCACTTGTGGAGAGATCTGGTTCGGGCTAGTACGCGGTCGGCGAGATCGATCCGATAAACCGCCCAGACCTGATGCGGCATAGCGCTTGCGCCACGCCGTGACCGTTTGGCGAGAGACACCGTAACGGTTAGCGACCTCGATGACCGGAGCACCGTCGGCGACTTCGGTGACCGCACGGAACCTGACCTCCACACGCACCCGTGCAGCGATCTCAGCATCGGATTCAGTCTCAGCAGAGAAGGACACCCCCCACACTCTGACTGCGACCACCGACAAGCGTGAGACGTCAACGATGTCCCGACGACACGACGTCAAGCATGTCCCGAGCCCTTACACGTCACATCCGGGAACATCGCCACGACACCGGCCGGCGTTCGATCGCCCTTGTTCAGCCGGTCGGACGGTTCGACCATTCACAAGCCGCAGTTCACGTCGCGTAGCGGTCTCCTAGCAACCCGCCGCTTCAGCACTGCAACCTCGAACTATGACGCGCCGGCCGGGGAGCAGTGCTGGCCTGAGGATTCTGACAAGTTAGTGAGAACCCACAGGTGACAAGATCATGAGAAACCCCAGTTCGCGACTGACAAAGAGGATGAGATCCTACACGGGCGCGTTTGTGTGCCGACCCGGCCGATGTGTGTCCTGCAGGACACGCATTCCCGAAGTCGACCCACATTCAGGGATCGACCCGCCCTCCGACGCTGCTCGAGGCAGGTCGGGGAGGCCGACAGCGTGGAGGACTCACTTCCCGAACGCCCACCGGACCATCAGCGAGAGTTCCGTATTCCAGAACGCCCCACCGTGCGATCCGTCCCGCTCATGCATGACGACGTCCGCTCCGGCTCCGTGAAGTGCGGTCGCCCATCGCGCAGCGTTCTCGAGGAAGAACGGTTCCGAGGTGCCCGCGACGAGATACACGCGCGGCAGTTGGACCGGCATGGTCACGGGCGGACGGTAACCGGCACCGGGCGACGCGCCGAGCGCCACGCCGTAGATCGACGGGTGCCGAAGCCCGAGAGCCAGCGCCAATTCGGCCCCGGCGGAGACTCCGAACACGGCAGTCCGCGCCGGCGGCAGGTCCACACCGAACCGCGACGCCACCCATCGTCGTACGTCGCCGACGAAGAACCTCTCATGCGCGGCGAACCGTTCCGGCGCGATCGGCGGCGAATACTCCTGCAGACGCACCGTTTCATCAGCCGATCGGTGCGTTCCGACCACCATGGTGGATTCGGCGGTGCCCGCGTCGAGCGCTTGCACCCGACGCCGGGTCGACTGACCATCGCCGGCGAAAACGATGGCCTCCGGCCTCGCCGGCGGGATATACACCGTGACGGGCCGACCACCATCGTAATCAAGTGTCTCGGTTGCGAATTCGCCAGCCATTGCAGCGTCGGTCGTCTCATCGTCCATCGTCACCCCTTGCCGGAGGCAAACGTGTGCCGACCTGGCATCTGTGCGTCCTGCAGGACACACATCCCCGAGGTCGACACACATCCAGGAGATCGACGCGCCACCTCAAAACAACGTCCCCTGACCCGAACCCCGCGCGGAGCGTCGACGCGGGACCGGCGGAGGTGATACAGCAGGCCCATCCGCCATCTCCATACCGATCCAGCAGCACACCACGTCGCAGACGTAGTCGAGTTCCGCGGCCGTCAGCGCGCGTCCCGTAGCGATCCCGTGCAGTCGGTAAAGGCAACCCCGACAACAGGTTCCGGTGGCGTGCTGCGCACGGAACACCGGGTGACCACCCCACGGCGTCTGTTTTCCGTCGTTACGCGGATATGCCGGGGCAAGTCGGGCACCCAGCAGATCGGCGGCGTGAATTCGAATGAGCTTCATGCCGTCTCGGGCGACGATGGCCTGCTCGTGGCGTCGCAGATGAAAGCGGGAGCGGAACCGATAGCCGGTGATCCGCTGCACGACGGCGCGGACCTCCTCGGTTGGCTGCTCATGCATGGGACCAGGTTAGAGGCGCGTGACGATCAATGGCCTCGGCTCGATGGGTGAACCTCCTCAGAAGCGACGCGATATTGCCGTCACAATCTCGTCAGGTGCCTCCTCGGGGACGAAGTGGCCGGCGCGCGGCACCTCGATGACCTCGGTGTCGGCGAAGTCGCGCTGAATGCGGGGCAAGCACCCCCTGGGGCGAAACACCACGTCGCGCATGCCCCACACCGCGATGGCAGGTTTGCCTCCCAGCGCACCGGGGATCTCACGCTCGAGTCGGCACAACCATTCACGTGCCGCACGAATCTCCCGGGGCATCACGCCAAGTGCCACGCGCGCATCGCGATTCGGTTGTACCTCCCGATAGTGATCTGCCTCGAGCGGAGTGAGGACATCGCCGAGGCCGGCGATCAGGAACTTCTCAACCAGGAGATTGTTGTCGAGTATCCGCCGCTGACACGGCCGACTACTCATCACAGCGCTGAACGCGCGGTTGGGCATCGCGTCGATGGGCCACAAAGCGGTGTTACACAGTACGAGTCCCCGCACTCGCTCGGCACGCGGAACAGCTGCACCGACCCCGATCGGACCACCCCAGTCGTGGCCCACCACCACGAACCCGTCGAGATCGAGGTGATCGACCAACTCGCCGAGTACCTCGGTCAACTCGGCAATGGTGAAACCGAAATCACTCGGACGCTCAGACAGGCCGAAGCCCATGTGGTCCAGAGCAATACACCGGTATCGGTCACGCAGGCCGGTGATCACGCGCCGATAGAGAAAGCTCCACGTAGGCGATCCATGGCAGAACAGTATCGGCGTCCCATCGCCTTCATCGACGTAATGCACGCGTCCCGATGACGATGCGAACCATCTCGATCGGAATGGGTACACCTCGCCGTCGGGCATGAAGCCGATCCGCACCCCAACCCCCGTCCTCTTTGATCACAAAGTAACTAGAGAAGTTCCCTAGAGAGTTTCTCTAGTGTCTACCATGGCCGCATGCCCGCGCAAGCACTCGACATCTCCCGCCGCGACGCGATCCTCGCCGCAGCACTGGCGTTGTTCGACGCGGACGGTTACGCCGTCACCACGATGTCAGCGGTTCAGCGCGCAGCGAGGGCGAGCACCGGCAGCCTGTATCACCACTTCCCCAGCAAGGCTCATCTTGCTGCCGAGTTACAGGTGCGAGCGCTCACCGACTATCGAGACGGACTGCTCACCGCCCTGGACAATGGCGATGCCGATGATGCAGAGGGCGGCGTACGGGCGGTTGTGCACTTCCACCTCCGGTGGGTCACCGACAATCTCGACCGCGCACGACTGCTGTACACGCTGCATGATCCACAGGTGTCCGAACTGGCGGCTGAGCGGATCGAGGCCGTCAACACCGTGCTCTTCGACGACGTCGGCTCGTGGTACGAGCGTCAGCGATCCAGCGGCCGGGTACGCGATGTGCCGATCCACGTCCTGTCGAGTGTGTGGATCGGCCCCGCCCAGGAGATCGGACGTACGCACCTGACGCGACAATACGACCCCGCCGGCGTGCTCGAGTTCGCGGACGACCTCGCAACCGCGGCATGGCATGCGTTGCGCGCGTAGCCGATTGGCGTCAATTCGTCCGATCAGCAAAGCCTTCGGGCAACTCTCGCGGTGCCACCGAAATCACCGACTCGTCGTCGGCGCCGACGAATTCGAACAAGGTGATCCGGGCGAACTCGGGCACGACGAACATCGGATAGGTGGGCCCGGCGTCGCGCAGGGCGCGCATCTCGTCGAGGTGGTCGTTCTGGAACACGACGGTGGCGGAGCCGTTCTCCTCGACCCATCGTGGGAAGAAGATCGTTCCGTGCAGTCTGCGCTTTCCCGGCAGGACGTTGACGACGACGCTCGTTCCGGTTGGCTCGTTCCAGGACACCTTGTACACGTCGTCGTCGAGCTGCACGAGGTCGACGCGTTGATCCTTCACCCACCGACCACCCACCATCCCTGAATGAATGCGGTAGTCGATCGTCGACGCGTTCTTCACGTACATCTCGTACTGCCACCCATTGGCGTAGGTGTAGATGAAGCGATGCCCGACGAGTCCGGACAGGTCCTGGATCGGCTCGATGTTGCTCATGGTGCCGATTGTGCCCGCGTCCATCCAAGGCCCTTCCCACCCCGGGGACGACGCCTCCGAGTAAACGGACTAGAGTCCTGTTAGACCTATCGTTAGGAAGGTGAACCACCCATGCCTCGTAGCTCGAAGAATTCCCGGGCACTCGATGCCGGCCTGCTGACCCTGCGCGTCGCGGTCGGGGCCACGCTGTTCGCCCACGGCACCCAGAAACTCGCCGGATGGTTCGGCGGCCCCGGCATCGACGGCACCGCCGCCGGGATGGAGAAGATGGGCTTCAAGCCGGCCAAGCCGTCGGCGGTGGCCGCCGGCATCAGTGAGGCCGCGGGCGGACTCGTCGTGCTCGGTGCGGGCACCCGGGTCGCGGCGGCCGTCGGCACCGCAGCGATGATCGCCGCCGCCGACGTCCACCGCCCGAGCGGATTCTTCTCACAGAACGGCGGTTTCGAGTATCCCGCGGTTCTCGGATTGTCCTCTGCTGCAATCGTTCTGACCGGCCCGGGGCGCTACTCGCTGGACGCCGTCGTCAAGCACCCGCTCGCGCACGAGAAGGTCGGTGTCGCTGCACTGCTGGCATCGGTCGGCGGCGCCTTCGGCGTCCTCTCACGCCGCAAGAAGGCTCTGGCCGCACAGTCGGCCTGAGCCCGCCGTCAGATCACCGTGAACCGCACGGTGCACGTCACCGGCGCAACCGGCACCAACCCCTTGGGTTGAGCGCTGATCGACACGTCGAGCGGGCCCACCCCGGGGTGGAGGTAGAGCGTCGGCATGCTCGACATGTCGACGAAGGGCATCAGCAGCTGGTAGCGCTGAATCGTGTCGGAGAATCGTTGGGAGCCATGCTGTCCGGACACCGGATTGCGCCAGGTGAGTGTGCCGCTTGCTGAGTAGGGGGCGAGGAACGTCACCGGCTTGGTCAAGTACAGCGTCACGCTGTTGTGGACGATCGGCTTCTGGGTCTGCTGCACGCGGATTCCCACGCTGTAGGGCAAATCGACGATGTTGGGACTGACACCCTGACAAGTGCGGTCATCGAGCCGACCGAGGGTGTCGTCGGCCGACGCGGTACCCGCGCCGATCAGCATTCCCGCCGCCGTGGCGACCGTGAGCGCTCCGGCTACCAGCCGGTTTCTCCATGTGCTGTTCATGTGCTGAGTATCGGCTGTGCCTTCACGATCGTTAACCCGACTAATCAAATCCTGATCCCGTCGTCCCCGAGACGCGGCCCGAGGACGGAAACCCCTACGGGATCGGCCAGTCGGTCGTGGCTCGCGCACCCGCCACCACGTCGTCGGACAATTGCGACGGATCGACCCGCCGCGTCTTCTCCCACGCATGATGCACGGGGCAACGCTGCACGCGCATCGGCCCGAACCGCGCGGCCTTGAACGAGCCCAACGGCCACCAGATCGTCGAGTAGTAGGCGCCTCGATCGCACCGGACGATCACCCTGTTCATCCCGACTCCGATCTCCCAACATCCAAGGGTCGGTAAACCGCCGGAAAAGTGGCCCCCAACGAGCTGGGCCGAATTGTCGCAGTTCTCCCAATCACTTTACGCCGCAGTATAATTGGTGACAATAATCTCAGGCAATCCTTACCCCACGAAGGGCAGCCAAGGCATACCTTTCTTTCTCATGAACTGGGCTGACGCGGTGCCGAATCTGCTGATCGGACTCCGGGAAGGACTCGAGGCCGGACTGGTCGTCAGCATCTTGCTCGCCGCCCTGCACAAGGCCAATGCCACCCTCCCCGCCGGACGGCAGGTCTCGACCGCCGCGATCTGGCTCGGCGTCCTCGGTGCGGTCTCGCTGGCCGGCAGCTTCGCCGCGGTACTGACCTACTCCACCACCATCCTGTCGAGTTCGGCGCAGGAGGCGATCGGCGGCGCGCTCAGTGTGGTCGCGGTCGTTCTGGTGACCGAGATGATCTTCTGGATGCGCAAGACCGCACGCTCGCTGTCGGGGCAGCTGCGCGGCGACGTCGACCGTGCCCTGGCTATCGGCGCGGGCGCGCTCACGCTGACCGCGTTCTTCGCCGTCGGCCGTGAGGGTCTCGAGACGACGCTGTTCCTGTGGACCGCGGTGAAGGCGTCGGGATCGACGGTGGCGCCGTTGATCGGTGCCGCCATCGGAATCGTCATCGCAATCACGTTGTGCTGGTTGCTCTATCGGCGAGCGATTCACCTCGACCTCGGCAAGTTCTTCAACTGGACGGCACTGGCACTGATCGTCATCGCGGCGGGCGTCCTCGCGTACGGTCTCGGCGACCTGCAGGATGCCGGGCTACTCCCCGGAAGCTCGTGGGTCGCCTTCGATCTGACGGCCCACATCGATCCCACCTCCTGGTGGGTGACGCTGATCAGCGGCACCACCGAGCTCACCCCCAAGATGACGGTGCTGCAGATCGTGGCCTGGGCCGTCTACCTCGTGGTGGTGCTGACGATGTTCGTGCGCACCGACGCCGTTGTCCCGGCTCCCGCGAGCACCCCCGAGGAGAATCTCGCCGCGCGCGACACCACCGAGCCGGCACGGCCACGGTGGGAACGGTGGGCCCAACAACGCACCCTGCCGGTTGCCCTCACACTGATCGCGGTTCCGGTGCTCGTCGCGGTCGTGGTCATCCTCGCCCTCCCCACTCCCACCTCGACCGACACCGCCGTGACGGTCACCGCGGACAGCTGTGCGCACGAATGGAATTCGGCGCATTCGGGTACCCAGAGCATCGACGTGGCGAACAAGTCCTCGCACGCCGGGGAGATCAACCTCGACGACGCGTCCGGCGGTGTCGTCGGTGAGATCGAGACACTCGGGCCGGGAACCACCGCCACTCTCACCGCCACGCTCGGGTCGGGGACGTACTCGTTCGTGTGTCTGATGCCGGGGGGCACCACCCGCAGCGCGGCGGTGACGGTGACCGGGCACGACGTCGCGAATGTCCTTGCCGTCAAACCGGTCACCATCGCCGACCTCACCGGCCCCAACAATGCCTATCAGGCGTATGCCGCGCAGACGCTGACGACCCTGGCAGGTGACGTCGCCGCCCTGCGTTCGGCGGTGGCATCCGGAGATCTCGCGGGCGCCCAAAAAGATTGGCTGACGGCGCAACTCGACTGGGAGCGGGTTGGCGCCTCCTACGACAGTTTCGGCGACAAGGGGCAGGCCGTCGACGGATTGCCCGATGGTCTTCCCGGCGGGGTGAACGATCCGGGGTTCACCGGACTGCACCGCGTCGAGTACGGCCTCTACCACGGTCAGGGACCGTCCCAGTTGCTGCCGGTGATCGACCAATTGACCACCGACATCGGCGTCGTCCGGCAGAATCTGACGACCGACGACGAGGCCGGTGACCCGACCAACCTGCCCATCCGGGTCCACGAGATCCTCGAGGACGCCCAACGCGACCACCTCTCCGGGATCGACGATCTGGGCTCGCACACCGCCTATGCGGCCACCTCCGCCGACACCCAGATCACGCGCGTGGTGCTCGCCGAGGTCGCCCCGCTGGTGCAGGCTCGTGACCCCGGTTTGGTCGCCACCATCACCCGAGGTCTCAACACCCTCGACGCCGCGCTGAACACCACCCGCACCCCCAACGGCTGGCAGCCCAGCGACACGGTGACCCTGGCCCAACGTCAGCAGGTCAACGCCGCGCTGGGCGCCGTGCTGCAGTCGTTGTCCGACGAGCCCGGGCTGCTCGAGGTCCCGCCCAGCTCGTGACCGCCACCGACCTGATTCCGACTACCTTGTAGCGAGAGCCGAGAACCCCACATGCGCAAGCATTTCGACCCCAGCCCCTCCGCGGTGAACCGACGGAGTTTCCTGCGTGGCGCGGCCGCCGGGACCGCAGGTACCGCGTTGACCGCAGGGCTGATTGCCGGTGGCGTCACCGCCGATGCACGCTCGGCGGACTCCGGTCCGTCCGAAAGTGATTCGTATCCTTTTCATTCCGAGCATCAGTCGGGAATCCTGACACCGGGCCCGGCCGACAAGCAGGCGTTCTCGGCCGTCGCCGCCTTCGACGTCGTCGACGGCACCTCGCGCGCCGACCTCGTCGATCTCATGAAGACGCTGACCACCCGTGCCCGCACCCTCACCGCAGGCGGCGCACCGACCGATTCCGGGGTGTCGGCACCGCCCGCAGATTCCGACGTGCTGGGCCCGCAGATGCCCGCCGACGGACTGACCACCACACTGGGTATGGGTGCGAGTCTGTTCGACGATCGGTTCGGTCTGGCGTCGTCGAAACCGGTGCAGCTCAAGCCGATGCGGGTGTTTCCCGATGACTCCCCGGATCCGGCGTGGATGCACGGCGACCTCTCGTTGCAACTGTGCGCCAATCACCCCGACACCATTCATCACGCGATCCGCGACATCACCCGTCACACCCGCGGCGCGATGCAGATCCGGTGGAAGATCGAGGGATACAACTCGCCGCCGCGCCCTTCGGGGACGGCACGGAACCTGTTGGGGTTCAAGGATGGTACCGCCAACCCGACCGGGTCCGAGGCACAATCGCTGGTGTGGGTGGATGATCCGCGTGAACCGCGGTGGGCTCGGGGTGGCAGTTATCAGGTGGTGCGACTGATCCGGATGCTCGTCGAATTCTGGGACCGCGTGTCGATCAACGAGCAGGAGAACATGTTCGGCCGCCGCCGGGACACCGGTGCACCACTGGACGGCAACGCCGAGTTCGACACCCCGAACTACGCGGCCGACCCGAAGGGCACCGTCATCCCGCTCGACGCGCACATTCGCATCGCCAACCCTCGCACACCGGCCACCGAGAACCAGCGCCTCATCCGCCGCTCCTACAACTACGATCTGGGCGTCGACGCGAACGGCAACATCCAGGCCGGCCATGTCTTCCTCGCCTATCAGCAGGACGTGGTACGCCAGTTCGAGACGATCCAGTTGCGCCTCGTCGGCGAGCCCCTCATCGACTACGTGCAGCCGTTCGGGGGTGGCTATTTCTTCGTGGTACCCGGTGTCCGCTCGGCCGACGACTGGTATGCCAGTGGCCTGCTGGCCTGACGGCGGTCAATTCCGCCGGTCAGTGATGGCTAGGATTGGTTGCACCACCATGGTCGTGTGCACACGGCCGTACCACCAGTACCTGCGGGGGGAGGATGCCGAAGTCACCGCAATCGGTCACCCCTGTCTCCACCGGGCTCGACCGCATATTCTCGCCCTGGCTACGCGTCGACGACCTCGATCCCGTCGGCCCGCTGTGGCGGGCCGCGCAGATCTTCCGGCTCGCATCCTTCTGCTATGCACTGGGCTTTCAGATCGTCGTGAACCACGACCTGGATCGGCCGGGCCTGACGTGGGCGTTGTTCGGCTTGTTGGCCGTCGCCAACATCTGGTGGGCGGCGGGCTATCTCGTGGGATTCGGCCGGCGCTGGTGGTTCGTGGCGTCGGAAGTCGCGGTCTCGGCGGTGATGATGCTGTCGACCTCCTACGTCGCCGACATGGCTTGGGTGGCGAACAACCAGACCTGGCCGACGACACTCTGGATGACCAATTGCGTTCTCTCCAGCGCACTTCTGGGCGGGCCCTGGTGGGGCCTGCTGGGCGGGGCCGCGGTGGGGTTGACCAACTTCTTTGTGAAGGGCGAGATCATCCTCAACTTCGGCCGCAACGCCACCGCGTTGCTGCTGTTGATGACCGGCATGGCGATCGGGCTCGCCGCGTCGCGGGCGCGCGTCACCCATGAACGGCTGACCATCGCGATCCGCGCGGCCGCGCAGGCCGCCGAACGCGAACGCCTTGCCCGTGAGGTGCACGACGGCGTGCTGCAGGTGCTGGCACTGGTCGCCCGACGAGGCACCGAGATCGGTGGTGAGACAGCACAACTCGCGGCTCTGGCGGCCCAACAGGAGCAGCGCCTGCGCCGGCTGATCGCAGCGCGGCCGGTCGACGGTGGCTCCGACGCGCAAACCGATCTCGCTGCAGCGCTGCAAGCCCTGGCCGCCGAGGGGGTGTCGGTCAGCGCACCGCCCGATCCGGTTCCGCTACCGGCAACGGTTCTCGCCGAGGTCATGTCGGCCATCGACAACATCCTCACCAATTCCGCACTGCACGCCGGGCCGGAGGCACACAGTTATGTCCTTCTCGAGGATCTCGACGACGAGGTGATCATCAGCGTCCGCGACACCGGGGTGGGGATCGCGCCGGGTCGGCTCGCGCAAGCGAGAAGTGAAGGCCGGATGGGTATCGATCGTTCGATCGTCGGACGCATCGAGCACCTCGGCGGCAGGGCACAACTACATTCGGCGCCGGGCATGGGAACCGAGTGGGAGCTGACGATCCCGGTGGAGAAAGGCCGACGGCGATGACAGTACGTGTGATGGTGGTCGACGATCACCCGATGTGGCGCGACGGGGTCGCCCGCGACCTGACCGACGAAGGGTTCGAGGTGGTCGCCACCGCCGATGGGGTGCGCGCGGCAACCGTCCGCGCCGCGGCGGTCCAGCCCGACGTGGTGCTGATGGACATGCAGATGCCCGACGGCAGTGGCGCGCAGGCGACCACCGAACTCCTCGCCGTCTGCCCGGGCGCCCGGGTGCTGGTGCTCTCGGCGTCCGACGAACGCGACGACGTCCTCGACGCCGTCAAGGCAGGTGCCACCGGTTATCTCGTGAAGAGCGCTCACCGCGACGAATTGGTGGCGGCGGTCCGCGCAACCGCCGAGGGGCAGGCCGTGTTCACGCCCGGCCTGGCCGGGTTGGTCCTCGGCGAGTATCGGCGGATCGCGCGCGATCCGGGCCCCGACACCCCCGTACTCACCGACCGGGAGACCCAGGTGCTGCGTGAGGTCGCCAAGGGTCTGTCGTCGAAGCAGATCGCCACGAGGCTGTTGATCAGCCCGCGTACCGTCGAGAACCACGTGGGCGCGACCCTGCGGAAACTACAGCTGGCCAACCGGGTCGAATTGGCCCGGTACGCCATCGAACACGGCCTCGACGACGACTGAACACCATCCGACCGAACGACGCCGACCAGGGCTCCTCCGCAGGTCAGCGGGCTTCACTCACGGCATCCGGGTAGATCTACTCAAGATCGGCAGCCTCCGGGCCAGCACAGTTGTCCCCATGAACCACACACCTGCCCCCGGCGGGCCCACGCCCGCCCCGAGTGACACGACGGTCACGGTCCTCGAGCGGATCAGCGGCCAGTTTGCCGACATCGCCCGCTCCATGACCTCCATCTCCGACGACATGACCACGTTGCAGAGCATCCTCGGTGCCGCGCCCGTCCCGCCGCAGCCGTCTCCTCAACCGGTTCCGCCGCAAGCCGTCCCGCCCTCGCCTCATCAGCATCAGCCGATGCCTGCGCCCTATGCGATCCCCACCTATCAGCCGGTGCGGCCCGCACCGTACGCGATGCCGGCGGGACCGATGCCGGTGGGACCCATGCCGGTTGGGCCGATACCACCCCGCCCGTCCTATCCTCCGGCCGGCCATCGTCCACCGATACCACCGATACCACCGAGAAAGACGATGTCCGAACGGATCTCGCAGGCCGCTGAACGTGGACTCGTCGGCAAGCTCCTTGCCGCGGCCGGCGTCGGGATCACGTTGATCGGCGTGGTGCTGTTACTGGTTCTGGCCGCGCAGGCCGGTCTGCTCCGGCCGGAGCTACGGGTGGCCGGCGGCGCACTATTGGCTGTCGCACTCGTCGGCGTCGGTGCCGTTCTCGGCCGAGATGCCAGAAGGCGTTCGGGTGCTGCGGCTCTCGTTGCCACCGGCGTGGCCACCGCGCTGTTCGACGTGCTGGCGATCACCGCGATCTATCACTGGGTACCCGACTACGCCGCGCTCATTCTGGCGGCCGTCATTGCCGCAGGTGGTCTCGGGATAGCGCACTGGTGGGACAGCCAGGCACTGGCGTTGATGGTCGGAATCCCGCTGGTGGTGTTCGCGCCGTTCATCACCGGCGAGATCGACGACGTGCTCGTCGGTTTCTTGCTCGGTTACACCGCCGCCACTCTGTGGATTCAACTGGGACGCAACTGGATTGCGATGTTCGCAACCAATACGGCGGTCGCCACGCTCCCCCTGTGTTACGCGGTGGTCGAGGGCATGCTCACCTCCCCGGATGCTGTGCAGTGGTTCGTCGTCATCGCTCTGGGCCTCAACATGCTCCTTGCGACGGGCTCGGCGCTTGTCCTGCTTCGTAGTTCGACGCAACCGCTGATCGTGACGCTCGTCGCGAGCGCCACTTTGGTGCCGATGCTCGGGGCAACTCCGGTCGCAGGACCGATGGTCGCCTCGATCATGCTGGCGCTGACAGCCGTCGTTTTGGCGACTCTGGCGCTGGGTACCGACCACCTGCGCGGTGTCACATCCGCGGTACGGACGGTGTGGCTGGCGGCAGGTGCGGTTGCCACCTGCGGTGCGCTGATGGCCGGTCTCGACGGCCCCGGTCTCGTCATCGGGCTTGCCGGCGTCGGCTTCGTCGTCGCTGTTGGCGCTTGCGTCACAAATCAATTGGCGTTGCAGTTGCGGATCGTCGGCACCGTGTTCACCGGCCTCGCGCTGTTGGGGTCGATGTCCCTCGGAGCCATCGATCGCATGGTGCTCAGGAACTCGTTGTCAGCGACCACGCAGGCTCAGTTGGTGATCGTCGCGGCGGTATCGCTTGCCGCGGTCGCCACGCTGACCTGGTCGTGGGCCCGCGTTCGTCGCTGCGACGTGCCCACCATCGGGACCATCGGCAGCCTGATCTCTCTGGGACTGGTCACCGAGATCTGCGTCGGCCTCGGTGGCGCCATCAGTGGCGGCGCTGACAGCGGGTTCCGCGCGGGACACACCGTCGCGACCATCACATGGGTGCTGACCGCCGCAGCCGGCCTCATCTGGGCTCGTCGACTCCACGGCTCGTCCCGCACCCTCACGGTGACGGTGAGCCTGGTGATCGTCGCCGCCGCGGTCGCCAAGTTGTTCCTCTTCGACCTCGCCGCCCTCGACGGGCTGTTCCGGGTCATCGCCTTCATCGTCGTCGGATTGCTCCTGTTGACGCTCGGTGTGGTCTACGCACAGTCGTTGAACTCCGACGACGGCCGGGCGCACCCGAGGACCCCGTGACCGTCGTGGCCTCACACTCAGCTGCCGGCCGCAACGATCTGCTCTGCCAGACCATCGAATTGGTGTCCACCCGAGGGATATTCATGGACGCGGCCCGACGGCAGCAGCGCAGCGTTGAGGGCGAGGTGATCGGCGCCGACGACCATGTCATCGCGGCAGTGGTGCAACGAGACGGCGATCGAGGGCTGCGGACTCGTGAGTGCGTATTCGGCGAGATCCCAGCCGTCGGGGCCCCAGTTGGGCATGGCCAACAACATCACCGACGCCGGGGTCGGTCGGGCCGTCTCCGCGAGAACCCGCTGCAGGATCGACGCTCCGAAGGAATGACCGACGACGACGTCATCGGCGCGCGTGCGCGAGAGCGCGATACGGACGGACTTCGCCCAGCACTCGTAGGACATGTCGTCCGCAGGCATCCGCGGGTAACGCACCACCGCGTTGAGCGCGGCGCCGAGTTCGTCGGCGAGCGTGGCGTCGTCGACGAATCCGCCCGCTCCGTGCAGAAACAACAGTCGTCTGGTCATGATGGCCCCCTTGCGTCGGAGAGTTGCTCACGAGGTTTACCACCGGGACCGACAGAACTCATCGGCCCGTTTTCCCGACGGTTGAGAACTCCTTCCCCCCGATGATCAAGGGCTTTCATCACCCGACGCCTGGCCTTCCCCCGAAGGTCGAGCGCTTCCATCACCCGACGCTCGCCCCTTTCCCCGATGGTACGGATGACGGCCGTTTCCTGACCGATGTTCGACCGTTCCTCCCCGGTGGTCGAGGTGCGAGCCGCGTGCGGCGAGCCTCGAGACCCGGCGAGATGACAAGTATCGCAACCACATCGACGCCCACTTGACGCGCGCGGAAAGAGTTGTCCACAGATTTCTCGAGCCGCGCGATCGCCGCGCCGGTTTTGTCGGTACCCCTTCGTACACTTGTGCCCATAAGTTCGATCACCGATCGCGGGAGGGGGTATCTGATGTCGATTGTGTTGACGTTCACTGATCCGGATGCCGACGCTGCCGCGATCACATCGATGTCGCGCGACGAGCTCATCGAGACCGGCCCTGATCTGTTGCGCCAATCGCGTCAGCATGAGGCCCGGACGGTCCTGGCTGCCGCGGCGCTGGCGGAGCGGGTGTATCGCGAGCACCTCACTGGTCGATCCGAGACCGGTGTGTGGGGTTCGGTGATCGAGCACGCCGAGAGACTCGGCCGCGCCGAAGTGTCGTTGCAGTTCAAGGTCTCTCGCAGCAAAGCAAGGAGTTGGGTGGCATTGGCGGATCTGTTGGAGAAGTTCCCGTTGATCCGTGCCGCCTACCTGAACGGGGACTTCTCCACGAACCGCGTCTCCATCATGGTGCGGGCTGCACAGCGTGCCGGGGACATCGACACCGGCGACGACGCCGGGTCGACGTTCGAGGAAATCGTGTTGGATCACGGGTCCCGGGCAAGCACTGATCCGGTGTTGGCGCAACAGCTCGACGCCGCACTGATCTCCATGAGCCCCGACAGCGTCATCGAGGACCGCGACACCATCACCGACCTGGTCGAGAACGTCACCATCACCCCCGAGGTTGCCGGGCACTCCACCCTGGATGCGGTCGTCCCCGCCCACAATGGGGTATTCCTCACCACCCAGATCAACGCCCTCATCGACGAACGCACCTGCCGCAAAGACCCCCGCCGCGTGGGGCCACTGCGGGTGATCGCCCTCGGGGAGATCACCGGCGTCCCCGGCGCCCGGCTCGACTGCGAATGCGGACAAGATGACTGCCCAAAACGAGGAGGCGGCACCGACAGCAACGGGTCGGCCGAGACTCCCGCTGACGCCGAGGATGCGGCAGCGTGGGACGACCTGATGCCCGAACCCGCCGATGCCGACGCTCCCGAACTCGATCCGGTGGAGCCGGTCGTCGAACCCGAGATCCCCGACCCCATGGATGAGCCGACGCCGGATGAGGTGCCGGTGGCATTTGGGCGGGCTTTGGTCGTTCCCGGCGCACCCGTATTGACGGTGCTCACAGACCCCGACGGGATTCTCGTACCCCGGTTGCAGGATATGGGCCCATCGACCCCGACTACGCCACCACCCTCGCCGACGTCGCGAAAACCATCCACTACTGCGAACCGCCCGGGCTGCTGGACCACTCATCCCGCAGATCGCCGACCGACCGCAAGCCCCACCGGCGGATCCGACCGGACACGGTGGTCACACCGTGCCACCTCCTGGGGCATTGACGTATGCACCCAGCGCCACCTTGCGCGCTGAGGTGCTGGCCAACGACGCCTGGTGCCGGTTTCCCTACTGCGGCAGGCCGTCGCACCTGTGCGACCTCGACCATTGGCGACCGTTCAACCATGCCGACCCCGAGGCCGGAGGCTGGACGGTGCTCGGTGACCTGATCCCGTTGTGTCGGGCTGATCATCAGCGGAAGCATCTCGCCGAGTGGGTGCCGACGCTCTACACCGATCGGCGGGTGGAGTGGCGGAGTCGGTGGAGTGGGCAGGTGATTGTCACTTATCCGCGGTGACGACTTCTTTGTCTGTGGTGTGGAACCAGCTGTGGCTCACTGGGTCTCGAGGCTCCTCGCTGGCGCTCGTCGCACCTCGACCACCATGAAAAGGCACCTCGACCATCGGGGGCCAGGGTCTCGCCCGCACAGTAATTAACGGGTTCGGGTCGTGGCGTCCTGGCATGCGGAGTTGACCGCGGGCATGACTTGCGGGCGGAAGCCGGTACCTTTCCGAATGGTCAGCAGCGCGACGAGACCACCTGCGGCGCAACACGCTGCGGCGATGATCATGGCGACCTGGAATCCGCTTCCGAGTGCCAATGCGGCAGAGGTCAACGGTGCCACCGTGATCGTCATACCGAGCCCGAACATCACCACCCCGGGCAACACACCCCCCAGATATCCGACTCCGGGTACGGCACGCGCCATCAATCCCAAACCAACTGCGGCCACAAGGGGTCCCACGGTCATCGGAAGGCGAGGCCCGGTGCGCTGCGCGATCTTTCCCGACAGCGGCGACCCGAACAGCATGATCACCGTGCTCGGGAACATCGCAGCACCGGCTTCCAACGCCGAATACCCCATGCTCTGCTGCAACTGCAGGGCAAGCAGGAACAGCGCTCCCCCGAGCGCGGCATAAACTAGCAGGGTCGTCAGGTTGGCTCCGGTGAACTGACGTGACCGAAACAGGCTCAGCGGCAACAGCGGATCACGCACCCGCAGCTCGACGATCACGAAAACAACCAGCGCCGCGCACCCGACTCCGGCGGCGCCGACCGACAGCGCAGACCAGCCCCGGGCAGGTCCCTCGATCAGCGCGTAGATGATTCCTGCCAGCCCCAGAATCATGGTGCCGGCGCCGAGCACGTCGAGCCGTGCATGCTCGGTCTGATCACGCGACTCCGGAACATGGCGCAGCGCAATCCATATCGCTCCCACCGCCAGCGGGACACTCAGATAGAACACCCCACGCCACGACACCGAATCGACGAGCCACCCGCCGACGAACGGCCCCAGCGCACTGGTGGCCCCGGACATCCCGGCCCACAGGCCGACCGCGGCACCTCGATCGTCGGGCGCGATCTCCGAGTTGATCAGCGCGAGACTACCCGGAACGACGGCGGCCGCTCCGACGCCCTGCACGAGACGGGCGACGACGAGCCACTCGATACTCGGGGCGAGTGCGCAACCCACCGACGCGACCGCGAACACCACGAGCCCGCCGATGAACACCGCCCGCCTGCCATATCGATCACCGGCCACCCCACCCACCAGCAGCAACGCACTCAGGGTGAGCATGTACCCGTCCAGAACCCATTGCTGCCCACGTAGATCCGTGTCCAGATCACGCGCGATCGCCGGCAAGGCGACGTTGACGACGGTCCCGTCGAGGAACGCGACGCCGGAACCCAGGACGGCTGCGACGATCAGCCAGCGGCCGCGCGCCGACGCGGCGGCAAGCGTGCCCGACTGATCATCGTGGCCGTCGGAGGTCATCGGCCCTTACGCGCCCCGTAGTCGCCGGCAGCCAGTGCCCACAGCACCAGTACCGGTTGACCGAACAGGCGCCCCAATCGCTTGGCATCCGAATCGAGTCCGAAAGCGTCGATGTGCGCGACATATTGGTGGATGTTGCCCGGGAACACCGCGATGAAGAACAGCGCCGTGATGCCGGCAACGATCCGCCGGTACCTCGGCAAGGCGATGAGCGCCGCACCCAGACCGATCTCCACCACCCCGGACGCCAAGACGGTGGCATCCTTGCCGAGGGGTACCCAATCGGGCACCTGCGCCTGGAACTCGTTGCGCTGGAAGGTCATGTGTCCGATGCCGGCAAGCGCGAGAACAGCACCCAACGCGGTTCGGGCCACGGCACGGCCACGGGTCTGGGGCATCGGGGATGGGGCCGGCAGACTACTCGTCCAGATCATCGGTGGCCGTTTTCAGTCGTCGGCCAGTGAGAGCGTGACCTCGACGTTGCCGCGGGTCGCGTTCGAGTACGGGCACACCTGATGAGCCTTCTCGACGAGGTCGCGCGCGGCTGCGGCGTCCACCGCGGGCAGACTGATCTCCAGATCGACGGAAATGCCGAACTTCCCGGCGTCGTCGGAATCCAACGATACCCGCGCGCCCACAGCCGAATCCGTGACGTCGGCCTTCTCCGACCGTGCCACCATCCGCAGTGCACTGTGGAAACACGCCGCGTATCCGATCGCGAACAGTTCCTCGGGATTGGTGCCCTCGCCGCTTCCGCCGAGTTCCTTCGGCGTGGCCAGATCGAGATCGAGGCGGCCATCGGCGCTGCGCCCGTGCCCGTTTCGGCCGTCACCGGTGGCGAGCGCCTCGGCGGTATAGAGATGGTTCATGCTGATACTCCCTTGTTGTCGGACTTGTCGAGGTTGTTGAGCCTGTCGAGCTCTCCGATGAGGTTGTGGAGCAACGATCGGAGCGGAACGACGTCGTCGGGAACGAACTCCGGCTCCCCGGGCTGGTCGGCCGCCGCGGTCAGGCCCTCCAGCAGTGCCGCCAGAACGCAATCCGACCGCTCCCCCAGCGCCGTGCCGGCCGGCGTCAGTTCGACGATGATCGACCGCTCGTCCTCCGTCGAACGCCTGCGTTCGACGAGACCGGCCCCCTCGAGCCTGCGGACCAATGGCGACACGGTTCCGGAATCGAGGTGCAGACGTTCACAGAGCCGGCCGACCGCCACCGACCGTTCTTCCCACATCACCAGCATCACCAGATACTGCGGATAGGTCAGTCCGAGTTCTTGCAGCCCAGGCCGTTGCGCGGCGATGACCGCGCGCGAGGCGGCGTACAGCGCGAAGCACAGTTGGTCGTCGAGACGAGGAGTCGCCATGTGTCTGACCATAACCCTTAACTAGGTGCCACACAACTAGGTGTTGCACAACCTAGTTGCCAAAACCATTTTCACCCTCACTCGACCTCGACGCGTACCGCATCGGGATAGAAGGCCAGATGATCGGCGATCTCGGCCACCGCCCGATAGGGCTCGGCGTAGAACCACGCCTTATCCGGGACCTCGGTACCGTCGGCCTCGCGCAGACCGTGATAGCCGGCGTCGCCCTTGTACGGGCAGTAGGTGCTGTGCGCACTCGTGGTGAGCACGTCGGCGACGACGTCGTCGCGCGGAATGTACTGCACCGGTGGATAAGTGGCCTCCCGCAGCGTCATCGCGTGCGTGGTGTCGGCGATGAGTTGCTCGCCCAGCCACACCCGTACCCGGCCGGGCGTCGGTTCGACGGTGATCGGATGGGTGGCGTCCGGGGTGAGTCGTGGTCGGTCGCTCATGATGCCTCCTGTTGATGGTCGGTTATCTGTCTGTCTTCGAGAAGCCTTGCCGCAGTGCGCAGATCCGCGCCAAGCGCGGCGGGAGCGAGGACGCGGATGCCGAACAGTCCGGCAACGGCGACCAACGGCACGGTCAGATGGGCACGTGCCCGCACGAGCGTCGAATGTTCGCCCTGCGCCTCGAAGTCGAGACTCAACGCCGCATCGACCGGTCCCCACCGCCCGATCTCGCGCCACCGCTGCGCTCGGCGGCTCTCCACGACCTCCATGGTCGGCCGGACGAAGGGGACGGCGGTGACATCGATCCAACTCGAACCGGCCTCACCCGGTTCCCCCACATCGGCCTCGTCGGCGACCCGGAGCAGGCTGGCCTGCCATTCGGCGCGGCGGCCGGGATCGCTGAGATAGTCGTATGCGACCTCCGAGGCGACACCGAATTGCACTGTCACATCGGCGATCTGCAGACGGGCCGTCGACTTCATCCCGACGCCGTCAGAGTGCGGGCCAGGACTGCGGGCCCGAACTGCCCGCGGGGTAGTCCTCCAGCGGCACCTTGTTCGCCTCCCACGCGTCGATCACGGGTTGCACGATGCGCCAGCATTGTTCGGCCGCATCACCGCGGACCGCGAGGGTGGCGTCACCGTCGAGGATGCCCGAGAGCACCTCGGCGTAGGCCCGGACCGACCCGTGACCGAGGTCGGCGTCGAAGTCGATGGTTTTGACGGCGAACGGGTTGGTGCCGTCGTGGATGTTCAGCTGCACGTTCATCACATCCGGACCGAGCTTGAGCCGCAACACATTCGGTGCCACTTCGGTGCCGAACTGCGCGGGTAGATGACGCACCGGCCGGAACGTCAGCGCGATCTCCTTGACCGGCGGCGCCAGGGCCTTGCCGGAGCGCAGCGTGAACGGCACCCCATCCCAGCGCGCGGTGCGCACGCCGAACGTCGCCTCGGCCAGCGTCTCGGTGTGGCGTGCGGGATCGACGCCCTTCTCATCGACGTAGGACGGCAACTGCTTGCCGTCGACCTCTCCCGCGGTGTAGCGCGCCCGACGGGAATGGGCGACCGCGTCGTCGCCCCAGATCTGCACCGCACGCAGCGCCGCGCCCGTCGCATCTCGCAGGTCGCGTTCGCCGAGCGTCGCCGGCGAATCCATCGCCACCACGGCGAGCAATTGCAACAAGTGGCTCTGCACCATGTCCCGCAATGCGCCGGTGCCCTCGTAGAAATCGGCACGCCCCTCCAGCCCGAGATCCTCGTCATAGCGGATGACGACGGACTCGATGTGGTCGGCCGACCAGACCGGCTCGAACATCCGGTTCGCGAAGCGCACGCTGAGCAGATCGAGCAGCACCGACTGCCCGAGGAAGTGGTCGACGCGAAAGACCTGCTCCTCGGGGACGAGTTGGGTGAGCAATTGGTTCAGCGCGTGCGCACTGGCCTCGTCGGTGCCGAATGGCTTCTCCGGGGCGAGGATCGTTCCGTCCGGAATGTCCACATCCCGCAACGCTTCACACGATTTCTCGGTGACCGCCGGCGGCACCGCGAAGTACAGCACGGGACGTCCCTTGGCCTCGCCGAGGAGCCGCGACAGATCGTCGGAATCGGTCAGATCGCCCTGCCGGTAGACGGTTTCGTCGGCGAGAGCCAGGGCGCTGGGGCCGGCATCGTCGCCGAACGCCTCGCGTACCTCGCCGCGCCAGGTGTCGGCGTCACGCTCCGATCGACCGACCCCGATGAGATGCACCCGGCGATCCGGCTCCCGGTCGAGCAACTGCCCCAGGGCGGGCAACAGCAGCCGCTTGGTCAGATCACCGGTGGCTCCGAAGATGATCAGGGTGGTGTCCGTCATGGCTTCTCCTGGTGATCATGTCCGGTGAACACCGGACCGGTGGACGCAGCAGGCCTCGTCCGAAGCCTACTCACACCCGCGACCGCGCAGGTGTGGATGCGAGCTCGGGCGGGTACCCACCGCGGTAGCAATGCACGTCGAAGGAAAGGAGCTCGATGATGTCGGGCACGGAGCCGATCGATGACCTGTGCGCCACGATCTCCCATCTGGCCGACGGCGATCGGACCCGCACGCTGGCCGTCGCCGAATCGCTGACCGGAGGAAACATCGCCGCGGCGTTGAGTCGGGCGGAGAACTCGGGCGCGTGGTTCGCCGGTGGCATCGTCGCGTACCGCCCCGAGGTCAAACACGGGCTGCTCGAGGTACCGCCCGGGCCGGTCGTCTGCGCGGAGGCGGCGTCGGCGATGGCCACCTCGACGGCGCGTCTGCTCGGCGCCGACGTGGCGGTCGCGGTCACCGGTGAAGGAGGGCCGCAGCCGCAGGAGGACGAGCCGGGAACGGTGTGGTTCGGCGTGTTCAGCGGCGGCCACGCCGAGACGCGGCGTCGCCGATTCGAGGGCGAACCCGCCGAGATCGTCGAGGCCACCACCATCGAGGCGCTCCGATTGTTCGTGTCGACGCTGACCTGAGAGGCCCATGAGCCGGTCGAGTGAGGGCAGAATCGACGGATGACCACCCGCATCGAGGACCTCGGATTCGTCGGCGACTGCCGGACGGGGGCACTGATCTCCCGCACCGGACGCGTGAACTGGCTGTGCGTCCCACGATTCGATTCACCGTCGATCTTCGCGTCGCTGCTCGGCTCCCACGAACACGGAAGCTGGTCGCTGAAGCCCGCAGGCGACGCGACCCCGGTCAGCCGCCACTACGACGGCAACACGCTCATCCTGGTCACCCGGTGGGAAACCGAAACCGGTGTCGCCGAGGTCCACGACTTCATGCCCGTCGACGGCGGGCGCGTCGACCTGGTACGCCGCGTCGTCGGGATCACCGGCACAGTCGAGTTCACGACATCGCTGCGCATGCGCTTCGACTACGCCCGGTCGGTCCCCTGGGTACGTCAGGTCGGCGAGGACGAACCCGCCCTCCTGGCGATCGCCGGACCGGATGCCGTGATACTCCGCGGCGTCACCCTGCGCGCCACCGACCACGTCCACCGCGCAGGTTTCTCCGTCGACGCCGGCGAGCACCGCGACCTCGTCCTCACCTGGTATCACTCCTACCGGCCGCAACCCGCACCACTCGACGTCGACACCGCCCTCGAGACGACACGACAGTGGTGGACCGAGTGGGCGAGCCACATCGAACATCAAGGGCCGCACCGCGATCGGGTGGTCCGATCCCTGGTCACCCTGCGCGCACTGTCGAACCTCGACACCGGTGGCATCGTCGCCGCCGCCACCACTTCGCTACCGGAAATGCCTGGCGGGGAACGCAACTGGGACTACCGATATGTGTGGCTACGGGATGCGGCACTGACGCTGGACGTCCTGATCTGCCACGGCTTCCTGCATGTGGCCGATCATTGGCGCACCTGGTTGATGCGTGCGATCGCCGGTGACCCG
The DNA here is from genome assembly GCF_059511865.1 of Gordonia sp. YC-XJ4. Taxonomy (NCBI): domain Bacteria; kingdom Bacillati; phylum Actinomycetota; class Actinomycetes; order Mycobacteriales; family Gordoniaceae; genus Gordonia; species Gordonia sp. YC-XJ4. The sequence goes on from NZ_CM183447.1 coordinate 5,600,783, forward strand.
AAACGGGTACAGATCCTCTACGGCATTGCCGGAGAACGTGATCTGCCCGAACGCGAGTTGCCGCTGCCCGGCTACGAGAACTCGACCCCGGTCCGGGTCGGCAACGCCGCCGTCGACCAGTTCCAGGCCGACACCATCGGCGAGGTGATGGTCGCGCTACACACCGCGCGGACGGCCGGACTCCCCGAGACGGATTTCTCCTGGCCCCTGCAACGGCACCTGCTCAAGCGCGTCGAGGCCTACCTCGACCAGCCCGACCAGGGCATCTGGGAGATGCGTGGCGAACCGAGGTTCTTCACCCATTCACGGGCCCAGGAGTGGGCGGCCTTCGACCGCGGCGTCAAGGCGATCGAGGACTTCGGCCTGACCGGCCCGCTGGACAAGTGGAAGCGGCACCGCGACGATCTGCGAGCCGAGATCGACAGCCGCATGGTCGATCCCGACGGCGGTTACTTCGTGCAATACGCGGGGACCGGCGAGGTCGACGCCGCACTCCTGCAACTGCCGCAGATCGGTTTCTGCGCGCCGGACGACCCGCGGATGCTGGCCTGCGTCGAGCGCATCGAACGCGACCTGATGCCCGACGGACTGGTGGCCCGCTATCGCTCCGAATCGGGCGTCGACGGCGTCTCGGGCACCGAACACCCCTTCCTGGCGTGCACGTTCTGGCTCGTCGAACAGTACGCCCGCAGCGGGCGCGTCGAGGACGCCGAGACACTGATGACCCGGGCCTGCGACACCGCCAGCGACCTCGGGTTGTTCTCCGAGGAATACGACCCGGGCGACCGGCGGCAGGTGGGCAACGTCCCTCAGGCCTTGTCGCACCTGGCCTTTGTGCGTGCCGCGGACGCCTTGGCAGGTGCGGTCGACTGAAAGTGCCCACGAAAGCTGCAGCAGACCATGATCATTGCTGCGGCACAGGCGAATTGACGAACCAGAGGATCTCTTCACGCATGCCGCGGCTGCGCCAGCCGTCGGCGGTGCGGACCATCGTGTGGTGGTAATAGCCGCCGCACGTACTCAGCTCGTCGAAGCCGGGTATCTGCATCGGGTTGTAGAACTGCGCGGTGACCGTGGCGGTGTCACCGCTGATGGTCGCGTCGATGTTCATCACGTAATGCATGGTCATCGGCAGTGCCGAGAGTCCCGCCTCCAACCACTCCACCACCTCGTCGACGGACCCGACGATCCCGAACGGCGATGAGCGGTAGTCGATCGTCGCGTCGGCGGTGAACAACGAGCGGTATCGCTCCCAGTCGCGGGTATCCACGGCCCTGGCGTACCCGGTCAACAGGTGCTGTATCTCCAGCGTGTCGGCCACGCGCTGCGCATCCATGGCGTCCGACGCTACCCGGCTCTCACGAACTGCGTTCCCGATCGTCGAACTCCTCGGCCGCGACGATCCGTGCCGCCACCTCCGCGACCGGGGTGTTGGACTCCTGGGAGAGGCGCCGGATGATCTCGAAGGCCCGGACCGCGTCCACGCGGAAGCGCTCCATGATCATGCCCTTCGCCTGCCCGATGAGGTCTCGGCTGGCCAGCGCGCTGCGGAACTGCTCGCCCCGGTGCGCGGTGTTGAGCGCTATCGCCGCATGCGTCGCGAGGGTCTCGGCCAGATCGCGGGCCTCCTCGTCGAAGGCGTGCGGGGTGCCGGAAAACAGATTGAGCGCACCGAGTTCGCGGCCGGACACATACAGCTGGATCGACAGATTGGACCGGATCGGGGTGCGTTCACGCACCGCCCGCATGAGTTCGGGCCACCGCGGCTCGGTCTCCACGTCGTCGATGCCGACGATCCGCTCGTTCCAGATGGCCTCGAAGCACGGGCCGTCGCCATACTCGTGCTGCAGCACGTCGAATTGGCGGGCGATCAGATCGGTCTCGGCCGTCGACTCGAGCGTGGGTGTACCCGCCGCATCACGCACGACCATGGTGAACCCGGCGTGGTCGACGTCGGGCAGGATCTGCACCGCCGATTCGGTGACGTGTCGGATGACGCGGTCCGGCCCGAACTCCGCCTCGGACACCCCGTGGACGGCGCGCGCGAGTTCGGCGATCTTCGCGTGGATGGATGCGCCGGAGTCCTCGGTGTGCGTCACCCTTCCCTGCGTACTCCCATTCACCCCCGTCCGCAGCCGACCGACGGGACCAAGGTCCCGAATCCGCGGCCGGTATCCGCAAAACGCCTGGACCGCACCACTGCGCGGCGGCAGCGAAGGTGACGCGGGTGGGGCAGGTGAGTAAGGTGATCATGCCCGAGCCCGCTGGCACTTCTACTGGATTCACGTGTGGAGGTTTCTCAGTGCTCGATGACGCCGGACGTGATGCTGCCTTCGACGCCACGGCTCGCGCCCACAACGTCGGGAGTTTCCGCTTCTTCTTCGCCACGCAGCGATGGGAATGGTCCGACGAGGTCGCCGCTCTACACGGCTACGCTCCCGGCGAGGTCGAGCCGACGACCGAACTGATGGTCGGTCACAAGCACCCCGACGATCGCGAGGACTTCGAGCGCCTCGTGGAGCGGATGCTCTCCGAGCACAGCCCGTTCTCCAGCCGACACCGCATCATCGACACGCGCGGCGTGCTCCATCACGTCGTGGTGATCGGGCATCCGCTCCTCGATGCGTCGGGGGTCGCAATCGGCACCGAGGGCGTCTACCTGGACATGGACGGGTGGGAGACGAACGTCGTCAAGGATCAGATCGACCACCACATCAACCGTTTCCGCGAGAGCCAGGGTGTCATCGAGCAGACGAAGGGAATGATCATGTTCGCCTACCGCGTCAGCGCCGAGCAGGCCTTCGAGGTACTCAAATGGCGATCGCAGACCACGAACGTGAAGGTCAGCAGCCTGTGCCGCAGCATCCTCACCGGCAGCCAGGCGATCGAGGTACCCGACGCCGTCCGGCAAGACTTCGACCACCTGCTACTCACCGCCCACGAGTCGGTCGACCCGGTCGAGTCCGAGGGGGCACAGGTGATCGAGCCATGAAGCCCGTGATCGAGCACAGCACGGCGAGCCCGGACCAGGTGTGGTCGGTCCTGTCCGACGGCTGGCTGTACTCGTCGTGGGTGGTCGGAGCCGCCCGCATCCGACAGGTCGACGCGGGGTGGCCGGCTGCCGGCACCCGTATCCACCACTCGGTTGGCGCGTGGCCCGCGCTGCTCGACGACAAGACCTGGGTTCGTCGCATCGACACCACGAGCCCGGACGCCACCACGCTCGAGTTGTCCGCGGCCGCATGGCCGTTCGGCAGGGCGCGCGTGGTCGTGACGGTCCGGCCCGACCCCGACGGCACACAGCTGGAGATGGTCGAGCACGCCGAGACCCCGCCCATGTCCTGGTTACCCGACGAGGTGCAGCACCTCGCCATGGCACCGCGGCTGCGCGAGTGCCTCCGCCGGCTGGCGTCGATGGCCGAAGGTGTCGATCGCAAGGCCTGACGCGCACCCGGCCAGGTCAGGTCCGCGTGAATGCTCTCGGGCCGAACATGTTTGACGCACCCCATGTTTGACGCACCGCCGACCTGGGCACGCTGACGGGAGACCATCAGCGACCAGGAGGAACAGATGCGAGCGGTGACATGGCAGGGCAAGCGCACGGTGTCGGTGGACGAGGTGCCCGACCCGAAGATCGAAGAACCCTCGGACGCGATCATCAAGGTCACCTCCACCAACATCTGCGGATCCGATCTGCACCTGTACGAGGTCCTCGGCGCCTTCATGACTCCCGGGGACATCCTCGGACACGAGGCGATGGGTGTCGTCGAGGAAGTCGGCGCCGACACCGGCGAACTGCGGGTCGGCGACCGTGTGGTGATCCCGTTCCAGATCTCGTGCGGCACCTGCCGCATGTGCGACGACCGGCTCTACACCCAATGTGAGACAACACAAGTCCGCGATCAGGGGATGGGTGCGGCACTGTTCGGCTACTCGAAGCTCTACGGGTCGGTGCCCGGCGGGCAGGCCGAGTACCTCCGTGTGCCGCAAGCACAGTTCACCCACATCAAGGTGCCCGACGACGCACCGGACTCCCGGTACGTCTACCTGTCCGACGTGCTGCCGACCGCCTGGCAGGGCGTGGAGTACGCGGGCATCCCCGACAACGGCACCGTCACGGTGCTCGGCCTCGGACCGATCGGTGACATGGCCGCCCGCATCGCCGCCCATCGGGGTGCGCGGGTGATCGCCGTCGACCGGGTACCCGAACGACTCGCCCGTGCCGAGGCCCGCGGCATCACCACCATCGACCTCGACGCCGTCGACGACGTGGCCGAAGCGGTCCGGGAACGGACCGACGGACGCGGCAGCGACTCGGTGATCGACGCCGTCGGCATGGAAGCCCATGGCTCGCCGGTCAATCAGATGGCCCAGCGTCTGGTCGGTCTGCTACCCGACGCGGTGGCCGAGCCACTCATGCAGCACGCCGGTGTGGACCGAATGGCCGCGTTCTACACCGCGATCGACGCCGTCCGCCGCGGTGGCACCATCTCGTTGAGCGGGGTGTATGGGGGCACGGCCGACCCGATCCCGATGCTCACGTTGTTCGACAAGCAGATTCAGCTCCGGATGGGTCAGGCGAATGTGAAACGCTGGGTTCCCGACATCTTGCCGCTCCTCGGCGACGATGACCCGCTGGGAGTGGATTCCTTTGCCACTCATGAACTCTCGCTCGACGAGGCGCCGCACGCCTACGACATCTTCCAGAACAAGCAGGACGGCGCGGTCAAGATCACCCTCAAGCCCTGACGGCACGCGACAATCGCGGTCACCCGGCGGAAGGAGCGTCCTCCTCGGGATCGGTCAGCTCCTCCCGCAGGGCCCGCAGGGTCCGGGAGAGCAGCCGCGACACGTGCATCTGCGAGATGCCGACCTCCGCGGCGATCTCGCTCTGCGACATCCCACGAAAGAAGCGCAGCGACAGGATGTTTCGTTCACGCTCGGGGAGTCGGGCCATCGCCGGGGCCAGCGTGACGTAATCCTCCACCGCAGCGAGGTGTTCGTCGTCGTCGCCGAGCGTGTCGCCGATCGACTGCCGCTGCTCGTCGGCCTCGGCATCGATGGAGATGGAGTTGTAGGCCGACCGGGCCATCAGACCGTCGATGACCTCGTCGACGGAGAGGTCGAGGAATTCGGCGAGTTCGCTGGGTCGCGGCGAACGCCCGAGGCGTTGCACCAGTTCGTCGGCGGCCCGGCCGATCCGCAGTGAGATCTCCTTGCTGCGACGCGGCACGCGCATACTCCACGTGCCGTCACGGAAATGGCGCCGGACCTCACCCATCACGGTCGGCACGGCGAACGACAGGAAATTCGCGCCGCGCTCGACGTCGAAGCGATCCACCGCGTTCACCAACCCGATCCGGGCGACCTGGACGAGATCGTCGAAGGCCTCCCCACGGTCGGCGAAACGGCGGGCCACATGCTCGGCCAGCGGCAGGCAGCGCTCGATCACCCGATCCCGCAGAACCGAACGATGGTCGGCGTCGGATTCGGCCCGCATCTCCGCCAGCATCGGGATGACGTCGGCGTACTCGTCATCACGGCGATCCTGTCCTTGCGTAGACGGCGACAAACAAATCCTCCATGGCCCGAGGTGGCGTTCTCGGACGATTGACCGGCAGATATGGCTCTCTTGTCACCGTACCCAGTTGCGCCGGACCCGAAACTCCCCTTGAAGACCTACCCGCCGGTCCGTACGGTTGGACACAGCGGTTCAGTCAAGCAGCTGCGAGCGGCGCGGACTGGACCATCTCCGTCTCGTCGCATCCTTTCACCGACTCCGATCTTTCACTGACTCCGATGTCACCTATGCGACGGAGGCCGCCATGAAACAGCTCGACACCAACATGACTTTCCATCCGGCGAACGACCCGGATGATTCAGCAGCGACGTACTCGGCGCCGCATCGTGATCGCGCGTCCACACCGATGGCCGTCGGACGGTCGTTCTGCGTGCAGCATCTCTCCGGCGCCATCGACATGCAGACCACCGCCGATTTCGCGGTGGCCCTCGACAGGGTGCTGGCCAAGCAGCCCGAGGGTGTGGTCCTCGACCTCACCGATGTCCGATTCCTCAGCGCATCCGGACTCGGGGTTCTGGTCGGTTTCCATGACGAGGCCGCTCACCAGGGCATTCCTGTCGCCGTGGTCGGCGGTACCCCGATCGCACGGCCGATCCGCGCATGCGCCGGGGAGACGGGTATCGACGTCTACGATTCGGTCGAGGCCGCCGGGTGGGCGGTGATCACCGCTGCCGCGTCTTACCGATCGTGACGGTGAGATCCCGGTGATCGGGACGATCGACACACTCGATGGTGTGCGCATCGGTGAGCGTGGTCACCACCCGCCACCCGAAACCTGTTGTGTCGATCTCGAATCCGGGGATCACCGGGCTCGCGGCGCGGGCCACCGCACCGGTCGGACCGACGGTCAGCGACAGGTGCACCCGCGCACCGGCAACGGCTGCGGAGATGAGCTGGGAGCAGATCTCGTCGATCGCGATCTTGACGTCGGTGACCTCGTCGACGGTCCAGTCGGCGAGGTACAGGGTGCGCTCGACGACCGACCGGATGATCGAGAGTCGGTCGGACTCCGCGCCGACGGCGAGCTCCACCGGTTCTCCGGAGGCGTCCAACAGGTCGACGATCACCGTCTGCCCGCCGCCACCACTCACGCCGCTGTCTGTCACTGATCCTCTCCTCACGATGGTTGGCTTCTGACTTGGTTCTTACCCATCCCTTCGCCGGGCAAAACCCCCGTTGTGCCGGCGGTCGTCTTCGGCCTGCCGGCGGGTGCGCTCCCGGTAGCCGTAGGTGGCGCGCAGGACGTCATCGTAGCTGTCGGCGCTCGACCCGATGGCGCCTGCGAACATTCCCAACGACGTCGCCAGCCACGCCAGGCTCAGGTAGTTCCACACGTCGACCGGCGCCCCCAGCGTCTGCGTCATGAACCCGGAGTCGATGACGATGACCGCGGCGAGCAGGGTCGCGGTGAACAATCCGAGATAGAGCACCGCCGCACTGAAGGCGACGGTGACCACGGTGGCGATGTTGTAGAGCCGCGCACGCCGCGCCGTCGTGCGGCGCGGGGTGTCCCACAGCCGATTGTTGACCACCAGCCAGACGGTCGCGAGAACCAGCGACAGCAGCGAGATGCCCAGCAGCCGCCACACGCTCAGCGCATCGGCCATCGACCAGATCGAGGTGAAGAACACCCCGAACGAGGCCGCGGCGGCCGCGGCCGCGGTCATGCCGGTGAGCGTGGGGATCAGCCGCCACGGCCGGTTGCCCCGAACCATGCCCAGTGTCAACCGCATTCGGCCGATTCGCCCGCCGTCGAGCAGTCGGTCGGTGCCTGCTGTCGGGTCGGTCGACCAGCGGCGCCCGCCCGGCTGGGGCTCTCGCCGACCACCGAGTCGGCCGGCGGCGAGGCCGATCGCGTCGATCAGTCGCCTCCGCGGGAACGGGCCGAAGGCCGGCGCGGAGATCACCGCCGACTCGCGCCCGGCGTCGACCTCGATCGACACCACATCGGGTGTGCGGGTACGACTCTCGGCGAATCTCGGTATCTCGGTGAGGAACACCACCGCTTCGGGGCCGAGTGTCTCGCCCGAGCGCACGGCCTCCAGGTTGGATTTGGGTTCCAGCTCCAGCGACGATTCGTCGGCCACCGTCAGCCCCGCGTACTCGAATGCGTTGGGCTCCAGAACGTCGCGGATCTCGTCCTCGGACTTCTCCACGATGGTGGCGGGCAAGCCGGGTTCGGCGATGATGCGTAAACCGGGTGCCTCGTCTGCTGCTCGTGTCATATGGTCCGGGGTACCCATCGCGAACGCGGGTCAATCGCGGCGTTCTACGGGTTTGACCTCGGCGTCCCCGGGTATCCCCGGACAGCGGGAAGTCTTCCCCACCATTCAGACGAGGAGACGGCTATGGCCATCTGCGACATGTGCGGCAACGAGTATCCGCGGGCGATGACGATCACGATCGGGACGGATCCGCACTCCGGCGGGGTCTTCGACAGCTTCGAATGTGCAATCGCCGCTCTCGCACCGCACTGCGGACACTGCCGGTGCCGCATCCTCGGGCACGGACTCGAGAGCGGCAACGACATCTTCTGCTGCGCGCACTGTGCACGCGAGGCCGGCCATCGTGGCCTGGTCGACCACATCGGGGCGGCCGACGGCGGGTCCGGGCGCTGGCGGGTGTTCGACGACCGTCATGCCGAATCTGTCGACTGACGGAATCGGGGAACTGACGTTGGAGCGCCCGCGCTATCGCGTGAATGGGTTGCCGTCGAAGCGTTCTCGCGTCACGAAGTCCTCGACGGGTTCCCGCCGTAGCCGGGTGAGTTGTTTGACCGGCTTGCCCAGCGGCAGCACCGCCGCCACCGCGTGGGTGTCGGGGATCGCCAGGAGTTCGCGGACGCCGGGTTCCTCGGTGACGGCCATCGTGGTGATCGTGCCGCCGAATCCGCGAGAACGTGCGGTGGTGAGGATGTTCCACACCAGCGGATAGATCGAGCCACCCGGGACCACGCCGATGCGGTCGAGGTCCTTGTCCATCGACGCCACGACCTCCAGGTTCACCGTCACCACCAGCAGCACCGGCGCAGCGGCGAGCGGGGCGACGAACTCGTCGACGCCTTCGGTGACGGCGAGGTCGGCGTCGGTGACCGCGCTGGGATGCACGACGTTCCACGGCATTTCGCCCGCGGCACGCTGGGCCAGGTAGCGGCGGGCACCGGTCTTGCTCACTTCGGCGATCGCCTGCTTGGTGTCCGGGTCTCGCACCACGATCACATGTGCGCCCTGGCGGTTACCGCCACTGGGCGCGAAGCGCGCGGTGTCGAGGATCTCCCACAGCACCTCGTCGGTCACCGGATCGTCGGTGAACTCGCGTGCGGCGAAAGTCGTGCGGATGACGTCGTCGAATTCCATGTCTCGATCCTCCCACCACGAATACGGCTTCCACGCGAGCGGGCTCCGGACCCGGAAAATCGGGGGTCGGAGCCCGCTCACGTGGTATCTGTATTCGGCAGCCGAGCTATACCTTCTGCTGCATCGACGAGCGCGCCGGATTGCCCTGCTCGGCCTTCTTCGGGTCGGGCTCGTCGGCCTTCTCGGTGACACCCTTCTTGATCTTGGCGCCCAGATCGGTGTCGACCCGGCTCCAGTACTCGAAGGCCCGGGCCAGCACGGGCTCGCTGACACCGTTGAGCAGGTGACCGACGATGTTGTCCACCAAGCGATCCCGGGCGGCGTCGTCGAGGACCTCGCGCACCATCGTGCCCGCCTGACCCCAGTCGTCGTCTTCGGGATGATCGACGTAGGCGCTGCGGATGATGTCGCCGTCGGCGGCCCACTGCGGCTCGGCCTGCCCGGCGAACGTCGCTGCCGGACCGCCCTTGGAGTTCGGCGCATACACCGGGTCGGTCACCGGATTGATCCGCATCGCACCGTCTTTGGAGTAGGTGTGTACCTCGTTGCGCGGGGCGTTGACCGGGATCTGCTTGTAGTTGGCGCCCAGACGGTGCCGGTGCGCGTCGGCGTAGGAGAACACCCGGCCCAGCAGCATCCGGTCGGGACTGAACCCGATGCCCGGCACCACGTTGTTCGGCTCGAAGGCGACCTGCTCGATCTGTGCGTGATTGTCGGTGGGGTTGGTGTGCAACGTCATCCGGCCCACCTCCTGCAACGGATAGTCGCCGTGCGGCCACACCTTGGTCAGGTCGAACGGATTGAACCGGTACGAGACGGCGTCGTCGTAAGGCATGATCTGCACCTTGAGCGTCCAGCTCGGATGGTCGCCGCCGGCGATGGACTCGAATAGATCCCGGGTATGGAAATCGGTGTCCGCCGCAGCCATCTGATCGCCCTCGTGCTGGGTGAAGAACTCGATGCCCTGATCACTGATGAAGTGGTACTTGACCCAGGACTTCACACCCTGCGCATTGACCCACAGGTAGGTGTGCGAGCTGTAGCCGTTCATGTGCCGCCACGTCTTCGGGATGCCCCGGTCACCCATCAGCCAGGTGACCTGGTGGGCCGACTCCGGCGAGAGGGTCCAGAAGTCCCACTGCATGTCGTGGTCTCGAAGGTTGTTGTCGGCGCGACGTTTCTGCGACCGGATGAAGTGCTGGAACTTCATCGGGTCCTTGACGAAGAAGACCGGCGTGTTGTTGCCGACCATGTCGTAGATACCCTCGTCGGTATAGAACTTGAGCGCGAAACCCCTTGGGTCACGCCAGGTGTCGGGGCTGCCACGCTCCCCCGCCACGGTGGAGAACCGGGCCACCATCTCGGTTTTCACCCCTGGCTGGAACAACCCGGCGCACGTGTACGCCGAGACGTCCTCGGTGGTCTCGAAGGTGCCGAAGGCACCGCTGCCCTTGGCGTGTGGCTGTCGCTCCGGGATGCGTTCCCGGTTGAACTGGGCCATCTGCTCGATCAGATAGTGATCGTGCAACACGATCGGCCCGCCGGCGCCGACGGTCAGCGAATGTTCGTCGCTGCCCGCCGGGGCCCCGGAATCACGGGTGGTGTAGAAATCGTTGTTCTCGGACATATCGCCTCCAACGGCCTTGAGCCGGATTGATTGTGTCCATCGCCGACGCCGGGCTGTGGCGCCGGCTCGCATCGCAAAGGCGAGCGCGAGGGTGCCAGGCTTCTCGAGCACCACTGCTTCGAGGGTAGCCGCTCGCCGGGCGCCGATGTCCAGGTCGGTGTCAGAACAGCAGCGGACCGAGCGCCGAGGAGAGCCCCTTCGCCGCGTCGACCAGCGAACGGATCGCGTCGAGCCGGGTGGAGACGCCGCCGATCATCACCGCGCCGCGGACGTCGCCGTCGGCGTCGAGGATCGGCACGGCGACGTGGGCGTGGTCGCAGACGAGCTCACCGTCGTCGATCGCGACATCGGTCCGGCGGATCTGTGCGATCTCATCGCCGAGGCGGGTGAGGTCGATGATCGTTGCCGGGGTGATCGGTGCCGGTGAGGCGCCGACCACCTCCCGCCACTGCGACAGCGACGCGAGCAGGATCTTGCCCGGCGCCGACGCGTGCGGATAGCGCATGAGTTCGCCGATACCGGTCAGCGGGTGGTCGGGGTCTGGGTCGAGGATTCGCAGCGTGGTGGGCCGGAAGTAGACCAGGTGCACCGCGAAACGCACCGATGACCGGAACTCGTCGATCAGCTCCCGCGCCCGCGCGGGCACCGGTGGTGGCAGCACCCCCGACAGCATCGTCGAGAGCCGGGCACCCAGCGCGAAGCCGCGCAGGTCGGCGGTCCGTACCAGGTATTCGTCGGCGACCAGTCCGTTGAGCAGCCGGTAGGTGCTGGCCTGCGGGAAGCCCAGATGACGGGCGATCTCGCTGCCGGTGGTGCCCAGCCCCAGATCGGCGACCGCCTCGATGATCTGCAGCGCCCGAGCCACCGAATCAGCACGGTCGGGTCGTCCTATCGCCACGGGTGCACCTGCCGCGTCATCGCAGGGTCCCGCGTCATCGCAGTGTCACCGTGAGGATGTCGTCGCGGCTCGTGGCGTCGAAGACACCGACGCGGCCGAATCGGGTTGGTGTGTATCGCGCGATCACGGTCACCGCGGCAACGACAACGATCATCGAGATCACATAGATCGCGCACAGCACCCGCCCGCTGCGATAGTGCCCCGTGATGTGGTGGGAATCGGTTCCGCGTCTGGTCAGTCGCAGTGATCAACGAGTTCCGTGTTTTGATCATATCCGTTGCTGGCGTTGAGGGCGTGCTGCTTGGCGGCGATGACGGCTCGGAGTTCGCCCATGGAGCTCTCTGAGAGGTAGCGGCGACCGACTTGCCATTCGTCGTGTTGGTCGATCACCACCGAGGTCGCCAGCCGCAGGAAGGCCTCCGGGTTGGGGAAGATTTCTACGACGTCGGCGCGGCGTTTGATCTCTTTGTTGAGCCGCTCGATGGGGTTGTTGGACCAGATCTTCTGCCAGTGTCCGCGGGGGAACGCGGTGAACGCCAGCACGTCCGTTTTGGCCTCGCGCATCATCTGGTGCGCCTTGGGGAACGAGCCGGCGAAGGTGTCGGCGACCTGGTCCCACTGCGCGGCCACATCCTTGGGGTCGGTGTGGGCGAAGATCGTCTTGACCGCCGCGGTCACCGCGGGTGCGTGCTTTGACGCCACCGTGCCGTGCAGGTTGCGCATGAAGTGCACCCGGCAGCGCTGCCAGGAGGCGCCCACAAACTGCTTGGCTACGGCCGCCTTGAGGCCCGCATGGGCGTCGGAGATGACCAGGTGCACCCCGGATAGCCCACGGGCCTTCAGGGAGCGCAGGAAGTCATTCCAGAACTCGTACGACTCACTGTCCCCGACCGCCGTGCCGAGCACTTCGCGGGTGCCATCAGCGGAAACGCCAGTGGCCACGACCATGGCATGAGATACCACGTGCGCACCGATACGGACCTTGCAGAACGTCGCGTCAGCGAACACGTACGGGAACTCGGTGTGGGCCAGCGTGCGGGTACGGAACGCCTCCACTTCGGCGTCGAGCTCGGCGCAGATGCGGGACACCTCAGACTTCGAGATGCCAGTGTCTACACCGAGAGCCCGTACGAGATCGTCCACTGCACGTGTAGAGACCCCGTGTACGTAGGCCTGCATGATCACCGCGTACAGGGCCCGGTCGATGCGCCGGCGCCGCTCGAGCAGAGCGGGGAAGAACGACCCCGATCGCAGCTTCGGGATCCGCGCCTCGATATCGCCGGCCGGGGTCGAGACAGTCTTGTTTCGGTACCCGTTGCGGTGCGTGGTGCGGTCCTCGTTGCGCTCGTACCTGCCGGCGCCGATCTTGGCTGAGGCTTCAGCCTCGATCAGCGCCTGCAGGCCGGCCCGCACCAGTTCGGCGAACATCGCCTGCGGATCGGCGGACAGGAGTGCATCCAACTGGGCGTGTACGCCAGAATGGGAGTGGGTCATCGCGTGGTGTGTCCTTCCGTGAGCTACTTGGTCGTAACTCATTGACCACTACGCGATGGCCCACCCCCTTGGCGGGCCGCCACACCGTCGTCAGCCCAAACCCCGGCCCCCAAACCCCACCACTCCAGGGGACTTACCCCCCGCTGCCGACGTCGGTGGTGAAGCCGGTGACGAGAAGTACCACGAGGATCGTCGCCGTCACCGCACCCAGCACGGTGATCGCGCGGCTCGCCTCGCCAATCCGACGCAACATCGCCGGCGCCGCCAGGCATGCGGTGAGGTAACTGCCCATGTAGCCCAGCGCGCTCAGCGTCAAGAAGTCGCGGATGCCGGTCTGCGGGTTGCCGCCGCACCACAGGAAGATCAGCGGCCCGGCGACGACGGCGCCCATCGCGCACACCGTCGCGAACGCCGGGGTGTGGAACCGCCGGTGCGCCCGGCCGAAACCGGCGGGCACGACCTGCTCGCGGCCAAGCGTGAACAGCACCCGGACCAGTGCATTCACCGAGGCCAGCGCGCAGGCGAAGAAGGAGGTCGCGATGCCGAGGTCGAGGATCACCGACGCGACGCGGGTGCCTTCGGACAGGAACAGGGCGGCCAGTGGGGTGGGACTCTCCCGGATGCGCTCGGGGGCGCCGGCCATCGCCACCGACTGCGAGGTGACCGCGAGCAGATAGATCACCGCAGCGGCCGGCGGCGTCCACATCAGGGTGCGGGGAACGCTGCGGAAGGGACGTCGGGCCTCGGCGGAGAGGGTGGTCGCGGATTCGAATCCGACGAATGCGCTGACCGCGACGACGATGTTGAGACCCATCGAGCCGGGGTCGATGTGCGAGGTGAAGGCCGCCGAATATCCGGCACCGCGGTGAGTGATCCCCAACCACAGCATCAGACCGACCATGATGACGACGGCGACGATCTCGATGCCGAGGATTGCCGTTGCCGAGACCTTGACCCCGCGCACCATCAATACCGTCATCACCGCCGCCGACGCGACGACGATGACACACATCGCGATCACCGACGGCGCGGCGGCCACGCCGAGGCTGACCGCGATATGGCTCAGATATAGCCCGACGGCGAGCAATCCGGCCATGCTCACCGAGCCGTAGCCGAGGATCGCCGACCACGCCGTCGGTAGCGCCACACGAGGTCCGAACCCTTGGGCCACATAGGAATACAGCCCGCCGACCACCGCCAGTCGCTGGGCCATCGGCCGGATGCACGCAGCGACGAGCATGATGACGACGGCGGCCGCGGCGAAGGCGAGCACGCCACCGGAACCACTGATCGCCGCGATCACGAACAGGGGCGTCACCGCCGACGTGCCGGCCGGGGCGATGGCCGCGACCGATTGCGCGAAGACGGGTATGAAGGGGAGTTGACGACGCGTGAGCCCCCGGACGGGCGACTCGTCGGCGACGAGTGGCGATCCGGTGGCGCGACGGCGAGAGATCGACGAGGACATGGCGCCCTCCACGGTGGCCGAGAGCGCGTTTCCGCGCGTCGTTTTCATGTTTCATCCGTGTTAACCAGCGTGAGAATGTCGGCGTCTGTGATTCTCGACATGCCTTACATGGGCGCCATTGTGACGTGACACACACCTCGTAGCGTCGATTCTCGTTCCCTTCCCGGCGAGACCGACGCCGATCTCGCCGCCCACCGAAAGAGGCGCCCATGAGCACCACCGAACACGGTCGCGTCGCCGACGCCACCGCTGCCACCACCGACTACCTGGACAAACGCCGACTCGCGACGGGCACCGCCGGGTGGGTGCTGCTCGCCGGGCTCGGCGTCAGCTACGTCATCAGCGGTGACTACTCCGGCTGGAACTTCGGCCTGGCCCAGGGCGGTTTCGGAGGTCTCGCGATCGCCGCGGTCATCATCGCCGCGATGTATCTGGCGATGGTGCTGGGCATGGCCGAAATGAGTTCGGCACTGCCCGCGGCCGGCGGCGGATACACCTTCGCCCGTCGTGCGCTCGGGCCGTGGGGCGGGATGGCCACCGGCACCGCTGTGCTCATCGAGTACGCGATCGCCCCGGCGGCCATCGCGACCTTCATCGGGTCCTACGTCGAATCGCTGCATCTGTTCGGCATCACCGACGGATGGTGGGTGTACCTCGCCGCGTACGCACTGTTCATCGGCATCCACCTCGCCGGCGTCGGCGAAGCACTCAAGGTGATGTTCGTGATCACCGCGATCGCATTGCTCGGGCTACTGATCTTCGCGATCGCGGCGCTCGGCGACTTCTCGTGGGCCAACCTGACCAACATCGCGCCCACCGACGCCGCAGGTGCGAGTTCGTTCCTCCCGCACGGATTTCTGGGCATCTGGTCGGCGATCCCGTTCGCGATCTGGTTCTTCCTCGCGGTCGAGGGTGTCCCGCTGGCCGCCGAGGAAGCCAAGGACCCGGCCCGCAACGTGCCGCGCGGCATCATCGCGGCGATGTGCGCGCTGATGTTCACCTGCGCGCTGGTCTTGTTCCTGGTGTCGGGAGCCGGTGGCGCCGAGGCCATGCAGGATTCGGGTAACCCGCTGGTCGAGGCGCTGGGCAGCGGCGCGGCGCACACCGTCGTCAACTACATCGGCCTCGCCGGCCTGATCGCGAGCTTCTTCTCCATCATCTACGCCTACTCCCGGCAGCTGTTCGCGCTGTCGCGCGCCGGCTATCTGCCGAAGTCGTTGTCGGTCACCAACTCTCGCAAGGCGCCGACGCTGGCGTTGATCGTGCCCGGCGTCATCGGATTCGGCCTGTCACTGACCGGTGAGGGCGCGATGCTGCTGAACATGGCGGTCTTCGGGGCTGCGCTCAGCTACGTGCTGATGATGATCAGTCACATCGTGCTACGTGTGCGCGAACCGCAGCTGCCACGCCCCTACCGCACGCCGGGCGGCATCGTCACCACCTCGTTCGCCCTCGTCGTCGCCGTCCTCGCGGTCATCGCGACCTTCCTCGTCGACATCACCGCCGCCACCGGCTGTCTGATCGTGTTCGCGGTGATCATGGGCTATTTTGGCTTCTACAGCCGCAAGCGGCTCGTCTTCGCCACCGCCGACGAAGAGTTCCAGGCCATCGCCGACGCCGAAGAAGGACTCTCGTGACCTACCGTCAGACATTGCGCGGACAGACCTACACCTTCGCCGACCTCGTCGAGGTGCTGGCCAAGGCCACGCCCGCACGCTCGGGCGACGAGCTGGCCGGGTGCGCCGCGGAGTCCGACGCCGAGCGCGCCGCCGCCGCCTGGGTGCTCGCCGACCTCCCGCTGACGGTATTCCTCGAACAGATGGTGGTGCCGTATGAGTCCGACGAGGTCACCCGGCTGATCATCGACACCCACGACCGCGAGGCCTTCGCGCCGGTGTCACACCTGACCGTCGGCGGCCTGCGCGACTGGTTGCTCGAACAGGTCGGTGATCCGGAAGGACCACGCCGGCTGCGTGCCGTCTCACCCGGGCTGACACCGGAAATGGTTGCGGCGGTGAGCAAACTGATGCGCAACCAGGACCTGATCGCCGTCGCCCGTCGCGTCGAGGTGATCTCGGCGTTCCGCACGACCATCGGATTGCCGGGCCGCCTGGCGACGCGGCTACAGCCCAACCATCCGACCGACGATCCGCGCGGCATCGCCGCCGGACTGCTCGACGGATTGCTGCTCGGTTGCGGTGACGCGGTGGTCGGGATCAACCCGGCAACCGACTCACCGCACGCCACCGCCACCCTGCTGAGATTGCTCGACGAGATCCGCACCCGCTTCGACATTCCGATGCAGTCGTGTGTGCTCTCGCACGTGACCACCACCATCGGGCTCATCGAGGAAGGCGCGCCGGTCGACCTGGTCTTCCAGTCCATCGCCGGAACCGAGGGCGCCAACCGCGGATTCGGTGTCGACCTCGCCGTGCTGCGCGAAGCCGACGAGGCCGGACGATCGTTGGGGCGCGGCACGGTCGGCGACAACGTCATGTACCTGGAAACCGGTCAGGGATCGGCACTTTCGGCGGGGGCGCACCTGGGCACCGGCGGCCGGCCGGTTGATCAGCAGACCCTGGAGACCCGCTCGTATGCGGTGGCCCGGGCGCTGGACCCGCTCCTGGTCAACACCGTCGTCGGATTCATCGGGCCGGAATACCTGTTCGACGGCAAACAGATCATCCGCGCCGGCCTCGAGGATCACTTCTGCGGCAAGCTCCTCGGCCTGCCGATGGGTGTGGACGTCTGCTACACGAACCATGCCGAGGCCGATCAGAACGACATGGACACCCTGCTGAGTCTGCTCGGCCTGGCGGGCTGCCCGTTCGTCATCACCGTGCCCGGCGCCGACGACATCATGCTGGGCTATCAGAGCCTGTCGTTTCACGACGTGCTCTACCTGCGCGAGGTCATGGGACTGCGCGCCGCACCGGAATTCGAGGCGTGGATGCAGACCATCGGCATGGCCGACGAGGGCGGACGGGTCACCCCCCTCGATCCGCACACCTCACCGCTGCGCGGACTGGCCGCCTCATGAGCACCGGCAACACCCCCGCCCACGACCCGTGGGACCTGATGCGGCGCACCACACAGGCGCGAATCGGTTTGCGGCGCAGCGGATACACCCTCTCGACGCGCGACGTCCTCACCTTCCAGGCCGATCACGCCGCCGCCCGCGACGCCGTCCACACCCCGATGGACATCGACACCGTCGGCAAGGGACTGCGGGAGTTGGGTTTCGGCGAACCGATCGCGGTGACCAGCCGGGCCTCCTCCCGCGCCGAATACCTGCGGCGGCCCGACCTCGGCCGGATGCCCGCGGATCTGTCATCGATCGAGTCGTCGGGCGCCGACATCGGCATCGTCATCGCCGACGGACTGTCGGCGACCGCCGTCGACACCCACGCCGTCGCCCTCATCGACGCCCTGACGTCGGCTCTGACACCGCAATTCACCGTCGCGCCACCGGTTCTCGCCTCCCAGGCCCGGGTGGCCCTCGGCGACCACATCGGTGAGGCACTCGGTGTGGAGATGCTGATCGTCATCATCGGCGAACGGCCGGGCCTGTCGGTGGCCGACAGTCTCGGTATCTACCTCACCTATGCGCCCGAGCCGGGTCGGCGTGACTCCGAACGCAATTGCATCTCCAACATCCACCCACCCGACGGTCTCGGGTACGCCGACGCCGCCCGGATCGTCGCGGCGCTGGTCGCCGGCGCCCGGCAACTCGGCGCGTCGGGTGTCGCCCTGAAGGACACCTCCGCGGGTGAGGCCGCGGTGGCTGCGGCGGAGCAGTCGGGGCTCACCTGAGGCACGCCGGGCGTGTGTGCCGACAGTCTTCACACGATTGCACCGAACGCCTCGTCGGCGACCTCCAGTGTTCGGACGATGTCGTCGGAGGTGAGGGCGGCGTTGATGAAGTGGTTGTGGTGGGAGGTGAGAAACACCCCGCGTCGAACACATTCGGCGATCCAGCGTTGATGCAACATCAACGACGGATCGTCGGCGATGCGAAGGTAGAACAGCGCGGGCTCGCCGGAGGCGACAAGGGTCAGACCGTGACCGGCGGCGACGTCGACGAGACCTTCGGTCAGAGAAGTGCCGAGTTCCCGGAACAACGCAGGCGCATCGAGTTCTTTGAGCTTGGCGATGGTTGCCATACCGGCGGCGAACGGGACCGCACTCATCCAGTAGCTACCGGTGTAGGTGATGCTGCTGACCGCCGACCGCAAGCTCTCCCGGCCGCACAGGGCGGACACGTTGTAGCCGTTGGCAATCGCCTTGCAGAAACAGATGAGGTCGGCAGAAAAGCCGTAGTGATGGTCACTGCCGGCGAGGTCGAGACGAAAGCCGGCGCGCACGTCGTCGACGATGAGCACCACTCCGTGTTCGTCACAGAGTGCACGAACCGCGGCCCAAAACCCAGGCGCTGGTAGCTCGTTGTCGGCGAAGTTCCCGTGTTGGTACGGCTGTGCAATGAGGGCGGCAATCTCACCGCGATGTTCGACGAAAGTCTCTCTGAGCGAGTCGATGTCGTTCCACTTGACCTCGATGTTGCCACCGACATCCTGCGGCAGGACGCCGGGATAGTCGAGCTTCTGTGCCCACGGGTCGACGCCGTGATAGTAGCCGGAGAAGAAGACGATTCGGCGGCGTGCGGTGGCGGCGCGCGCGGTCATGATCGCCAGCGTCGTCACATCGCCACCGTTCTTGGCGAAGAATGCCCAGTCGGCGCTCGCGACGGTGTCGACCATCACCTCGGCGAAGTCGACGAGCGCCACCGACGGAACCGAGACGGTATCTTCCTTGCGCGCTTGGACATCGGCTGCGGCAGCAACATCGGGATCACCGTAACCCAGGACGTTGGGACCGTATCCGCACATGTAGTCGATGAATTCATTGCCGTCGAGGTCCCAGAATCGGGTGCCCTGGGCATGTGAGGAGAACTTCGGGAAGGCCGATCGCGGGATGTGCATGCCCTCGGTGGGCGACAGGTGGCCGTAGACACCTCCGGGAATCACCTTGGCGGCACGGGCAAATGCGGCGTCGCTCGCCGCGTATGTGTAAGGGCGGCTGGGGGATTGGATGTCGGTCATGTGACGATCATGGCTCCAGGTAGGCCCCGACACGGTCGAGGATGCGGTTGAGGTTGTCGATGAGCGGGATCAGTCCGTACATGGCTATGCGGCCGTCGCCAACGCAGGCCAACGACGATTCGCGCCCGGCGAGCACGTCGCCGACCACGGTCAGGTCGGCGAAACGCAAGACCGCGGTCGGGCGGGCAGAGGTGACGTCGGTGCGTCGCATGTACGACGAGGCGACCCGGAATCGATAGGTGTATTCGTCACCGATCTGCATGTCGATGCGCCCGTCGGACATATGCGCCGCCGAGAATCGGCCGCTATCATCATGATTGGCAACAACGGTGAGTGCGCCGGCCACCACCTCGAGGGTCAGCAACGTGGAGATCTCCCGGAACCGCGGGTCGGCGAGACGCTGAGGGTCGGGTCTCAGATACTCACCGAGAAGGTTGGTCAGCGGTGTGAACACCGTGGTGAGGAATCGTAGCCCGCGCGGTCCGGCGGCCGGGATGGGCGACGAATCACCGGCGACGACCGCGTTGAGATGGCAGGCTGAGGTGAAGAACAACGTGGGACCGCCTGCGCCCCAACCAGGTCGGATACCGCCGCTCCCGAAGGTGTAGCGCGCGTTCAGTCCGCCGGGCGCCCGGAGTGTCAACGTGGTGTCCGAGCGCATGGGCGACAGGATGTCGCGGGCGTCGGGCACCAATTCGACCAGGGTCGGCAGTGCCCCGAACACGGCGTCGAGGTTGATCTCGGCGCGGACGCGCTCGTCGACGTCGATCAGCATGGGCGGCCATCCTTTTCTCGAGGGCCGCTGCCGGCCCGGGTGGTCGATCGGGCGCCGACGGTCAGCACCAGCCGACGCGGGGCACATCGGGCGGCGAACGCCTGGATCCGGTTGCCGAGGCCGACGGTGACCACCGGCCCGGACGTGGTGTCGAGCGCGGCGAATGCGGCATCGACGACCTCCTCAACGGTGCCGAGCCGACCGACCTTGAACTGTTCGGAGCCCGAAGCCTCGAAGAACTCGGTGGCGGTCGGCCCGGGGCAGAGAGCCAGGACGCGCAGACCGCTTCCGCGGCTCTCCTCCCAGATGGCCGAGGTCAGCGACGTCACGAAAGCTTTGCAGGCGGCATAGACGGCGAGATTGGGCACCGGTTGGTGGCCGGCGGTACTTGACACGGTGATCAGTGCGCCTGCCGGACCGGCCGCCAGCAACGAGGGCAGGAGGTGGCGGGTGAGCAGTGCCGGCGCCACCACATCAACCGTCATCTCCTCGAGGATCCGATCGGCGTCCTCGTCGACGAACCGACCGGCCGTGCCGAAACCCGCGCAGTTCACCAGGATTCCGATCTCGAGGCCAACCTCGCGAAGATGTGCGGCGAGCGCGCCCGGCGCGGCAGGGTCGGCCAGATCGGCGAGTACGACGGCCGCCGACACCCCGAATCGACGCTCGAGACTCTCGGCGAGGGCGCGCAGTCGCTCGACCCGACGCGCGACGAGCACGACGTTGTGGCCGTTCCTGGCGAACCGTTCGGCAAAGCCCTTGCCAATACCCGAGCTGGCGCCGGTGACCAGCGCCGTCGGCGCATCTGCGCTCACAGCTCCCGCTTCCCGGAGACAGCGTGCAGTCACACACATCCCCAATTTCTGGACAAATGACTCGTTCGGCTGGCGACGCTGCCGCAGAATTCTCGAGTTTCATCGACGTAAACACTGAAACTTCCCACTTGCGGCGTCGACTTCCCGCACTCTTAATGGGAGTAACCGGGACATTAGTCCAGACTCTGGAGTCCGGCAAGGTTTCGGCGTCCACCACGCCACGGCGCCGGTGATAATTGACCCGCACACCGACAGGGGGACCAGGCATGCAGATCACGCCGACAGGACCGGGCACGGTCGAGGGACTGCCCTCACTGCGGGTCCGCAAGACCGCGGTGGCCTGCGGATACGCCGCACAGGGACTCGGTTACGCCGCGGTCATGACGGCGTTGCCGACCTTCCAGGACACCTGGGGAATCGACGACCAGGGCGTCGCGGTGATCCTGCTCGGCACGTGCGTCATGGCCGGAATCGGCTCGGTGGCCGCCGACCTGATCTCGGTACGCCGGGGCAGCCGGGTCGCGGTCTGCACCGCCCTGACGGTGCAGGTGGCGGCGATTGCGACGATGGCCTTCGCGCCCGTGTTCGCCGCGTTCATCGCGGCGGTGGTGGTCTACGGCATCGGCCTGGGCACCATGGACGCCGCCGCGAACATGCAGGGCACCATGCTCGAAGCCCGCACGGCCACACCCCATCTCGGACGCTTCTATGCCGCCTATACCGCGGCGGCCGCCCTCGGTGCGCTGGCCATGAGCGCTTTCCTGTCCACCGCGGCGGGCGCGATCGGAGCGCTGCTGACCGCCGGCGCGATCCAACTCGCGGTTGCGGTGTTCGGCGTCGTCGGCCTCGATCCGTCCCGGGAGGCGGTCCACGCCCAGCGTGATACCGAGCAGTCACCCGCGCCGGATGCGGAGCGAATTGCGTTGCCGCGCCGCGCGATCTGGCTCGTCGGTGCCACGCTGATGGCGATCTACATGCTCGACTCCGCGGTGTCGACGTGGAGCACCGTCTACCTCACCAACGCCTTCGACAACCTCGCCCACCTCGCCCCGCTGGGGTATGCGCTCTATCAGGTCACCACCCTGCTGTCGCGCCTGGTGACCGACCGCCTGGAAATACGGGTGGGCATCACCCGTCTGGCCCTGGCAGCGATCGGCATCGGCGTCGCCGGCTGTGTGGTGATCGCCGCCGTCCCGGCCTTCGCCGGGGCGATCGTGGGCCTGGCCATCGCCGGCATCGGCGGCGGCATCCTGATCCCCGTGACCTTCGCCGCGGCCGGACGCATCCTGCCCGCACGCCGGGACGAGGTCATCGCACGGGTGAACCTCTTCAACTACGCGGGCGTCATCCTGGGCGCGGTGATCATCGGCGCCATCGCATCGGGCTCCGGGATCGGTCTCGGGTTCCTGATCCCCGCGGCCGGTCTCGTCGCGGTCATCCCACTGGCGCGACGCATCGACTCGACGCGCTGGCGTCCGGCCCCGAGCGCGGTGTGATGACCAGCCACCAGACCACCGAGCGGGGCGTCCGCGGACGCAGCCGTCAGCGTCGGCAGAAGCTGCTCGACGCGACCATCGAGATCATGGCCGAACAGGGGCTCGCCGCCGTCACCCACCGGGCGGTGGCCGCCGCGGCCGGATTACCGGCCTCGTCGACGAGCTACTTCTTCGAATCGATCGACGAGCTCATGGCCGAAGCGGTGACCGAGGCGATGGACCGCGAGGTCGCCCGGCTCGGCGCACTCGAGGGCGCGTTCGGTGACGGTCCCGCGTCGGCGGGCCGGTTGATCGGCAGCTTCGTCGACTTCATCCGCAGCGAACACGACCCGCACACCGTCGCCCAGTTCGAAATCTACCTCTACGCCTCGCGCAAGCCGGAGCTGCGCGAACGGGTCGTCACGATCATCGAGGCCACCCGCGAGATCGCCCGCCGAGCGCTGAATGCCGCAGGTGTCGAGAACCCGCTGGCCGCCGACGCCATGCTCGCGATGATCGACGGATTCTCGCTGCATCGCATCGCCGATCCCGACAGCACCGACGTCGAGGGCCTACTCCTCGGTCTCCGCGCGCTCCTCGTCGGGCTGTCGGCGCTCGAGGTGGTCGGCGATTCCGATCCTCCGGGTCAGCGCTGATCAAGACCCTCCGGGTCAGCGCTGATCAAGACCCTCCGGGTCAGCGCTGATCAAGACCCTCCGGGTCAGCGCTGATCCAGGTACGCCCGGATCATGTCCTCCAACTCGGCCAGCAACGCCGTGTCCGGGGTGGTCGCACCGTCCTCACCCACCGCACTGAACGCCTCGTGCATCACCGCGTCGGCCGCGGCGAACACGGTGCGCGCCACCGTCATATCGCATCCGGTCAGTCCACACGCCTGCATCAGCTCACACACCTTGACCGCCATCCGTGCCTTGTGCGCACGGCTGGGTCCACCGGGCAGCCGCGCGATGGACCGCACGATCTGCACGCTGCGTTCGTCGGTGTAGATCCCCGCGATGTGACCGATCACCTCGGCGACCGGGTCGGCGATCTCCTCGACCTCGATGCGATCGATGACGTCGTCCATCAGGTTCTCGATGCGCTCGTGGTAGCGGGCGACGAGGGCGGCGGCGATCGCGTCACGGTCGGGCAGATACTGATGCAGGGCGCCGACCGAGAGCCCCGCCTCCTCGGCCACCCTGGTCAGGGTCAGCGCGTCGACACCCTCGCGCACCGCGATCCGGTCGGCGGCCGCGAGGGCCTTGCTGACCTTCTCGCGTGATCGCGACTGGGTGGGCGTGCGCTTCAGGGGTACCGACGAAAGATCGTCTGTCGGCGGAGCGGCCGGAGCCGGCTCGTCTGGAGCGGAATACACCGGCCCACCATATCCGCCGAACGTCGAGCGACACACAACCAAACTTGACTTTGGTTTTCCGTCCACTCACGCTGTTGTGCGTGACAGTCGACACCACCGTTCTGCGCGAACGCGTCGCCGCAATGTCCCGCCACCTCGGCGAACGCGGGCTCTTCATCGGTACCGCGGGCAACGTCAGTGCCCGGGTCGACGGGGTGGTGGCCATCACCGCATCCGGGATCGATCTCACCTCCGCAGACGCCGACGAGGTCACCGTCGTCGACCTCGACGGCGCGGTACTCGACGGTCATCTGTCGCCGAGTTCCGAGGTGGATCTGCATCTCGGGGTGTACCGGCAGCCGCAGTTCGCGGGCCTGTCCGGGGTGGTGCACACCCACTCCCGATTCGCGACGGCGCTGTCCATCGTGTGCACCGAGTTGCCGGTGATCCACTATCAACAGCTCTCCCTGGGCGGATCGCTGCGTGTCGCGCCGTTCGAGACCTTCGGCACCCCCGAGCTCGCCACGGCGGTGCACTCGGCGCTGAGCGGACGCCTCGCGGCACTGATGGCCAATCATGGTGCGGTGGCTCTCGGCAACGATCTCGCCGCCGCCGCCGACAACGCGCTGCTCCTCGAGTGGTTGTGTGAGATCTATTGGCGCGCACATGCCATCGGTGCGCCCCGTACTCTGAACGAGTCCCAGCAGCACGGCGTCATCGAGCATGCGCTGCGCATCGGATACGGCGGCACGAAGGAGATCGGATGACCGCAACACCCGGGCGTCAACTGGCCACCGGTCGCACCGCCGACATCTTCGAGTGGGGTCCCGACCGGGTCGTCAAGGTGTTCACCGGGGCCCTCGACGACGCCGCCATCGCCACCGAGGTCCGCGATTCGATCGAGGCGAATACGTTGGGCATCACCCCGATTCGCTGTCACGGCACCGCTGCGCTCGACGACGGGCGGGTCGGAATCGTCTTCGATCGTCTCCACGGGGTGGCCCTCACCACCGTCGCCGAACGACGCCCCTACCGCATCCCGGCGGTGGCCCGGATGCTCGCCGCCGAGCACGCCCGCATCCACGCCGCCCGCAGCGACGTCTTCCCCGATGTGCGGGAGGTGGCCGTCTCGCTGCTCGACACCGCTCCGTTGTCCGACCTCGACGACCCCGAACGCGACGTGCTGCGCCGTCGAATCCGCGCACTGCCGAGTGGTGATTCGGTGCTGCACCTGGACTTCCATCCGCTCAACGTGTTCGAACACGACGGCGGACTGGCCACGATCGACTGGCAGTCGGCAGCGCTCGGCGACCCCGCCGCCGACGTCGCCGCGACGTCCTTGCTGTTCACCGAAGCCGAATTGTTCCCCGGCATTTCGACGCTGCAACGCGTTGTCTACCAATCGGTTCGGCGGGTGATGTTGCGGTTCTACCTCGCCGAGTACCGACGTCGCACCGGCATCGGACCCGAGCGGATCGCACCGTGGATGACCACTGCCCGCATCCTGCGTCTGGGTTGGCTCAACGTCGAGAGCGAACGTACCGATCTACTCGCCCGCATCCGAGCCGACCTCGGCGGGGCCGATCCTTCCGGGACCGGCCGATGAGTCCCGCACCCCGGTTGCGGCGCAACGACTTCGGCGGTCGCACGACGACGGTCGACGTCCTGGTCATCGGTGGCGGCATCACCGGTGCGGCGATCGCCTATGAAGCGGCGAGCCGCGGACTCGACGTCGCGCTCGTCGAACGGTCCGATTTCGGCGGTGCGACGTCGGCGGCGACGGGCAAACTGATCCACGGCGGACTGCGATACCTCAAGCAGTTCGATATCCGGCTGGTGCGCGAATCCCTGGCGGAGCGGCGGACCCTGATGTCGATCGCCCCGAACCTGGTCTCACCGATCCCGATGGTGCTGCCCGATCCCGGCATCGTCGAACGCCTCGGACTGACTACCTACGACCTCCTCTCGGCCGACCGCAACCGGATCGGCGATCCGACCAAACACATTCCGCGCCATCGCATTCTCGATCACGACGAGCTCGCCGCGCGCGGCCTGGCCGACCTGCATTCCGGCGCCCTGTTCCACGACGCGATGATGGCCTTCCCCGAACGCCTCACCCTGGCCTTCCTGCGCAGTGCCGCCGAGCACGGGGCCCTTGTCGCCAATGGTGTTGCGGTGCAAACGATCATCGGTGGCGGTGGACGTGTGGTCGGGGCGCACATCTGCGATCGGCTGACCGGGGAGGTCGGTGAGGTGCGCGCCCGCGTCACCGTCAACGCGACCGGGCCGTGGGCGCGCGACGTGCTGGCGGGCAGTCCGCTCACCGAAACCCTCGCCGGACCACCGCCGACGGTCCGGTCCGAAGGCATCTATCTCGTCACCCGTGAACTGTCGACGACGATGGTGCTCACCGTTTCCGGGCACGGACATTTCAGTTTCGCGCCGTGGCGTGGGCTCTCACTGATCGGGCCGACCGAGACCCCGTACCGGGGCGCGGTCGAGGACTGGCGACTGACCCGCGCGTCGATCGAGACCTTCCTCGACGCGATCAACTCCGCATCGATGGTCCCGGTCCGGCTCGATCTCGACGACGTCGTCGCGGCCTACGGCGGCTTGCGACCACTGACCGAGCAGAACGGCGAGGACACCTACAACGCCAGTCGCGCTTCGGAACTCGTCGACCACCGCAGGGACGGACTCGCCGGCATCGTCACCGCGACGGGCGGCAAGTACACCAATTCGCGGGCCTTCGCACAGAAGGCGGTCACCACGCTGAGCGAGCGTGAGGGACTGTCGGTACGCCGGAGTTCCAGCGCGTCAACACTTCTCGCGGGCTGCCTACCCACCGGCGAGCACGTCCGGCAGGCCGGCGGGCTCGATGCACGGACGGTCGCGATCGTCGAGCAGATCTTTGGCAGCGACGCCGACGACGTGCTGGCGCGGGCGATCGAGCGCCCGGACCTGGCGCGCACGGTCACCCACGACGGCATCCCCCTCGCGGCCGTGGCCCACTCCGCGCGACACGAATCGCCACGCACCCTGCTCGATCTGCTACTGCGACGCACCGGTATCGGGACGGTGGGTCGGCCCGCCGACGACGACCTCACCGAGATGGCACAGATCGCCGGCGCCGAGCTCGGATGGGACGCGGCGCGGATCACCCGAGAGATCGCCGATGCGCGCGCCGGCCTGGGCGTCCCGGTGGATTGACCGGGTCGTCGGGAATAGGCCCTGGTGGGTCGGCCTTGACAGGGATATGAGTACACACGAGATCACTCTCGAGAACTTCGGAGCCACCGTCGAACAGGACGGCATCGTGCTCCTCGATTTCTGGGCCGGCTGGTGCGGGCCCTGCCGCCAATTCGCGCCGGTCTTCGACAAGGCCGCCCAAGCCCACCCCGACATCACCTTCGGCAAGATCGACACCGAGGCGCAGCAGCAGCTCGCCGGGAGCCTGGGTATCCGTTCGATCCCCACGCTGATGGCCTTCCGCGACGGCGTCCTCGTCTTCAATCAGCCCGGCGCGCTGCCCGCAGCGCAGTTCGAGCAGCTCATCGACGCCGTCGAGGGCCTCGACATGGACGAGGTCCGCGCCGAGATCGCGAAGTCGGAGTCGGATCAGGCCTCGTCCTGACCGCTCTCCTCGGTCGGCGCGAGGTAGGCGACGATGGCGTCGGCGAGTCCGCGACGCGCGACGTCGAGGTCGCTGTAGCTGCCGAGTTGTTTCTCCGAGACCAGCCCCCGCATTGCGCCGGGTAAGAAGGCGGCCACCGCCGTCACACGCTGTGGGTCGATCGTGAGATCGCCGAATGCGTTCTGGCAGGCGGTGTTCCACTGCGGCGCCCACGAGCGCAGTTCGGTGGCGGTCTGCGGGTAGAGGCGTTCGAGTTCTGCGGACTCGCGCGGCAGAGCGGCGCGCAGGGTCTCGATCGCGCGCGAGTCCGGCGCGGTGAGTCCCTCGTACATCAGGTCGACGATGGCGTGGACACGCTCGCGCAGCGAGGTGTGGTGGTCGAAGGCGCGCACCGGTAGGGTCCCGCGGCGCTCCGCGGTACGGCGCAACACCGCCGCCCAGAGTCCGTCGATGTCGCCGAACTGGTATTTGACCGCTCCCCAGGTCGCCCCGATGTCCTTGGCGATGCGGTTGCCCGAGACCGATCCCGGATCACCGGTGGCCAACGACGCCACCGCGGCGTCGAGCATCGCGTCGCGTGTGGCCTGTCCCCGCTTGTTGGGGCGACGCACCGCAGCCTCTGTCATGATCTGGAGCCTACTGCGCGAGGCTTTTCGTAGAACCCTCTTGTATTTTTTCGTAGAGGGTTCTACTTTTCTGGTGGGAATATCGCTCGCGACAGCCCGCGGGCGAGGCGAACTGCCGGAAGGACCCGAGGTGGCCAAGACTCCGTTGTCGATGGAACCGACCGGCTGGTTCCAGGTCGCGTGGTCGGCGGAGATCGAGGTCGGCGCGGTTGTCCGGATGACCTATTTCGGCCAGGAGATGGTCGCGTGGCGGTCGGCGTCGGGCCGGGTCTCGGTCTTCGACGCCTACTGCGAACATCTCGGTGCCCACCTCGGATACGGCGGACATGTCGAGGGCGAGAACCTCGAGTGCCCGTTTCACGGCTGGCAGTGGAACAGCGAAGGGCGCAACGTGTGCATCCCGTACGAGGCGCGCCCGAACAAGGGCCGCCGTATCCGTAGTCACCCGGTCGTCGAGCGCAACGAGTCGATCTGGATCTGGTACGACAAGCACGGTCGCGCACCGTATTTCGAGGTGCCCGACATCTTCACCGCGTTCGGGGACGACGCCGACGCCGCGCGTCGCTACTATCCGCCGGTGCCCGCGGCGATCCGCTGTTGGCGCGGGCTCGAGCTGCACCCGCAGTACGTGCTGGAGAACGGCGTCGATTTCGCGCATTTCCTCTTCGTGCACAAGACACCGTTCATGCCGGAGTTCACCCGGCACGACTTCGACGGCCCGGTGTCCTATGTCGACTTCACCATCGCGTTCGAGGAGGGTAAGACCCTCGAGAATGCCGGCAGCGGAGTCTTTTCCATCAACGCCGGGCTCGGCTGCTCGGTGACGAGGTCCTGGGGCATGATCGAGAACCGGACGATGCCCGCGGTCACCCCGGTCGACGAGCACACCTGCGACGTCCGGTTCACCGTGTGGATCGGCCGCAAACCCGGCGAGGAGAACGCCACCGGGATGACCCCCTACGGGCAGACGATGGCCGACCTGGTCATCGAGCAGTTCGCCGCCGACGTCGAGATCTGGTCGCACCAGCGCTACTCCGACCCACCGGCGTTGTCCCGCAAGGAGTTCGCCGGGTTCACCGCCCTTCGACGCTGGGCTGAGCAGTTCTACCCCGACGGCGAGGATCTGGGAACCGACCCACGCATGCCGCACAGTGGGGCCATCGTTCCGTTGCATCCGTCCGCGCACGTGACCAGCGCCTGATCCCCGACACCACACCACGGCGAGAGGTAATCCCGATGAGCCTTCCCATCCGCGTATTCCAGGTCGCCACCGGCAATCTGGGCACCGAGACCATCAGCCGCATCCAGCGCCACCCGGATCTCGAGCTCGTCGGGCTGCACTGCTACACCGAGGACAAGATCGGCCGCGACGCCGGTGAGATCGTCGGGATGGAACCGATCGGAGTGCGCGCCACCGGGTCCGTCACGGAGATCATCGCCGCGCGCCCGGACGTGGTGACCTTTCACGGTGTCTTCCCCGACGAAGACCTCTACGTGGCGGTCCTCGAAGCGGGGATCGACGTCGTGACCACCGCCGATTGGATCACCGGCTACCACCGCGACACCAACCACCCGCATCCGTCGGGGCGACGCGTCAGCGAGGTGATCGCCGATGCCTGCGCACGTGGCGGGGCAACCTTCTACGGGACCGGGATGAATCCGGGGCTTTGTCAGATCCTCGGCATCGTCAATTCCGCCGACGTCGCCGACATCGAGAACATCACCGTCACCGAGTCGGTCGACGTGTCCTGCCATCACTCCGCGCAGACCTGGCGAGAAGTGGGTTACGGCCTGCCCGTGGATGATCCGCGTCTGCCGGACATGTTGTACAAATACACCGCGGTCTTCGCCGACTCGGTGTATCTGATGGCCGACGCCTTCGACCTCCCACTCGACGAGGTCACGTTCGGCTATGAGCTCGGCGCCTGCACCAAGGACGTCGATCTCGGCTGGTATCAGCTACCGAAGGGATCGCTGGGCGGCAGCTACATCCGGTATCAGGGCATGGTCGGCGGGGTCCCGCGTGTGGAGTCCCACCTCGAGTGGCAGATGACGCCGCACACCGATCCCTCGTGGGACATCAAGGGCTGCTACCTGACTCAGATCCAGGGCGATCCCTGTGTCTACAACAAGCACATGATCTTCCCGCGGCCCGGCGTCGATCTCTCCGATCCGCAGAATTTCGCGTCGATCGGGATGACGGTCACCGGAATGCCCGCGCTGCATGCGATCCGCGCGGTCGTTGCCGCGCCGCCCGGTATTGTCACCAGCGCCGACCTGCCACTGCGTGCGTTCGCCGGACGCTTCGCCGGTTGAGCCTCGCGCGCAGGCATCGTCAGACAGCGACATGCCCCGATCCTCACCGAGGATCGGGGCATGCCCGGTCATGTTCTACTTGACGCCGCTGAAGATGTACTGCAGCACAGCGAGCACGGTGTCGTTGGATTGAATCGCGTTCCACAAGATGTTGTCGATCATGACGGCTCCCCCTTTCACGTGAGACAGGACCACAGAATACAGAACAAACCTGACAGTTGAACCCCGGACTGTAACGTCGAGCAGCGATCAGGTCGTCACCGATCATGTCGTCACCAATCGGGGCCTTCCCGTTCCGGACGTACACCGTGGTAGATCCCACGCCGCACGATGACCGGCCAGAGCACTCTCTCGACCGCCCACGCGGGGAACCGGAACGCGCGGCCGTTGGGCGCGAACACCTGCAGACCGTCGGTCTGCGGACCGAGAACCGACCCCCACCGTCGGGGTGGCGGCCGATAGGTCCGCAGCCGGCCGCCCTGTAGGTGGGCACGGACGTTGTGGGCAACCAGCCGGTCGGCGCGATTGCGTGCCGACGACCTCAGCGGATCGGTGGCGGCGACGTCGCCGACAGCGAAGATGTTCGGATACAACGGGTTCTGCAGGGTCGGCGTCACCTGCACGAAGCCGTCGTCGTCGAGCAGCGCAGTCGGCAGTCCGTCGGTGTTGGGGGCGGTGCGGCCGACCGCCCACACCACGAGGTCGGCCTGCGCCGGGGGCTGGCCGGTGGACCAGTGCACGGTGCCTGCGTCGAGTCGGGTCGTGTCGACGTCGTCGAGGACGGCGCGATGGTCGGGGTGCAGTCGAACACCAGCGCGTTCGAGACGTTCACCGACGGTGCGCCAGGTGCGCGGATGATGCGTCCGCAACGGCGATGGACCGGGAAAATACAAGTCCACCTTGGTATCCAGGCTGTGGGCGGCAATGTTGGCGGCCGCACTGACCGCCGACGCCCCGCCGCCGACGACGATCACCGAACGCGCCTGGCGGACCTGCCGATGATGGTCGGCCAATTCCGCGGACACCTGCTCCTCGTCGCGGAACCGAGTGGTCCGCCAGAACCCGTTGGTGACACCGGTCGCGATGACCAGGGCGTCATACGACTCGTCGAGGGTCGTGCCGTCAGGTCGGGCGACGGTGAGTCGCCGCACGTCGGGGTCCAGTGACGTGATGCGTCCGTGCACGATCGTCGCGGCGTCGAGCGCGCGATATCGCCGGTAGGGCAACGCATATTCGTGTGCCCACGCCTCGGGACGGGTCAACCGCATGCCGAGTTCCTGCCCGCTGATCAGACCCGGTGCGACGGTGATCCCGACGACGTCGGCGCGACGTGCGAGGTGGATCGCGGTGAGGGTGCCGGTGTCGCCGAGCCCGGCGATCACCACCCGTGGTCTGCTCACGCCGGATCGGTCTGCACGGTCGGTCGTGGTGGCCAGGGCACGAACTTCGACACCCGGCCGATCACTCTCGCATAGTCGGGGCGCCGGTCGAGGCTGCGCCGTTCCATCATCGGAATGCTGGCGCCGAGGAACATCGCCAGCATCACCACCGCGCCGACGAACATCCACCACGCATCGGAAGGAGCCGCCGCCACCCCGAACAACGCCAGCGAAAGCCAGAATCCGAACTCGCCGAAGTAATTCGGGTGTCGCGACCACGACCACACCCCGCGATCCATGACCGCTCCGGGCGAGGCCGTCGCAACGAACGCATGCAGCTGACGATCGGCGACGGTCTCGAGACCAAGTGCGGCCACCCCGACCACCAGCGCGACCGCGGTCAGCCACGGCGCCTCGGTATCGGGTTGGCGCACTGCGATGTAGGCGGGCATCAGCGCGAGGAACACCTGCAGCGTCGGGATCAGATGAATCGCGGTGAGATCGACGACGATCTCGCCGCGCCCGGCCTGATCGCGCAACATCGGGTACCGCCAGTCCTCATGGTGGAGTCCGGGAAACCCCTTGGCCCAGTTGACCGTCAGCCGGATCGACCATGCCACGACCAGCGCGGTGAGCAGCCAGCAGTGCACCGCCCCGATTCCCGCGTCGCCGTCGACCCACCACCACACCACCAGCAGCGGCGGGATCACACTCCAATACGCGTCGTAGAAGCTCGAATTGTGGTGTGCCCGACTGAAGATGAAGATCACCAGCGTCGCGAGGACGTCGGCGATCAACGCGTCCAACCATGGCATCGACAGGTGCGGACCCCACAAGAGCCAGACCAGACCGACCGCGATCGCGAGGGTGTAGGCGATTCCGATACGCAGGAAGCCGGCTGATCGAGTCATCGGTCTGATCGTACGGGTCGACGGTCACGTGTACGGGTGAAATCGCCATCGCCCGATTCCCCTACAGATCGACATGCACCCCGGTGAGCTTCTCCGCGCACTCCCACAGCTGCCGGCCCAGTACGGGGTCGGTGGCCTTCTCGGCCAACGGGATCTGGACCGGCGGGCCGCTGAACCCGATGGCGCCCCGCGGGCCGTAGTACTGACCGCCGAGCACCGCCGGATCGGTGGCGGCACGCACGGTGATGAGCGCCCCGCCGGAGGCCTCCATGATGAAGGTGCGCCGCAGCCAGCGCAGTGACGGTGTGGTGAACAGCCACTGCAGGAGTGCGTTCTGATCGCGCATGACACCGGACTGTGTGGCGCCGGGATGCGCGGCGACCGACAGCGCGCGCTGCCCGGCGCGGGTGAGTCTCCGCTGCAATTCGACCGCGTACACCAGCTGGGCGAATTTGGCGCGGGAGTATGCACGTGCGGCGGTGAACCCGCGGTCCATGGTCAGGTCGTCGAAGTCGATCAGGCCCGCGAGATACACCTTGGAACCGACTGTCACGAAGCGCCCCGCCTCGGCGGCCGTCACCGCGCCGAGCAACAACCCGTTGAGCGCGTAATGACCGAGGAAGTTGGTGCCGAAGTCCATCTCGAAGCCGTCCACGGTGAGTTCGCGGCGCTGGCGCATCAGGCCCGCGTTGTCGACGACGAGGTCGATGACGGGATACTCGGCGCAGAGCTTGTCCGCGCACTCCCGAACCGACGCGAGATCGCTGAGGTCGAGGCGCGCGACGTCGAGGTCGGCGTCGGGCACGCTTGCCGCGATGGCGTCACGAGCGTCGGCGGCAGACCGCGGATTGCGGCAGGCCAACACCACCCGCGCACCCAATCCGGCGAGCTGACGTGCGGTTTCCAACCCGATCCCGGAGTTGGCGCCGGTCACCACCGCCACCCGTCCGTGCTGCGAGGGGGCATCCGCCAGACCCCAACCTCTACCGCGCATCGTTGCCCCTCCTGACCTGTGGTGTGCCCTTTGGGTATCACACAGCCGAAATGTCGGTGTCGGATGGGCGGTTCCGACGCGATGGCGACACAATGTGGAGGTGCCCACCGAGCGCGTACCCCCGTCGCCGTCGCGTGTCGCGCGAGTGCGGTCGACGCTCGCGTACGCGGTCGTGGCCCTGTGCGTCGTGCTCGGACTCGCGGCCTGCGCGGGCACCCATGACGCGGCGCCACCCCCGGTGCCCGTGGCACCCGCCGGACTCCGGATTCAGCGCATCGACTACCCGGTGCCCCACGCCGATCCGACTCAGAACTGGATGGATCTGTATCTCCCCGACCATCAGCACCTGGGCCGGATACCGCTGGTGATCCTGATCCACGGTGGTGGATGGGGCAAGACCATCGGCGCAGGCAGCTTCAACGTCTTCGCCGCCACCGTCGCCGACCGCGGCGTGGCCGTACTCAACGTCGAGTACCGCCGTGTGGGCAGCGGCGGTGGCTGGCCGACCACGTTCTCCGACGTCGCCGCCGCCGTCAACGACATCCCGGTCGTGGCCCGGGACTACCCGATCATCGATGCGCGACGATCTGTGGTCGTCGGTCACTCGGCCGGCGCCCAGCTCGCGGTGTGGACCGCCACCCGCGACTACCGCAGCGTCGACGCCCTCGGCGTACCGGTGAGATATCGGCCCGCGGTGGCGATGTCGATCGCCGGGCCGCTCGACATGCGTCGTGCCGCAGCGCTCGGCGACCGCAATGTGGTGCGGGTGCTCGGCGGCCCGCCGCAGCGGGTGCCGCGTCGGTACTCCGCTGTCGATCCGATCCAGAATCTCGACCCGCAGGTCCCGGTGATCGGGCTCGTCGGCAGCCTCGACACCACCGTGCCGGCGATTCTCACCCAGGACTACGTCACCGCCGACACCGCGGTCGGCGGCAATGCCCGACTCATAGTCTTTGCCGGACAAACCCATTCGTCGATCGTTTCGCCGTCGTCAAGAACCTTCGATCGCCTCGTGGACGAAATCGTCGCCGCCGTCGGCCTGACGGCACCGGCGCACGACGATCGCTGATCGAACGCCCCGCATACGAATACAGATTCCACGTGAGCGGACCCTCGACCCCGAAAATCAGGGTTTTTCGGCCAACTTGGTGGAATCTGTATTCGGATGACACAACCGCGGCGGTCGAGAGACCACCGGTGATACCGCTCAGGCGGGGACGGTTTCCTTCTGCTCGGGAGCGGCACTGAACTCCCCGGCCGGTGTGAACCGGGCCAGCACATCGTCGGCGGGCTCGCCGGCCACCGCGGAGATGAAGCCCAACACGTCGTCGCGAGACTTCAACGACAGCAACGGATTCGGATCGGACAGCAGACCGAACAGGGCGGAGGCGATGTCGGTGTTCACCGCCGCTGCCGGGAACGCCAGCTCGAGGTGGGTGGCGAAGTCCGGATCGCCGAGATACAGACGGGTGACCTCGGTGGCCGCGTGACCACGCCGCTCCCAGTGCTTTTCGAACTCGGCGGTCAGCCAGTTCTCGTCGAGGGCGGCATCCGGGTCGTCGGCCAGCCGGGCGCGTGCCGCCTTCACCAGTTCGGCGACCTGGATGAGGGTGTTCGCCGCCCCCTGACCCGCGACGGGGTCGACGGCGATCGCGGTGTCACCGATGGCGGCGACCACATGACCACTCGCGGTGTGTCCGACGGCCTTACGAACCGTCGGAGTCACCGCGCCGGTCAGCCAGGAGTACGGATCGGACTCGATCACCTGCAGCCGCGAGACCACCGGGGCGTCCTTCGGGAAGAACTTCTCGAAGATGTCGAGGACGGTCTGGCGCGCCGATCGCGCGTCGACGACGTTGTCGATGAGCGGCGCCCACTGCCCGTCGGGCTTGGCGAACACGATGAACGACCACGTCGATCCGGCATCCTTGTGCAGGAACGGGCCGACGAAGATCTCGCCGTTGTCGCTGTCGAGATTGAACAGCGAGTGCTGCCCGCCCTCGCGCGAGCGGTAGGCGAATGTGT
This sequence comes from Gordonia sp. YC-XJ4, assembly GCF_059511865.1. NCBI lineage: Bacteria > Bacillati > Actinomycetota > Actinomycetes > Mycobacteriales > Gordoniaceae > Gordonia > Gordonia sp. YC-XJ4. The sequence continues at coordinate 5,636,610 of NZ_CM183447.1, forward strand.
CCGGGCCGTGGTCGACACCCTCGAGGGTCACCTGGAGAAGCCGGCGCTGCGGCTCGTGATAATGCGTGCGCGATCCGTCGACCTCGAACAGCGCCGACAGGCCACCCTTGCCGGTGGCCACGAGGGTGACGTCGTGGGCGCCGGCGATCTCGTCGAGGCGAGCGGCGTCGACATGTCCCACCTCGAAACGCCCGCCACGGTCCAGGAAACGGCCGAGTCGGTCGTCGGCCCGCAGTCGGAGGTCCACCGCCTGCGCCACATAGCCGTAATCGGGATTGAATGCGAGCACGTCCGCGCGCTCGTCCCCACTGCCCGAATGCAGCCGAACGCTGATGCCGGTGGTGTTACCGACCTCGTAGAGATCCTCGATGATCTCCGCGTCCCACTCCCGCGGCTTGCCGAACAGCACGCCCACCCCCGTCGGCGGCACCTTGTCGCGGAGCTCTTCGCGGTTACGGTCGCTGTAGAGGGTGACGTCGAAACCGGCGTCGGCGAACCCGAGCGCCGCGCTGGTCCCGGCGAGCCCAGCGCCCACCACCGCCACCGACCTCTTCCGCGCTTCCCCGTTGTGCTGATCTGTCATGTGTTGTCCTCTTCCCTTGTCGACCTCGTGGTCCGCTCGGATTCGACGTCGCGGGTCAGGCGTCGCAAGTCGCCCGAGCGGGCAGGTGCGAGTCAGGGTGCCGGGTCCTCAGGAACGGCAAAAGGATTTCGTTCAGTGCAATCTCATCGGTCGCCTGCAGGGAAAGATGAGGTCAGGGCGACGTGCATCAGAAGAGCACATGTCGGATTCGCGAAATTCATGTGATGTTGTTCACTTGGGAACGTACGTCCAGAATTGTCTCAGCGACCCGCAAGGTGGCGCTGATACTGTGACGCTTGATCACGGATAGATCACGACGGTCTTCGGATGCGACGCCGCGTCCGCACGTCGGCGGTGTCGCGGACCACCCCGCGCGACGTGGCGATCATCCGTCCCGAGCAGCCGTTCGAGAGTTGAGGAATGACGACAGCACTCACGCGCGCGACCACCACCGGCGTGCAGACGCAGGCACCTTCGGCCAGCGCCCCGTCCGTCGGGCAGCGCTCCAAGCGGGCCTACCTGCACCACGTCGACCTCATCCGCGCGACGACGTTCTCCCTCGTCATCTTCGTACACTGCCTCACCCAGACCACCGACGAGTTCACCAGCCTGCCGGTCAACACCACCTCGATGCTGTTGCACTTCACCCGCAACACCTTCTTCGCGCTCACCGGCTTCGTGCTGATGTACCAGAACTTCGACAAGCGTGACTTCTCGACGTTCGCCTTCTGGCGTCGGCGCATCAAGCTCGTCATCTTCCCCTACGTGATCTGGTCGTTCATCTACTGGGTCGTCGAGGACATGTGGGTACACGGACGGCTACGCGAGGTCCCGACGAGCCTCAACGAGTTCGGCAAACTCGCGATGTGGGGCCTGTCGGGCTTCCAGATGTACTTCCTGTTCGTGATGTTGCAGGTCTATCTACTCTTCCCGTTGGTCCTGTGGCTGGTGCGGGCGACCGTGGGCAAGCACAAGTGGGTGCTGCTGGCCAGCCTCGCCGCGCAACTCGCGATCACCGCCACCATCACCTATTGGGAACCGCCGGCCTCGATCGCCACCTACTGGTGGCACAACTACGCGACCTTCATCCCGTACCAGTTCTTCATCCTCTACGGTGCGGTCGCCGCAGTGCATCGTGAAGAGATCGGGCGCTGGCTGTCCGGAAAGGGCTGGTGGCTGTTCGGCGCGCTGCTGGCCACGGCCGCCCTCGCCCTGGGTACGTACCTCTACGGGGTGTGGTATGACGGAAAGCCGGTGCACGACAACAACTCCGCGTTCTACCCCGCGCTCGTGCCGTTTCTCGTCGTGGCGATGACGTGCCTGTATGCGGTGGCCGCGCATTGGGGTGAGCACTGGCGCGAGATGACGCCTCGGTTCGCCCGCGCGGTCTCGTTCGCCTCCAACCGGTCCTTCAGCGTGTTCCTCTGCCACGTACTGGTGTTGTTCTTCATCCTGTACCCGCAGATGAACGGCAGGCCCGCGATGCTGGTTCTCATCGGCGAGCCCTGGAGCACCTTCGTCGTGTACCTGCTGACCCTGGCCGGCTCGCTGCTCCTCGTCGAGATCCTGCGTCACCTTCCCGGGTCGCTCTACGTCACCGGACGCCCACGCTTGCCGGTCCCGATGCCGTGGCGTCGGGACCGGGTGTCGCAGAGCTGACCGGGCGCACCGCGAGCACCACGGCCGACGCCGGCCGATAGCAGCTCCGGGCGAGGCATTCCGTCCGCACAGCCGCGCGAATGCACAATGGACCCGTGACGTCATCGGGGACACACCACACCGCTCGGTACCTCGTCACGCTCCTGGTGATCCTCGCGGGTCTCGTCGCGGCTTGCGGCGCACCCGAACCGGCAGGCCCGGCATCATCGCCGGGTGGATCGCCCTCGGACATATCGCGGTCACCATCGGCGCCACCGACGAAGAAGTATGTGGCGCTGGGAAGTTCATATGCGGCGGGACCGGGTGGGACGCGGCTGACCGACAAGCGGTGCATGCGCTCGGCCGACAACTATCCCAGTCTGGTCGCGCGGCGCCTCGGACTCACACTCACCGACGCGAGTTGCTCGGGCGCCGTCGTGGCCGACGTGGTCGACCGCGCCCAACCGGGACGGGCGAGTCGACCACAGATCGACGTGCTCACCCCCGACACCTCGCTGGTGACCGTCACGGTGGGCGGCAACAACATCCGCTACGTCGGACGAGTCATGGCCTACAGTTGCCAGGCGGTCGGCCCGGTCGTCGGGGTACGTCCGGAGCACTGCAATGCCAAGCCCTCCCCACCTCCGGGTGCGCGCGAATTCGCCCATCTCACCGACGATCTGGTTCGCATGCTGCGAGCGATTCACCAACGCGCGCCGCGGGCGTCGGTCCTGTTCGTCGACTATCTCCCGCTCGTCGACGGCACGCAGTGCGACCTGCTGCCCTTGACCACCGAGCAGCAGGCCGAAACCGACGCCGTGTATCGCGGGCTGAACGCCGCCATCGCGACCGCGTCGAAACGCGGTGACGCGCGCGTCGTGGCGGTGTCGACGGCCGGGCGAGACCACGGGGTGTGCTCACCGGTTCCGTGGCTGCTCGGATACCAGGGGCCGGCCCCCTATCACGAGACTCCGGCGGGCAAGGCGGCAATCGCCGACTTGGTGTCCGAATCGGCGCGCGGCACAACCTGATCGGCATTACGGAACCGGAGCGTCGCCGTCACCATCCGGTCACCGCCGTCACCAGTGCTCTGGGTCGTGCGAGCAGCGCCTCACGGATCACGTTGCGCGCCTGCGTGATCACCGAGCACTCGCACCGCGCATCCACACCGGTGGCGTCGACACCGAGACTGCGGCACAACGCAATCGCACGCGGGATGTGGAAGTCCTGCGTGATGAGCACCGGACGATCGACGCCGTACACCGTGTGCAGGCGTCGACAGGTGTCCGCGGTATCGAACCCCGCGGGATCGTCGACGATCACCCCCGACGGCACACCCCGCTGTTCGAGATAGGCGCGCATCACCGCGGGCTCGTCACCGGCATCGGCAGAACCGTTGCCGGAGTTGATGATCCGAGCAACCGCACCGGATCGGTACAGGTCCAGCGCGGTGTCGAGACGGCCCCGGACATAGTCGCCGGGATCACCATCGGAGACCAGGGATCCGAAGACGACAACCGTCGAGCCGCGGGGCACCCGATCCGGCGCCAGCACACGACCATGGGCAGCGACGAACACCCATGTCGCCGCGATGGTGACGACGAGTTCGACGACGATCAGCGCCACCGGGATCGCACGCCGGGCCGCGCTCCGCAGATCCACCCGCCCACCGTAGCCCGACCCGCCAACGGGCACCCGGGACCTTTGGCCTGCGTCGATGGATCTCGTGTGGGCGCCTGCCGCAAGAGGCGGTAGTGTGATCCCAGCCACAGTTCGAGTCAGCAGGAGGGGGTGGCCCGCATGCCGTACATGCCGATCACGGAATCGATGTTTCTCATCGCCGAGACCCGCGAGCAGCCGATGCACGTCGGAGGGCTGCAGCTGTTCGTCCCGCGCGAGGGCCAGTCGTCGAACGAGCTGGCCGAGGAGATGGTCGAGCGATTTTACGCCTGCACCGAGCTGCATTCACTGTTCCGCAAGCGCCCGGCGAGTCCGGCCAGCGTCATGGGATATACGGCGTGGTCGTTCGACGAGGAGATCGACTTCGACTACCACGTGCGTCGCGCCGTTCTACCCCGGCCCGGCCGCGTCCGGGAGCTGCTGCGTTACGTGTCGCTGCACCACAGCGCGCTGCTCGATCGCAATCGTCCGATGTGGGAGGTGCACATCGTCGAGGGTCTCGACGACGGCCGCGTCGCGCTCTACACGAAGATCCATCACTCGCTCATCGACGGCGTCTCGGCGCTGCGGATGCTGCAACGGACCCTGTCCACCGATCCCGACGACCGGAGCGGGTCGGCGCCGTGGGATCCGGCGCTCTATCGGCGATCCCGTAAACCCAAGGCGCCGAGCCCCTCCCGCATCCCCGGCCTGTCCGGCGCGATGGGACTGGCGGGTGCGGCTCTCGAGGTCGGCGGACAGCTCGTCGGCATGGTCCCCGCCACCACCAAGATCGCGTGGACGGCGATGACCAACAAGGACTTCGCCGCACCGTTCCGTCCGGCACCCAAGACGATCCTCGACGTCCCGATCGGCAGTGCACGCAGGTTCGCCGCCCAGCAGTGGCCCACCGAGCGCCTGCGGGCGGTCGCCCAGCAGATGGACATCACCCTCAACGACGTGGTCATCGCCATGTGCTCGGGTGCGCTGCGGTCCTATCTGATCGACCGCGACGCCCTGCCGTCGGCGCCACTGATCGCCGCGGTCCCGGTGTCGATGCACCTCGGTGGCCCCGACGGCAAGGACGGCAACTCGATCACCGCGATCCTGGCGAACATGGCCACCGATCAGCCCGATCCCGAGCGTCGGCTGCACACCCTGGTGAATTCGATGCGCGAGTCGAAGAAGGTGATCCGCGGACTCGCCCCGCTCCAGGCGCTCGCGTACGGCGCCGCGACGATCGCCTCGCTGGCGTTCGCCACCATCCCCGGCTTCGTGCGGTACACGCCGCCGCAGTTCAACATCATCATCAGCAACGTGCCGGGCCCGAGTGAGCACATGTACTGGAATGGCGCCCGCCTCGACGGCGTCTACCCGGTGTCGGTCGCCATGGAGGGCCTCGCGCTCAACATCACCGTCACCACGACCGCCGAGCACGTGAACTTCGGCCTGATCGGCGCCCGTAAGGAATTGCCGAGCCTGCAGCGGCTGCTGACCCATCTCGACACCGCCCTCGAGGAACTCGAGAAGGTCGCAAATGTCACACCCGCCGGTACTGACTAGACAGTAAGTTACCGGCGGGTATTCTTTTCTGGACAACTCCGAAGACCGACCGAACGTTACTTAGGTCAGCCTTGGCAGCGCTTGCACGTCCTCAGCAATTACGGTTACCCGTAGTAGACGTCGGACCCCGCGCACATCAGCCCGCGCCGGAAGGTCTCTAGACAACCAGAGAGGGGCCGTGACGCCGTGAATGCCACGACGATCACCATCGGCACGATTGCCGCGGTCATCAGCCTGTTCTGCTGGGCGTTGTTCCTGCGCGGCGTGTGGACAATGATCCGCGCCATCGCACAGGGCCAGCGCGTCGACAGTTCACGCTACTTCCCGATCCTCCCGCGACTGTGGACGATGCTCAAGGAGTTCGTCGGCCACACCCGGATGGTGAAGTTCCGAACGGTCGGCTGGGCGCACTGGCTGGTGATGTTCGGCTTCCTCATCGGCGCGATCTTTTGGTTCGAGGCCTACGGGCAGATCTTCGACCCGCACTTCCACTGGCCGGTCATCGGCGCCTGGAACATCTACATCTTCGCCGACGAGGTCCTCGGCCTCGGCACCGTCATCGGCATCACCGTGCTGATGATCATCCGCCAGCTCAATCACCCGCGGGTACCCGAGCGCCTGTCGCGCTTCTCCGGCTCCCGTTTTGGTGCCGCGTACTTCGTCGAGTGGGTGGTGCTGCTCGAGGGTCTGGGCATGGTCTTCGTCAAGACCTTCAAGATCTCGGCCGGCCTCGAGAATCCGCCCATCTGGACCTCCTTCTTCACCCACTACTTCGCCCAGCTCTTCGAAGGGTCCTCGGAGTACTGGGTCACCGGTGCCGCGGTCATCAAGCTAATGAGCGGCATGATCTGGCTGGCCGTGGTGGGCTCCAACATCGACTGGGGTGTGGCCTGGCACCGCTTTGCCGCGTTCTTCAACATCTATCTCAAGCGCGAGGCCGACGGCGGTGTCGCACTGGGTGCGGCCAAGCCGATGATGTCGGCGGGCAAGGTCCTCGACATGGAGACCGCCGACCCCGACGTCGACGCCTTCGGTGCCGGCAAGGCCGAGGACTTCTCCTGGAAGGCGTGGTTGGACTTCACCACGTGTACCGAGTGCGGCCGTTGCCAGAGCCAGTGCCCGGCATGGAACACCGGAAAACCGTTGAGCCCCAAGCTGCTCATCATGTCGCTGCGCGATCACGCGCAGGCCAAGGCGCCCTACCTGATCGCCGGTGGCCGCACCGACATGGGTGGCGACGAGGTGGGTCTCGTCGACGCCGACGGCAATCCCGACGAGGCCAAGCTCGCCAAGATCCCCGAGGCCGCGCGTGCCGAGGCCGCCCGCAAGCTGGTCGGCGAGTCGGCCGGCACCGGGGCGATCGACGGTGAACTCGGTGCGGTCATCGACACCGAAACCCTGTGGAGCTGCACCACCTGCGGGGCGTGTGTGGAGCAGTGCCCGGTCGACATCGAGCACGTCGACCACATCATCGACATGCGCCGCTACCAGGTGCTCATCGAGTCGGACTTCCCGACCGAGCTCGCGGGCATGTTCAAGAACCTGGAGAACAAGGGCAACCCGTGGGGCCAGAACTCCTCGGCGCGCACCAACTGGATCGACGAGATGGACATCGAGATCCCGGTGTTCGGCCAGGACGTCGAATCGTTCGAGGGCTTCGAGTACCTGTTCTGGGTGGGTTGTGCCGGCGCCTATGAGGACCGCGCGAAGAAGACCACCAAGGCCGTCGCCGAGCTGCTCGACATCGCCGCGGTGAACTTCCTGGTCCTCGGCGAGGGTGAGACCTGTACGGGTGACTCGGCTCGCCGCGCGGGCAACGAGTTCCTGTTCCAGATGTTGGCGCAGCAGAACATCGAGATGATGAACGAGGTCTTCTCGACGGCTCCGCAGCAGCGCAAGAAGATCGTTGTCACCTGTGCGCACTGTTTCAACGCGCTGGGCAACGAGTACCCGCAGCTGGGCGCGACATACGAGGTCGTGCATCACACCCAGTTGCTGAACCGCCTGGTTCGGGAGAAGCGTCTGGTCCCCGTCGCGCCGCTCGGTGAGGGCGTGACCTATCACGACCCCTGCTACCTCGGTCGGCACAACAAGGTCTACGACGCCCCGCGCGAGCTGATGGCGGCCTCCGGGTCGAACCTGCGGGAGATGCCGCGCCACGGCGAACGGTCCATGTGCTGCGGCGCCGGTGGCGCCCGCATGTGGATGGAAGAGCAGATCGGCAAGCGCATCAACATCGACCGGGTCGACGAGGCACTCGACACCCTCGGCGACAAGATCGGTGGCGACGTCCCGCAGAAGGTCGCCACCGGTTGCCCGTTCTGCCGCGTGATGCTCACCGACGGGGTGACCGCCCGGACCTCGGGCACCGAGAACGAGGGCAAGGTCGAGGTCGTCGACGTCGCACAGTTGCTGCTGGAGTCGGTTACGCGTGGGGCCCCCGAGGTCAAGCGTGGTGGACGTTTCCTCGGTCCGATTCCCAAGCCGGCACCGGAGCCGGAGCCCGAACCCGAGGAGGAGAAGGCTCCTGCCGCGGCCGCCGCATCTGCCGGTGCCACGACCGAGGCCAAGCCGAAGCCGAAGGTCGGCCTGGGTATGAAGGGCGGCAAGAAGCCCGGTGCTGCCAAGGCCGCCAACGCGGATTCGGCTGAGGCCGGCTCGGGCGAGGCCGCGGCAGCCGAGAAGAAGCCTGCCGCCAAGGGATTCGGGATGAAGGGCGGCAAGAAGCCCGGGGCCGCCGCGAGTTCTGCCCCGGCGCCTGCTGCCGACGCCGGCTCGACCGAGACCGCAACCGCCGAAAAGAAGCCCGCCGCCAAGGGATTCGGGATGAAGGGCGGCAAGAAGCCCGGTGCCGCCGCGAAGTCCGCTGCGCCCGCACCGGCCGAGCAGGAGTCGTCGGCCGCGGTCGCCGACGCCGCCACCGAATCCGGTGAGACCAGCGGTGCTCCGAAGAAGGCCGCCGCCAAGGGCTTTGCGATGAGTGGCGGCAAGAAGCCCATGAAGAAGCCCGGGAGCGCTGCAAAGGCCCCGGCGCAACCGAATGCGGCCGCTGCCGACGCCGGAGTGACCGCCCCCGCGGAAAACCAGGTGGACGACGCCGAGTCCGCGCCCGACGCCGCGGCGACCGCCGATACCGAGTCGGCCGGCACGGCGAGCGCGGTGACCGAGGCGAGTACCGCCAAGGCCAAGGGCTTCGGTATGGCCGCAGGCAAGAAGCGCCCCGGGGCGAAGACTGCCGCCGCACCCGCCGCACCCGCGACAGCGCCCGAAACAACGTCGACAGCGCCCGAAGAAACCGCGACAGCGCCTGCTGAGGAGCCGACGGCGCCTGCCGAGGACGAAACCCCTGCGGCGTCGTCCGACGGATCGGCGTCCAACGGATCAACATCGGACGATCGGACGATCGGCGAGGTCGGTGCGTCGAAGGCCAAGGGCTTCGGATTGGCCGCGGGCAAGAAGCGGCCCGGTCACCGGTCGTGACGATCGACGCCTGAATATCCGCTCACAACGAGCCCGCCCGGTGAATTCCGGGCGGGCTCGTTGCTTTCGGCTCGTCGAAGGGCGCTGTCGACGCCATGAGGAGCGCTGTCGGCGAAATGAAGGGCGCCGTCGCGGGTTTACTGGGCGCCGTCGGCGAAAACAGAGGGCGCTGTCGGCGAAACAGGGGGCGCCGCGAGCGCGCTCACCAACCCCGAGAAATCGATTTGCCTGCGGCTGCGACAATTGAACCCGTGAGTAGGCCTTACGTATCCCACCTGAACCAGAACCTCAAGCCGCTCGAGCAGTCCCTGAAGCTGCAGAACGTGTGCTACGAGATCAGGGGGCCGGTGCACGCGCACGCGGCCCGGTTGGAGGCCGAGGGCCACCGGATCATGAAGCTCAACATCGGCAACCCGGCGCTGTTCGGCTTCGAGGCTCCCGACGTCATCATGCGCGACATGATCCACGCCCTGCCCTACTCCCAGGGGTACTCCGAGTCCGCGGGCGTGCTGTCCGCCCGGCGGGCCGTCGTGACGCGCTATGAGCTCATCCCCGACTTCCCGTACTTCGACGTCGACGACGTGATCCTCGGCAACGGTGTCTCCGAGCTGATCACGATGACGATGCAGGCGCTGCTCAACGACGGCGACGAGGTCCTCATCCCGGCACCGGACTATCCACTCTGGACCGCGATGACCGCGCTGTCCGGCGGTCAGCCGGTGCACTATCGGTGCGACGAGAGCAACGGCTGGAACCCCGACATCGAGGACGTCGAGGCCAAGATCACCGACCGCACCAAGGCCCTTGTGATCATCAACCCGAACAACCCGACGGGCGCGGTCTACTCACGCGAGGTGCTCGAAAAACTGGCCGACATCGCGCGCAGACATTCGCTGCTGATCCTGGCCGACGAGATCTACGACAAGATCCTCTACGACGACGCCGTCCACACCAACATCGCCTCCTTGGCCCCGGATCTGTTGTGCCTCACCTTCAATGGGCTCTCCAAGGCCTACCGCGTGTGCGGTTATCGCGCCGGCTGGGTGGTCCTCACCGGCCCGAAGGAGCACGCGCAGGGCTTCATCGAGGGCCTCGGCATCCTCGCCTCGACGCGATTGTGTTCCAACGTGCCCGGCCAGCACGCGATTCAGGTGGCCCTCGGCGGGTATCAGAGCATCGACGCGCTCGTCGAGCCGGGCGGACGGCTGTACGAGCAGCGCAACGTCACGTGGGAGAAGCTCAATCAGATCCCCGGCGTCAGTTGCGTCAAACCCAGCGGCGCGCTGTATGCCTTCCCCCATCTCGACCCCGAGGTCCACGAGATCCACAACGACGAGCTGTTCGTCCAGGATCTGCTGCTACAGGAGAAGATCCTTGTGGTGCAGGGCACCGGCTTCAACCTCGACGACCACAACCACTTCCGGATCGTCACCCTGCCGTGGGCACGTGAGCTCGGCGAGGCGATCGAGCGGATCGGCAACTTCCTCTCCTCGTACCGCCAGTAGCCAACCCGCAGTCACAGGTACCGACACACCGACGTCCGAGCCCCGGACGTCGGTGTTCTCGTATGCAGAGCCTGCCCATTGGCTATTCCTGTAACCGTTGGTAACGTGTACTCCCATCCAGGGGATCGAGGAGTCGATGGTGAGTTGGAAGCGGCGCAGAAACGTCAACAGCGCAGGGGTGAACCTCGCACTGTTCGAGGCGGTCGCCGACGACGGCACCGCCACCGACGACGACCTGCCGACAATCCTTCTCGTGCACGGTTGGCCCGATACCCACGCCGTGTGGGACGGCGTCGCCTCCCATCTGGCCCGCCACGCTCGGGTCTTCGCCTACGACACCCGCGGCATGGGTGACAGCGATCGCCCGCTGCCGGTGTCGGCGTATCGGATCGAGAATCTCGCCGACGATCTGTTCGCCGTGGCGGCCGCGGTCAACCCGGGCGGCAAGGTTCACGTCGTTGCCCACGACTGGGGATCCATCCAGAGTTGGGAGGCCGTCTCGCGCAGCGGCGCCGCAACGCAGATCGCATCGTTCACCTCGATCTCCGGGCCGAGCCTCGACCACGTCGGAGCCTTATTGCGCCACAACATCACTCACCCGACGCCACGCAATCTGGGCACCTCCATCTCGCAGATGGTCAGCTCCACCTACATCGGCCTGTTCCATCTACCGGTGCTGCCTCGACTGTTTCTCGGAGTTCTCGGCTCCCCGCGGGTGTGGCGCGAGTTCCTGCATCTGATGGACGGCACACCGCGCGATGCGATCACCACCGCCCCGACGCTACGCCGCGACATGAACTCCGGGGTCCGGTATTACCGCGCCAACATCCTTCGGCGCCTGCTGTTCCCGTCCCCGCGTACGGTCGCGGTACCGGTTCTCGAACTGCTCAACACCCGCGACTTCGCGATCCGTCCGGCAACGTTCTCGACCACCCACCGCTACGTCACCCGGCTGTGGCGCCGCGACGCCGCGACCGGGCATTGGCTGCCCTCGACGCACCCCGCCTACATCGCCGAGAACGTACGCAACCTCCTCGCCACCCTCGACGGCGATCGTCTCGTCCCCGAGAGCTTTTCGCGAACACGACGTTTCGGCCCCGGGCAGGCGTTCACGGGCCGGCTCGCGGTCATCACCGGAGCGGGCAGCGGTATCGGCCGCGAAACGGCACGGGCCCTCGCCGAACTCGGATGCGACGTCGTCCTCGCCGACATCGACACCACAGGCGCCGAGGAGACCGCCCGCCTGTGCAAGGAAAGCGGCTCGGCCACAGCGGTATACCACCTCGACGTCGCCGACACCGACGCCTTCATCGACTTCGCGAAGGACGTCGAGCGTGAGCACGGGGTCCCCGACATCGTCGTGAACAACGCCGCGATCGGGCTCTCCGGATCGTCGCTCGACGCCACCGACGAACAGATCGATCGCCTGTTGGAGATCGATCTTCGCGGTGTCCTCACCGGGTGCCGGGAGTTCGGCCGACAGATGGTGACCCGCGGAACCGGCGGCCACATCGTCAATCTCGCGTCCGCGGCGGCCTTCACCCCGCAACGGGGGCTGGGCATCTTCGCCGCGGCCAAGGCCGGGGTGTTGCTCTACAGCGAATCGTTACGCGCGGAGCTGGCCGAGCATCACATCGGCGTCAGCGCCATCTGCCCCACCGTGCGCGACACACCGGACGCCGACGAGGTCGCCACACAGATCGTCACAGCGATCCGAGCCGACAAGGCCGTGGTGCCGGTGACAACCGAAGCCCGGATCGGTTATCGCCTCTACCGTTTCACCCCGTGGATCTCTCGTGTCATCGCCCGACGTCAGGTCGTCGGCGCGACGCGACCGTGAAAGGAACGATCATGTCTGCCCAGGCCCATTCCATCAACGACTCCCGCGAGCCCGCCGACGCCGACGGGTCCGACCCCGGCCCCGTCGAATTGCACGCCCGCAACGTTGCTTTCGACTGGACGCAGACACCACTGCACTGGATTCCCGGACACCCGGTCGCATCGAACTTCATCAGCGTGCTCAATCTCCTTCTCCCCGAGGGAGAACGGTGGTTCGTACAGACCTACAACGAGGCACTGCCGCTGGTGCGCGACGACGAACTCGCCGCAACGATGCGCGGATTCATCGGCCAGGAGGCCATGCATGCCGAGGCCCACGACCACGTGCTGTGGGAGTTCCTCGACCACCACGGCATCGATCCGCGCCCGTTCTGTCGGCAGATGGAGTGGATCTTCCGGAAGTTGTTGGGGCCACTGGAGAAAGCCACTCCGGCGGCACGCCAGAAACACCTCATCGAACGTTTGTGGCTGATCGCAGCGCTCGAGCACTACACCGCCATCCTCGGTGACTTCGCGCTCAACAACACCTGGGTCGAGCACGGTGCCGACCCGGCGATGACGGATCTGTTCACCTGGCACGGCGCGGAGGAGGTCGAACATCGGGCGGTCGCTCACGAGGTCGCGGTGTATTTCGGCGACAGCTACCTGCGTCGCGGGCGGGCCATGCTGGTGGCACTGCCGGTCTTGCTGCTGCTCGTCAATCGTGGGTTCCGGTTCATCATGAAGTCCGACCCGACGATCGACTACAACTTCTTCCAGCGCGAGTACCACTACTTCCGCGGGGTCCGGGCCGGGGTCCTGCCGAAGATGTGGAAGATCGTCTTCTCGACCTTCAGCTACTTCCGTCCGGGGTTCCATCCCAACGAAATCGGTTCCACCGCGCAGGCCGTCGCTTATCTGGCGGCCTCACCGGCGGCCCGGAACGCGAGCTGAGGAGCTGCGACAAGATGAACCAGCGCGCACATCCCCACACGACGACGTTGACCTCTCCGCCACCGCATCTCTACGGGCGCTGGCGCCACGACCCGTTGCTGACCGTCGGCACGGCCATCTCGAAGATCTGGTGGCCACTGTGGCGGCCGTTGTCGCCGCTGCACGACACCGTCGCCGACAACGGCATCACCGTGGTGCGCGTCGTCAGCCGTGAGGTGGTCGCCGAGGACGAGAACGTCGTCGCACTGACCTTCGCCGACCCCGACGGCGGGCTCCTGCAGCGCTGGCACGCCGGGGCACACCTGGATCTGCTGTTGCCGTCGGGCCGGATGCGTGAGTATTCGCTGTGCGGCGATCCCGCCGATCAGTACACCTATCGCATCGCCGTGCGCCGCATCCCCGACGGCGGTGGCGGATCGATCGAAGTGCACGACACGCTGAAGGTCGGTGATCTCCTCTCGATCAAGGGCCCGCGCAACGCATTTCCGATCTCGCTTCCGGGTCATGGCTCCGCGGCGACAAAGCTGCGGTTCATCGCCGCGGGCATCGGGATCACACCGATCCTGCCGATGCTCGCCGCCGCCGAACGCTTCGGTCTGGACTGGTCGATGATCTACACCGGCCGCTCGCCCGAGTCGATCCCGTTCCGTGACGAGGTCGCGCGCTTCGGCGACAAGGTGACCATCCGCACCGACGACGCCGACGGACTTCCGACGATGGACGCACTCCTCGGTGACGTCGACCCCGAGACCGGTCGTGCCCCATCGGGTCTCGCGGTGTACTGCTGTGGCCCGGTGCCGATGCTGGAAAGTCTGCGCCGACATCTCGCCGACCGCCCCGACATCGAGCTGCACTATGAGCGATTCACCCCACCGCCGGTGGAGAACGGCCGTGAGTTCATCGCGACCATCGCCTCCACCGGTGCCGAGATCACAGTCGGTGCAACCGAATCGCTGCTCTCTGCTGTGCAGCGCGAGATCCCGTCGGTGCCGTACTCGTGTCGACAGGGCTTCTGCGGAACCTGCAAACTCGGGACCCTCGCCGGGGCGATCGACCATCGCGACAACATCCTCACCGAGCCCGAGCGCGCCGCAGGTCAGATCCTGACCTGCGTCTCACGCGCCCAGGGCGATCACCTCACGCTCGATCTCTGACCAAGACGTCGGCGGTATCACTTTCGGCAGCAACGGAATCCGCGGCGGGCGACACGCCACGCGGCGCTCCGCGCAACAGTGCCGCCGCGGCCACTGCCGCGGCCGTGGTGATGGCCACCGCGACCCACACCGCCGAGTGCAGCCCGTCGACGAAGACGTCTTGCACGGCCGCGCGCATGGCGTCGGCCGCGGCACCCGGCGCCCGCCCGGCGACCTCGACACCGGCCATCACCGACTGTTCGGCGATGGCGCCCGCCGCATGGGGAACACCAAGCGCGGCAAGCTTGTCCCCGACCCCCGAGGTGTAGACCGAGGTGAGCACCGACCCGAGCACCGCAACCCCCAGCGTGCCGCCGACCTCGCGCGTGGTGTCGTTGACGGCACTGCCCGCACCGGCTTGTTCGGGCTTGAGCGCATCCATGATCAGTTGGGTGCACGGGCCGGAGATGAACGCCAATCCCATGGCCATCAGCGACATCGACCAGATGATCAGTTCCCAATAACCCGAAGTACGCGTGGAGAATTCGACCAGCGCGAAGCCGCCGGCCATCAGCAGCGCTCCGGCCACCACCACCGGACGTGGCGAGAAGCGGTGCGACAGCGCCATCGCGACCGGCGAGAAGACGGCCATCACCACCGCGAACGGCAGTGTGCGCACACCGGCGTCGAGCGGGCCGTATCCCTTGACTGCCTGGAAGAACTGGGTGATGAGGAAGATGAATCCGAACAGCGCGAAGAATGCGACGCTGACCATGCCTGCGGCGGTGGCGAAGTGGCGATTGGCGAAGAGCCGGACGTCGAGAATCGGATGTGCGATGACGAGTTGGCGCCAGATGAACAGCCCGATCACCACCACGGCACCGGCGAGACCACCGATGGTCCGCGGATCGCCCCACCCGAAGTGCGGCCCCTCGATCAGCGAATAGACCAGCAGGCCGAGGCCGACGATCGAGAGCAGCAGACCGCCGATGTCGAAGCGGGACACCGTCGTCGGACGCGTTCCGGGTACGACGGCGACGATCGCGGCCGCCGCGATCACCCCCATCGGCAGGTTCACCCAGAACACCGACGACCAACTGAAGTGCTCGAGCAGCCACCCACCGAGCACCGGACCGATCGCGACCGCCACGCCCGACGTCGCCGCCCAGACCCCCACGGCCGCAGCACGTTCGCGCCCCTCGGCGAAGATCGTGGTGATGAGGGCCAGGGTCGCCGGAAAGACCAGTGCGGCAAAGAGTCCCAGTCCGCCACGGGCGGTGATCAACTGCCCCAGGGTCTGCGACTCGGCCGCGAGCGCCGAGACGGCAACGAATCCGGCGATGCCGAGCAGCAGCATCCGGCGATGCCCGTAGCGGTCACCGAGATATCCGCCGGTGACGAGGAGACCGGCGAACACGAGGGTGTAGGCGTCGACGATCCATTGCAGTCCGGAGATGCCGGCGTCGAGATCGCGCGACATGGTCGGCAGCGCGACATTGACGATCGTGTTGTCGATCATCACGAGTAGTTCGGCGAAGCACAGGGCGCCCAGCGCCCACCAACGAGTCCGCATCACACGTCCTTTCGGGAAACGGCCAGAAGAGTTCTGTAACGGCGATCCATTGTTGTAGCACGTTGTTCTACACAAGAAGAACACTGTTCTAGTAGGTTGTCAATATGGCCAGCCCCTCGACCCCCGGTTCTCCGACGCGCGCTTCCTCACCCCAGCGCCGCACCCCTGCCACCGAGGTTCGCGCCAATCTGATCCGCGCCGGGCGCCGCATTCTCGAGACCGACGGGGTCAACGGCCTCACCGTGCGGGCGGTCGCAAAGGCCGCGGGGGTCGCGCCGATGGGTGTCTACAACCACTTCGACGGCAAGGAAGGACTGCTCGACGCCCTGGTCAGCGACGCCTTCGTCGAGTTGGGACGGGTTGTTGCCACCACCGAGGCCGACGCCACCGAGCGACTGGCCCACAGCGGGCGGGCCTACCGGCAGTTCGCCCTCGATTACCCGATGCTCTACGCGCTGATGTTCTCCGCGGACTGCGATCCGTCGACCGAGGCCGCCGCGTCGGCGTTCGACGCACTCGCCGACGTGATTCGCTACGGTCAGGTCGCGGGCGTGATCCGGGTGGGCGACCCGCTGGAATTGGCGATGCAGGTGTGGTCGTGTGTCCACGGCGCGGTCAGCCTCGAGTTGGCGGACGCGGGTCCACCCTTCATCGATCCCGCGCAGAACTATGGCGCGGTGATCGCACTGATCGCGCGCGGACTGCGCCCCTGACCACTCGCAGTTCGCCGACCTGGCCGAACGTCGAGGCCCATCTGAGAGAATGTGCAATCGTGACCGAATACCGGATTGACGACCTGGCGCGCGCGGCCGGGACGACCACCCGGAATGTGCGCGGGTATCAGGACCGTGGCCTGCTACCGCGACCGCTCCGACGCGGGCGCATCGCCATCTACACCGATGCCCACCTCAAGCGCCTGAAGGTGATCAACGACCTGCTCAAGCGTGGTTTCACGATTCGCCACATCGGCGAATTCCTCACCGGGGTACAGCGCGGCGACGACCTCGCCGACGTCCTCGGGCTGCGCGAGGTGGTCTCCGAGCGGTGGTCGACGACGCAATCGGCGACGGTGAGCGCCGACGAACTCGCCGAGATGCTGCACACCACCGACCCCGACAACATCGCTCGGCTCACCGAGTTCGGCCTCATCCGGCCCGACTCCGACGATCCCGACCCGAAGGGTTACGTGATCCTCGACCCCGAGACCGTCGCCGGATACGGCCGCCTCGTCGCGCTCGGTCTCACCCTGAGTCACATCCTCGACGTCCACGCCGAACTCGATCGCGCGATGGATGCCGCCGCGAACACCCTCATCTCCGCGGGCCGGCGTCAGGTGACGCTGGGGCATGCCGACGGGTGGATTCCGCAGACTGCCGAGGAGTCCGAGAAGACCACCCGGCTCCTCACCGAACTCCGTCGCTCAGGCCAGGTTTCGGCGCACAATGCGCTCGACCGCGCACTCGATCGGGACATGGCACGCCAGCTCGCCGACTACCTCGACGCCGCACGCGAATCCGGCCAGGACCCCGAGCTCGCCGACTGACCCATCGGGCGCAGAACTCGCCGGGCTCGCGCGCCTCACGGAATGACGATGGGCGGGCGACCGGGGATCGGGATGGTCAGTCGGGGCGCGGGTCGCGGCTGAGCCCGGCGTGGTGGGTTGTTGGGGGTGCGCGAGTTGGTCTGAACCGGCGGCGGAGGCGGCGGTGGCGTCGTATAGACGACCGCGGGTTGACGCGCCTGCACCAGATCGGACGGGTCGGCGAACTGCGGTGGCGAGGTCGGCGTCGACGACGTCGCGGCGGCCTGCTCGGTGGTCGTCGAGACCGCGGCCGCAGGCGGTGCCGGTGCGGGCGAGCTACCGGCGGACGACACGGCCATCGCGGCCCCGAAGACGAGCAGCACCCCGGCCACGGCACCGCCGAGCAGCCAGCGCGGCCGCGAATACCATCGGCGATCAGCCGCGTGGAGCTCCGAACCGGCAAACACACCGTGGTCGTAGAGGGAATCCTCGTGAAGTGGATCGTCGCTGTGGGGATGATCGTCGCCGTGTAGTACCGGAATCTTGTCGGTCACCGTGAGGATCTCCTCGGTGACGGCGTCGGCGACCTCGGGCGTGGACTGCTCGGCGGCGAGTGACCCTGGGGCAGGCGGCTCGGCGGCAGGCGGCTCGGTGGCAAGCCCTGTGGCGATCGGTGCGGGCTCCACGACGCTGACGACGTCACCGCTGACCGGGCCGGGGGTCGGGAAATCGCCGGACGGCGTCGGTGTCACGCCATGGGTCGGCGTGTGCAGGCTGGCCTCGTCGTCGACGACGATGACCGGCTTGCGGCGCGCGTCGGCGAGCATCGCGGGCAGTCCGGGCCACTGCGTATGGGTGGTGGTGAGCACGACGGGTGCATCGGTGGACCCGGTCTGCGCGAGCACCGCGTCGAGATGTACCGCGAGGTCGGCGACCAGCGCGGCGGTGGCCACCTCGACGTCGCGTCGCGTCACGCGGAACAGCCGGACCTGCCGCTCACCCATGATGAACGCACCGCCCGACGCCGCGAGCCGGGTGCGGGCCCGGCCGGCCAGTTTGCGGAGTTCGTCGCGCCACTCGTCATCGGTGGGGCGGTTGACCCGCCCGACCGCGACGAGGTGGTCGGCGAGTGCGCGATCGAGCTCGCGCGGCGTGATGTCGTGCAGCGGGGGTGCAGCCAGAAGTACCTGGTCATCGACGGTGTCGGCGACCACGATCACCGCTCCGGTGACGTCGAGGTCCACGACCGCGGCGACATGCGCGCCCAGGGTGGAGACCCGCTGTCGGACCGGCTCGGTGAGAGCCGCGTCGATCACGCGGGTTGCGGTGTGTGACTGTTCGATCATCGTGGGTGACATTCCTGCGGTCGTCGGGGGCGCGGCACTCGTCGACCGATTACCCCGGTCGAACCGGGATGAATCCCGGTCGCCCGGACGCCCACCTGCGCCCATCGATTGTCAACTTAGCATGTGACCGCGTCGTGACCGGACCGATGAGAGAGCAGTCATCCGGTCGGCGGGCCCGGCGACCTCCGCCGATGTGGTCACCGGCGATGGTCGGCGAACCTCGCCGCCGAGGGCCCGATACTCCCAACCGGCCGCCCGCCACTGCGCTGCTGCGAGGCATCGGCGGCCATCGACGATGACGCGGTGCGCGACGACGCCGTCGAACTCGTCGGGGCTCATGTGGACGAATTCGGCCCATTCGGTGGCCAGTGCGAGGACGTCGGCGTCGGCGGCCGCGGCGCGTGCGGTGTCGGCGAAGTGGAGCATCGGGTACATGCGGCGCGCGTTGTCGGAGGCCTTCGGGTCGAAGACCGTCACCGACGCACCCCGCAACGCGAGCTGGCCGGCCACCGAGAGGGCCGGCGAATCACGGACGTCGTCGCTCTCGGGTTTGAATGCGGCGCCGAGGATCGCGATGTTCGCACCGATGAGATCACCGGGGCAGGCGTCCTCGATCAAATCGACCATCGCCGCACGCCGGCGCATGTTGATCGCGTCGACCTCGTGCAGGAAGCGCAAGGTGCGCCCGGCGCCGAGCTCCTCGGCGCGTGCCATGAACGCGCGGATGTCCTTGGGGAGGCAACCACCGCCGAAACCCAAGCCGGCGTTGAGGAATCGTCGACCGATCCGGTTGTCGTAGCCGATGGCGTCGGCCAGGGCCGAGACGTCGGCGCCGACGACCTCACACAATTCACTGACGGCATTGATGAACGAGATCTTGGTCGCCAGAAAGGCATTCGCGGAGGTCTTCACCAATTCCGCAGTGGCCCAATCGGTGGTAACCATCGGGACGCCGGTGTCGAGGATCTCGCGGTACACCTCGCCGATCACCGCGACCGCGGCGCTCGACGACGGATCATGCGCCGGGTCGGTGCCGACGACGATGCGATCGGGGCGCAGCGTGTCCTCGACGGCGAATCCCTCGCGCAGGAACTCCGGACTCCATGCCAGTTCGACGTCGGCGAGGTCGCCGGTGATCGCCGCGATCCGCTCGGCGAGTTCGGCCGAGGTTCCCACCGGGACAGTCGATTTCCCGATGATCAGGTGCTCGCCGCGCACGAGCCCGGCGAGCGTTTCCACAGCCGAGAAGACGTGTGAGGTGTCGGCGCCGTAGCCGCGCGCCTGTTGCGGGGTGCCCACACCGACGAAGTGCACGTCGCCGTGGTCGGCGGCCGCTTGCATCGACGTCGAGAACTCGAGGCGGCCGGCGGCGATGTTGCGGCGCAAGATGTCGGAGAGTCCGGGCTCGAAGAACGGCACCTCACCGGCGCGCAGGCGGGCGACCTTCTCGGCGTCGACATCGACCCCGAGGACGTCATGCCCGAGTTCGGCCATGCAGGCCGCGTGCGTCGCGCCGAGGTAACCACATCCGATCACGGTGAGCTTCATAGGAGTAGACGTACGCGCGGCGTCGGGCGCACAGCCCACCATGGCGTGGCGACGCAGCGACGCGTCGGTGAACTCCCGCCCTCTCCCCGATGGTCGAGGTCTTCCCTCCGACGACCGTCGCCTTTCCCGATCGTCGACACCTCCCCCGATGGTCGAGGCCTCCCCCCGATGGTCGACGCCTTCCCCCGATGGTCGAGGTGAGAGGAGCGATAGCGACGAACCTCGAGACCACCCTCACCGACGCCGGAACCCGCCCACGACCCTTCAGTCCGCGTCGCGCACGAAGTTCAGATACGCCTTCGACGGCGTCGGTCCCCGCTGCCCCTGGTATTTCGAGCCGACCGCGGCACTTCCGTACGGGTTCAGCGCGGCACTGGTCAGCCGCAGCAGACAGAGCTGCCCGATCTTCATCCCCGGCCACAGCGTGATCGGCAGGTTCGCCACATTCGACAGCTCGAGGGTGATGTGACCGGAGAACCCCGGGTCGATGAACCCCGCGGTCGAGTGCGTCAGCAGCCCGAGACGTCCCAGTGACGACTTGCCCTCGAGTCGGCCGGCGAGGTCGTCGGGCAGGGTGCACACCTCCAGCGTCGACCCGAGCACGAACTCGCCCGGATGCAGCACGAACGGCTCCCCCGGAGCCGGCTCGACCAGGGTCGTCAGCTCGTCCTGGCGCTGTGCGGGGTCGATGTGGGTGTAGCGGGTGTTGTTGAACACCCGGAACAACCCGTCGAGGCGCACATCGATGCTCGACGGCTGGACGAGAGCAGCGTCGAACGGGTCCAGCGCGAGGCGCCCGCTGTCGATGGCGGCATGGATGTCGCGGTCGGAGAGCAGCACACTGCGAGGCTATCGGACCAGCGTGCGCAGACGTAGCAGAAGGTTCGCCCAGGGAGTGACGTTCTGCTACGTCTGCGACGCTGGGAAGACGTACCGTCACTACCCATGGACGACGGGCAGCTCTTCGCCGAGATCGCCGATGAGCGTCGGCGTCTGGCCGACCAACTGAGCGGGCTGACCGACGAACAGTGGGCCACACCGTCGTTGTGCGCGGGCTGGACCTGTCGGGACGTCGTGGCGCATCTGGTGATGCCGCTGGTGGTATCGACGCCGACGATCGTCCTCGCGATGATCCGCGCGTTCGGCGACTTCGACAAGGCCAACGTCGCGGTGACGACCAAGGTCGCGCAGCGTTACGACGACCTGGCCGCAGTGCTGCGCGACAAGGCCGACAAGCGATTCACCCCGCCCGGCAACGGACCGCTTGCACCCTTGAGCGACATCGTGATTCATGGAGCCGACATCCGCCGACCACTCGGTCTGCCATCGACCACCGATCCCGACCGTCGTCGGACCGTCCTGGACTTCCTCGTCACCCCCAAGGCGTCGCGCGGCTTCACCGACGGTGTTGCCCCGGTCCGCTGGGTGGCGACGGATCTCGACTGGACCTTCGGCGACGGGCCCGATGTCCGGGGTCCCGCCGAGTCGTTGATGCTGGTCATGACAGGCCGTGGCATCGCCATGGCCGATCTCACCGGCGACGGGGTCGCGACGCTGACCTGAACGCGCCGCATGTCGCGACCTGCTGCGACGCGCTCGACAGATCCTTTGCTAGCATTGCCGTCGCGGGTCCTCGGGTCCGCACGCCGATGTAGTTCAATGGCAGAACATCAGCTTCCCAAGCTGAATACGCGGGTTCGATTCCCGTCATCGGCTCCGCAGGTCAGAGGGCATTTTCGCCCTCTGACCTTTTTCATTGGATAGGCGCTGCAACCAATCAGGGTTACGTCCACGCGCTCGAAGACCCGATCACACCGGTATGGCGCGACGGCCAGGACGCCGCCGACCAGTACCTCCACCAGTTACCCGGACCCGTCGCGCCGGCACTACTCGCCGCGATCCTCGACGCCACACGGGACAAGGACGGCGGACCGCACTACGAGGCCGGATTCCGTGAGCGTCGTCGCGAAGCTCTCGACCCCAGATCCTGTCCGCTGACTTCCGTTCGCCCCGGACAGTTCAGCCGTGGCCGCGTCATGCGGCATCGAGCCCCTGAGCGCGCGTTGCCGATTCCCGACCTCGCGCCCGTCGTTCTCATACCGCTCGAAGCAAACCAGCGGGCAGCATGTAGCCCAGTCCTCACCCGTGCCGTGAGACCACCACTCTCGATGTCGCGAATTGCGAGCCGGTGTCACAGCGATACCGCCTACCCCTCGGGTCAGGTGGCAATCGGTCGTTGGTCCATGCGGTAAGTGCATGGTCCGTCGGTCGATTCCAGCGATGGGGGTTCTGGCTTCTACCACCCTAATGATGTATTTGGCACCCTCCCACGGATGGATTACACCGTAGGTGCTGTTCCTGTCTCGTCGATTCACAGCAGGTAAAATCGGACATGAGGAGGTAACCGTGACACGACCACAACTCACAATGATCGCTGGTGCGATCCTCGCCGCCTTCGGAACCGGCGGAATGGTAGCGCGCGGCTCGTACACCGAAGCCGCTATCGTCGCCGCCGCGTGGCTGATCCTCGTCGGCCTGTTCTTCATCGTTCGCCCCCGGAATGACGCTGAAGCCTCGTAGCCCCAGAACGCAGAGAAGCGCCCCACCGAATCACTCAGAGCCAGTGGGGCACGCACACACCGCAACCGACCTTCGGCCGGCATCGTCTTCTGGTACCGGCGGAACCGGTCATTGACCACGCCCGTCTCGACGATCAGGCCGCGAGTGCCGGTGTCGATCTACGCGGCGGACGGCGGGGGCCCACCGAAAGGGGCCGCGGTTCCGCTGAACATGGACTCCGACTTGACGTTCCGCGGAACGCGACGACGGCGAAACGACCCGCGGAACGCCGGTGTTCACGAACTCAGGCGTCGGGCGACGGTGCGGACGTCGTCGAGCGCGGCACGAATGAGAACATCCATCGCCCGCCCATTGTCCTCGTCGATCCATTGCGCGAACGCCGAGTTGAACGCGGTGATGCCCATTTCGGCGGCGAGTCGGGCCGTCGTCTCGTCGACGCCGCGATCGCACAGCCCGGCGGTGAGAGCCGCGGTGAGGGTGGCCATCTTGAACAATTCCCGTTCCTGCAGTTCGGGATTCGCGTCGATCACGGTTTGTCGGCGTCGTGAGAACGGCTGGCGTTCCATGGTGAAGAACGCGGTCACCGCGGCTTCGAGGGCATCGCCCACCGCTTCGAGCGGGCCCACATCCGGTGCCACTGAGTCGAGCGCCGACATCGCGGCGTCCCGCAGCCCGGCACCGCCGTCAAAGAGCACTTCGCGTTTGTCGCCGAAGTGGCGGTAGAAGGTGCGCTCGGTGACCTCGGCGCGCTCGGCAATGTCGGCCACCGAGGTTTTGTCGAACCCGCGCTCGACGAACAGATCCAGGGCAGCGAGCATCAGCCGCTCCCGTGAACCGTCCGGCCATCGTCCCATGTGACGATGATAGGTGATGACAGGTTCTGACATCACAGGTAAGGTCTGTGATGTCAGACCATGACATCACTCACCACAGGAGTCTTCCATGCGGGTATTCATCACCGGCGCTTCCGGCCACGTCGCGTCGGCACTCATCCCAGAACTTGTTTCCGCTGGACACCAGGTCGCCGGGTTGGCGCGCTCGGACGAAGCAGCCGAGGTGGTCGCCGCACGAGGGGCTCAGGTGGTGCGCGGTGACCTCGGCGATCTCGACGTCCTCCGCGGTGCCGCGGCGGCCGCCGACGGTGTCGTCCACCTTGCGTTCCGGCATGACCTGATGCAGGTTGGCGACATGGTCGGAGCCGCCGACGCCGACCTGGCCGCGGTGAACGCGATCGCCGACGAACTGACCGGAACGGGCAAGGCGCTGGTCGGAACCTCCGGCACCGCGATGCTCGCGTTGATGGGGATCACCGGACGGCCCGGGCTCGAGTCGGACGCCTTCGACGGCGGCCCTCGTATCGACACCGAGAACCTGATCATCGGCTTGGCGGACAAGGGAGTTCGGTCATCGATCGTCCGGCTGCCACCGACCGTGCACAGCGACCTCGACCACCACGGTTTCGTCCCCGGACTGATCGGTTTCGCCCGCCAAAATGGTGCGGCCGGCTACCTCGGCGACGGTGCCAACCGGTGGCCTGCGGTGCACACCCGCGACGCCGCGCGCCTTTATCGGCTCGCGGTGGAATCGGCCCCGGCGGGAACGCGCCTGCACGCGGTCGCCGACGACGGGGTGCCGTTCCGTGCCATCGCGGCTGCGATCGGACGCGGGCTCGACCTCCCGGTGAAGTCGGTGGGAGCCGACGACGCTCCGCAGATGTTCGGTTATCTCGCCGGGTTCGTCGGGGTGGACAACCCGACCTCGTCGTCGGCGACTCGCGCGTTGCTGAGCTGGGAGCCGACCGAGCCGGGTCTCCTCGAGGATCTCGGTCAGCCACACTACTTCGCCTGAGCCAGCTCGATCCGAGTACCACTTTCGCCGAAGCAACACGCTCCCAAGCCGAGTACATCCTCGGCTCCGGCACGCGCGATTCATGCGCTACTGCCACCCCGACATCGCGCAAAACATACCGCCCGGTTTGTCAAAACCTACCGGTTGGTTTATTCTCGACTCGTGAGTCCAGCCGAACCATCGACCGCCAAAGGTGCCGCCACCCGCGCCCACCTGTTGACGGTCGCTGCCCAGCGCTTCGCCGAGAACGGTTACAGCTCAACCAAGTTCGCCGACCTCATCGCAGCATCTGGACTCACCAAGGGGGCCTTCTACTTCTACTTCCGGTCGAAGGCCGAGCTCGCGCGAGCGGTTGTCGACCATCAGGAAAAGCTGTGGATCGAGGCCGTGCAGACGCGGGTACTCGCTCAGCCGACGCCGGTGCTGCAACTCATGGAGGTGATCCCGGCCATGTTGAACCACCTCCAGAACGACCCGGGCGCATGGAGCGTCATCCGTCTGGTTCGTGAGCTCGCCGGCGAGGACACCGACTTCGTCAAACCCGTGGACGCGTGGATCGCGCTCGTCGCCAACATCATTCGCGAGGGGCAAGACGCAGAACAGATCCGCACCGACATCGATCCCGACGCCCTCGCCGCAGTACTCGTGGGCGCGTTCGACGGCATCAAGACCTTGGTCGACGCGGGGGCCGCCGACAGACGGGATCGAGATCTGGCTCGCTACACCGACATCCTCATGATGCTGGCCGCCTCCGGCCTCGACATCAAACCCGACAGGGACATCAAACCCGACAGGACGTGATCACCATGGAGTATCGCACCATCACCACACTCATCACCGGCGCCAGTGGCGGAATCGGTGAAGAGTTCGCCAGAACGCTTGCGGCCAAGGGCGCCAACGTCATTCTGGTGGCGCGCAGCGTCGACAAGCTCACCGCCCTCGCCGACGAACTGCGCAACAAGCACGGGATCCGCGCCGACGTGATCGGGTCGGACCTGTCCGTGCCCGGCGCCGCGACTTCGCTTGTCGCCGAGGTCGACAAACTCGGCGTCGACGTCGACTTCCTGATCAACAACGCCGGATTCGGCACCCACGGCGATCTGGCCGACGCCGACCCCGACCGGATCCGCGACGAGGTCGCCCTCAACGTGGCCGCGCTGACCGACCTCACCACCATCTATCTGCAGCGCATGACGGCCCGCAAGACCGGCTCGATCATCAACGTCGCGAGCACCGCCGCCTTCCAGCCGGTGCCGCATATGGCCGTCTACGCGGCGACCAAGGCCTACGTCCTCTCGCTCAGCGAGGCGCTGTGGTGGGAGGCCAAGCGCGACGGCGTCCGCGTGCTCGCACTCTGCCCGGGCGCCACCGACACCGCGTTCTTCGACGTCGCAGGCTCCGACGACGCGGCCGTCGGCACGCGACGCAGCACCCGGCAGGTCGTCGACGCCGCGCTCTCGGCACTCGAGGCCGGCAAGCCCAGCGTCGTCGACGGAGCGTTCAACAAGCTCAGTGCGGGCTCCAGTCGATTCGCGCCACGGCGACTGGTGTTGGCCGTCGCCGAACGTGCGGTGCGGTCGCGGTGAAACCCCTACCCGATCGACGCGAAACAGCGCCCGATCGATGTAAAACAGCGCCCGATCGACGCAGATGAGCGCACGGTCGACGCCGAGGCGAGCCAGCCGCTCAGCCCTGAGGCCCTCGATGTAGCTGCCGCTGCCCTACCGCCAGCCGGGAGGCACGATGGACACACCACACCGTCCAGAACGCCGAGCACACCGCCAACGTCAGCAATTCGCTTGTCAGCCACCACAATCGGCCGCCATCGACGGTGTTGGACGGGTCTTGGACGATGAGGACGGCAGCTCCCACGCCCAACGCTGCCACCACACCCGACGGCCAGGCGGCGCGTGCCTCGAGATGATGCTTCTCCTCGATGACCGCGGCCGCGCGCACCTCCCTGCCCGACACGGCGGCGTCGTCGTCGAGATCCGCCAGTGCGACGAAGAGGTCGGGGTCGCGCCGCACCTGCGCTGACCGTCGATACGACAGCACCCACCCGCCCACCGCAACAACGGCGACGAGGAGTGAGAGGTAGACCACAACCCAGGCTAACCCTCATGCGGCGCCGGGGCGCGATGAATTCGGCCACCGCGTCGGGTCTACCTGTCTGACCCTGTCCGGAACAGGACACCGCACAACCGCAGGAGACCTCCGATGCACAACATGCTGTTCCTGAACCTGCCCGTCGACGATCTCGCCCGCTCGCGGAAATTCTTCACCGACCTCGGCTACACCATCAACGAGAAGTTCTCCGACGAGAACGCGATCACCGTGGTCCTCGGCGAGAGCTTCGTCGCCATGCTCCTCACACGCGACTTCTTCGGCTCCTTCCATCCCGCGACCACCGCCGATGCCACGACCACCAAGGAGTGCATCATCTGCCTCGACGCCGAGTCCCGCGACGCCGTCGACGCCTTGGTCGACCGGGCGATCGCGGCCGGCGCCAAGCCGGGTGACACCGAGGATCACGGCTTCATGTACGGCCGCAGTTTCGACGACCCCGACGGCCACTCGTGGCAGATCGCGTGGATGGATCCGGCTGTCATGCAGGGCGATACGGCCGAGTCCTGAGCACGGGGTCGGGTGCGCCGAGATGCACCGCGAGCATCCGCCGCACCGACTCGGGCCACGCGAACGCGGCGGCCCGCTGCCGAGCAGCCCGTTCACGCTGCGCACGCGGCACCGTCAACACCCGCTCGATCGCGGAAGCGAAAGCGGCACCGGTGTTCTCGGCGACAGCACCGCAGGTGTCGTCGACGAGTTCGTTGACCGCGGACGAGCGGGAGGCGACGACGGGCGTCCCCGACGCGAGCGATTCGAGTGCGGCCAGGCAGAAGGTTTCGTGCGGACCGGGCGCCAGCGAGACGTCGGTGCTGGCCAACAGTGCCGCCACCTGCCCGCGATCGGGGACGTGACCGAGGAAGGTCACCGGTAAGCCGCGACCACGTGCGCTGTGCTGCAACGCCGTTCGCATCGGTCCGTCCCCGGCGACGACGAGATGCGCGGGTATCCCGGCGCGGTCGAGTCGGGCCACCGCGGCGATGCTGCGGTCGGCGCGCTTCTCCACCGACAGCCGACCGCAGTGCACCAGCAACGCGGCATGCGGTTCGGTCCACCGCTGGTGCAGTTCGGGATCGAGCCGACGCGGATCGAACAGGTCGAGGTCGACGCCGAGCGGTACGCGAACGAGGTTGTGCGCACCGATCTTCTCGAACTCGGTGGCGGCAAATGCGGTGGTGCACACCACCGAGTCGTAGGTGTCTGCGGTGGCACGGTTGGCGCGGTCGGCGAGGACTCGGGCCGCGGCGGCCGGCAGCATCAGGCCGAGGAGTCGGTCGAGTCGCTCGTGCGACACCATCGTCGAGTGGATGCCACGGCGTCGGGCCCAATTTCCGAAGCCGCGCAACGTGAGTCGGTCCGACACCTCGATGGCGTCCGGTCGCAGCGTCGCAAGGATGTCGGCCACACGTCGTGGTGGGGCCAGCCGGTAGCCGCCGGCGAACGGCACCCGCGGTGCGGGTACCGACACCTTCGCGACGCCGGATGGCAGCACCTCTTCGGCATATCGTGCGCCGGGCACGATCAGCACCACCTGGTGTCCGGCGCCGACGTAACCCGCACCCCACCGATCGACGGCAGTCCGTAGTCCACCGGATCGCTCTCCATAGAAGTTCGCGAGTTGCACGATACGCATGAGCCCAGTGAGCCGTGCGCGTGTGAACACCGCGCCATCGGCCGCCGACCTGCATGTGAACCGCACGAGTACGTGCCGGCGACGCCGCCGCTCAGGCCTCGGGACGGTCCCGGCGCAGCAGGTCGCCGACGTCGGGCACGTCACGAACCGCGGGCGACGTCGGCTCGAAATACTCTGCGCGGCCCACATGATGGGCCGCGGCCACCCACCCCGACGGCATCGATTCGATCCGGGTGTTCAGTGCGCGCACGTTGGCGTTGTAGAGCCGACGTGCGGCGGCGATCCGGTCCTCGGTGTCGGCGAGTTCACGCCGCAGCGCGTCGTATCCACGCACCGCCTGCACCTGCGGGTACTGCTCGGCCAGCGCCTCCATCCGGGTCAGCGAGGTGCTCAACGACTCCTCGGCTGCGGCGACAGCGACGACGTCGGCGTCGTCGCGCGCCGTCAACCGTTGTGCGTCGGCGCGGGCACGCGTGACCGACTCGAGCACTCCCTGTTCGAATGATGCCGCCTGACGCACGGCCGCAACGAGATTGGGTACGAGGTCATGGCGGCGCTGCAACTCGACGTCAACCTGCTTCCACGACTCGGCCACCAGGTTGCGCAGTCGAACGAAAGCGTTGAACGCCGACAGGTACCACAGCCCGACACCTGCGAGGACGACCACGACGACGATCACCACGATCCAGGTACTCATGACACGCTCCGCTCGCCCGGACTGGCTGACACCCCGAAGTCGGTCCAGATGAATCTCGGGATCCCGTCGGCGATCAGCGCCATCGCGGCGAACACCTCCGAGATCTGGTGTGGCCGATTCCCGAGGGTCGTGACGGCGACCAGGCTGTCGCCGACGATCTCGAACTTCGTCATGATCACCGCGCCGCTCGTGCGGCCCAGTTCGGTGAGGCGCTCGATGGTGCGTGGCGTGAACACCGCGTGCGCGAAGGCCGGATTCGTCGAGTAGACGCTGAATCTCTCGTTGAAGTCCGCCGATTCGAACAGCACGCGTTCTCCGGTGGTGGTGTCGATGGTGACGCCCATCGTCAGTCGCGGCAGCGCCGCAGGCAACCCGAGGGTGAACACGTTGCGGTAGTGCGTCGTCAGATTCACCCGGTTGTTGTTGAGCCAGGTGTAGTGAAAGTACGTCGCCGGATACTCGCCGATGCGACCGGTCATCGCGTCGCGCACCCGCTTGCGTCGGGCCCGCCCGACGGAGAACGGTGTGAAGTCCCACGGCGGTAACGGCCACCCGGACTCGGGAAGATGGTGAAAACCATTGGCGGACGCCCACTCCCGAACCCACCGCCGGCGCGCACACTTGATGATCACCCCGGACGGCACGAAGGCCAGAATCGGGGTGCCCAGCAGGAGAACCCACAACAGGGGCCGTCCGTGACCCTGCCACCACCACACGTGAAAGGCGATCAGCGCGAGAAAGGTCAGCGCCGACAACGTATTCAGGAACCACGTGCGTGACCACCAGGGACCCGAGACGGGCCCACCCGCGCGAGCCCCGTGGCGCCAGTCGTCGATCCCGATCATGGCGAACACGCTAGTCCAGGAGATCCCGTGATCACCGATCGGAGCGGCCCGCCGGTCATTCGGTCGGCTGCTTCCCCGCGATGACTTCTGGGCGCCCGGCGAGTCAGCATCCTCGGAGCAGGAAATCAGACGGCCGGCAGATCAACAGCAGTGGAGGGTGACCGATGGGTTCTCGGCGCGAGGTATGGCCGGTCGTGCACGCCGAACGCCGACGGCTCGTCGATGCACTCGAGAACGTCGACGAGGATGCCTGGGCCACACCGTCGCTGTGCCCGGGTTGGGATGTCCACGACGTGCTGGCCCATCTGGTCGACGGCGCCCGCACCACACGGACCGCCTTCGTGTGGCGGATGATGCGCTCGCGCTTCGATTTCGACGCCGACAACGACCGCGGGATCGTCTCGGCGAAGGCTCCGGACCCACGTGAGACCCTTGCCCGTCTAGCACGGTCGGCGCAGCTGCGCCGCACCCCGCCGGCGGCACCGGCGACGCGGCTCGTCGAGGTGTTCATCCATGGTGAGGACATCCGCCGACCTCTCGGTATCGACGCCGACCTCCCCGTCGAGCACGTCATGACCGCGCTGGTCCATCAGACGCGCACCCGGGTCGCCTGGGGAGGCGGGCGCGAGCGGGTGGACGGGATGCACCTCGTGGTCACCGACGCCGAGATGCTCTACGGCGAGGGCCCCACGGTGCGCGGTCGGGCGATCGATCTCCTGCTCGCGGTGTCGGGACGACCGGTCGCCGACGGGGCTCTCACCGGGCCGGGCGCCGCACGGCTCCGGACTTACGCCGTCGCCCACTGAACCACGTTCGGACGTCAGTGAAGATCGGCCCCATCGGGCAGACCCGACATCACCGATGTACGTAATGTCCGAATCTTCCTGATCTGCAGAATCTTTCGGCGAACTTGTAACCCACTTCACACCGATCCGACGAGCGATCTGACGGGTACTTCGCTTAGAGTAACTAAGTAATTAGTTACCCAAGGTCAACTATCAATCCGTTCGGTGGTGAGTCATGGACGAGATGTCCGGCGCAGCGTCCGTCGCGACCCTCAGCGACGCGGCCGCGATCCATCGCGACCTCATCCGGATCGGACGGGCCATCCGCGCCCGGTCCGACGCCGGACCGTTGTCGCCGGGTCAGCTGTCGGCGTTGTGGACGATCGCGCAAAACGCCCCGATCCGCGCCACCGAACTCGCCACGCGGGAGTCGGTGGCCGGCCCGACCATGTCACGGGTCGTCGCGTGCCTCGAGCAATCCGGCATGGTCACCCGCACCACCGATCCGCACGACGGCCGCGTCAGCCTACTGACCCCCACAGCCACCGGCTACCAGTACATGCGCGGTGCCACCTCGCGGAAGTCGGACCTGTTCGAGGAGGCACTCGACCGCCTCGAACCCGCCGACCGCCTCGCGGTCACCCGCTCGATGCGACTGCTCGCCGACACCGTCTGCGAGCTCGACCACCCGTCCACAGCCCCACACACTGCAGAGGAAGGAGCCTGATGGAACCCGCCATCAACGGTCACGGAGGTTCAGGCCTCAACAATTCGGGTCGCGGCGACTCGGTTGTCGGCCTGATCCAGGGCGTGGTCCACCGCCCGGACGGTGGCCCGATCGCCGATGCCACCGTCACCGTCATCGATCCCGGCGGCAGCCAGGCCGCCCGTACCATCGCCGGTGCCGACGGCACCTTCGGTGTGCGGGTCGCCGGCGCCGGCCACTACGTGCTCGCCGTCTCTGCGGCCGGCCACGAGCCGGCCGCGGTCACCGTCACCGTGGGGACCGCCCCGGTCGACACCGAGATCATCCTCGCGTCGATGGGGACCCTCGCGGGCATCGTGACCACCTCGGCCACCGGCGAGCCGGTCGCCCGCGCGACCATCGCCATCGCCGACCGCACCGGTCAGGTCGTGGCGACCACGGTCACCGACGGTGCCGGCCACTGGCAGATCGGCGGGCTCGGCGACGACACCCTCACCGTCATCGTCACCGCTGCAGGCTGCGATCCGGTCGCCGAGACAGTCCACCTCGCCGACGGCGAGATCACCACCGTGCTGCGCACCGCAGCCGAACTCACCGGCGTGATCACCGACGGCACCACCGGCGCCGGGACCCCCGTGGGGCACAGCCAGGTGGCACTGCTCAACGACGCCGGGGAGATGGCCGCGAGCACCCTCACCGACGAGGTGGGCCGCTACCTGTTCGCCAACCTCACCCCGGGTGACTACACCGTCGTCGCCAACGGCTACGCACCCGTGGCTGCCACCATCGACGTCGCGGCGGGTCGCGTCGCCAACCACGAATTCGTCTTGGGCGCAAGGGGGCAGGCATGAACGCCACCATCACCGCACGCGTCGTCAGTACCGCCGGACGGCCGGTTCGCGACGCCATCATGACGATCATGTCCGACGCCGGCGCGCAGCAGGCCGTCGCCCGCTCCGACGACAACGGCACCGCGGTCGCCGATGACCTCGGCACCGGGACCTACACCGTGGTCATCGCCGCCGAGGGCTACCAGCCGACCGCGCGGGTGGCCGTGGTGGCCGGCGCCGGGACCGTCAGTCTCGGCGAGATCACCGCGGTACGCGCAGGCGACGCACCCACCCCGAGTACCGGCCACTGGGAGATCGACCCGGGACACTCGTTGCTCGAGATCAGCGTGCGCCACTTCGGGATCTCCACCATCCGTGGACGTTTCACCGATTTCACCGGGCACATCGAGGTCCCCGAATCGGTCGAGCAGTCCTCGGTGTTCGCCGAGATCAAGACCGCCAGCATCGACACCGACAACCGGACGCGTGACGAGCATCTGCGCTCGGATGCGTTCTTCGACGTCGAGAGCTTCCCGGTCGCCACCTTCGCCGCCTCCGGCGTCCGGCCGCGTGGTGACGACACCTGGACCCTGGCCGGCACGCTGACGCTGCGCGGGCATGCGGTTCCGGTCGAGCTGGAACTGAGCTATCAGGGCGAGGTCGACGATCCCTGGGGTGGCCGTCGCGCGGCCTTCGGCGCGACGGGGACGTTGCACCGCAACGACTTCGGCATCAGCTTCGACGACACGCTCATCAGCGGTGTGGCCCAGATCGGTGGCACCGCACGGATTTCCCTCGAGGTCGAGGCGGTCCGGACCGACGGATGACTCCGTCACCCCAGTTGTTCGCGGACACGGTCAGCGCCGACCGCACAGAATTGACATATTGATCTGAAAGGCAGGACATGTCGAATACCGCAGTCGCCGAGACCGGCGCCGCTGCCGGACCGCCACGCCGGTCCCGGCAGCGCTCGCTGGAGGAGCTCGGTCCTCACTACAAGTGGATTGCGTTGTCCAACACCACGTTGGGCATGCTCATCGCCACCATCAACTCCTCGATCGTGCTCATCGCACTGCCCGACATCTTCAAGGGCATCAACGTCAACCCCCTCGACAGCAGCAACACCAGCTACCTGCTGTGGATGATGATGGGCTTCCTCGTCGTCACCGCCGTCCTCGTCGTCAGCTTCGGCCGCCTCGGCGACATGTTCGGCCGAGCCCGCATGTACAACATGGGCTTCGCCATCTTCACCATCTCCTCGATCTTCCTCGCCATCACCTGGTTCGACGGCAGCGAAGCAGCGATCTGGCTGATCTTCTGGCGCATCGTCCAAGGCGTCGGCGGCGCCTTCCTCATGGCCAACTCCTCAGCCATCCTCACCGACGCCTTCCCCGCCAACCAACGCGGACTGGCCATGGGCATCAACGGAGTCGCCGCCATCGCCGGCTCCTTCCTCGGCCTACTCATCGGCGGCATCCTCGCCCCCATCCAATGGCACTACATCTTCCTCGTCTCGGTACCCTTCGGCGTCATCGGCACCATCTGGGCGTATCTGAAGCTGCACGATCTCGGTGAACGCAAGCACGCCAAGATGGACTGGTGGGGCAACATCACCTTCGCCGTCGGCCTCATCGCGATCCTGATCGCCATCACCTACGGCATCCAGCCCTACGGAACCCACGCCATGGGCTGGACCAACCCCTGGGTGCTGACCGGGCTGATCGGCGGCGTCATCGTGTTGGCCGCGTTCGTGTTCATCGAAACCAAGGTCGACAGCCCCCTATTCGAACTCAGCCTGTTCAAGAACCGCTCATTCACCTTCGGTAACCTCGCCAACCTCGCCGGCTCCATCGGCCGCGGCGGTCTGCAGTTCATCCTCATCATCTGGCTGCAGGGCATCTGGTTGCCGCAGCACGGCTACGACTACTCCCGTACCCCGCTGTGGGCCGGTATCTACATGATCCCGATGACCATCGGCTTCCTCATCAGCGCACCGGTCTCCGGAGCACTCTCGGACAAACTCGGCACCAAATGGTTCACCACCATGGGCATGCTGATCACCGCAGGCACCTTCGGCGCGCTCATCGCGATGCCCGTCAACTTCACCTACTGGGTGTTCGCCCTCGTGCTCCTCATCAACGGCATCGGCATGGGCCTGTTCGCCTCCCCCAACCGCGCCGAGGTCATGAACTCCCTACCCATCACCTCCCGTGGTTCCGGTGCAGGCATGATGACCACCTTCCAGAACGCCGCCATGGTCCTGTCCATCGGCCTGTTCTTCTCGCTGATGATCGCCGGACTCTCCACCCACCTACCCGACGCCATGTACTCCGGACTGACCGCCAACGGCATGCCCGCACCCGCCGCCGACGGCATCGCCCACATCCCGACCGTCGGCATCCTGTTCGCCGCATTCCTCGGCTACAACCCGATCCGCGAGGTCGCCGGCCAAGCACTGCAAGGACTCCCACAGTCCAGCGTCGATCACCTCACCGGCCTCAACTTCTTCCCCCACCTGATCAGCGACCCCTTCTCCGACGGCCTCACCGCAGCATTCACCTTCGCACTCATCTGCTGCGTCCTCGGCGCCATCGCCTCACTGTTCACCGGCTCGAAGAAGAAGCCTGCGACTCCGGAGACCGTGGGTGCGGAGTTGGCCGCGGTGGCCGGTGATGTCGGCTTCGGCACGCCGTCCGAGTTGGTCACCGAGGAGGAGTCGACTCGCCCGATGGCTGCGCCGCGGCATCTGTTGACCTCGACCGGCGAGGCCGGGGCGCAACCGGTGCGGCCGCGAATCGCAGGGTTGATCACCTCGGGCGACGGGTCGCCGGTCACCGATGCGGCGATCACCGTCACCGATCTGCGCGGCCATCAGGTCGGCGCGACCGCGGTTCACCCCGACGGGTCGTATGCGGTGACCGATCTGGTCGACGGCACCTACACGGTGATCGCGACGGCTCCCGGGCTCTCGCCGCGGGCGCTGGCGGTCTCGGTGGTCGGGGATCTGGTCTTCCGGCGTGACTTCGCCCTCGGTGGCGGTGCGTCGCTGCGCGGTTGGGTCCGGGACGCGCATCGTCCGTTGCCCGCGAATCTGGTTGTCACCGACCAGTCGGGTGCGGTCATCGCCAACGCTCAGGCCGATTCGGACGGTCGGTTCACCGTCACCGGTCTGTCGGCCGGCGACACCCTCGCGGTGACGGCCTCGGCACCGGGCTATGCGCCGTCGAGCCAGCTGATCACGGTTGAGAACGGTTCTGCCGCTGAGGCCGAGATCGTGTTGTCGGCCACCGGCGGCGTCCAGGGCACGGTCCGGACCGTCGACGGCACCCCGTTGGTCGGGGCGACCGTGTCGGCGATCGGGCCGGATCAGACGATCGTCGCGTCGGTGACCACCGACGCGGACGGCCGCTACCGGATCGAGGGCCTCACCGACGCCCAATTCACGTTGGTCGCCAACATGTATGAGCCGACAGCGGTGCAGGCACGCGTCGTGACCGGCGAGCGCACCACCGTCGACATCGGCCTCGGCGTCGACCGCCCGACGGTGCGGTGAGCACCGCCGAGACGTAACGGCACGTCATTCACCAGCGACTGCGCGGTGTGCCCCCAACGGCACACCGCGCAGTCGTTTGTGGTGCGGGATCGTATGCGGGGCTGACCGTCTCAGCTCGCGCTCCACCCGCCGTCCATCGGGTAGGACGCACCGGTGACCATCGCCGCGTTCTCCGAGGCCAGCCAGACCACCAGGGAGGCCACCATGTCCGGGGTCGTCATCGACTTGATGGCACTTTCGGCGAGCAGCACGTTCTCGACCACCTCGGTCTCCGACATGTGGTGTACGCGTGCCTGATCGGCGATCTGCCGGTCGACGAGATCGGTGTGCACGTAGCCGGGATTGACGCAGTTGCTGGTGACACCGTGCGCGGCGCCTTCGAGTGCGGCGACCTTCGACAGTCCTTCGAGCGCATGCTTGGCCGAGACGTAGGCCGATTTGTATGCCGACGCCCGCAGCCCGTGGACCGACGAGATGTTGACGATCCGCCCGAACCCGTTGCGGTACATGGCCGGTAACGCCGCGCGCATCAGCAGGAACGGCGCCTCCGCCATCAGGCGGTGCATCCGGCGGAAGGTGTCCGGCGCCATCTCCTCGATCGGCGCGACCGATTGGATACCGGCGTTGTTGACGAGGATGTCGACGTCGAGGGTGAGATCGTCGAGTTCGGTGGTGTCGGTCAGATCGACCGTCCAGACCTCGCCGTCGAGGTCGGCGGCGACCTGTTTGGCGGCGATCCCGTCCACGTCGGCGATCGTCACCTGTGCTCCTGCGGCGGCGAGACCGCGGGCGCAGGCGGCGCCAATTCCGTTGGCGGCACCGGTGATCAGTGCCCGACGGCCACTGAGATCGACTCCGGCGGCGCTCATGCCGTGACCTCCGTCCGCACCTGCCGCACACCGAGATTGTCCCGGGCGTCGGCGGCGTCGATGGATTCCAGTGACGCACCACGGGTTTCGCGGGCGAAGGCGACCGCGATCAAGGTGACCACCGAGGCCCCGGCCAGATAGATCGCGATGGGCACGGAGGAGTGGAAGCTGCTCAGCAGTTCGGCGGCGATGATCGGCGCCAGCGATCCGGCGACGATCGAGGTGACCTGATAGCCCAGGGACACACCGGAATACCGCATCCGGGTGGGGAACATCTCGGCCATGATCGCCGGCTGACCGGCGTACATGAAGGCATGGAACACCAAGCCGATGATGATCGCCGACATGATCACCAGGTGATGACCGGTGTCCATCATCGGGAAGGCGAAGAATCCCCAGAATGCGGTGGCGAACGCGCCGAGGGCGTAGACGGGTCGGCGGCCGACGCGGTCGGAGAGCCGCCCCACCAAGGGGATCACGGCGAAGTGCACGGCGTTGGCGACCAGCATCCACCACAGGATGAGCTCGGTGTCGGCGTGCACGACGACCTTCAGATAGGTGATCGAGAACGTCACGACGAGGTAGTACATGATGTTCTCGGCGAAGCGCAGGCCCATCGCGGTCAGCACCCCGCGCGGGTAGAGCCGGATCACCTCGAGCACGCTGAACGAGGTGGCCTTGGCATCCTCGATCTCCTCTTGTGCGCGAACGAAAATGGGGGCGTCGGTGACCTTGGTGCGCACGTAGTAGCCGACGAACACGATGACCGCCGACAGCCAGAACGCCACCCGCCACCCCCAGCCGAGGAAGGCCGCGTCGCTCAACGTCGAGGTCATGATCAGCAGCACCATCGTGGCCAACAGGTTCCCGACGGGGACACCGGCCTGCGGCCACGACGCCCAGAAGCCGCGGCTGCGGTCGGGGCTGTGCTCGGCCACCAGCAGCACCGCGCCACCCCACTCACCGCCGACGGCGAATCCCTGGACGAACCGCAGCACCACCAGCAGCACCGGCGCGAGGTAGCCGATGGCGCCGAAGGTCGGCAGGCAGCCCATCAGGAATGTCGAGACGCCGACGAGCACCAGGCTCAGTTGCAGTAATTTCTTGCGGCCGAACTTGTCGCCGTAGTGACCGAAGACCACCCCGCCGAGCGGGCGGGCGGCGAAGCCGACGGCGTAGGTCACGAACGCGGCGATGATGGCGTCGAGTTCGTTGCCGCCCGCGGGGAAGAACACCTTGCTGAAGACCAGGGTCGCGGCGGTGCCGTAGAGAAAGAACTCATACCACTCGACGACGGTGCCGGCCATCGACGCCGCGACGACGCGCCGCAGCCGCGAGGGCCGATAGGTTTGCGCAGCGTCGGGGTTCGGCCCGTCTGCGATCTCACGGTTGGCCATGATCACTCCTCTTCCGGGCATCGGGTGTGATGCCACTCACATATCGTCCGAGTATCAATGCCCGCCAATGCGCTTTCAATGACCTCTTCGTCGCATCAGATCTGCAAAACTGCAGATATGCCGTCCACCAGCCCCAGCTCCGACGACCTGCTGGTGCTGCTGGCCGTGGGACGGACCGGCCGCTTCACCACCGCCGCCGACTCGTTGGGCCTCAACCACACGACGGTCGCGCGGCGAATCGAGAGCCTGGAGAAGGCCTTGGGCGGTCGCGCGTTGGCGCGCGGACCAGGCGGTTGGGAGCTCACCGATCTCGGCAGGCGGGCATTCGCCGCGGCCGAACAGATCGAGGCTGCCGTTCGCGACCTCGGTGCCGATGCGCGGGACGGTGTGTCGATCAACGACGTGGTCCGGATCTCGGCCACCGACGGCTTCTCCGCCCTGCTCGCCGCACCCGCCGCGGTCGCGGTGCGCACCCGGCATCCGGGTATCGGGGTCGAGATCGTCACCGCGACCCGCTTGGCCTCGCACACCCGCGCCGGTCTCGACATCGAGATCGTGGTCGGCGAGCCGCACGTCCATCGGGCCGAGGCGATGCGGTTGGCCGACTACCGGCTCGGGCTGTACGCGTCGCGGCGCTACGTCACCGAACACGCCATGCCGCACACCGCCACGGAGCTGACCTCGCATCCGCTCGTCTACTTCGTCGACTCGATGCTGCAGGTCGACGATCTCGACCTCGCCCGCACCCTGGTCCCGCAGATGGCCGAGGGGCTCACCTCGACCAACGTCTTCGTCCACGTCGAGGCGACCAGGGCCCACGCCGGGATCGGTTTACTCCCCTGCTATCTGGCCGATCGTCACGACGATCTGGTGCGCGTACTCCCGGATGTCAACGCCCAGTTGACCTATTGGCTGGTGACCCGGACCGAGGCTTATCGCCGGCCCGCGGTGGCCGCGATGGTCGAGGCGATCCGTGAGGTCGTCGAAGCACATCGGGAGGCGCTGTTGGGGGCGTGAGCGGGTGCCCTCCCGATGAGTTCACGTGCGCCGGGCGGTCTGTCTCTGTGCCACAACCACCGGCAGAGGAGAAGTCATGCGCCAGCTCGTCGTCACCCAGAACGTCACCCTGGACGGATCGATCGAGATGCTGACATCGTGGTTCGATCCGACGGACCAGACCCCGGACCTGATGGCCGAGAGTCACCGCCAGGATGCCGAATCCGACGCACTCCTGGTGGGACGCCGGACGTTCGAGGACTTTCGTGGCTACTGGCCGCACCAGCACGATGATCCGACGGGCATCACCGACTACCTGAACGCGGTCGACAAGTATGTGGTGTCGTCCACTCTCATCGATCCCGGGTGGCAGAACTCGACCATCGTGCCCGGCACGTCCGTGCCTGAATCCGTTGCGGCACTGAAACAACGCGACGGCCTCGACATCGTCGTCACCGGCAGCATCATGCTCACCCACGCACTCACCACGGCCGGCCTCGTCGACGAGTTCCGTCTGTTCATCTACCCCGCGGTGCAGGGCCGCGGCCGCAGGCTGTTTCCCGAGCACGGGTCGGCTCCTCAGCTACGCCTGCTGGAAGCGCGGTCGTTCACCAATGGGGTTGCACTGCTGCGATATTCGACTCATTGACCGGAATCATTGCCCGTCAGCGCCGCAATTCCGAGGGCGCCGCGAACTCCGCCGGACGATCGGACTGCCACGTGTGCCAACGCTCCCAATGAGCCACCGACCACTGCTGCAGACGCTCGTCGACGCCGGGCACGAGTCGTCGGGCCACCTCACCGACGAGTCGTGGCGGCACCTGCGCGAGCAGGAGCGCGACGCCGATCCAGCCGGCCGGGAGATCGAAACGCCGGCGATTCTGCGGCAGCATGAACAGTCGCGCATATCCCGATTGGGCCTGCAGGTGATACCAGGCGCGCCATCGATCGCGTCGGGTCATATCGGGTCGCGGCGCAAAGCCGGGCACGAACGATTCGACGAGTTCGGCTCCGGCAGAACCGGAATCGTGCGATCGGGTGGCGTCGAACAGATACAGCAGGCGTAGACCGTCGGAGATGGTCCGCGGATAGATGTCGTCGACGCGCACCCCGAGCAGATAGCCGAGGTAGCGATTGAAGACCAACGATGCCTCGAGTTCGGCCTTCGAGGTGAGGTAGCCCAATCCGTAGAGCCCCATCGCGGGCCCCACGCTACCGCCGAGCAGCGTCAGCATCATCTCGCTCTGGCTGATCGGCAGCCCCCACTTCTGGTCGTCCCACTCGTCGTGGCGCCGGACCCCGGCGCGCACCGAGACGTGCATCACCCGAACGCGCATGGTGATCGCGCGGGCCAGACTTCCCTGGCGCACAATGGCTCCCGGCCGCGAGACCTCGATCCACCAGCGGCTTGTCTCGAGATAGCGATTGAGTGCGCGTTCGCCGGCATAGCCTCCGGCCAACGACAGCGGCACCGCCAGCGAACCCTCGGTGTAGGTGTCCATCGTTCCGGCGTTGCCGACGCCGCCCAGCGCGTACGCCCACCGACGCCACACCGCGGCACCGGCTTCGATCTGGGCGGGATCGGCCCAGTCGGGCATCGCGTCGAAGTCGGCGAACAACGCGCGCATGGACTCGGGTGCATCGTCGACGGCGTCGATTCCCTCGTCCAGCGCGCGGTCGAGCAACTCGCGGCTGCGTTGCGGACCGAGTTCACCGCGGTAGGTGTCGGCGACGAACCGCTCGGCCACCGGGTCACCCGCGAGCAGCAACTCGCCGTAGCGCTGCGCGATGCGCTCGTCGGGCAGCAGGTCAACGCCGGTCCATCGCTTGACCCGCTCGGCCACTCGACGATGCGCGGAATCACCCAACGGCCAGCGGTACGCGGTCGGCAGTGCGCCGGCGCCCACGTCGCCACCGCCCGCGACAGAGGCGTCTGAGATGGATTCTGCAATTCGTCTCACGTGGTTAGGGTAGCCGATCGCGGCCGCCCGGGTCAGAGCATCGCGAAGTACCCCGCGGCGTACGCGACTGCCGGGGCCATCGTGCCGAGCACCTTCTGGTTGACGTTGGCGAAGGTGTCGCGGGCGGTGTGGTAGTTCTGATCGAAGATCTCACCCGCGGTCCCGCCCCAGAGTGTCGCCTGCTCGGGGGTCTTGACCTTGTCGGCACCGGAGTCGACGCCGCCGGTGGCGATGCCCGCCTGCGCGAACGCATCGTAGTCGGAGCGGCCGTCGAATCCGGAGGGCTCGGGGCCGACTCCTCTGCGGGTGAGGAAGTCGGTGAACACCCGCTCGATCTCCCCGGACCCTCGCGGCCCGGCGTAGGAGTCCGGCAGGTGCGACGACCCGTCGCCGTCGGAGACGAAGTAGCCACCATTGTGGGAGCCGAGCATATCGAAATTGAGGTACTGCCGGATCGAGGCACGGCCGGCGGCGGGCAGCGTCTCCACGTAGTGAGTGGAGCCGATCAACCCCTCCTCCTCGGCGCCCCAGAACGCGAAGCGCACCTTGTTCTTCACCGGCGCGAGTGCGGTCATCGCCAGCGCGGTCTGCAGCACGGCCGCGGAGCCGGAGCCGTTATCGTTGATGCCGGGGCCCTCGGGGACGCTGTCGAGGTGCGCGCCGAGCATGACCACCGAATTCGGCAGGCCGGTGTGGGTCTCGGCCAGGAGATTCCACGATGTCACGCGCGCGGTGCGGGCATCGACCGTCAGGGTCAGCGACCCCGCCTGCCGCACCTGCGATCCCAGGTCGCGTGACACCGCCACCGCCGGCAGCGGATCGCGGGCGTCTTCACCCAAAGTGCCTTGGAGCGGGCCATTCTCGGTGTTCACGATGACCACTGCGCGCGCCCCTGCGATCTTCGCGTTGGCCACCTTGTCACCGAATGGGCACACACCACGGTCGACCACGACGATCGCGCCGCGGGCGGTCGCCGGGAAATCGCCCGGCTGGCAACCGGGGGTGGTGTCGGTGGTCGGCACCGCGCTCACGGGCGCGGTGAGTGGCGCACTCGCCCCGGAATAGCCGAGAACCTGCGAATCGATCGGCGCGCCACCCGCGCTGAGCTGATGGCTCTTCTCCTCGAACATCGTCGCGCTGAATTCCTGCCGCGTCGGGGTGTAGCCGGCCTCGCGCAGCCGGGTCTCGACGTAGTCGAGGCTTCGGAGGTACCCGGCGGTGCCCAGGGCACGGTTGCCGCCGTTGCGGTTGGCGATGTCCTGCAGTGCCCGAAGGTGATTCGACACATTCGACGCCGTCACCCCACCGGCGACCGTGGTGCCGTATGTTTCGGGCAGCGTGCTCGCGAAAGCCGGTGCGGCAGCGGCACCTCCTGCCGTCGCGATCACCGTCGCGGCGATCACCGCCACGAGCGCCGTGCGGCGTACCGACCGTCGACCCCGAACCCGCATACCCGCACCGCCCCCTCGGCCCCCTGAGAGCCTTCTCGGTCGTGACCTGATCACCCGAATCGGGCAATCCTCTCGGGTACGGTAGCGCAGTTCTCGCCGAGCTGTGCGGTTCCCGCCGATCTGCACAGTGCTAAGCGATTTGCGGCACAACCTCTTTCGCCACGAGTTCGAGATGATCGAGATCGGCGAGATCGAGGACCTGCAGGTAAACGCGGCTCACACCGATGTCGCGGAAACGGCTGATCGTCTCGACGACCTCGTCGGGTGTGCCGGCGGCGCCGTTCGCACGCAGTTCGGCGACGTCCCGACCGATCGCCTGCGCGCGACGTGACAGTTCGTCTTCGCTACGGCCACAACACAACACGAGGGCGACCGAGTAGGTGAGATCGTCGGCGTCGCGGCCGGCGGCGGCGCACGCCGAGCGCACCGTGTCGAATTGTGCGGCCACGGTGTCGAGTGACTGGAACGGGATGTTGAACTCGTCGGCGAAGCGTGCGGCGAGGGCGGGCGTCCGTGTGCGGCCCATGCCCCCGATGATGATCGGCGGCCGCGGAGACTGCGTCGGCTTGGGCAATGCGGGGGAATTCTTCACCGTGTAGTGCGCGCCATGGTGGTCGAAGCGCTCGCCGACGGGTGTCTGCCAGAGTCCGGTGATGATCTCCAGTGATTCCTCGAGCCGGTCGAACCGTTCTCCGAGCGATGGGAACGGGATGCCGTAGGCGAGGTGCTCCTCTTCGAACCACCCCGCTCCGAGGCCCAATTCGACACGGCCACCACTCATCTGGTCGACCTGGGCGACCGAGACCGCCAGCGGCCCGGGGAGCCGGAAGGTCGCCGAGGTGACGAGCGTACCGAGTCGGATACGGGAGGTGTCGCGGGCAAGGCCGGCCAGCGTCACCCACGCGTCCGTCGGGCCGGGTAGGCCGTCGGCGTCGCCCATCGCCAGGAAATGATCCGACCGGAAGAACGCATCGAATCCGAGATCCTCGGTCGCCGTGGCCACGGCGAGCAACTGGTCGTAATCGGCGCCCTGCTGGGGTTCGGTGAAGATTCGGAAGTCCACGTGGCCACGGTACGTCAGCCCCGATCCACGATCGGTGTCCCCCGATAACAGGACACCGGCGGCGATTTTGTCAAGCTCGCCGTCACCGAGGACGGTTTGTGACATAAGCTCAATCGCATCACACGCATTATTCAACGATTCGGGGATTGAGAATGCGAAATTGCATAAAGCAATCCGTGTGGCGCCGCGAGGCCCTGTGAGTTCTTCGTCAGCGGTGTGGCAGCCTTTTCCGTGGTATTTGACCTCGATTCCTCACGCTCGGCCCGACACCATTGTTCGGCACCGTCTCAGCATCGCACTCGGGACCCTGGTGGGTGAGCA
The DNA here is from genome assembly GCF_059511865.1 of Gordonia sp. YC-XJ4. Taxonomy (NCBI): domain Bacteria; kingdom Bacillati; phylum Actinomycetota; class Actinomycetes; order Mycobacteriales; family Gordoniaceae; genus Gordonia; species Gordonia sp. YC-XJ4. The sequence goes on from NZ_CM183447.1 coordinate 5,680,591, forward strand.
CCGCGTGGTGGCGGTGAGCGCCCCGTCCGGCCACGGCAAGACCGTCGCCGTCGCCGACTGGGCCCGCGACACCAGGCTCCCGGTGGCGTGGCTGTCGATGCCCCGCACTGAAGCCGATCCCGCCGAGCTGTTACGCGGCATGATCAGCGCGATCAGTCGCCTGCCCGAACTCGGTGATCATCCGACGCTGGCCTCATTACACAAACCCACGGTGACGGCATCGATCAGGCCGTGCGAGTTCGCCGACGCGATCGACACCATCGGTCAACGCGTGGTCGTGGTCATCGACGACGCCCATCGCGTCGCCGACGCCCTCGCCGATCCCGGCATCGCCGACCTGATCGAGAACGGCCCGGACACTCTCCGGTTCGTCCTCGTCGGTCACAGCGGTGGACTGACCCACGCGCTCAGCCGCGCACTGCTGCACGGCACGTGCGCGATGGTCGATGCCTCCCACCTCACGTTCACCACCGAGGAGGTGGCGGGAACGTGTGCCACCTCCGGGGCATCCCTCGATCCGGCGGAACTCTGGGCGGCCACGGGCGGATGGCCGATCGCCGTCCACGCCGCGCTCATGGGCGGCGGCCTCACCCCCACCGGCCCCGACACCCCCTCCACCCTGCTGACCGACTACGTCGCCGCCGAGATCCTCGCGCCATTGCCGGCCGAGCTGGTCGAATTCATCCTCGACATGACCACCACGTCGCGCTTCGACCTCTCGCTGGCGCTGACACTCAGCGGCCGCGCCGACGCCGCCACCCTGGTCGCCGACTGCGTCGTCCGCGGGCTGTTCCTCAGCCGCGTCACCGACCGGCGATCGACGGACGGCGACCCGACCACCGTCTACACGTGGCATTCGCTCTTCGTCGAGCACTGCCGACTGATCCTGCAGCGCACCGACCCCGACCGTCAGCGCAAACGTCGAATCTCCGCCGCCGAACATCTTCGCGATTCCCACCCCCTCCACGCCGCCGAGCTGTCCCTGCTGGCCGACGACGCCGAACGTGCCGTCGACATCCTCACCGACAATTGGATCGGCCTCGTCATCTCTTCCGGCGTCACGGCAACCGAGACCACGGCCACCGCACTCGAGTCCCAGGTCGACGACCCGGTCCGCGCCTGCCGACTGACCTACATCCGTGCGTGCTGCCGGGCGATCCGGGGCGACGCGATCGGGGCTCGCCGATTGTTCGCCGACGCCGAAGCCCTCCACGAGCTCCACCCGAATCCCGATACCGACCTGACCCGCGCCGTCGCCACGCTGCTGTACCACGACGATCACCGCCTGCTGGTGCAGGCGCACACCCACATCGTGTCGGTACTCGACGATCCGGCGCAGGACGCCCGCATCCGACCGGTTTTCCGCGCCGGCTGCACCTTTCTCGTCGGATGGACCGCTCCGCGGCTGCGTATCGACCCCGCCCGAGGAGTCGACCTGCTTCGCAACGCAATCGAGGAATGCCGGGCCGCCGGACTGACCGCGATGGCCACACGCGCCGAGAGTAGCCACACCTTCGCACTTGCCTTCGCCGGGCGATTCACCGAGATCACCCGCGTCATCGCCGACTCCGACGGCGGGGATGAATGGGATTACTACGACGTCGGCATGAATGCTTTCACCCGCGGCTGGATCGATTTCTGGACCGGCGATCTCGACGCCGCGCTGCACAATTTTTCCCGCCACGACAATTCGCGATCCATGGACGGATATCCGCCGCTGGCGCGGGTGTATCGCCTGATCAGTGCGTCGATTCTGCGGCGTGGCGCCGAGGTCGACTCCGCGAGCGCCGACCTGGAGTGGGTCACCGACGAAGATCTGCACGGTGTGCCGTGGCCGGTCTACCGACGTCTGGCCCAGGCGCGGGCGGCGGAGTTCGGCAACGCCGACGACGAGGTCCGGCGACTGGCCGCCGAGGTGGAGAGCACCTCGGCGGTACCGGTGTCGCGCGCACTCTTCGCCGGCATGCTGCGCCGCCAGGGTGACCTCATCCAGGCGCGGCGGTTCACCCACGGACTCGACTCCGGGGCACTGCCCGCCTACGTCCGGGTGTATGCCACGCTCACGAACGCGATCGTCGCGTGGCAGTCGGGCGACCGGCGCGGGGCGCATCGCCTGCTCGACCGGTCGATCACCCTCGCCGCCCCCGAGTTCATCGCCTTGCCCTTCCTCGACAATCACGACCAGCCCACCACCGATCTACTCGCGGCGCACGCCCCCCCGGGTGTCCGAGCCCGGCTTCCTGGCCGAGATGTTGACTCGACGGCATACACTGTTGCGCAACGACTCCGAGTCCACCAGAGGGCTGACGACACGCGAACTCGAGGTGCTCGAATACCTCCGGACGCCGATGACCGTGCAGGAGATCGCGGCGGCGTTGTTCATCTCTCCCAACACGCTCAAGACGCACTGCCGCTCGCTGTATCGCAAGCTCGGCGTCGACAACCGGCGCGACGCGGTACGCGTCAAGGGGTTCCTGCGGCCCTGACCGGTTCGGGTCATCCCTTCGGGGTGAGAATTGCGCGTCACGCACGAGTCCGGTCACAAACAGACCGGAAAGATCGGTGTCCCAGTTATTCTCGGCGCAGATCACTTCGCCCTCGGCGAAGGAGGAGGCTCCGATGATCGGCATTCCCGAACACCTGGTCCCGACCAAGCAACGGCGCACCCTCGACGAGCTCGTCGATCGCCTGGACCTCGGTTCCGGAGAACGGTTGTCGAAGCAGTCGGCGTTCTGGGTGATGCTGACCCTCTCGGCCGTCATCGCCGTGGCCGGCGTGATCGGCGACAGTACCGCCACCGTCATCGGCGCGATGATCGTCGCGCCGCTGTCGACACCGATTCTCGGGATCGGGCTGGGGATCGTCACCGGTCGCGGTCGGCTCGTGCTGACGAGCATCGCCTACGTGCTCGCCGGGGTCGTGCTGGTGACCGTGCTCGGGGTGCTCTTCGCGCAACTGTTGCCCGATCCGACCAACGTGCTGACCAATTCGCAGGTGCAGGGCCGCACGTCACCGCGGCTCGTCGACCTCCTCGCGGCGCTGGCCACCGGGCTCGTCGGCGCGGTCGCGGTCACGCGCCGCGACGTCGGTGATGTGCTGCCGGGAGTGGCCATCGCCATCAGCCTCGTTCCGCCACTCGGTGTCGTCGGGGTGTGTCTGGGGTCGGGTGCGCCGTCATTGGCGTTGGGCGCCTTCGTGTTGTTCGCGTCCAACGTGGTGGCGATGGTGATCACGAGTGTCGTCGTGTTCACCATCGCCGGTGTCGCGCATCCCGCGCAGGCGACCGCAGAGTCGGCCGCGAGACCGCGCCGGGCGCGCGCCTATGTGGTGTTGCTGATCGCTTTGGTCGTTGTGGCCGTACCGATGGTCGTCAACTCGCTGACATCGCTGTGGGCCCAGCAGGTCGCCGACGCCACGCGTAGATGGCTCGACGACGCGCACGTGCCCTCGGCCGTGGTGACCAGTGCGTCGTGGAGCGGGGACACGGTGACCGTGCACGTCCTGGCGCCGGGCGATCTGCCGCCGGTTGCGGCATTACAGAAGACCGTCGATGGTCTGGTGCCCTGGAATCCGCAGGTCATCGTCGAGCACACCTCGGGTAGCCGCGAGACCGCCAACTGAGGTCGCGAGGTCCGAAGTCATCCGCCGAAGGTGAGGACACGACATGTCGTGGCCACCAGACTGGGAACGACTGCACCCGACCGTCGACCCACTCACTCGAGGTGAACGATGACCGACCCGCGCGACGCGACCCCGACCATCTCCGCAGCCAACGATCCCCAACAGTCGTCCTTGCCTTTCATGGACACTCGCGACCAGGCGGCCTCCGGACGCGGCTTCGTCGCAGCGCTGGACTCCCCGGTGATAGCGGGTGGCGACGGCAATCCGGTGTGGGACTGCTCGGAATTCGGTTTTCTGGAGGACTCGTGCCCGCCGACCGCGAATCCGAGTTTGTGGCGTCAATCCGGACTCGTGGCCAAACACGGCCTCTACGAGGTCACCGACCGCATCTACCAGGTCCGTGGGTTCGATCTGTCCAATATGACCATCGTCGAAGGTGATTCGGGTGTCATCGTGATCGATCCGCTCATCTCCAGCGAGACCGCCTCCGCCGGGTTGGCACTCTACCGCGCCCACCGCGGTGAGCGGCCGGTGACCGGCGTCATCTACACCCACTCGCACATCGACCACTTCGGCGGCGTCAAGGGGGTGACCACACAGGCGGCCGTCGATGCCGGGGAATGCGTGGTCATCGCACCGGCCGGGATGGTCGAACATGCCGTGGCCGAAAACGTCTACGCCGGAACGGCGATGGGCCGTCGAGCCGCCTACATGTACGGTGCGGCGCTACCCCGTGGGCCGCAGGGCGCGATCGGCGCGGGCCTGGGTCAGTCGACCTCGACAGGCACCGCCACGCTGATCCTGCCCACCGTCGACATCTCCACCACCGGTCATACCGAAACCGTCGACGGCGTCACCATCGAATTCCAGATGACCCCGGGCACCGAGGCGCCCGCGGAGATGAACTTCTACTTCCCGCAGATGCGCGCACTGTGCATGGCGGAGAACGCCACACACACCCTGCACAACCTGCTGACGCTGCGCGGAGCGCTGGTCCGCGATCCGCACGTGTGGGCCAAGTACCTCACCGAGGCCATCACCACCTTCGCCGGGCGGTCCGATGTGCTCTTCGCCTCCCACCACTGGCCCACCTGGGGCACCGAGGAGCTCACCGAATTCCTTGCACTACAACGCGATCTGTACGGCTACCTGCACGACCAAACACTGCGTGCCCTCAATCAGGGCAAGACCGGACTCGAGATCGCCGAGGACATCGAGTTGCCGCCCGCATTGACCAATGCCTGGCACACCCACGGCTATTACGGCTCGGTGAGCCACAACGTCAAAGCCATCTACCAGCGGTACATGGGCTGGTTCGACGGCAATCCCGCGCACTTGTGGGAACACCCGCCGGTGGCGTCGGCGACCCGTCACGTCGAATTCATGGGCGGCGCCGAAGAAGTGATTACCAAGGCCCGCAAGTCTTTTGACGACGGCGACTACCGTTGGGTGGCCACCGTGCTGAATTACGTGATCTTCGCCGACCCCGACAACGTCGACGCCAAGCGGTTGCAGGCCGACACCTACGAGCAACTGGGCTACGGCTCGGAGAACGGAACGTGGCGCAACTTCTATCTGATGGGCGCCTACGAGCTACGCCACGGACCGATCGGCACGCCGACCACCACCTCGGCTCCCGATATTGCCGCAGCCCTGTCGGTGGACCAACTGTTCGACGCAGTCTCGTTGCGGGTCAACGGACCTGCGGCATTCGATGCCCACATCATCATCGACTGGCGGATCACCGACGAGGAGCGGTTGCACCGCACAGAACTGCGCAACGGTCTTCTGGTACATCACGATCGCACACCCGACGACGGTTCAACCGCGGCCGGACTGACGGTCAGCTGCACCCGCGCAGAACTGCTTGCCATCGTTCTCGCCGGGGCCGATCCCGCGGCGGCGGTGGCCGATGGGTCGGTCGAGATCGAGGGCGACGGTGCACTTTTCGCCGAGCTCGCAGGCTACCTCGATTCGCCCGATCCGGATTTCGCGATCGTCACACCGTGACGCACGGGATCAGGCGAGCACCGAGATGCCCTTGCCGATCAGCACCACCCCGATGACGAGGAAGAGGGTGGCCATGACCGCTGTGTTGTTGGCCTGCAACCACTCCTTGAGTCGGTCCAGCGGCGCCCGCAACGCTTGTGCGGCAACCTGATAGGCCACCACCGGCACGATCACCGTGCATCCCGCCAGCACGGCGAACACAGCGACGGCCACCACCACCGACCCGCTGGTGAGTCCAGCTGCACCGATGGTGACGCCGGCGCCGATACACATCATCAGGTTCTTCGGATTGATGGCGGCGAGCGCGAATCCCAGCCCGAACGCCTTCGGCGGCTTCATGTCGTCGATGGCCGCCATCCACTTCGGGGTGGACACATCGCCGCCCCGGGCCCGCCACTCGCGTGCCCCTTCCAGGAGGAGGAGTACGCCGAGCGCCAGCTTGATCCAGCCCGTGAGGGTCGAGCCGCCTCCCGCGGAACCACCGATCAGCACGAAAACGACGGTGGCGATCACGATTCCGGCGAGCCATCCGGTCGCGAATCCCACGCTCGTCGTCCGCGCATGCCGGCCGAGCAACATGAGGATCGCGCCGATGATGGGGATCGGCGACACCGCAACACCCACCGCGAGTGGGAGGACATCGCCGATCACCGCACCCACGTCGTCACCTTTCGCCGCTCTGTGTCGCGCCCCATCGACTCACACTTCCAAGAACCACGTCGCCAGAGCAAGCGTTGGAGGGCGGCACATCCCGGAAATCACCTTCCACGGATGAGGCCGCACCGTCTCCGATGCCTAGGGTGAACACGTGAGATCGTGGCGATCTCGTCTCCGGCGCCCCTGGCAGAGCACCGCGCGGCCCACCGTGTCCGACGCGGTATCCGGTCTGGTCACAGCACTGTTCTCCATCCCGGAGGGCATGGCATACGCATCCATCGGCGGATTCACCCCGGTGGCGGGCCTGTACTCGGGCATGCTGCCGACGCTGGTGGGGTCGCTGCTGTCGCGGACCGTCCTCATGGTGACGACGCTGACGAGCGCGATCGCGCTGTCGGCGCATGGCGTGCTGGGGTCGGCCGGCCTCGCCGCCGACGACCTCGGCAACATTGCGCTGCTCACCCTGCTCGTCGGCGCCTTCATGCTGATTCTCGGTGTCCTGCGTATCGGCGCCGTCATGGACTTCGTTTCCAGCGCCGTGATGACGGGTTTCACGGTGGGCATCGCGGTGCAGATCGTCGCGGGCGTCGTCAAGGACGTCACCGGCTACACGCCCGACGCCCACAACACCCTGATGAAGTTCGTCGATGCCGCCGTTCACATCTCGCAGTGGTCCCTCGACGCGGTCCTGGTCACGGTGGCCACGATCGTCGTTTGGGCGTTGGCGCGGCTCTGGCAGCGGTTACGCGCCTTCGCCACGCTGATCGCGTTGCTCGCGGTCAGTCTCGGAGTTGCGGTGTTGCACACCGGGGTGGAGACGGTCGGCGACATCGGTGTGGTTCCGAACAGCTTGCCGCCCATCACCGTTCCCGATGTGTCGGCGTTGCCTCATCTCGTTCTCGGCGCGTTCGCCATCGCGCAGGTCGCCCTCGCCCAGGCGGCCGGTATCTCCGCCGCCGTACCGAACCCGGACAAGTCCCGGCCCGACGCGTCGGGTGACTTCACCGCGCAGGGCGCCGCGAACGTCGTCGGCGCGTTCTTCGGTGCATTGCCGGCCGGTGGTTCGTTGTCGCGCACCGGTGTTGCCGTGTCGGCGGGCGCCCGCACGAGATGGGCGGGGGTGTTCGCCGGGGCCTGGCTGATCCTTCTGGTGGTGATCGCCGGTTCACTCGCGCAGGCGATCCCGATGGCGGTGATCGGTGCCCTGCTGATCGTGATCGGTGCGGAGTTGATCGGTGGGCGCTGGGACGACATCGTCCTCGTGATACGCAGTGCGCCACTGAGTGCGGTGGCGATGCTGGTCACCTTCGTGGCGACCACCGGCCTCCCCTTGCAGAACGCGATCCTCCTGGGTGCCGTCCTGTCGCTCGTTCTGTTCTGCGTGCAGTCGGCGAGGATTGCGCAACTTGCGGGGCTCACTCGTGACAGCGGCCGGTGGGTCCTCGGTTCGCCGCCGAAAGAGCTACCGCCAGAACAGGTCACCGTGGTGCACTATTCGGGCACGTCACTGTTCGCGGAGGTGCCGCGAGTGGCCAGGGACTGGCCGCAGCTCGGACCCGATTCCCGTCGCTGTGTGCTGATCCTGAGCGTTCGCACCCTGCCGGACGTCCCGTCGGCGACCGTCCTCAAGCTGTTGGCCGCGCGCACGGCCGAACTCCGCAGTCGGGGCGGACGTTTCATTCTCGCCGGGGTCAACCCGGCGATGCGGCGCCGCCTCGACAGGTCCGGGCTGACCGCCACGCTCGGCGCCGAGAACATCGTCATGGCCACCGACGTCGTCTTCGAGGCCGCCGATCTCGCCTACGAGGAAGGCTGCCGCTGGCTCGCCGACGACTCGTGACGCCGGAATTCTAGTCACCCCAGGGTGATCGCGTCCAACCGCTCCTTGATGAACTCCCCGGCAATCACATCGGGCCGCCCCGAGACCCGACCGACCGGCGGAGCCAGCGGAGTCACGACGGCGTCGTGATCGAGCTCGTAGAAGAAGATCAACGACACGAGATCCTCCTCCGGGCTCTCCGGCTGCGGTGGCAGCACACGATGACGCCCGGCCGGCCACCGTCCACCCGACCAGTACTCGAGAAGATCGCCGATGTTGATCGTGAGTGCGGTTGGATCGTACGGGGCGTCGGCCCAACCACTTTCGTCGCTGTACACCTGTAGGCCACCGGCTCCCGGTTCACGGTCGAGAACGGTGACCGTGCCGAAGTCGGTATGCGGGCCGATCCGGAACTGCCCGGGCTCGGGGTCGCCGACAACCGTCATCGGCGGATAGTGGTTGATGTTCGACGTCCAGGTGGCATTGCCCGCCAGATTGCGGAACGGGTTGTCCTCACCGGCCTTACCCAGCGCCTCGGCCATCAGCGCGAGCAGGTCGTCGGAGAGAGCCTTCATCTGAGAGGTCCACGCGGTGAACAACTCCCGCAGTCGCGGGGTCTCGGCGGGCCAGACGTCGGGGGCGAACCAGTAGTCGTCGACCTCGGGAATCCCGACCGGAGTCTGTGCGCCGGAATTGTAGGTCTCCTTCAGGTCCGGTGGTGTTTCGGTGCCCTCGGCGTAACCGTTGGCCTCCAGACCCGGGCCGATCCATCCGCGACCGCCGACGCCGACCGCATACTGTGCCTTGACCTCGGCGGGCAGGGCGAAGAATTCACGGGCCGCGGCACGCAACGCCGCCGGAAGGAACGGATCGATCCCGTGTCCGGTCACCAGCAGGAAACCGGCCTTCTGCAGGGATTCGTCGACGGCGGCACACACCTGCGCTGCGGCGTCCCCGCCCTGCCGCCATTGCTGCAGATCGACGGTGAGGATGGGGCTGGCGGTTTGAGGGTTCGCGGTTCGGGGGTTCGCGGCGGTCATGCTGTCTCCTCGGCTGGGTCGGACACGATGTCGGCGACACCGATGTCCTCGTTCCACAGGTGCGGATGGCTCTCGATGAAGCCGCTCATCATCGCGATGCAGCGGTCGTCGTCGACGATGGTGACCTGCACTCCGAGCTCACGCAGCCAGTCCTGACCGCCGGAGAAGTTCGTCGTCTCGCCGATGACCACCGACCCGATCCCGAACTGTCGGATCAGCCCACTGCAGTACCAGCAGGGGGCGAGGGTGGTGACCATGATCGTCGAGGAGTAGTCCCGTTGCCGGCCGGCGGCGCGGAAGGCGTCGGTCTCGCCGTGCACCGACGGATCGTCATGCTGCACGCGCCGATTGCGGCCCTGACCGAGCAGGGTGCCGTCGGCGGCGAACAGGGCGGCACCGATGGGGATACCGCCCTCGGCGAGACCGGTCTGCGCCTGGCCGTAGGCGACGTCGAGCAGTGATCGCGGGTCGAGCCCGGTGTCGGCAATCGTGGAGGTCATGCTTCGAGGGTGCCGTCGGGCGCGGCCGTACTCAACCGACAAATCGTCCGGTCGCGAGTGAGCGTCAACGGGCATATCGTCTGCGTCGTGTCTGAATCTCCGCTGCCCGCCGCACCGTCGCTCACCCTGCGGCACATGGTCGAGACGCACCTCGCCCCGGCCGCCCCACGTGTCCTGACCGCGCACGACCGGCTCGACGCTGCGGTGAGCTGGGTGCATTCCAGCGAGATCTTCGAGATCGGCCCGCTGCTGACCGGTGGCGAACTCTTGCTCACCACCGGCCTGGGCTTGGCGGGCCTTGATGCCGGTACCCGTCGCCATTACGTGCGTGACCTGGCCGAACGCGGCGTCGCCGGGTTGGCGTTCGAGGTCGGCCGCAGCTTCGACGCGGTACCCGAGGAGATGATTCGCGAGGGTTCGGCCGCGCACCTCCCGATCATCGAATTGACGCGGATCGTGCCGTTCATCGAGGTCTGCCGGACGGCCAACACCGAGATCGTGTCCGAGGAGGTCGGCGACCTGCGGCTGCGCAGTGGACTCGACGCGACCCTGCACGACGACCTCGCCCGCGGCGCCGCGGCCGCGATGATCGAGCACATCGCCGAGGTGACCGGGACACCGATCGTCGTGGTGGGTAGTGGCGGCGCCCTGCTGGCGGTACACGGTGTGAACGACGATCGGGCCGCGTGGCGCGTGGTCGACGGCGCGATCGCCGCGCAACCGATCACCTTGCGCGGCCGCGAGATCGGGCAGGTCTTCGCGGGACAAAGCGCGTCCTCGATACCCGCCGCACGTGTGCAGGCGCTGCTCGGTGTCGGAGCCGGACCGCTGGCGGCGGTGCTGACCCGATCAGGTGGGCGGTCGTCCATCGGTGCGCAACTGGTGGCCGAGCTCGTCGACCGTCGGCCTCTGCGGCGCGCGGATCTTCTTGCGCGGCTGTCGACGTCGGGTTTGCCGGTCGGTGACAAGGCCGTGCTCGTCCCGGTGGCCGGCCACGCACCCGACACCCGGATGGTCGAGACGGCGTTGTCGGCGGCCACGGATCTCGGCGGACTCGTCCACGCCACCGTCGATGCGACCGTCTACGGCCTCGTCGTGACCACCGACGCCGGACTCACCGAACCGGCCGAGAAGGTCCGCGCGGCGCTGGCCGACGATCCGCGGCGCCTCGGCCGGCTCACCGTCGTCGTCGGGACGCCATGCCCGCTCGCCGGCACCGGCGCGGGTCCCGGCCTCGCCCTGACGTTGGCCGACGAACTCCGCATCTGTTCGGAAAGGCTGGGTGTGGCAGTCGAATTGCGCTCTGCCGGCGGCACGGCCACCGACATCAGGACCAGCCGTGAACTCGTCTCCGACGCCGCGGCGCGCGAGTTGTCGGACGGATTACGCAGCGAGCTGAGCCGCATCATCGAGCCGCTGGTACGCCAGGATGCGACGTCGTCCTCGCAACTCGTCCATACTCTCGAAGTTCATCTCACGTACGGATGCAGCGCCACCCGCTCGGCCGAGGCCCTCCACATCGGGCGCCAGAGTCTGTATCAGCGCCTCGATCGTATTCGCGCCTTACTCGGCTTCGACCCGACCGCCCCGGCCATGTACGCATCAATCCTGCTGGCCATCAACGTCTTCCACTCCCGGGCTGCACATCAGCGGTGAGTTCCCGCCGCAGCCATCCGCTGGTCGAGGAGTCCCTCCCCCGATGGTCAAGGACCCCGCTCCCCGAGCGCCCCCCCGATGGTCGAGGTGCGAGCCGCGTGCGGCGAGCCTCGAGACCCGGCGAGACAACAAGCCTCCCAACCACATCGAACATCCACAGCTGAATCCGCACCCCCTACCACACCCCACCGACAGAAAACTGCTCCCTGCAGACCACCGAAACCCGTTGTCCACAAGCACTTTTCCCTCCCCAGAATCATCGAACACCCTTGCCCTAATCCATATGTTCGAGTACCATGGAGGCATTACACCGATCACCCACCGGGGAGGGGCCCATGATCGAATCCACTACAGTCCTTGACGCGGAAACCGTTGACGCCGAAGCAGTCTTCGCCACCATCGTCACCCAACTCAGCGACCTGCAATGGAATCCGGAGATGACCGGGCCGCAAGCCTTCGGCGCGATGAAACAAGTCCTGTTGTTGCGCAATCTGGTCGATCACCACGCCACCACCCTCACCGGCGAGATGGACCGGCTGGGCGTGGCCGACCACAAGACCACCCGACTGCGGGAGTTGTTGATCAGCATGGGTTGCGCACCCGCCGTCGCAGGTCGGTATGTGCGGGTCGCCACCACCACCGATGTCGATCTGTTGTTGGCGCATGAAGCGGACGGGTCCATCTCTTCCGAACATGTGGATGCGATCGTGCGCGGGTTGGCGCACATCGACACCCGCTCCCCCGAACCCCTCGACACCGTGCGACGGTGTGAATACCTGCGGAAACTGCTGTCGCACTACTTCGCCGGTTTCACCCCCGCCGAAATCAACCTCTACGCGCGGCAGTTGGGTAACGAGTTGGCGGCCGACACACCGGGCGGGTTACCGGCCGCCGAAGACAAGACGATCAACTCCTACACCGACCGCATCACCGACGACGGACGACTGGAGATCTCGGCGAACCTCGACATCATCGCCGGGGAGAAAACACGCACCCTGATGGAAACCTTGTCGGCGCCCAAAGCTCAACCCGACGGATCCCCCGATCCCCGGACACCCGAACAGATCTGCGCCGCGGCGTTTGAAACGATCGTCGAACTCGCGGCACAGGGATTGGCGGACACCACATTCTCGGCGAAACCCACCAACGGACTGTTGTGGACCTGGTCTGCGGACAACCCGGCACTCGGTGGGGATTTGCAGAACCTGGGTGCGATCACCGAATCCACCGCCAAACTGTTGTCGTGTGACACCACGATCACCAAAATCATGCTCGATCCGAACGGTGTACCGCTCAGTGTTGGCGAAGCGAAACGCTTCTTCACACCGGGACAACGGAAAGCGTTGCTGGTGCGGGATCGCGGGTGCATCAAGTGTGGTGCCCACGCCGGACGCTGCCAAGGACATCATTCGCACCATTGGGCCGATGGTGGTCCCACCGACCTCGACAACGGATGCCTCCTCTGCACCAGCTGCCACGACGATGTGCACCACCACGGGTGGGACATCATCATGGGATTCGACCGGCACCCCTGGTTGATCCCACCCGCCAGCATCGACCCGAAACGCCGACCCGTGCCGTCGTATCACCGTAGAACCATGCGACTCGACGACGCCGCAGCCTGACCTACCCTGCCCCACTACCTGATTCCTTGCACCCGGCATCGCCGGGACCGCATCTGTTGTTTGAGAACTCCATAGAGATAATCCCCTCCCGATGGTCGAGGTGTGGTGCCGCCTGTGGCCCGGACTACTTTCGGCACAAGGGGTCTCGAGGCTCGTCGCTGGCACTCCTCGGCACCTCGACCATCGGGATGGGACGACCACCGGGAAGGGCGAGTATCCTTCCATGGCGAGTCGTCTCCCCCCGATGGTCGAGGTGCGAGCCGCGTGCGGCGAGCCTCGAGACCACTTGCAGCAGCGCTGAAACCGGACCACCGTGCCCCGGACTCCTTTCAGCACAACAGGTCTCGAGGCTCGTCGCTAGCGCTCCTCGGCACCTCGACCATCGGGATGGGGCGGCCATCGGATGGGAAGGCCTGGAGCATTCCGCGCGGGGTGGGACGGCCACCGGGATGGGAACGGTCCCTCCGCTGGTCGAGGTGCGAGCCGCGTGCGGCGAGCCCCGAGACCGCCGCAAGTAAACGCTGGAACCCTACGCCTCGTGTCAGCCGTACTGCTGCACCGACTTCTCGACCCGGGAGCGGGCCAGGAGGAGGTAGGCGATGAAGGCGATGGCGAAGCCGACGAAGGCGCCGATGTCACCGAGTTCGGGTACCGCCCGGACGACGAAGCCGATGAAGCGTTCCTGGTTGCAGAACAACAGGACCGAGGCGACGAGAGCGATGACGAAGGCGGCCAGACCACCCCAGTTGGTGTACTTGCGGTCGTAGAGGAGTTCGAGGGATGGCGGCTCGCGTCGCAGCACACGGTCGGCGAAAACCACGCCGAGCCAGGGACCGATCCAGTACGCGACCAGCAGCAGGAACGCCTCATAGGAGGCCGCGGCGTCGGCCAGCGCCCACCAGGCGACGAGGAACCCGACGACACCGAAGAACACCGACACCAGTGCCCGCTGCGCGCCGACCGGGAGTTTGAACCCCATTGTCACGAAAGCCATTGCGCCCGAGTACACATTGATGGCGTTGGCGGCGATCGCTCCCACCGCGATGGCCAGCAGGGTGAGGTCGGCGATGGCCGACGGGAAGTTGGCGGTGAATGCGTCCGTGGGATTGTCCGACGTCGGCGCACCGATCGTCATCGACGCGGCGCCGACCACCATCAGCAGCGTGCACGAGAGGAACAGGCCTGCCGAGGCGAACAGTCCGGTCTGCATCTTAGACACGGTCGGCGGCAGGTAGCGGGTGTAGTCCGCGGCGTAGGGCGTCCAGCCCGCCGTGTAGCCGAACGAGGCGCCCACGGCGAGGAGGAAGCCCCCCATCGAGAAACCACCCTCGGCCGAGCCCGCCGACACGTCGGACTTGCTGAAGATGATGACCGCGCCGATGAGGAAGACGATCGCGAGGATCGGGGCCGCCAGGCGCTCGAAGCGCTGCACCAGATTGTGGCCGAAGAACGCAAATGCCGTCTGTAGCACCACGATCACGATGAGTCCGGCGAGCGGCGTGATGCCGAGCAGGGTCGCCAGGGCGAAGGCGCCGCTGACGCTGTTGGTGGCAAACCACCCGACGCCGCACATCACCGCCATGAACGTCGCCGGCAGGATGTTGCCATTGTGACCGAAGGCCATGCGCCCCAACACCATCTGCGGTACACCGTGCAGCGGTCCCTCGGCGGAGAGCAGGAAGTGCGCGACCGCACCGAGCAGGTTGCCGAGCACCACGGCGCCGACGGCCTGCCAGAATGACAGCCCGAAGTAGGCGACCGAGATGACGCCGACGAAGATCGTGGCGAACTCCAGGTTCGGCGCCGTCCACGTCCAGAACAGGCCGCGGGGTTTGCCGTGCCGGGCCTCGAGAGGAATCGGCTCGTTGCCGCCGGGTTCGACGGCGAGAACCTTGCCGCCGTACTCGACGGCTGCCGGATCGGCGGAAATATCGGGTGTAGCTGTCATGGCGATACTGTGCTGCGTCCACCTCCACCCGGCAACCGACGATCTGTCAGTTGATCGCGGCCCACGGCGGGACAATCCGCCCACCCCGCTCTCAGCCCACGATCACCACGTGCAAGGTGCGCGGACCGTGCACGCCTTCAACACGGTCGAGTTCGATGTCGCTGGTGGCACTGGGCCCGCTGATCCAGGTTTGCGGGCGTGCGGCAGCACCGTCGGCGATCAGCCGAGCGACGGCCTCGGGGACGTCGCTGACGATCTGTGCGGCGTCGACGATGCAGAGGTGGACGTCGGGCACCAGCGACAACGCACGCCGACCCTGCCCGGCGCCGTGGTCCAACACGATGGTGCCGGTGTTGGCGATCCCGACGGCGGCCGTGGTCACCACCGCACCGACCCGGTCGAGCTGCGTCGGGGAGAGTGTCTCGTCATCGATCCAGTTCTCCTCGACGCCCAGTAGCGAGCGCAACGCCGGGTCGGCGAGCACCGGCCCGTCGACGTCGGCCAGCGCCGCAGAGATCCGTTGTGCCAGGTCGTGTTCTCCGACGCGTTCGACGACGGCACGGTAGTCGGCCACGCGCTCGGCGAATCGTTCGACGGTGTCGAGATCACCGGTCGGCACCGCTTGTCCGTAGTCCCAGTCGATGTCGCTTTCACGTGTGGCGTCGTCGACGTCGGAGATCGCGGCTCGCACACGGGTCAGGATCTCCTCGCGGGCGCTCATCGGTCCTCCTCCCCGGCCGCACGGTTCCCGCGTTCGCGTTTCCACCAGTCGCGGAACGATTCCGCGGGCGGCACCGGGACGTCACGGGCCGAGCTCCACGCCGACAACGGCCACGGCAGGGCACCGATCGTCGTCCGCTTGCCGAAGAACCGGTGACTGGTGGTGGCCGCCTTCTGCGCTGCCTTGAGCCGCCGATGGTCGGCGAACATCCACGCGCCGGCCTTCATCGCGGCCGCCTCACCGCTCGGCAGACCACCGCGCTTCTCATCGACGACACGAGTTCGTAAGTGCACCAATATGTCCGGGATGTTGATACGCACGGGACACACATCGAAGCACGCCCCGCACAAACTCGACGCGAACGGCAGCGACTTGTCGACCGCCGACGACGTACCCCGTAGCTGCGGTGTGAGGATCGCGCCGATCGGCCCGGGATAGACCGAGCCGTAGGCGTGTCCGCCGGCGCGCTCGTATACCGGACACACATTCAGGCAGGCCGAACATCGGATGCAGCGCAACGCATCTCGGCCGACCTCGTCGGCGAGCACGTCGGTGCGATGGTTGTCCAACAAGACGATGTGCACGTTCCGCGGTCCGTCACCGGGGGTGACGCCGGTCCAGATCGAGGTGTACGGGTTCTCGCGCTCCCCGGTACTCGACCGCGGCAAGACCTGCAGAAACACCTCGAGGTCAGACCAGGTGGGCAGGATCTTCTCGATCCCGACCACCGAGATCAGCGTTTCCGGCAGGGTCAGGCACATGCGGCCGTTGCCCTCGGATTCGACGACGACGAGACTGCCGGTGTCGGCGACCGCGAAGTTCGCGCCGCTGATGCCGACCTTGGCGCGTAAGAACTTCTCGCGCAGGTGAAGTCGTGCGGCCTCGGCGAGCCGCTTGGGATCGTCGGTGAGATCGTCGGGTGCCGGGCGGCCGACCTCTTTCATCCGTCGCCGGAAGATCTCGCGGACCTCGCTGCGATTGCGGTGGATGGCCGGCACGAGGATGTGACTGGGCCAGTCGTCGCCGAGTTGGACGATGAGTTCGGCGAGATCGGTTTCCCAGGCGTTGATCCCCGCCCCTTGCAGGGCTTCATTGAGTTCGATCTCCTGGGTGGCCATCGATTTGACCTTGACCACCTCGTCGGCTCCGGTCTGACGAACCAGGTCGACGACGATCCGGTTGGCCTCCCGCGCATCCCGGGCCCAGTGCACCACCGCCCCCGCGGCACTCGCCTTCTCCTCGAACTCGATCAGATAGCGGTCGAGGTTGCGCAGGGTACGGTTCTTGATCTGTTCGGCAGCGACGCGCAACTGCTCCCAGTTGTCGAGTTCGCCGACCACCCCGGCGCGCTTCGTGCGGATGATCCCGGTGGCGTGGGCGAGATTTCGACGTTGGGTGGTGTTGGCCAGCTCGGTCCTGGCGGCCTCGGGGAACTTCGGCATTCCGACGAAGGTCGAGGTGACCCCGACGTGCGGATGGCCGGAGCCCAACGCCAGTGACGGTGCCATCGTGGGCATCTCGTGCACCGGGTCGCGAGAGGTGGTCATGCCGGCTCCTTCTCGGTGGAGGCGAGGATCTCGGCGAGGTGCATCATCCGCACCCCGGCGCGTTCCCGGTTGAGTAGTCCGCCGATGTGGGCGAGGCAGGAATTGTCCCCCGCCACCAGCACTTCGGCGTCGGTCTCCTTGACATGTGCGGACTTGTCGGAACCCATCGCCACCGAGGTGTCGGGGTTCTTCATCGCGAAGGTGCCACCGAATCCGCAACATTGGTCGGCGGCAGGCAGTTCCACGAGGTCGATGCCTTTGACCGCCCGGAGCAGTTGCAGCGGTTTGTCGCCGACGCGCAGCATGCGCAGCGAATGACAGGTGGGGTGATAGGTGACCCGGTGCGGGAAGTACGCGCCGACGTCGGTGACACCGAGGACGTCGACGAGGAATTCGCTGAGTTCGTACACCTTCGGTGTGTAGGCAGCCACCGCGTCCTGCAACCCGTGGTCGCCCGAGCGAGCCGCCAGCCCCGGATGCTGGTGGCGCACAGAGCCGATGCAGGAGGCCGAGGGGGCGACGACCGCGTCGTACTCACCGAAAACCTGGGCGAACTGTCGCACACCGGGGATCGCCTCGTCGGCATAGCCGGTGTTGGTGAACATCTGGCCGCAGCAGGTCTGCTCGACGGGGAACTCGACCTCGACGCCGAGTCGCTCGAGGAGCAGCACGGTCGCCCGGGGCGTACCGGGCCACATCGTGTCGTTGAAGCAGGTGGCGAACAGGGCGACCCTCATCACGGGTGCCCCGACGGTGCGATCGATGGCCGGGAGAGCTGATCGGGGATGCGCATACGGACTCCGCGGGAGATGGCTGGGCTGTGAGCTGGAAAGACCTGTGGTCTGACCACACGATTCACGGTAAGGTGATCCCGTCGCGCCTGTCAACAGAGCGACCCGGATCGACGCGGGGCCACCGACTCCGCACGGAAGGTGGTTCCCATGACGATCGGCCGGTCATCTGCGACGGCGTCCGCGCCCAGCCCGAACTGGCAACCGGTGGCGCGTACCCGCACCTACGAGATGGTGATCGACGCGATCGAGGAGCAAATCCTCTCCGGAGCATTGGGTGTCGGCGATCCGCTACCACCCGAGCGCGATCTCGCCGCGCGCCTGCAGGTCAGCCGGCCCGCGGTCCGCGAGGCGTTGCGCGTCCTCGAGGCCCAGGGCGTGCTCCGATCGGCGGTCGGCAGCGGTTCCGGCGCCGGCACCTTCGTCGCCGCGATGCCCGCCGAGGCCCTGACCCACTTTCTGCGCCTGCACATCGCGCTGTCGAACTTCGCGTTCGCCGACGTCGTCGACGCGCGGGTGACCCTGGAGTGCTCGAGTGTGGAATTGGCCGCGCGGGCACACGATCCCGCGCGCCTTGCGCCGGTCCACGAGGCGATGGCCGCGATGGAGGCCGCCGTCGACGATCGAGCCGCCTTCAACGACGCCGATATCGCCTTTCACACCGCCATCGCCGAGGCCGGTGGCAATCGGCTCGTCACCGCCATGACGGTCGCCATCCGCAACGCCCAGCGTCGCGCGATCCTCGCCGCCTTCACCGACGTCGAGGGCTGGTCCGCCCTCCGCGCGGAATTGATGACCGAGCATCGCGAGATCCTCGACGCCATCACCGCAGGCGACGCCGGTCGCGCGTCCCGACTTGCCGCCCGCCACATCCGCAACGCCTATGACAGTCTGCCCACCCTGCACGACCACACGATCTGACGAATTCCTTCGATCCGCGCGACAGATCACCACCCGTGATGCATAGTTGACCGAACGATCAACTGATCCAGGGGGGATTCTCGATGCGCCGAATGACGTTCGACGAGCGACGTGCGGAGCTGATCGACGCCGCAATCCGGGTCATCGCGCGCGACGGACTCGCCGCGGCGACCACGCGGGCGATCGTCGGCGAGGCCGGCATGCCGCAGGGCGCACTGTTCTACATCTTCTCCTCACGCGAGGCACTGATCAGCGCCGTGATCGAGGAGATCACCAGCGCCGAACGGCTCGGCGCGCTGCTCAGCGTGGAACTCACCGACCCCGGTACCGGACTCACCGACGTGCTGACCGCGGCGATGGACGCCTATCTGCGCCTCCTGGAGAGCGATCCGAGGCGAGAGATCGCCTTGCTGGAGGTCGCCACTCACGCGATGCGCCACGATCCGGAAGCCGGGCGTCGCCAGTGGGAGGTCTATCGGTCGGCGGTTGCCGACGCCCTGCGCTTCATCGCCGACACGATGTCACTGCGGTGGACGATGCCGACCGACGAACTCGCCCACATCGTCACCTCGTCGCTCGACGGGCTGACGCTGTCGTGGCTGACCGATCATGACAGCGAAGCCGCGCGGCGCCATATCGCCGTGTTGGCCACCACTTTTGCCGCAATGGCGGCACCCGCCGACGATGCGGGCAGGACCGGTTCGGAGGGGCGACAACGATGACGGACACCGCGAGAGCAGCCGGGGTCAGCCGGCGAGGGTTACTGGCCGGAGCGGCGGTCGGGGCCACAGCACTCGGCTTGGCCGGTGTCGCCGGTACCCCCGGTCCAGCACAGGCGGCACCATCGGGCGGCTATCTCGTCGGCGCCGGACGCGGTGACATCACCGGAGCCATTGCCGGACAAGGCATGATGGGCTACTCCGATCTCTCGCAGGTGGCCACCGGCCTCCTGCAACGCGTGTGGGCGCGTGCCTACATCATCGCCGACGCCGCCACCGGTACCCGGATCGTCTTCGTCAACGCCGATCTCGCGTGCATCTTCGAATCCCACCGCGTCGGTGTGATGAAGGCGCTGGCACAACGCTTCGGCAACGCCTACACCAACGAGAACGTCAACATCAACGCCACGCACAATCACAACTCGTGCGGCGGTACCGCCTGGGATTATGCGTATGTCCTTGCCGCACTCGGGCATCGGGAGAACTCGTATCGCGCCGAGGTCGACGGAATCGTCGAGGCCATCGTCGCCGCGCACAACAGTCTCGCTCCGGGAACTCTCGAGCTCGGCCACAGCGAGCTGCACGACGCAAGTGCCAACCGGTCCGTGCAGGCGTTCGTCCGCAATCCGGCAGCCGACCAGAAGCACTTCCCCGAACACATCGACCCGCAGGTCACCGCGTTGCGACTGCGCCAGGGCGGCACCGTGATCGGCGAGATCACCTGGTTCGCCACGCACGGCACCTCGCTCACCGACGCCAACACCCTGATCTCCAGTGACAACAAGGGCTACGCCTCCTATCTGGCCGAGAGCGCGAATCCCGGCGTGGTGGCGGCATTCCCGCAGACCAACGCCGGCGACATGACACCGAACCTGTGGCTGCGCAAGATGCACCCCGGCGGACCCACCGCCGACCACCGCACCAACCGGCTGATGATCGGCGACCGCCAATATCGCGCCGCGCAACGTGCTTTCGCCGCAGCACGGCCGTTGACCGGCGCCATCAGCTACGCTTATCGCTTCCTCGATCTCTCCGACATCCGGATCGACGGCCACTACACCCCGGACGGCAAACCCACCCGCACCACCCCGGCGATCATGGGTGCGGCCGCCGCGGCCACCAGCACCGAGGACAACACGCGGAGCCAGCTGAGTTTTCTCCAGGAGGGTGTGACGCTGCCGTTCGCGCAGGCCCTCGGCGTCGACACCAGCGTGACGCCGCCGGACTGGGCGGTCGCGATCCAGGCACCGAAGTTCGACCTGTTCCCACTCGGCTACCTTCCCCCGCGACCCTGGATACAGCAGGTGCTGCCGATCCAGCTGATCCGGATCGGTGACCTCGTCCTGGCTTGCGGGCCTGCCGAATTCACCATCGTCGCCGGGTTGCGCATCCGACGCATCGTCGCCGACGCGCTGCACGTGCCACTGGAGAACGTGCTGATGCAGGGCTACGCCAACGGCTACAGCCAGTACGTGACGACGCCGGAGGAGTTCCTGTCGCAACAGTACGAGGGCGGCGAGACACTGTTCGGGCGCTACACGTTGTGCGCCTACATGCAGGAGTTCGACCGGTTGGCCCGCACGATGGCCGCGGGAAGACGCAGCGACCTCGGACCGACACCCGCCGACACCAGCGGGCTGCAACCGAATCTCCTCGCGCCGGTCCCCGCCGACACCCCGGTCCGCGACACCACCTTCGGCGCGGTCGTCGCCTCGCCGAGAACCACCTACGTTGCCGGACAATCGGTCTCGGTGTCGTTCTCCGGAGCACATCCGAGCAATCGTGTGCGACGTGTGCCCGCCGACGGGTCCCGGCCCACCGACGGCTACTACGTGATCGAGCGTTTCGACGGGGGACGCTGGATCACCGCGGAGGACGACACCGAGGCGGCGAGCGAACTCGAGTGGAAGCGCCCCGACGGTCAGGATTCGGCATCGATTGTGACCATCACGTGGCGAATCCCGCAGGGCGCAGCCGGTCGTCATCGCATCCGGTATTTCGGTGACGTCAAGTCGACGACCGGTCGTCTGCGCCCGATCGTCGGCGTCAGCCCGTCGTTCGAGGTGACCTGAGCACCGCTCAGGTGTCGTCGGAGGCCGATACCCCGCGTTCGGAGGCGTAGCGGCGCATCGCTTCTCGTTCCTTG
Organism: Gordonia sp. YC-XJ4; assembly: GCF_059511865.1. Lineage (NCBI taxonomy): Bacteria > Bacillati > Actinomycetota > Actinomycetes > Mycobacteriales > Gordoniaceae > Gordonia > Gordonia sp. YC-XJ4. Next base: position 5,702,312 of record NZ_CM183447.1, read on the forward strand.
GCCGCCTTCGGGTAGCACACGGCCACCAGCAGGGCCCCGCATCCCACGATGACGATGGCCGCCGCGTTTGCCCGGGCGTCGCCGTGCACGAAGGCCTCGCGTGCGGCGGTGATGATCTCGTCCGAGTACTGCGGATAGCGTTGTGCCAGATCCGCTGCGCTGGCAAAGGATTTGGTGAGCACCGCCTGGGTCTCGCTGCTGACGTGGTCGGCGTCGGGTGAGGCGGAGATCGCCGCCGTCAAGGTCTTGGCGTATCCGGCGGTGAGGATCGCCCCGAGTACCGACTGCATGATCGCGCCGCCGAGATCGCGCTGTAGATCCGAGGTGCTCGACGCCATTCCGGCGCGTGAGACCGGCACCGAGCCGGTCAACGAATGCGACGCCGGGGTTCCGGCGAATCCGACGCCCGCACCGATCAGCACGTAGGTACCGATCACCGACCAGATGGGCGCGGTGTCGTGCCACATGATCAGTGCCAGTGCCAGGCCGAGAATGATGAACAGATACCCGATGAGCAGGGTGTATCGAGATCCGATGGACTCCACGAGTTTCGCCGACTGCGGGGCGACCACCACCATCGCCGCGGCGGCGGGCAAGGCCATCGCACCCGAGGCGAGAGTGGAGTAGCCGAGCACGTTCTGCAGATACTGCTGACCGACGAACATCGCGCCCATCAGGGTGCCGAAGATGACGATGCCGCCGACCGCCGCCACCCAGAACGTCGGCCGAGATGCGATCCGGAAGTCGTAGAGCGGCACCCTGATCCGAAGCTGGCGCCACACGAACACGACGATCGAGACCACCGCGATCGCCGCGAGTACCCACACCGCGGTCCGCATGTTGCTCAGCGGGGCGAAGTTGATCGCCAGCACGGTGGAACCCACCAGCACGATCGATAGGACGCCGCCGAGGTTGTCGACGGCGACGGCGGTGTCACCGCCGTCGGCGGGCACCAGGAACCACGCGCCGGCCAGTGCGAGCACTGCAAGGGGCAACGTCACCAAAAAGACCGATTGCCAAGCGAATTGCTCCAGCAACGCCCCCGACACGACAGGGCCGGTCGCCGAGATCGCCGCGCCGATCGCCGACCACGCCGCGATCGCGCCGGTGCGGCGGGCACCGGTCCACAGGGCCGTGATGATCGCCAGGGTCGTCGGATAAGCCAGACCGGCCGAGATCCCGCCGAGGACACGTGCGGCGAACAAGACGTTCGGGCCCACCGCGAAACCGGCGATCAGCGACGCCGGCAACGTCAACAGCATGCCGGCGATGAGCAGCCGCCGTCGGCCGAAACGGTCGCCCAGTACACCGAAGTACAGCACCGACGCCGCCAGTCCCAGCGAGTAGCCGACGGCGATCAGATTCAGTTGCGTCGAACTGGCGTCGAGGGCCTTGCCGATATCGGGTAGTGCGACGTTGGCCACGGACAGATTGATGTTGGCGACACCGGCCACCAGGATCAGCGCCCCGAGTACCAGGGCCGCCCGTGGCGGACTCGTCTCCTTGTCGGCGTCGATGGCATCGGTCGTCATCACGCGTCGAGCCTACGACGGAGGTGCCCGTTTCACGGCGTATCGCCGCACTCGTCACCCCGGTCGGGTGACGCCATGGGTCACCGGTGGGTGAACCGCGGCTCCCGCTTCTCGACGAACGCGGCCATCCCCTCGGTCTGGTCATCGGTGGCGAATGTCGAATAGAACAGCGCGCGTTCGGCGCGAACACCTTCGGTGAGGCTCGATTCGAAGGCTCGGTTCACCGCGTCCTTGGCCAGCGCGGTCGCGATCGCCGACTTCGACGCGATGGTCGCCGCGACCTCGAGTGCGGTGTCGAGCGCTTCCTCGGTGGGCACCACCCGCGACACCAGACCCATCCGTTCGGCCTCGTCGACCTTCATCTGCCGGCCCGTCAGCACCATGTCCATCGCCTTGGCCTTGCCCACCGCGCGGGTCAGGCGCTGCGATCCGCCGATGCCGGGGATGACACCGAGGTTGATCTCGGGCTGCCCGAAGACGGCGTTCTCGCCGGCGATGATCGTGTCGCACAGCATCGCCAGCTCGCACCCGCCGCCCAGCGCATACCCGGTCACGGCGGCGATGATGGGGGTTCGGCTGCGCGACAGCTCATCCCACGCACCGATGAACGATTCGCCGACCACCTCGGCGTAGGTCTTCGACGACATCTCCTTGATGTCGGCGCCGGCGGCGAACGCCTTCTGCGATCCGGTCAGCACGATCGCCCCGATACCCGCGTCGGCGTCGAACTCCTTGACCGCGGCGACCACCTCGGTCATCAGTTCGGTGTTGAGCGCGTTGAGCGCCTTGGGACGGTTGAGGGTGATGAGGCCGACGCGGTCGCGGCGCTCGGTCAGGATCGTCTGCGGTTCGGTGGTGCTCATGATGACTCCTTCGTCAATGGCTTCGGTTCGTCAATGGCTTCGGTTCGTCAATGGCTTCGGTTCGTCAATTGCTTCGGCGGCGAGGCGATGATGCGAAAGATCAGGCGTCGGCGGAGGATTCGACCTCGAACGTCAGCTCGACGTCATCGGGCAGCGGCGCGAAGAACGCGTCGATCGCGGCGGCGTCGATCGCGGCGGCAGGCCGCCAGGCGGGGTTGCGGTCCTTGTCGATGACCTGAGCCCGGATGCCCTCGGCGAGGTCGGGAAACAGCAACGAGCGCAACGACACCCGGTATTCGCGGCGCAACGAGTCGGCCAGCGTCGCGTCGTGCTGCGCCTCCCGCAGCGAACGCAGCGCCACCCGCAGGGCCAGTGGGCTTTTCGCGGCGATCCGCTCGGCGGTCTTCGTCGCGAAGTCCGAGCCGACGGCACGGCACCGCGCGATGATCTCGTCGACGTCGTCGGCGGCGAAGGCCTCGGCGATCCACGATCGCTGCTCGAGCAGCCCCGCGGCGGGTGGTTCGATCGAGAACTGGGCGAGCACCTCGGCGGCCGGCCGGTCGGCGAGCGCTGCGACGAGTTCGTCGAGTATCTCGGCGGGCACATAGTGGTCGGCGAGTCCGAGGGCGATCGCCTCGGCGCCGTCGATCGGTGCGGCCGTCAGCGCGAGGTAGGTGCCGAACTGGTCCGGGACGTGCGCGAGCAGATGGGTGCCGCCGACGTCGGGCACGAAGCCGATGCCGACCTCGGGCATCGCGAGTTTGGTGCGGTCGGTGACGACGCGGGTGTTGCCGTGGGCGGAGATCCCGACGCCGCCGCCCATGACGATGCCGTCCATGATCGCGACGTAGGACTTGGGGTAGTGCGCGATGTACTCGTTGAGGAGGTATTCGTCGTGCCAGAAGCGTCCGGACGGGCTCGCCGCGGCGTCGTGGTCGTCGTGGGCGCCGCCATCGGCGTCGACGTTGCTGAGTTCGACGCCGTCGCGGTGGATGGCGACGATGTCGCCGCCGGCGCAGAGGCCTCGCTCACCGGCCCCGGAGATCACCACGGTCTCGATCGCGTCGTCCCTCGCCCACGCGTGCAGCGCGTTGTCCATGGTCAGCGCCATCTCGTGGTCGAGGGCGTTGATCGATTTCGGGCGGTTGAGTACCAGGTGAGCCACCCGCCCCCGGCGTTCCGTGCGGATCGACGCGTCGTCGGCCATCGGTTTCCTTCCCTCACGCTGTCACATGCTCGGCGCTGCTCGCCTGTCTGCAATAGTTGCATATCCTAGTTTCTCCCCGCACACAAGGTCCAGGCGCACGGGTCGGCCTACCATGGGAACAGGCATCGGTGGCGCCCCAAGTCGGCCCACGGCTGTGTTACATGAATCGGCCGATCCCTTATTCCTCCGGTAACCACCACGCAATACCCGAGGTCTGAAATTGGTGGCAGGTGATCGACCGGCCCACGCCGACTCCGATCCCCGTTCACATCCCGGGCAACGTCGCCCACCCCCTCATTCGCCGCGCACATCCACGCGCCGTCTCCACAGGAGAAGCCATGCCCGCATTCGACGAGACCATCACCGAGAACATCGCCGCCTCCCTCGCCGAGATCCCCCATCCGTCACTTCCCAAGGGCTCCAACATCTATGGCGGAACCAAGATCTTCCCCGATTACCAGGCGGAGAACGGCGAATCGTACTTCACCCTCGTCCACGGCATCGCCCACGAGTCATCGGTCTCGTTCGTCGCCGTCCTGCAGGCCACCCGGGCGCTGCGCAAGGGATTCGAGTCGGCCATCTACTTCTACGGGCCGGGCGCCATCAATTGCCTTGCCACCCGCGGCTTCCCGACCACCGGCGATTCGGGCTTCCCCGGCGAACAGAACATCAACGACTCCTTGGCGACCTTCATCTCCGAGGGCGGAACGGTCTTCTGCTGCCGGTTCGGGCTCGCCCTGCATGGCGGTCGCGAAGAGGACCTGATCGAGGGCGTGATCCCGGCACATCCGCTCGACGTGCAGGACGCGCTCATCCACTACGCCCGCAAGGGCGCGATCATCAACTCCACCTACATGGTGTGAGCCGAGTTCCGATGCCCACGACCAGGATCAGCTCATGACGACACTTGCCGCCGTCGCGGCCAACTTCACCCGCGATCTCGAGGACAATTATCGGGTGATCGCCGACCACGTCGAACGGGCCCGAGCAGCGGGAGTCGATTTCCTCGTCTTCCCCGAGGCCGCCATCGGCGGCTACCTCTCCTCGCTGGGCAATCACGGTGACACCGTCGCGACCACCAGTCGCTCACTGCCACCGGCCATTTCGCTCGACGGTCCGGAGATCAAGCGCGTTCAGGCGATCGCGGGCGACATGCTCATTGCGATCGGGTTCTGCGAACTCGCCGAGGACGGGGTCACGCGGTACAACGCCGCAGCCGTTCTCGATGGGGAGCGGATCTACGGCAGCTACCGCAAGGTGCATCAACCGTTGGGCGAGAACATGTCCTACTCGGCGGGCACCGGATACGGGGTCTTCGACACCCCGGTCGGGCGCGTCGGCCTGCAGATCTGCTACGACAAGGCCTTTCCCGAAGCCGCACGCATCATGGCGCTGCAGGGTGCCGAGATCATCGCGAGTCTCTCGGCGTGGCCGGCTGCCCGCACCGCAACGGCGGAGAACCTGCAGGAAGACCGCTGGACCTACCGCTTCAATCTCTTCGATACCGCACGCGCACTGGACAATCAGGTCTTCTGGATCGCCGCCAACCAGTCCGGGACCTTCGGTTCGCTGCGCTACGTCGGCAACGCCAAGATCGTCGATCCCGGTGGCAACGTACTGGATTCCACCCTCCTCGGCAGCGGGATGGCCGTCGCCGAGGTCGACATCGACGCCACCTTCACCGCCATGCGCGCCGGCATGTTCCATCTGCGCGACCGACGGCCCGATGCCTACGGGCTCATCACCGACACCGAGGCAGCCGCGTGGCGGGAACCCGCTCATGCCTGAGATGACCTTCGCGGTGCGCTGGCCGGACGGGCGTGTGCAGGAATGCTATTCACCGTCGCTGGTCGTTCACGACCATCTGAGCAGCGGGCATCACTACACGGTCGCCGAGTTCCGCGCCCGCAGCCTCGTCGCACTCGGTGAGGCGGCCGAACGCGTCCGTGCCAAGTTCGGTTTCGCCTGCACGTCGGCAGCTGCGACGGCCGAGGCGATCACCGTCACCGCAACGGATTTCGCCGACGACGCCGTCGTCGAAGTCCTGAGCATGCACCCGCCGCTCCCCCACCCCTGAATCCCCACATCGTTCGGAGCTCCCATGAGCACTTCCGCCCATCCCCCGCACATCCCCGTCGTCATCGTCGGCGGCGGCCAGGCCGGCCTGTCGGTCAGTTGGTATCTCGGCAACGCACACATCGATCACGTCGTCATCGAGCGCGACACACCGATGCACGCCTGGGCCGATACCCGTTGGGACAACTTCACCCTCGTGACCCCCAACTGGCACTGCCGGCTGCCCGGTTACTCCTACGACGGCGCCGACCCCGACGGGTTCATGACCCGCGACGAGGTGGTCGCCTGGCTCGCGGGCTGGCTGGAGACCTTCGAGCCGCCGCTGCGTACCCACACCACCGTGACGCGCCTGTCCCGGATCGCCGACGACCGATTCGAGCTGACCGTGAGCGGCGACGCCGGCGAGGAGGTACTCACCTGCGATCAGGTGGTCATCGCCACCGGCGGCTATCCACTGCCCGTCGTCCCGGCGTTCGCCTCATCGCTCGATCCCGTTGTCACACAAATTCATTCCGAGCAGTACCGCAACGCCGATCAATTGCCCGAGGGCGCGGTACTCGTTGTCGGGTCCGGTCAGTCCGGCGCACAGATCGCCGAGGATCTCCATCTCGCCGGCCGCGAGGTACATCTCGCGATCGGCAACGCTCCCCGGGTCGCGCGCACCTACCGTGGACGCGACTGCATGACGTGGCTGGCCGAGATGGGCCTCTACGACACCCCGGCGCAGGAGTATCCCGGCGGAAAAGCCGCCCGGGAGAAGACCAACCACTATGTCACCGGTCGCGATGGGGGCCGTGACATCGATCTGCGACGCTTCGCACTCGAGGGCATGCGGTTGTACGGCACCCTCATCGACGGCAAGGACGCGCACCTGCGATTCGCACCGACGCTGACCGCGGCCCTCGACAACGCCGATACGGTGTACAACTCCATCTGCGCCGACATCGACCGCCACATCGCGGCCAACGGCGTCGACGCACCCCCGCCGACCCGATACACGCCGGTGTGGCAACCGGATTCGCAACCCGAGTCCCTCGACCTGGCCGACGCCGGCATCACCTCCATCGTCTGGGCGATCGGCTACCGACCCGACTACCGGTGGATCGAGGCCAGCGCCTTCGACGGGTCGGGCCGTCCGATGCAGACCCGCGGCGTCACCGAGGTACCCGGACTCAGTTTCGTCGGTCTGCCGTGGATGCACACCTGGGGCTCCGGACGATTCCTCGGCATCGACCGCGACGCCCGCCACATCGCGGAAACGATCTGCGAGGGCATCACCCGCTCCCCGCTACGCCTCGCCGCCAGCCAATAACCCCTGCTCCCTCACCCCACCGATCGGAGGACGATCATGAGCGTCTCCACCCGCGTCGACCTCGCACTGCTGGGAATCCGGGGCACGCCGCCGGTCCATCGCACCGGCGGTGCCGGTCCGAGCGATGACGGGCACCTCGTCGTCGACGGACTGCACGCCGCGATCCCCCGGAACGACAACAGCCCCTTCATCTTCGACGGTGATCGCGTACTCCTCGACGGGGACGACGTCGGCGTGCAGATCACGCCGATCGGCCGGCCGAGATTCTACGATCTCGCCACCGCGGACGGCGTGCCGTACGAGCAGATCGCGAGGCTGCACGGTCAGAACGTCCTGGCCACCACCGTCGTTCAGACCTGTATCCGCTACGCCGAGGATCAACGCTGCCGGTTCTGCTCCATCGAGGAGTCGCTGCGAGCCGGTTCCACGACCGCTGTCAAGCGACCCCACGAACTCGCCGAGGTCGCGCGTGCCGCCGTCGACCTCGACGGTGTGACCCAGATGGTGATGACCACCGGGACATCGGCCGGACGTGACCGGGGCGCACGGCATCTCGCACGATGCGTCCGCGCGGTGAAGGATGCCGTCCCCGACCTCCCCATTCAGGTGCAGTGCGAGCCGCCCGCCGATCTCTCGGTTCTGGGCGACCTGCGCGACGCCGGTGCCGATGCGATCGGCATCCACGTCGAGTCCCTCGACGACGAGGTGCGACGCCGGTGGATGCCGGGGAAGTCGACGGTACCGCTCGCCGAGTATCGGGCAGCGTGGGCCGAGGCCGTCCGCGTGTTCGGCCGCAACCAGGTCTCCACCTACCTCCTCGTCGGGTTGGGCGAGGATGCCGACGAAATGATCTCTGGTGCCATGGAACTCGCCGACATGGGGGTCTACCCGTTCATCGTGCCGTTCCGCCCGCAACAGGGCACCCTGGCCGTCGATGTGGATGGGGCCACCGGCCCCGACGCGGCGACGGTGGAGAAGATCAGCCGCGAGGTCGCGTCCCATCTACAGCTGATCGACATGGCCGGCAGCGACCAACGCGCCGGATGCGCTGCCTGCGGTGCGTGCAGTGTGTTGGCGAACGTCGGTGGGTGAGAACATGCTCGATCATCGGAGCCTCCCCCACGCCGCGCCACCAGCTCCCGCTCGGGGCGACCTGTCGATCCTCGCGGGCACCCCGCATCGTCGACAGTCCGGCAACGAGACCGCCCACCTGATCCACGTCGCCGACTCCCGCGCCGAGGTGGACGCCTATCGGGCTCTGCGGCGCGCCGAATTCGTACTCCGTCAAGGACTTTTCGACGGTTCCGATGCCGACGACGTCGACGACGATCCACGCATGGTGGCGTTGATCGCGGTCACCGACGACGGTGCTGTGGTCGGCGGAGTGCGGGTGGCTCCTTGTCTGGACCCCGACATCGGATATTGGGCGGGCAGCCGACTCGTCGTCGACCCCGACCGTCCGATCCGCGGTGTGGGCGCGGCATTGATCCGGGCCGCGTGCGCGTACGTGGAGACCGCGGGCGCCCTACGGTTCGACGCATGCGTCCAGGACCGTTTCGCCGGGTTGTTCACCGGACTCGGCTGGGAGGACTGCGGCGCCGACGTCACCGTGCGCGGCCGGGCCCATCGCCGGATGCGCTGGCCGATCGGTCGCATCCAGCGAGCCGCCGACGCCACCAAAGCACCTCTGGCGCAGATCCTCACGCCGTTCCGGGCCCAGCCGACGGGGTTGGGTCCGGCGGGATTTCGCGGTGACGACGGTGCGCCGGTCCCGGGCACTGATCTGATTGCGGCCTGCGACGCGATCGTTCCGTCCATGGTCGAGCGGGATCCCGAGTGGGCCGGGTGGTGCTCGGTGTTGGTCAACATCAACGACCTTGCCGCGATGGGCGCGGCGCCGATCGGTCTGCTCGACGCGGTCGGCGGCCCGACCCGGGCACACGTCGAACGCGTGATCCGCGGTATCGCCGAGGCCGCTGACGCCTGGGGCACAGCGGTTCTCGGCGGCCATACACAGTTCGGGGTGCCGTCGGTGTTGGCGGTGACCGCGCTGGGCCGTACGGATCGTCCGATCGCCGCGGGCGCCGGCCGCGTCGGCGACGTCGTGTCTTTACTCGCCGACACCACCGGGGAGTGGCGGCCCGGATATCACGGAAGGCAATGGGACAGCACCAGTTCACGCGATCCCGAGGCGCTGCGACAGATGACGGAGTTGCCCGCGCGGCTGCGCCCGCGCGCCGCGAAGGACGTCAGCATGGCCGGGGTGGTCGGCACGTTGGGAATGCTCGCGGAAGCGTCGGGGACCGGTGCCGAACTCGATGTCTCCGCGGTGCCGCGGCCCACCGAAGCCGCGATGGGTGACTGGCTCACCTGTTTTCCGGGGTACGGCATGCTCCTCGCCGACACCCGACCCGCCGACCCCGGGTCGGCCGCACCCGTGGTGTCGGCGGCGTGTGGACGTCTGGTTGCGGGAGCCGGAGTACGGCTGCGCTGGCCGGACGGGGTCAGTACCGTCGCCGTGGCCGGCGGTGTGACCGGGCTCGGGGCGGCGTGAGTTACCCATCAACCGACCACCGCACTCGGTAGGCTGAACGTCCATGACAACCGTGACACTCGGAGCTCTCGCCGCGCACTTCGGCCGCGACGTCGAGCGCGCAGTGTCCAAGGCGCTGGGCATCATCGAGGCCGCCGCACGCGAGGGTGTGGACCTGCTCGTGTTTCCCGACGCTGCACTCGGCGGGTACATCGGTGATCTCCGCGCGCCCGACGTCGACGACCTGCCGCCGACCCTCGACCGGGATGGGCCCGAATTGGCGGCCATCGCTGCGGCCGCGGGAAAGATGGTGGTGTGCATCGGTTATGCCGAGGCAGCCGATGGGGTTCGGTACAACTCGGCGGTCTGTGTCAACGGTGATGGTGTGCTCGGAACACATCGCAAGGTCCACCAGCCCGCCGGCGAGTCCCTCGCGTACACGGCCGGTGATCGGTTCGAGGCGTTCGACACCCCGATCGGCCGGCTCGGCATGCTGATCGACTACGACAAAACCTTTCCGGAATCGGCGCGCACCCTGGCCCTCGACGGGGCGACGACCATCGCCGCGCTCTCGGCCTGGCCGGCCAGCGTCACCGACCGCGCCGCACGGCTACCCGCCGACCGACAGTCGCGCCTGTTCGACCTCTACGACAGTGCCCGCGCCGCGGAGAACCAGGTGTTCGTCGTGTCGTCGAATCTGACCGGCATCACCGGGTCGCTGCGATTCCTCGGCCAGGCCAAGGTCGTCGGCCCCGGCGGTGACATCCTGACGACCACCCGTTCCAAGGGTGGGCTCGCCAAGGTCACCGTCGACGTCGAGCACGAGATCGGCCGGGCTCGCAGGGTTCTGGACCATCTGGCCGAATTGCGTACCGACGCCTACCGATTGCCGAGCAACACCGAGATCCGGAGATGACGAACTCCATGCGCATCGCGCTCCTGACCTATTCGACCAAGCCGCGTGGCGGGGTGGTCCACACCCTCAATCTCGCCGAGGCACTGGTCGATCAGGGCGCCGAGGTGACGGTGTGGTCGTTGGCGCGGGGCGGCGACGAGGGATTCTTCCGAGCCGTGAATCCGTCGGTCGCGTTGCGTCTCATCCCGTTTCCCGATCGTGAGAACGAGTCCATCACCGACCGGATCATGCGGTCGATCACCACGATGCGTGAACAGTTCGACGCCACCGGCACCGACATCGTGCACGCCCAGGACTGCATCAGCGCCAACGCCGTCGGACGTTGCATCCGCACGATTCATCATCTCGACCAATTCACCACCCCGATCCTCGTCGATTGCCACGAGAAGGCCGTCGTCAACCCGTATGCGCGGATCTGCGTGTCACGATCGGTCGCCGAGGAGGTGCGAGCGGGATGGGGACTGCACCCCACGGTGATTCCCAACGGGGTCGACCACGATCGGTTCTCGGTCGCGGCGGGTGCAGACCCGGCGGCAACGGCCGCTCGGCAAGGATGGCGGGATCGGCTGGGCCCCTTCGTGTTGGCGGTCGGTGGCATCGAACCCCGCAAGGGCAGTATCGATCTCGTCGAGGCATTTGCGGTGCTGCGGGCTCGCGTTCCGGGCCTGTCGCTCGTCTTCGCCGGCGGTGAAACGCTTTTCGACTACCGCAACTACCGTGCGGAATTCGATCGGCGAGCACACGATCTCGGGGTCGAGCCCGTCGTCCTCGGGGCGGTCGCCGACGACGTGTTGCCACCGCTGGTCGCCGCGTGTGACGCCTTCGCCTTCCCGTCGACCAAGGAGGGATTCGGGCTGGCCGCCATGGAGGCACTGGCTGCCGGCCGTCCCGTGGTCGCCCGTGATCTGCCGATTCTCCGTGAGGTGTTCGGTGAGACCGTGCGGTATGCCACCGATCCTGCCGACCTCGCCGACCACCTCGCCGCCGCTCTCGCCGATCCCGATTCGCGCGTCGACGCCGGCCGCGTCCTGACCCGATCCCTCACCTGGGATTCCGCCGCGCGGGCACACCTGGACTTCTATCGCGAGCATCCGACCTGGTAGTCCGCCTGGTCCGGAACCAGCACTGCCACAAGCGGTCTCGAGGCTCGGCGCACGCGCCTCACACCTCGACCATCGGGTGGGAAACGCCCTGCCAACCGCCCCCTGGTGGGGAAACACCCCCGCTTCGGCGGCGCCCTAGCCGATGGTCGAGGTGCCGACGAGCGCCAGCGACGAGGCCTCGAGACCCTCCTATCCACCCAACTCGGTCAAAACCCCTGCCGGACTTGACCGTTACGGGAGCATGCGGCCACGAGTGTGTTACAGAAGTGACGAATGAGGTGTAAACCGATACGAGCAGACCTATCCTGGGGCGCATGATGCGCCGTCGTCTTGTCATGTCCGCCACCGTCGCGACGGTGGTGGGTGTCGCCGGCTCACTGACCGTTGCGCCGGCCACCGCGGCCCCGTCGGTCGGGCCGGACGTGTCGAGTTACCAGCATCCGAACGTGTCGCTGATCAACTGGTTCGCGGTGCGCGCCGCCGGCCAGCAGATCGCCATGGTGAAGGCGACCGAATCCCTCAACTATGTCAATCCGTACTTCGTTCCCGACAGCCTCACCATGCGTGCCGCCGGCCTCATCCGCGGCACCTATCATTACGCCGACCCCTCGCAGTCGGCCGCCGCGCAAGCACTTTTCTACGCCGGGGTCGTGCTCGGACAGAACGGAATGCTGGATCTCCCACCGGTTCTCGACCTGGAGAACTCCGGCGGGCTCAATCCGACGGACCTCGCCGCATGGGTGCGCGAGTTCTTCGCCACCCTGGAGTCGCTGACCGGGCGCAAGACGATCCTGTACACCTATCCGAAGTTCTGGGACACCGCGATGGGCAGCACCACCGAGTTCGCCGACCACCCGCTGTGGATCGCGTCCTACAACGGCCAGGCCGCACCGGAGATGCCGCACGGCGGCTGGAGCACCTGGACGTTCTGGCAGTACACGGATTCCGGCCAGCTACCCGGCATTCCGACGCCGGTCGATCTCAACCGATTCAACGGCACGCCATCGCAATTGCAGACGATGGGCAACGCCGCCTGAATGAGTACGACCGGCACACCGGCAGCTGAGCGGGGCGAGCCGTTCAGCGGGCCACGGCGTCGGCAACCGAGCGCAGGTCGTCGACGACCGAGGCGATCGCGGCGCGCGGATGCGGCCGGGTGAATGCCTCGTACACCCGCGCCGCACGAACTCCCTTGAGCTCCAACGCGACCACGTCGGGCTGCCGGGCCGCATGCCGCGGCATCAGGGCGATCCCGTGATCGGCGGCGACGAGCGCCTCGATCGTCGTGAAATCCAGCATCCGCTGGATCACCCGGGGTGCCACGCCGGTGAGCGCCGAGATCGATTGCAGCACATCATCGACCGGGAATCCGCCCTCCACGCTGATCCAGTCGCGGTCGGCGAGTTCGGAGACCGCGACCCGCCGCTGGCCGGCGAGATCCGAGGTGCGCGCCACGATCACATCCAGCGGTTCGCGCATCAGCTCGGTGACCGCGACCCGCGGATCGGTCAGCGCGGGCATCCGCTCGTCACGGTGGGTGACGACGATGTCGAAATCGGCCAAACCCGGTGCGGCCTCCGGATATCCGACATCGAGGTGGAAGGCGTGCACGTCGATTCCCGCCTCGGCGGCCCGCGTCAGCACGTCAGGAAGCAGCAGCGTCGCGCCCGACGGGAACATCGCCAGACGCACCGAGGCGTGACCGGATCGGTACGACGCCATCTCTTCCTGCGCTCGCTCCACCGCGGCGATGACGTCATCGGCGCGCAGCACCAGCGCGTGGCCCGCCCCGGTCAGGCGGATGCGTCGGCCATCCGGTTCGAGCAGCGCCACGCCGGCCTCTTCGGCGAGCACCTTGAGTTGTTGCGAGACCGCCGACGGCGTCATGTGCAGCGCGTCGGCGACCGCGCCGATCGAGCCGCGATCGGCGAACTCGCGCAGCAACCGCAGTCGGCGAACCTCCATGGCGCGATCCTATGACGGTGAGATCCCACGTCAGGGAAGCTCCACGCATGTCGGACCCGGCACGCATGATGGATGAATGCGTAGTCGCCACGTGAGTCACGTCATCGCCGCCTCGCCGGATCAGGTCTACGAGTTCGCGTCGGACCCGGGCAACCTGGCGCTCTGGGCGTCGGGGCTGGCGCAGGCACCGGTCACGCGCCGTGGCGACGACCTCCTCGTCGAATCCCCGATGGGCACCGTCACGGTGCGCTTTGTCCCGCCCAACGACTACGGGGTCATCGACCACGACGTCACCCTTCCGACGGGGTCGACGGTCACCAATCCGGTGCGGGTGCTGGCCCACCCCGACGGCTCGGAAGTGGTCTTCACCCTGCGCCAACTCGACCTCACCGACGAAGAGTTCGACCGTGACGCCGCGACGGTCGCGGCCGATCTTGCACGCCTCGCCGACCTGGTGGAACAAAGCGGACCCAAGTCCGGTTAACTGGTGTCATGAGCAAGAAGATTGGTTTCCTTTCCTTCGGACATTGGTCCCCGTCGGCCGGCTCGCAGACCCGCTCGGCCGCGGACACCCTGCTGCAATCCATCGACCTCGCGGTCGCGGCCGAAGAACTCGGCGCGGACGGCGCCTACTTCCGCGTGCACCACTTCGCACGGCAACTCGGTTCGCCGTTTCCGCTGCTCGCCGCGATCGGCGCGAAAACCGAGACCATCGAGATCGGCACCGGCGTCATCGACATGCGGTACGAGAACCCGATGTACATGGCCGAGGACGCCGGCGCGGCCGATCTGATCTCCGGCGGACGACTCCAGCTCGGCATCAGCCGGGGGTCCCCCGAGCAGGTGATCGAGGGTTACAAGTACTTCGGCTACGTTCCCGCCGACGGCGAGACCGACGCCGACATGGCGCGCTCGCACACCGACGTGTTCCTCCAGGTCATCGATGGTGCGCGCTTCGCCGAGCCGAATCCATCGCCGATGTTCCCCAACCCGCCGGGACCGCTGGGCATCGAACCCCAGTCACCGGGCCTGCGCGATCGCATCTGGTGGGGTGCGGGCACGCGCGCGACAGCCGAGTGGACCGCGGAGAAGGGCATGAACCTGATGTCGTCGACGCTGCTCACCGAGGACACCGGAGTGCCGTTCCACCAACTCCAGGCCGAACAGATCCAGCGGTTCCGCGACGCCTGGAAGCTCGCCGGACACGAGCGTGAGCCACGAGTATCGGTGAGCCGCAGTATCTTCCCATTGGTCAACGACATGGACCGGGCCTACTTCGGCCGGGACCGGCACAGCTCCGACCAGGTCGGTCACATCGATGGCGGTATCGCGCGGTTCGGCAAGTCCTACGCCGAAGAACCCGACAAGCTCATCGAACAGCTCCGGGAGGACGAGGCCATCGCCGCCGCCGACACCCTGCTGCTGACGGTGCCGAATCAACTCGGCGTCGAGTACAACGCGCATGTCATCGAGGCGATCCTGAAGGACGTGGCACCGGCACTCGGATGGCGGTAGCTCCACCGTTCGGCGATGACTGATACCCATTCGGCATTGATCGGTCCCAAAGTGGTCTTGGACATGTATTGATCCGGGTCCTACCGTCGAGACATGGCCCCACAATCCACGATTGCACCCGAGTCCACGCCGACCGAGTCCACGCCGACCGAGTCCACGCTGACCGGCCAGATGATCATCGCGGGCGAACTCGTGACCGGCGGCGGGGCAACGATCAGTGCCATCGACCCGGCCACCGGCGAACACCTCGAGCCCAGCTACCGGTACGGCTCCGCCACCGACGTGACATCGGCCTCGATCGCGGCCGATGCCGCGTTCGACACCTACCGGAGCACCGGCGCCACCGAGCGCGCAGCCTTCCTGGAGCGGATCGCCGAACGACTCGACGCACTCACCGACGACCTCGTCGCCCGTGCCGGCAGCGAAACCGGGCTTCCTGCAGCGCGACTCACCGGCGAGGT
The DNA here is from genome assembly GCF_059511865.1 of Gordonia sp. YC-XJ4. Classification (NCBI taxonomy): domain Bacteria; kingdom Bacillati; phylum Actinomycetota; class Actinomycetes; order Mycobacteriales; family Gordoniaceae; genus Gordonia; species Gordonia sp. YC-XJ4. The sequence goes on from NZ_CM183447.1 coordinate 5,717,795, forward strand.
CGCTCGAACCAGCGGCCAGCTCCGGTTGTTCGCCGACACCCTGCGCGAGGGCAGCTGGCAGGGCGCGCGGATCGATCCCGCCCTCCCCGGCCGCACGCCCTTGCCGCGAGCCGACATTCGACAGCGCAAGGTCGCACTGGGGCCCGTCGCCGTGTTCGGCGCCAGTAACTTTCCGCTCGCCTTCTCGGTGGCCGGTGGCGACACCGCCTCGGCGCTCGCCGCCGGATGCCCGGTGATCGTCAAGGCCCACGACGCGCACCCGGGCACCTCAGAACTCGTCGGCCGCGCCATCACCGACGCCGCACGCGACACCGGCATGCCGGCCGGGGTGTTCTCGCTGCTCTACGGCGACGGACCCGACCTCGGAATCGCCCTCGTCACCGACCCGCGTGTCCAGGCCGTCGGCTTCACCGGTTCCCGCGGCGCGGGCCTGGCGCTCGTCGCGGCCGCCCAGGGTCGCCCGCGCCCGATTCCGGTGTATGTGGAGATGAGTTCGATCAACCCGGTGTTCCCGCTCCCCGCCGCTCTCGCCACCCGCGCAGCCGATCTCGGCGCCGCATTCGTCGGCTCCCTGACCCTCGGTGCCGGCCAATTCTGCACCAACCCCGGAGTCGTGATCGCCGTCGACGGCCCCGACCTCGACACCTTCATCTCCGCCGCTGCCAGCGCCGTCGCCGCAACCTCTCCGGCCACGATGCTCAGTCCGGGGATCGCGGCCGGCTATCGTGCCGGCGTCGACGACCTCCGACGCGTTGCCACCGTCGAGGCGCGTGGCCTCGACACCGACTCGCCCCACGCGTGCCGTGCCGCGCTGTTCTCCACCGACGCCGACACCTTTCTCTCGTCGGAGTCCTTGCGCCAGGAGGTATTCGGGGCGTCGAGCATCGTGGTCAAGTGCCGCGACACCGCGCAGGTCGCCGAGGTGGCGGCCGGTCTCGACGGCCAGCTCACCGCGACCGTCCACGCCGACGACGCCGACCTCGAGGCGGCGCGCGCCCTGCTGCCGACCCTGGAGCGCACTGCGGGCCGAATCCTGTTCAACGGCTGGCCAACCGGCGTCGAGGTGGGCCACGCCATGGTTCACGGTGGGCCGTTCCCGGCGACGTCGGACGCACGGAGCACCTCGGTCGGCTCACGCGCCATCGAACGCTTCCTGCGGCCGGTCGCCTACCAGGACGTTCCCGCCGCACTGTTGCCCGGCGCGATCGCCGACGGCAACCCGCAGAACATCTGGCGGCGCATTGACGGCGCACTCACCCGCGACTGATTCCACACCGGTTTTCCCTTCACCACAAGGAGATTGACATGCTCGACGGCGTTCTGTTCTTTCCCGTCACCCCTTTCGACGCCGACGGCGAGGTCGACTACGACCGACTCGCCGAGCACGTCGAGCGCGGTGTCGCAGCCGGCCCCGGCGGGGTGTTCATCGCCTGCGGCACCGGCGAATTCCATGCTCTCGGACTCGCCGAGTTCACCCGGATCGTGCGGTGCGCCGTCGACGTCGTCGCCGGTCGGGTACCGGTGTTCGCCGGCACCGGTGGTTCCCTCGTGCAGGCCAAGGAATTCGCCGCCGCCGCGGCAGATCAGGGCGCCGACGGACTGCTGCTGCTGCCGCCGTACCTGGTGACGATGCCGCCGGCCGGACTGGTCGCCTACACCACACAGGTTGCGGCGCAGACGAATCTACCGGTGATCGTCTACAACCGGGCTAACGCCGTCTTCGATGAGCAGGCCGCCGTCGAGGTGGCCGCGCTGCCGACGGTCATCGGCCTCAAGGACGGCACCGGAGACCTCGACACCATGGCACGCATCGTGGGTGCGGTGACCGATTCACTCGTCGGCTCCGGCAAGGAGTTCCTGTTCTTCAACGGATTGCCGACCGCCGAGATCACCCAGCAGGCCTACCGCGCAATCGGCGTGACGCTGTACTCATCGGCGACCTTCGCCTTCGCCCCGGAACTGGCGTTGGCCTTCTACCACTCGCTGGAATCCGGTGACACCGCGCTCACCGACGATCTGCTGCGTACGTTCTTCCATCCGCTCGTCCGTCTGCGCAATCGCGTTCCCGGGTACGCGGTGTCGTTGGTGAAGGCAGGCGTCACGCTCGAGGGCATCCCCGCGGGGTCGGTGCGCGCACCTCTGGTCGATCCGAGCCCGGCTCATCTCGACGAGCTGGCAGCGATCACCGCAGCCGGGCGTGCCGCGCTCGCCGGGGCGATGGCGGCTGAGGTCGGCGCCTGACCCGGCCCGTGCCGATCGACGAACCCGTACCGTGATATCCGAATCGGGTATCACGGTACGGGTTTGTCATGTGGAGAGTGGATCAATGTTCGCGTTGTCGCGCCTGACGGGGTTCATCGCGGTCGCCGAGGAACTGCATTTCGGCCGGGCGGCCGAACGACTGCACATGACCCAGCCGCCGCTGAGCCGCCAGATCCAGCAACTCGAACACGAGCTCGGCGTGCAACTCATCGACCGCACCAGCCGCACCGTCACCCTGACCGCCGCCGGACACGCCTTCCTCCCCGAGGCACGCCGCATCGTCCGGCTCGCCGAGAGCGCCTCCCTGATGGTCAAGCGCATCCCGGCGGGCGACCTGGGCACCGTCATCGTCGGATTCACCGGGGCATCCGCTCATGCCGTCCTGCCACGACTCCTCGACACCGCCCGACGAGTGCTGCCCGACGTCAAGATCGTGCTCCGCGAGATGGTCACCGACGCCCAGATGGAAGCCCTGACCGGCGGCGAACTGGATCTGGGATTGGTCCGTCCGGGCCCGGGCAGGCCCGGTGTCAGCAGCAGGCCACTGCACCACGAACGCCTGATCGCCGCGCTGCCCGACGATCACGACCTCGCCGACGCCGACGAGCTGACCATCGAGGATTTCGACGGGCGTGAAGTGGTGATGTACTCCCCGGTCGACGCCCGCTACTTCCACGAATTGCTCATCAGCACGTTCACCGCGGTCGGTGCGACCCCTCGCCACGTGCAGTACGTGACGCAGATCCACACCATGCTGGTGCTCGTACGTTCAGGGCTCGGCATGGCGCTCGTACCCGAGTCGGCGGCCACGATGCGGCCCGAAGGAGTGGTGTTCCGACCGGTCACCGCCGTCCGCGAGCGGCCGGTTCGGTTACACGCGGCGTGGCGGTCGGACAACACCAACCCGGCGCTGGCGCGGATGCTCGCCGACGTCCTGCCCACGCAGGAATGGGACTAGCCGCGCCATATCGGATTCAGTTGCGGCACAGTGCGGGCCGCTTGCTGTCGAAGGTCCATCCGGGTATGAGGTACTGCATTCCGACGGCGTCGTCGCGCGCTCCGAGGCCCTCGCGGCGGTAGAGTTCGTGCGCCGCCTCGACCCGATCCATGTCGAGTTCGACGCCGAGCCCGGGCTTGTCACCGACGGTGAGAAATCCGTCGGTGATCGCATGGGGCTCGGTGGTGAGGCGCTGACCGTCCTGCCAGATCCAGTGGGTGTCGATCGCGGTGATGGTGCCGGGCGCGGCAGCGGCGACGTGGGTGAACATTGCCAGCGACACGTCGAAGTGGTTGTTGGAGTGCGATCCCCACGTCAGTCCCCACGCGTCGCACAGTTGTGCCACGCGGACCGAGCCGTTCATCGTCCAGAAGTGGGGGTCGGCGAGCGGGATGTCGACGGCTCCGGAGCGGATGGCGTGACCCAACTCCCGCCAGTCGGTCGCGATCATGTTGGTGGCGGTCGGTAAACCGGTGGCACGCTTGAACTCCGACATCACCTCACGGCCGGAGAACGATCCCTCGGGTCCCACCGGGTCCTCCGCGTAGGCCAGGACATCGGTGAGGTCACGGCAGATGTCGACGGCCTCCCGCAACAGCCAACCACCGTTGGGGTCCAGGGTGATTCGTGCGTCGGGAAAGCGTTCGTGCAGCGCGCGCACCGCGGCGGCCTCCTCGACCGGGGCGAGGACACCGCCCTTGAGTTTGAAATCGGCGAATCCGTATCGCGCGTGGGCGGCCTCGGCGAGGGCGACCACCGCCTCGGGTGTCAGCGCCTCCTGGTGACGCAGGCGCATCCAGTCGTCGGCGTCGGTCGGCTCGTCGGAAGGCGCGGCGTAGGGCAGGTCGGTCTTGGTGCGATCACCGACGAAGAACAGATATCCCAACGCCTGCACCCGATCTCGCTGTTGGCCGTCACCGAGCAGCGCCGCCACCGGAACGTCGAGGTACTGACCGAGCAGGTCGAGCAACGCCGATTCGATCGCGGTGACCGCGTGCACGGTGACCCGAAGATCGAAGGTCTGCGCTCCCCGGCCGCCGGCATCGCGTCCGGCGAAGGTCGTCCGGATGGCACCCAGCGTGGCGTGGTAGCGGCCGATCGACGATCCGATCACCAGCTCACGCGCGTCCTGCAGGGTACGACGGATGGCTTCGCCGCCGGGTACCTCGCCCACACCGACGCGGCCGTCGGAATCGGTGAGCACCACCAGGTTCCGGGTGAAGTACGGGGCGTGGGCGCCGCTGAGATTGAGCAGCATGCTGTCGCGTCCGGCAACCGGATAAACGGCCATCTCGGCGACGACGGGAGTGGTGTGGCTTGACATCGGGCGCTCCTTGGGCGACGGGGTGGCAGCGACGGCGGTGGTCATCGGTCCACACCGTGCGCGGTCTTGTTCTCCGCCGCGCGGGTGGCCACGGCGTTGGCGGCGGTGGGGGTCACCGCCGGCGTGTCGGTGAGGACGTCGGTATTCACCGAAGCCTCCGACTCGGGAGTCGGGCGGCGCAGGAAGAACACCAGGATCGCGGCGATGACCGAGGCGATGGCCAGACCGTAGAGACCCCAGGTGACCTGTCCGGTGGCCTGTTTGACCAGACCGAAGCCGAAGGGCGCGACGAAACCGCCCAGGTTGCCCAGGGAGTTGATGATCGCGATCGCCGGTGCGAGCACCATCGGGTGCAAGGTCGACTGTGGGATCGACCAGAACAACGGGCTCGCGCTCTTGAAGCCCATGGCGGCGATGCACAGGAACACCAGCGCCGGCCACGGGGAGACGACGGCTGCGGCGTAGGTGCCCACTGCGGCCACCAGCAACGCGATCACCAGCAGCGGGCGGCGATTGCCGGTGCGGTCCCCGATGCGCGAGGAGACATACATGGCCACGACCGCACAGATCCACGGCAGCGACGACAGCAGCCCGACGGTGACGTCGTTGGTGCCCTGGATACGTCGCACGATCGAGGGTAGCCAGAAGGTGTTGGCATAGATCGACAGCTGGATGGCGAAGTAGATGACGCAGAAGATGATGAGCTGCCGATCGGCCAGCATGCTCCACCGCGAGGTCTTGTGCGCCACACCCGAACCGGCCGCCTTGCGACGTTCCTCCTCGGCGATCGTCGACGAGAGCGCGTCGCGTTCTTCGGTGGACAGCCACTTCGCATCGGAGATGTGTGAGTTGAGCAAGAAGTAGGCGATGATGCCCACGACCACCGACAACGAACCCTCGATGAGGAACAGCCACTGCCACCCGTGCAGTCCGAGCAGCCCGTGCATCGACAACAGCGGCCCGGACACCGGGCCCGAAATAGCTGCGGCGAGAGACGAACCCGCCACGAACAGTGCTGTGGCGCGACCTCGGGAACTGTTGGGCAGCCACTTGGCGAGGTAGAAAATGACGGCGGGGAAGAATCCGGCCTCGGCGGCGCCGAGCAAGAAGCGCAGGATGTAGAACATCATCTCGTTCTGTACGAACATCATGGCCGCGGAGATGACACCCCAGCTGATCATGATGCGGGTCAACCAGATCCGCGCCCCGAACTTCTCCATCATCATGTTGCTGGGCAGTTCGAAGATGGCGTACGCGATGAAGAACACGCCGGCACCGAATCCGTAGGCGGCAGCACCGATCCCGACGTCGGTGTGCAGGTATTCGGCGGCGTACCCGATATTGGCGCGGTTGAGCTGATTACAGATCAGCATGACGATGAACAGCGGCACCACCCGCCGATAGAACTTGGCGACCGCGCGGTCAACCGCGGCGCCGTGGGTGCGAGTGAACGACATCGCCCACTCCTTTCCGATCTGGCAGCCGTCGGGGACGAAACCCTGCGCTGCGACCTATACAACCAGCGTGACCCTCAGTGAGTCACCTCACACGACAGACGCTAGAGGCCTGCGGCGATGCCTGTCCAACACCGATTACACATGGATTAATGCTTGATCAGCATCAGTCCTCGAGACTGCGCAGATACTGAAGTGATTCCGAACAGTCAATGCAAAAGAATTCGATTGTTCTTCATCGAAGTCGGCCCGACGATGGACTCATGACCACTCGCGATCGCCTGCTCGGCCTCACCGTCGTCGTCCTCTGGGGCCTCAACTTCATCGCCATCCGCGTCGGTCTCGACCACTTCCCGCCGTTCTTCTTCGCGGCTCTGCGGTTCGCGGTGATGGCCGTCCCGGTGGTGCTGTTCGTGAAGTTCCCGCGCGTGCAGATGCGATGGTTCCTGCTGTACGCAGTGGGCTTCGGGTTCGGGCAGTTCGCGTTCCTGTTCCTCGCCATGAACCTCGGGATGCCCACCGGGCTGGCCTCGTTGGTCCTGCAGACCTCGGCGCCGTTCACCGTGCTGCTGGGCGTGTTCTTCCTTCGTGAGCGGTTGGTGCCCGCGCAGATCGTCGGCATCGCGATCGCCGTCGCCGGGATCGTCGTCATCGGCGTCGACCGCGCCGGACATTCGTCGATCGGTGTGGGCATCGTCGTCCCGATGGTGCTGACCGTGCTGGCGGGCCTGTCGTGGGCGTTCGGCAACATCGGCAGCCGCCTGGCCCAACCCGACGACGCCCTGCGGATGACACTGTGGATGTCGGTGGTACCGCCGATCCCGTTCCTGGCGTTGAGCTTTGCCACCGAAGGCCCTCGCGCCGACCTGACGTCGTTGACGACGCTGGGGTCGTCGTCCGGGCTGATCGCGCTGGCCGGCCTCGCCTACGTCGTGCTGCTGGGCACCATCGCCGGGTCCGGGCTCTGGACGATGCTGATGAAGCGGTACGAGGCCAGCCGGGTCGCGCCGCTGTCGTTGCTGGTACCCGTGGTCGGGATCAGCGCCGCCTGGCTACTGCTCGGCGAGGTGCCGAGCGGGGTCGAGATCGCCGGTGCCGCACTGGTCATCGCCGGATGCGCCGCCGGGGTGTTGGCGGCGCCGCGGTCGAGGGTGCGGGCCGGCGCGGGGGCGACCTCTGTCAGAGCACCCCACGCACCACGTCGTGCATCCCCGAGACCGCTTGTCGGGCAGCGGGACTGAAGCCGAGCATGTTCACGAAGCCGTGGATCATGCCCGACTCGCGTTGCAACGAGGTACGCACTCCGGCGCCGGAGAGGGCGTCGGCGTAGGCGATGCCCTCGTCGCGCAACGGATCGAAGCCGGCGACCACCACATGGGCGGGCGGCAGTCCGGTGAGGTCGTCGGCGAGCAGCGGGGAGATCCGCGGATCACTGCGCGGCACGCCGGCCGGGACGTAGCGCTCGGTGAACCACTCGATGCGCTCGGCGGTGAGGAAGTAGCCGGTGGCGAACTCCTCCCGCGAACCTCCGGATCGCGTCATGTCGGTGACCGGGTACAGCAGCAGCTGCAGACGCGGCGTCACCTCCTCGCCGCGCACGAGTTGGGAGAGCACCGCGGCCAGGTTCCCGCCTGCGCTGTCGCCGGCGACGATGAGGCGATCGGTGTCGACACCCCAGCGCGGGGCCGCACTCACCGCGAAGCGCCACGCGGCCAGGGCGTCGTCGACGGCCGCCGGAAACGGATACTCGGGGGCGAGCCGGTACTCGACGGATAGGACGTCGACGCCGGTGTCGAGGGCCAGTCGCCGACAGTAGGCGTCGTGGGTGGCCCGACTCCCCAGCGAGAACCCACCACCGTGGAAGAACAGCACCAGCCCCGTCGAGGAGACCTCGGCGCGGTAGCGGGTGGCCGGCAGGTCGCCGCCCGGCCCGTCGATCACCAGATCCTCGACGACCGCCAGCGGCGGGGTCCGCTCGGCGGAGATGGCCGAATTCACCTCGAGGTTGTGGCGGGCGCGCTCGACGGTCGCGCCGCTCATGTCGCCGCCGGGCATGAGTCGCGTGGCGACACCGGCGGCCAACATCTCCGGGGCGATGTGCTCGCCGTCGGAGTTCACCGGACAGATCCGGGAGGCAACGCCCAGCAGACCCGGCGGCAGGTGTCCGCCGAGGCGCATCACCGAACGGACGGCGCGGAACGGAAGCGGAATCGTCAGCGTTGTGGCCCTACTCACGGCCGCGAGGGTACCCCGCCGAGGTCCGGCGGCACCGCCGACGCCCCTGTGCCAGACTCGTCCCCATGTCCGACCGAGTTCCGCTGCGCACCTCGCTGGCCCTGGCCGCCGCCGCGTCCGCCCGCTGGGCCTCCCGCACCGCCGGACGCGGCAAGGGCTCGATGATCGGCGGGCTGGTCGCCGAGAAGATCGACCCGCAGATCATGACCCGCCTGGCGGCCGGCAAGCGTACGGCGCTGATCACCGGTACCAACGGCAAGTCGACGACGACGCGGATGACCGCGGCGGCGCTCGCCGAACTCGGCGAGGTCGCCACCCAGGCCGACGGCGCCAACATGGACGCCGGGATCATCGCCACGCTCAGCCTGCAACGTTCGGCGCCGATCTGCGCACTCGAGGTCGACGAATTGCACGTCCCGCACGTCGCCGACGCCACCGATCCGGAGGTGGTGGTGATGCTGAATCTCTCGCGCGATCAGCTCGACCGGGTGGGGGAGATCAACATGATCGAACGCGCCCTGCGCGCCGGCATCGCCCGCCACCCCGACACGATCGTCGTCGCCAACTGCGATGACGTCCTGGTCACCTCCGCTGCCTTCGATGCGCCGAAGGTGGTGTGGGTGGCGGCCGGGTCGAGCTGGGTCGGCGACTCGGTGAGCTGTCCGCGCACCGGCGAACCCATCGCGCGTGCCACCGCCGACTCCAGCGACGGACCGTCGATACCACCCGGCGGTATCGACTGGTATTCGACCGGTGACGAGAACTTCCGGCGCCCCACCCCCGACTGGTGGGTCGACGACGACAACATCTACGGCCCCGACGGGTTCATCGCGCCGATGACGCTCGCTGTCCCGGGCCGCGCCAACCGCGGCAACGCGGCGCAGGCGGTCGCTGCGGCCGTCGCGATGGGCGCCGACCCGGCCGAGGCGGTGGCGGCGGTGCAGACCGTCGGCGAGGTCGCCGGACGCTACGGCATCCATCAGGTCGGCAACCACTCGGTGCGCACCCTGCTGGCCAAGAATCCGGCCGGCTGGCAGGAAGCGCTGTCGATGATCGACCACGACGCCGACGGACTGGTCATCGCCGTCAACGGCCAGGTCCCCGACGGTGAGGATCTCTCCTGGCTGTGGGATGTGCGGTTCGAGGCGTTCGAGACGATGACGGTGGTCGCCGCAGGCGAACGCGCCGCCGACCTGTCGGTGCGGCTGCTCTACGCGGGCGCCGAGCACACCACCATCGCCGACCCGATGAAGGCCATCGCCTCATGTCCCCCGGGACGCGTCGAGGTCCTGGCGAACTACACCGCCTTCCGCGATCTCGGCACCGCGATGGAACGCGTACGGGAGGAACGCAAATGAGCGACTCGACACTGCGCATCGGGCTGGTGCTCCCCGACGTGATGGGCACCTACGGTGACGGCGGGAACGCACTGGTGCTGCGGCAGCGGGCCCGGATGCGGGGCATCGACGCCGAGATCATCTCGATCACCCTCGACGACGAGGTCCCCGACTCACTCGACGTCTACACCCTCGGTGGCGCCGAGGATTACGCGCAGCGGCTGGCCACCCGGCACCTCACCCGCTATCCGGGGCTGCAGCGTGCGGCGGCAGCAGGCCGTCCGGTGCTGGCGATCTGCGCGGCCATCCAGGTCCTCGGCCACTGGTACGAGACGTCGGCGGGCGAACGCGTGGACGGCATCTCGCTGTTCGACCTCACCACCGCACCGCAGCAGACCCGCAGCATCGGCGAGCTCGTCACCGACCCGGTGTTGCCCGGACTCACCCAGCCGTTGTCGGGATTCGAAAACCATAGGGGCGGAAGTACTCTCGGGGCCGATGCCACCCCGCTCGGGCGGGTGCGTCACGGCGTCGGCAACGGCGTGGGCGACGGCACCGAGGGTGTGGTCGCCGGCTCGGTGATCGGCACCTACCTGCACGGCCCGGCGCTGGCGCGCAACCCTGAGCTAGCCGATTTTCTCCTCGCCCGGGCGATCGGGACCGATTCGCTTGCGCCGCTGGACCTCCCAGAGGTTAACCGGCTGCGCTCCGAGCGACTCGCCGCCGCCCGGCGCTGAGCCGTCGGCCGCACCCGGTCCGCGCCGATGCCAGAAGCGGGGCCGGCGGAACCGCGAGCAGCCCGACGCCCCGCACAGGGCGCAGTCGGTGCCCGCGCGCAGATGGTCGTGCGCCGACCGCGGATGACCGCACCGGCACACCTGATCACCACGCTGGGACATGGCCTCACCCTACGCCGCACGACGACGGCGGATGTCGGGAATCCGCAGCCCGACGTACTGTGTCGCCATGACCACGATCTCGCCCTGCAGCGCCGACGATCACGATGACTGGCTGCCACTCTGGGACGCCTATCTGCGCTTCTACGAGACCGACCTGGATCCCGAGATCACCGCAATCACGTTCCGGCGCATCGTCTCCGGTGACGGTATCCACGGTGCGATCGCACGTGACGACCAGCGTCGCGCCATCGGTCTGGTCCACTGGCTCGCCCATCCGTCGACCTGGAGCCGCACCGGCTACTGCTACCTCGAGGATCTGTTCGTCGCCCCCGACAGCCGCGGGTCCGGCGTCGGGCGCGCCCTGATCGACCACGTCTGCGACGCGGCACGCAACGCCGGACTCACGAAGGTCTACTGGCTGACCCAACAGCACAACGCCACTGCGCGAAGACTTTACGACGCCGTCGCCACCGACACCGGATTCGTGCACTACGAGATCGATCTCGACACCCACTGATCGACAGCCCACGTGACCGACGGCTCAGCCGACGGCCGGCTCACCCGAGAGTGCGGTCGCGCGCGGGCAATCCGGCGTACCGGGCGGCCTCGACGATCACCGCCCGCAGCATCGCCGGGGTGAGCCGCCCGGTGAACGTGTTGTGCTGGCTGACGTGATAGCTGGCGAACACCGTCAGCTCGGCGCCGTCGTCACGACGGATGACCGTACGCGCACCGTGGCCGAATTTCGGTCGGGGACGGTCGATCTGCCAGCCGAGTTCCTCGAACGTCCGCAGCCCCACCTGCCATCCGAAGCCGCCGAGCACCATCACCGAGCGCACCGTGGGCGCCAGGAGGTCCAGCTCGGCACGTAACCAGTGGGCGCATCGGTCGCGCTCGGTGGTGGTCGGCTTGTTCTGCGGCGGAGCGCAATGCACCGGGGCGGTCATGCGTACCCCGAACAGCTCCATCCCGTCGTCGGCGGAGACGACGGTCGGTTGCGAGGCGAGTCCGACGTCGTAGAGCGCGCGAAACAGCACGTCACCACTCTGGTCCCCGGTGAACATGCGGCCGGTGCGATTGGCGCCGTGCGCGGCCGGCGCGAGCCCGAGGATGAGCATGCGGGAGTCGCCGGGCCCGAACCCGGGGACGGGTCGTCCCCAATAGTCCCAGTCGGCGAAGGCGGCACGTTTCTCCCGCGCCACCTTCTCGCGCCACGCGACCAGACGAGGGCAGGCACGACAGTCGATCAGCGCAGCGTCGAGGTCGGCGAGATCGCGGTATCGGGATCGTCGTCGGGCCATGCGGTACTCACCGAGCCGAGCTCAGTCGAGGACCTTGCAGCGCTCGCGGGTGCGATCGACGGCAAACCAGCCGCGCTCGAACTGCTGCCATCGTTGCAGCAGGGGGCGCGAGGATTCACCGTCGCGGGCGACGGCGCGTTCGAGCCGCGCGTCGGCGTCGCCGCCGTCGAGCCACAGGGCGTGGCTGAGCCGGTCGGCGATGCGACGCCGCGCCGACGACACGCCCTCGATCACCAGCAGCGGCTCCCACCGCACCCACACCCGACCACCGAGCTGCGGCACACCGTCGACCCACTCCCGTGGCCGATAGCGGTAATCGTGCCGACGCACAAAGGCATGCAGCACATCGCTTTCCAGCTCCGGCCACCACGCGACCGGGTTGTCCCACGTGGCGAAGTCATCGGTGCGGACGAGCACCACCCCGGTACCGCGGGCCCGCAGGCGGGCGACGAGGGCGTCGGCGACGGTCGACTTACCCGCGCCGGACGGGCCGTCGATGGCGACGATCCCGGAGATCATCTCCGCGGCGAGGTCATCGAGCCGGGCGTCGAGATCGGTGGACAGGGTGGGCGCGGTCATCGTCATGCCAGGATGCGGCGGCCCGACAGCGCACGGCCGAGGGTGAGTTCGTCGGCGAACTCCAGGTCGCCGCCCATCGGCAGCCCCGACGCCAGACGCGTCACCGACAGCCCCGGGAAGTCCTTGAGCATCCGCAGCAGGTACGTCGCGGTGGCCTCGCCCTCGGTGTTGGGGTCGGTGGCCACGATGATCTCGGTGACGTCGGTGCCGTCGGCGGTGGTGGCGAGCCGTCGCAGCAACTCGCGGATGCGCAACTGGTCGGGGCCGATCCCCGACAGCGGGTCGAGTGCGCCGCCGAGGACGTGATAGCGGCCGTGGAACTCCTTGGTGCGCTCGATCGCGTGAACGTCCTTGGGTTCCTCGACGACGCAGATCTTGGTCGCGTCACGTCGGGCATCCGAGCAGATCCGACAGAGATTGTTGGCCGAGACGTTGCCGCATTCGGCGCAGAAGGTGACGTTGTCGCGGACCTGGATGAGAGCCGCGACCAGCCGGTCGATCTCCTTCTTCTCGCCGGCCAGCAGCGCGAACGCGATGCGCTGGGCACCCTTCGGGCCGAGCCCGGGTTGTTTGGCGAGCTCGTCGATCAGATCCTGGATGGGGCCCTCGTACATCGGTGCGTCGTACCTCAGCCCAGGCCGGGCAGTCCGCCACCGAGGCCTCCGGCGAGCGGTCCCATCTTCTCGCCGGCGAGTTCCTCGCGCTTGTTCGAGAGGTCGGCGAGTGCGCCGAGCAGCAGATCCTGGAGGGTCTCGACGTCGTCGGGGTCGACGACCTTGGGGTCGATGGTGACCGCGGTGATCTCACCGGTCCCGTTGCCGGTCACGGTCACCAGACCGTTGCCCGCGGTGCCGGTGACCTCGGTCGCCGCGATCTCGTTCTGTGCTTCGAGCAGCTTGGCCTGCATCTGCTGGGCCTGCTGCAGCAACCCGGCCATCGGGTTGTCGCCGCCGGCACCGCCGCCGAAGAGTGCGCTGGGATCGAAAGGTTGATTCACGGGCCCCAGGGTAGTCGGCGGTGCCGACGGGGCGCGCGTGCCGGGCCGGACCGGATCACGAATACAGATTCCACCGCAGCGAGCCGAAAACCCGAAAAGTCGGGTCGCCGACCCGCTCAGGTGGAATCTGTATTCGCCTCCCGCGCCGGACTCAGCGCAACAGACGCTCGACGTGGGCCACGATGTCGTCGACGGTGTCGTCGCCGACCGGGGTGATCTCGAAGGACAGCTCCTCGTCACCGAAGAGCCGGCTTGCACGAGGGGTGAGGGCGAACTCGAGGCGATTGTGCTCGATGCGACGCCATTGCCGGATCGCATCGTAGATCGGGGCGCTGGCACCGGTGGAGATGCAGTACCGGTCGCCCGCGCGGTCCCCGCCGACAAGTTCGCGTTGGATCTGGAAGCAGGCCATCGATTCGTCGTCGATGAACACCACGGCCTCGCATCCCAGGTCGGGGTGGCGTTCGTAGGAGGCGAGGATGGTCACGGGGACAGCGTAACCAGTTCCCGCGGTGGTCAGTGGTGACCCTCGGTGAGGGTGCGGCGGGTTTCGAATCGACGGTGCTGCCCGGTCAACGGATCGACGAACGACAAGCTGTGCGCGACGAGTCGAAGGGGCTCGGAGAAGTCCCCGTGCTCGGGGCGCCCGGCCACGTCGGGCCGGACCTCGGGGTAGAGCGGGTCGCCGACGATCGGCACGTCGAGCAGCGCCATGTGCAGGCGCAGCTGATGGGTGCGGCCGGTATGCGGGACCAGCCGATACACCGACCCGCTCGCGGTCTGCTCGATCTCGGTGATCTCACTGATCGCGTTCACCGGGCCGTCGACGACGCGTGCCCGCAGGTCACCGGCAGTTTTCTCGATCCGATTGCGGACCACCCGGGTGTCGGCGATCCCCGCTGCCGGGGCGAGCGCCCGATACTCCTTCTCGGCCCTGCGCTGCGCGAACAGGTCCTGGTAGGCCGAACGCACCTCGGGTCGCAGCGTGAACAGCAGCACGCCCGCGGTGAGGCGGTCGAGCCGATGTGCGGGGGCGACGAGATCGGTGCCGAGTGCGCGGCGTAACCGCACCAGCGCGGTCTGGGTGACATGCTGCCCGCGCGGCATCGTCGCGAGGAAATGCGGTTTGTCGACGACGACGATGTTCTCGTCGCGATACAGGATCGGCAGATCGAAGGGAATCGTGATCTCGTCGGGCAGGTCGCGATAGAGGTAGACCGACGTGTTGACACGCGCGGGCTGCTCGAGCGTCAGCGGCCGGCCCTCGGCGTCGACGATCTCTCCCCGCTGCGCACGATCGGCGAGGTCGGCGTCGGTCAGCTCCTGCAACGACGGCGTGGCCCGCAGACAGTCACCGACGGTCGATTCCGGCCCCGACCGCAACACCACACGAGTGGCGTCGACGCCATCGCGCGGCGGCAGCGGTGCCGGCCGTGCGCGACCGCGATGTCTCCCGGTCCGGCGGCCCACCGCGGCGGGCTACTTCTCCAGCCGCGTCTTGAGATTCGCGAGCAGGGCGGCCTGGATGCGGGCGAGTCCCTTGGGCGCGAAGGTCTTCTCGAAGAAGCCGCCGATGCCGCTGGCGTTGCTGTTCCAGGTGGTCGTGGTGGTGACCTTGCTGCCCGAGCCGGCCGGCGACACCTGATAGGTGGTCACCATCGACGAATTCTCGTCTTTCTCGGTGATCGTGGCTGCGGCGTTCGGCCCGCTCGCTGCGCTCCCGGCGCCGGGTGTCACGGAGACGGTGGCCTTGACGTCACGCTGGCGCTTGGAGGTCGCCTGCAGAATCCAGTGCACGACGGTGCCGTCGCCGTTGCCGCCGCTGATCACCTGGTAGTCGCGGTACTGCTCGGGCAGGATCGCCGGGCGGGTGTCGGCGTAGTCGGCGAGCGCGCCGATCACGGCATCCGGGGACGCGGCCACCTCTGTCGTTTGACTGGCGGAAATCTGACCCACTGACCCAACTCCTTCACGATGTACTGATTGGCGGGCGTGCTGCTCACGTCCTAGGCTAGCCAAGTGAGCTCGGCACAGATGGAGATGGGGGCAGCGGCATTCGATGAGGGTGTGGCCACCCTCCTGGCCAGCTACCGCGCCATCGGGCCGCAGGCCACGGTCCGTCTGGCGAAGAAGACCTCCAACCTCTTCCGGGCGCGGGCCAAGAACCCGCACCCCGGTCTCGACGTCTCCGGCCTCGACCGGGTGATCTCGGTCGACGCAGCCGCCAAGACCGCAGATGTCGCGGGGATGTGTACCTACGAGAACCTCGTCGCCGCGACGCTGCCGTACGGGTTGGCTCCCAAGGTCGTTCCGCAACTCAAGACGATCACCCTCGGCGGCGCCGTGACCGGACTGGGCATCGAGAGCACCTCGTTCCGCAACGGTCTGCCCCACGAGTCGGTCCTCGAGATCGACATCCTCACCGGTGACGGCGAGATCATCACCGCGACCCCCACCAACGATTATGCGGATCTCTTCTACGGATTCCCCAACTCGTATGGGACGCTCGGTTATTCGGTGCGGCTGCGAATCGAACTGGAAGAGGTCGCCCCGTACGTCGCGCTGCGGCATGTGCGGTTCACCGACCTGTCGGCGTTGCAAGAAACGATGGATGCGATCGTCACCGACAGGTCCTACGACGGCGAGCGGGTCGACTATCTCGACGGCACGGTGTTCAGCGCCGACGAGGCCTATCTGACGTTGGGTCGGCAGACCGATGAACCCGGCTCGGTCAGCGACTACACCGGGATGGACATCTATTACCGGTCCATTCAGCACGATTCGACGCGCACCCCCCAGCGCGATCGGCTGACCATCCACGACTATCTGTGGCGGTGGGACACCGACTGGTTCTGGTGTTCCCGGGCGTTCGGGGCGCAAGAGCCCCGCATCCGTCGGCTGTGGCCGAAAAGGTTGCTGCGCAGCAGTTTCTACTGGAAGCTGATCGGCTACGACCAGCGCTTCGACATCGCCGATCGTCTCAACAAGCGCAAGGGTCTACCCGCCAACGAGCGTGTCGTGCAGGATATCGAGGTGCCGATCGAGCACACCACCGACTACCTCGACTGGTTCTTGACCACCGTGCCGATCGAGCCGATTTGGTTGTGCCCGTTACGGCTTCGGGAGAAGGTCGGCGGTAGCGCACCCGACGCGAATCCGCGGCGGCCGTGGCCGCTGTACCCGCTGCAGCCCGACCGCACCTATGTCAACGTCGGCTTCTGGTCGGCGGTTCCGGTGACCCCCGGCGATCCTGGGCACACCAACAAACTGATCGAACGCAAGGTGGCCGAACTCGATGGCCACAAGTCTCTGTATTCGGAATCCTTCTACAGCCCTGAGGACTTCGATGAGCTCTACGGAGGCGAGCACTACCGACTGCTCAAGAAGCGGTACGACCCACGCGGCCGGCTGCTCGATCTCTATGCGAAAGCGGTGAAACGGCAATGACGACGTACAAGGACAGCGCACCGTCGAAAAACGATGCGCAGCATGCCAAGATGACCCTTGCCCAGGTGTTCGAGTCCATCGTGGGCGGCAATCTCAACATCCGCGTCACCGCCTACGACGGCAGTGCTGCCGGTCCCGAGGATGCCGAGTTCGGCCTGAACCTGGTGACGCCGCGCGGCACCACCTACCTGGTGACCGCCCCCGGTGACCTCGGATTGGCCCGCGCATACGTCTCCGGTGATCTGGAGCTGATCGGCGCCCACCCCGGCGACCCCTACGGCGCGCTGCAGGCCCTGGCCGCCGACCTCGAGTTCAAACGCCCCTCCCCACTGGTGCTGGCGCAGGTGGCGAGGTCGCTCGGTATCGAACACTTCAAGCCGATCGCACCGCCCCCGCAGGAAGCGCTGCCGCGCTGGCGTCGATTCGCCGAGGGATTGCGGCACAGCAAGGCCCGTGACGCCGAGGTCATCCACCACCACTACGACGTCTCGAACACCTTCTACGAGTGGGTACTCGGACCGTCGATGACCTATACCTGCGCGGTGTACCCCGACCTCGACGCATCGCTGGAAGCCGCCCAGGAGAACAAGTACCGGCTGATCTTCGACAAACTGCGACTCAAGGCCGGCGATCGGCTCCTCGACATCGGTTGTGGCTGGGGCGGAATGGTACGCTACGCCGCCCGCCGCGGGGTGCACGTACTCGGCGTGACACTCTCCGCCGAGCAGGCACAGTGGGCCCAGCAAGCCGTCATCGACGAGGGGCTGTCCGAGTTCGCCGAGGTCCGCCACAGCGACTACCGCGACGTCGCCGAGTCGGGATTCGACGCGGTGTCCTCGATCGGTTTGACCGAGCACATCGGCGTCCACAACTACCCGGCGTACTTCTCGTTCATGCGTGACAAGCTGCGCGACGGCGGAATGTTGTTGAACCACTGCATCACCCGTCCCGATAACGCCAAGAGTTCGCGGGCCGGGTCGTTCATCGACCGCTACGTCTTCCCCGACGGCGAGCTGACCGGATCGGGCAAGATCATCTCCAAACTGCAGGACATCGGCGGCGTCGAGGTGCTGCACGAGGAAGACTTCCGCTATCACTACGCGATGACGCTGCGTGACTGGAACCGCAACCTCGTCGAACACTGGGACGAGGCCGTCGAGGAGGTCGGTGAGGGCACCGCGCGCCTGTGGGGCCTCTACATGGCCGGCTGCCGCATCGGCTTCGAACGCAACATCGTTCAGCTACATCACGTCCTGGGCGTCAAGCTCGACGACAAGGGTCGTCACGAGCTGCCGCTGCGGCCGTGGTGGGACGCGTAGGGCGAGTACACCTGCAGCGCACCGGGTCTCGAGGTTCCTCGCCTTGCGGCTCGTCGCACCTCGACCATCGGTTGTAGGGCCCGCCGGTCGACCACCTCAACCGCGGATGCAAACCCATCGGCCGACTACCTCGGCCACCGGTTGTAACCCCCGCCGGACGCCCTCCACCCCGCTGGTCGAGGTGCGCAGGCGCGCCAGCGCCGGAGCCTCGAGACCCCGTGCGCCACAGCTGGTTCGCTACTCGAGCGGCCGCGCACCCAGCTCGGTCTGAAGTAGATCCAGGGCGAGTTTGTCGGGGTCGATCCGCGCGTCGGGGGTGGCGTTGTGCGCGTCGGCGACCATCTCCGCCCGCTCGTCGTCACTGATCTCCTCGTCGGAGCGTGGCGGTTCGGGTTCCTCGGGTTCCGGATCGGGTTCGGGCGCGGGAGCACTTCCCTCCGCCGAGTCCGAGCGGGCACGACTCGGCCGCGAGAACGTCTGCCGTTTGGGTGCGGCAGCAGCCTGCGGACGCGCGGCCGCGGGCCCCGGCGTCGAGGTGTCACGGTGGACGGCGCGAACGTCGAGATCGGTGCCGAACACCTCCTGTAACGCCTCACGAATGATCGAGACCGCATGCGGTGCAGACAATCTGCCCACCAGCACGTCGATCGGATGAGCGAGGACGACGGTGGTGCCGTCGAGATCGTCGGCGACCGCCGCCGACAACATCGGTTCGAGGCTCTTCGATCGGGTCCGAACGGCGGTCCGCACCTCCTGGAACCGTTTGCGCACCGTGTCGGCGTCAAGGCCCGACTGCGGCGCAGGTGTGGGTTCGGGCTCCGGTGCGCTGCGCGGCGCCGCCGGGACCGGCTCGTCCGGGGGCGCGTCGTACTCGTCGAATGGCTCGTCGGGCAGCGGAATCTCGTCGTCGAAGCCGGCGACCTCCGGGATCGGCTCGGGTTCCGGCGTGGGCTCCGGCCGGGGCCGTGACGGCGGTTGGGGGGCAGTCGGATCCGCGGCCGACGACTGTTCCGACGACTGTTCTGCCGCGGCTTTCTCCGCTGCCGCCCTCTCCGCCGCCGCGCGCTCCGCTGCCGCCTTCGCAGCAGCAGCCTTCTCGGCCTCACGATCTGCCGCAGCCTTCTCTGCCGCAGCTTTCTCCGCTGCCGCCTTCTCGGCCGCCGCGCGCTCGGCTGCCGCCCGCTCCGCCTCATCCGGAGCACCGGCCGACGGCGGCGTGTCCTGTTGTCCGACTTGATCTTCGGTGCTCTTGCGCTGGGACGGCCGCACGTACTTCGGTGGCGGCTCGTCGGCGGGGGGCGCCGGGGTGGGGGCCACCGGGGCAGGCGCCGACGATACCGCCGGGGTCGGGGCCGCCGACGCCGCGGGTGCGGCCACGACCACCCCGGATTCGATCCGCTCGAGACGCTGCAGTAGTGCCGCGTCGTCGGCAGAGGTGGTGGGCAACAGCATGCGCGCGCACATCACCTCCAGCAGCAGGCGCGGTGAGGTGGTGCCGCGCATCTCGCCCAGCGCGTTGTGGACGATCTCGGCAAAACGCGTCAGACCGCCCGGGCCGAGACGATCGATCTGACTGCGCATCCGTGCCAGCTGATCGCCCGGTGCCTCCACCAAACCGCGGTCGGCGGCATCCGGAACCGCTTGCAGCAGAATCAGATCCCGGAGACGCTCGAGCAGATCGACGGCAAAACGGCGGGGATCGTGGCCGGCGTCGACGACCTGCTCCACCACGGTGAACAGCGCGGCTCCATCGGCGACGGCGAGAGCGTCCACGGCGGCATCGATCAGGGCGATGTCGGTGACACCGAGGAGGGCAAGCGCGCGCTCGTAGGTGACGCCCTCGTCGCCGGCTCCGGCGAGGAGCTGATCGAGGATCGACAGCGAGTCGCGCGGCGAACCGCCGCCGGCGCGGATCACCAGCGGATAGACGTCGGCGGCCACCTGCACGTGCTCCTTGGCGCAGATGTCCTCGAGGAGCCCGCGCATCACCGGCGGGGCGAGCAGTCGGAACGGATAGTGGTGGGTGCGCGAGCGGATCGTCGGCAGCACCTTCTCCGGTTCGGTGGTCGCGAACACGAAGATCAGATGCTCCGGCGGCTCCTCGACGATCTTCAACAGGGCGTTGAACCCGGCGTTGGTGACCATGTGCGCCTCGTCGACGATGAACACGCGATAGCGCGACTCGGACGGGGCATAGAACGCGCGATCCCGGAGCTCACGGGTGTCGTCGACACCACCGTGGCTGGCCGCGTCGAGTTCGATGACATCGAGGTTGCCCGGCCCGCCCGGCGCGAGTGCCACACACGACGAGCACTCACCGCACGGCGTCGACGTCGGGCCCTGCACGCAGTTGAGCGAGCGGGCGAGGATGCGCGCCGACGACGTCTTGCCGCAGCCGCGCGGCCCGGAGAACAGGTAGGCGTGATTGATCCGTCCGCTGTCGAGTGCGCGGCTCAAGGGGTCGGTGACGTGCTCCTGGCCCACGACTTGGGCGAACGTCGCCGGACGGTAGGTGCGATACAGGGCCACGCGTCGAGAGTACCGGCGAACCCCGACAGTCCGACCCGCTCCCCCACAGGTCGGATCGGTTGATCATCCCTGGGGGACGGGTGTGGAGAACTGCTCACGAAGCTGGTACTTGAGCACCTTGCCCGAGGGGTTGCGCGGCAGCGCGTCGACGAACTCCAGACGCAGCGGCAGCTTGTAGCGGGCCAGTTGGTCCTTGGCGAAGTCACGCAGTTCCTCGAGGGTGACCTCCTGGCCGGGGGCGGTGGCGATGACGGCGGTGACCGCCTCGCCCCACTTCGCGTCGGGCAGCCCGAGGATCGCGATCTCGGCGACCGCGGGATGGCTGTAGAGAACGCTCTCGACCTCGGCCGGGTACACGTTCTCGCCGCCGGTGATCACCATGTCCTTGACGCGGTCGACGACGTAGATGTAGCCGTCGTCGTCCTCGCGACCGATGTCGCCGGTGTGGAACCACCCCTCGTCGTCGATGACCGCGTCGGTGGCGGCCTGGTTGCGCCAGTACCCGACCATCACCTGCGGGCCGCGGACGCAGACCTCGCCCGGGGTGCCCACCGGGACAGGCGAATTGGTGGCGTCGACGAGTCGCACATCCGACAGCGGCAACACCTTGTTACCCGCGGCGCCGATCTTGGCCGCCGACTCGTCGAGTCCCATCACGAGTGCGAGCGGGGCGGTTTCGGTGAGTCCGTATCCCTGGGCGAAGGCCAGCCCCCGCTCGGCGTAGCGCCGCATCAACGGTTCGGGTACCGGCGCGCCACCGCAGATGAGGTAACGCAGGCTGGACAGGTCCGCGGTCTCGAACCGCGGCACCTGGGACATGAACAGGAACATCGCCGGCACACCGAACATCGTTGTCACACGGTACTTTTCGATGGTGTCGAGTGCCGCGGCCGGATCGAACGTCGGCGCCAGCACGATGTGACCGCCCTTCTGCAGGGTGACCAGTGTCGTGACGTTGAGTCCCCCGATGTGGAACAGCGGGGCGGCGCAATAGCTGATGTCGGAGGTCTCGACGTCGAGGCACAACAGCGAGTTCATGTTGTTCCAGAACAGGTTTCCGTGGGTGAGCATCGCCCCCTTGGGGCGGCCGGTGGTTCCCGAGGTGTACATGATGACCGCGATGGCGTCCGACGCCGGACGGGCGGGGTCGGCGATCGGCTCGGCATGGGCGATGACGGCTTCGGCCGACTCCCAGCCGACGTGCTCACCGACGGCGATGCACCGCTGCAGTGTGAGCTGATCGGCCACCTCGTCGACGACGGCCGCGAGCGCGGGGTCGGCGATCAGGGTGTGGGCACCGGCGTCGTTGATGATGTAGGCGAGCTCGGCTCCGGTGAGCCGAAAGTTCAACGGCACGAACGTCGCTCCGGCGCGCGCCGAGGCGAACATGGTGACCAGGAACATCGGATGGTTCAGGCCGAGGTAAGCGACGCGGTCACCGACGCCGACGCCTCCGGCGCGCAGCGCGGCGGCCAGTCGGTCGATGCGGTCGGAGAATTCCCGGAAGCTCATCGTCGTGTCGTCGAAGGTGATGGCGGGGCGGTCGGGACCGATGGCAGCCCGGCGGGCGATCCACGATCCGAGGTCCATCGATTCCGGGGTACTGATACTGGGCATGGCAGTTCTCCTCACACGCGGGCCGACTGAATCCAGCGATGGTCGGCGACGATGGCGTCAGGGTAGATCGCGGCGCACGGCGCCATGTCCGATTCGGTGAATTTCGACTAACCGGGAACCAGCTGGGCAGCCCCGAGATCAGCTGGGCAGCGCAGCGGTGTCCGTCGGGTCCGGATTGTCCTGGGTCGGGCGCGCGGGGCGGTCGAGCAGTCCGAACACGACGAGGGTCGCGATGGTCGTACCGAGGAAGATCGCGTTGTACGGGTAGACCAGGAACGCCTGTGCCCACGCCGGTCCCGTCTCTGCCTTGAAGAACAGCCCGGTGAAATACGCGTCCGGCACGGTGCGGTTCACGAACCACATCGGATAGGCGAAATGTGTGCGCCAGGCGAACGCCGTGAGTACCAGCGCAACGAGCCCGATGCCGGCGAACGTGCGGCGTATCGCCGACACATCGGTGCGCAGCAACAGATTCACACAGATCACGACGATCGGTACGAACCACACCCAGTGATGCCCCCAGGCCATCGGCGACACCGCACACGAGGTCATACCGACGATCGAGATCGCGAGCAACTCATGGCCGCGCCGATGGGCGAGCACCGCCGAACCCATCCCCAGCGCCAGCGCGATGAGCACGAGGACCATCCACACCGCGGTGTTGGGGGCGTCGGTGTGCACCAGATTGGCGATGAGCCCGCGCAACGATTGATTACCGAGAGTCTGCGGCGCGCCCACGCGATTGGAGTCGAAGATCTTGTCGGTCCAGTACGACCAGGATTCCTTGGGCAACACCACGAATCCGACGACGACGGTCAGTAGGAATCCGCCGAGGACCCCGGCCGTCGCACGCCAGCGCCGTAGCAGCGCGAAGTAGAGGACGAAGATCAGCGGCGTCAATTTGATGCCCGCGGCGATGCCGGTGCCGACGCCCTTGAGCCGTGAACCGTCGGGTCGGACGAGGTCGGCGAGGATGATCAACAGGAGGAACACGTTGATCTGGCCGTACCAGATGGTGGTGCGCACCGGTTCCAGGAGCATCGAGACGGCGACAAGGGCGATCGCCAGACATCGCAACGGCCAGTTCACGTCTCTGCCGAGGGCCCGGAAGCACAGGACGATCACCAGATAGAGCGCGATGACGATGCCGACGCTCCACACGATCCGGGCGGCCTCGAACGACATCCAGGCGAACGGCATCAACACGATGACCGACACCGGCGCGTAGGTGTAGTCCATCTGGCCGAGCAGTTTTGCGTCGTAGAGGCTGCCGCCGTCCCACACGGTCAGTGCGCCGGCGCGGTAGACGTCGAGGTCGAGTTGATAGTCGAACAAACCCCAGAACGGGGTGGAAAACGGCAGGATCAGGTGCTGGCACCACAGGGCGAGTCCGGCGATCGCGAGCGCAGCCACACACATGGCGAATCGGCGCCCGCGGCCACCTGTCACGATCGGTCACCCGGCACACCCACCGAAGATCGGCGCCTTTCAGGAACCGTGCGCGGAGAGCAGCGTCTCCGTCGCGGCGAGCAGCACGCAGGTGGCGACACCGTCCATCGCGACCTGCAGGTCGTCGATGCTCGGGAAGGTCGGCGCCAACCGGATGTTGCGGTCGTGCGGGTCGTTCTTGTACGGGAACGTCGAACCCGCCGGCGTCAGCGCGATACCCGCGTCCTTGGCCAACGCGATGGTCCGGCTCGCCGCGCCGTCGGGCACGTCGAGGTTGATGAAGTAGCCGCCCTCGGGTTCGGACCACGACGCGACCTTCGACTCCGCGAGCCGATCCTCGAGAATGCCGAGCACGGTCGCGAACTTGGGGGCGAGGATGTCCCGATGGCGGGCCATGTGGGCACGCACCCCGGCGGCGTCACCGAAGAACCGCGCATGGCGCAGCTGGTTCACCTTGTCGGGACCGATGGTCGCGAAGCCGATGTTCTCGACGAACCAGTCGACGTTGGCCTTCGACGATCCGAAGAACGAGACCCCGGCACCGGCGAAGGTGATCTTCGACGTCGAGCCGAGGACGTAGACGCGATTGGGATTGCCTGCGGCAGCGGCCATCTCGATCACCGGCAGGGGCGTCGGCGGCTCGTCGACGAGGGTGTGCACCGCGTAGGCGTTGTCCCAGTAGATACGGAAGTCGTCGGCGGCCGGCATCGACAGCAGGCCCTCGGTGACCTCCTCGGAGAAGGTGACGCCGGTCGGGTTGGAGTAGGTGGGTACCGCCCACATGCCCTTGATCGACGGGTCGGCGGCGGTCAGTGCCGCGCACGCGTCGACGTCGGGACCGTCGGGGTTCATCGGCACCGGCACCATCTCGATGCCGTACTGCTCGGTGATCGCGAAGTGACGGTCGTATCCGGGCACCGGACACAGGAATTTCACCGGACCCGACGACCACGGTTGCGACGAATCCACGGTGCCGCGCAGCAACCCGAACGTCGTCAGATGATGCATGATCTCGAGGCTCGCGTTGCCGTAGGCGATCAGATTCGCGGGATCGACCGCGAAGATCTCCCCGAAGATCTCCCGCAGTTCCGGCAGACCACGCAGGCCACCGTAGTTGCGGGTGTCGGTGCCGTCGGCGGCACGGAAATCGGCGCCGGGCAGTGACAGCAACTCATTGGACAGATCAAGTTGCTCGGGCGCGGGCTTGCCGCGGGTGAGATCCAGGGTCAGCCCGGCCGCGCACAGCGCGTCGTAGAGCTTTCGGAGGTCCTCCTGGGTGGCGCGAAGCTCGTCGGCACTCTTGGAGTGATAGTTCAACGGGGGACCTCATGTATCGGACTGAGATGTGTATCGGCGTGAGATGTATGGGGACCCCGCGCACCCGAGAGAGCCCGTTGACCCTTGCTGCCTTCCGGCCCTGGGGGAGTTCACAGGATGCACGCCGCGCGGGATCCGTCGTCAAGTGTAGCGAGTGGGTCGGCGCGTTCTGCAATCGGTCCGTGCGACGGTCCCCACCAGCGGCGATCCTCGCCGGGCAATGCCCGAAACCTCCCTCGAATCGGACAAAGTTCGCATCCGCTGCGAGTCCGTCGCACCCGCCGTAGATTCGGTCACCGCGCCCCCACAAGGGGCTGAATTCTGTGTGAACTCTCACCACCGTAGGAGACGCAACCCATGACCTCTGTCGACCGGCAATCCTCCGAATCGACCGCCGCGGGCGGCCACGGTTCGCTCGGGTCGAGCCTCAAGCCCCGACACATCACCATGATCTCGATCGCCGGCGTCATCGGCGCCGGTCTGTTCGTCGGTTCGGCGAATGCCATCGAGAAGGCCGGCCCGGCCGTATTGATCTCGTATGCGATGGCCGGCGCCCTGGTCGTGCTGGTGATGCGCATGCTCGGCGAGATGGCGACCGCCAACCCCGACACCGGCTCGTTCTCGGTGTACGCCGACCGCGCCCTCGGCCGCTGGGCCGGCTTCTCCGTCGGCTGGCTGTACTGGTGGTTCTGGGTGCTCGTGATCCCCGTCGAGGCGACGGCCGCGGCGTCGATCCTCACCGATCTCATCGGTGGCGCGCAATGGATCTGGGCTCTGGCGGTCACGGTGTTGTTGACCGTCACCAACCTGATCAGCGTCGGCAACTACGGCGAGTTCGAGTTCTGGTTCGCGTTGATCAAGGTCGTTGCGATCGTGTTGTTCATCCTCGTCGGCGTGGCGGCGATGCTCGGCTGGATTCCGAGTTCGGAGGTCAGCGGCATCCATCATCTGTGGCAGCCGGACGGCTTCATGCCCAACGGTTTCGGCGCGGTCATCGCAGGCATGCTCATCACGATGTTCTCGTTCATGGGTACCGAGATCGTCACGATCGCCGCAGCCGAATCACCCAACCCGGAAAAGGGCATCACCAAGGCGGTCAACTCGGTGATCTGGCGGATCTCGCTGTTCTACCTCGGATCGATTTTCGTCGTCGTGTCCCTGCTGCCCTACAACAAGCTGCCCGATGGCTCCTACCAGTCGGTGCTCGAGGCGATTGGCATCCCGCACGCCGCGCTGATCATGGACATCGTCATCCTGACCGCCGTCGCCTCGTGCCTGAACTCCGCGCTCTACACCGCCTCCCGCATGCTGTTCTCACTGGGCACCCGTCACGACGCACCGTGGGCCGTGCGACGGCTGACCCGCAACGGCGTGCCGTGGGTGTCGGTGCTGTTGTCGATGGTCATCGGATTCCTGGCGGTGATCGGCAACTATGTGTTGCCGGACAAGATCTTTGCGTGGCTGCTGGCCACCAGCGGCGCGATCGCGCTGTTCGTCTATCTGACCATCGCCGCCAGCCAGCTGAAACTCGGCCGCACGCTGCGTCAAGAAGGGCATCGGCCCGCGGTGACGATGTGGTTGTTCCCCTACCTGACCGGTGCGGTGATGGTGTTCATCGTCGCGGTACTGGTGCTCATGGTGTTCGACGCAGGACAGCGCCGGGCGATCATCTTCTCCGCGATCTCCGCGCTGATCATCGTCGCGGCCGGGGTGATCGTCCAGAAGCGCAGCACCGATCCGCATCCGGTCACCCCCGCGCAGCAGTAGCACTTTCGTCGGGAATGTCACATTTCCGGCAGCGGCGGCGATAGAGCAGTCAAGGAGGTCACTCATGACGATTCGCACTCTGATCCGCTCTTTCGCCGCCGCAGGCGTGGCCCTGGGAGCACTCGTTCTCGCACAACCCGCCGACGCGTCGGCGTCGGTCACGGCCATCGGGTTCCAGATCAACCCCGCGCCGTACGGGATTCCGACCGGCAGCCTCGACTCCACACCCGCCCGGTGTTTCGCCGAGGTCGGCCGCCACCGCGGCGAGGTCACCGTCACCGCCGAGGAATGGGCGCGGTGGTTCTGCCCACCGAATTCCGAGGTGCGGTGGATCAACCTGTCGACCGGTGCCACCGGCGTCGCCCGACTCAGCAACGGGCTCAACAACATACCGGCGCACGCCGACCTGCGCACCGGTCCGGGACAGGTCGCACTGACCTTGCTTCCCGGCGGGGTGTACACGCCGGGGTTCGCCACGGTTGCCGTGCCCTGACACCGGCCGACGAAGGTCACCCGCCCTCAGGCGACCTCACGGATCCATTCCGCGATCACCGCCGCGCCGATCTGATTGGGGTGACCGAAGACCGCGATCTCGCGCGGGACGGCTCCCTCGAACCACGGCTGAGCCGAGCACGGGTCATGTCCGGCCGAGCGCGCTCCGACGTCGACGAACGCTGCGCCGTATCGTGCCGCGATCCGCGCCTGAGTCGCATTGAACTGTGCGAGAAAGTCATTCATCCAGGCGGCGTCGCCATCGGAGGCGGGGACGAACGGCCAACATCCCCGTCTGCCGACCTGACCACCGTGGCCGACGAGCACGATGCGGGCGTTGGGTGCGGCCTTCTCGCGCACCGCGCGCATCACGCCGTTGACCTGGCCTTCCATGTAGGCGAGCATGCGATGCGCCGCAGCGATGTGCCCGACGTTGAATCGACAGCGCGCGTCGTTGCCGGGTAGTGGGACTTGGCACCGCTCGGCGATGGCTCCCCAGTTGAGGTCGTTTCCGCCGATGGAGATGGTGACGAGGTTGGTGGTCTTGCTGACGCCTCGGATCTGGGGTGGGATCGGCCCGAACGGCCCGTTCTCCGGCAGATGGGTGACGTTGGCCGCCCACGCACCCGCACACGAGCGGTCGACGAAGCTGCGCACGTGCGCGATGCGCGCCAGCACGCTGGGATATGACGTGGAACTCCGCCAGCAACCGTCGGACGGTTGCAGACCCGGCATGTTGCCGGAGGCGCGGGAGTCGCCGAGCGCGACATAGTTCAAGCCCGACGGCAGAGCATGAGCCGAGGGGCTCTCGACGACCGCGCCGAGCATCGAGGCGAGCAGAGCGACGATCCCGATCACGGTTCGCCGCAGCGTTGCGGCACCGGGCATATCTGGCATGGAAAGCAAGGTGCCATGTGGGGGTCACCGGTTCAACTTCGGTCGCCGGCAGGTCTGGCATGATCGTTCACCATGCGCGTGGCCGATCTCCCCGTGCCGTCAACGGCCGCTGCTCGCGGGGCTCTTGAGGTGGCCACCGAGTACTGCACGCCGGCGCTTCTCAACCACAGCCTGCGGTCCTACGTGTGGGCCGCCGCGCACGCCCACGCTTGTCACCTTCAACTCGATCACGAACTTCTCTACGTCGCCGCGTTGTTGCACGACATCGGGCTCGTCGCCGAGTTCGACAACCACTCTCTCGCCTTCGAAGACGCGGGCGGGCACATCGCCTCGGTCCTGACCGCCGGAGCAGGTTGGGACATCACCCGTCGCGCTCGCGCACGCAAGATCATCGTCGAACACATGGCGCCCGAACAACCCAACACCGACGAGGAATCTCGCGTGCTATGGCTGGCAACGGGTTACGAGATCTCGGGTGCGCCACTCCCCATGGACACCGGTTTCCGTGCTGAGGTACTCGACCGATACCCACGCCTGGACATTGCCTCCGAGTTCTCGACCAACTTACGTGATCAGGCCGGCCGAAAGCCCGGCTGCGCTGCTGCACACGCCGTCGCTGATGACATCCTGACGCGCATCGCCGCCAACCCGCTCGACGCTGAATAGACGTAACTCTGCAGCAGTACGAATGCGGATGACTCTGCAGCAGTACGAATGCGGATGCTTTCGCGGGACGAGAGCCGCTCACGTGGAATGCACTTGCCGGCCATCCATCTCGACGCACAAAAGCGATGAGCCGCGACACCGTATGTCAACGGTGTCGCGGCTCATGGCTTGGCGGAGGATGGGGGATTCGAACCCCCGAGGGCTGTTAACCCAACCCGCGTTCCAGGCGAGCGCCATAGGCCACTAGGCGAATCCTCCAACGACGGTCGATCATAACCGGGTGCGGGCGTCCAACCCAAACCGCGCCGTCATCACCGACCTCCGAACCCGCCCGACCGGGCCTCTGCTAGCGCAGGTTTGCGGGCAGCAACGAGACGGGGGCGATGAGGGTGTCGGTGTCGGAGCTACCGGCCGACAGGATGCCGATGACGTTGCCTTGCGCATCCCGGATGCCCGATCCGCTGTCGCCCTCGGCCGAGCGCAGGAGCGCGCGGACGCTGGTCGTCGTGTTCTGCAGCAGGAAGGGCGGGGCGAAGGAGTATCCGTATGCGGTGCGCATGGTCGGCTTGGGGTCGGTGATGGTGCCGGCACTGAACCGCGTGGTCACGCCGTTCTTGGTGACGCGTTCGCCCTTCACGATCGGAGCATTCCACGCGATCGAGTCGACCTGCGCGTGGGTGTTGCGTCCGAGGCTGATGACCGCGATGTCCAGACCCTTGGTGATCCGGTTGGCGGTGATGCGGCCGATCGTGTCGCCGTGCTCGTCGTACACCTCTTGACCGATGTGTCCGCAGTGGCCGGCGGTGATGGCCTTGGTTGGGGAGACGACGGCACCGAGCGTGCAGGAAGTGGCCGTGATGATCGTCTCGTCGACGTTGATCTCCATACCCGACCGCACCGTCGGCACAGCCGCCTGAGCGGAGGCAATCGGGGCTGCGACGAGTCCCGCGGCGCTGAGCACGAACGCGGCGGCCATCAATTTGATACGCATGTGTTCCGTCTTTCGTCAGGGTGGCGAACTGAGGGCAATCTATCAGGCAACTTTGAGATAGCAAATCTCCGGTTGCCCGATTGTCCCTATTTAGGAGGAACGTCCGTAGACTCGTGGCGCCGCCGTCGAAGGGAACCCACATGTCCACTGCGTCCACTTCCACCGGGCCGATCGCGGTCCTCGGCGCCACCGGAGGTCAGGGCGGCGCCGTGGTCGATGCACTCCTCGACGCCGGACGGAGCGTTCGGGCCGTCGTACGGTCGCCGGAGTCCTCGCGCGCGCAGGCACTTGCCGACCGCGGTGTCGAGCTGGCCGTCGCCGACCTCATGAGTGGCGACGGGCTGACCGAGGCGTTTGCCGGAGTCGCCGGAGCGTTCGCGCTCACCACACCGTTCGAGTCGGGTGTCGACGCCGAACTCACCCAGGGGGATGCGATCATCGCCGCGGCGCATGCATCAGCGCTGCCATATCTCGTGTTCTCGTCGGTGGCCAGCGCCGACCTGAATACCGGTGTCCCTCACTTTGATTCGAAATATCAGGTCGAGCAGCGTCTCGCCGCAACCGACATCGCCCACACCGTTGTCGGACCGACGTACTTCTACGACAACATCTTCGGCGATCGCGATGCACTCGCGGCCGGGTTGCTCCTGATGGCGATGCCGACCGAGAAGCCGCTGCAGCAACTCTCGCGAGCGGACCTGGGGTCGTTCGTCGCGAATCTCTTCGGCGATCCCTCCGCGCATGTCGGTGAGCGCATCGACATCGCTTCCGATTCGGTGACACCGGGCCAGATGGCCGCAGTCCTGTCGTCGGTCACCGGCAACGACGTGCACGCGGAATCCTATGATCCCGAACGCATTTCCTCACCGGACATGCGTGCGATGTTCGGTTTCCTCTCGACAACGGGCTACAGCGTCAACATCACCCAGCTGCATCAGCAGTTCCCCCAGGTCGGCTGGCAGTCGTTCGCCGAATGGGCGGCCGGCGCGTTCGGCCAGGGCATCGACACACCCTAGGAACGCCGGGTCACTCCACCCGGTTGCCGTGTTCATCCCAGTGTGCGGCAACCTTCTTGCTCGGTTGGACACGTGGCGGCTCGCCGGGCATCTTCGGGTAGCTCGGCGGGTACGGCATGTCGTGCAACCCGTCGGCGTCGTCGCGCTGCACCATCTCCAACAGCGGCTCGAGTCCGACGCGGTGCTCGGCGATGTCGGCCATCGGATCCCCGCGTCGGGCAACCAGATCGGGGACGGTGGCCATGGTCGCGTCGTCGGGATGTATCTCGGCGAGTTCGGCCCACGTCACCGGCGTCGACACGCGGGCGTTGGCGCTGCGGCGCACCGAGTACGGCGAGGCCATCGTGCGGTCCCGCGCATTCTGGTTGAAGTCGATGAAGATCCGTTCTCCGCGTTCCTCTTTCCACCAGGAGGTGGTCACCGCGTCGGGATCACGACGCTCCATCTCGCGCGCGATCGCGATCACCGCACGGCGGGTGGCGATGAAGTCCCACTGCGGCTCGATCGGCACGAACACGTGAATACCGCGCCCACCCGAGGTCTTGGGGAATCCGGTGTATCCGAGTTCGTCGAGCAATGGGGCGAGCACATCGATCGCCACTCGACGCACATCGTCGAAATCGGTGCCCGGCTGTGGATCGAGATCGATGCGCAACTGGTCGGGATGATCGTTGTCACCGTCATGGGTTGGCCAGCTGTGAAAGGTGACGGTACCGAGGTTCGCTCCCCACACGATGTCGGCAGGCGCTGTGGGGCACAGGGCATCTCCGGTGCGCCCGGAGGGGAACGTGATGCGGGTGGACGGAACGTGCTCGGGACGTTTCTTGGCGATGTGCTTCTGGTAGATCTCGTCGCCCTCGATACCGTCGGGGAAGCGCTGCAGAAAGGTGGGCCGGTCGCGCAGCGCCGTCATGATCGGACCGTCGCTGCCGTCGTCGAGCAGGGCCATCTGCCGGTAGTAGCCGACGAGATCGCGTTTGCGGCCGCCGTTCTCACCGAGTTCGGGGAAGTAGATCTTGTCGGGGTTGCTCATACGTACGGCGATACCGCCGACATCGAGTTCTTCGGCGGGCGAGCGAGAAGCCATGTCAGTCCAGCCCTTCCAGCACATCGTGCAGGTCGTAGGTCAGCGGCACGTCGAGCTGCTCGTATCCACAGCTGTCGGGCTCGCGGTCGGGACGCCACCGCAGGAACTTGACGGTGTGCCGGAAGCGGCCGTTCTCCATCTGGTCATAGGCAACCTCGGCGACGAGTTCGGGCCGGATCGGAATCCACTCCCCCGACTTCTCCGAACGCCACCGCGTCGGTTCCCCGGCGGAGGGTTTGTCCGGGTCGAGACGCATCGGCTCGAACATCTGCTGCAGCTCGGCGCGTTTGGCATCGGTGAAAGCTCCTGCGCCGCCGACCATTCGCAGCTCGCCGTCGTAGAACAGCCCGAGCAGCATCGACCCCAGACCGGTACCGCTCTTGTGCACGCGGTAGCCGATCACCACGCAGTCGGCGGTTCGCTTGTGCTTGACCTTGATCATCTCGCGCTTGTTCTCCACGTAGTGGCCGGCAAGGCGTTTGGCGACGACGCCGTCGAGTCCGGCGCCCTCGAACGCCGAGAACCAGTCCTCGGCGACGGCCGGATCGGCGGTCACCCGGCTGACATGGAATCGGCGATCGCGCCCGCCCGGTCCTATGGCCTCCACGAGCGCCTCGCGCCTGGTGACGAAAGACTCGTCGATCACACCGACGTTCCCGAGCGCCAGGGCGTCGAAGCCGATGAAGATCGCCGGTGTGGTCTCGGCGAGCATCGCGACCCGCGAGGCCGCCGGATGGATGCGCTGGGCCAGCGAGTCCCAATCGAGTCGATGGGTGTCGCCGATGAGCGAGGGCACACCGATCTCCCCGTCGAGCACCACTTTCAGGGGCAACTCCTCGCGGGCAGCGGCAACGATCTCGGGAAAGTAGCGTGCGAGGTCCTTGCCACCGCGAGAGCCGATGACGACCTCGTCGCCGTCGCGAAAGATCAACGCGCGGAATCCGTCCCATTTCGGCTCGTAGGACCATTCCGGATTGTCGGCGGGTTGGGCCGGAACCATGCTCGCCGCTTTGGCGAGCATCGGCGCGACCGGAGGAGTGACGGGGAGATCCACCTCACCATCGTCACCCACTTGTAGCCTCTAGGGCAATGACCGAACACCCTGGCGTTTCCGCGGCCGGCCCGGCAGGTCGATTCGCCCCGTCGCCCTCCGGAGACCTCCACGTGGGCAACCTCCGTACCGCCGTGTTGGCGTGGCTGTTCGCCCACACGACGGGACGACGGTTCTTGCTGCGCATGGAGAATCTGGACCGCACAGCCGTCGGCTCGGACGCCCGACAGATCGCCGACCTGCACGCACTCGGCCTCTCCTGGGAGGAGCCGGTGCTCTACCAAACCGATCGTCTGCCGCGCTACCGGCAGATCATCGACGATCTGACCGCGACCGGACGGACCTTCGAGTGCTTCTGCACACGTCGCGAGATCCTCGAGGCACCCAGCGCGCCGCACACACCGCCGGGCGCGTACCCGGGAACCTGCCGCACCCTGACCGTCGCGCAACGCGAGGCCAAGCGTGCGGCCGGCCGCCCACCGGCGATCCGGATCATCGCCGACCGCAGCACGTTCACCGTCGACGACGTACTCCACGGCCACTACACCGGTGCGGTCGACGACTTCGTCATCCAACGCGGTGACGGCACCCCCGCCTACAACCTGGCCGTGGTCGTCGACGACGCGGAGCAGGGCATCGATCAGGTCTGCCGCGGCGACGACCTGTTGTCGTCGGCGCCGCGACAGGCGTATCTGGCGACACTGCTGGGCTATTCGCCGCCGACCTACGCCCATGTCCCCATGGTGCTCAACCCCGACGGCGTCCGGCTCAGCAAGCGCGACGGCGCGGTCACCCTCGCCGATCTCGCAACCACCGGCATCGATGCCGGCATCGTCCTCGATCACATCGCCGTGTCACTGGGTCTCGCCGCAGCGGGCGAGCACATTGACATCGCCACGCTGGCAGCGAGATTCGATCCCGCTGTGCTACCGCGCACGCCGTGGATCGTGTCCGATCTCGAGTGGCGCTGACTGCGCTTGGCGCACCGGTCTCGGCTGCGCTCAGCTCGCGGTGGCAAGCAGTCGGGTCAGAACGTCGTCGATGGACAGCACCCCGATGACCCGGCCGTCGTCGACGACGACCGCGATGTGATTGCGGTACTGCCGCATTCGGCTCAGGGCGTCGTAGACCGGAAGTGCGGGCGTCATTTCCAGCACCGGCCGCATGAGGTCGGCGGCGCTCGCGTCGGGGGCGGCCTCGAGACAGTCCCGGACGTGGACGACACCGCTTACCCGCGGCCCGTCGCGGACCACGAGACGCAGATGCCCGCTGTCCCGGGCCCGTGCCTCGATGACGGCCGCCGTCACATCGTGATCGACCCCATCGGGATCGACCACCGTCGCCACGTCCGCCACCGTCAACGACGCGAGATCCAATGCGTTCGAGAGGTGTTCGTGATAGCGGGCCTCGAGCGTGCCGACGGTCGCCGAATGCTCGACGAGCTGGCGCAACGTCTCCGGATCCTGCCCGGAAGCGACCTGGTCGACGGCCTCCACACCGACCATCCGCAACACCCGGTTGGCCAGCCTG
Source organism: Gordonia sp. YC-XJ4 (assembly GCF_059511865.1). Lineage (NCBI taxonomy): Bacteria > Bacillati > Actinomycetota > Actinomycetes > Mycobacteriales > Gordoniaceae > Gordonia > Gordonia sp. YC-XJ4. Next base: position 5,752,355 of record NZ_CM183447.1, read on the forward strand.
TTCAGTTGGACGATCACCGGGCGGGTGAACCACATGAACACCCGCATCGGGATGGCCAACAACACCGCCGACCGTTCCGGGTGGGCGATCGCCCACGACTTCGGCGCCATCTCACCGACCACCAGGTGCAGGAACGTCACGATGATCAGCGCCAGGACGAATCCGGCGATGTCGGCCAACCACAGTGGCGCGCCGATGTTCTCGAACGCCGGCGTCAGCCAGTGATGGACAGCCGGCTTGGTGACCGCACCGAGCGCCAACGTGCACACGGTGATCCCCAACTGCGAACCGGCGAGCAGTACGGACAGTTCCGACGCGCTGCGCAGGGCGGCACGTGCGGAACGGCTGGTCGCCGCGGCATCTTCGAGGCGGTGCCTGCGCGCGGCGATCAGCGCGAACTCCACGGCGACGAAGAAGGCGCTGGCCGCGATCAACGCGACCGTCACGGCGAGAACGACCCAGGGGTTGCTCATCGCTGACTCTCCTTCGGTGATTCGTCGGCGGCCGGGACGGTCTCGCGCGTCACGTGCACCATCGCGGGTACGCGGTGGGCGATCTCGACGACCGTGGCGATCAGTCGCGGCGGGAGCGCCGGTTGGTCGTCGACGAGGCCGGCCGGGTCGGGTTCGATCGGCAACACCACGCTGTCGCCGACGTCGGGCAGTTCCCCCGCGGTGGCGATGACCAGACCGCTCAGCGTTTCGTAATCCCCTTCGGGGAGTTCGTATCCGAGCGTGCGGGACACCTCGTCGAGGTGTGCGTCACCGCGGATCGCCCAGCCGTCGGCGAGCACCGCGATGGGGCCGGTGTCGGCGGGATCGTGCTCGTCGTCGATCTCACCGACGAGTTCCTCGGCCATGTCCTCGGTGGTGACGATGCCGGCGAATCCGCCGTATTCGTCGATGACGACCGCCATCTCGTCGCCGGCGGCGGTGATGTCGTCGAGTACCTGCGGCAGCGGCAGTGTCGTCGGGACGATCACCGCGGGGCGTGCGAGGTCGCGGGCGGTCCTTGCAGTCGGTGCCGGGGTCGCCGACCATTCCAGGATGTCGGCGAGGTGGACCACCCCGACGACGTCGTCGGTGCCCGCATCGATCACGGGATAGCGTGTGTGGCCGCTCGCCATCCGGCTACGGACCGCGGCGAGATCGAGGTCGGCGGGCACGGTGTCCACGCGCGGACGCGGGATCATCGCGTGATCGGCAGCGCGGGTGGGGAATTCGAGAACGCGATCGAGAAGCTGGGACAGTTCCGCGGGGATCTCCCCGGCCTGCGCCGACTCCGCGACGATGTGTTCGAGGTCGCGGGGCGTCGCCGAATGCTCGACGTCGTGCACCGGTTCGATGCGCAGCGCCTTGAGCAGCAGGTTGGACGCCGCGTCGAACACCGTGATGAGTGGACCGAAGATCTTGAGGTAGGTGCGGGTGGACAGCGCGAGTCGACGGGCGACCGGTTCGGGACGGGCGATGGCGAGGTTCTTCGGGAACAGTTCGCCGAAGACCATCTGGATCACCGTCGAGAACAGCACCGCGAGGATCGTGCCGATGGCCACGCCGACCGACACCGGGACCCCGACGTCGCCGAGCAGGTCACCGAAGCCGCTGCCGATGAGCGGTTCGGCGACGTAGCCGACGAGCAGGCCGGTGACGGTGATGCCGAGCTGAGCGCCGGACAGCATGAATGATGTGCGTCGGGTCACTGCGAGCGCACGGGTTGCGGCGGTGTCGCCCGCCTCGGCGCGTGCCTTGAGGCGGGATCGGTCGACGGCCATGTAGGCGAATTCCTGGGCGACGAAGTAGCCGGTCAGCGCCGTGATCGCGAAGACCACCAGGATGCCGATGAGGATTCCGAGCAATGTCAGCAGCATGATGCCCCGCTCTCGGGGAGCATGACCGCGGCTCGGTCAGAAAACGCTGCCCCCGGATGGGGGCCGGATCGTCGGGGTTTCTTGCGTTTGCGCTTCGCGCGGGTCATCAGAGCTTTCGGTCTCGGGTCGGGGGTGATTCACAGGATACGCAAAGCCAACGGGTCGGGCGCTCTCGGAGTTCCCGCGGGCGCCGTCGGCGTCAGGAAGAGCGCCGTCGGCGTTATAACGAGCACTGTCGGCGGGGAGAAGAGCGCCGTCAGCGCGCGGCACGGCCGGCGTAGTAGCGACCGAGGAAGTCGTCTCGGTAGGCCTCGTAGTCGCCGTTCTCGATGGCGCGGCGGGCCCCGTCGACCATGTCGATGACGAAGGAGACGTTGTGCAGGGTTGCCAGCGTCGCCGCGAGCCCTTCCTTGGCCTTGAACAGGTGATGCAAGTAGGCGCGGGTGTATTGCGAGGTGTAATTGGTGATCTCGGGGTCGATCGGCCCGAAGTCCTTGCGGTAGCGCGCGTTGGTGATGTTGACCCGGCCGTCGCGGGTGTAGACGGCACCGTTGCGCGCGACCCGCGTCGGCGAGACGCAGTCGAAGGTGTCCGCGCCGTTCTCGATGGCGGTGAAGATGTCATCGGGCTCGCTGATACCGAGGAGATGTTTGGGTGCGTTCTCCGGAAGCTCGGTGTTGACCCAGCCGACGATGGTGCCGAGGTTGTCTTTCTCCAACGCACCGCCTATCCCGTAGCCGCCGAAGCCTTTTCCGCCGTTCTCCCGGTCGATGCGGGACAGTTCGGTCAGATCCCGCGCGGCCTTGCGTCGTAGATCCTCGTACTGCGCGCCCTGCAACACGCCCCACAGCGCTTGCTGCGGGCGGTGGCTGCGCTCGACCGAGAGCCGATTGTGTTCGGCGAGACAACGAATCGCCCAGAGCCGGGTCCGCTCCAGCGAACTCTCCTGATAGCCACGGGTGTTCATCAGGGTGGTGAGCTCGTCGAAGGCGAAGATGATGTCGGCGCCGAGCTGATGCTGGATCTGCATCGACACCTCGGGGGTGAAGCGATGAAACGAGCCGTCGAGGTGCGACTTGAAGGTGACGCCGTCGTCGTCGACGTGGGAAAGTCGTTCGCGCCCTTCGGCGATCTTGTGATCATCCTGCTCACCGGTCACGTCCATCGAGATGACCTTCTTGAACCCGGCGCCCAGCGACATCACCTGGAACCCGCCGCTGTCGGTGTAGGTGGGGCCCCGCCAGTTCATGAACGCACCCAGCCCGCCGGCCGCGTCGATGATCTCCGGCCCCGGCTGCAGATACAGGTGATAGGCGTTGGCCAGCACCGCTTGTGCCCCGAGCGCGGCCACCGACTCCGGCAGCACGGTCTTGACCGTCGCCTTGGTCCCGACCGGCACGAACGCGGGCGTGGCGATCTCCCCGTGCGGCGTCGTGATGACACCGGTGCGCCCCAATGTGCCGGGGAGTCGGGTGCCGATCCGGAAGGTGTCGTGCGAACTCACCGGAGCATCTTCGCAGGCCATGAGCGTGCAGCTCAAACCGACGGTTGTCGTCTGTTCGTTCTCCGGGGCGGGTTCGCTACGGTGAAGACCATGTCGCATCCCACTTTGACGCGCTGGTCGGCCCGGTCGTTGGCGGTAGGCGGTATGGCCGCACTGGCCACGGTGTCGCTGGCCGCATGCGGTGACGAACAGCAGTCCGGTGCGCAGGACTCCTCCGCCGCCCCCTCGGTCACCACACCGAGCACCAGCGTGCCGGTCGTCGCCGGCCCGAGCCCACAGTCGCGCACCACCGAGGCGTCCTCGGGCGCTCAGTCGGCCTCGACCTCGTCGACGAGCAAGACCTGCGGCAGCGTGGCCGGCCCCGACGGCGCACTGCGAGTGCTCGTGCTCGCCGGCGACGTCGACTGCGAGACCGCGAAGAAGGTCGGCACCGAGTACAGCCCGAAGATCGCGACCGGCCAACAGCAGAAGGTCTCCGGTTGGACGTGCGGCCCGTCGGAGGTCCGCGGCATCCTCGCCGCCTGCCAATCGGGAGACAAGGTCCTCGGCTTCACGCCCTGACCGACCGCATCCCGATCCCACCGGCGCGACTTGACCCTCACGTGACGTCAGACCCGAAGGTGTGGGGAGTGAGCGAAGGACATCCCGAAGTGCTGACGGTCGGCGCCACGGCGCGGCTCGTCGGAGTCAGCGTGCGAACGTTGCACCACTACGACGAGATCGGCCTGGTGACGCCGTCGGCGCGCACACATGCCGGCTACCGCGTCTACGACGACGCCGACGTCGAACGGCTCCATCAGGTACTGACCTACCGGGAGCTGGGATTTCCTCTCGAACAGATAGCGACCCTGCTCGACGATCCGTCGGCCGACGCGCTGGAACACCTCTCCAACCAGCGCGATCTGCTGCACGTCCGTATCGCTCACCTCACCCGAATGGTCGCGGCTGTGGAGGACATGATGACTGCGAAGAAGACCGGTATCGCGTTGACGGCGGCCGAGCAGGCCGAGATCTTCGGCGACGACTGGCTCGGCGACGAGTACGCCGACGAGGCACAGGAACGTTGGGGTGACACCGCTGCGTGGCAGCAGAGCCAACAGCGCACCGCCGGATACTCAAAGGACGATTGGCGTCGGATCAAGGAGGAGACCGACGCCTTCGAGGCACGCGTGGCCGATGCGATGGGCCGCGGTGTGAGCCCCGGATCGGCGGAGGCCGACGCGCTGGCCGAACAACATCGGGCCGCCATCGAGAAGTTCTACGACTGCGGCTACGAGATGCAGGTGTGCCTGGCCGACATGTACGTCGCCGACCCGCGTTTCACCGCGCATTACGACGGTGTCGCGCCGGGCCTGGCGACCTACCTGCGCGAGATCATCCGGGCCAACGCCGAACACAAGAGCTGAGGAGATCGTTCGCAGGACCAGGCCGCGATGGCCGGTTCTGCGAACGACAGCGTCACGTCAACTCGGTTGCGTGCTGCGCACCAGCGTGCACAGGACGTCGAGCACGGGGGTCTCGACATGATGATCACGACCTCGTTGAACCACCGCCCCGGCGATGTTGTCGATTTCGGTCCGACGACCTGACTCGATATCTCCCAGCATGGATGTCTTGTGGTCGGTGTGGTGCGCGAATGCGGAGGACACGGCCGACATGATGCGGTCGTTGTCGATGTCCACTCCTTCGGCATGAGCAACGTCGACGACTTCGTCGACGACGTTCTCGACGAGAGCTCTGGTGCCGCCGTCGGTGCCGATCTGTCCCACCGTTTGCCGGGTGAGTGCGCTGATCGTGTTCAAGGCGGAATTGAACGCCACCTTCTCCCAGATCGGAACGCGCACGTCAGTCGTTTCGGCGACGGTGAAGCCCGCGGCGGAGAAGGTTTCTCGCACGCCCTGGGCCACCATGGCCCCGCGCGTCCCACCGATGGCCACCTTGCCTTCGCGCCGAGTGCGCACCAGACCTGGGCGAATGAGATCAGCAGGCAGATCCGTCATTCCGATCAGGGTGCGTTCTGATCCGAACTGCTGCTCCAGTACCACATCGTTGCCGAGCCCATTCTGCAGGGTGAGCCCGAAGGTCGCTTTCCCCACCAGATGGCCGATGGACTCGAGCGCCGCCTCGGTGTGAAAACCCTTCGTGAACATCATGACGAGATCAACAATCCCGCGGGCATCGGCCGCCGTGGTCGCCGATGCCACGACACTCGTGGTACCTGTACCGAAGTCGAGCGTGATGCCGTCGGCGTTCAACCTCTCGACGACCTGGGGATTCGCATCGACGAATGACACGTCGTTACCGCCGAGCGCCAGTCGAGCGCCGAACAACTGCCCCATCGCACCCGATCCCACCACCGCGATCTTCATCTGCCTGCCTCCACTCGTAGCACGATCCGCTGTTGCGGCATCTCGCTGCGCTGAACACAGTCGGCACAACGAGATGAGGCTCCCGACGCTAATGCTCCGGAGGTCCGGATGACACCGGTTTTCCGGATGCTGAGAGTCCCTGTGCCGCACCGCGTCGCGTCCTGGCAGAGTCGCCGGTGCGACGAACTCTTTTGGGCCGACCACGCATCGCCAGGTGGTCGCTCTCATTCGCCCGCCATCTATCTCGACCATCGGAGTCCCCATGCACACGGTCCGCGTTGCCACCTTCGACGTACTGCGTCATACCGGCATGACAACCATTTTCTCCAATCCAGGTTCCACCGAGGTCTCGTTCCTGACCGACCTTCCAGATGACCTGGAATTCGTTCTGGCACTTCATGAAGGCTCGGTGGTCGGCATCGCCACCGGGCACGCGCTCGCGACAGGCTCTCCGGCGCTGGTCGTCCTGCACACCACTGCCGGACTGGGAAATGCCGTCGGAGCCCTGGCAACGGCGCGGGTGAACCGAGCACCGCTGGTTGTGGTCGTCGGTCAGCAGGACCGCAGACACCTTGCGCTGGAGCCGTTCCTGGCCGGGCGGCTCAGTCAACTCGCCGGCGATTACCCGGTCTGGGTCGACCAACCGGTACGCGCGCAAGACGTCCCGGGAGCGATCCAGCGCGCATTCCGGGAAGCGACGATCGGTCGAGGGCCCGCGCTGGTCATCGTTCCCATGGACGACTGGCTGATGCCCGCCGGAGACACCGAGAACGCCGCGAGTGACCACCTCGTGATCGGTCGCCGGAGCAGTCCCGAATCGGTGACAGCAATTGCCGAATTGATCGACGAGAGTCGTTCACCTGCCCTCGTGGTCGGAACGGGTCTCGACAGCGACGCCGGATGGCGCGCCTCGACCGCTCTCGCGGAACGGCTGAATTGTCCGGTCTTCCAGGAGGCGTTCGGCGCCCGTGCCGGATTCCCGCAGGATCACCGATTGTTCGTCGGCCACCTTCCGGCGGCCCGGGCGGGATTACGCAGGACGCTCGAGCCATTTGATCTGGTCATCGTCATCGGCGCGCCGGTCTTTCGTCAGTATCCCTTCGACGAGGGGCCGCTCGTACCCTCCACGACTTCGGTGGTGGTGATCACCGACATCGACGCAGAGGCCTCCCGTAGTCCCGCTCGCCTTGCCGTGCTGGCCGACCCTGCAGCATTCGCCGACGACTTGTCGAAGTCGATCCGGTCTCGACCGGAAGGCACTGTGGTGCAGCAACATCCGATAAAGACTCCACCAACCGAACCGGGATCTGCGCTACGCGCCGCACACGTCCTGGGGTCTCTGAGCCGACGACTCCCACCCGACGCCGTCCTCGTGGAGGAAACCCCATCGAGCAGATCCGATCTCCATGAGCTGCTGCCCGCACGAGCCCCTTTGGGCTTCGTCAGCGCCGCGATGGGCGGCCTCGGATTCGCGATGCCCGCAGCGATCGGCCTGAAAATGGGCGCCCCGGATCGTCCGGTCGTGTGTGTGATCGGGGACGGATCATCGCTGTATGCGATTCAATCCCTTTGGACTGCAGCACGTTACAACGTCGGGACGGTGTTCGTCGTACTGGCCAACGGACGCTACGCGATCATGGATCGCCTTGCCGCCCGCGAAGGACGCGGGCCCGCACCCTGGCCGTCGTTCGAGGAGGTCTCGATCAGCACCCTCGCCGCGGGGCTGAACTGCCCGATCACGCGAGTGGTGAGCGCCGACGAACTCGACGTCGCGCTGGACGAGATCATCCCGTCACTCGCCGAGCGCACGAGTCCGCTGGTCGTCGAGGTCGACGTCGCCGCTGACCCTCGTCTCGAGCTCTGATGCAGCATGCCGCGGCGGTCACGCCCTGAGGGTTCGGGTGATGACCGCGGCGGCAACCCGCACACCTTGCGCCAGCGCACTGAGATTGGGATTCGCGGCGGGAACCACCACAGAGATCGCAGCGACCACCCGGCCGGACTTGTCGAAGACGGGTGCCGCCGCCGAGGCATTGCCCTCCGTCATCTCGTTGCGTGAGATGGCGAACCCGGTCGAGCGGATCTCCGCGAGCGCACGCTGCAGCGTGTGCGGATCGGTGATGGTCTGTGAGGCCATTCGGGGCAGCTCTCCCGCCAGGATCTCTTCACGCGTCTTGGAATCACCGAAGGCCAAGAGCACCTTTCCGGGGCCCGTGGCATGCAACGGTAGGCGGTAACCGACCTGTGAGGACACCGAGGCGCCCGCCCTGGCCCGAGGCTCGAGCTTCTCGATATAGAGAGCACGCAGGTCGTCGAGAACCACCAGGTGCACCACCTCGTGCGTCGTCTCGAAGAGGTCTTCCAGTACCGGCAACGCGACATCCCTGAGTTGGCGCTCCCGTGGCGCAAGCGCCCCGAGCTGCCACAACCGACGACCCACCGTGTACGTGCCGCGGCCGGTTCGGTCGAGGCCACCCCACTTGACCAACTCGGCCAGGTATCGATGCGCCGTGGCGGGCGGGAGGCCAGTGGCCGACACGATCGCCCTCAGTGTCTGTTCCGGCCGATCCTCGCTGAACGATTCCAGGATCGACAGCGCTCGGCTCAGGGAACTCCTCGATTCAGCCATGTCATCTCCGCCGTACCGTCACCGAGTCCTGCACCGACGTCACTCGACGCAATGCTACGAGCCTTTTCCGAATGATGAGAGGGCATGTGGTCAATGCCCCTGGACTTCCCAGACGATGAGTGAGCTGCAAGATAACCCGCCCGGCATGTGGCGGACTGCACGCCCCTTCTACCGCATGGAGTTTCACATGACCCCCTCACTCGACCTCCCGGACCAGGTCCGTGGAGACCTGCCCGCGAGTACCCGACGCCAGATGCGTCGCAACATCCTCGTCGGCTGCGCCGCTTTCGTTCTTCTCATGGCACTCACCCTGACGATGCTCTTCACGCCCCTTTTCGACGGGCACATCGGAGGCATCGGCGTGGGATACGTCATCGGGTTCATCGACTTTGTAGCCGTTCTCGGCATCGCGGCGACCCATTGCGTTCGAATGAACCGGGTCGACACCCGGGGAGGAGTCCTCTGATGGACACGTTATCGGTGGTCGTGGTGTCGACGATCGTCGCCATCACATTGGGGCTCGCGGTGCTCGCGTCCCGACGCAACAAGGATGCCGGCGACCACTACGTCGCCGGTCAGCGCGTCTCCGCCCTACAGAACGGGCTGGCACTGGCTGGCGAACAGCTCTCCGCCGCTTCACTTCTCGGCATCACCGGCGCCGTCGCACTGACCGGTTTCAGCGGCTTCTACCTCGCCCTGGGGATTCCCACCGCTTTTTTGCTCGTACTCTTGATCGTGGCCGAGCCATTGCGCAATCTCGGCAAATACACTTTGGCCGACGTTGTCTCCCACCGTTTCGACGGGCGGCTCCTGCGCGGGTCGATGGCGGTGACGACACTGCTGATCAGCATGATCTACATGATGATCCAATTCGTCGGCGCCGGGGTGCTGGCCGAACTCCTTCTGGGCGTGCCCTTCTCCGTGGCGGTGGTGGTACTTGCAGTACTCATGACCGCCTACATGCTCCTCGGCGGGATGGTCGCGGCAACCTACATCCAAGCATTCAAGAGCGTACTGCTGATCGCCGTCGTCTTCGTTCTGCTGATGTTCGTCATCGCCCACACCGGCTGGAATCCGCTGGGCCCCATCACCGAATCGGCCGATCGGTTCGGAAGTCAGATCGTCAGCGCACATCGGCTCGACGCCACGAACTCCTGGAACAACGTTTCGTTGATGGTCGGCCTCGCGCTGGGGGTGATGGGTCTGCCGCACGTCATGTTGCGGTTCCTCACCACCAAGGACACCCGAGCCGCGCGGTCGTCGACGTTGATCGCGATGATCATCTTCTCGGTCTTCTTCCTGCTTCTGCCGATCTTCGGCTATGCATCACTGAACGAGGTGGGGCGACAACAGATCCTCGACGACAACAAAGGCGGCAATCTGGCGATCGCCCGGCTCACGGAAGCCGTCAGCGGCAACATCCTGCTCGCCGTTCTCGCCGGCGTGGTCATCGCGACGATCCTCGCCGTACTCTCCGGGATCGCGATCGCCGCCTCGGGCGCTGCCGCGCACGATCTGTACGCGAATGTCATCAAACGTGGAAATGTCAGCCCGCGCCGAGAAGTCACGGTGAGCAGGATCGCCGGTCTGATCATTTCTGTGCTCGCGATTTTCCTCGCGCTGGGCGCGCAGAACCTCAATGTGGGCTTCCTGGCAAACGTGGCGTTCGCCATCGCCGCCGCCACACTGACACCGGTCATCGTGCTCACGATCTACTGGCGTGGGTTCACTCGCACCGGCGCCCAGGCGGCGGTAACGGGAGGACTGCTGCTCAGTATCGTGCTCGTGGCCCTGGGGCCCAACGTGATGGGCGACGACGCGATCTTCCCGCTCGGTATTCCCGCCATCGTCACCGTGCCGGTCTCCTTCGCTCTCGCTTGGCTCGGCAGCCTCGCAGGTCGCGGGCGGGGCGCGGCGCAGGGCCGCCCATACACGGAAATCGCCATGACGGCATTCCCGTCGCGCGCGACCGTGAATCGACGCCCGGATCCCCCTTCTCGGTTGGACGACACCACCCCCTGAGTCACACCAACCACCTCGATGCAGATCGGACACCATCCCATGAATGCCACATCCACACGACAGGCAGCGCCTGCCACCTCCCTGCTCGACTCCTGCGTCTGGTCCTCGAAGATCTTTGTCGGCGCATGGATTCGAGGAAGCGCACCAGACCACGTCGTGACAGAACCGGCCACCGGCGTAGAATTGGGCGTCATCGGCATGGCAACCCCGGACGATGTCGCCGATGCCGCCAATCGGGCACGTGCAGCGCAGCGCGAATGGGCGGAGAAACCCTATACCGATCGCGCCGCGGTCTTGCGTCGCGCAGGGCAACTCTTCGAACACCACACCGACGAGATCCACGAGTGGCTCATCCGCGAATCAGGCAGCGTCCGAGCGAAAGCAGGTATCGAAACCCACGCGGCAGCGGAAGAGTGTTACAACGCAGCAGCATTGGCGGCGCACCCATTCGGAGCGGTTCTCCGGTCCGAGCAGCAGCGGCTGAGTCTGTCTCGGCGGGTTCCGGTGGGCACGGTGGGGGTCATCGCCCCCTTCAACTTCCCCGTCATCCTGTCCATCCGCGCGGTCGCTCCCGCGCTGGCGTTGGGCAATGCCGTTGTACTCAAGCCTGATCCGCGTACCGCAGTCAGTGGCGGGGTGCTCCTTGCCCGGATCTTCGAGGAGGCCGGGCTCCCCGCGGGGCTCCTCAGTGTGCTCCCCGGCGACGCAGCGGCCGGAGAAGCCATCGTCGTGCACCCCTCGGTGCGAGTGATCGCATTCACCGGTTCCACCCAGGCCGGTCGCGCCGTGGGCGAACTCGCGGGCCGACATCTCAAACGAGCCCACCTCGAACTCGGCGGCAACAACGCACTGATCGTCCTCGACGACGTGGATGTCGAAACTGCAGTATCGGCAGGGGCTTTCGGCTCCTTCCTCCATCAGGGACAGATATGCATGGCGTCCGGGCGGCACATCGTCCACGAGAGCATCGTCGATGACTACACAGCTCTGCTGGCACAGCACGCACAACGACTTCCGGTCGGAGACCCTTTCGTCGACGACGTCGCGTTGGGCCCGATCATCGACGTCGGGCAGCGCGACCGGATCCATCGGCTGGTGACGGCCAGCGTATCCGCGGGAGCACAGCTCGCGGCCGGAGGTAGCTATGACGAACTGTTCTATCGCCCAACGGTCTTGGCCGGGTCGGCCCAGGATACTCCCGCGTTCCGGGACGAGGTCTTCGGCCCCGTTGCCCCGGTGATCTCGTTCTCCGACATCGAAGAGGCCACCCAGATCGCCACGAACAGCGACTACGGGCTCTCGCTGGGCGTCCTCACCGCCGACCCGATGCGCGGAATCGAACTCGCGTCGCGTATCCCCGCCGGACTAGTGCACGTCAACGATCAGACCGTCGGCGACGAAGCTGTAGTTCCCTTCGGCGGACTCGGTGCCTCCGGAAATGGCGGACGCGTGGGTGGCATCGACGCCAACCTGGACGCGTTCACCGAAACGCAGTGGCTGACCGCCCGGAGTGATATGCCGCGCTACCCCTACTGACGTCGGCGTGCACGACATGGGTCAGGCACTGTCACCCCAGTGCGTCGGCGACCCGCTCGAGTGCGGCCACCCGACTGCCCTTGACGAGCACCACATCACCCTCGGCGAGGTCGTCGAGGGCGGCGACGGCGGCCGCGACGTCGCCGACGTGCCGGGCAAACGTTCCGTAAGACGGTTCGTCGACGGCGATCACCTCGACCCCGAGTGACTGCGCCTGCTCCGCGATCTGCTCGTGCGCGGCCGGTGCATCGGCCCCGAGTTCGGCCATCGTGCCGAGCACCGCGATCCGACGGCGACCGTCGAGCGCGGCCAGCGACCGCAGCGCCGCGGCCATCGACGTCGGGTTGGCGTTGTAGGCGTCGTTGAGGATCGTGACGCCGGCGTCGGTGGTGTGCAGTTCCATCCGCAACCCCGACAGCGCCGCACCGAGCAGGCCGTCGGCCATGGCCTCGACGGGCACCCCCAGCCCGCCGGCGGCCGCGGCCGCGGCCAGCGCGTTGGACACCTGGTGTTCGCCGCGCGCACCCAGGCTCACCTGCGTCGACCCCCACGGCGTATGCAGCCGGAACGACGCGCGCAGGGCCGCGTCGACGGTGATGTCGGTGGCGCTGACGTCGGCCGACGGGGTCAGCCCATAGCTCAGCACCTGCGCCGAGGTGCGCCCGGCCATCGCGATCACGCGCTCGTGGTCGGCGTTGAGGACGGCGATGCCGTCGGCGGGCAGTGACTCGACGAGTTCGCCCTTGGCCCGGCCGACCGATTCGATGTCGCCGAACAATTCCAGGTGGACGCCCTCGACGCGGGTGACGATCCCGACGGTCGGGCGGGCGATGGAGCACAACTCGGCGATGTGCCCGACGCCGCGCGCCCCCATCTCGACGACCACGGCCTCGGTGTCGTCGGGGGCGTTCGCCAGCGTCAGTGGCAGGCCCAGTTCATTGTTGAACGATTTCTCGCTGGCGGCGGTGATGAAGGTCGTCGCGAGCACCCCGGCGAGCAGGTCCTTGGTGGAGGTCTTGCCGACCGACCCCGTCACCCCGACGACCCGTTCGGGCAGACGGCGACGCACCAGTCGTCCGACGTCGGCGAGCGCGGCCGCGGTGTCGGCGCAGGTGATCGCGGCGGCGGCGACCTCGGCACGCGGGGGCTGCGAGGTGAGGTATGCCGTGGCGCCCGCGGCGACGGCCGAACCGATGAAATCGTGTCCGTCGCGGGCGGCGACGATCGGGACGAACAGTTGCCCGGCGGCGACGGCACGCGAATCGATGGTCGCGCCGGTCACCGTGACGTCCTCGCCGTTGGTCAGCTCTCCGCCGACAACGTCGGCGATCTCACTTGCCTGGATGTGCACGCCCTAACGCTATCGTGACCCCATGGCCTCTCCCCTGCTGCGTCTGATCGTGCTCTACGGCGGTGTGTCCGCCGAGCACGACGTCTCCCGGGTCACCGCGGCGCACGTGATCGCCGCCGCCGACCCCGCCAAGTACGAGGTGAGGCCCATCGGCATCGCCAAGGACGGCACCTGGGTGCGCAACGACAAGGTGATCGCCGCGCTCGCCGAGGGCACCGAGCTGCCCGGTGAACTCGAGATCGCCGGTACGGCCGTCGAACCGCTCGCCGAGTTGCGCCGACAGTCCGACGACGCCATCGGTGTGGTGTTGCCGCTGCTGCACGGACCGCACGGTGAGGACGGCACGATCCAGGGCATGTTGGAGCTGTTCGGGCTGCCCTATGTCGGCGCCGGGGTGCTCAGCTCCGCGGTGTGCATGGACAAGGCGATGGCCAAGGTGGTTGCCGCGCAGGCCGGGATCCCGCAGTGCCGGTGGCTGGAGTTCCGCGATGGCGTCGACGATCCGCGCACCATCGCCTTCCGGGCTATCGAAGAGATGGGGCTTCCGCTGTTCGTCAAGCCCGCGAACATGGGCTCGTCGGTGGGGATCACCAAGGCCCACGATGCCGCCGAACTCGACGCCGCGATCAATCTCGCGCTGCGCTACGACGACGTCGTCGTCATCGAGGAAATGGTCGACGGCCGTGAGGTCGAGGTGGCCGTGCTCGGCAATGCGCTGCCGGAGACGTCGGTGCCCGGGGAGATCATGCCGGGCAGCGAATTCTACGACTACGAGGACAAATACATCACCGGTGCCGCGAAGCTGGTGATCCCGGCACCGCTGTCGGCGCAGGCCGCCGCCGACGTCCGCGAGCTCGCGGCGAAGGTGTTCACGGCGATGCGTTGCGCGGGCATGGCACGCGTGGACTTCTTCTACGAGGAGTTCGGTCGGGGCTGGCTCCTCAACGAGGTCAACACGATTCCCGGTTTCACCCCGGGCTCGATGTATCCGAAGCTCTGGGATGCCACCGGACTGCCCTACCCCGACCTCATCGACCGCCTGGTCACGCTCGCGCTCGAATCGCATCGCCGTCGTACCGGGTTCTCCACCGAACACTGACGTAGCATCGATCCCGTGAGCGGCACCGACCACGTGACCAGCACCGATGATGCTTTGCCCCAGCGACCTTCGGTGTTGCGGGTGTTGGTGTACTCCGACGACGCCGACACCCGTCGCCAGGTCATCGGCGCACTGGGCACCCGGCCTGTGCCCGATCTGCCGGAGTTGAGCTTCTTGGAGGTGGCGACCGGGCCGATGGTCTTCGCCCAACTCGATGCCGGCAACGTCGACGTCGCCATCCTCGACGGTGAGGCCTCGCCCGAGGGTGGGCTGGGCATAGCCAAGCAGATGAGCGACGAATATGATCCGCGGCCGCCGACGCTGGTGTTGATCGGTCGCGCCGCCGACCGCTGGCTGGCCGACTGGTCGCGGGCCGACGCCGCCGCGACGCTTCCGGTCGATCCGATCGAATTGCCGGCAGCCCTGGGCGACATGTTGCGCGGAAAGCTCTCGCAGCAACAGTCCTGAACAGGTATTTCGGCTCCCGGTCGGGACGGTCGTCCGAAAACTCCGCCAAATGTCTCGACACGGCGGCATGCGCTTGTAAGGTTGTGTTGTAGCTCACATCAGCTCGCTACTACCCAGCAGCTCACACCCACTGAGCGAGCGCACGGAGGGAGTCGATCGGCGATGAACGCCTATGTTCCGATCCTCGTTCTCGGTGCGATCGCGCTCGGCTTCGCGGTGTTCTCGGTCGTCATCGCCTCGGCGGTGGGGCCGCGCCGGGCCAACCGCGCCAAACTCGATGCCTACGAGTGCGGTATCGAACCCATCGGCGGCGGTTCGGGGACGTCCACCCTGTCCGACGTGAGACGGACTGTGGTGCAGAGAATTCCGGTCAAGTACTACCTGACCGCGATGCTGTTCATCATCTTCGACATCGAAATCGTCTTCCTCTACCCGTGGGCGGTGGCCTTCGACGCGCTCGGCTGGTTCGGCCTGGCGGCGATGGCCCTGTTCATCGTGAACGTGTCGGTGGCCTACGCCTACGAATGGCGCCGCGGCGGGTTGGGGTGGGACTGACGTGACAGATCCGGCACGAGTCGAGCACAAGGGAGCGCACCGATAGCGAGTTCGGCACACATGTGCCCGTGACCCGTCCGGCGCGGCGAGGAGGTAGGCGATGGGCCTCGAAGAGAGACTGCCCAGTGGATTCCTGCTGAGCACTGTGGAGGACCTGGCGGGATTCATGCGCAAGGGCTCGCTGTGGCCCGCGACCTTCGGCCTCGCGTGCTGCGCCATCGAGATGATGGCGAGCACCTCCGGTCGCTACGATCTGGCGCGGTTCGGGATGGAGGCTTTCCGCGCCTCGCCGCGTCAGGCCGACCTGATGATCATCGCCGGACGGGTCAGCCAGAAGATGGCGCCGGTGCTGCGCCAGATCTACGACCAGATGACCGAGCCCAAATGGGTTCTGGCGATGGGTGTTTGCGCCAGCTCGGGCGGCATGTTCAACAACTACGCGATCGTGCAGGGCGTCGACCACGTGGTACCCGTCGACATCTATCTACCGGGTTGTCCGCCACGCCCGGAGATGTTGCTCAACGCCATCCTCGCGCTGCACCGCAAGATCGGCGAGATGCCGCTGGGCGTCAATCGCGAAGAGGCCATCTGGGCGGCCGAACAGGCGGCCCTGCAGGCCACTCCGACGATCGAGCTGAAGGGTCTGCTGCGATGACCGACGACGAGACGACCGGCGCGGCCGCACCCGACGAGGTGATCGCGGTGCGCCACGGCCTGTTCGGGGTGCACGGCAGCGGCGACACCTCCGGATACGGCGGGCTGGTGCAGACGGTCACCCTGCCCGCCGCGACCCGGCCCTACGAAGGATACTTCGACCACATCGCCGACACACTCTCCGCCGCGCTCGACGCAAACGAGGGTCCGGGCTTCGACGAGGCCATCGAGAAGGTGGAGATCCACGCCGGGGAGATGACGATGTACGTCGTCGCCCGACATCTGGCCGTAGTAGCGCTGACGCTGCGCAACCACGAGGCGCTGCGCTTCGAATTGTGCTTGGGCGTCAACGGGGTTCACTATCCCGACGACACCGGCCGCGAACTCCACGCGGTGTATCCGCTGGCGTCGATCACCCACAATCGGCGGCTGCGGCTGGAGGTGGCGGTCCCCGACGCCGACCCGCGCATCCCGAGCCTGTGCGAGATCTACCCGACCAACGACTGGCACGAACGCGAGACCTTCGACTTCTTCGGCATCGTCTTCGACGGCCACCGCGCGCTCACCCGGATCTCGATGCCCGACGACTGGGTGGGTCATCCACAGCGCAAGGACTACCCGCTGGGCGGGGTTCCGGTGGAGTACAAGGGAACCCAGGTTGCACCACCCGATCGCCGGAGGTCGTACTCATGACCGATCTCGACCCGCGGCCGAGTCACGCCGCACGCCCCGAACACACCTACACCGTCTCCGGCCAGGATTGGGACGAGATCGTCGCCGAGGTGTCGGCGCGCGCCGCCGCCAACTCCGGCGAGGAGCGGATCGTGGTGAACATGGGTCCGCAGCACCCGTCCACGCACGGGGTGCTGCGGCTGATCCTGGAGATCGAGGGCGAGACGGTCACCGAGGCACGATGCGGAATCGGGTACCTGCACACCGGGATCGAGAAAAACCTGGAGTACCGCAACTGGATTCAGGGCGTCACCTTCGTCACCCGCATGGATTATCTCTCACCGTTCTTCAACGAGACGGCCTACTGCCTGGCGGTGGAGAAGCTCCTGGGCATCACCGAGGCCATCCCCGAGCGCGCCTCGGTCATCCGGGTGATGCTCATGGAGCTCAACCGGATCACCTCCCACCTGGTCGCCCTGGCCACCGGCGGTATGGAACTCGGTGCGGTGACCGCGATGTTCTCCGGTTTCGGTATCCGCGAACAGATTCTCGACATCTTCGAGCTCGTCACCGGCCTACGGATGAACCACGCCTTCATCCGGCCCGGTGGAGTGGCCACCGACCTCCCCGACGGCGCCGTGGAGCAGATCGCCGCGATCGTCGCCGGCCTGCCCGAGCAACTGGCCAAACTCTCGGACCTGTTGACCGACAACTACATCTGGAAAGCGCGCACCTGCGACGTCGGTTTCCTCGACCTCACCGGGTGCATGGCGCTCGGCATCACCGGGCCCGTCCTGCGATCCACCGGCCTCCCGCACGACGTCCGCAAGACCGAGCCCTACTGCGGGTACGAGGACTACGACTTCGACGTGATCACCGAGACCACCTGTGACTCCTACGGGCGCTATGTGATTCGCGTGCGAGAGATGAGTGAGTCGGTGCGGATCGTCGAACAGTGCCTGGCACGGCTGCGGCCCGGACCGGTGATGGTGACCGACGCGAACATCGCCTGGCCCGCCGATCTCACGCTCGGACCCGACGGACTCGGCAACTCCCCCGCCCACATCGCCGAGATCATGGGCGAATCCATGGAGTCGCTGATCCACCACTTCAAACTCGTCACCGAGGGTATGCGGGTGCCACCGGGCCAGTGTTATGTGGCGATCGAATCGCCGCGCGGTGAGCTGGGTGTCCACATGGTCTCCGACGGCGGAACCCGGCCCTACCGAGTGCATTTCCGCGATCCGTCGTTCACCAACCTGCAGGCCGTGGCGGCAATGTGCGAGGGCGGCATGGTCGCCGACGTGATCACCGCCGTGGCCAGCATCGACCCGGTGATGGGAGGCGTGGACCGATGAGCGAACCGGTGTACCTCGAACTGGGAATCGACGGGCCGCCACCCGAACCCGCGCCGGCCGAACCCGCCGCGTGCGTCGCACGCCCGCACGGACCGATCGAATTCGACGGTCCGGCAACCTATCCCGATGACGTCGCCGATCGTCTGCGACAGGCTGCCGCCCCGATCGTCGCGCGTTACCCGCAGTCCCGATCGGCGCTGCTACCCTTGCTGCACCTGATGCAGTCCCAGGACGGACACCTCACCCGCGCCGGTATCGCACTGTGCGCCGAGATCCTCGACCTCACCGACGCCCAGGTCGCCGCGGTGGCCACCTTCTACTCGATGTTCCGCCGCACGCCCACCGGCGAGTATCTGATCGGTGTGTGCACCAACACCCTCTGTGGGGTCCTCGGCGGTGACGAGATCCTACGCACGGTGTGTGAACACCTCGGTGTCGCACCCGGTGAGACCACAGAAGATCACCGCATCACCGTCGAGCACCTCGAATGCAACGCGGCCTGCGATCTCGCCCCGGTGGTGATGGTCAACTGGGAGTTCTTCGATCAGAAGACCCCGGAGTCGGTGGTCGAGCTCGTCGAGGACCTGCGGGCCGGGGTCGAGGTGACGCCCAGTCGTGGTGATCGGGCGGTGGCCGGATTCCGGGACACCGCAGCCGTATTGGCCGGAGTCGGAGAGGTCGCGCCGCCCACCGCAGGTGATGCCGGGGCCGGTGATGACGGGGCCACCGAGTATCCGGTCGAGGACGAGCCCGCAGCGCCGCCGGTCCTGTCGCGGCACTGGGCGGAGCCGGACTCGTGGACCCTGGACAACTATCTGCGCCACAACGGATATCGCGGTCTGCGGGCCGCGCTGGACCTGGCTCCCGACGCCGTCATCGAGGCGGTCAAGTCGGCGGGATTGCGCGGGCGCGGCGGGGCGGGCTTCCCGGTGGGACTGAAATGGTCGTTCATCCCGCAGAACAAAGGAGACGACCCGAATCCGGACGCGCCACCACACTATCTGGTGGTCAACGCCGACGAGTCCGAGCCGGGCACCTGCAAGGACATGCCGTTGATGCTCGCGTCTCCGCACGCCCTCGTGGAGGGGGCGATCATCGCGGCGTACGCGATCCGGGCACGCCACGCCTTCATCTACCTGCGCGGTGAGGTCGTCGGAGTGCTGCGTCGCCTACGGCAGGCCGTCGACGAGGCCTACACCGCAGGCTATCTGGGGCGTGACGTCCTCGGATCGGGAGTCGACATCGACCTCGTGGTGCACGCCGGCGCCGGCGCCTACATCTGCGGTGAGGAAACGGCATTGCTCGATTCGCTCGAGGGCCGTCGCGGGCAGCCCCGACTACGGCCGCCGTTCCCCGCGGTCGCCGGCCTGTACGCGAGTCCGACGGTGGTCAACAACGTCGAATCGATCGCCAGCGTCCCGGCGATCCTGCGCAACGGCATCGACTGGTTCCGCGCCATGGGCACCGAGAAATCGCCGGGATTCACCCTGTACTCGATGTCGGGACACGTCAACCATCCGGGCCAATACGAGGCTCCCCTCGGGATCACGTTGCGGCAGTTACTCGATCGGGCCGGTGGCGTCCGCGACGGGCACCACCTCAAGTTCTGGACGCCGGGCGGATCGTCGACACCGATGCTCACCGCCGACCATCTCGACGTACCGCTGGACTACGAGGGCGTCGCCGAGGCCGGATCGATGTTGGGTACCAAGGCCTTACAGATCTTCGACGAGACCACGTGCGTGGTACGGGCGGTGCTGCGCTGGACCGAGTTCTACGCGCACGAGTCATGCGGCAAGTGCACGCCGTGCCGGGAGGGCACCTACTGGCTGGTGCAACAGCTACGCGCCATCGAGTCCGGCGACCTCGACGCCGATGAGATGTCCGCGGCACTCGCGGTCCTCGCCGACGTCACCAACAGCATCGTCGGGAAGTCGTTCTGCGCACTCGGCGACGGCGCCGGAAGCCCGATCGTCTCGGCGCTCAAGTACTTCCGGGACGAGTTTCTCGCCCACACCCGCCCCGGGTCGGGTCCGGATGCGCGCGGGCGCTGTCCGTTCGATCCCGCCGCGTCGACCGTCTTCACCGACCACCGCACGCCGTACGTCCCGGGAGCGAGCCGATGACCGCACTGTCCGACCGGCCCTCGTCCGCCGAGCCCGTCGAACTCGTCACCGCGACCATCGACGGCACCGAGGTCCGGGTACCCCCCGGCACCTTGGTGATCCGGGCTGCCGAACGGGTGGGCATCCAGATTCCCCGATTCTGCGATCACCCGTTGCTCGCCCCGGTCGGTGCGTGCCGGCAGTGTCTCGTCGAGGTCGAGGGGCAGCGCAAACCGCTCGCCTCATGCACCACCACGGTCACCGAGGGCATGGAGGTCCGCACCCAACTCGGCTCGGAGATCGCCGAGAAGGCCCAGCGCGGGGTGATGGAACTGCTGCTCATCAACCATCCGCTGGACTGCCCGATCTGCGACAAGGGCGGTGAATGCCCGCTGCAGAACCAGGCGATGACCGCCGGGCGTCCGCGCTCGCGGTTCACCGGGCCCAAACGCACCTACACCAAACCGGTTCCGCTGTCCTCGGCGGTGCTGCTCGACCGGGAGCGGTGCGTGCTGTGCGCCCGCTGCACCCGCTTCGCCGACCAGATCGCCGGCGACCCGCTCATCGACCTCGCCGATCGTGGTGCGCTGCAACAGGTCAGCACCGCCGACGGAACCCCGTTTGACTCGTACTTCTCCGGCAACACCGTGCAGATCTGTCCCGTCGGTGCGCTGACCGGTACCGCCTACCGCTTCCGCGCCCGGCCGTTCGATCTGGTGTCCACCCCGAGCGCCTGCGAACACTGTGCGAGCGGCTGCGCCCAGCGCACCGACCATCGGCGTGGAAAGGTGTTGCGGCGCCTGGCCGCCGACGATCCCGCGGTCAACGAGGAGTGGAACTGCGACAAGGGACGCTGGGCGTTCGCCTACACCGCCGGCGCCGATCGGCTCACCACCCCGCTGGTCCGGGACCGGCACGGACAGCTGCGGGAGGTGTCGTGGGCGCAGGCGTTGCGCGCCGCCGCCGACGGACTGCAGGCCGCCCGGGGACGTACCGGAGTCCTCACCGGCGGCCGGATCACCGCCGAGGACGCCTACGCCTACGTCCGGTTCGCGCGAACCGTTCTCGGCACCAACGACATCGATTTCCGCTCCCGGCCGCACAGCGCCGAGGAGACCGCCTTCCTCACCCGCCACGTCGCCGCCCGCGCCGACGACCTCACCTACGACGCACTGGTCGCGGCGCCAACCGTGCTGCTCGCCGGATTCGAGCCGGAGGAGGAGTCACCGATCGTCTTCCTGCGACTGCGTCGCGCGGTGCGCACCACCGGCACCCGGGTCCACGCGATCGCGTCGTGGCGTAGTCCCGGCATCGAAAAGCTGAACGGCACAGTACTTCCCACCGTTCCCGGCGCCGAGGCCGCGGTACTCGATGACGACTCCACCGCGGCGCTGCTCGGCGACGCGGGATCGGTGATCATCGTCGGCGAACGTCTCGCCAGCGCTCCGGGCGCCCTCCCCGCGGCGATGCGACTCGCCGAACGGACCGGCGCACGACTGGTATGGATACCACGACGCGCCGGCGATCGCGGAGCGGTGGAAGTCGGCGCGCTGCCGACGCTGCTGCCCGGCGGCCGGCCGGTCACCGATGCCACCGCACGACTCCAGGTCGCCGGGCTCTGGCAGGCGCGCGATCTCCCGTCCATCCCTGGGCGCGACAGCGGTGAGATCCTCTCCGCCGCAACGACCGGCCGTCTCGACGCGCTGCTCGTCGGTGGCGTCGATCCGGCCGATCTCCCCGACCCCGCCGCCGCGATCGCCGCCCTCGACGCGGTGGGATTCCTGGTGAGCCTGGAGATCCGGACATCGGCGGTGACCGAACGCGCCGACGTGGTGCTGCCGGTCGCGGCGGCCGCGGAGAAGGCGGGGATGTTCCTCGACTGGGAAGGGCGGGCACGCCCGTTCCCGGCCGCCCTCGCCGACACCGGGCGTCTGTCGGATCATCGGGTCCTCGACGCGCTGGCGCAGGCGGCGGGTGTCTCGCTGGACTGCCGCGAGATCACCGATATTCGAGCACAATTGGGCCGCCTCGGGCCGTGGACGGGCCCTCGACCGGAGATACCGGTACCCCCGGTGTCGGCGGCCCGCACACCCGGCCCCGGTGAGGCGGTGCTGTCGACCTGGCATCTGCTGCTCGACGACGGCCGACTCCAAGACGGCGAGCCGTATCTCGCCGGCACCGCGCACCCATCGGTGGCACGGTGCTCGGCGGCCACGGCGAGCGCTGCCGGACTCACCGACGGACACGACGTCGAACTGAGTACCGACTCGGGCACACTGACCCTTCCACTGCTGATCAGCGACATGGTCGACGGCGTGGTGTGGGTGCCCACCTATTCGGTGTCCTCGCATGTCCGTTCGCAGCTGCATGCAGAATCCGGCGACGTCGTCGCCGTCCGTCCGGCGGAAGGGCAGTCGTGAACCTGGCAGCCACCGACTATCCCGATCTCGCCGACTTCGGTCACGACCCGTGGTGGCTCGTGCTCATCAAGGCGGTGGCGGTCTTCGCCTTTCTGGTGGCCAATCCACTCGTCGCGATCCTGGCCGAACGAAAGATCATGGCCCGCATGCAAGCCCGGCTCGGCCCGAATCGGGTCGGTCCGCACGGGATGCTGCAGAGCATGGCCGACGGTGTGAAACTCGCACTGAAGGAGGGCATCACACCGTTCGGCGTCGACAAGGTCCTCTACCTGGTCGCACCCGTCATCGCCGTGGTCCCGGCGATCATGGCGTTCGCGGTGATCCCGTTCGGCCCGATGGTGTCGGTGTTCGGCCACCACACCCCGCTGCAACTGACCGACCTGCCCGTCGGGGTGCTGTTCATCCTGGCGATGGCGTCGATCGGGGTCTACGGAATCGTGTTGGCCGGG
This sequence comes from Gordonia sp. YC-XJ4, assembly GCF_059511865.1. Classification (NCBI taxonomy): domain Bacteria; kingdom Bacillati; phylum Actinomycetota; class Actinomycetes; order Mycobacteriales; family Gordoniaceae; genus Gordonia; species Gordonia sp. YC-XJ4. The sequence continues at coordinate 5,775,413 of NZ_CM183447.1, forward strand.
TGGTCCTCCGGGTCCACCTATCCCCTGCTCGGCGGACTGCGCTCGACCGCACAGGTCATCTCCTATGAGATCGCGATGGGCCTGACCTTCGCCGCGGTGTTCCTCGACTCGGGCACCATGTCAACCTCGGAGATCGTGGCCGGACAACACAACTACTGGTACGGCCTGGTGTTGCTCCCGTCCTTCGTCATCTACGCGGTGTCCATGGTCGGCGAGACCAACCGTGCGCCCTTCGACCTCCCCGAGGCCGAGGGCGAACTCGTCGGTGGCTTCCACACCGAGTACTCCTCACTGAAGTTCGCGATGTTCATGCTCGCCGAGTACATCAACATGGTGACCGTGTCGGCACTGGCCACCACGCTGTTCCTCGGCGGCTGGCAGGCTCCGTGGCCGCTGAGTCTGTGGGACGGAGCCAATTCCGGCTGGTGGCCGATCCTGTGGTTCACCCTCAAGGTCTGGGTCTTCATGTTCGTCTTCATCTGGTTGCGCACCAGCCTGCCGCGTCTGCGCTACGACCAGTTCATGAATCTCGGCTGGAAGGTCCTCATCCCGGTGTCCTTGACCTGGGTGATGATCGTCGCGCTGATCCGCGCCGCATTCGGTTCGGCGAGTGACACGGTGCCACGAGCGTTGGTGTCGGCGGCCGTCGGGCTGGTGGTGACCCTCCTGTTGTTCTGGCTCGTCCGGCGCGTCGTGCGCCCGGCACCGCACACCCCGGTAGCCGACACCCCCGCGCCCCGAAGCGCGATCCCGTTCGACCCGATGGCCGGCGGCTTCCCGGTACCGCCCCTACCCGGCCAACTCCCCGCGAAGGAGACCACCGATGCCTGACTTCCTCAAGCCCCCCAAACCCTTGAGCGGCATGGGTGTGACGTTCTCGTCGATGTTCGCACCGACGGTGACCGAGCAGTACCCCGAGGAGAAGAAACCCACCGCACCGCGCTATCACGGTCGGCACCAACTCAATCGGCACCCCGACGGTCTCGAGAAGTGCGTGGGCTGCGAACTCTGCGCATGGGCCTGCCCGGCCGACGCCATCTTCGTCGAGGGCGCCGACAACACCGACGAGCAGCGCTATTCGCCGGGCGAACGCTACGGCCGCGTCTACCAGATCAACTACCTCCGGTGCATCGGCTGCGGCCTGTGCATCGAAGCCTGCCCCACCCGGGCATTGACGATGACCAACGACTACGAGCTCGCCGACGACAACCGCGCCGACCTCATCTACGAGAAGCAGCAGTTGCTCGCGCCATTACCGGCGGGCACCGCGCCGACACCGCACGATGTCAGCGCTGCGGCCGCAGCCGGGACCGCACCACGAGAGGCCGACTACTACCTGGGACGCGTGGGCCCCGACGGTACCGTGACCGGCCGGACCGCCGACACTGAGACCACCAGCGCCGAGGTCGTACCGTGAGCGCCTCGACAGTCGTGGCGCAATCGGGTGCGGCACTGACCGATGCAGTCCTCGCCGACGCCGCCCGCACCTCCACCGGTGAGGCGGTGCAGTTCTGGATTCTCGGCGTCGTGGCCGTCGCCGGCGCGTTGGGGGTGGTCTTCGCCACCAAGGCCGTGTATTCGGCGATGTTCCTGGCCACCACGATGATCGTGCTCGCCGTCTTCTACGTCGCGCAGGGCGCCCTGTTCCTCGGCGTCGTGCAGGTGGTGGTCTACACCGGCGCGGTGATGATGTTGTTCTTGTTCGTGCTCATGCTGATTGGCGTGGACTCGTCGGATTCCCTGGTCGAAACGCTACGCGGGCAACGGGTTGCCGCGGTGGTGTTGGGAATCGGGTTCGGCGCGTTGTTGTGTGGCGGTATCGGTGCGGCAACCGTCGCGATCACCGCACCGCCGGGCGCGGTGGCAGCCCGGCCACCGGGGAGCAACGGAGCCGTCGAGGCCATCGCCGAACTGATCTTCGTGCGCTACCTGTGGGCGTTCGAACTCACCGGCGCCCTGCTGATCACGGCGACGCTGGGCGCGATGGTGCTGGCGCACCGAGAACGCTTCGGGCCGAAGCGGACCCAGCGGGAGATCTCCATCGAGCGGTTCCGCAAGGGCATCGACGTCACACCGCTGCCGAGTCCGGGAGTCTTCGCCCGGCACAACGCCGTCGACATCCCCGCCCTGCTGCCCGATGGCACGCCGTCGGAGTTGTCGGTCAACGCACGATTGCGCGCCCGACAACCGGATCGGGGGACGGCGAAGTGAATCCCGAGAACTACCTGTATCTCTCGGCCCTGCTGTTCGCCATCGGTGCGGCCGGGGTGTTGTTGCGGCGCAACGCGATCGTCGTGTTCATGTGCGTCGAGCTGATGCTCAACGCGGCGAACCTGTCGTTCGTGACCTTCGCGCGCATGCAGAGCAGCGTCGACGGGCAGGTGATCGCGTTCTTCACGATGGTGGTCGCGGCCGCCGAGGTGGTCGTCGGACTCGCGATCATCATGATGATCTTCCGATCCCGGCGCAGCGCCTCGGTCGACGACGCTGCCCTGCTGCGGAGATAGGGACGGCCGGGAGATGAGGAGGGCGGCATGAGCACCGACACATCGGCGAGCATTCTCTGGGTTGTTCCCGCGCTGCCGCTATTGGGTGCGGCCGTCCTGCTGCTGGCGGGCAGGCGCACCGACCGCTGGGGGCACTATCTCGCATGCGTGCTGGCCGCCGCATCGTTCTGCGCCGGCGTCGCGCTGTTCGTCGGGATGCTCGGCCGGAACACCGCCGACCGTCCCGTACACCAGGTGCTGTTCACGTGGCTGCACATCACCCCGGCCGGCACCGGCAGCGGCGGCTTGAGCGTCGACATGGGGCTCTACCTCGATCAGCTGTCGATGTGCTTCGTGCTGTTGATCACCGGCGTCGGCACCCTGATCCACATCTATTCGATCGGCTACATGGCCTCGGATCCCGATCGTCGCCGATTCTTCGCCTACCTCAACCTGTTCCTCGCCGCGATGCTCGTGCTGGTACTCGCCGACTCCTACCTCGGCCTCTATCTCGGTTGGGAGGGAGTCGGTCTCGCGTCCTACCTGCTGATCGGGTTCTGGCAGCAGCGGCCCTCGGCGGCGACCGCCGCGAAGAAGGCGTTCGTGGTGAACCGCGTCGGCGACATCGGGTTGGCGGTCGCGCTGATGGTCATGTTCGCGACCTTCGGATCGGTCTCGTTCACCACCGTGTTCGCCGGCGCCGACGCCGCCGGACACGCCACCATGACCGCATTGGGTTTCCTGCTGTTGCTCGCCGCGTGCGGCAAATCCGCCCAGGTACCGTTGCAATCGTGGCTCGGTGACGCGATGGAGGGCCCGACGCCGGTGTCGGCGCTCATCCATGCGGCGACCATGGTGACCGCAGGCGTCTATCTGATCGCCCGTTCGCACGCGATCTTCGACGTCGCCCCCGACGCCCGTCTGGCCGTGGCGGTCGTCGGAGCGGTGACACTGCTGTTCGGCGCGATCATCGGTTGCGCCAAGGACGACATCAAGAAAGCACTGGCCGCCTCCACGATGAGCCAGATCGGATACATGGTGCTGGCCGCCGGATTGGGGCCGGCCGGTTACGCATTCGCGATCATGCATCTGCTCACCCATGGATTCTTCAAGGCCGGGTTGTTCCTCGGGGCGGGCTCGGTGATGCACGCGATGAACGACGAGACCGACATGCGCCGATTCGGCGGCCTGCGCACGCTCATGCCGATCACCTTCGTCACCTTCGGGCTCGGGTATCTGGCATTGATCGGGGTACCCCCGTTCTCGGGATTCTTCTCCAAGGACCCGATCATCGAGGCGGCCTTCGGTGCAGGTGGCGCACGCGGTGTACTCCTCGGTGGGGCCGCGCTGCTCGGCGCGGGCATCACCGCCTTCTACATGACCCGCATCATGCTGATGACCTTCTTCGGCGAGAAGCGTTGGGCACCTGAGGCACATCCGCACGAGGCGCCGGCCACGATGACCGGCCCGATGATCCTGCTCGCGCTCGGATCGGTCGCCGCGGGTGGGTTGCTGGTCAGCGGCGACGCACTGGTGCACTGGCTGACACCCGTGGTCGGCGAGCATCACAGCGAGCTGCCGGTGCCCACCTGGGTGGTGACGGTGGGTGTCCTGGTGGTGGTCGCGGCGGGTATCGGTGTCGCGTGGGCGCGATACGCCCAGGCTCCGATCCCGCTGACGGCACCGCGCGAGGTCACCGCACTGACGGTCGCGGCACGCCGCGACCTCTACGGCGACGCGTTCAACGAGCGCGTGTTGATGCGACCCGGCCAGGCACTGGCAAGAGGTCTCGACGTCCTCGAATCCGAGGGTGTCGACGGCGCCGGGGTCGGCGTCGGCACGCTGGTCACCGCATCGTCGAATCGAATACGGCTGTGGCAGAGCGGTTTCGTTCGATCATATGCGCTGTCGATGCTGGCCGGGGCGACCGTCGTGGTGGCCGCGCTGATGCTGGTCAGGGGGGTGTAGACGATGGGCTGGTTGACGATCCTCTGGCTGATCCCGGCGGTGGTCGCCGTCGGTGTGCTCGCGCTCCCGGCGCAGCGTCCCGATCTCGCGAAGTGGGCGGGTCTACTCGGCACGGTGGCCGCGCTGGTGGTGTCGGTCGGGCTCGCGATCGGTTTCGATCCCGACGGCCCCCGCTATCAGTTCGTCACGAACGTGCGGTGGATCCCATCCTTCGGCGCGCGCTACGAACTGGGTCTCGACGGCATCGGGCTGGTCCTGATCCTGCTCACCACCGTGCTCATGCCGATCCTCGTGCTGGCCGGCTGGCGTGACGCCGATCATGCAGGCTCCCTTGATCATTCGGGTGGACGTCGACAGAAGGGCCCGCACACCTACTTCGCGTTGATGCTGGCGGTCGAGGCGATGGTGCTGATGAGCTTCGTTGCCACCGACGTCCTGCTGTTCTACATCGTGTTCGAGGCCATGCTGATACCGATGTACTTCCTCATCGGCGGTTTCGGCAGCGGCGGCACGCAGGCCGCCGCCGCGGTGAAGTTCTTGTTGTACAACCTGTTCGGTGGGCTGCTGATGCTCGCGGCGGTGATCGGGCTGTACGTGGTGACCGCACGCTCGGGGATCGGCGCCGACGGCCGCGGCACCTTCAGTCTCCCGGCGATCTCCGACGCGGTGGCCGGCGGACGCCTCGACGCGAGCACCGGGGTGCTGGCATTACTGTTCGGCGGCTTCATGATCGCCTTCGCGATCAAGGCCCCGCTGTGGCCGTTCCACTCGTGGCTCCCCGATTCGGCGGTGGCGGCCACCCCGGCGTCGGCGGTGCTGATGATGGCCGTCGTCGACAAGGTCGGCACCTTCGCAATGCTGCGGTTCTGTCTGCAGCTCTTCCCCGAGGCGTCGAAAACCTTTGCCCCACTGATCATCGCGCTGTCGGTGATCGGTATCGTCTACGGCGCGATCCTGGCCATCGCACAAACCGACATGATGCGGTTGATCGCCTACACCTCGATCTCGCACTTCGGTTTCATCATCCTCGGCGTGTTCGCCATGACCAGCGAGTCCCAGAGCGGTGCGACCCTCTACATGGTCAATCACGGAATCTCCACCGCGGCACTGTTCTTGATCGCCGGGTTCCTCGTCTCGCGGCGTGGTAGCCGCCTCATCGCCGATTACGGTGGCATCGCGAAGGTCGCGCCGGTCCTCGCCGGCACCTTCCTCGTCGCCGGGCTGGCCACCCTGTCGCTTCCCGGCCTGTCGCCGTTCATCAGCGAATTCCTGGTGTTCATCGGCACTTTCACCCGGTACCCGGTCGCCGCGATCGCGGCGTCGAGCGCGTTGGTCCTGTCCGCCATCTACATTCTCTGGCTCTATCAACGCGTGATGGGTGGCCCGCCGACACCGGTGGAGGGTCCCGGCGCCGCCCGTCGGGCGATGCCTGATCTACACGGTCGCGAACGTCTCGTCGTGGCACCGCTGCTCGCCCTGCTGCTCGTCTTCGGGTTCTTCCCGCAGCCTCTGCTGAATCTGATCACCCCCACGGTCTCGCACACGCTGACCACCGTGGGACGCGGCGACCCGGCACCGGCCGTGGTGGTCCAGAACAACGGAGGTGGCAAGTGATGGCGGCACACGTGACCACGACGCACGAAATCACGGCGGCGCTGGCCGCGATCACCCCGCCCCACGTCGAATACTCTCTGCTGTCACCGATGTTGATCGTCTTCGGCGTCGGCGTGGTTGGTGTGCTGGTCGAGGCGTTCGCGCCGCGGGCCGGCCGGTGGCGCGCCCAACTGGTGCTGTCGACGGCGGGGCTGGTGGCCGCGCTGATCGCGGTCATCGTGCTGGCCGTCCATCTCACCGACGACGGTGGTCAGGGACGGACCGCGGTGTCCGGGGCGGTGGTGCTCGATCGGCCCGCCCTGTTCCTGCAGGGGCTGTTGCTGGTGATCTCCGTGCTCGCCGTGGCGTTCATGGCCGAGCGCGGACTCGAACGGGTCGTGGCACCGTCGACGCGCTTGGTGAAACACCCCGCCGGACGACGTCGGGTCAGTGATGGGCCGGGGGCGGCAGCACAGGCCACGCTGACCGGCGACCGCGCCGACATGTTCACGCCGTCGGGAGCGAGTACCCCGAATTCCGATGACGAATTCGACGCGACCCGAGCCGGTGGCGTGACCACCGAGGTCTTTCCGCTGACCCTGCTCGCGGTCGGCGGGATGATGCTGTTCGTCGCATGCGGTGATCTGCTCACCATGTTCATCGCGCTCGAGGTGTTCTCGCTGCCGCTATACCTGTTGTGCGCCCTGGCCCGGCGCCGCCGCCTGCTCTCCCAGGAGGCATCCCTCAAATATTTTCTGCTGGGCGCCTTCTCGTCGGCGTTCTTCCTGTTCGGCGCCGCCTTCGTCTACGGCGGCACCGGCTCGCTGGACCTGACGGTCATCGGGATCAGTGTCGATCGCGCCGCCGCCGGAACGTCGGGTGAGGTACTGCTCCCGCTGATCGGGTTGGCGTTGCTCTCGGTGGGGTTGCTGTTCAAGATCGGCGCGGTGCCGTTCCATTCGTGGGTCCCCGACGTCTATCAGGGCGCACCCACGCCGGTGACCGCGTTCATGGCCGCGGCCACCAAGATCGCCGCGTTCGGCGCGCTACTGCGTGTTTTCTACACGAGCTTCGGTGCGCTCGCCGACGATTGGAAACCGGTGTTGTGGGCGGTGGCGATCGTCACCATGCTCGGCGGTGCGGTGATGGCGGTGACCCAGTCCGACGTCAAACGCCTGCTCGCCTACTCCTCGGTGACACACACCGGCTTCATCCTGTTGGGGCTCATCGCTTTTGACGAAGCGGGCGTCAGCGCCACCCTGTTCTATCTGGCCGCGTACGCCTTCTCGACGTTCGGTGCGTTTGCCACGGTCTCGGTGGTTCGCGAGCCGACGACGTTCACCGGGTCGGCGCGCACCGGCGGCGCCACCGGAGCGCACCTGTCCGGACGCGAGGCCACCGGCATCGACCAGTGGGCCGGTCTCGGGCGGCGCTATCCGCTTGTGGGAGCAATGTTCTCGATGTTCCTGCTGGCGTTCGCCGGCATTCCGTTGACGAGTGGCTTCATCGCGAAATTCGATGTGTTCGCTGCGGTCTCGGGTAGCGGGGGTTCGGTGCTGGTGGTGATCGGTGTGATCAGCAGCGCCATCGCGGCGTACTTCTACATCCGCATCATCGTGGCGATGTTCTTCTCCGACGTCCCCGTCGACGCCCCGCATGTGGTGCGGCCCAGCGCTTTGACGACCACGTCGATCGCCTTGTGCACGGCGGTCACGATCGTGCTCGGGTTCTTCCCACAACCACTCCTCGACCTCGTCGGTGGAGCCGGATCGTTCCTGTGAATCAGGCGAACAGCGGCACCGTCGTGCCCGGTTCGGCTCCGTAGCGGTCGACGATCTTGTTCAGTTCGCTCTGCATGTAGAAGGTGTGCAGACCGAAGACGAAGCCGAGTACCCAGCACAGCAACGGATTACACGTCTCGGGCAGTCCGGCGCAGCGCTGGGCTTCACGGATGCGCTTGCCGGTGTTGTGGAAGCTGATGATCGGGGCGATGACCGTCCAACTGAGGAATATGATCACCAACAGTGGCCCGACCGCCGAGATCTCCTTGCGCCGATCGAAGGCGGCCATCTCCTTGTTGATCTTGTAGTACCAGACCAGCGAGTAGATCCCGAGGGTGATCAGCGGCAGGCCGATCCACACCGCAATCGGGTTGCGCTTCTTCATCGCCACGCCGTCGGCGACGGGGCGCCCGGTCGGAACTTGTCCGCCCGGTGCCGGAGGTTGTGCGTCCGGCCGTGCCGACGGGCCCGGCCGTCCGGGCGGTACCTGCGACTGCCCCAGGCCCGACTGCCCGGTCGCCGGCTGCTGCCCCATGCCGGGCTGGGCGGTCGGTGGGATATGGCGTGGCGGGCCGGCCGGCGGCGCTACCTGTGGCCGTGCGTGCACCCGCGTCGGCGCCTCCGTCGGCCTCGGCGCCGGCGGACGTTGGTACGCAGTGGTCCGCTGCCCGTCCGGACCCAGCGGCGCCCGACCCTGCTTCTGATAGTGGGTCGTCGGCTCGTTCGACGGTCCGGGCCGGTTCTGGTCGTTACCCGGCTGCTGCGGAGTGCTCATGCTGTTGATCATCGTCCCGTCATCCGCCCAGGTCCATGGGATTCACACGAACGATCGACGGCAGATACGGCCGCCATGCGCGGCGTGCCGTACTTTCAGGTCACCTGTGACCCACGAATACGGCACAAGCCTCCCCGGACAGCACAATGGCCCCCTATCTGCGAGGATAGGGGGCCATTGCCGGCGGTGGCGGAGGGATTTGAACCCTCGGTACGGGGTTACCGCACACAGCATTTCGAGTGCTGCACCTTCGGCCGCTCGGACACGCCACCGCCGAAGACTGTACCGCAGGCCCGTGTCCGGCCTTAAATCGGCTGGTCAGACGGGCAAACGGCGGGTATCAGTTACCGCTGAGCTTGTCCTTGATGTCGTCGACCTTGCCCTTGACGGCGTCGGCCGCGTCGGCGATCTTCTGCTTGCCCTGGGCGACGGCCTGGTCGCCCTTGCCCTCGTTCTTGAGGTCCTGGTCGTCGGTCAGGCTGCCTGCGGCTTCCTTCCCGCGTCCCTTGAGCTCTTCGGCCTTGTTCTTGGCGTCATCGGATAGTGCCATGGTGAGCCTCCTCTGCCGGGTGCGCGCGCGGCGCGCACGTCGAGGCGATCGGATGATGCGTCCACGCCTGGTCTCGACGGGCCGCATGGGAGGGGGGTTGCCCCGCCTTCCACCGTACCGACCGGCAACCGGTGGCGTCAGTTACCCAACTTGCCCCTCAGCTCGTCGAATTTCTCCTTGGCGGTGCCCAGCGCGCCCTGCACCTTCTCGTTTCCGGCGAGCTCACCGATCTTTTCCTTTGCGGTGTCGAGGGCTTCGTTGACCTTCGGGTTCTCCGCGAGCTCGCCGATCTTCTCTTTCGCCGTGCCGAGGGCCTCGGCGACCTTGGGGTTGTCGGCGAGTTCACCGAGCTTCTCCTTGGCCGTACCGATGACCTCGTTGACCTTGTCGCTTGCGTCGGCCATGCCGTCCTCCTGCGGTTCGGGGTGGAATACGGATTCGTCCGATGTCGTGCACCGTCAAATCTGCCACAGAGTCACAGGTCGCGGCGGATGGTGAAGAAGTCGACCATCAGCATTCGGCACCGTTGCTCGAGGATGCCGCCGCGTACCTGTGGTCGATGGGTCAGCCGCGGATCACGAACCACGTCCCAGAGTGAGCTCACCGCACCGGTTTTCGGCTCCCACGCCCCGAAGATCAGGGTGTCGAGGCGGGCGAGGCCGATGGCTCCGGCGCACATCGTGCAGGGTTCGACGGTGACGGCGATGGTGCATCCGGGTAGTCGCCATCCGTCGCCGAAGGCAGCGGCCGCCGCGCGCAACGCCAGGATCTCGGCGTGCGCGGTCGGGTCCGAATCGGCCTCTCGACGGTTGGCTGCGCGGGCGAGTTCGACGCCTGCGGGATCGAAGACGACGGCACCGATCGGTACGTCGTCGTCACCGGAGAGGGCCGCCGCGTCGAGGGCGGCATTCATCATCGACTCCCACACCCGCATCTGCGCGGCGCCGGCGGGAGTCGCGGAGCTCAATGCCCCAGTGAGTCGAGCACGCGGGACAGTTCGTCGGCGAACCCGAGCCGCGCGGCGATCATCCCGATCTGCTCGTCGGCATAGAGGTCGGTGTCGCCGACGATGACGCCCATGACGGCGTCGGGCAGGCCGAGGTCGGACAGGATGCCGAGATCGCCCTCTTCCCACGGGTCGACGTCGTCGAGTTCATCGGGGTCGATGTCGGGGACGTCGACGTTCAGTGCGTCGAGCACATCGGCGGCCACATCGTAGTCGATGCCCGCGGTGGCGTCGGAGAGCAGCATCCGCGCACCTCCGGGTGCCGGGCGGATGACGATGAAGAATTCCTCGTCGACGTCGAGCAATCCGAACACCGCGCCCGCCGACCGCAGGTCACGCAGTTGCCGTTCGGCGGCATCGAGATCGGTGAGCGCGTCCGGTTTGAGGGCGGTGACCTTCCAGGCGGCATCCTCGCGCACCACCGCGACCGCGAAACCCTCCACGCCGTCGACGACGTCGTTGCTGTTGGAACCCGATACTCCCGCGCCGGCACCTGCCATGCAGGTCACGGTAGCCCGTCGGGGGCGTACTCCCCAAGTCCTACCCGCACCACGGCGATGTGGAAATCTGGGATGGTGACAGACATCCGCTCCACCCCGGTCTGCATTCTCGGTCTCGGCCTCATCGGCGGGTCGATGATGCGGGCGCTCGATGCATCGGGCGCCTCCACCTTCGGCTACAACCGCTCGTCGGCGACCGTCGAGCAGGTCCGCGCCGACGGCCACGACGCGTCCACCGATCTCGTGGCGACGCTGCGCCGTGCCGCCGACACCGACGCGGTGATCGTGCTCGCGACCCCGGTCACCACGATCGAACCGATCGTGTCGGCGATCGCCGACCATGCGGCGGGCTGCCTGGTCACCGACGTCATCAGCGTGAAAATGCCTGTCGCCGAAATCTTTCGGCGGTTGTTCCCCGACGCCCGGTATGTCGGCGGGCATCCGATGGCCGGCTCGAGTCACTCGGGGTGGGAGGCCACCGATCCCGACCTGTTCACCGACGCGATGTGGATGGTGACCACCGAGGATTCCACCGACGCCGAGGACTGGCGGGTCGTCGCCGGGCTGGCGCGCGCGCTGGGTGCCGCGGTGGTGCCCGCCGCGAACGACGCGCACGACCGCGCGGTGGCTGCGATCTCGCATGTGCCGCATCTGACGGCCGCGGCGACGGCGGCGGTCGGTGCCGCGGAGAGCGAGTTGGCGATCCGGCTGGCCGCGGGCAGTTTCCGAGACGGCACACGTGTTGCCGGGACCGCTCCGCAGTTGCAGCGGGCGATGATCGAAGCGAACGGGATCGCGGTGCTCAATGCACTCAGCGAGGTGATCGACCGGCTGACCGCGGCACGCGACGAACTCCGCGATCACGGCACCACCGAGGTACTGATCGACGCCGGCTACCGCGCCCGGCACGCCTACGAGGCGATGGCGAATGCGCCGCGGGTGGCGATCACCGACGTCGAGCCGGGCGTCGCGGGCTGGCAAGCGGAGATGCGCCGCCAGGCGCACCGCGGGAGTGTATGGCTGGGCTGATCGCCCGGTCAGACGCGGCTGGCCAGTCCCTGGTAGTCGATGACGAAGCCGTTGTCGTCGACGGTCAATGTCGAGGTGGCGACCGGCGAGGACACGCCGATCCCGTCCGGGCCGGGCGTGTAGCGCAGGGTGGCCGGTTCGACGACCGCCGTCGGCAGGTAGACGTAGACGACGGGGACCTCGACGGTGCCGGATGCGTCGGCCGCGGCGAGGTGCAGTCGGCGGATGGGCAGGGCGTTGAACATCGGCGACAGAGCGAGGTCGACATCCTCCGCGCCACCGAAGTCCTTGCGGACGGTCTCGCCCCCGGTCTGCACGAGCCAGGTGTTCTCCTCGTCGCGAGCCATTCCGAGCTGCGTCTCACCGCCGGCCTGCACGAGGTGGATCGACAGCCGCTTGGTGACGCCGGCATCGTTGGTGACCAGCTCATATGACGCGGAGAACGCGTCGTGGTCGGCGGTCGCCGCGGCGATGATGCGGCCGTACGCCTTGACCCGAGCGCCTTGGACGTTGAGGCGGACCTGTTCGAGGCGGTCGGTGTCGACACCGCGCCAGGTGATCATGGTCTTGAACTCGGTGGCGTCGCTCGCCGACGCCTGCGGGGCTGCTTGCGGGGAACTCACACACATACGGTAGCGACCTCGGGCCGCCGACACACGCCGAGGACCCCGAACTGACCCGTGGGTCAGGCGATGCAGGTGGCCGTTCGCCGTGTCGAGGAGGCCTCGACGCTGTCGTCGGCGACCGGCCGGCCGGCGACGGTGATGGTGCAGTGCGCCGAGGATCCGTCGCCGGCGACGACCAACAGGCGCAGCGGATTGCGGCTTGCGGCGAAGGTGACCGTCCAGTTCGCTGGCGGGGTGAAGTCGGTCCGGACGCCGACGTCGTCGACGTAGAGGATGGTCCCGACGCCGTTGATGGTGACGGTGTAGGTGACCTGTGCGCCCGGCGTCGCACCACCGGAGCCACCGCCGGGCTGGTCGCCGCCGGGCTGCGAGGGCACGCCGGGCCGGGTGGGCAACACCGGTAGTGAATAGGTGTCGGTGGGGTCGGCGGTCGGCAGCGTGATGGTCGGGTTCTGTTGTTGGTGCAGCGATCGGACCCCGAAGACGACGAGTCCCACGATCACCAGGCCGACGACGGCGAAGATGACCACGGTGGCGCCGACCCCGCGTTCCTCCCCGGAGCGGCGTGGATGGTGCGGCGGCTCGGCATCGGTGCCGGCCATCCCCATCTCGACCCCGTCCGGGCCGTCCGACAACGGAACCGGCGCGACGTCATGGCGGGGGGCGGACTGCGGTGTCCCGCCTGCGGCGAGGTCGGCCGCGGTGTAGCGCGGGAGTCCACGGTCGGAGTAGCCGAGCGGCGGGTAGTTGCCCGGCAGCAGCGGGGTGCGGTAATCGTCGGCGCCGTCGGGCCGTTGCCCGGTGGGCTGTCCCATGTCGCCACTCCCGATCACTTCCGGGTCGCCGAGCCGGCGCACCCGTATCCAACACGTGCACCTTCGACCTTACTGACGGCGTCTCAGAGGCGGCTTTCCAGTCGGGCCGTGAGTCCGGCTTCCTGCAGGTCCAGGCGTTCGAGCATGGCGCGGACCGCCTCGTCCTCGAGGTGGCCGTTCTCTCGGCCGGCGACGAGAGCGTCACGTTGTGCCGAGAGCACGTTGCGGTACAGCGCGGCAAAGGCGTCGGTGCGGGCGGTGTGCGCGTCGGGGTCGGGCATCTCCTCGGCATCCCGGGACTGTCGTGCGACGGTCTCCTTGATGAAGTCGACGGTCACCTCGTCGAGGTCGGCCGGTGGGTTGTTGACGAAGCCCGCGATGACCTCGTCGGCCGCCCCGTGCACGATGGCCTCGGCGCGGGCGGTCTGTTCGTGGTCGTAGCGTTCTTCATCCTCGTTGCGCAGGTGTAACCGGTTGATCAGCCAGGGAAGGGTCGGGCCCTGGATGAGGATGGTCCCGACGGCCACGACGAACGCGATCGCCTGGATGGCCGAACGTTCGGGGAACTCGCTGCCGTCGGCGACGGTCAGCGGGATGCCGGAAGCGGCCGCCAGGGTGACCACGCCACGCATACCCGTCCAGGCGACCACCGTCGACTCCTGCCAGGTCAGTGGCCGGTTGTCGATGCGTTCGCGCAGGCGCCGCCGCCACTCCGGTGCCTGGTCGGGGTCGCGGCGTCCGGCGGCACCGCGACGCGGGGTGGGCGGGATCTCCACGGCGACCGTGGCGTCGAGATGGCGGCTGACGACTCCGCGACCGAACATCGCGAACACGCAGACCGGCCGGATCAGGAGCACCACGGCCAACACGAGGAGTGAGGCAATGGTGATCTGCAGCAACGATTCTCGCGCGTCGCGGAGGTCCTCGATGATGAACCTCATCTGTAACCCGATGTAGGCGAACACAAATGCCTCGAGCAGCACGTCGACCGAATTCCACACATAGCGTTCCTGCAGCCGCGTCTGATAGCCGGCGTGCACCGACCCCGACCCGACCACGAAGCCGGCGATCACCACCGCGAGTACCCCGGAGGCATGCAGGTGTTCGGCGGCCAGGAACGCCGCGAACGGAACCACGAAGCCCTGCACCGTTTCCAGTGCGGGGTTGCGCAGGTGGCGTCGAATCCAGAGGGTGAGGTAGCCGAGGACGGCACCGACGATGGGACCGAGAATTGCGTTGTAGCCGAACAGCGCCAACGGATTGTCGATGAACGCATGGGTGGAGGCGATCTGGGAGATCGCGATGGCGAACAGCGACAGCGCCGCGGCGTCGTTGACCAGACTCTCACCGGTGAGAATGGCCATCAGCCGCTTCGGCAGTCCGAGCTTGCGTCCGATCGCCACGGCGGTGACCGCGTCGGGCGGTGCGACGATCGCCCCGAGCAGCAACGCCAACGCGAAGGTGAACTCGGGGATCAGCAACGACGCGATCCACCCGACGGCGAAGGCGGTGATGACGACCATCGCCACCCCGAGCCCGAGGATCGGCTTGATGTTGCGCACGAAGCTCGGCACCGAGAAGCCCAGCGCCGCTGAATACAGCAGCGGTGGCAGCACGACGGTCAGCAGGATCTCGGATTCGAGTTCCACGTGCGGCATGCCCGGGACGAACGAGACCGCCAGCGCCACCACCACGATGATCAACGCGGGTTGCATGCCACGCCGGTCGGCGATCGCGGTGATGATGACGGCGCCCACGAGCACCAGGATCAACAGTTCCATGGGCAGTGATTCTCGCAGCGGCTGTCCGATTTCGCCGGTTGCGGAGTTCCGTCAAGTGCCTGCGTTCGCCGCCGCCGACGCGGTCAGGCGACCGGTGTCTCCTCGCGCGCCGACGAACCGTACTTGAACTTGCCGTCCTCGAACAGCAGTGGATAGATCAGGCCGCCGACGATACCGCCGATGAGTGGGGCGACCCAGAACGCCCACAGCTGGCCGGGCGCGCCGTCGCCGTTGAAGAACGCCACCGCCGTCGAGCGTGCCGGGTTCACCGAGGTGTTGGAGATCGGGATGGATACCAGGTGGATGAGTGTGAGGGTGAAGCCGATTGCCAACGGCCCGAATCCCTTCGGGGCCCGGCCGTCGGTCGCGCCGAGGACGACGATGAGGAAGAACGCGGTCAGTAGGATCTCGGCGATCAGGACCGCGGCGAGGGTGTAGTGGCCCGGACTGTGGTCGCCGTATCCGTTGGCGGCCATGTTGCCGGTGGCCGTCCAGCCGGGTTTGCCCTGCGCTATCCCATAGATCGCGAGACCGGCGAGCAGACCACCGGCGACCTGGGCGATCCAGTAGCCCGGAAGATCCTTCCATTCGAGTCGCCCGCTCACCGCAGCGCCGAGCGAGATCGCCGGATTGAAGTGCGCCCCGGAGATGTGGGCGAGCGCGTAGGCCATGGTGACCACGGTCAGTCCGAACGCCAGCGCGACGCCCAGATAGCCGACGCCCACCTGGATGAGCGTCCCCTTGTCGTCTCCCTCGGCGACTTGCTTGGCAGCGAAGACCGCGGTTCCGCAACCTCCGAGGACAAGCCAGAATGTGCCGAACAATTCGGCCGCGTATTTGGTGAACGGAGCAGGAATCATGACAGCCTCTCGAGGTCGTTGGGTGAGCACACACGTCACTGGCAGAACTTGAGCAACTTCAGTGCACACCATTCACGACCGTTTCCACCCAAAGGCGGCCAAAGGCGGCGAAACGGTGACCAGGCCGACATCCGACGGTGATGCGGAAAACAAATACCCCGCCACCGTTGTCGCTGGTGGCGGGGTATTGAGAGTGCGCCCGTAGGGATTCGAACCCCAAACCTTCTGATCCGTAGTCAGATGCTCTATCCGTTGAGCTACGGGCGCGTGATTATTCAGTTGTCGTGCTGTTCAGCTGTCGTGCTGTTCAGTTGTCACCGCGGTCGGCGCGACTGCGGTCGGCGGAGGCGAGAGGATTTGAACCTCCGGTCCCGTTTTAGCGAGACAACTCATTAGCAGTGAGTCCCATTCGGCCGCTCTGGCACGCCTCCTAGCGGAGTCCTTTCGAACTGCCGAAGCGAAAGATTACACACCGCACGGCGGCAGAAGCAAACCGCGCGGTCAGAGCCGGATCGCCGGGTCCGGGCATCGTCCGCCACGACCGTGGACCTACAGTTGGACGGTGACCTTTCGCATCCGTCCCGACCTCGCCGACCTGCCCGTCTACGTTCCCGGCAAGACGTTCCCGGACGCGGTGAAACTTGCCAGCAACGAGGTCACCTTCGGTCCGCTCCCCTCGGTTCTGCAAGCGATTTCACATGCCGCGGCCGGTGTGAACCGATACCCCGACAACGGGATGGTCGAGTTGACCGACGCGTTGGCGAAGAACCTCGGCGTCAGTCCTGAGGAGATCCAGGTCGGTTGCGGATCGGTGATCCTCTGCCAGAACCTGATCCTGATCACCTGCCGCCCCGGCGACGAGGTCGTCTTCGGCTGGCGCTCCTTCGAGACCTATCCCCTCGCGACGCGGCTCGTCGGGGCGACGCCCGTTCAGGTGCCTCTCACCGGCGACGACGTGCACGATCTTGCGGCGATGGCCGACGCGATCACCGACCGCACCCGCCTGATCTTCGTCTGCAACCCCAACAACCCGACCGGGACCGTCGTCACCGCCGACGATCTGCGCGCCTTCCTGCAGTCGGTGCCGTCGGACATCGTCGTCGCCCTCGACGAGGCGTACCTCGAGTACACCCGCCTCGACGACGACCACGCCTACGACGCTCTCGAGTTGCGCCGCGAGTTCCCGAACCTGGTCGCGTTGCGCACGTTCTCCAAGGCGTACGGGCTCGCCGGCCTGCGCGTCGGGTACGCGATCGGCGATCCGGAGATCATCACCGCCCTGGGTAAGGCGCATGTGCCGTTCTCGGTCAACAGCGTCGCGCAGGCCGCAGCTCTGGCCTGCCTGGAGGCCGGCGACGAGCTACTCGAGCGCACCGACGCGGTGGTCGCCGAGCGTCGGCGGGTCACCGAGCGGCTCCGCGCCGCCGGTTACCGGGTACCCGACTCGCAGGCGAATTTCGTGTGGCTCGACCTCGCCGAGAGGTCGTCGGAGTTCGCGCGCGCGGCAATCGATGCCGGGGTCGTGGTGCGGCCCTTCGCCGACGACGGCGTGCGGGTCACCGTCACCCATCTCGACGAGAACGACAGCTTCCTGTCCTTCGCCGAGCGGTGGATCCGCGCCGACTGAGGTCTGCGGCGGCACCGCTACGGCAGGCGGCTCAGTACAGGTGCCGCGAGACCGTTCCCCAGGCGGCGGGCAGGTCCTGCTCCCAGTAGGCCCAGGTGTGCGTGCCGATCAGGCGGAAGCCGTCGGTGTAGGGCACGTTGTGGGTGCGCAGGTCCCACGCGAACTCCAGTGAGCATCGGTAGGCGCCGGCCTCCAACGCCGAGGACGACGCGGTGACCGCTGCGGGCGGACCCTCGTCGGGCTCGATGCGACGCGTGATGTCCAGTGGGCCGATGGCGCCGGAGCCGGCGGAGATGAAGATGTCCTTGCCGCGCAACGCGTTCAGATGCAGGCTCGGGTCGTGCGCCTGCCAGCCGACGGACCCGAACGGGCCCCACATGTTGGTGGCGTCGCCGCCGTCGCGACCGACGGTGGTGCGCACGTAGGCCTCGTTGGCCGCCCCGGACACCGGCGGGCACCCACTGAGCGACGCGAGACCCGAATACAGCTCGGGATGGCGGATGGCCAGCGCGAACGACGCCTGTCCGCCCATCGACAACCCGATCACCGCGTTGCGGCCATTACCGTTGAACCGCGAATTGATCAGCGGGGGAAGTTCTTTGGTGAGGAAGGTCTCCCACATCGGCTTACCCAGCTTGGGGTCGGCGTGCTGCCAGTCGGTGTAGAACGTGCCCGCTCCGCCGACCGGGAGGACGACGTTGACGTTCTTGTTCGCGAAGAACGCGCCGGCGTGGCCCTTGGTGATCCAGTCGCTGACGTCGCCGTCGGCACCGGCGCCGTCGAGCATGTAGACGGTCGGGCGCGGACCACTGGAGTACGCCGGGGTCAGCACGCTGACCTTGATGCGCTGTTTCATCGACGGGGAATCCACCCAGACGTCGGTGCGCAATTCGCTCATCGGCTTGGTGGTGACGATGCGCGCCTCGACGCGTGGCGCCGCGTCCGCCACTGCTGGACCGAGCAAACCCGCACCCAGGACGCCGACGCCGAGTATGGTCGCCACCATTGCGGCCACTCGCCTTGTGCCCATCATCAATAACCTCATCCCACCCGCCGACGGCGGTAGCCCACGAACGCATTGCGGTACCGCACTTCGCAGGTACACCGCCCCCCATTATCGGGGACGCCGCGCGGATGGAAGACTACTAGCGGGTAACAAAAGCGTGAAGACCCGAACGTGTTTTCACAGCCGGCATTCAGGAGCGTGGGTCAGTGAGTACCGCAAACACCGGCCGCAACTCAGCAAACATCGCAGGTGAGAGCGGTTTGGGCGCACACGAATTCGCGTTCACCGCGGAGGTCGGGGTGCGCTGGTCGGACATGGATGCTTTTGGTCACATCAACCATGCCCGGATGGTCACGCTCATGGAGGAAGCCCGGATTGCGTGGCTGCTCTCCGCCGGCGAGGAGTACACCCCGCTGATCAAGAGCGCGATGATCGTGCACGTCGAGATCCGATATCAGAGTCAGCTCCGCCACGACGACTCGCCGTTGCGCATCGGCATGTGGATCAAGGGTTTTCGGTCCGTCGACTTCACGATCGGCTACGAGATCCGGGGTGCGCATGCCGATCCGGTGAGTAAACCGGCATGTGTTGCGAGCACTCAGATGGCTGTCGTCGACGTCGAGGCGCACAGTTTGCGTCGCCTCACCGATACCGAGAAGGGTTACTTGCGCGCCTGGTCACGCTGACCGCGGTCGAGCGACTTGGTGGTCAGGACGGTTCGTACCGTGCGGGGAGTTCCCGCGGAACCGCCGGCGAGAGACGAGAGATGTTTCCCTGCAACACATCCCGATAAATTCGTAGCTGTTCCTCACCACTGCGGACCTGTTCGGAGAGTCGCTTGGCATTGTCCATCGAGATCTCGCGATCACCGGACCGGGCGACCAGGGCATCGATCCGGTCGTCGATCGTCGCGGCCTTGTTGTATTCGGCCAGAATCCGCAATTCCGTTGCCGCGGACTCGACGACGTGCGCAACGTCGGACAACGCCTGTACCCGATCGATCAGCTCGGACCACACCGGCCGCAGCGTGGTCTCGCGGCGGTCGATCTGCTCGGCGAAGGCCTGGTCGAAGCCACCATTGCGCTTGGCCCGGTCCAGGTCGACGCGCACCGCACGCAAGGCGATGACGTCGGCGGCGATCTCGGCGAGTTCGGAGTGCAGGTTCACCTGCGTCCGCTGCACCGCGAAATGGTCTGAGCGCCAAGCAGGATTGGTCATGATCCGGTCGTAATAGTGGCCGGCGATGAACAGCAGCGCCTCGTATCCATCGACGAAGTTCGCCGACCCGGGCACCGCGGGCGCCTGGGCGTCGCGATCGGTCGCCGCGGTGACCTGCTCGGCCCACTGCTCCACCTGACGATTCCCGGACCGCGCCGCAACCTGCCCGACGACGCCGGCGATGCGCTCGACCGCAACAGTGCCCGCCCGGCGCACCGCGCGCATCGTGCCCACGTTGGGGGTCGGCGTACACAGCAGCCCGGCGAACAGCCGTTCGCGCTCGTCGAGCTCGAGATACACATTCTCGCGACGTTCGCGGCGGATGGCACGGGTACTGCCGGCGAAGACACCCTTACCGGTGACGAAAGCCTTGTGCGCGTCCTCGCGGCGCCGGACCAGCCCGTTGAGACGGTTACGCATCACCGCGGCGACCACACCGGGCACCATCGGACCCGACTGCTGCGCCTCGAGCTGGACGATGGCCCGCTGCAGACGCCGCATCTCGCCGAAGCCACCCGGCACGATCGGCAACGGCAGACCTGTGGACACGCGGCGAATGACGATCGCCCGGCCCGTCGGAGTCAGATAGCCGGACGCGACCAGGATCGCGGCCACATCGGACAGTTCCGGCCGTTCACCGGGCATCGCCGACCGGTCACACCACTGCCGGATCTCCCCGCTGCTCGGGCCGCTGATCCGTGCCGCCCCCCGCATTCCGCCGTCGTCGATCATGTACCCGCCTCGTCACCCTGCTTGTCGGCCATGCTGCTTCTGCGCCGTCTTGCTCACCCATGCTACCTGCGGGAACCGACGGTCCCGGGTGTCCGCGCACGCCACAGCGGCGAGGTCACACGGTGCAGCGCCCACGCAAGCACGACGCTGCTGACCGCGGTGAGACCGAACGCGATCAGCACGTTTCCGCTGAACACGTGGTAGCCGAGCGCGGCCATGACCACCTCGAGAACAACGACGTGCACGCAGAACAGCTCGTAGGAGACCTCACCGAGGAACACCATCGGTCGGCTGGCACACACCCGCGCCCACCAGGACCGCTGATCGGCGCCGGTGAGCGGGCCGACGAGACCGACGGCGATCACCAGATACAACACGTGCTTGACGATCGTCGCCGACGCAGTGGTCGGGGTGATCGTCGGCTCCCCCGCGATCGAGCCCCCGGACACCAGAAACGCGGCGATCGCGATGCCCACCCACGCGGTGGTGTTCCACCGGCGGATCAGCGGTGCGCAGGCCGCGAGCAACATGCCGCCGACGAACCAGCCGAAGAATGCCGGCGCCCACAAACGTGCTGTCGGATTCACCCCCGCACTGCCCGCGACGATCACCGACCACACGGGGCTGACCAGCAACAACGGCACCAGCGCCGCGATGAGAAGATCCGGTCGCCACCCGCCGCGCCTGCCCGACACACGCATCACACCGACGACGACCCAGCCGATCAGCGGCAGGACCAGGTAGAACACGACTTCGGCGGCCAGGCTCCACATCTGCGTCAGCCCGGAGTGCAGGTGCCCGAACCCGTACACCTGCGTCAGCGTCATGTTGCGCAGGAATCCCGACCAACCGGTGCCGGTCGGTGACGCCTCGCCGCCGGGTGGGGCGATGGCATACAGCAAATAGACGCCGATCACGGTGATCCAGTACGCGGGCAGGATGCGTCGTGCCCGGTGCCAGAAGTAGCGTCCGACACCTGGCAGTTGCGTGTCGCGGGTGTTCTCGCGCGCCGCCCGCACCCATGGCGTGAACAACAGGTACCCCGAGAGCACGAAGAAGATCGCGACCCCGATCTCGAAGCGCGCGAACAGTCGGCCGACGTAGTCATCGGTGTAGTGCCCGGTCCAGAACGCGGCGTGGGTCAGACACACCGACAGCGCGGCGATCGTGCGCACGCCGGTGAGTGAGGGAACGCGCGAGGCCATGCGCCGATCCTGCCAGCCACTGCGCCGCCCACCGCGCAGGTGGTGGCACGATGATGCCATGGCGGGCACACCGGATCCGGATCGCGGAACGCGCATTCGCGGCCAGATCTGGAAGAAGGGCCAGAAGGTCGACGGCTTCTCGATCGACGGCATCTCCGATCATCTCGACTGCGCCGACACGCTCATCTGGGCCGATCTCGACTGCCCATCTCACGACGATCTGACAGCGCTGGCACAAGAACTCGACCTCAACAGCTTTGCGATCGAGGACACGATCGCCGCCGCCGAGCGCGTCAAGACCGTGAATTACCGCGACTACACATTCATGACCGTCTACGCGATCACCGCCGCCCCGACCGGTGACGACGCGAACCCGTCGGCGGGCGACGAGAACCCGACGGCCGGCGACGCAGCGCGTCCGGATCAGCACTCCCCGTACGCGCAACGCGCCAAGTCCTTTGTTCTGCATCGCATTTCGATATTCGTCAAGCAAAACGCGTTGATCACGGTGCGGATGACACCGGGATTCGACATCGCCGTGGTGACCCAGCGGTGGGAGGAGATCGGCGGCGAACAGTACGGCATCGGCGCGTTGCTGCACGGTCTGCTCGACGTGGTCGTCGACGGTCACTTCGACGCGGTCCAGCGCCTCGACAACGACATCGAGGATCTCGAGGCCCTGCTCTTCGACGAGTCCGTCGCTGCTCGAACCCTCCAGCGCCGAACCTACGATCTCCGTAAGGATCTCGTGCTTCTGCGTCGAGTCGTGGTGCCCATGCGCGAGGTCATCGCGGCCATCCAGCGTCACCGCTACGAGAACGAGGCGCCACCGGAACTCGACCCCCACTTCTCCGACCTCTACGACCACGCGCTGCGTGCGGCGGAGTGGACAGAATCGTTGCGCGACATGGTCACCACGGTGTTCGAGACCAACCTGTCATTGGCCGACGCGCGCCTGAACACCGTGATGAAGAAGCTGACGGGGTGGGCCGCGATCATCGCCGTGCCCACCGCCATCACCGGCTTCTACGGGCAGAACGTCTCGTTCCCGTTCTTCCAGACCACCACCGGCTTCGTGGTCAGCTCGGTGTTGATCGTGGTCACCGTGATCGCCCTCTACACCACGTTCAAGCGGCGAGACTGGTTGTAGTCCAGCGCACTATGCTTGCACCTTTCTTCGATGCACGAACCCTTTCACCCCGTTGGTCGAGAACCCCTTCCTCCGATGGTCGGGCGGTTCCAGCACGTGGCGCTCGCCCCTCCCCCGATGGTCGAGGTGCGAGCCGCGTGCGGCGAGCCTCGAGACCTTGGTGAGATGACAAGTATCGCAACCACACCCACTACCCACTCGACGCAATAGAGCGCCCGGTCGACGTAAATCGACGCCCGGTCGATGAGTAGAAAAAGTTGTCCACAGATTTCATCGGCCCAACCTCCGCAGGCCCGGTTTTGTCGGTACCCCTTCGTACACTTGTTCTCATCAGGTCCGATCGTGGGAGGGGAGGTACCTGGTGTCGACGATGTTGACGTTCACTGACCCGGAAGCCGACGTCGCCGCGATCGCAGCCATGTCGCGCGATGAGCTCACCGAGACCGGCCCTGATCTGTTGCGCCAATCGCGTAAGCATGAGGCCCGGACGGTGCTTGCTGCCGCCGCGCTGGCGGAGCGGGTGTATCGCGAGCGTTTGGCGGGCCAGTCCGAGGTCGAGGTGTGGGGCTCGGTGATCGAACATGCCGACAAACTCGCACGCGCCGAAGTGTCTCTGCAGTTCAAGATCTCCCGCAGTAAGGCCGGCAGCTGGATAGCGCTGGCGGATCTGTTGGAGAAGTTCCCGCTCATCCGCGCCGCCTACCTGAACGGGGAACTCTCCACCAACCGGGCCTCGATCATGGCGCGCGCCGCCCAGCGTGGCGAGAACATCGACACCACCGACACCGACACCGTCGAGGCCGGGGACAAAGAGGAGATGACGTTCGAAGAGATCGTCCTGGAATACGGATCCCGCGCCACCACCGATCCGGTGCTGTCGCAACAGCTCGACGCTGCGTTGATTTCAATGAACCCCGACAGTGTCACCGAGGAACGCGAAGACATCGCCGACCTGGTGGGACACGTGACCATCACCCCCGATGTTGCCGGGCACTCCTCTCTGGATGCGGTTGTTCCCGCCCACTACGGGGTGTTTCTCACAACGCAGATCAACGCCCTCATTGACGAACGGACCTGCCGCAAGGACCCCCGCCGCGTGGGATCGCTGCGGGTGATCGCACTCGGGGAGATCACCGGCGTGCCCGGAGCCCGGCTCGACTGCGAATGCGGCCAAGATGATTGCCCGAAACGAGGTAGCGGCACCGACAGCAACGGGTCGGCCGAAACACCCTCTGACGCCGAGGATGCGGCAGCGTGGGACGACCTGCTACCCGAACCTGCCGACGCCGACGCTCCCGCAGTCGAGTTGGTGGAGTTGGTCGAGCCGGTCGCCGAACCCGAGATCCCCGACCCGATGAATCCACCGACGCCGGAAGAGGTTCCGGTGTCGTTCGGACGGGCCCTGGTCGTACCCGGCGCACCCGTACTGACCGTGTTGAAGGACCCGGACGGGATTCTCGTACCGCGGTTGCAGGGATACGGGCCCATCGACCGCGATTACGCCGCGACTTTGGCCGAGATTGCGAAGACCATCCACTACCCCGAATCCGCCCGCACGGCTGGTCCGTTGATCCCGCAGATCGCCGACCGCGCGCAGGCACCGCCGGCCGATCCGACCGGACACGGCGGTCACACCGTGCCACCCCCTGGGGCATTGACCTATGCACCCAGCGCTGCGTTGCGCGCTGAGGTGCTGGCCAACGACGCATGGTGCCGATACCCGTACTGCGGGATGCCGTCACACCTGTGCGACCTCGATCATTGGCGACCCTTCAACCACACCGACCCCAAGGCCGGAGGGTGGACGGTACTCGGTGACCTCATCCCACTGTGTCGGGCCGATCATCAGCGGAAGCATCTTGGGGAGTGGGTGCCGACGCTCTACGCCGATCGGAGGGTGGAGTGGCGGAACCGACGGACCGGGCAGGTGATTGTCACCTACCCGCGGTGACGGTCGCTTTTGCTGTGGGGTGGAACCAGCTGTGGCTCAACGGGTCTCGAGGCCCGGCGCCTGGGGCGCCGGGCACCTCGACCATCGGGGGGAAGGGTTCTCGACCATCGGGGGGAGGTCCTCGACCACCAGGGGAAGGCACCTCGACCATCGGGGGTTCCGACGACCCGGATCTCTCAGATCCCCATCACCTCGCGATAGTGGGCGTACGCACCGGCCACCTCGTCCTCGGTGAGACCGAACTCTTCGAGCGAATACCGGTGCACGCCATGGGCATTCTGCCGATGGGACTGTCGGTGCCGATGCATGGCGGCACGGGTCGGGCCGTCGAGTTCCAGGCCTGCGGCAGCGTAGATCCGGTCGATCTGCGCCATTGGGTCCGCAATGAGGTCGTCGTACCGCACGTCGACGAATCGGTCCGGATGGTGTTGGCGTACGACGAGCGCCCGTTCGGTCATGTCGACGTTGCGGCGCAACCAATGTCGCGCGACGGCGGCGGCATCGACGGAGTCGGAGAACATCGAATGGCCGTGAGCGAGCATGCTCGAGAACGAGGCTGTGGTGCGCACCGGGTCGCGGTGGGTGTTGACGATGACCGCGTCGGGAAACACGTCGAGCAGTGTGTCGAGGTGTTCGAGATGCGCGGGGGTCTTGAGCACCCAGTGCGGTCGTCGGTCCTGCCGCGCAAGTACCTGCAACAGCACCTTCAGATACTCGTACGACGGGCGGACGTCCTGGCGCGCCAACCACTCGGCATACGCAGGTACGTTCAGCATCGCCTCCGGCACCTGGGATAACAGTGAATACTCCTGCAGCAGAACATCTTCCTCCGGACCGTCGGCCTCGACGGCGTGGATGGCGAAGAACTGTGGGTTCAGGTATCGCAGGGCGAGTTCGGCGAGCTTGGTCTGCGCAATTCGCACACGTGGCCGTTCACCTGCCCGCTCCCATCGGCTCGGCAGCAGGTGCACCACCTCCCACGATTGCACCGCGCGCACCCGCGGATCAGCGCCGATCAGCCGGTGCAACATGGTGGTTCCGCTGCGCTGCAGGCCGGCGATCACGATCGGCGGCGTGATCGGCTCGTCGAGTACCTCGGGCTCGGCCTCCAGCAGTGCGGCCACGCGTAAGCGCGTCGTGAGCAGACCGTGCAGGCGTGCGCGAATCACCAGCGCCCCGAAATAGCTGAGGTTCGCCTCGTCGACAATCGAACGGGTCAACACATCGAGAGCTTCGTCGGTCAGCGCGTCGGCTTCCCATGCCCGCCTCGCCGACCTCTCGGCGCGCCGCCGCAGGGCGTCGGCGGACAGATCCGGACCGAGACCACGTCGAACCAGCTCGGCACCAACATGATTGAGCGCTCGGATACCACGTCGCCGAAACGGCACGAATCCGTCAGACATCGAGAGACCCGGGCGTCAGAGTTCGCGAACCTGAGCGACCGGCACCACCCGGGTCCGTGGTTGCGGATGATCTTGGGCCCGAATCCAACGGAAAGTCATTCCGCCACAGTCATGTCCGGTGGTGTGCAGCCAGTTCGGCACACCAGGGTCGGTGTGCGCGACGACGATTCGCACGCTCCCGTCGGGCCGATACTTGGCGGTGTGCTTGTTGACATGGATCGTCGAATACCGGTAATCCAGCGACTCGAGCCAGTGATTGTCGAGTTGGAAGTTCCACGCCTCGCACTCGGGGATCTCCGCGTCGATCACCAGCGCCTCATCGGGTCGCAGGCGCCAATAGCTGTGGTAGTAGATGATATTCGGGTCTCCACCGGCCTTCGTCGATTTCTCCGGATCGAACATGGGGAGTTCGTTGGTGTGCTCGGCGAAGTCATGCGCCCACTTGGCGAACAGCATCGACGCGCCGGCCACAAGCAGACTCGCCTTTCCGAGCCCGGCATCGAGCTGTGCGGCGGTGAGCGGCTCGGGCGCCGGTGGCGCCTGGTCGTTGCCGGCACCGACAGCCGGATCGTAGAGCTCGATGTGCAGATCGGCGGGCACCTCGGTGGTGCGATCGGCGAAGGTCTGACGCACGATCAGCAGCCCGGTATCAGCGGTCATCGGCAACCAATTGCCGTCCTGCCCCTCAGGCCAGGGGCGGGTCGCACTGACGATCAACTCGAAGGTGCCGTCGTCGGCGATCTGCAGGTCCGAGGCCTCGACGTATCCGGTCGTCGGCATCTGCCCGCCCTGACCGTAATTGCCCTCCTGCGTCCCGAAGCCGAGATAGTCGACGGTGCCGCGCGTTCCGCTGATGCGGTAGGTGAGCGTCCCGTCGATCGTCGCATTCTGGTAGTAGTTGTCGGGGTTGTCCGAGCCCATCTTGGCGGTCTCATGAATCATCCTGCGCAGCACGGGCGCTCGCGGGTCTGCGTATTCGACGAACGCTTCGAGTCCGGCGCGGGTGAGCCGCGACAGATAGCGATAACCCTCGGCCTGGGTCAGCGGATCGGTCGGCGTCCCCGGGTACATGATCGATGCGCCCGCCGATTTCAGCGTGTCGCAGAACTCCTCCCACGCCTTGCCGGTGGCCACCCGCGCCTCGGCGACGTCATCGGGAGTCTTGCCGCGTACCTTCAGCCAGGCCACGCGGGCCCGCCGGAATCCGTCGAGTGCCGAGGTCGCCAGTGTTCGGCCGTTCATGCCCGATCTCCGTTCATGCCCGCCTACATCGTCCAGTACTCACCTTACGACTCGGCGGGCCCGCTCAGAACGACTTGCGCGCAGTCTTCGGATCGCCGTAGGTGATGGCGCGTTCGCGACGGGTGTCGGTGAGCAGCGTCGCCGCCCAGGTCACCAGGGTTCCGGTGCGGTTGCGGACACCGGCGAGAAAGGCGATGTGGATCGCACCCCACGCCAGCCAGCCCACCCGACCCGACAGGCGCAGCGGACCGGTCTCCAGAATCGCGTTCTTCCGGGAGATGTAGGCGGCGCTACCGAAGTCCCGGTACCGAAACGCAGGTCGCTCGGAGCCTCCGGCGAGGAGCCCGGCAATCACCTCTCCGGCGTGCCTGCCACCCTGCATCGCCACCTCCGCGACGCCGGGCAACTCCTTGTAGGAGCTGATGTCACCGACGACGAAGATGTCCGGATGGCCCGGAACCGACAGGTCGTCCCCAACCGGGATGGTGCCGCCGTGGTCCTGTTTCACCCCGATCGCGTCGGCGAGCGCCTTCACGAACGGCACCGCCTCAACGCCGGTCGTCCACAGCGTGGTGCGGGCACCGAAGGTGCGCACCTCCCCGGACTTCTTCTCGGTGATCTCGACGGTGTCGGCACCGACGTCGGTGACGTGCACCCCGAAATGTGTTTCCACGCCCAGGCGTTCAAGGGTGCGCAACGCGCTCGTCGACAGCGACGGACTGAACGACGGCAACAGTCGGTCGGCCCCCTGGAACAGCATCACCCGCGCCTCATCCGGGTCGATGCTGCGGAACTCGCGCTCCAACGCGTTGTGCGCCAATTCCCGGATCTGGCCTGCCAATTCGACACCCGTGGGCCCGCCGCCGGCGATGGCGAAGGTCAGCCACGGCTTGCGCTGTTCGGGATCGGGCAGGGTCTCGGCGACCTCGAATGCGCCCATCACCTTGCGGCGGATGGCAAGTGCGTCGTCGAGGGTCTTCATCCCGATGGTGTGCTCCATCAGATGTTCGTTGCCGTGGTAGGCGGTGCGCATGCCGACCGCGACGACGAGGTAGTCGTATCCGACCTGCTCGACCGACGAGTCGAGCCGGGTGACGGTGACCGTGCGCGCCGCGGGATCGATGTCGGTCGCCTCGGCGCAGTAGACGTCGGCGTTGCGTTGCCTGCGCAGCAGGTGCCGGATCGGGCTGCTGATCGAGCCCTCCGACAGCAGTCCCGTCGCGCACTGATAGAGCAACGGCTGGAACAGGTGACTCGTACCGCGATCGATGACCGTCACCTTCGCGTTCGCGCGCCGGAGGCTGCGCGCCGCGTGCATACCGGCGAAACCGGCACCGATGATGACCACGTGCGGCCGGGTGTCCCGGCGGGGTTGGGACGCATTCACCTCGCCGATTGTGGCAGAAAGTCCGACGCCACGACGGGACCCTCAGCTCTTGACCGGTACCGCCGAGGTCACCGCGACGGTTACCGCCGCCGCTGCAGCGGTCGCCGCGAAGACCGACGGCCACGCACCGATCTTCTTCGCCAGGGGATGCGAGATGGCGAAGGCGGCAACGTAGCTGCCGAGCAGGCCGCCCGCGACCGCGGGTCCGCGCCGCAGCCATTCGCGGGTGCAGTAGGCGCCGGCCGAGGTGACGACGACGCCGCCGAGTTCGCGACGGCCCGTCGCACGAAAAGCGCCGAAACCGCCGACCAGGCCGACGGCGACACCAGCGACAGTGGGATCGAATGCCATGCTCGTCAGCCTACGCAGGTCACTCACCCAGCAGGTACTTGCGCTGCATCCGCTTCCACAGTTCGAGGTGCGGATCGGTTCGCGGGTCACGGCGGTCGATCAGATAGGTCGTGGCCACCCCACGCATGCTCGAGAGCAGCACCGGATACAGCGCCGCATATCCCGGCGCCGAGGTCAGTTCCGGGCCCAGGAATCCATCGACCGCCGACCTCACCGTCGCGCCGATCTCCCGTTCGGTGGGTAGCAGCGCGGTCCGCAACGCCTCGTTGGTGCGCGCGGCGATCCACAGTTCCATCGACGCGACGAAGTAAGGCTGGTGAAACGTCGACCACCCCACCTCGGTCGCCTGCGAGATCCGCTCCACCGGATCGTCGGGCCAGTCGATCCCGAAGGGCAACTCGGCCAGCCGCGTTCGGGCGAGATGCCCGACCGCGGCCATCAGCAACGCATCCTTGGACGGATAATGGTGCAGCATGCGCCCACGGGTCACACCCGCCTCGGCCTGGATCGCAACGGTGCTGGTGTGCGCATAGCCACGCTCGACCAGAACCCGAAGTGCCGCATTGAGAATCGTGACACGGGTCAGGTCACTTCGCCGCTGTCGCGGGGCAGGTCGGCCTCGGTCCGCGTCGTCGGGAAGCGAGGTCACATGTCCAGCCTAGGACAGTCACACGTCGAGAATGTGCGGCAGCCCGGCGCGATAGCGGTCCCGGTCCTGCGCCTTGAGCGGATCGAGCATCGGCAGTTCCCACAGCGGGTACACCGCGGCATGCGGCGCCGGACTGTCCGCGGCGTCGAGGATCGCATTGGTCACCCGACGCCCGGACTCGTTGGCACCCTCCATGGTTGCCAGATCGATGTTGGTGCGGACGTGGTCGCCGCCGATGAACAGATTCGCGATCGAGGTGGCGACGCCGGGACGATGCGGCAACGAGCCTGCGGTGTTGACCATCAGCGGGGTCGCGTTGGCGATGGTGGGGGACCAGGTGATCCCGGGATCGAGCGACCAGGTCACGATGTCCTCGCTTCGCAGGAGCTCTCGCCCACCGGAATTCATCGCCTTCGACATCTGCGCCCACACCTCCTTGGCGATCTCGTCACGGGTGCACTGCTTGGCGGTCCTGCCGTAGAGGATTCCCGGTGTGTCCCAATCGGAGATGTCGATCGACAGGCAATCCTTGCTGCGTCCGTCACCGTAGGTCCGGGCGAAGTCGACGCCCCACGGCGCCGCCTGGAACAGACCGGTCAACGCCCAGGGGGTTCCCAACGCCGCGATGTGGCCAGGCGGCAGATTCGAGCGGCGGGACAGGAAGTACTGGATGCCCACCATCCAATCATCCTGCAGGCGAGAGATTCCGGAGAGCTCCGGTGCTGCCCCGAGGACGGCCGACCCCAACAAGGGGCGGATCCGATCCAGCGGCATCGCGGCGACGTACCAGTCGGCGTCCACCCGCCGTCCGGAGCTGGTGTGAACCCCGGTGATCTGCTTGTCACCGACCTCGAATGCCGCTGCCCCCTCCCCCATCTCGAACCGCACACCCGCCCGGCGCAGATAGGCGACCCACGGGTCGATCCACGCATGATTGGTGGGGGCGTTGAGGATTCGGTCGACACCACCCTGGACCAGTCCCGCCTCGTAGTTGCCGATCAGGCCGGTCGCCGAGGTCGCCAACGCCAGGCCGATCTGCCCGATGGTCCGCGCCGAGGCGGTCTGCGATTTCGCCGCGACCAGCGCCCGGGTCAGCGCCCCGGCCAGATACCGCCGATAGGCCGGCGACTTGGTGTCGGCCTTGACGAACTGCATCCAGGATTGGTTCTCCCACTGGCCGACTCGGCGTTCGGTGCAACTCGTGGCGATGATGAGTTCCCGGGTGACGAAGTAGGCGAGTTCGGCCGGCGGTATGTCGACGACGAATTTCAGACCGGTCGTCAGCGCATTACGCACGTTGTCCAGGGCCGCGAGGGCCCCGGCATGGTCGATCATTCCCACGATGGAGGCGGGCGCGATCGTCGGGGCATACCCGGCGTCGGCGAATGCGACGACGGCGGTGTCGACGTCGACGAGGTGCCGGCTCTTCACGGTGCCGCCGCCGGGCACCGGAATCCGCGACATGGTATCGGGGACATGCTGATAGCAGCCGGGGAAGAAGCGGAAGCCGTGTTCGCCCGGCAGCGCCATCCGACCTCCGGCCGCAGTACCGGGCACGTCGTGGCTGCGCGCCTTACCACCGAGGTAGGCCGGCTCGTAGACGGTCACCGCGAATCCGCGCTCGACGAGTTCGTGCGCCGCCGACAGACCGGCCATCCCGCCGCCGAAGATCGCCACCCGCCGCCGTCGGGCCGGAGTCGGCGGTACCGCCCGCGCCGCCGGAACCGCGACCCCCGGCATCGCGACCGCGGTTCCGGCGAGCACGGCGGCCGCGGCCGCACCGGTCAGGAATCGACGGCGTGACACACCCGAGTCCTGTGCCGACGTCGCGTCGCCACGTGCATTCAGATCACTTCCCGACATTCGACTCCCCCGTACAAGTCGTCCACGACAGTCGGCCGACCATAACAGTCAGCCTTGACTCTTTCGGTAAGTAATTTCTACCACCATCGCCATCCTCGGTGGGACGTTTCGGCGAAAACGTATCGACGGCCGTCGTCGAGGCCTGCTGTCACACTGGACTGCATGGCCCGTCTGTCTGCAAACCTCACCCCGTGACCGAACCGATGCCCGGCACGGCCGCCGGACCCGAAACACCCACGCCGACCATCCTTCTCGTGACCGGCAACCACGCCAACGCCCTGTCCGACGAGTTCGGCCGCTACCGGCGCGACTACCACGTACGCTGCGTGTCCTCGGCGATCGAGGCCATCACCACCCTCGGACAACTGTCCTCGCAGGGTGAGCCGATCGCGCTCATCGTCGCCGAATCCGAACTATCGGACATGCCGATCCTCGAGGCACTCGGCACCTTCCGCAGCATCGTCCCCACCGCCCGACGCGTCGTCGTCATCCACTGGGACCGCTTCGCCACGACGTCGGAAGCACTTCGGATTCCGTTGCGCAAGGGCAAGTTCGACACATTCCTACTCATGCCGCGCGGAGCCCGGGACGAGGAGTTCCACTACGCGATCACCGAGATGCTCTCGGATTGGGGCGCCACGATCGCCGCGCCCGTCGTCGAATCGATTCGCATCATCGCCGACACGGAAAGCCCACTGACACTGGAGATCCGCGACCTCCTCGACCGCATGGGCATGCCGCACCGCACCCACACCCCCGACAGCCCCGCCGGACGCGAGGCGCAGGCGGCCTTCGACCACAGCGCAATCGACGGCACCGACACCACCGACGGCCCGAGGTTCCCCCTGGTCCAGTCGATGGTCAGCAAGTCCCACCGCACGGTCATCGCCCCGGACTCGGCGCGCGACGTGTCGGTGATGATGTACGGGCGCCCGTCGGATGTGGCCGAGGACTCCGTGGTGGATCTCGCGATCGCCGGAGCCGGCCCGGCCGGCCTGGCCGCCGCGGTCTACGCCGCCAGCGAGGGGTTGTCGACGGTGGTCATCGAGTCCTCGGCGATCGGCGGCCAGGCCGGCACGAGTTCGATGATCCGCAACTACCTCGGCTTCCCGCGCGGCATCTCCGGCATGCGGCTGGCCCAGCGCGCCCGCACCCAGGCGGTGCGCTTCGGCGCGCGGTTCTATTCGGGTTGGGCCGTCGAACGACTCGAAGTCGGCGTCGAGAACCGGCCGCATTGCCTGATCACCGACGGTGGCGACGTGCGCGCACACGCGGTACTCATCGCCAGCGGGGTCGCCTACCGCCGGCTCGGCGTCGACTCCCTCGAGGCACTCGTCGGGCTCGGGGTGTTCTACGGGGCGGCGATGTCGGCGGCACGCGAGATGGAGGGCCGCGACGTCATCGTCGTCGGCGGCGGCAACTCCGCCGGGCAGGCCGCGATCCACCTCGCCCGATTTGCGCGATCGGTGACGATTGTCGTCCGGCGCGCCGACCTCACCTCGACGATGTCGCAGTACCTGATCGGCGAGATCGCCTATCACCCGCGGATCAGCGTCTGCGGCGGGTGCGAGGTCGTCGACGGCGGTGGATCGCCGACGCTGGATCGGATCACGCTGCGCCACCGCAGCACCGGCACGCTCGAGGAGCGGGCCGTCGGCGGTCTGTTCCTGCTCATCGGCGCGGAGCCGCACTGCGAATGGATCCCCGACGACATCGCCCGTGACGCACGCGGTTTCGTTCTCACCGGGCGTGATGTTCCCAAGGATCGCTGGGGCGACGGGCTACCGCCGGCGAACCTGGCGACCAGCGCACCGGGCGTGTTCGCGGCCGGCGACATCCGTTCGGGGTCGATGAAGCGGGTCGCATCGGCGTCCGGGGAGGGTGCCGGTGTGGTCCCGCTGGTGCACCAATGGGTGGAGGCCAGAGCGCTCGGCTGACCGCAGCTCAGTCATCGAGCGCGGCGTGGAACTCCGCGACCCGCGGCCACGTCTGGCTTGTGGCCGCCTCACCGGCGATCAGGCCGAGATGGCTGGTCTCGACGGTGGTGAAGTGCACCTGCGGGGAATCGGCGAGCACTTCCACGCCGTGACGCACCGCCTGCCAACTGGCGATGGCGTCGCGGTGACTGCCGAACAGCGCGATCGGAACTGCGATCGAGGTGAGGTCCACGCGGCGTCCGCCGAAATCGACCACACCGGACGCGAGTTCGCCGCGGTAGACGAAGTTCTCCCACATCTGTTCCGACACCTTGCCCGCATATCCGGGCATCGAGTTCTGGAAACGATCGATGACCTGCATGCGTGCCAGCGCCTCGGTGTCGTGAGCGTTGCGCATGATGTAGCCGGGCTTCTTCAGTTCCCGCTGCCACGCGGTCCCGCGGTAGGCGATGCGCACCAGCGGGGCGGGGATGCCGCCGAATGCCCGCAATGCCGCGGTGACGGCCTTGCCGCCGGTCGGCTTCATCACCTTCTTGACCAGCGGATACGGAGGCACCGCGTCGTAATCCAGGGGTGTGCCGATGGCGGCGATCGAGCGGATCGGCAGTTCCGGGTGCGCGGCGGCCGTCAACAAGCTGATCGTGCCGCCGATACTCCACGCCACCAGATCCACCTGCTCGGCGCCCGGGTGGTCGTCGAGGACCCGGTCGATGGCCTGCGGGACGATGTCGTCGAAGTAGTCCTCGAACCCCATGTCCCGCTCGGCGCGACCGACCTCACCGAAGTCCACCACATACGGCACCCGACCAATCTCGAGGAACCGTTCGACCACCGATTGGCCGGGTCCGAGGTCGTAGCAACGCGCCGACACCGCGAGCGGCGGTACGAGCAACACCGGCGGCCGCCCCGTGGCGCGGGCCGCGGCGACCTGCTCGTCGGTGCCGTATCGCCGCAGCTCACGGTGTGCACCCGGATACAGGACGGTGTGCGGGGTCTCGATGTCCGGGGCCACCTGATGTCCACCCGCCAAACGCAGGACCAGCAGGGCACCATCCAGTGTCGACATGCGCCGCAATCTACGCGACCGGCCGCCGGCGATCTCTATGAGGCGTGCTCGCGGGAGTCGGCGTCGGAGTCCTCGTCCCAGAATCCGACGGCCTCGAGACTGCGGATCAGTCGGTCGCGGGCATCGGCGAATCGCGCGTGGATCTCCTCGCGGATCGCGCTCTCGTCACCGTCGCGCAGATAACCGATGAGACGACGATGACTGGCCACCGCCTGCCGGCCCCACTCGGAGTCCTGGGCGTACAGCTCATCGGGCGAATACTTGTTGGCGGAGAACAGGAACCACGCCAGCTTCTTGCTGTGCGCCATCAGGTTCACCCGACGATGAAAGGCGAACTCGCGATCCAGCACGCGGTCGGCGTTGCCCGCGGTCACCGCCTTCTCCAACTCGTCGACGATCTCGGCGAGGTCGGTGAGGCTTCTCGGGAGGTCCGGGTCGGCGATGGCGTGGGTCGCCAGCCGCGCCGACAACTCGGCCTGCATCCAGAAGATGTCGACGATGTCGCCGCGTCCCAGGCTCTCCACGATGAAGCCGCGATGCGGTGACGACCGGACCAATCCCTCCCCGCGCAGCGTCACCAGCGCCTCACGTACCGGTGTGACACTGCACCCGAGCGCCGATGCGGTCTCGTCGAGCCGGATGAACTCCCCCGGCCGGATCTCGCCGGTCATGATGCGCGTCCGCAGATGGTCGGCGACCTCGTCGGTGAGCTGTCGACGACCCAGCCGCACAGCAGCCATCGCCTGTCCTCCTGTCCTCATCCCCGTCCCGACGACTCGATGACCGAGGCCGGACGGGCGCGGTGGCGGCGCTCGTTCGGCCGTCGCAGGGCCGCGGGGTATATACGATCAGTCAACCGTACGGTGCGCACGCTCGCCAGCGGATGGATCGGGCAATTGTCACGTAGACGTGGACGGTGACCGGACACACTCACACCATCGGCCTGTCGTGCTTCATCCGGCTGCGCAGATCACGCATCAACATGCGGCTGCCGCCGAATCTGATCGACTTCGGCAGGAACTTGTTGACCACGGAGACGAAGGTGAACAGGTGCTCGAAACGTCTGCGGTCGTCGTCGGTCCATTCCAGGCCGAGCTGATCGCGGTAGATCGGCGGCAGCGAGCCGATCGTCAGAAAGCGCAGCAGATTCACGAACGGCAACCGGATCAGTGGGTTGATCATCCGCAGATCGACGAGGTCGTTGAGGAACTCACACGTCGTGTCGTCGATCACGATCCGTTGGCACGCCACGTTCCAGTAGTGGTCGAACTCCTTGCGGGTGGCCGGCCACATGTCCTCGGGGACCTGTAGGGTGGTGCCGAGTGTCTTGCCCGATTGGTAGAACTCGTCGGCTTCCTCCTCGGTCATCACCCCGTGCAGCAGGATGTGCATGTCCTCGATGCCGACGAACAGACACGCCGCCACCCACATTTGCAGTTCCCGGTTGAAGGCGTTGTATTTCACCGGACTCTGATCGTCGGAGCGGACGTGACGATGCGCGGAGTTGACGGCCTCCCGGAAGGCCGCCTTCTCCTCTTCGGTGCCGAGGATCGCGACGGCGAGGTACTGGCCGGTGGTGCGGGCCCGTTTCCACGGGTGGTGCATCAGCGAGCCCGATTCGACCTTGCTCTCCATGACGCCGTAGGCGACTTCGGGCCAGCCGAGTTGCATGACGACGTTGGCCGCACCGCCGGCGAAGGACCAGAAGTCGATGGCCTCCTGGATGCGGGCGGGTTTGCGCAGGCTCGTGGCGCGGCGTTTGCGGGTGGTGATCTTGATACGTGTTCTGGCGGTGGTGAGTTCGGGCGCGGTGTGGTCGAGATCAGGGAGATAGCTGGTGGCCATGACGGTCCCTTTCGTCGGTGGGAGGTGCTCGGGTGGGTGGCGCGACCTCAGATGGTCTCGACGTTGTCGACGAGCCAGTGGTCGCCGGATCGTTTGAGGGTGACCAGCATTCGGTACGGCTGGTTCTTTCCGTCGGGGGCGACGACGTTGGTGGCCTTCTGATTCACGAAGAGCAGGACCGTCGCCGTGCCGGCATCGATGTTCTCCACCGCGGCGTGGGGGACCTCGGCGGTCGCCTCCCCCTTGCCGTCGGTGACGATCTGGGTCAATGCCGACACCATCTCGCTGTACTTGGCCGCGAAGTTCTCCGTCGACATCGACGCGATCGCATCACGGTTCTTGTTGAGGTCCCGATAGTCGAAGCTCGAGAGCTTGATCGCGTAATCACGTGCGGTGTCGGTGGCCTGTGTGCGCATCTGCGCGGTCACCGCGCCGTCGGAGTCGTTGCCCGAGAACGCCTCGTACCCGAAGTATCCGGCGAGGGCGATCGCTGCGACGAGTAGCACCGCCAGCACGCCGGTGATCCACGGCAGCACCCGACGCCGCTCCGATGCCGATGTGCGCCCCGACGTCGGCGTGTTCACCGAGTCCTGTTGCGAGTCACCGGGTTCGGTGTCGGCGGGTTGGGTGGCCGCCGGCTCGGCCTCCGATGTGACCGCCGCGGCCTTGGTGCGCTTCTTGCCAAGCGGACTGTTCTTGGGCACCGACACCGCCACCTTTGCCGTCGGCTCGGTCCCGGTGCCCGAATCCTGTTGTGCCGAATCCTGTTGTGCCGTCTTCTCACTCGCGGTGATGTCAGTTGCCATGTTGTGCCCTTTCGAGGAGTTCGCGCCACCATTGCAGGAGTTCGGCGCCGTTGGGGATCAGGAGGGGATCGGTGACCGCCGGTGGACCCGACACCCCACCGGGACTCGTCCAGGAGGACGTTCCGAGATCGTCGGGACGCGGCGCGTTCATCGCGCCCCGCTGTTCGAGTCCGTTGCCGGGCGGGCAGTACCGGGTGAGGTTCGGGTCCGAGGGCGTGAGATCGCCGACGGTGCGCCGCGGTTCGTCGTAGAACATGCACACCGGCCCCTGGGTCCCGATGAGCGCGAAGTCGCCGCGGCCGTTCTTGACGATGGACCGCAGGTCGATCAGACCCTGCGGGATCGTTTGCAGGCCGGTCTGCAGGGCCGCCGAACGGTTGCTGATGACCGGTTCCACGGTGGCCAGGTTGGCCAGTACCCCACCGAAGGTCCCGCGGTACTTGTCGAACAGTTGTTGTGCGTGGTTCAGCGCTGCCGGGGAGTGATCGAGCAGGTAGACGAACACCGGTTGTTCGGAGTCGAGCTGATCGGTGAAGGAGGCCACCGATCGCATCCCGGTCTCGAACGATGCGGTGTTGTCACTCATCGCGTGCAGGACGTTGAGCCAGTCACCGAAGAGCCCCTGCAGGATCGGCGCATTGCGACTGACCAGATCCGACAGTTGGAGTCCGTTGGACACCAGGGTGTTCAACGAATCGGGGTTCTCGCCGAAGGCCTGGTACATCTCGTTGCCGACCGTCGCGAGGTTGCCCGGGCCGATGCTCTCGAGCACCTTGGCGGCCTGCGCGATGATCGCATCCATCTGCATCGGCTGCTTGTCGGCGGGCGCGGCGATGGTGTCACCGCTGTGTAGATAGGGCCCGTCGTCGGAACTCGGGATGATGTCGACGCTCTGGATGCCGGCCATCGTGGCCATGGTCACCTGCATGTACGCGTTCTTCGGGATGCGAGTGCTGCCACGCACGACGAGCTCGACATTCGCGGCATCTCCCGACCCGTCGAGCGTGACCGAGTGCACGGTGCCGATGTCGACCCCGCGCAGGGTGACGCCGGTCCCCGCGGTGAGGCCGAAGGCATTGTCCATCCGGGCGTGCAGGGTGAGCTTGTCGCCGAAGCCTTCCGGGCCGGCGACGAAGTTGATGCCGTAGGGGATGACGATCGCCGCGATGATCAGGAAGATCGCGAACTGGATCGATCCGGTCGGCAGCTCATATCGCTTGCCGTGCAGGGTGAGTGCCATGTCAGCGACCTCCGTTCGGTCGCGTCGGGCGGCCCGGCCGGTGGGCGCCGGGGAGTCCGCCGGTGAGGGCGTCGGTGAGATCGCCGGGTGTCGGCAGCGGCTGCCCCGACAGCAGCATCCCGCCGGTGAGGATCTTGTCGATGCCGCCGGGGATGTCGAGGGCACCGTCGAACACCAGGTAGTCGCCACGGATCGACCGGGTGAAGTTGGCCATGAACTGATTCATGTGCGTCAGCGTCTGCCCCACGTTGTCGTTGAAGGTGCCCAGCGAACTCACGAGCGCGTTCGCGTCGGTCACCAGCGAATTCAATTGTGGTTGCCGGCCCCGGGTGATCGCGTCGGCGCTGCGGGCCAGTGAGGTGGTCTGTGACATCAGGGTGGCCAGCTGATCACGTTGCGCGGCCAGCACATTGACCGCAGCCGGGGTCTGCGACAAGAAGTCCTCGACGAGATTCTGCTGTCCGGCGAGCGTGTCGGTGACGTCGGCAGCCGCCGACATCGCCGCGTTGAAATCGTCGGTGTAGCGCGATGATCGGGCGAGCAGGCGGTTCAGGGTGTCGATCAGCACACCCACCTTGTCCGAGCGTTGGTCGAACGCCTCGTTCAGGCTCGCCATCACAGACTGCAATTGGCTCACACCGCTGCCGGAGAGGACGTTGCCCAGGGCCGCGAGGGTCCCTTCCACCTGCGGACCGACGCTGGTGGCGTCGAGACCGATGCGGGCACCCCCGCCGAGATGGCCCTGCGGGTTCTGCGGTGGGGTCAGCCGGATGAACGGGGTGCCCAGCGCCGACGGGAGTTCCACCGAGGCACGGACATTCGCCGGCAGATCGGTGTGGTCGTCGAGGGACAGCGTCAGTTGTGCGTGCCCACCATCGAGGGCGATGTCGGTGACCCGGCCGACGATCTGCTGGCCGCTGCGCACGTCGGAGCCGTCGACGACGCCGTCCGCGGTGCTCAGTTCGGCGGTCACGTCGAAGGTGCCACG
Source organism: Gordonia sp. YC-XJ4 (assembly GCF_059511865.1). Classification (NCBI taxonomy): domain Bacteria; kingdom Bacillati; phylum Actinomycetota; class Actinomycetes; order Mycobacteriales; family Gordoniaceae; genus Gordonia; species Gordonia sp. YC-XJ4. Next base: position 5,814,849 of record NZ_CM183447.1, read on the forward strand.
CGCACCGGCCAACGGCAGATCCTGCAGTCCCGTCGCACACCCGCTCACACCGCAGGCCACTGTCAGCGCGGCCACGGCACCGATCGCCGGCCGCCGCCATCCACCGGCGCCTCGCATCGCTGCCATCAGCGGCCTCCCTGTGGGGGAAGGGCGCCACCGGAGATCGCCGAGACGATGCCCAGCGGGTCCGACGAGCTGATCGGGAACGAGATCGGATTGGTCAGTCCCGCACCGACACACAGCGGCATCGGGAATCGGTCACACAGCGGTTTGAGGGTCTTGAACTGTGTCAGTGTCGTCGAGATGTTCAGCCGGATTCGCCCCCGATGGTCGGGGCCGATCGTGCTCGACAGGTTCTGCATCATCAGTGGTGCGAGATCCATGAATTCGGCCAGTCCCGACTTGTTGGCGGCGAGGGTGTCGCCGAGCGCCTTGAGGTTGTCGGCGACCACGCCGACATCGTTGCCGTGGGCCATGACGAAGGCGTTGACCTGATCGAAGATCACCTTGAGATCGTTGATCGGGGTGGTGATGTCCTGGTTGGCCGAGGCCCACTGGTTGCTCAACGCTCCCATCGAGTCGATCAACCCGTCGAGGGAAACCTGTTTGGCCTGGAAGGTCTGCATGAGTTGGTTGAGTGAGTCGATGAGATCCTGAATGTCGTCGGCGTGGGCGCCGACGATCCCGCTCGCCGATGCCAATTGGCCCATCGCCGTGTTGAATTCGGGACCGCCGCCATCCCAGGACTGTGCGGTGCGGGCCAGCAGGGTTCCCACATCCGCCGACTGCGGATCGGCCGACGGGCCGAGGATCTTGGTCAGCGTGCCGAGGCTGCCCATCAATTGGTCGAAACTGATCGGCGAGTGCGTCCGCTGTTGGGGAATCGTATCGCCGTCGGCGAATTCGGGGCCCTTGGTGTAGGCCGGTCCGAGTTCGAGGTGACGGTCACTGATCACCGACGGGTTCAGGACGTAGGCCTGCACGTCGGCGGGCAGCCGGACGTCCCCGGCGATGGTCATCTCCACATGAACGTGATCGCCACGCGGATCGACGGCGGTGATCTGGCCGACCGGCACCCCGAGGACCGTCACCTTGGAACCGGTGTACAGGCCGTTGACGAAGGCGAAATCGGCGTTGACGCTGGTGGTGTCGGGACTACGGCCGAAGATGTACCACGTCCCGGCGACCAGCGCGGCGACCACCAGTAGTGCGGCGAAGATCTTCCCGCCATAGCGTTTCCGGTGCCGGACCTCGCGAACCTGACGAAAGGTCATCAGCGGCACCCCTGCATCACACCGAGCACACACAGCATGTTGTCGGGGATCACCGCCGACGGTGAGACGACGTCGGCCCAGTTGCCGTTGCCGGTGGCGTCGGTGACGGTGCGCATGGCCGGCGGCAGTTGTTGCAGGATCGCGTTGATGTGGTCCACGTTGTCTTTCAGGGTCGTCGTCACCGATTCGATGTTGGTGGTCAATTGCCCCATCGGTACCTGCGGGAAGGTGGCCGCCATCTGCCCGAGCACGATGCGTAGGTTGTCAACGAGCCGGGTCAGCACCACACGCCGGACCACGAGGGTCTGCACGATCGCCTGCGCGCTCGACAGCGCGTCGGAGATCGAATCGGTCTGTGCCGCGGTGACGGTGGCCAGTCGTTTGGACAGCGACAGCAGCTGGTCGAGTTGGGAGCCGGTCCCGGTGATGACCGATGCGGCGCCGGCCGCACCGCGCAGTGAGGCGTCGAGCGTCGTCGAATCCGGGATGATCGACTTCATCGTCGACATCATCGCCCGCAGCACGTCGGGGTCGATCTGTGCGGACGCGTTGACCGAGGCGGCCGAGATGTCGTCGAGACTGTACGGACTGTCGGTGCGGGACAGCGGGATCGTGTTGTCGGGGCCCACCTGTCCGTGCCCGCCGGGGACGATCTCCAGATAGCGCTTGCCGAGTACGGTGCGCAACCGGACACCGGCGCGGGTCTGATCACCCAGCGGCTGACCGTTGTCGAGCCGAAAGCCCACGCGCACATGGTCACCGGCGAGGTCGATGCTCTCGATCCGCCCGGCCGGTACCCCGGAGACGAGAACGGGGTCGGCGGTCGTCAGACCGGACGCATTGGCGAGGTCGGCGGCGTACGGCGAGGTCCGTAGTTCGTAGCGCAGCTGCGGGACACCGATCGCCACGAGGACGAGGACGAGCAGGGTGATGATGCCCGCGGTACCGAGGACCGCAGGCGAGGCTCCTTGAGAACGCTTGTCGGACTTGAAGACGAACTCGAGGATGCCGACGAAGACGTCGATCAATCTGACCAGGAACATTCGTGATCACCTACACACCGAGGAATGTTGGGGCCCGAAGATGTTGGCCTCCAGATCGAAAGCCTTCAACGTGAAATTGCACAGGTAGAGCATCATGAATCCGCCGTAGCGTCCGCTCGCATTGATCTTCGCGGCCATCACCGGGAACTGCTCGAGAAACCGCGTGAACTGCTCGGTCTGCGGAATCCACGACGATGTCACGTCGCGCAGACCGGTCAGTGTCGAGGCGAACTGTCCGTCGGCGGCCGTCATCATCTGCGACAGCGACGACAACGCGCGATCGCCGCTGTCGAGCAGCGCGCCGAGCTGCCCGTTGTCGCCGATGATCGTCGACGTCAACTGATTCAAGCCGGTGAACAGTTCGGTCATCTGCGGGCTGCGTTTCTCGACCGTGGTCATCAGCACGTTCATGTTGGTCACCAGCCGGGTGAAGATGACACCGTTCTCCGACAGGTTCTGCCCCATGCTCGCGATCTGTCGCAACAGCAGTTCCACCGAACCGGCCCGACCCTCGAAGGTGTCGACGAATCCGCGGGCGAGTTCGTTGACCTGCTGCGGTTGCAGCGCACTGAACAGCGGCTGGAACCCGTTCATCAGTGCGGTCAGGTTGATCGGCGGAGTCGTTGCGGTGAGCGGGATCTCGTTGCCGGTGCGGGCCGGCTGATCGTCGCCGGCCGCGGTCAGCGCGATGTAGCGGGCGCCGAGCATGTCGCCGTAACGCACTGCGGCGTGGACGCGTTCGGGGATGACCTTGTCCTTTTCGACCTGCACGGTCACCGACGCCTGCGCGGTCCCGTTCGCTCCCGGCACCAGCGCGATCGAATCGACCCGACCGATGCGCACGCCGGCCATCTTGACCGGGTTGCCGGTGACGAGACCTTCCGCGTCGGCGAAGTGGATGACGTAGTCGTCGGTCGGCCCACCCACCGGCACCCGCAGTGTGTTCACGACGAGAACCGCGGCCACGATCCCGATGATCACGAACGAGACCGCCTTGATCAGGGTCCATGGGGACAGGGTGGTCATGACGGGCTCACCTGCGCTCCGCGGACCATCGGCCCGAGCATGACCACGGTCGCCGGATTCGGCTGTCCCCCGGCCTCATCGGCCGACGACCCGACGCCCACCATGCCCTCGAGCCGGCGCAGGGCGGGACGTTCGCCGGTACCGTCGATGGTCACGTCACCGGAGAACGCCGACGGTGTGGCGGTCGGGGCGGTCGGGGTGCGCACCGGCGGGTTGAGCACGGTGCCGTTCGGCTGACCGGGCGCGCGCACCGGACCGACGCCGATCTCGGCCCCTGTTCCGGTGCACTGTGATCCGCGCATGGTGCCGTAGGTTGGGCAGTCCGCCGCGGTGTACGGCATCGGTTGGGAGAAGGTGGGCACGGCGGTGATGTTGAACTTTCCGGTGGAGAACACCTGCGCTCCGGCGATGGCGAACTTGTCGGCCTCCGACAGGGTGCGAGAGAGCCCGTTCGGGTTGTCGGCGACGGTGGACAGGATCGTCGACGTCGAGGTCAGCACGGTGATCAGGTTCTGGCGTTGTGCGGCGACGAACGGCCCCGCCGTTCCCAGATAGCCTGCGGCCGAAGCGAAGAACGACGCCAGACTCTGCGAGTGCTCGAGGATGCCCTCGGAGATGTGGGTGACCGAGGCGAGGGTTTCGGTGATCGCCGGCGTGGCGCGCTTGAGGGATTCGACGACGCGCCGGAATTGCGGTGTGGCGTCGATGAACTCATCGACCGCCGATTCGAGTTGCTGCGACGCGGTGGCCCACTGGTCGATCATCAGACCCAGGTCGGTGCCGCGACCCCCGATGGCCTTGTTCACCGCCGCCAAGGCAACGGTCATCTTGTCCGGCTGTACCTCGGCGATGAGGTCACTCATCTTGGTGAAGATGTCGTAGAGGTTGATCGCGTCGGGACCCGAATCCACGGTGATCTCGTCGCCGTCGGATAGCGAATGCGCACTGTGTTCGAGCTGCGGGGCGGGGACGAGCTGAACATAGATGTCGCCGAAGAACGTTCGCGGCAGCACACGCATCATCACGTTCGACGGGATCGACCCGATCACCGAATCCTCGATCGTCAGGTTCACCTCGGAGGACTGGGTGCCCGCATCGATCGACGAGATCTCGCCGACCTTGACGCCGTGATATCGCACCGGCGCACCGGTGGTGATCAACCCGGCCTGAACCGGGACCTGGGCGTGGATGACGGGGTCGGAGTTGGTCAGATGCGTACTGCGGGCGACCATCCAGAATGCGAAGGCGCCGACCAGGATCATCGCGATGACCGCACGCACGATGTATCCGCCGCGAGACACCGGATTGCCCGGCAGCATGACCGTCACGTCAGATCCCCATTCCCGGGATCTGGGGCACCAGCCCCCACAGCCCGAATGTGAAGATGACGTCGAAGATGCCGATGGCCAGAATCGAGGTTCGCAGGGCGCGTCCGGCCGCCTGCCCGACGCCTTCGGGACCGCCGCTGGCGAAATATCCGTAGGAACAGTGCACGAGCGTGACGATCGCAGCGAAGACCACCGCCTTGATCGCCGAGTAGAGCAGATCGGCGGGCGTCAGTGCCAGGTGGAAGAAGTAGTCGTAGGTACCCGACGATTCGCCGTTGTACCAGACCACCACCAGTCGGGTCGCGATGTAACTGGCGAGCAGACCGATCATGTAAATCGGCAGGATGCAGACCATCGCCGCGATCATGCGGGTGGTCGCGAGGAACGGGATCGAGCGGATCGCCATCACGTCGAGCGCGGCGATCTCGTCGGAGATCCGCATGGCACCGACCTGCGCGGTGAAGCCGGTGCCCACCTTGGCGGCGAGCGCGATGGCGACGACGACCGGAGCGAGCTCGCGGGTGTTGGCGATCGCCGAGAGCATGCCCGACAAGGTGGTCATGCCGACGAGTTGCAGTCCGCGATAGGTTTCGACGCCCAGCATCATGGCCGCGGCCAGCGACATCGCCAGGACGATGCCCATCGTCCCACCGCCGGACAGCAGCGACTTACCGCCGAAGGTCACCTCGGCGATCTGGTTGAGTACATGCTTGCGGTAGTGCACGAGTGTGTAGGGCACCGCAGCGATCGCGCGCAGGATGAAGGTGACGTACTCGCCGAGCCGGACGAAGCCGTCGACGAATGCGGAGAGGCGGCGCGTCGAGCGCACCCGGATGCGGTAACCGATGTCTGCGCTGACCATCTAGTACGACCCCACAGCCGGCACCATCACCGAATAGAGCTGTGACAGAACGGTGTTGAAGATGAACACCAGAGCGAAGGCGATCACCACCGCCTCGTTGACGGCATCGGCGACTCCCCGTGGACCGCCGCGAGCATGTAATCCCTTGAAGCAGGCCACGATCGTCGACAGCAGCGCGAACACCGCCGCCTTCACCAGTGCCATCACGAAGTCCGAGGTGCGCCCGTACTGGCTGAATGTCGCCATGAACGCGCCGGCCGGAAGATGTTGCACGTAGACGTGATAGAGGTAGCAAGCCCCGACGCCGGTCACGGTGATCAGCGAGCACAGGACCAGCGACACGATGATCCCCGCAGCGATACGCGGGGCCACGAGCCGCTCGATCACGTTGAGGCCCATCACCTCCATGGCATCGACTTCTTCGCGGATCTTGCGGGAGCCCAGGTCGGTGCAGATCGCGGAGCCAGCGACGCCGGCCATCATCAGCGCGCTGACGAGCGCCGAGGCCTGTCCGACGATGATGAAGGCGACGACGGCGCCCGAATAGCCGCCGGCGCCGATGCGGCCGGCGAGTTCGCCGACCGACACCGCGATGAACACGCCGACCGGGATCATCAGCAGCAACGACGGACCGGTACTGACCCGGCCGATGAAGACCGTCTGATTCACCGTTTCGGTGATCGAGAGACGGAACCGGAAGATGGCGACCACGAGCGAACCGATCGCCTGTAGCGCAAATCCCAAAGTGTGTCCGGCCTCATTGGCCAGATCACGTAGCGGCCCCTTGGATGCGGGCAGCTCGAACGCCATACGACCCCCAGGTGTGGCATGTGATCGAGATCTCAACTGTCGATCGACACGCTAACATACTTCATATATGAAATGTGAAACACGAAGACTTTGCGCCGAATGGAGCTCGCCGACATGAGATCGATACCTGTCCGAATCGCCGTGACCACGGCGTTTGTTGTCATCACCGGTGCCGTGGGCGGTGTCATGGATATCGGGCCGGCATCGGCCGCGGTGGTCCCCACGCTCGCGGTCACCACCGCGGGCAGCGCCGACTGGACGATCACCTATGACACCGGAGCCGGCCCGCACACCGACGGTCGCTGCACCGTCGTTGTCGATTCGCGCACTCTCGTGCGCGACGGCACCGAACGCACGCTGACCTTGCCGGGCTCCGCTGTCCGACCCGGCCGGCATCCCGTCCGCGTGCGATGCGGCGCCGCCACCAGCCCGACCCTGTGGATCTACGCGCCCCGCGGCCAGCTCAACGACATCGGCACCTGGGCCTCCAACACCACCGCCGGCGTCCTGGGAATCTGAACGTCTCCTGTAGGCCGATGGTCGAACCAGCCTCGGCTGACGGCGGTCTCGAGGGTCGGCGCCAGGGGCGCCTCCCACCTCGACCATCGGGTGGGGGCCTTTCATCGATGGTCGAGGTGCGAGGCGCGTGCGCCGAGCCTCGAGACCACCTGCCACGGTGCTGGTTTGACAACCACCTCACCGGCATAATCGACACGATGAACTCCTCGTCGCGTGTCGCCGTGGTCGGCACCCTCAATCTCGACCAGGTGGTGCACGTCGAGCGTCTACCCGCCGACGGTGAGACGGTCCTCGGGCTGTCCCAGACGGAGCGGCCGGGCGGCAAGGGCGCCAATCAGGCCGCGGCAGCGGCAGCGATCACCTCGACGTCGCTGATCGCCGCGGTCGGCGACGACGCGGCGGGCACCACGATGCTCGAATATCAACGTGCTCAGGGTGTCGACGTCGAGCACGTTCGTCGCGTCACCGGCCTCAGCGGACGGGCGGTCATCGAGGTCGACGCCGACGGCACCAACCGGATCATCGTGCTCTCCGGTGCGAATGCCGAGCTGACCCCCGATCACGTCACGGCATCCTTGGACGCACTGGACCCCGAAGTGGTTCTCACACAGCTGGAGTCGCCCCGCGAGGTCACCGACGCCGCTGCACGGTGGTGCCGAGCCCATCTGAGGCGCTTCGTCCTCAATCCCAGTCCCGTCGCGGCACTGGATGATTCGATACTGGCACTGGCCGACCCGCTGGTCGTCAACGAGATCGAGGCCGCCTACTACGGCACAGCCGACGATCTCGAGTTGCTGGCGCAACGGCTTCGGTCACGCTGCACGTCGGCGGTCATCACCCTGGGCGCCGAGGGGGTGCTCGTCGTCGACGACGGTCGCGTCACCCGCATCAACGTGCGCGGAGTCACCGCCGTCGACACCACCGGCGCCGGCGACGTCTTCGCCGGAACCCTGGTCGCACACCTCGCCGCCGGCATCGAACTTCCCGAGGCTGCGTCGCTCGCCGCGGACACCGCAACCGATTTCGTGTCCCGGCCACGCACCTGACGACCCCGCGATCGATCCCCTCAGTCCGCGGCACCCAGCCGATCCTCGGGCCGAAACGGCTCGGCAACCGTCCCGGCGACCACCGACTCGGCGAGCGCCTCGCCGAGGACCGGTGCGTGTTTGAAGAGATTGTGTCCGGCAATCACGTAGGCGTTGCCCGACTTCCAGATCGCCACCCCGTCGTCACCCCAGGGCAGACGCGTGACCCAGCAGTGCACGATGCCGATCGGTTCGTGGACAAGCCCGGGAAGTGCTCGGGAGGCGTAGGCGATCGCGTTGTCGGCCGAGCGGGCCAGGGCGTCGACGTCGTCGATGGCTCCGTCATCATGCGCGACAACCGAATCGGAGAGACCGAGCCCGAACGCGGAGCGGTCGGGATAGGCAGCGGCATACACGCCCGACACCCCGAATGCTCCGCTGCCGTCCTGCAGTGTCGGCAGCCGGTCGGGAACCTCGCGCAGGGCGAACGAAACCCGAACGTGCGCACCGAGTTCGACCGGTATCGCCACCGAGAGCGCACGGGCCAGGGCAGCGGTGCCGCGTCCGGCTGCCACCACCGCCGCGCCGTGCGTGGATAGCGTTGTCGGGGTGCGTATCTCGACTCCGTTGGAGCGGTCGCGCACGGTGATCGCCTGCTCGGCGATCAGCCCGGCCCCGGTCGTTGCCTCTCGTGCCTCGTCCGCCAGACGCGCAATCGCCGTTCGGGTGTCGATCGACCCGCCATTCGGGTCGAATACCGCTCCGCCGTCGTAGTGGCCGAGTATCGGTAGCAGCGAGGCCAGTTCGTCACGGTCGACGAGTCGCGCCCCTATGTCTGGGTGATCTTCGAGGAGGGCCAGCCGTCGCACGGCGGTCGGTCCGAGTGCGAGCGCGCCGTCGTCGCTGACGAGTCGCACACCGAAGGTGTCCTCCCAGTCGCGCCACTGCCGTCGTGCCCGGACCGCGAGTGCCACCATCCGCGGATCGTCGTGCGCGTGCCGGAAGATTCGCGATACTCCGGCCGACTGTCCCGAACCGGGCGTTCCCGACTCGAAGACCGTCACCGAGTACCCACGGGAACGTACCGCGTGTGCCGCCGACAGTCCGACGATGCCCGCGCCGATGACGGCGACGTCCGAGGTGGTGGTCATGTGCCCGACAGTACAAGCGCACGGCTTCTGACACGACAGGGTTTGGACGCGACTGCTCTGGGGTAACCGGGACAGCCGGGGGAGAGAACAGACGCGAAAGGAGCAGCACCATGGCTGAAGAACTCAAGGGAATCACCGTCGCATTTCTCGTCGCACCCGAGGGCATCGAGCAGGTCGAGCTCACCGAGCCGTGGCGGGCGGTCGAAGAGGTCGGCGGCACGCCGAGATTGGTGTCCACCGACAGCGGCACCGTGCAGGCGTTCGAGCATCTCGACAAGGCCGACACCTTCCACGTCGACGCCACCACCGACACCGTCACCCCCGACGACTTCGACGCGCTCGTGTTGCCGGGTGGGGTGGCCAACCCGGACTATCTGCGCACGGTCGAGTCCGCGGTCGACTTCATCAAGGGCTTCTTCGACGCGGGCAAGCCGGTCGCCGCGATCTGCCACGCACCGTGGACCCTCGTCGAAGCCGATGTGGTCCGGGGTCGCTCGATCACCTCGTGGCCGAGTGTGAAGACCGACATCGCCAATGCCGGCGGCAACTGGGTGGACGAAGAGGTGGTGGTGGATCGCAACGGGACCAACACCCTCATCACCAGCCGCAAACCGGACGATCTGGCCGCCTTCAACTCCGCACTCGTCGTGGAGTTCGGCCGCAGAACTGCCGACGCCTGAGGACCGCCGACGCCTGAGTAGCGCCCCCGGCGTCGCGTATATCGATTCGCAGACGCCGGGGAACACCATGCTGTCCGATTCGGTCCGGACTGCGATTGAATAGGCATCAGTGTTGTCGCGTCGGGCGATGACCCCGGCGGAGGACCGCGACGATGTCACCGGACACCAGCACGAGTCAGAGTCCTACCCGCACCCTGCGCGTGGCGCTCGCCATGCGTGGCGGAGTGAGCATGGCGGTATGGATCGGCGGGGTGATCGCGGAGCTCGATCTGTTGCGGCGGGCCAACGACGACACCTCTGACACCTCGGGCCGTGCCGAGATCTATCGTCAGTTGCTCGGCGAAGCCAAGTACGAAGCCGTCGAGTTCGACATCCTCGCCGGAGCCAGCGCGGGTGGACTCAACGCCGTGCTCTTCGCACTCGCGCAGAGCTACGGGGTGGTCACCGACTCGATCGTGCGCAGCACGTGGGAAAACGACGGTGGTCTCTGGGATCTGCTGCGCAGCCCGTCCGACAACGCCGCAGCGGATCGCTGGTCGGGATTTCGCGCCGTCGACTCCGTGCTGTCCGGCGACGGGCGATTCCTGACTCTGGCCGTCACAGCGGTGAACAGGATCGCCGCCGCTCCGAGACTGTCGAAACGGCAGCCGCCGCAAGCACTGAGCGTTGAACTCGCCGCCACCCTGCTCCCCGACCCGGACAAGCAGGTGACCACCGCCCGCGGCGGTTTCTCCTTCACCCGCCGGCCCGGTGGCCTCGGCTCGCAGTACTCGACCATTCCCGGATTGGGCGACGACGAGTCCGCCGCCGAGGTCGCTCGGCAGGCCATGGCACTGGCGATCCGATCGACATCGTCGTTTCCGGGCGCCTTCGAACCGGCGACGGTGTATTCGATCGACTCACCCGAGCAGATCGCGCCGAACAGCGGCGGAAAACCCAACATGGACAGAGTGTTTCCGTTCGCTCGCGCTGCCACGGGTGACGACACGGCAGGCAGCAACACGGTGTCCGGGGAGGCACCTTTTCTCGTCATCGACGGTGGGGTCTTCGACAACATCCCGATCGACCGTGCGATCCGCGCCATCCAACGCGCGCCCGCGTCCGCGCCCACCGAGCGTGTGCTGATGTACCTCGACCCACAACCGCCCGCGCAACCCGAACCCATCCCGATGCCGGCGACGGACAATGCGCAGCGACGAGTGCTCGCCAAGCAAACCGCCCAATTGTCGCGCTGGCTCAACGTCATTCGCTCCGGCATGTCGATGAAGAGTCGACAGGAGTCGGCCGAGGACGAGATCACCTACATCCGCGAACACAACGACAGCGTGCTCGCGCTGCGCGGGCGCACCGAGGAACTCGCCGCGTGGTTGGGAACCACCAAGGGTCCTCTGCCGAGCATTCCGGTGAGCCGCTACATCCAGTCCCGGATCGGTTCCGACGCACAGCATTACAGCGAGATCCTCACCGCACCACACACAATGCTGTTCACCCCGCCGTTCCCGGCCGAGCCACGCACACCCATCGAACCACTGCTCAGCCTGCGCATCAAAGACGCACTCGCCCAGGCTTACACGAGGGTCACCCCGGGCTCGACCGCGGCTGGCTCCGACTCGCAGGCCGAGTCGGTGATGACCCGTGGGGACGTCACCGCCGCCATCGACGCGACACAATTCCTGATTGCCTGGGCACGTGCGCTCGAGGGTGCCGGGAAGGACGCGGCGAGCGCGCTCAAGCCCTCGCTGTATCGCTGCGGCGCCGTGCTCCTACAAGCCCGCCATCTCACCGTCGACACCGAGCTGGCGTCGGTGGCCGCGACCCCGGAGCAGTGGACCGATGCACTCGTCGACGGTATCGCCGCGCAGCACGCGCTGACCATCAGTGCTGATGTCAACAGTGCACTGGCCCAGGGCAACAGCGTCGACGACGCCACCTTCTACAGCGCCCTGTCACCGTCGACCGAGGCGAGCGGAGTCGGGCTCACCTCCGACGGTGGGACCGCGTCGCTCCTCACCACACTCTGGGGCCACCTCCACGCGCATCTGGCAGCCCTCGTGACAGCCTCTGCGCGCGCCAACGAGGAGTTCTGGAATGAGTCCTTGTATCACGCTCTGGCTCAGAGGCTTCCCGCGGAGACCACATACACCGCGTACGAGATCGTGCGCCTCATCGCGGTGTCGGGCGGACCCGACACCCAGTCGGTCATCCGCTACCACCAGATCACCGGCGACGAGCCTCCCGTCACCATCGGACCCGACTACCTCAAAGCCCTTCGCGCCGACGCCGTGGCCACCCAGTTGGAGGCATGGCTCAAGCACGACACCGCGATCGACGCCATCGATCCGCAACAGTTGTCCGAGTGGATGACCAAGATCGATGGTCTCCAACGCGCCGAGGACAAACTCTGCGGCACTCCCCTGGCCCGCTTCGCCGGCTTTCTCGACTGGCGGTGGCGTGCGAGCGACTGGCGATGGGGCCGAGTCAATGCCGCGTCGGGCATCGTCGACCTCCTCCTGCCGGACGATCCGCGTGCCGACGCCGAGCAGAAGACGCGGCAGGACGCGCGGCGGCACGACTACAAGGAGAGACTTCAGAGCGATATCGTCACCGAAGACCCCGACGCCCAAGCGATTCCCGCGCGGGGCCTCGGCGCCATCACCGACCTCCCGTCGTCGTATCGTGTGGGTCTCGTGTCGCGCGCGTCCGGTCTGGTGATCCGGGCGTTGCAGCCGGCGTCGATCTTTCCGAGCCCAGTCAAGAAGTCCGTCGTGATCCTCGGTGTCGCACTGTTGCGCGTCATCCCGGTCCTGTTGGGGTTGATCGTCGACCCGCTGCGCCTGCTGATCGCGCTGGCGGCGACTCTCCTGACGTCCTTTCTCCTGCCGGGCGATTCCGAGACGGGCCCGGTGCTCTGGTACACCGTCTCCGCTCTCACCGGCCTCATCGGCCTTCTGTTGGTCGCACGTTCCCTTGCCGCAGAAAGCAAGTGGCGCAAGATGGACGGCCGACTCGAACAAGCCGTCAGCGGCGGCCCACACCAGTCCTGGCTGACCACCCTGCGCTCCGCGGAAGAGAAGACACGAAAGTGGCGTCAGTGGACCGCCGCGGTGGGCGTCGGCTGTATCGCTGCCGCGGTGATCACCGGCGTCCTCACTTGTGAACGCGTGGTGACGCGCTACCAGATCGAGCCGTTGCTCATCGTGTGGGTGCTCGTCGCCGGTGGGGCGATCACGCTCGCCCTCCGTTGCACGAAAGTGCCTCCCGCACTGACATACGACCCACCGGCGGTGCAGGGATTCGGCCGACGTCTGCGGCAGCGGGTTCCCCTGATCGTCGCAGTGGTGTTCATCGTCGCGATCGTCGTCGCCGCGTTCTGGGGTGACGCCACCCCGCCGAGCGCCCCGATCTACACCGCGGTGCTCGCCGCGGCGTGCAGTGCCGTCCTCGTCGCGTGCTCACTGTGGGGGTGGACCTCGGCCGCCCAGGTCTACACCTACGCGGCTCCCGCCGCGATCCTCTCGGGGGCGATCGCCGCAGTCTTCGACGTCTGGGTCATCCCGGATTCGGCGCTGCCCCTGACCGTCCTCGTTCCGGTGATCGTGTGGTGGCTCTACCTCGCGGTGTTCCTGGGCAACGTCACACCACGCACCTCCGAGGAGATGGGCTTGCGCCCAACCGACTAAGCCTGAATCCACCGAACGATCAGCCGCGTAGCAGCGTGTCGAACTGAAGAAAGTGCCCCCTGAACTGGGAAGATTGGAGTTCTCACACAACAAATCCACCAGGTCACGAAAGGCACTTCCGGTGAAAGTGTCCCACAAGTTCATCGACGGCTCCGCCGTGTTCGACGAGGACAACCTCGTCTCGTGCGCCGGACTGGTCCCGGTCATGACACTGGCCGAACACACCCACCTGCCGGACCTGCTCACCGAGAAGGTCTCGATCACCACCACGAAGGTCACCTCCGGGGCCGCGAACCCGGCACCGAAACTGCTCACCCTGATCGCCGGGATGTGCGCCGGCGCCGACAGCATCGACGATATCGACCTGCTGCGCTCGGGCGGCATGCCACACCTGTTCGCAGGCGTCTACGCGCCCTCGACTGTGGGAACGCTGCTGCGCGAGTTCAGCTTCGGTCATGCACGTCAGCTCGAATCCGTGCTCCGCGAACACCTGATCGCACTCGCCGCCCGGGTCGAGATCCTGCCCGGTCTGGCCGAGCAGGCGTTCATCGACATCGACTCGCTGCTGCGCCCGGTCTACGGCCACGCCAAACAAGGCGCGAGCTACGGACACACGAAAATCGCCGGCAAACAGATCCTGCGCAAAGGCCTGTCCCCGCTGGCCACGACCATCAGCACCGCCGACTCCGCGCCGATCATCACCGGCATGCGACTGCGGGCCGGGAAGGCCGGCTCGGGTAAAGGTGCAGGTCGGATGGTTACTCAGGCCATCGTCACCGCCCGCCAGGCCGGCGCGACCGGGACCATCGTGGTCCGTGGGGACTCTGCGTACGGCACCCGCGCGGTCATCTCCGCGTGTCTGCGCGCGAAAGTGTGTTTCTCGCTCGTCCTGGCCAAGAACACCGCCGTCCAACGCGCGATCGACTCGATTCCCGACGAGGCGTGGACCGCGGTGAAATATCCCGGTGCCGTGCGTGACCCGGACACCGGTGCCTGGATCTCCGATGCCGAGGTCGCCGAAACCACTTACACCGCTTTCGCTGCCACCAGGACTCCGGTCACCGCCCGGTTGATCGTGCGCCGCGTCAAAGACGCCCGCTTCCCCGACGCGTTGTTTCCGGTGTGGCGATATCACCCGTTTTTCACCAACACCAGCGCCCACACCGTCGATGCTGATGTCACCCATCGCCGGCACGCGATCATCGAAACCGTCTTCGCCGACCTCATCGACGGGCCCCTGGCGCACATGCCGTCGGGGAGGTTCGGGGCGAATTCGGCATGGGTGCTCTGCGCGGCGATCGCCCACAATCTGCTGCGCGCGACCGGTGTTCTTGCAGGTGGCGGGCATTCGCGCGCCCGTGGGGCGACGCTACGCCGCAAGATCGTCAACCTTCCCGCCCGATTGTGTCGACCGCAACGAAGACCGATCTTGCGACTGCCCACGCACTGGCCCTGGTCGGCTGCCTGGCTTCGACTGTGGGCCAACACCATCGGCCACAGTCCGCCCTCGACCACCTGAACACTGACCGACCCGCCGAGACGGCACGACCGGAGCCGCACCGTGGAAAAGCTGGGCAAACCAGCGGTTACTTCACGCCCTGAGCCCGCACTCGTCTGGAATCCAGATCCGGATCGACCTTCAAGGACTCATCGGTGGATTCAGGCTTAGCCTCGATCCACCGATCGGCTTTTTGATGTCTCGTGAAATGTGTTGTGTATGTTCGGGGTGGCGGTGGGCGTGGGTGAGTCGCCGATCTCTGGTGTCGGCGTGTTTCACTGGGTTTCGTGTCGGGGCCGGTTCTGGCCGGTGGTTAGGGGTCAGGCTGAGTGTTGTCGTTTGATCGTGTTGTTGAACAACAGGTTCCACTCGCGTTCCCACGGCCATCGGGCGGGTAGATGCATCGTGATGCGCCGCGCTGAGGACGCGATTCGAGCGGGTATGCAGATCAGGGTGCGTCGGATGGTGGAGGTAGTCGCCTTCGCCAGACGCTGTCCACCGAGACAGGCGGCGGCGCGGGTCAGGTTGAACGCGATGACCGCACACACCAGCCAGGCGGCGTTCGCGCAGAACTTTCCCGAGGGCAGATGCGCCAATGCGGAGGCTTTGAGGTCGGCGTGGACTTGCTCGATGATCGCATGACCGCGGTGAGTCTTGTCGGCGGTCACGGTGTCCAGGTCGCTGGTGGTGAAGAACGCATGAAACCGCCACACGTCGAACAAGCCGTCTCCCTCGGCTGCGAAGTCAGGGATACGGCGCACCACCAGCCGTCCGGATACCTGCAGGCGCTTGGCTTTGGAGGTGAACGCGGTGAACGGTACTTCGGCGACCTCGGCCCGCGAGACCCACTGGCCGCTGTCTTCGTCGAAGACGGCGTCGGTGTACTCGATCGGCGTCCATGCATCTGCCGGTATCTCGCTGATCGCTGCTCGGACGTGGGAATCCTGACGCACGGTGACCGACACCTGCGCACCGGCCCGCAGCGCGGTGGTGATCGCGCGATGGCCGTAGAACGCTGAATCCGCTCGCAGCAGTATCGGTCCCGACGCATCGGACGACCGTAGCCGCCGCACGGTGGCCAGGGTGTCGGCGATCAACCGATGCGCCCCGCGCGCGGAGTTACACGCCCCTGTGCGCAGGCGTTGAGCGGCGATCACCGGCGCACCGTCACCACAGGTGAGGGTGGTGATCGCCGAGTTCAGCCCACGCACTCGGGTGTAGCCGAACCCGGCGCCCTGCTTGGCCGGGCCGTGGACCTCGATGATCGAGTCGTCGATATCGATCATCACCGGCCCGTCGACACCGCCAGCACCGGAGTATGGCGAGCCAGTCCCGCCAACAGCCGGGTGGCGATCGCGTCGGCTTGGCGGACATGCCCGAACCGGAACTCGCGAAGAAACGATCCCAACGTCGACGGGGCGTAAGGATGGTCGAACACCTTGCCCATCGCGCCGTGTCGCAACACGGCCATGTCGTCGATGCTGTCGGCGCCCGCCACCATCCCCGCCACCAGGGAAAACATTTTCCGATCCGGATGGGCGCCCTTGTCGGTGGGCACGCTCAGATGCTCGCGGGCCAACTCCGACAGGCTGGCGCGTTCGGCCAGCGCCATCACCGGCACCACCCCCGCAGCGGCGAGGAGATTCGGATCGTCACAGGATGCAGACCGGACCGGGTGAGTGTGAGACAATCGCATCTACGACATGCCCTCCTGTGTGTGTGGATGGAACCCTAGAGAAGTCCCATTCTGTCACTCAGACAGGGCATTTCGTTTATCCCTCACCGACCGATCACAAGCAAATCGGTGGATCGAGGCTAAGTGCCTCCGCGCGGAGTGGCGGTTAGGCCGAGCCAATCGATGGGGAGGCCTCGGCAAGTCTCGTCCGCTAGAACGGTTGGTTAGGCCTACCTGTCCAGAAGTTCACTTTGTCAAGCACGATGTGGGTTCTCCACTCTTCAACCTGACGTACAGTCGACCGATCTTGCGGAATGGGTGGTCGCTTCAGGATCAATGTAGACGCCGGTTACGTACCGGAAGGCCCTGAGTGGAGTGTTGTCAAGGCGGAGATAGGATTGCGAATCCTGGCCCATCAGTGCGGAGTACGGGTTGGCCGTTCGGGCCTTCCTCAAGATGACCATGCGGAGTTGAGGCCAGCGATGCGAATGTTCTCGCGACATTATGGACGAACTGACCGTCGACGTGGGCCACCAAATTGTGGCCTACAAAAGCGGTGTGTACGGGTAGCTCCGCGAGTCGCTGTAGTGACGATGCAAACACCGAGACGTCGCTATCGGGTAGATGCGCCCAATAAGTCGTAGTCAGCAACGTGTCTCCGCAAAACAGCAACCCAGACTGTTCCTCCCACAGGCAGATCGAGTCGGGAACGTGCCCCGGTGTGTGCAGGACGTGCAGACTACGGCCGCCCAGGTCGATGACGTCACCATCGTCGATGTCACCGGTTGGTGGTGTGGCGGGTATCGACCAGTCCGCCAGATCGGGTATCGGCCGCATCACGAGATCGTCGGGGCTGAGGAAGAACTTGACCTTGTCCATCTCTCGAAACCGTCGATAGTTGTCCAGCATAGTAGCCGCAGCCTGCGCGTACGCGGCCAACTCGGCCGGGTCCACCGCGTCGTAGAGCATGACACCTGTTGGGTGACACAAGAAGTCGACGGCATCGAGATGCTGATTCCCGCCGCGGTGATCGAAGTGGTGATGCGAATTGACCACCACGATGGGCAAGTCGGTGATGGATCGTACCGCGCGGTTGATGTCGGAGATGCCCAGGCCGGTATCGAAGAGGAGTGCGCGCTCGGTGCCGACGATCAGGTAGCTGTTGACGTGACCCGGCTCGGAGATCAGATGCACCCCGGAGTCGTAGGCGCGCAGCGCGAACCACTCCTCGGTCATGCCCACTCCTGAAAGTCGGACTTGCGGATGACGGTGTGGCAGCCCTTCACCTGATCGACCACCTGCGAGATTCGGACGTCGGCCGCCGCACTCAGGTAGGCGTAGCCGATCTCGTGTGCGATCCCGTATCGGTGGTCGAGAATATCCAGTGCGGCGCGGACACTCTCGCGGCATGCCTCATCCAGGTCGGGATCCAGGCCGATGCTGATCAGGAGCTCACTGGTCTCGGCGAACGGACGTCCATTGGCCGCCCGCGCGGCACCCGGTACGATGTCGACGCGCAGAGTACCCCGAAGCGGAGCCTCGAATGCGGTCAACGCGACTTCGCCATCTCCTTGCGCGTAATGCGGATCCCCGGCGTAGAACAGCGCATCGGGAACCTGAACAGGCAGGTACAGGGTGGCGCCGACCCCGAGATGGGTGATGTCGAGGTTGCCGCCGTAGAGCCCGGGTGGCACGGAGTTCGGTCGAAGGTTGCCGGTGGCGGCGACGCCCATGATGCCCAGGAAAGGCTTGAGCGGGAACCGGATCGATCGACCATCGCCGGAGTAGGCCGAATCATCTTGGCGTAGTGGCAGATAACCGACGTCACCGGTCGCGCGGCAGAACACACTGCTGATCTCGAAGGTCGGGAAGGTTTCCGGCAGAGCGCCTTTGCCATGGCGCGAGGAGACGATCCCGTAGTCGGCGCGACGCCGCAGATCGAGTACGGTCACCGCCAACAGGTCGCCGGGTGCAGCGCCGGCCACGGCGATCGGTCCGGTCACGACGTGCGGTCCGGGACCGGTCCGACGACCCGCGGCCGCGATGTCCACGGCGTCGGGCATCACGTCGGCTGGGGGAACCCCGAATCGCCCAAAGAACGAGTTCGGGTCGCCACCTTGGTCGGCCAGAATGCCTTCGTGACTGACGGTATCGATGGTGATCTGGTCACCCGGACGGATTGCCGACACCGGTGTGTCTGCGGCACAGGGAAGTTCGCCCCACAGTACGGTGTCCGGTGTCGACCTGATGTGGTGGGCGCCGACGATGTCGTCGGCGGATGTCGTCGTCACCGTGCGCCGGCTCCGGTGACTCCGGCGGAGGCCAGTACCGCGAGGTCGTCGGCGTCCAGTTCGGTTGGTGTGCCGCGCAGGATGAGGTCCTCGAAGCCGCCGTCGTTCTCCATCACGGTGATGGAGTACAGCTTTTCGGTATCGGAGGTGTTGACGATGTGGTGCACCGACCCCACCGGCAACACGATGACCGAACCCGCCGAGACCTCCGCGGTGTGCTCATCACTGTGCGCCGTGCCGTGGCCCCGCAGGAACACGAAGGTCTCGGTGGAGTCCGCGTGCGAGTTGTCCGGTTGCGCCCCCCGCGGCTCCCAGATCTCGAAACACACAGTGGTTCCCGAACCCGACGTCGTGGGACCCGACAACACCACGAGCACCACGGTGTCATCGGGACTGATCTTGTAGGCGGTCAACTCGGTGGCGTCGAGAACGACGGGGGCAACGGTCATGATGACTCCTCGATTCTTCTCACCAGCGCACTCAGTTGCGCTGTGAATCCATAACATTGGCGAATGTTGTACACGGTTGCATCCATGCAGAACGACGGTGACGTGGTGGCCACGGCATCCTCGAGCATGATCACGTCGTAGCCGAGACAGGCTGCGTCGACGAGCGTTGCGTAGACGCACTGGTCGGCGTTGACGCCGGCGAACAACACGGTGTCCACGCGCAGATTGCGTAGCACCGAATCCAGTTCGGTGTCGAAGAAGCCGCTCATCCGGAACTTGTCGACGGCGATATCCGAATCGTCGGGCTTGAGCTCGGAGGTGATGGCTGCGCCCCAACTATCCTGTGTGAGAACGGCGTCGGAGCGTCCGGCACGATCACCGATCCCACCTCCGCTGCCGTCGGCATCGTAGACGTACAGCACGCCCGGCGGCAGATTGGCTCGATCGGTGCGGTTTCCCCAGTTCAGCCAGATGACGGGCACGCCAGCGGCGCGCAGTGCGGGCAATCCAGCGTCGAGGGTGGTGATGGCGCCTGCGGCACCCGAGACATCGACACCGATCGAGTGCAGCCAACCCCCCTCGGTGAGGAAGTCGTTCTGCATGTCCACCACGATGATCGCGGTGCGCGTCAGGTCGATGGTGACCTCGCAATCGGCGCAGGCCAGCGAAACCGGATGCGGTGTCAGGGTTTTGCGTCGAAGGTCAGCGTTGCCGGGTCTGAGCTTCCAGCTGTTTCGGATCATGACCGGGTGGTTGCCGGGAAGCTGAAAGCCTGCACCTCCAGCAGGGATTCGGCCAACTGCGTGGCAATCGACTCCAGCATCACCTTCCCGACGTCTGCGGAGGCGTCAGTGGGATCGCCGATGGTGCCGGACGCGGAGATGTCGTCGGTCAGCCATGCGGTCGGAAGCACTCCCTCCAGGGTGAGGTGCTTGTACTTGTCGAACTCGGCGGCGGCGGCCTGCCCGTCGGCGAAGGCACGGTCATGGTGGACGAGTTCGGGTGCGATGGCCATCATGATCGATGTCTCGCCGAATCCTCCGTGGATGTCGAATCCATCGTGAGCGCGGTCGATCTCGGGGGAGGGGAAACGCATCGGCATTACCGGGAAGACCTCCAGGCCGGTCTGATGCCGGATGTCGCGTGCCACCACGTCGAGCAGTCCCGGTTGTCCGCCGTGTCCGTTGACGAAGACCAGTTTGCGAAAGCCGCTGGCTGCCAGCGAATGTCCCAGATCCAAGCAGACCGACATCAGGGTGGTCGCCGACATGGCGATGGTACCGGAGCGCCCGAGATGCTCGGTGGACTTGCCGTAGTGCAGCGTCGGCAGCACCCAGATGTTGCAGTCGTCGGGCAGGCCCTCCACGGCGGTCGCCGTGATGACCTCGGCGTGCATGGCGTCGGTGATGAGCGGCAGATGCGGTCCGTGCTGCTCGACCGCTCCGATCGGCTGGACCACCACTGCGGTGGACTTGTCGATCGCGTCGACGTCGGTGGTGGTCAGATGTGCGAGGTGATAGATGCGGGTCATGTCAGTATCTCCCTGGTTGGTCATTCGTCGTCGGCGAGAGCGGATTCATGCCAGCGCGACAACAGAAGTCGCTCGAGCAGCACCACGAATCCGAACAGCACGAGGGAAACCACACTGGCCATCACCACGGCGACAAACAGCTGCGGTGTGCGCAGCTGAACGGCGCTCTGGGTGATGATGTAACCCAGTCCGCCTTCGCCACCGCCAACGCCGGCGACGAACTCACCGACGATCGCGCCGATCACCGACGAACCCGCCGCGATCCGCATGCCGGTCAGAATCGACGGCGACGCCCCCGGTAGACGTAACGAGAGGAGGGTGACGCGTGGCGGGGCGCCGGCCATGGAATAGAGCTGCACGAGATTGCGGTCGATGGACTTCAGGCCGTGCAATGTGTTGGCTGCCACCGGAAACAGCGCGATCATCGCACCCACCAGCATGTTGGTGGTCTGTCCCGGGCCGATCCACACCACGAACAACGGTGCGATGGCGACGATCGGAATCGTCTGTAGCACGATCAGATACGGGTAGAAGGCACGTTCGTTCAAACGCCAACGAGCCATCAGCAAGGCCACCACCACACCGGCCACGGTGGCCACGATGAACGCGAGGTAGGACTCCTGGACCGTCACCCACGTCGGTTGCCAGATGGAGGTGCGCTCCTCCCACAGCGTCTGCAGCAGCATCCAGGGTGACGGCAGCATGTAGGACGGGATGTCGAACATGACGATGATCAATTGCCACAGGCCGATACCGAGGACGAACGCACCGATCGGCGGCAGCAGTCGCAGGATGCGGGCCAGTACTGCCGAGGACGATGCCGAGCTCCGTGTGGAGCGTGGTCGGACGATCTTGGTCAGCAAGGAGGAAGAATCGATGGTGGTCATTCGCGAAAGCTCCCGAGGGTGATGGAGATCTGTTCCTGCAGCGCACGTAACGCACGTTCGTCGCGCTCGAAGGTTGGGTCGAGGGACGGTGGACTGGGTGACTTCACGACCTCGACGATGTGGCCCGGCCCGGTGTTCATGATCGCGATCTGATGTCCCAGGGTGCAGGCTTCGTAGATGGAGTGGGTGATGAACAAGACACTGAACCGCTTCTCCCGCCACAACCGGAGCAACTCGGCTCCCATCTTTTCGCGGGTGAACTCATCAAGGGCGGCAAAGGGTTCGTCCATCAGGAGCAGTTCGGGATCACTGGTGACCGAACGTGCCAGGGAAGCGCGCATCTTCATTCCGCCGGACAATTCCCGCGGAAACGACTTCTGGAATCCGTCGAGGCCCACCATCGTGATGGCTTGCTCGGCCCGCCGGCGACGTTCGGCGCGCGGCACCTTCTGCAGCTTGGCGATCACCTCGACGTTGGCTTGCACACTGCGCCACGCCAGCAGCGTCGGGTCCTGGAACACATACGACATCCGATCGGTATCACGTGTCATCGTTCCCGACGTCGGTTCGGTCAAACCGGCCGCCATCCGCAGCAAGGTGGTCTTGCCGCAGCCCGACGGTCCCACCAGCACCGTGATCTCCCCTCGCCGGATCCCGAGGTCGATAGGTGCCAGCGCGCGAAAGCCATTGCCGTACACCTTGTCTGTGGCATGAAATGCCACCAGGTCTACGTCGGCCCGTGGCGTTCCGGTTTCGCTTGTCGTCATGGTCATCACATCACCGCCATGTCGTTGTGATTGGTGATCGCTGCGCGTCGAGAGCGCATCGATCGATGGATATCTCGTCGGTCGACGGTGAGGACCTCGCCGTCGGCCACCACTTGTTCGCCGGCCACCCACACACCGGCCACGTTGGCGGGAGTGCCGGCGAAGACCACACCACGCCGCAGCGTCGACGAGCCCGAATAGCCCGGCGATTCGACGTCGATGGTGACCAGGTCGGCGTGATAGCCGACTCGCACCGCCCCCACGCTGCCGGTCAGGCCTGCGGCGGCAGCACCACCGCGCCACACCATGTCCAACGCGTCGGTCTCATCCAGACGGCCGGCATCGAGGGTGCGCAGCCGGTCGGACAGCACCGACCACTTGATGGCCTCGAACATGTTCTGCCCGTTGTTGCTACCCGGGCCGTCGCACCCCACCGCGATCGGTACGCCATGTGCGCGCATGTCCGAGATACGTGCCGGGCCCGATGCCAGGTATGCGTTCGACGTCGGGCAGGTCACGACGCTCGCACCGGTCGCTGCGATCGTGTCGATCTCGTCGTCGTCGAGCCAGACGCAGTGGACGAGTTGGGTATTGGTCCCCACGAGGCCGAAGTCGGCGAAGTACTCCACTTCGCGACGGCCGTGACTGCGCACTGTCGATTGAACACTGGTGCGGGTTTCCGCGCAATGCGCATGCAGCCCGATACTGCTGTGCGCCAGATGATCACCGACGCGCCGACACAGCTGAGGTGACGCGAGCCAGGTGGTCTGGATAGCGGCTTCACATCGGATGCGCCCGGCTGCCGCACCGTCCCAGGTGGTGACGAAGTCGACGAGATTGTCGAGATACTCCTCGACGGTTTCCAAACGGGAGGTACGGGCGCCGGTGGCGTCCATGTCGACCCCGCCGCGGGCGATCAACCCGCGAATGCCGCTGTCCCGGAAGGCTCGCGCCACGAAGTCGGTGTTCGCGGCGTGGTGATGAACGTACTGGTTCTCCAGGACGGTGGTGACCCCGGACCGCAGATTCTCGATCAGTCCGGCGGTGGCGGCCAAGTACATGTCATCGGGGCTGAATCGTCCTGTGTAGGGCCAGATGTCGTTTGCCAGCCAGTCTTCCAGACATTGGGTGGTGCGGTTGACGCCGCGTAACATCGATTGGAACAGATGACAGTGAGCGTTGATGAAGCCGGGCATCACTGCCTGTCCCGATGTGTCCACCACCCGATCCGCCGACCTGACGAGGTCCCCCGTGGCTGCGCCGTCGCCGACAGCGGTGATCACACCATCGTCGACCACGACGAAACCGGCCGGAATCTCCGAGTAGGCATCGACGATGATCGAGCCTCCAGTGAATACCGTTCTCATTGCGGGGTTCCTCGTCAGTATCCGGTGGTGATCAGTTGGTACCCGACGGTGCCGCAGGCAGGTCGGTGGGTGCGGGAATCGTGGGAAGCAGGCTCGCGTCGAACAGTTCGGCTGTCGTCACGTCTTTCTGGATCTGGCCGAGCTTCTTGAGCTGATCGATGAGCGTTGTCCACCGCTGGTCGGTCATGGCGCCGAGTTGCCGTGCGCCGTCACCGGACACGATGTACTTGCGCTGGGCGTTCCAGGCGTACCACACCGATCCCTTGGACTGTTCGGTGTTGACCTTGAGGATCGCGTAGTTGGCCGCAGTGGCCACCTTGACGTCGGACATGTAGTCGTGCCAACCCTGAATACTCTTCTCCAGGAAGGTCTTCAACACATCCTTGTGAGATTCGAGGTACTGCTTCGACGTGAACACGACGTCGTTGTACGGATTGAACCCGGACTGCGAGTAGGGCATGAAGTTCACCGGGACGCCGGATTCTTCGGCTTGACGCACCTCGTTGGTGGGCCATCCCTGCTGCAGCAGCGACGGGTCCTTGAGGAAGTTGGCGATCGAACCCTGATACTGCATCGTCTGCAGCGGCACACCCAATTCCTTGTCCAGCCACACCGGATACAGGGCGCCGGCCTGGCTGACCAGGGTATGGCCCTTCATCGCCTCGAAGGAGGTGATGTTCTGATCCTTGTGCGACAGGATCCCCACCGGATTGTCCTGGTAGAGAGCGGCAATGGCGACGATCGGGATGCCCTGCTGCTGGGCCTGGACGATACCCGCGGCGTCGGTGTGCCCGATCTGCGCGCGGCCGGACGCGACCAGCTGGGTGGCCGATACCTGCGGCCCGCCCGGCTGCAGGGTGACGTCGAGCTTGTTGTCCTTGTACAGGTTCTCCGATTGGGCAGCGAAGTACCCGCCACCCTCGGGGTCTGCGTACCAGGGCAGGACAACGGTCATCTTGGTGGTGCCGGAGGAATCCGACGACGAATCCGAGCCGCAGGCGGCGACGCTCAGCGCCAGGGCGGAGGCAACCACGGCGACCGCCGCTTGGACGAGGCGGCGCCGGGGACGTGCTGAAACCATGAGTGAACTTTCTGTGTGTGCGGTGACGATGATTGATCGGCGTTGATCAGGATGGGTGGGGTCAGAAGGAGGGGTGATGTGATCTGGTCATCTCGGCGACCTCCGAAAGATGTTGCAACATAGCTTGTCTGGCTGCCTCAGGGTCGTGATCGCGCAAGCAGAGGTAGATGCGGTGGTGTCCGTCGTGGGAGAGGCGTCGAGATCGGGAGTCGGCATGTGACAAAGCTCGGGTCGATGACGTCCACTCGTTGGCGAGTGTGCCCAGTGCGACCAACAGTCGATTCTGTGATGCCTGTGCGATCAGCATGTGGAAGGCGATGTCATGCTCGATCGATTCATCCTGGGGGAGGGGACGTTTGGTCTTCTCGAGCACGGTTTCCAGGGCGATCAGCGTGGAATCTGTGATGCGACGAGAGGCGAGTTCGGCGAACCTCGGTTCGATCGTTTCGCGCAGTTCGGCGACGTCACGCAGTGTTCGCTCGGCTTCGGACATCCGCTCGTAGAGGTCGTTGGCGCGGGTGGTCGGTTCGGTGACGATGGTGCCGCGTCCCGGACGTCGGGCCACCATGTTCTTGACTTCCAACTCGTGCATGGCTTCTCGTAGCGACGTTCGTGAAACGTTCATCGACGACGCGAGATCACGCTCAGACGGCAGGCGGGTGCCGGGCGCCAACTCGCCGGTCGAGATCAGTCGCTCGAAGTGTGCGACGATCTCGGCGCCGAGTGACGCGGAACGTCGCTCGAACCCGGCGAGCTGCGGGAGATCGGTCATCGGTACCCCCCGAAGATGATGTACGTACGGATCGATTGGTCTGATTGGTCGGACCATCTGATGAACACATCGTATGGCGGTCACCGCATGGTTGGCGAGCCGTGCAGGCATGGTGCAACAAGCTCTTGACGCGTCGAAATATGGGCGTAACACAACCGGGTGACGGGGCGTGAGGTGGCGCCGACAGAAACACCAGGGCCCCGCGGGTGGCGGGGCCCTGGTGTGGCAGAAGTGGCTTGGTTAGATATGGAAAGTCAAGTGCTGCATGGCAAACCGAAGCAGGCCACGATCACGGTGTGCAGTGCCGACCGCGGACAATCCCACCGGCAGCCCTTCATCCGTCAGGCATGGTGCGCTCAGCGCCGGCCGACCGGACAGGCTCGCCAGGCAGGTCAGGTGCAGGGTGGCCGTGCGTGCGCGCTCTGCGGAGTCGGCCGACCGAGGCGGGGCGGCACTGGAGGTGGCGGGCAGGAGCAGTACGTCGCTTGCCGAGACGACGTCGTTGAGCTGGTCGCGTGCACGGGCGATGACCGTGCGCGCGTCGTCGGCGGCGCGATCAGTGATCGTGGCGGCGTGCTGGAAGCGCGCGGCGACGTCGGCGGCGACCGCTTCGGGATACTCGGTGAGGAAGTCGCCATGACTCTGCCAGGCCTCGAAGGCCTGGAGGGTGCGGAATGCGGTGAACCACTCCTCGAGCTGTCCGTTGGTCACATCGCGATACTCGACCCGAACCCGGCGTCGAATGATGCGTAGCGCTTCCCAGAATGACTGGGCCACTGCAGGGTCCGCGTAGGACACCAGGGCGGGATCCACTACCACGGTGCTGATCTCATCATCGGTCCCGGGCGGCAGCAGGGTGTCTGCGGCCGCCTGTACGGTCGCCAGATCACGGGCCAGCAGACCGACGGTGTCGAACGATGGCGCTAGTGGCAGAACGCCGGAGGTATCGATATCTCCATGGGTGGGTCGAAATCCCCAGAGCCCCTGGTAGGACGCGGGTACCCGGATGGAACCGGCGGTGTCGGTACCCAACCCGAGGTCGACCTCGCCGCCGGCCACTGCGGAGGCCGGACCGCTCGACGAGCCGCCCGGTATGCGGTCGGGCGCCGCATGATTCGGGGGTGTCCCGTAATGCGGATTGGTACCGCCAAGGCTGTAGGCGAGCTCATCGGTGTGCGCCAGGCCGGTGATGGCGGCGCCGTGATGGATCAGCGTCGCCACCGCGACCGCATGCTCGGACTCGGTGTGCGCATGTGCGAGGTACGTCGGTGTTCCGCCGCCGATGGACTCGCCTTCGATGGCGAACAGGTCCTTGACGGCCACCGTCAGACCGGACAGAGTCCCGTTGCCGGTCGGCGGGACCAGGGGAGCGCCGACCACCCGCCAGACTGTCGCATCCCGAGCCGCTCCCGCACTCACGTGGGCGTAGATGACCCGCCAACCCTCGTCGGAGAGCAACCACACCTGGCTCTGCAGCCCGCGCGCCCCGTCCCGGCGGCAGGTTTCGGCGAGCACGAGCGCGGTGTCGTCGGAGAGTTCCCGCACGTGCACGGCTGTGATCGTGCGTGGCGGTGCACCTTGGGTACGGCGGGCGCGAAACTCTGCAATGGCGTTGTAGCCGAGCAGAACTGCGGAATGGTCGACCCGCATGGTTTTCTCGTCGTGGTGGAACAGCTCATCCAGCGTTGCGACGTCATTGGCCATCAGCGCCGATTCGTAGTTCCAAAACGCCTGCATGAGAGATGAATTGGATTCATCGTCATGCGCAATCG
Organism: Gordonia sp. YC-XJ4; assembly: GCF_059511865.1. Taxonomy (NCBI): domain Bacteria; kingdom Bacillati; phylum Actinomycetota; class Actinomycetes; order Mycobacteriales; family Gordoniaceae; genus Gordonia; species Gordonia sp. YC-XJ4. The sequence continues at coordinate 5,842,337 of NZ_CM183447.1, forward strand.
GGGACACCACACCACTTGTCATGGCTTCAGGGTGCACTGTCAATGTTTCGACGATGTGACGAATCGGTTCAACATGTCTGACATGTGCTAGCGTCGGCGCCACCACGATCGAGCATGAGAGGCGATTGATGAACGCTGCGGTCACCACCTACCGGCTTCCGATCCGAACCCTGACCGAGGAGGCCTTCGCGCCCTTCGGGGTCGTACTGTCCGCGGTCCCCGACGGTGCACCGCCGCCGGCCGGCGAGCGTGTTCTCGATCTGTCTCGAGGCCGTCCACGGTTCTATGTGATGGAGCTCAAAGATCGACCGGCCCAGTTCAGTTCGATCACGAGGCATCGTGGGGTGACGCAATCGTTGGCCGCCGTCGGGGGTTCGCCGTGGCTGTTGGCGGTCGCCCCGCCAGGCGACGTCGATGACCCGGATGCGCGTCCGACCCATGACCAGATCGCAGTCTTCCGGGTTCCCGGAGACGTGGCCGTGTTGATGTACCGGGGCACTTGGCATGCCGGGCCGTTCTTCAGCGGAGAATGCATGTCGTTCTTCAACCTCGAACTCGACGACACCAATGTCGTTGATCATCAGAGCTGTTCGTTCGACGGTCTCGATTTCCTCGCGATCGAGGCCGAGGAGGAGTCGTAGTGATGCAGTCGATTCCGGTGGGCCTGCTCTACCAGATGTGGGAGGTACCCGATGTCCGGACCGCCGAACTCGTCGACCGCGCCCTCGACGACTTTCGGCTCGCCGCCGACCTGGGGTTCGACGCGGTGTGGGTCGGTGAACATCACTTCGTACCGGCAGGTCGCAGCTTCTATGGGCGCATCGCCCATCCCGAGATGCTGTTGGCGAAGGCCGCCTCGATGATCGACCGGATGAGATTCGGTACCGGAGTGAAAGTACTGCCCGATATCAGTGCCACCCGCGCTGCCGAAGAGATGTGCATGCTCGACCTGCTGTCCGGAGGCCGGGCCGACTTCGGGATCGGCCAGGGGACCGGGTACTCCGGAGCGCAGAGACTGCATCGGCAAGCGGTGTTCCGAGACAGACTCGACGAGATACTGGCGCTGCTCGCCGACCAACCGTCGGAAGAGCTGCCGATCTTGACCTTCGACGATCGGGCGCGCGTTCGAGACAACATCTGGGTGGCGTGCCGCGACGAGCGATCCGTGGAGCACGCGGCTGCGAACGGCTTGAACTTCGTCGTCGGGCAAGCCGAAAATGCATACGCCCAAGCCGAACACATCAGTCGTTACCGACGCGCCGGAGGATCCGGCCGCATTCGGGGTGTGCGCGCGATTTATGTGGCAGAGTCCCGCAGGCAGGCGTGGGACGAGTTCGAAGCAGCATTCGAGATGTACGCCACGATGATCACCGGACCCGAGAACAAGTACACCCGCGAGGCGATCGACGCGGGATACCTTCCGCAGCGCGCACGTACCGTCGACGAGTGGCTCCATCAGGCCAATGTCATCCTCGGGTCACCCACGCAAGTGGCGCAGGGACTGTCCGAGTACATCGCGGTCACCGGCATCGATCGCCTCGATCTGCTGGTGCAGTTCCCCGGACTGTCGGCCGAACGGACCCGCCGTTCTCTGCGGTTGTTCACCGACGCGGTGTGGCCTGAGCTGCAGCCGGTACTTGCGGTCGGCTGAGTTGACCGCTACTGGCGTCCGACGAGGCGAATCATGGTGTGCTGGAAGGCATTGGTCGAGTGCAGTTCTGATGCCCAATACGAGGTCAACCCGGATCTGCTGACGCCGACCACCTCCATTGTCAGAGCGGGTTTGCCCTTCGGAAGGTTCAGCAACGTCGCATCACGTGCGGATACCGCAGTGGCAGAGGGATAGACGATCTCCCACTCGGTGGGACCGGTTCCCACCGCGGCGGCGATGTCGAAGATCGGTATCGCCGGATCGATTGTGGCACTGGAAGCATCGCGCAATACGATACAGTCGTGTGCCCGGATGACCGGCTCGTCGTCGGCATACCAGACCTTCGTGGTCCGCATGATCGTCGAGGTCCGGGGTATCTCGAACTGCACCGATTCCTCTGCGGTGGGCGTGTCGATGTGGTTGTCCACCACCACCATCGACGCCGCGCGCCCGGTCGAGGCGATGAGTTCGGAGCGGTCGATCTGCTCATCGATGCGCGCGGTGATGTCGAGCATGCGACGGTTGATCACCGTGTCCGCACCTTGCCGTCGACGAATGTATCCGCGCTCCTCCAACCGGATCAGGGCCTCCCGAACAGCCGGACGCGATGCAGCCAGACGTTCGGCCAGGACGGGTTCGCCGGGCATTGCCGAACCCGACGTCGCCGATTCCCGCCACACCTCCTGGAGGCGTGCGGGCAAACCGCTACAAGCCGAGGCAATCTCACGACGGGCCGGTGACATGGGTTGAGTCTATCTGCAGCGTCTATCCGTGGACCACGGACAGCGGTTCATGATGGACCTCGATCTAGGCTTGCGGTCCCGGCGTAGTAATCAATGAGCATTCGCTCGTCATGCACGTTCGACCCGTTGCCTTCCTCGTAGCCGGTATTTCTGGCGGTCTTGATGAAGAGACGGTGATGGAACGTGCTGCGTTAGCAGACCGTATTAGTTGCTCATTACACGCGCCTTATGCATTGTCGTCGATTCTATCGATCCGGATCTGTTCTACGAACCGAACTTCAGGCTCAATACTTAGCCTGAATCCACCGAACGATCAGCCGCGTAGCAGCGTGTCGAACTGAAGAAAGTGCCCCCTGAACTGGGAAGATTGGAGTTCTCACACAACAAATCCACCAGGTCACGAAAGGCACTTCCGGTGAAAGTGTCCCACAAGTTCATCGACGGCTCCGCCGTGTTCGACGAGGACAACCTCGTCTCGTGCGCCGGACTGGTCCCGGTCATGACACTGGCCGAACACACCCACCTGCCGGACCTGCTCACCGAGAAGGTCTCGATCACCACCACGAAGGTCACCTCCGGGGCCGCGAACCCGGCACCGAAACTGCTCACCCTGATCGCCGGGATGTGCGCCGGCGCCGACAGCATCGACGATATCGACCTGCTGCGCTCGGGCGGCATGCCACACCTGTTCGCAGGCGTCTACGCGCCCTCGACTGTGGGAACGCTGCTGCGCGAGTTCAGCTTCGGTCATGCACGTCAGCTCGAATCCGTGCTCCGCGAACACCTGATCGCACTCGCCGCCCGGGTCGAGATCCTGCCCGGTCTGGCCGAGCAGGCGTTCATCGACATCGACTCGCTGCTGCGCCCGGTCTACGGCCACGCCAAACAAGGCGCGAGCTACGGACACACGAAAATCGCCGGCAAACAGATCCTGCGCAAAGGCCTGTCCCCGCTGGCCACGACCATCAGCACCGCCGACTCCGCGCCGATCATCACCGGCATGCGACTGCGGGCCGGGAAGGCCGGCTCGGGTAAAGGTGCAGGTCGGATGGTTACTCAGGCCATCGTCACCGCCCGCCAGGCCGGCGCGACCGGGACCATCGTGGTCCGTGGGGACTCTGCGTACGGCACCCGCGCGGTCATCTCCGCGTGTCTGCGCGCGAAAGTGTGTTTCTCGCTCGTCCTGGCCAAGAACACCGCCGTCCAACGCGCGATCGACTCGATTCCCGACGAGGCGTGGACCGCGGTGAAATATCCCGGTGCCGTGCGTGACCCGGACACCGGTGCCTGGATCTCCGATGCCGAGGTCGCCGAAACCACTTACACCGCTTTCGCTGCCACCAGGACTCCGGTCACCGCCCGGTTGATCGTGCGCCGCGTCAAAGACGCCCGCTTCCCCGACGCGTTGTTTCCGGTGTGGCGATATCACCCGTTTTTCACCAACACCAGCGCCCACACCGTCGATGCTGATGTCACCCATCGCCGGCACGCGATCATCGAAACCGTCTTCGCCGACCTCATCGACGGGCCCCTGGCGCACATGCCGTCGGGGAGGTTCGGGGCGAATTCGGCATGGGTGCTCTGCGCGGCGATCGCCCACAATCTGCTGCGCGCGACCGGTGTTCTTGCAGGTGGCGGGCATTCGCGCGCCCGTGGGGCGACGCTACGCCGCAAGATCGTCAACCTTCCCGCCCGATTGTGTCGACCGCAACGAAGACCGATCTTGCGACTGCCCACGCACTGGCCCTGGTCGGCTGCCTGGCTTCGACTGTGGGCCAACACCATCGGCCACAGTCCGCCCTCGACCACCTGAACACTGACCGACCCGCCGAGACGGCACGACCGGAGCCGCACCGTGGAAAAGCTGGGCAAACCAGCGGTTACTTCACGCCCTGAGCCCGCACTCGTCTGGAATCCAGATCCGGATCGACCTTCAAGGACTCATCGGTGGATTCAGGCTAAGCGGTGGTCGTGCGCCCTTGCGGCTCGCACTTCGAGAAGAGGTCCCTGGTTTGCTGGTCTGCCGGGAGGAATGTTTCGAGATGCAGCTCCTCCAAAGAGACGTCAGTCGCCGTCTCCAGCTGGGTCGAGACGCTGAAGAACCGCAGAGTCCCTTCGGCGGAATCGAGTTCGAGAGTGAGAACGGGCCCGGCTCCGGGTGGCGCGCTGAGCACATCTGGAACGTTCGACACGATGTCGTCGGCAAGCTCGAGATGGCGGGGATCGTGAGTGCGATTCGCCCGATGGGTGACCTGCCGGTACAGATGGCCGGCCCAGGTGTTGAGATTGCGGATGCGGGTGGAGATCCCGTCGGGATGCAGGCACACACGCAGCACGTTGACCGGCGGCTCGAGGAGTGCGGGTGCACATCCTGCCAATAGACCTTCCGTCGCATCGTTGGCGTCGATGATGTTCCAATAGCCGTCCAGAATGAGTGCAGGATAAGGGCGATGGGCATCGAGCAGACCGCGTAAGCCGTCCATCACGGCCGCGACCGAAGCGTCATCCCGATCACGGGCCTCGTACCGGGGCGCGTACCCGCCGGCAAGAAGCACTCGATTGCGCTCTCGAAGTGGTAGGTCCAATTGTTCGGCCAGATGGAGGAGCATGTCGACGCTGGGGTGCGCCTTGCCTGTCTCCACCCGGCTCACATGTCGACTGGACACACCGGAACGGTTCGACAGTTCCTGCTGGCTGAGCCTGCGGCGCTCTCGCCAGATCCGGAGCATGGCACCCGCGCTGTCGGCGTTCATGGGTGTCGCGGCCATGCACGAAAGAGTAGACGGCGCATGTCCGGTGGGCCATGACCTCCGAGGTCATGGCCACACGCATCGGTCATCGTCAGACTCCTTGCGGGAAGCCTATTCCCGCAAGGAAGGAAGAATGATGAACGACATCGCAGAGAAGTACCTGCAAACGTGGAACGCCACCGGGAACGACCGGGCGGATCTCCTTGCCGCCGTCTGGTCGCCTTCGGTCTCCTACGTTGATCCGCTCGCGGAAGTCAGCGGTCACGCCGGCGTGAGCGCCGTGATCGATGGCGTGCACGAACAGTTCCCCGAATTCGTGTTCTCCAAACTCAGCGAAGTGGACGCTCACCATCGGCAACTGCGATTCCACTGGGGGCTCGGGCCGGCCGGATCAGAGCCGGTGGTTGTCGGTTTCGACGTGATAGTCCTCGATGAGCAGGGCAGGATCCACGACGTCCGGGGATTCCTCGACAAAGTGCCGGCGTGACATTCCACGTCACCGGAACCGGTGGAGTGCCGCAAGTATCGCGGCACTCCACCCAACCTCTCCACGCAACCGCAGGCGCCACCCACTACCGTCAACGCATGAACACGGCGCACGACCCCACCCCGCCCGATCCCGCCCGACACCTGATTCGCTACGGCGGCAGCTTCTCGCCCGAGCTGATCGCCCGCGCCGAGGGCAGCTTCGTCTACACGGTCGACGGTCGGCGCATCCTGGACTTCACCTCGGGTCAGATGTCGGCGATCCTGGGGCACTCGCACCCCGAGATCGTGGCGACGGTATCGCGGCAGATCGCGACGCTCGATCACCTGTTCAGCGGGATGCTCTCCGAACCGGTCCTCGAACTCGCCGCGCGACTGGCCGATTCGTTGCCCGCGCCGCTGGAGAAGGTGCTGCTGTTGACCACCGGCGCCGAGTCGAACGAAGCTGCGATCCGACTCGCCAAACTCGTCACCGGCAAGCACGAGATCGTGTCGTTCGCGCGGTCGTGGCACGGCATGACGCATGCGGCCGCGGCAGCGACCTACAGCGCCGGTCGTGGCGGTTACGGTCCGGTGTCACCGGGGAACTACGCGCTGCCCACCCCGGACGCGTTCCGTCCCGATTTCACCCGCCCCGACGGCACCCTGGATTGGGAACGACAGCTGGACTTCGGTTTCGGGCTCATCGACGCCCAGTCGGTCGGCTCGCTGGCCGCGTGCATCGTCGAGCCGATCCTCTCCTCCGGCGGTGTCATCGATCTGCCGCCGGGCTATCTGGCTGCGCTGCAACGTAAATGCCGTGAGCGCGGCATGCTCCTCATCCTCGACGAGGCGCAGACCGGGTTGTGCCGCACCGGTGACTGGTATGCCTTCCAGCGCGACGGCGTGGTCCCCGACATCCTCACCCTGTCCAAGACGCTGGGCGCCGGACTGCCGCTCGCGGCGACCATCACCTCCGCGGAGATCGAGCAGACCGCCCACGACCGTGGGTTCTTGTTCTTCACCACCCATGTCTCCGACCCGCTCGTCGCCGCCGTCGGCAACACCGTTCTCGATGTGCTGGAACGTGATCGGCTCGACGAGCGCGCCACCGCCGCCGGAAAACTGTTGCGGGAGGGCTTGCGCGACATCGCTCGTCGCCACGCCGTCGTCGGCGACATCCGCGGGCGCGGGCTGCTGCAGGGACTCGAACTCGTCGAGCCCGGCGACCCCGACGCCGGCGCCGACCGGCTGGGCGCCGCGGTGACCCGTCGGTGCTTCGAGCTCGGGCTGCACATGAATGTGGTGCAGCTACCGGGTATGGGCGGCACGTTCCGGATCGCTCCGCCACTCACCGCATCCGACGCCGAGCTCGTGCTCGGCCTCGAGATCCTCGAGCAGGCGATCGCCGAGAGCGTCTGAGTCAGGCGTCTTTGGCGTCGAGCGCGGCGGCGACGTCCGCCGGGAACCCGCCGGTGGCGATCGGCCCCCACGACGTGGGCGTGACCCGGATCAGCGACTTGTTCTGCAGTCGCATCGCTGCACGGTATTCATCCCAATCGGGGTGCTCACCGGAGATCGACCGGAAGTAGTCGACGAGACCGTCCTCGGCGTCGGGCATGTCGAGGACCTCCGCGGTGCCGTCGACCTGCACCCACGGCCCGTTCCACTCGTCGGAGATGACGCACACGCTGACCTGCGGGCGCTTCTTGGCGTTGGTGGTTTTCGCGCGTCCCGGATAGGTGGCGATCACGATGCGCCCCTGGTCGTCGACGCCGCCGCTGACCGGCGAGATCTGCGGGGCGCCCGAGTCCCGGGTGGTGAGCAGCAACATCTTGTGGCGCGGCCGCAGGAACTCTTCGAGCTCGGCCTTCTCGACATCGGTGGCGGTGGCAATGGTTCTGGGCATGTCTCCACCGTAGGTGACGCACGGGTTCCGGCGGACACGTCTCGGTCCCGAGGTCGCCCGCCACGCCGGGCGCCGGGCTTATGGTGTGACAGACCCCGAGCGAAGGAGAGACCACCATGTCCGATGCTCCGACCGTGGTGGCCCCACCGCCCACCGCAGGGCTTCGCGAATTGACCGTGCGCGGCGTGATTCTCGGCGGCCTGATCACGCTGGTGTTCACCGCGGCCAACGTCTACCTGGGCCTCAAGGTGGGCCTGACCTTCGCCACGGCCATCCCGGCCGCGGTGATCTCGATGGCGGTGCTGCGCTTCTTCTCCCATCACTCCATCGTCGAGAACAACATCGTGCAGACGATCGCGTCGGCCGCGGGTACCTTGTCGGCGATCATCTTCGTCATCCCCGGTCTGGTGATGATCGGATGGTGGACCGGGTTCCCGTACTGGATCACCCTCGCGGTCTGCGCGGTCGGCGGCATCCTCGGCGTCATGTATTCGATTCCGCTGCGTCGGGCGCTGGTCACCGGCTCGGACCTGCCCTACCCGGAAGGTGTTGCCGCAGCTGAGGTCTTGAAGGTCGGCGAGACCTCCGAGGGCGTGGAGAGCAACCGGGCCGGCCTCAAGGCGATCATCATCGGTTCGGTCGGTTCGGCTCTGTTCGCCCTGCTGGCGAAGATGCGGATCTTCACCGACTCCGTGTCGGCGGTCTACCGGATCGGCAGTGGCGGAAGCATGTTCGGCGCGAGCCTGTCGCTGGCCCTGATCGGCGTCGGCCATCTGGTGGGCCTGACCGTCGGTATCGCGATGCTCGTGGGTCTGGTCATCTCGTTCTTCATCCTGATGCCGATCTACTCGTGGGGCGATTTCACGGCCGCGACCGGCGCCATCGGCGACACCATCGACACCGTTTTCTCCTCCGACGTCCGGCTCATCGGCGCGGGGACCATCGCCGTCGCCGCCGTGTGGACTCTCCTCAAGATCATGCGGCCGATCATCACCGGCATCTCCGGCGCGCTCACCTCCGCGCGCTCACGCCGCGCCGGGGTCGCCGTCGACATCACCGAGCGCGACATCCCGTTCCCCTACGTCGGCGGCACCGTCCTGGTGATGCTCATCCCCATCGGGCTGCTGCTGTGGGATTTCGTCCACACCGCGAAAGCCGGCTCGTCGTCGATGCCGCTCGTCGGGTCGGCCGGCGGCATCATCACCGTCACCATCGTGTTCGTCGCCATCATCGGCCTGGTGGTCGCGGCGGTCTGTGGCTACATGGCCGGACTGATCGGGTCGTCGAACAGCCCGATCTCCGGTGTCGGCATTCTCGTGGTGATCATCGCCGCGGTGCTGATCAAGGTCGTCTATGGCACTGCGACCGGCGACCAGACCGACGCACTGATCGCCTACACGTTGTTCGCATCGGCGATCGTCTTCGGCGTGGCCACCATCTCCAACGACAACCTGCAAGACCTCAAGACCGGTCAACTGGTCGGTGCCACACCGTGGAAACAGCAGGTCGCACTCATCATCGGCGTGCTGTTCGGGTCGGCGGTCATCCCGCCGATCCTCGGGCTGATGAACGATTCGTTCGGCTTCGCCGGTATGCCCGGCGCCGGCGAGGACGCCCTGTCGGCCCCGCAGGCGCAACTGCTGTCCACCCTTGCCAAGGGCGTGCTCGGCGGGTCGCTGGACTGGGGTCTCCTCGGCATCGGCGCGCTCATCGGGATCGGCGTCATCATCGTCGACGAGGTGCTCGGGCGGACGACCGGGCGATTGCGGTTGCCTCCGCTGGCCGTCGGTATGGGCATGTACCTGCCGATGTCATTGACGCTGATCATCCCGGTCGGCGCGATCCTCGGTGTGTTCTACAACAAGTGGGCCGACCGTAAGGGCGGCGACGTCGAGCAGAAGAAGCGGATCGGTGTGCTCATGGCCACCGGCCTGATCGTCGGCGAGAGTCTGTTCGGCGTCGTCTATGCGGCCATCGTCGCCGCCTCCGGTGACGACGGCGCGCTCGCCGTGGTCGGCGACTCCTTCGAGAATTACGCCAAATGGCTCGGCATCGTGTTCTTCATCCTGCTCATCCTCGGGCTCTACAAGTGGGCCCAGCGGATCGCGGGGTCGATGGGCGGCACCGGGGTCGGACCGAGCGAACCCGTCGACGTCACCAAACGCTGAGGCTGCTCACTGCGCGGGTGGCCCGTCGACGATGATCGCCGACAATGCCGCCAGCATCTGCGCACCCCATGCCTCGTCGAGACCGTCCTCACGATGCATGAGCGTGTGCAGAATGGCTGCGCCGCCGAGCATTTCGACGAAGATCGTCGGATCCACGTCGACGCGCAGCTCTCCACGTTCACGCGCGCACACGAGGCGTTCGGCGACGCCGCCGAAGACTCCGGCGAAGCCCGCGAGGACTCGCTGATGCACCGCCGGATCGGCGGCCATGTCGGCGATCAGGCCCGGTAGCGCCGCCCGCGTCACGGGACTGCCGAACACCGCGCACACCTCCTCGACCATCTGCGCCACGTCCTCGGAGATACGTCCGCTCTGCGGCACGAGCGTGGTGAACCGGCCGAACGTGGCGTCGTGTACCAGGTGCGGCTTGGACTCCCATCGCCGGTAGATCGCCGTCTTGGTGGTGCCTGCACGTTGCGCCACCGCGGCGATCGTCACCCCCGCATATCCGGTCTCGGCCAGCAGTTCACGCGCCGCGTCGAGTACCGCGGTATCGATGCTGTCGTCACGGGGCCGACCGGCGGTTTTCCGGATTCCGCTGCGGGCGCTCGTGTCCTCTGCTGTCATAACGCTACCGAGCGTAGCGGAATGAGGAAGGGATCACCGATGTCCGACACGGCGCCTCCACACAGCGGTCACACCCCCACGGTCGACACCCACGTCGACCCGTTGCAGCGGTCGGCACGCGACACCTCGGAGGTCCCGCTCATCCTCGCCGACTGGATCGGCAGCCGCGGGGACTCGCCTCGCGGCACACCCGAGTTGCACATCGACGCCGGTGTCGACGCGAACGGTATGTCGTCGGAGACGATCATGGTCGATGCGCATTGGCCCGACGGGGGTTCACCGACCGACGAGCGGTGGGTGATGCGCATGGCGCCGCGACCCGAGGACATCCCCGTCTTCGACACCTACCGGCTCGATCACCAATACGAGACGATGCGACTCGCCGCGGAGTCCACCGGCCTGCCGATCCCCCGGATGCGGTGGCTCGAGCCGACGGGCGCGCTGTTGGGGTCGCCTTTCTTCCTGATGGATCGCATCGACGGGCTCGTCCCACCCGATGTCATGCCCTACACCTTCGGCGACAACTGGCTCTTCGATGCACCTGTGGAACACCAACGTGCCCTGCAGGATTCGACGGTCGAACTGGTGGCGCGGCTGCACTCGATCCCCGAGGTGTCGACGAGATTCGGATTCCTACGAGAGGGCCAACCGGCCGCGGACTCTGACCTGCGCAGCCGCCTCACCTGGCTGGCGCAGTGGTACGAGTCGTCGACGACGATCGGCCGGTCCCCGCTGGTCGATCGGGCGCTGCCGTGGCTCGAGGACCACTTCCCCGACGACGTCGCCGCGTCGGATTCGGTACTCATCTGGGGTGATGCGCGGATCGGCAACGTGATCTACCAGGACTTCACCCCCGCGGCGATCCTCGACTGGGAGATGGCCACCCTCGGACCACGCGAGCTCGACGTGTCGTGGATGATCTTCGCGCACCAGGTCTTCCAGGAGCTCTGCGGACTCGCCGCGCTGCCCGGTATGCCACATTTCCTGCGGGAGAACGACGTCCGCGACACCTATCGAGAATTGACCGGAGTCGAACTCGGTGACCTGCGGTGGTTCTCGGTGTTCGCCGGGGTGATCTGGTGCTGTGTGTTCATGCGCGCCGGCGCCCGTCGCGTGCATTTCGGTGAGATCACCCGGCCCGCCGACGTCGACGCCGAACTCTTCTATCACCGCACCCTGCTGGAACGTCTCCTCGAGGAAGGACCGTAATGCTCGGACCCACCGACGAATTCCCCATTCATCAACTCCCCCAACCGATCGCATGGCCGGGTAGCTCCGACCGCAATTTCTACGACCGCTCCTATTTCAATGCCCACGACCGCACGGGTGAGATCTTCCTCATCACCGGCATCGGGTACTACCCGAACCTCGGCGTCAAGGATGCGTTCGTCCTCATCAGCCGCGGCGGCGCCCACACTGCGGTACACCTGTCCGACGCGATCGACGACGACCGCCTCAATCAGCATGTCGGCAACTATCGTGTCGAAGTCAGCGAACCTCTACGCTCGCTGCGTATCGTCCTCGACGAGACCGGCGGCATTTCTGCCGATCTCACCTTCACCGGACTGTTCGACGCGCTGCAGGAAATGCCGCACGTGATGCGCACCGGTCGGCGGATCACGTTGGACGCCCAGCGTTTCGCACAACTCGGCACGTGGCGTGGACAGCTGGTGATCGACGGTGAGGAGATCACCGTCGATCCGGCGACGTGGCTCGGGTCGCGTGACCGCTCGTGGGGTATCCGTCCCGTCGGCGAGGCCGAACCCGCGGGACGTCCGGCCGACCCGCCGTTCGAAGGGATGTGGTGGAACTACATCCCGATGGCGTTCGACGACTTCGCCCTTGTCCTCATCGTCCAGGAGAACCCCGACGGATTCCGAACCCTCAACGACTGTAGTCGCGTCTGGAAGGACGGTCGCGTCGAGCAACTCGGTTGGCCGCGGATTGCCGCGCACTACCGCTCGGGCACAAGGATTCCCACCGGTGCCTCGATCGAGATGACCGACTCCGCGGGCGGCACGGTCACGCTCGAGGTCAGGTCGTTGCTGGCCACACCGCTCCACGTCGGCGGCGGGTACGGCGGTGACCCCGACTGGACGCACGGCCTGTGGAAGGGTGAGGGCTTCACCGAGCGGGTGACCTACGATCTGGCCGATCCCGCTGTCGCCGGCCGCATTCCATTCGGGATGATCGACCACGTCGGCACCGCGACCTGCCGCGAAGCCGACGGCACCACCCGAGAGGGCTGGGGTCTGTTCGAGCACGGCGCCCTCGGTCGCCACGACCCGTCCGGCTTCGCCGACTGGCTGTCGGTGGCGCCGTAACCGGCGGTGCTGCGCGTCGCGCGCCTCCCCGATGTCGGCGGCCATTCCCCCGATGGTCGAAGCGCCTTTTCCTGGGGTCGAAGCGCCTTTTCATGGTGGTCGAGGTGCGACGAGCGCAAGCGAGGAGCCTCGAGACCCGGTGAGCCACAGCTGGTTCCACCCCACAGACAAAGAGACCGTCACCGCGGATACGTGACGATCACCTGCCCGGTCCGTCGGTTCCGCCACTCCACCCGTCGGTCGGTGTAGAGCGTCGGCACCCATTCGGCGAGGTGTTTGCGTTGGTGATCGGCCCGGCACAGCGGGATCAGATCACCGAGGACCGTCCAGCCTCCGGCCTCGGGGTCGGCATGGTTGAAGGCTCGCCAATGATCAAGGTCGCACAGGTGTGACGGCATCCCGCAGAACGGAAACCGACACCACGCATCATTGGCCAACACCTCAGCGCGCAACGCAGCGCTGGGTGCATACGTCAATGCCCCAGGAGGTGGCACGGTGTGACCACCGTGTCCGGTCGGATCCGCCGGTGGGGCTTGCGGCCGGTCGGCGATCTGCGGGATGAGTGGTCCCGCGGCACGGGCGGATTCGGGGTAGTGGATGGTTCTCGCCACGTCGGCGAGGGCGGTGGCGTAGTCGGGGTCGATCGGCCCGTATCCCTGCAACCGGGGCACGAGAATCCCGTCCGGGTCCTTCAACACCGTCAACACAGGTGCGCCGGGCACCACCAGCGCCCGCCCGAATGCCACGGGCACCTCATCCGGGATCGGCTCGTCCAGGGGGTCGGGGATCTCGGGTTCGGCGACCGGCTCCACCCGATCGAGTTCGGGAGCGTCGGCATCGGCGGGTTCGGGCAACAGGTCGACCCACGCTGCCGCATCCTCGGCGTCAGCGGGAGTTTCGGCCGACCCGTTGCTGTCTGTGCTGCCACCTCGTTTCGGGCAATCATCTTGTCCGCATTCGCAGTCGAGGTGCGCGCCGGGCACACCGGTGATCTCCCCAAGGGCGATCACCCGCAGTGACCCCACGCGGCGGGGGTCCTTGCGGCAGGTGCGTTCGTCGATCAGCGCATTGATCTGCGTTGTGAGGAACACCCCGTAATGCGCGGGGACGACCGCATCCAAGGTGGAGTGTCCGGCAGTTTCTGCGGTGATGGTGACGTTTTCCACCAGGTCGGTGATGGTGTCGCGGTCCTCGGAAACAGCGTCGGGGTTCATCGAGATCAGCGCTGCCTCGAGCTCCTGCGCCAGCACCGGATCGGTGGTGGCGCGCGATGCATAGTTCAGGACGATCTTCTCGAACGACATCTCCGCGTCGTCACCCTCGATGCCGTCGAGATCGATGTCTCCGGCACGTTGCGCGGCCCGCGCCATGATGGACACCCGGTTGGTCGAGTGCTCCCCGTTCAGGTAGGCGGCACGGATCAGCGGGAACTTCTCCAACAGATCCGCCAACGCCACCCAACTCCCGGCCTTACTGCGAGACCTTGAACTGCAACGACACCTCGGCGCGGCCGAGTTTCTCGGCATGCTCGATGACTGAGCCCCACACGCTGGTCTCGGACCGACCAGCGAGATGCTCGCGATACACCCGCTCCGCCAGCGCCGCGGCAGCCAGGACCGTCCGGGCCTCGTGCTGACGCGATTGGCGCAACAGATCAGGGCCGATCTCGATGAGCTCATCGCGCGACATCGACGTGATCGCGGCAGCGTCGGCATCCGGATCGGTGAACGTCAACACACTCGACATCAGATACCCCCTCCCGCGATCGGTGATCGAACTTATGGGCACAAGTGTACGAAGGGGTACCGACAAAACCGGCGCGGCGGAGGTAGGGCCGACAAAATCTGTGGACAACTATTTTCCACTCGTCGAGTGGGCGTCGATGTGGTTGCGATACTTGTCATCTCACCAGGGTCTCGAGGCTCGGCGCTAGCGCGCCGAACACCTCGACCATCGGGGGGAAGGGTGGACCATCGGGGAGGAACGGTCGACCATCGGTCAGGAAACGGCCATTTATCCGTTCCGATGGTCGAGGTGCCGAGGAGCGCCAGCGACGAGCCTCGAGACCCCGCTCGCCGACGAGCATCCGCACCACCTGCCGAGCCGGAACCAGGATCGGCACAAGCGATCTCGAGGCTCGACCATCGGGCGAAGCGAGGGCGTCCGCCGCGGGACCTAGCCGAACTGCCCCACCGCGAAGCCGATGAGAAGTACTGTTACGCCGCCGATCTCACCGAGGATGAGTGCGGCCATCGCCAGGCGAAGGGCGCGGTCGGGGTGAGCGAACTGATTGGTGGTGTCGCGACGCATGCCGTGCCCGATGTAGGTGAGGATTGCGCCGAGGAAGAACACGATCGGGATGCCGGCGGCCACGAGATCGAGCCACGCGGGCCACGCGCTGAACTGCACGAGCGCGGCGAGCAGAGCCGTGGCAAAGGAGTACATCAGCGCCGCACGGTGGGCGATGTCGACGTAGGGGTGCGCGAGGTGATCGGGAGCGGTCAGCATCTGCTGGTACTTCCACACCCCGAGGACCAGTGCCAGCAACAAGATCAGCCCGGCGACGAACAGGACGATCGCGGCCTCGGTGCTCATGCGATCATCGTGCCATGCGCGATCCCCTCTCCACCGGTGGTCTGACCCGTCGCGGGTTGATCATCGATGTGGCGATCGCCGTCGTGTTCGCATTGGTCGCCATCCCGATTCACCTCGGACAATCCACGTCGGCCGCGGTCACCGCGGCCGTCGTGTCGATCGCCCTGGCGCTGCGGCGGCCGGCACCCAGCGTGATGATCGTGCTGGCCCTGGCCTCGGCGACGGTGCAGGTGGCCACCGACCAGATCGCAGTCGTGGCCTCCTTGGCCTACTTCCCGCTGTTCGCCACCGTCGGCGGACACCCCGATCGTCGGGTGCGGTTCGGTTCCCTGTCGGTGGCGATAGCCGGATGTGTGATCGCCGGTTGGGAATTCCCACACGTCTATGCCTCGGCCGATATCGTGGCGGCGCGGCTGTTCGGATTTGCCGGTGCGGCCGTCGTCGTCATCGGCGGCTGGGCCTTCGGTTTCATCCGCTACCAGCGCCGCATGGTGCAGCAGGCGTCGATCGCCGAGACCATCGCCGAACTCGAGCGCAAACGGTTGCTTGACCTCTACGACGAACAATCGGAGCGCACCAGGCTCGCACGCGACATGCACGATGTGGTGGCGCATTCCCTCGCCGTGGTGGTGGCACAGGCCGAAGGTGCCCGGATGGTGCTCGACGCCGACCCGGAAGCAACGCGGAAGGCGTTGCACGTCATCGCCGATACCGCGCGCGGAGCCCTCGGTGACGTCCGTGGACTCCTCGAGCAGCTCCGCAACGAGGATGTGTCGTCGGCGTCGCGCTCGGATCGCGACACCCTGTTCGACCGGATGCGGGCGGCCGGAATGACCATCGACACCCGGGAAACCGGGAACGACGAGTCGGTTGATGCGAACATCACCCGGGTCGCCGGGCGGGTACTCAGCGAGGCACTCACCAACGCGCTCAAGTACGGTGACCTCGCTGTACCCGTCGTCGTGCGCATCGAGTGGACGCGCGGGTGCTCGATGACGGTGTGGAATGCCCTGTCGGACAATCCCTTGGCTCCAGGAGGCGCCGGACACGGTATCGCGGGTATGGCCGAGCGGGCAGCGCAGATCGGCGGAACGCTTCGCAGTGCCCGCGACAACCGCGACGGCTGGCTTGTCTCCCTGCAGATCCCCGCACCGGTCTCCGATACGACACGGAACACCCACGAATCCGGAGGGACACAGACCCGATGATCCGCATCGCCCTGATCGATGACCAACCGCTGTTCCGCGGAGGCATCGCCATGATCATCGGGAGCCAGCCCGACATGGAGGTGGTCACCGAGGAGTCGACCGCGATCGGCCTTGCCACGGTGGTCCGCACCACCCGACCCGACATCGTGTTGATGGATGTGCGAATGCCCGGCGTCGACGGCATCACCGCCACCGCCGACCTCATCGCCGATCTCGGCGACGATGCACCGAAGGTGTTGGTACTGACCACCTTCGACACCGATGAGGCAGCTGCGTCGGCAATCGCCGCCGGTGCCAGCGGGTTCGTGCTCAAGGACGCCCAGCCCGACTTCCTCCTCGCCGCCATCCGCGCCGTCGTCGACGGCAGCCAGGTGGTCGCCGCATCGGCGACCCGCCGGTTGTTCGAGACACATCGGACACGTGCGGGAGAACCCGGCCCGGAGTACGCGCAGTTGACCCCTCGGGAACGCGAGATCCTGGTGCGGGCCGCGCACGGCCTGTCCAACGCCGAGATCGCCGCGGCCGAGGTGCTGTCCGAGGCCACGGTCAAGACACACATCTCCCGCATCCTCACCAAACTCGCTCTGCGCGACCGTGTTCAGCTGGTCGTCTACGCCTACGATCACGGCCTCGTCTGACCCGGGGCACCCGTCCTGCGCGGCCCGAGGTACATCTCTGGATGTACGACCGACCGACCTGCGATGTACCCGATTTCCACACCGCGGCCGACGATCTCACGGACACACGAACGTAGCGTCGAGCCCATGAACGCACCCCACACACCTGCCGTCCTCCTGCGCGACGTGTCACGCACCTACGGCGACGCCGCCAACCCCATCCACGCACTGCGTCACGTCTCCCTCGATCTGCATCGCCGCGAGTTCACCGCGATCATGGGGCCCTCCGGGTCCGGTAAGTCGACGCTGATGAACGTCATCGCCGGACTCGACGACATCAGCTCCGGGCAGATCTGGCTCGGCGACACCCCGATCGCCGGACTCGACGACACCGCGCGAACCCTGCTGCGCCGCACCACCATCGGCTTCGTCTTCCAAGCCTTCAACCTGATTCCGACGCTCACCGCCGACGAGAACATCCGACTTCCACTCGTACTCGCCGGGATACGACCCGATGCCACACAGCAGGCGTGGATCGCACACCTCGTCGCGACGCTCGGCTTGCGCGACCGGCTCGATCACCTGCCGTCGGAACTATCCGGCGGACAACAACAGCGGGTTGCGATCGTGCGTGCTCTCGCATCCCGCCCGACGATCATCCTCGCCGACGAGCCGACCGGTGCCCTCGACACCCGCACGGGCCGAGAGGTGTTGACACTGTTGACCACCGCGGCCCGCGAATACGGTCAGGGCATCGCGATGGTCACCCACGACCCGGTGGCCGCGTCCTACGCCGACCGGATCGTGGTACTCACCGACGGCGCGATCGCCGGCGAGTACCGGGGTCTGAATCCCCGCCAGATCTCCGACCTGTTGATCGGGTTGCAGGAGGTTCCGGCATGAAGGCCACCTCAACGCGCCTGACCGTCGGGTCGCTGCGCGAGTTCGCCACGATCGGTGTGGTGTCGGCACTCTCGGCCACCTACGGCGCCGCCCTGGTCACCACGTCGCAGATGCTGTCGACGATCTCGGCGCACAAAGGCGGCTCCGCCGGGGCCGCCCTCGACGTCGTCGCCTCGGTCTTCATCATGATCGCCCTGTTCGTGTCGGCAATCGTCATCACCAACGGCGTCACCACCGTGATCGCCGGACGCCGCAACCAGTTACGGCTACTGCGGCTCATCGGCGCGAGTTCGGCACAGTTGCGTGCGAGCCTGACCCGGGCCGTCGCCCTCGACGCGGCCATCGGCGCCGTCATCGGGGTGATCCTGGGCACCGTCGGCACCGACATCACTCGAATCATATTGGTACACAACGGCACCATTCCCGGTCTCGACTATCCGTCGTTTCCACCCGGGGTGATCGTGGCCGGGCTCGCCGTCGTCGCCACCGCCGTGGTGGCTGCTCGGGTCGGCACCCGCGGCGTGCTGACCGGTATGGCAGCCGCCCCGGCACGAAGGGAGATCGGCATGGTTCGACGCGTCGTCGCCGCGGCACTGCTCCTGGCGGGTGCCGGTCTCCTCGCGCTGGCTGCACTGTTGGGCGAGCGCGGCAGCCTTGCGGGTTTCGTTGTCGCATTCTTCGGTGCCGCAACATTTTCCGTCGGCGTACTGATCGGCGCACCGTTGATCGTGCCGAGCCTCGTGCGGCTGAGCGGACGCACTCTCGGCGCCGGCGCGCCGTCGGTGGTAGCCCGCAAGAACGCGGTCAGCGACCCGCACCGCACCACCCGGTCGACCCTGGGCCTGTTGATCGGGGTCACCCTGGTGACCACGATCGCCACCGGTATGGCTGCGCTGACCCGTTCGGTCGACAGCTGGGACCTGTCAGCCGCCAACGCTGCGGCCACCCGTGAGACGTTGTCGGTGATCACAGCGATCTTGATCGCCATGGTCGCCATCTCGGTGATCATCTCCGCGGTCGGATTCGTCTCGACGATGTCGCTCACCGTCATCGGGCGAACCCGGGAGATCGGCATGCTCCGCGCGATGGGATTCACGACGGGACAGATCCGTTCGATGATCTTCCGGGAGTCGCTGGCGATGTCGGGGACCGCGGTCGCAGCCGGCCTGGTACTCGGCATCGTGTTCGGGACGGTCGGCAGTCAGTCGCTGGTCGGAGCACTCACGTCCGGTATTCCGCTCGGATTGCCCTGGGCGGCACTGGCATCGATCATCGTGGGAACGTTCGCGCTGGCTCTGGTGGCGTCACTGCCGCCGAGTCGGCGCGCGGTGGCGGTGACCCCGGTCGATGCCTTGGCGGTGCAGTGACCCAGCGGTGCAGTGACCCAGTGGTGCAGTGACCCCGATACCGGATCAGAGTAGCTGCGCCAGCGGCACATCGGCGTCCGCTGCCCGATCGAGATCGACGGGGCGGCCCGCGGTGATGAGCGCCTTGATGTCGTCGAGCTGATCCCAGATGTTGACCTGCATGCCGGCGAGCACCCGCGCATCCTCGGACACCCACAGCGCCACGAACTCGCGGGCCGCGACGTCGCCGCGCAGGATGACGGTGTCGTCGGCGCCGGCGAGTCCGGCGTATTCCATCCCGAGGTCGTACTGATCGGTGAAGAAGTACGGGAGGTTGTCGTACTCAGCCGACCCGCCCAGCAGATTTCGCACCGCAACCGCCGGCTGGTTCAGCGCGTTCGCCCAGTGTTCGGTTCGGACCCGCCGCCCAAGGACCGGGTGCTCGGCGTTGGCGATGTCACCGACGACGAAGACGTCGGGATTGCCACTACGCAGCCCGGCGTCGACGAGGACACCACCACCGTCGATGTCGAGGCCGGCGGACTCCGCAGGCCCGAGCGCCGGAACCGCCCCGGCGGCGACGAGCACCGCATCGGCGTCGACGGTGGTGCCGTCGCCGAGCCGGAGGCCGGTGGCGAAGCCCTCGGTCTCGAGGATCTCCTGCACCTGCACGCCGGTACGCAGATCGATGCCGTGCTCGCGGTGCAGGTCGGCGAAGACCTGCGCAACCTCACGGCCCATCACCGTGAGCAACGGCAGTTCACCGACCTCGGCCACGGTGACCTCGGCCCCGCGCTGGCGCGCCGACGCCGCGACCTCCAGGCCGATCCACCCGCCGCCGATGATCGCCAGCCGACGCCCGGGACCGATGTCGTCGCCGAGCGCGGTCGCCTCGTCGAGCGTGCGCAGATGATGCACGTGCGCAGCGTCCTCGCCGGCAAGGTTCAGGTGTCGGGAGGACGAGCCCGTGGCCAGCACCAGCTTGTCGTACGGGACGGTCGAACCATCGGGCAGCACAACCCGTTTGGCGTCGGCGTCGACGCGCTCGACGGTGGTGCCCGGACGGAGGTCGATGTTGTTGTCTCGATACCAGTCCGCGTCGTGGACGGTGAACTCGGCGGGTTGCTTCTTGCCCGCGAGGAATTCCTTGGACAGCGGCGGCCGCTCGTAGGGCAGGTGGTCCTCCGCCCCGATCAGGACGACGTCGCCGTCGAAATCCTGTTCGCGCAGCGCCTCGGCGGTCTTGGCTCCAGCCAGGCCGCCGCCGACGATCACCACTGAGGTCATGGCGTTCCTACCTTCCTGGTGGGTACTCGTCCCACCGTACGCGCGCCCATCCGGGGTCGGACCGGCTCCGAATGGTCCATGAGCATCCTGTCCACCCGACCTGTCCTGCCCGACCTGTCCCGTTCTGAGGAGGCCGAATGGATTCGTTGCGCGAGCATCCCGCATGCCGCGCGGCGGAGGTGATCCGCACGTGTGTCGACCGGATGCTGCTGGCCACCATCGACGGCCACGCGACGATCCTCACCGGCGTCGACCCGGACGTCGGGCGTCTCACCGACGCCATCCGCGGTGCCGCGATGGGCGGCAAGCGGCTGCGTGGGCAGTTCTGCGTCTGGGGCGCGCGGGTCGCCGCCGAGGTGAGCGGCACCGCCGGGGCCCCGAGCACGCCCGGCGTGTGGGAGACGGCCACCGCGATCGAGATGTTCCACCTGGCCGCACTCATCCACGACGACATCATGGACGGCAGCGACGCACGGCGCGGGATGCCGACGGTCCACCGCGCCTTCACCGATCGGCATGTGGCCGAGCACCTGTCGGGGGACGCGCGGGCGCACGGGTCGGCGATGGCGATCCTCGCCGGCGACCTGTGCCTGATGTGGTCGGACGAGTTGCTCGGCGACGCCGTCGCCGACCTCGATCGCGCCACCCGATCGGTCGTCCGGTCGATGTGGTCGACGATGCGCGATGAGGCCTTCGCCGGGCAGACCCTCGACATGCTCGCACAGACGCGAGAAACCATCACCCGCCAACGCGCCCGGACCATCCTGCACTACAAGAGCGCCAAGTACACGATCTCCCATCCGCTGCGGCTCGGGGGCGCGCTGGCCGGTGCGCCCGCCGACCTGCTCGCGCGGTACGACGAGATCGGCGTCCTGGCCGGCGAGGCGTTCCAACTGCGCGACGACGTCCTCGGCATGTTCGGCGACCCCGCCGAGACCGGCAAACCCGTCATCGACGACCTCCGCGAGGGCAAACGGACCCTGCTGGTCGCCCTGACCCAGGAGCGCGCCGACCCCGCCGGCAGGCGCCTGCTGAGCACGTCGCTGGGCAACCCGGAGGTCACCGACGACGACCTTCTCGCGGTGCGGGAGCTGATGGCGGCAACGGGCGCCCTCGCCGAGACCGAGGTCCGCATCGATGATCTGACCGCGGCTGCGCAGGAGGTGATCGATCGCATCGAGGTCGACGAATCCGCGCGTGAGGCACTGCGGGAATTGGTGCGGCAGTCGGTGAGGCGACGCTCATGACGGTGGCACCGTCGGCGAAACCGGTCGTCGAACTGCGCATCTGGGGCGTCGATCGGGTGGGACCTGCACTCCTGCGCGTCGCGTCGGGTCGTACGGCGTTGCGCCATCTGCCCGGCCTGCGGTTCGCGAAGGTGATGGGGACGGGATCGGCGCGCACGTTCACCCCGCGCGACGCCGACACCCATCATTGGGCGCTGCTGACGGTGTGGGCCGACGCCGATGCCGCGGCCACCGGTGCGGCGTCACGTTATCTGCGGTCCTGGGATCGAGCGGCGAGCGAGGCACTGACCGTGCGCATGGTGCCGCTGGCCTCGCGCGGGCGGTGGTCGCGGCGAGAACCGTTCGGCACCAACGCCCCTCGAGCTCGCCGTACCGACTGGACAGGCCCGGTGGCGGCATTGACCCGGGCCCGGCTGCGGCCCACGCGCATGGCGTCGTTCTGGCGGGCGGTGCCCCCGGTGGTCGGCGACCTCACTGCCGCACCGGGAGTGCGCCTGGCACTCGGAGTCGGCGAGGCACCGATCGGGCTGCAGGGCACCTTCTCACTCTGGGAGAACCCGTCTGCGCTGACCGACTTCGCCTACCGGAGTGCAGGTCACGTGTCGGCGATCCGCGAGACCGGCCCACAGCGCTGGTACGCCGAAGAATTGTTCGCCCGGTTCGGCGTCGAGTCGGTGATCGGAACCTACCGGGGGATTACGCCGTGACCGCCGACGACGTGGTCGATCGCACCGAAGCCACATCCCGACGGCGACCCCCGCCCCTACGGGTGGCGGCGTGGATTCTGTTGGCCACCAGTGTCGGTGTACAGATCGCGTTCCCCCTCACCGGTGGCGGCAACGTCGTGCTCACCACGATCGTCGTGGTGGCGATGTCGGCAGCAATGCTGTGTCATAGTGCGGCGACGCACGGTGTGCGGGGACTGCTCTGCCTGCTCGTCGTGGCCGGCGGTGGCGGTCTGCTCGCCGAGGCCGTCGGGGTTCACACCGGAATCCCGTTCGGGGACTATGCCTATACCGGAGCACTCGGTGGGGAGATCCTCGGCGTCCCGGTGGTGGTGCCGCTTGCCTGGATCATGATGAGCTGGCCGGCGTTCGTCGTGGCACGACGGATCTCGGGCCGAAAGCTCTGGGCGGTACCGCTTCTGGGCGCGTATGCGTTGACCGCGTGGGATGTGTTCCTCGATCCGCAGATGGTGGACGCCGGGTACTGGCGATGGTCGTCGCCGCATCCGGCGTTGCCCGGTGTCGAGGGGATTCCGCTGACCAACTTCCTGGGTTGGCTGCTGGTGTCGGCATTGATGATGGCGGTGCTCAGCGTGGCGATCGGGCGTCGGGAACCGGCATCGACGACCGATCGTCGCGCCGCGGAGTTGCTTCCGCTGGTCGCCTACCTGTGGGTGTATGGGTCGTCGGTGATCGCTCATCTGGTGTTCTTCGGTCGTCCGCCGGTCGCACTGGTCGGCGGACTGGTGATGGGCGTTGTCGCAATCCCGCTGGCCGTCAGCGTGTTTCGGGAGGTTCGACGATGATCATCCGGCCGCGGGACGTCCTCCGATGGGTCGTGAACTCCGGTACCGCATTGGCGTCGGCCTCCCTTGTGCTGACGATCTCCAATGCCCGACGGATTCGTACCCCGGATGTCGATGCGCTGCCCGTCGCCGAGCCGTTGTCGGTGCTCATCCCGATGCGCGACGAGGCCGCGAACGCGCCGGGGTGTCTGCGTGCGGTGCTCGCGGCGATCGATCGTTGGCCAGGGCCGGCCCGGATCGTGGTCGTCGATGATGATTCGACCGACGACACCGCGGAGATCCTCGCGATCTGCGCGGCCAACGACCCGCGCGTCACGGTTGTCGCGGGAACACCGCCGCCGGCCGGATGGCTCGGCAAGTCGTGGGCGTGTCATCAAGCAGCACAAAATGTTCCGTGTGGCGGGATTCTCGCCTTCGTCGACGCCGATGTGCGGGTCAGCCCGTTCGCCTTCACCGCGACCGTCGCGGCCCTGCGCGTTGCCGGGCTGGCACTGTTGTGCCCGTATCCCCGTCAACTCGCCGACAGCCCGGCCGAGCGGCTGATCCAGCCGCTGCTGCAATGGTCGTGGATGAGCACGCTGCCGCTCGGGATCGCGGAGCGGTCGTCGCGTCCGAGCCTGTCCGCGGCAAACGGCCAGTTCCTCGTCGTCGATGCCAAGATCTACCACCGAGCGGGCGGCCATGCGGCCGTCGCGGGTGAGGTTCTCGAGGACATCGCCCTGCTCCGTGCGATCAAGTCCGTCGGCGGCCTGGGCGGGGTGGGTGCCGGTGCGCACCTGGCGCAATGCCGGATGTATCACGGCCACCGCGAGATTCGGGAGGGCTACCGTAAGTCGTTGTGGTCGGCGTTCGGCTCACCCGCCGGGGCCGTCGGTGTGGTGGCGATGCTGGTGCTGGCCTACATCGTCCCGGCGGTGGCGGCGCTCACGGGTTCTCGGATCGGGCTGCTGGGATACGCCGCCGGGGTGGCGTCGCGAGCGATCTCGGCGTCTGTCACCGGCGGGCGCGCGTGGCCGGACGCGTTGGCTCATCCGTTGTCCATCGCGGGTTTCGCGGCGCTCACCGCGGATTCGCTGCAGGCGCATCGCCGAGACCGATTGCGCTGGAAAGGGCGTTCGCTTCCCGGGACGACACCGCGAGGGCGGGTGACTCGCCGTGGCTGAGGTCATCGTGGTCGGGGCGGGCGTCGGCGGGCTGGCCGCAGCCCTCCGGCTGCAGCACGCCGGGCATCGGGTGAGCGTCCTCGAGCAATCGACTGCGGTGGGCGGCAAACTCGGAACCCTGGAGCACGACGGCTTCGTCTTCGACACCGGCCCGTCGTTGGTGACGATGCCACACATCCTCGCCGAACTGTTCGCGGCGACCGGCGCACCCGTCGACGACGTTCTCGAACTGCAGCGGCTGCCGATCGCCGCCCGGTACCGGTTTCCGGACGGCACCGGTCTCGATCTTCCCGGCGATTTCGCCGAGATCCCTGCTGCACTCGACGCCGCTCTCGGAGCCGGATGCGGCGCGCAGTGGTCGGGGTTTCTCGATCGCGCCCGCAGGATCTGGGACGCCACCCACGGGCCCTTTCTCGAGGCGCCGATCAGCCTGCGCGACATGGCCACTCTGGCCCGCAGTGTGGACGATGTGCGGACTGTCGCCCCGTGGTCGTCGTTGCGGGGCCTTGCGTCCCGGTATCTGCGCGACCCACGGCTGCGCATGATGGCCGACAGGTATGCCACCTATACCGGCTCCGACCCGCGTCGCGCCCCGGCCGCGCTGGCGAGTGTTCCCTGGGCCGAACAGCGCTGGGGCTCCTGGTATGTGCGCGGCGGCCTCGGCCGCATCGCCGTCGCGCTCACCGATCGGCTCGCCGCCCTCGGTGGATGCGTCGAGACCGGGACCGCGGTGCGTGAGATCCGGGTCCGCGACGGCCGCGCCGACGGTGTCATCACCACGTCCGGCGATCTGCGTCGCGCGGATCTGGTGGTGGCCAATGCCGATACAGCTCAGGTGTATTCCTCACTCGTGCACACGTCGTCGGCGCGTCGGCAGCTTCGTCGGCTGCAGCGGAGCACACCGTCGTTGTCGGGGTTCGTCATCCTGCTCGCCCTCGGCGACGAGCCACCCGGACAGCCACATCATCGCGTGTTGTTCCCCGCCGACTATGACGCCGAGTTCGACGCGGTCTTCGGCCGCCACGGAGCACCACGTCCCGTCGCCGATCCCACCGTTTACATCACCGCACCGGACGACCCGGCCATCGTCCCCGCAGCGGGAACCGGCGCGTGGTTCATCCTGGTGAATGCGCCGCGCCACGACCCGGATTCGGGAATGGATTGGGACAGCGACGGTCTCGCTCATTCCTACGCCGACCACGTGCTGGAGGTGATGGCCGCTCGCGGAACCGACGTCCGCCATCGCATCCGACACCGATTCGTACTCAGCCCCGCCGATCTCGCCCGCCGCACCCTGACGCCCGGCGGTTCGATCTACGGGAGCTCATCCAACGGTCCGCGCGCCGCGTTCTTGCGCCCCGCCAACGCCTCCCCCATCCCCGGTCTCTACCTCGTCGGCGGTTCGGCCCACCCCGGCGGCGGCCTGCCGTTGGTTTTGCTGTCCGCGAAGATCACCGCAGGGCTCATCGGCCGGGCGTAGGCGAGCGCTCCATCGCCACACCGGATACCCTTCGGCACAAGAGGTCTCGAGGCTCCTCGCTAGCGCTCGTCGGCACCTCGACCACCGTATGGAAGCCGTCCCCCTCTCGATGGTCGAGGTGCGAGGCGCATGCGCCGAGCCTCGAGACCACCGTCGCCGGTACTGTTTTCGTCCCACCGTGGCCCGGAAACCCTTCAGCACAAGATGTCTCAAGGCTCCTCGCTAGCGCTCGTCGGCACCTCGACCAGCGTAGTAATACCTCGATGGTCGAGGTGCGAGGCGCATGCGCCGAGCCTCGAGACTGCCTGCCACAGAGTCGGTTTCACACCACCACTAGGGAGCCACCGACGGCCCGGTGGAATGGTCTCCGCGTAGGCGCTTGCGGATCAGTTCGGCGCTGATCAGGCACATGGGCAGTCCGATGCCGGGGCGGGTCGAGCCGCCGGCATAGTAGAGGCCGTCCACCTTGCGTGATCGATTGGTGGCGCGCAGGAAAGCGCTCTGGCGCAACGTATGTGCGGGTCCGAGCGCACCACCGGACCACGAGTTGACGTCGACGGCGAAATCGCCCGGACCCATCGTGCGGCGTACGACGATCCGATCGGCGAGGTCCTCGATGCCTGCCCAGTCGGCGACGAGTTCGATGGCGCGGTCCGCGGCCTGCTCGATCACGGGATCGCCTGCCCCGTCGACACCGCCGCGCCCCAGCGACGGGTCGGGCGGTACGGGTACCAGGATGAACAGATTCTCGTGCTCGCTCGGCGCCACCGTATCGTCGGTCGCCGACGGTCGACACACATACAGCGATGCGGGCTCGGGGACGCGGGTGGGTTCGGTGAAGATGGCGTCGAAGTTCGCGTGCCAGTCCTGCGTGAAGAACAGCGAGTGGTGCGCGAGTTGTGGCAGCCGCCCACGCACCCCGAGGAAGACCAGCACCGCCCCGGGCCCCGACATCCGGCGGTCCCACCACCGTTGCGGGAATGTCTGCAATCTTCGTGGCAACAAGCGGGTTTCGAGGTGATGCAGATCGGTCGCGCCGATCACGATGTCGGCAGGCAACACGTGCTCGGCACCGTCCGCAGCGGTCACCCGCACCCCGGTGACCATTGCCCGCCTTCCGACCGGTCCGCGACCCGAATCGCGGGTACAGATCTCCGTCGCCGCAACCCCCGTGTGCAGGCGCGCACCGTGATCGACGGCGACACCGACGAGCGCGTCGACGAATCGGGTGAAACCCCCTTGCGGGTATCGGACCCCGTCGTCGAGATCCAACCAGCTCATCAGGTGATACATCGCGGGCGCACGCTCGGGCGACGCCCCGAGGAACACTGCCGGGTAGCCGAGGATCTGCCGTAGCCTCCGGTCACGAAAGTGCCTGGCGGTGAACGACTCCAGGCTCTCGGTGAGCAGTCGCGCCAACCGGGGGAGGCGGCGCAGCAGTTCGGTGGCGGTGAACGCCCGAACCGACTCGAAGCTGGTGTACAGGAATCGTCGAACGGCCACGTCGTAGGTGTCGCGCGCCGACTCCAGGTACTCGTCGAATCGCACACCTGCGCCGGGTTCGGTGCGCTCGAACAACTCTCGGTTGCGAGCACGGTCACCGGAGATCTCCAGTGGATCCGGCTCACCTTCGAAGAACACCCGATATCCGGGTTCGAGTCGGGTGAGCTCCAGTTGCTCCGCCGTCGACGTCCCCAGCAACGCGAAGAAGTGGTCAAAGACCTGCGGCATCAGCCACCACGACGGTCCGGTGTCGAAGCGGAAGCCGTCCTTCTCCCAACTCCCGGCCCGCCCACCGGGATTCGCGTTCTTCTCGACGATATCGACGTCGTGCCCGTCGGCGGCCAACAACGCCGCAGTGGCCAGCCCGGCCACACCGCCGCCGATGACGACGACCTTCTTCGGTGTGGTCACCGGCTCGATACCCCTCCCGCTCGTGGATACCCGCGACGCACCGCTGCCGCCGCAGCGATACGGGCCTTCACCGGTCCGGGCACCCGTACGCGCGTGGTCACCGCGTCCACCGGTGCCACCTTGCGCAGACGCGCCGACAACTCGGCGAACAGATCATGGGCGGTACATACCGCGACCCGGGCCTCACCGGGCAGGTCGGGAATGATGCGCGCCGCGGCGGCCAGATCGTCGTCGACGTCGTCGAGCCACCGCCGCCACGCCTCATCGCTCGGGGCCTGCGGGTCCAGGCCGGTCAGATAGCGTCGGCCGAGTTCACCATCATCGACTCCGAGGTCGCGCAAGAAGTTGACCTTCTGAAAGGCGGCCCCAAGACGCTTCGCCCCCGGCGCCATCGCCGCGTAGCGGACGTCGCGGTCGGGTTCGTCGGCAAGGAACGCCCGCAGGCACATCAGCCCGACCACCTCGGCCGACCCGTAGATGTAGGTGGCCAGACTGTCCTCGTCGTGCACTCGGCAGGTCAGGTCGGTGCGCATGGAAGCGAAGAACGGTCCGGTCAGCGCGGCGTCGACGCCAACCCTGCGGGCGGTGCGGGCGAAGGCGTGGACCACCAGGTTGGTGCTCGCCCCGCTGTCCATCGCCGCGAGGGTGTCCGCCTCGAGCTGATCGAGCGCGACCCGCCTGCTCTCGACGTCCTGGCCGGGCCGCGGGGCGTCGACGATCTCGTCGGCCACGCGCACCAACGCATAGATGTTGCGCACGTCTCGGCGGATCGGGCCGGCCAGTAATCGAGAGGCGAGGCCGAAGGAGGACGAATACGAGCGGATCACCAGGTCGGCGCTGGCGTCGGCGACCTCGTCGTAGCGCACATACGGACGGGTCGTCGCAGCCGATCGGTGCGACCCCATCTGGCGCAGGCTCATGACGTCTCCCGCTCGGGCACACGGTAGGGGTGAGCACCGAGCGCATGCACCTGATCGACGAACCACGGGCTGAGCAGCCACGGGGTGCGTCGCGCCGCCGACCACACGTCGTCGACGTCGGTCCACGCGACGTCCATCACCTCATCGGGGTTGGGCCGCAGTGGACCGGCCGGGCGCGCGACGAACACCGGGCACACCTCGTTCTCCACCACACCGCTGGCATCGACGGCCCGGTAGCGGAAATCGGGTAGGACACAGCGCACATCGGTGACGTCGAGACCCAATTCCCGTTGCGCGTAGCGATGCACGGCGTCGACGGCACTCTCCCCGGGTCGGGGGTGTCCGCAGTAGGAGTTGGTCCACACACCCGGCCAGGTCTTCTTCGTCAACGCCCGGCGGGTCATCAGCAACCGGCCGGCTTCGACGAGATGGCAGGAGAAGGCAAAGTGCAGCGGGGTGGAGGTGGTGTGCACCGATGTCCGGTCGGCGGTACCGCACGGCGTGCCGTCGGGCTCGACGAGTACCACCAGGTCCTCGGTCAGGTCCTCGGTCATGCGCGGTCTGCTCCTCGTTGGTCGGTCGGGCCCCGATCGGCCCGGCGTGCCTCCAGACAACAGCACTTCGACGCCGACGCAAACTCGGATGGGCCCGGCCCGCAGCCCTCGTGAACGGGTGGCTCAGTCCCGATGCAGCAGCGGCAACAACCGCTCGGTCTTGTCCTGGGTCCAGCCGGGCGGTTGCAGGATGTCGGCCCACGAGTACGGGATGGCGCTCAGATAGTTATGGCCGTGCCCGTCGGGCACGTTCACCGACACGGCCATGTCCGCCGACACCTGCAGGAACGTGACGAACGGCATCCACGTCATCGCCCCGAGCACGTCACGGCCGTGCTCTTCCTTCAGCCACTCCGGCTCGTTGAGGATGAGCCGCGGCGACCACCAGGCGATCAGGTCCGACGCGTGCTGCAGGTAGACGACGCGGGGGTCGAGCCACGGCGTGTCGGGACGGTTCAGGTCCGAGGCGTCGGCGATGAACCGGACGTGCCGGCCGTCGTCGTAGATCGGCAGGACCTGTGGCGAACCGGGATCGCGGGCAGCGGTGGCGTCACTCCACAACTGGTTGTTGAACGTCGGCCCGACGAACAGGGCACCGTTGGTGCGGGCGACGACCGTCGGCACGGTACCGAAGGCGGCCTCGGCACCGAACGAACCGAGGCTCTCCCCGAACACGACGACCTTGGGTCGGCGGCCCTCCGGCAGTTGCTGGATACGTGCGTCGACGGCCTCGAACAACGCACTGCCGGCCTGACGCGCGCGTTCGCTGTCGACGAGGAACGACAGCCAACTCGGCAGATACGAGTACTGCATCGACACCGTCGTGACGTTGCCGTTGTACATGTACTCCAGCGAGTCGACCGTCGCCTTGTTCAGCCACCCCGATCCGGTGGCCGACCCGATGGCCACCACGGCCCGGTCGAGACCGCCGGCACGGACCAGCTCATCGGCGGCCAGGGTGGCGTTGGCGCGCAGATCATTTCCCGATCCGAGCCCGACGAACGCGCGGATCGGCTCCATCGCGGGCGCCCCGTTGAACGCCGAGAGCTGTTGCACGTCGGGGCCGTTCGCAACGAATCGCCGGCCCTCCCGGCCGAGCGAGCCCCACGTGACCAGCGAGCCCGGACCACCGGATCGAACCGTGGTCGTCGGTGCCGACGTGGTCGCATCGGTCTCGTCGTTCGCCGCGGCGAAGGAGGCATTGAGCCACTTCATCGAGTAGTTCGCGACCACGCCGTTGAGGATGAACACGGTGATCAGGACGATCACCGTCGCACCGGCGACCGCAGAAATACGGGGCGGCGCAAAGCGATTGAGCTTGCGCACCGACCAGACGACGAGTGCGGCCCAGAGTTGTCCGATCACCATCAGCAGCACGAACACGACCACGGAGACGACAATGATCAACGGGTAGGCCGTCCACGAGAGCTGGTCGACCTTCATCAGCGAGCGGATCTCGTTCTGCCACACCGAATACCAATAGAACATCACCGAGGTGCCCACCGCGAAGATCACACCCAGCGCGGCCCATAGGTACCACGGTGGTGAGGGCCATCGCCGATCCCTCGACAACATGAACCGCACCAGCCAGGCGAAGAAGGCGCCGAGACAGTAGCCGACGGCGGCCGCGGCGCCGCTGACGATGCCCTGGAACAGCGGCCCGCGCGGTAACAGTGACGGTGTCGCCGAGAACCAGAGGAATGCCGTTGCCACCGCCAGGCCGGAGTAACTGATCCGGCCGAGGTAGGCCACGGCGCGTTCCCGTGCCCGTGACCGGTGCGGCTGGGCGCTCACGTCCTGCGGGGCGTCGACGCCGTCGACGGCGTCCACATCAGATTCCGGCACTGGCCACGCTCCTGTCGTCCGCGCCCCGACGGTCGGGCACAATCGGTCGGAAACATCTTGTCAGACGGCATATCGCGGCAGAAGGGCAGAATGTATGTCTCTCCCGGGGCGCCGGTTCGCGTGGCTGTGCGTCGGCGTGGTGGCGGTTCTCGTCGGGGTGCAGGTGCTGATCTTCGTGACCCCGGTTCCCGGTGTGCAGTGGGCGGTGCCGATCGCCGCCGCGCTCATCCTCGTTCTTGCCAAGGTCGTTGGTCTCTCGTGGACGGATCTCGGTCTGGGTCGACGATCACTCGGTACGGGTCTGCGCTATGCGGCGGTCATCATCGGTGCGGTTGCCGTGGTCACCGCGGTCGGCGTCGCCCTTCCGTGGACGCGCGACCTGTTCCACAACGACGCCTATCGGGACGTCCACGCGGCGCTGGTGTCTGCACTCGTGCTCATCCCGATCCACACCATCCTGGCCGAGGAGGTGATCTTCCGCGGTGTGCTGCTCGGTGCGCTGCGGCGGATCTGCAGTCCCCGGACAGCGCTGATCGTGCAGGCCGGGCTGTTCGGACTGTGGCACGTCGGCTCGTCGATGGGGCTCTCGGCACACAATCAGGGCCTCGGTGACATCGTGGGCAGCGGCCCGTTGGCCACGTTCGCCGGTGTCGCGCTCGCCGTCGTCGTTACCGGCGGCGCGGGAATCTTGCTCGGCTGGTTACGGATTCGCAGCGGGAGCCTGCTCGCGCCGATCGCCTTGCACTGGTCGGTCAACGGCCTCGGCGCGATCGCCGCGGCGATCGCGTGGCAGCTGCCGGGGTGAACGGTCAGCTCGGGGCGTCGAGCATCGGCACCAGATAGCGCCGGGCGATGTCGGCGAGCTGATCGTCGTCGTCGGTGTCGACGAGCGCACTCGGCGTGGTCAGAAACGACGCCGAGATCCGCGCCATCATCTCGGCGGTGAGGTCGGTGTCGAGGTCGGCGCGCAGGGTTCCCGCGCGCTGCTCCTGGCGCAGCTGCTGGGCGATGAACTGTGCAACGGTGGCCAGCAGCCGCCCGTCGGCGCCGAGCGCACCGGCCAGCAGGGTGGGTTCGGTCTGCTGCAGCCCGCTGATCAGCGGGTTCGTCGACACCGCGCGATAGGAACTGACGAAGGCCAGCACCAGGCGCTCGGCGATGGTGCGCGCCGGGGCGATGTCGGCGAGAAACTGAACGAGGTAACGCCGGAACTCCCGCAGCATCACCTCCTCGACGAGCACCTCCTTGTTGGTGAATTTGCGGTAGATCGTGATGCGCGAGGTGCCCGCGCGCTTGGCGACCTCTTCCAGCGAGGTGCGTTGAATACCGAAACGACAGAATTGTGCATATGCGGCATCGAGCAATTTCTCTCGGGTCGCGTCCGCATTCGCGCTTTCTCCCCCTTCGGCAACGACGTCGTCATATGCCCTCTCCAACAACGACTTCGGTGCCGACGACGCCGAGACCACCATGAACCTCCAACGCATTCGGGGTGAATCTGTTGTGATGCCAATCACTGTATGCTACTCCTGATGTTACAACGTTACTCGCGTTGTTACATCGCGTCATCGAGTCGGGTGGCGATAGACGGGAGCACAACATCATGAAACAGCTCAACAGGCGCGCGGTCCTGCGCGCCACAGGCACGATCGGCGCCGCAGGCGCCCTCGCGACACTCACCCAGGCCACGCCCTGGACGTGGGCACCGGCCAACTCGATCCCGGGTGTGGGAACGGGAGCCGATCCGCGAACGATCTTCGACGACGAGGCCGACCAGGTGATCGCTCGGGTCATCGACAGCGGCAAGGTCGTCGAGGTCAACAATCTGCTCAATCAATGGCGCACCAACTCCCAGCCACTACCGGCCGGGTTGCCACCGGAATTGCGGGACTTCATCGAACACGCCCGCCAACTGCCGTCGTGGACCGATCGCGGCAAACTCGCTGCCGCGGTGCGATTCAATCAGCGACGGGGCACCTACCTCGGAGTGCTGTACGGCTTCGCCAGCGGCATGATGAGCACCGTCATCCCCAAGGAGGCGCGCGCGGTCTACTACTCCAAAGGCGGCTGGGACCTCAAGGACCGGATCTCCAAGACGGCCAAGCTCGGTTACGACATCGGGTCGCTCAATGCCTATCAGCCCGACGGTGAGATGGTCGTGACCTGCGTCAAGACCCGGATGGCCCATGCGGGTGTGCGGCATCTGCTGCCCAAGTCCGCACACTGGGTGCGCTCGGCTCCCGAGGAGAAGCCGATCAGCCAGGCCGACATCATGGTCACCTGGCACAGTCTGCCGACGACGGTGATGCGCAACCTCGAGAAGTGGAAGGTGCCCCTGCCGGCCGACGAGTCCGAAGGGTTCCTGCATTCCTGGCAGGTGACCGCGGCGATGCTCGGCGTGCAGGACCAATACATCCCCAACTCGTGGGCCACTGCCGATTCGCAGGCCAAGCAGGTTCTCGATCCGATCCTCGCATGGACGCCGGAGGGCCAGAAACTCGCCGACATGCTCCTCGATCTGGGGATGGATCTCGACCTCACCCTGCTGTCGCGCCCCATCCTCGGTGCGCTGACCCGGTTCATGCTCGGCGACAAGATCGCCGACTGGTTGCACATCCCCCGTGAGCCCGTCTGGACTCCGCTGTTGGAAACCGCTTGGGGCCCTTACGTCGCGGTCCGCGAGGGCCTGCTCAACGCCGGCCTGCCGCGGGAGACCTACTGGCTCTTCGACGAGTTCCTCCGGCAGTTCGTGCTGTTCTACATGGCCGAGTTGCGGATGCCGATCAGCATCCAGATTCCCTACTTCAACAACCCGAACTACAACTGACGCCGCGGCCCACGATCCCGCCGCACTATGCTCGATTGCGTGAATGTGCGTGCGGGAATCGTGGTCACCGGAACCGAGGTCCTCACCGGTCGGATCTCTGACGCGAACGGCCCGTGGGTGGCCCGGCGCCTCCTCGACCTC
This sequence comes from Gordonia sp. YC-XJ4, assembly GCF_059511865.1. Classification (NCBI taxonomy): domain Bacteria; kingdom Bacillati; phylum Actinomycetota; class Actinomycetes; order Mycobacteriales; family Gordoniaceae; genus Gordonia; species Gordonia sp. YC-XJ4. The sequence continues at coordinate 5,876,552 of NZ_CM183447.1, forward strand.
GGCGTCGACGTCGCCCACATCACCATCTGCGGCGACCGGCCGGACGACCTGACCGCGCAGCTACACTTCCTCGCCGCGTCCGGGGTGGACCTCATCGTCACCACCGGCGGTCTGGGCCCGACGGCCGACGACCTCACCGTGGAGACGGTCGCCCGGTTCTGCGGACGCCCGCTGCATCTCGACACGGAGATGGAAACCCATATCGCGCAGATCATCTCACGCTGGCAGCAGCAGCGCGGCGAGCCCGCGACGGAGTCGTCGCAGGCCGGCACCCGCAAGCAGGCGATGATTCCTCAAGGGGCGCAACCGATCCCTCCGGTCGGCACCGCGCCAGGAGTCGCGATACCCGCGGTCGCCGAGGACGCAAGGCGAGCACCGGCGATCCTCATCCTTCCGGGCCCGCCGCGTGAGCTGCAGGGCATGTATGACACGGCGATCGGTACCGAACCGATCGCCGCGGCGATCGCCGGACGCGGCGACTTCCGCGAACAGACCATTCGCGCCTTCGGGCTCTCGGAGGCCGACCTGGCCGCCACCCTGCGCACCATCGAGCCCGGGATCGACGGCGCCGACGAGTTGGAGGTCACCACCTGCCTGCGCCGAGGTGAGGTGGAAATCGTGACCCGTTATCCGATCGGCGCCCAACCCGCCTACGACGCCCTGGCCGGCGGGTTGCTCGAACATCATCGGACACAGATCTTTTCGGTCGACGGTTCCACCATCGACGATCTCGTCGCCGCGGCGCTGCACGGCCGCAGTGTGGCCACGGCCGAGTCGTGCACCGGCGGCATGATCGCGGCGCGCCTCACCGACCGCGCCGGATCCTCGGACTATGTGATGGGCGGGGTCGTCTCGTACTCCAACGACGCCAAGGCCGGAATGCTCGACGTCCCAGCCGAATTGATCACCGAACACGGCGCCGTGAGCGAGCCCGTCGCCGCGGCGATGGCGCAGGGCGCGGTCGGTCGCTTCGCTGTCGACATCGCCGTGTCGACCAGCGGGATCGCCGGCCCGGGTGGCGGAACCCCCGACAAACCGGTCGGCACCGTCTGTTTCGGTGTTGCGCTGGCCGGTACGGCACCGCGCGCACGGACGCTGCACCTGCCCGGTGACCGCGCCGCCGTGCGCGAGCGGTCGGTGACCATCGCGATGCATATGCTGTACCGCGCGCTGCGATCCGATGGTCGAGCTGACAGCCTCAGCTGACGGCGGTCTCGAGGCTCGTCGCTATCGCTCCTCACACCTCGACCATCGGGCAAAAGACCCCCAATTCCGATGGTCGAGGTGCGTAGGAGCGCCAGCGACGAAGCCTCGAGACCCCTTGCTACGGTGCTGGTTCCGCCCCACGAGCGTCCTTTGCCCGCGCACCGGGACGACGCGCCAGATCCCGGAGTAGGTCGAAATCGCCATCGATCAACGCTCGCCGCTTGCCGCGTGACCACCCCTGTATCCGCTTCTCGAGCCGGTACGCCTCTTCAACAGTCGGAAACTCTCGACTGAACACGACCCGCACCGGACGACGGCGACTGGTGTACGCAGCACCCTTCCCGTCATTGTGTTCGTTCACTCGTCGGTCGAGATCCACGGTGCTGCCAACGTAATAGCTGCCATCGGAGCACTCGAGGATGTAGACGAAGCCAGCCATGGGGTCAGTATCGCGTGCGATCGAGCGCTGGCCGGAAATCTATCCACAGGTAGGGAAACAGCCTTGGCTGACGGCGGTCTCGAGGCTCGTCGCTATCGCTCCTCACACCTCGACCATCGGGCAAAGATGGCCAAGAGAACACCGCGGCCGCTTTGAGCTACGGCGCTGGTTCCGGGCCGCGCTGGGCGTCGGACCACAACTCCGCGATGATGTCGGACGCCGACCCGCCGCGGATGGAGGCGAATGAGGTTCCGGCCCAGAGGTTCACGTCGCGTCGCTCACCCGCGGCGACTGCGGCCCTGCGAAGCGGGCTCGTCAGATGGTGGACGGCGGGGTACTCCGCCGGGGCGAGGGAGTCGTAGGTATCGACGAAGCTGTTACGTAGGGCCCGCGCCGGTCGGCCCGAGAATGCGCGTGTGACAACGGTCTCCGCCGACGACGGGCTCCGCAGAGCGGCGCGGTGAACCCCGTTGGTGCCCGCCTCGTCGGAGTCCAGGAGCGCGGTACCGATCTGCACGGCCGTCGCCCCGGAGGCCAGGGCCGCTGCGACAGCTCGGCCGTCACCCACCCCGCCGGCGGCAATAACCGGAACATCGGTCCTGGACACCACGTCTCGCACCAGATCCACGGTCGAGGTGTCGTTCGGCGTCGCGTCGAGATCCAGGGTGCCCCGGTGCCCACCCGCCTCGGTTCCCTGCACGCACAACACATCGACACCGACGGCCACCGCGCGATCGGCATCGGCAACGCTCGCCACGGTCGCTATCACCGTGATGCCGGCGTCGTGCAGCCGACCAACGACGTCGACCGACGGAAGACCAAAGGTGAACGACACCAACCCAACCCGTCTCTCGATGACGAGGTCGATCTTCGCGTCGAAGTGATCGTCGTCGGCGTCGACGATGTCCGGCAGGTGCACACCGTAGCGCTCGGCCACCGGAGCCAGCGCATCCCGGTAGCGTTGCACGGCACCACGATCACGGATCGGCGGTCCAGGCGTGAAGATGTTGACGCCGAACGGTATTCCCGCCTCGGCGACCGCGCTGATCTCCGATTCCAGGAGCTCGGGGGACTTGTATCCCGCTGCCAGGAAGCCGATCCCGCCGCCGTGCCCGGCCGCGATCACCAGACCCGGCGTCGACGGCCCGCCTGCCATCGGGGCCGCGATGATCGGCACCTCGAGATCCCGAAGATCGAACATGCTCACTCCTGTCCCACCGCATGGTCGGTGATACCGCCGGCGAATCGTCTGCGGTAAACGACCGGCGCCACCCCCACAGTCGTCGTGAAGTGGTGGCGTAGCAACGTCGCCGATGCGAATCCCGACAACCGGGCCACCTCCTCCACCGACAAATCGGTCGATTCCAGCAGGTTCTTGGCGTGCAGGACGCGCTGTTCGGTGAGCCACCGACGTGGCGGAATGCCGACCTCGTCGACGAATCGGCGCGCGAAGGTCCGTCCCGACATGTGCATTCGAGCAGCGAGGGCATCGACGGAGATGTCTCTGTCGAGGTGCGTGACCATCCAGTCCAGCAGCTCGCCGAAACCCTCGTCGGCGCAGGTGGGCATGGGCGCATCGATGAACTGCCGTTGACCGCCGTCGCGGTGCGGCGGGACCACCATGCGGCGGGCGATGCGATTGGCGATGGTCGGGCCCCACTCTTCGCGGACGAGGTGCAGCGCGGCGTCGATGCCTGCGGCGGTACCCGCACTGGTGGTGATCGGGCCGTCGTCGACGAAGAGGACGTCGGTATCGACCTCGGCCTCGGGGAACATCCGGGCGAGTTTGTCGCCGTAGCGCCAATGCGTCGTGCAGCGTCGCCCGTCGAGAAGTCCGGCAGCGCCGGCAGCGAATGCTCCGGAGCAGACCGTCAGCACCCGGCCGCCGCGCTCGACCACCGTGCGCAAGGTGTCGAGGATCTCCTGCGGATACTCGCCGGACGTACTGCCCCCGGGAATCGCGACGAGGTCGACGTCGAGGCAATCGTCGAGCGTGTACGGCGCGGCGATCGTCACGCCGCCATCGACCCGCAGCGCCGCATGCGGAGTCGGTGAGGCGACGCGGAAGTCGAAGGCGGGGACGCCGTCGTCGGTGCGATCGAGTCCGAACACCTCGTGCAACACCCCGAACTCGAAGAGTGCGACGCGTCCGTAGAGCAGAACGGCAACAGAATTCAACACCCCACCAGTCTGGCAGATAATTTGCGAAGCATGTCACTTCGGCCACTGGTGGCAGGTAATTTATGGGCGCATTGTTTCTGTCATGACCGCACTCATCGTTCTCCTCGCCGTACTCGTCGTCGTCCCGACCGTCGTCATCATCTACCGTGTACACCGCAAAGTCGATGACGCACAACCCATTCCGCTGGGACATCTCGCCGGTCTCGCGGTCGGCGACGATCGTCCATGGAAACGCGGACCGGACTCCGACCGCATCGCCGCGGAACTACGCGTACTCCATCTGCAACGGCGAGACTCGGCCTAGACATCCAAACATGGGATGTTAGGCTCTTTGGGTGCCGCCTCTGATCACCCCACCGCCCCGTACCAGTTCGCTCGTCGTCGATCGCATGCACGAGTTGATCCGGGACGGGGTGTGGGCGGTCGGAGCCCGAATCCCCGCAGAGCCCGAACTCGTCGAACAATTCGGCGTGGGCCGCAACACGATTCGTGAGGCGGTGCGCGCGCTCGAACACTCCGGGCTGCTGATGCCGCGCCGCGGTGACGGCACCTATGTGCGCAGCCGCAACGTTCTCGCCGCAGCGCTGCAACGCTGTGCTCCCGACCCCGAGATCACCGATCTGCTGAGCACCCGGCGGGCTCTCGAGACCGAGGCCGCCGACCTCGCTGCCCTGCGTGCCTCGGCCGCCGACGTCACCCGACTGCAGAACAAGCTCGACGCTGCGCTCGCCGCCATCGCCGCCGGAGACCTGGGCCGCTACGCCCGGCTCGACATCGAGTTCCACGCCACCATCGTCGAGATCTCGGGCAATCGGCTCCTGATCGAACTCTATGAGGGTGTCGGCGAGGTGATGCGCCGCACGCATGAGGCGATTGCCGCGGCAGCGGTCGACGACGGACATCCCGACGGTCACCGCGAGGTTGTCGCGGCGATCGCTGCCGCCGACCCGGCGGCGGCACGTGCGGCTGTGCACACCTACCTCGACCTCGCCCACGAGATCGTCCGATGAGCGTGGCCAACACCGCGCCCGTGACGTCCGAACCGCGTGGACGCCGACCTCTCGGCACGGTGATCACCGCCGTCGGCGTGATGCTGGTGGCGGCGAATCTGCGGCCCGTCGTCGTGTCGGTGGCACCGCTGATCGACGAGATCACCCGCGACGAAGGCTTTTCCAGCGCCACCGCCGGCCTGCTGACCACCCTTCCGGTTCTGTTCTTCGGGCTCAGCGCGCCCGTGGCGCCACGGTTGGCGGCCCGGTTCGGGATCGAACGCACCATCTTCGGGGCGCTGCTCCTGCTGACCGTTGGCACCCTCATGCGCCTGATCCCCGGTGCGCCGATGCTGTTCATCGGGTCGGCGGTGGTCGGTGCCGCGATCGGTATCTGCAACGTGGTGTTGCCTGCGCTGATCAAGCGCGATTTCGCCCATCGGTCGGGATTGATGACGGGGTTGTACTCGATGACGCTGTCCGGCGGTGCCGCCGTTGCCGCCGGAATCACCGTGCCCCTCGACAATGCGTTGGGCAACAACTGGCGGCTCACGATCACCTCGTGGGCGATTCTCGCCGTGATCACCGTCGTCATCTGGGCACCGCAGATCGTCCGGCACCGTCCGGAAACGGTCGCCGGCACCGGATCGTTGCGCCGCAACACGATTGCGTGGGCGATCACCGTGTTCATGGGCGCACAGTCGCTGGTGTTCTACACCTTCACCGCCTGGCTGCCCGCATTTCTCATCAGCGAGGGACATTCGCGGGCGTCGGCCGGCACCATCCTGGCCATCGGTCAGGTCGTCGCGCTGCTGGCGTCGTTACTCATCCCGATCATCGCCGGGCGCTACCGGGACCAACGTCTGATCACGCTCGTCGTGATCGTCCTTTGCGGAATCGGATTGGCCGGACTCCTGCTCAGCGACCACGCCACACTGCTGTGGACGATGCTGGTGATGTTCGGCCCCGGGTCGTCGATCAGCCTCGCGTTGTTGTTCATGGTGCTGCGCAGTTCTTCGGCCGAGCAGACCGGCCAGGTGTCGGGAATGGCGCAATCGGTCGGCTACATCCTGGCCGCGTTCGGGCCCATCGCCGTGGGAGCACTGCATGATTCGACCGGATCGTGGACGATCGCGCTGTCGGTGCTGGCGATCCCGCTGCTCGCGCAGGCTGCCTCGACCCTGATCGCCGGGCGTGATGTGAAGATGGACTGACCTCTTCCCCTTCCCCTTTCACTGTAACCCGCCGGTGGGGGCTTGCCGCAAGGCCCCACCTCGGGTTCACAATGGCGCCCATGGTTTTTCGCGCCTCGTGCGATCCTGCCGTCATCGGTGACGACGACCGGCATTTCGCCGTCATCACTGACCACCTCACCCACACCATCGCCGACCTCAACGAACGCCTCGACGCGCTACGTCTCGCCGACGGCGGTGGCGGCCGTCGCGCACTCGACCGCGACCTGGAGATCCACGAGACGAATCGCCGGCTCCGTGTGTTGCGCCGGTACAGCCTGGATCTGTGCCTCGGACGTATCGTCCGCACCGACGGCACCATCAGCTACATCGGCCGCATCGGGATGACCGATCGTTGCGGCGAACAATTACTGGTCGACTGGCGTACCCCGGCGGCCGCACCGTTCTTCGCCGCCACCCACGCCGATCCCCAGGGGTTGGCGAGTCGGCGGCGGTACCGGTGGAGTCAGGGACAGGTCGTCGACTTCTGGGACGAATCATTCGACGGTGAGATCGCACATCTCGCCCTCGACGACGATTCGGCGTTCCTCGCCGGCCTCGGCGCCTCCCGCGAGCCGCGTATGCGAGATGTGTTGGGCACCATCGCCGCCGACCAGGACGCCATCATCCGAGCCGACAGTCACGGTGCCCTCGTCGTCGACGGTGGCCCCGGCACCGGCAAGACCGTGGTCGCGCTACACCGTGCGGCGTATCTGCTCTACGCCGACCCGCGGCTGGCGGGCAATCGCGGTGAACTACTCGTCGTGGGACCTCACGAGGAGTACCTCGGTTACATCTCCGACGTCCTGCCCAGCCTCGGCGAGGACGGCGTCCGCACCTGCACCTTGCACGACCTCGTGCCCGAAGGTGACGGTGCGACAAACGAATCCGATCCCGTCGTCGCCGCACTCAAGGACGGCCTCGACCCGATCGCCATGATCGAGCGGGCCGTCGCCTTCTACGAACAGCCGCCCACCAACACCGTGGAAGTCGAGACACCCTGGGGTGAAACGGAACTCACGGCCCCCGAGTGGGCCGAGGCCTTCAGTACCCCCGAGCCCGGCACCAGCCACCACGAGGCGCGCGAACAGGTATGGGACGCACTCACCGACATCATCGCCGACGCTCTCGATACTCGTGATCTGCCCCGGCTCCGTCGAGCGTTGGCCGGCAACGACGACCTCGTCTCCGCGTTCACCACGGCATGGCCGATTCTCGACGCCCCCACCCTGGTTGGCGATTTGTGGTCGGTGCCGGCGTACTTGCGTCTGGCCGCGCCGGAGCTGAACACCACCGCACTCCGAACATTGCAGCGGGAGAACCCGACCGCGTGGACCACCTCGGATATCCCGTTCCTCGATGCGGCGCGGCGTCGGCTCGGCGATCCCGGCTTCTCCCGACGCCGACGCCGGCGTGAGGCGGTGTTGGCAGCCGGTCGAGACGCGATGGATCGCGTTGTCGACGACCTCCTTGCCGCACACACCTTCGACGACGGCGAGGGTCTCGCGCCGATGCTGCGCGGCGAGGATCTGCGGAACTCACTGGTCGACGACTCCGCTGCGCCTGGCGCCGAACATGATCCATTGGCCGGGCCGTTCGCCCACATCATCGTCGACGAGGCGCAGGAGTTGACCGACGCGCAGTGGTCGATGCTGGTGGCACGCTGCCCGTCTCGCAGCGTCACCGTGGTCGGCGACCGCGCCCAGTCGCGGCGCGGATTCACCGAAAGCTGGCCGGAGCGATTGCGCCGGGTCGGATTCGGCGAGGTCCGTGTCGCCGGTCTGTCGATCAACTACCGCACGCCCGAGGAGATCATGGCGCAGGCCGCGCCGGTGATCACGGCCGCGATACCCGACGCGAATGTCCCGACCTCCATCCGGAGCAGCGGCATAGAGGTCGGCCACGGCACAGTCGCCGACCTCGCTGCGATCCTCGACGAGTGGGAGCGGACTCATCCCGAGGGTGTCGCTTGCGTCATCGGCGATCCGAGCAGCCTGCCGGCACCGATCCACCGCCCGCGCGTGCGGTCGCTCGCACCCGAGCGCGTCAAGGGTCTCGAGTTCGACCTGGTGGTTCTCGTCGCGCCGGATCGCTTCGGTGCCGGCATCACCGGCGCCGTCGACCGTTACGTCGCGATGACCCGCGCCACCCAACAGCTGGTGATCCTCTCCTGAGCAGACGCCAGGCTTGCGCATCCCTCAATTTTCCATAGACTATTTTTTACAGAGTTGAGAGGAACACTGCCATGGCCATCAAGCTGTCCGTCGAAGAAGAAGCCATCGTCAAGACCGTTCGCGACTTCGTGGACAAGCAGGTGCGTCCGGTGGTGCGTGAACTCGAGCACGCCAACACCTACCCCGAAGAGCTCATCGAGACGATGAAGGAGCTCGGGATCTACGGCCTCGCGATCCCCGAGCCCTACGGCTTCGCGCAGGTGTCGATGCCCTGTTATGCGCAGGTCACCGAGGAGTTGGCCCGCGGCTGGATGAGTCTGGCCGGGGCGATGGGCGGGCACACCGTCGTCGCCAAGCTGCTGCTCACGTTCGGCACCGAGGAGCAGAAGCAGAAGTATCTGCCACAGATGGCCAGCGGCGAGCTGCGCGCGACGATGGCGCTCACCGAGCCGGGCGGCGGCTCGGACCTGCAGAACATGCGGACCGTCGCGGCCAAGGAAGGTGGCGAGTACGTCATCAACGGGTCCAAGACGTGGATCAGCAACGCACGCAAGTCCGGGCTCGTCGCACTGCTGTGCAAGACCGATCCCGCCGCGCAACCCGCACACACCGGCGTCTCGATCCTGCTGGTCGAGAAGGTGCCCGGCTTCACCGTCTCCAAGGATCTACCCAAGCTCGGATACAAGGGCGTGGAGAGTTGCGAACTCAACTTCGACGGCGCCCGCGTTCCCGTCGACGCCGTGCTCGGTGGCGTGGAGGGCAAGGGCTTCGCGCAGATGATGAAGGGGCTGGAGACCGGCCGCATTCAGGTGGCCGCCCGCGCGACCGGTGTGGCCCGCGCCGCCTTCGACGACGCACTGCAGTATGCACAGGACCGCGAGAGCTTCGGCCAGCCGATCTGGAAACACCAGGCCGTCGGCAACATGCTCGCGACGATGGGCACCAAACTCGCCGCCGCCCGCAGCCTGCTGCTCGACGCGGCCGAACGCGTCGACACCGGCAAGCGCGCCGACATGGAGGCAGGTATGGCCAAACTGTTCTGCTCGGAAACGGCGATGGAAATCGCCCTCGACGCGGTGCGCATCCACGGCGGATACGGCTACTCCACCGAGTACGACGTCGAACGGTATTTCCGCGACGCGCCGCTGATGATCGTCGGCGAGGGAACCAACGAGATCCAGCAGAACGTCATCGCCAAGCAGCTCATCAAGCGGGGTGGGTTGGACCTCTGAGGGGATCAGCGTTCGGGCAACGGGGAATTCGGTCCCGCGCCCGGACCCCGGCGCACTGTCACCGATCCCCGATCCACGTGCTCACCACACTCGGAGCACACCGGTTCGAGCGTCGTCGTGTGACCGCAGCCGGTGTGCACGAGCTCGACCGGAGCGCCGTCGGGTGCCGACCACTTGTCGCCCCATTGACGCAGGGCGTTGATCACCGTCCACAGATCGCGGCCTTTGTCGGTCAGCCGGTAGTCGTAGCGAACCGGATTGTCCTGGTACGGATCCCGGATCAGGATTCCATGCTCGACGAGCGTGTCGAGCCGCTGGGTGAGCACGTTGCGAGCGATACCCAGCCGGGTCGAGAAGTCGTCGAAGCGCGTCACCCCGAACAGCGCGTCGCGGATGATGAGTAGCGTCCACCACTCGCCGACGACCTCGAGGGTCTGCGCGACCGAACAATTCATTCCGGAGAAGCTGGCGCGGCGCATGCGTCGAGTCTAGTGGGTTGCGTCAGACAACTCAATCTGCTTTCCTCAGTTTCGTCACGAAACTCACGACTGAGGAGACCCCGATGACCGACGTGGCTCATGCCCAGGAATCCGGCGTCGCGTCGGCTCCTCGGCGTCCGGCATTGATCCTGGCGTTGCTGTCGCTGGCAGCTTTCATGGCGAGCCTGGATGTGTTCATCGTGAACGTGGCATTCGACGACATCGGACGCGACTTCCACGGCGTCTCACTGTCGGAACTGTCGTGGGTACTCAACGCGTACACCATCCTCTACGCCGCATTGCTCGTCCCCGCCGGCCGGATCGCCGACCGCTACGGACGCAAGGCAGGCTTCTTGATCGGCGTCACGATCTTCACGCTCGCCAGCGCGGCATGTGCTGCCGCTGAAGGTATTTGGTGGTTGGTCGCTTTTCGCGCCATCCAAGCGGTCGGGGCCGCGATCCTGACCCCGGCAAGCCTCGGGCTCGTCGTCGCCGCCATGCCGACGGAGGTCCGCGCGCGATCGGTGCGGATCTGGGCCGCGACCGGTGCAGTGGCCGCGGCCCTCGGGCCGGCCGTCGGCGGTGTACTGGTGGAGGCCTCCTGGCGGTGGGTGTTCCTCGTCAACCTGCCCGTGGGCGTGCTCGCGCTCGTCGGGGGCGCGGTGTTGCTCCCGCGATCGCGCAACGAGGCCGCCGAGCACCTGCCGGACCTTCTCGGTGCCGGTTTGCTCGCAATCACCATCGGCGCGTTGACCCTCGGCCTCGTCGAGGGGCCGACCTGGGGCTGGACCGACGGCCGGATTCTGCTGGCGTGGGCCGTCACCGTCGTCGGACTGATCGGTTTCCTGATCAGTTCGGCACGACACCGAGAACCGGTGATCGACCCGAACCTGTTGCGCGTGCGCGCATTCTCCTTCGCCAACATCACCGCCGTGCTCTTCTCCATCCCGTTCGCCGGTGCGCTGCTCGCGAATATCCTCTGGATGCAGCAGGTATGGGGGTACTCGGCCATCAAGACCGGATTCGCGGTCTCTCCCGGACCACTGATGGTCCCGATCTTCGCCGCCGTCGGGCACCGGCTCACCGCCCGGATTCCGGTCGGCGTGGTCATCGCTGCCGGATGTGCACTGTTCGGCCTCGGTGGTCTGCTGATCTCGCTGTCGATCTCGTCCACACCCGCCTACGCGACGGCACTACTGCCGGGCTGGCTGATCGGCGGCGTCGGTGTGGGCCTGGCGCTGCCGGCGATCCTGTCCTCGGCAACCGCGGATCTGCCTGCCACACAGTCGGCGACGGGCAGCGCCGTGGTCAACATGAGTCGCCAGATCGGGATGGCGTTGGGTGTGAGCGTCCTGGTCGCCATCATCGGCAGTCCCGTCGGCTACGACGCCGTACATGCGGTCTTCCAGCACGCATGGTGGACACTGGCCGTGGTCGCGGCAGCGGGTGCGATCACGGCATTCGGGATGACGCCTCGCCAGGGTGGCTCCGAGGCGTAGCGGGTAGAGACATCCGAGAAATCTTCCCGTCGCGGGCGGTGACCCGGCGACGAACCTCGAGACCGCCGACGCCGATGCGGTAAGGGCGCAGTACGAATACAGATTCCACATGAGCGGACGAAAACCCCGATTTTTCGGGGTCAAGCACCGCTCACGTGGAATCTGTATTCGTAGTCGGCGATGGTGGGGTGCCGCGGGCAACGCTATTAGGCTCACCCACGTGCCCGCCGCCGAATATCACGAGATCGCCCGCACCCGAGACCGGGTGCGGCTGGCGGTGCAGGTGCGCGGGTCCGGGCCGACGCTGCTACTCCTGCCCGGGCAGGCCAACAATCACCACTGGTGGGATCGCACCCGCGGCGACTTCGACGCCCACCACACCACTGTCACCTTCGACTATCGCGGGACCGGCGCAAGCGGTTCCGGTGGCGAACGCTACAGCACGCGATTGTTCGCCGAAGATGCTCTGGCGGTGATGGATTCGCTCGCCATCGACAAGTTCGCGGTGTACGGCACGTCGATGGGCGGTCGTGCCGCGCAGTTCCTGGCGGCATCGGCACCACGTCGAGTGCGCCGGCTGGTCCTCGGATGCACCACGCCCGGTGGGGTTCATGCCGTCGAACGAGACGAGTCGGTGCGTCGTGCCCTGGCCGGTCCGGACGCAACCGCGGCGCTGCTGGATTACATGTATTCGCCGCAGTGGCGTGCCGCCAATCCCGGCCCGTATCACGTACTCGGCGATCCGGACATGTCCGACGCCGACCGGCGGGCGCATCTGCTGGCGAGCAATCGACACGATGCGTGGGCGGTCCTGCCCGACATCGCGAGCCCCACCCTGATCCTGCACGGCACCGACGACCAGATGGCGCCGGTGGCCAACGCCGAGATACTCGCCGAGCGCATCCCCGACGCCCGCGCCCACGTTCTCGATGGCGCACGACACGCCTACTTCGACGAATACCGTTCGCAGACAGTGCCTCTCGTTCTGTCCTTCGTGACCGGCTAGGCTGGGTGCCATGCGTTTCGGCATCTGCATCCTGCCCGATCTGACCTGGCGAGAGTCGCGCCCCCGGTGGCAACGCGCCGAGGAGATGGGCTTCGATCACGCCTGGACCTACGACCACCTGGTCTGGGGTGGCCTGCCCGACTCCCGCTGGTTCTCCTGCATCCCGACCCTGACCGCCGCCGCGACCGTCACCCGACACATCGACCTCGGTGCGTTCGTCGTCTCCCCCAACTTCCGCCATCCGGTCGCGTTCAGTCGCGAGGTCGCCACCCTGGTCGACATCTCCGACGGCCGCTTCCTGCTCGGCCTCGGTGCCGGCGGGACCCCCGACGACACCGTCCTCGGCGGCGACCGCCTCCCACCCAAGCAACGCGTCGACCGCTTGCAGGAGTTCACCCTGCTGCTCGACCGCACCCTTCGTGACGATCACGTCGATGCCGACGGGCAGTATTACCGCGCCCGTGACATGCGCCTGGTCGGCGAACCGGTACGGCCGCGCGTGCCATTTCTGTTGGCGGGCAACGGTCCCCGATCGGTGCGCTTCGCCGCACGGCACGGCGACGGCTGGATCACCACCGGCACGCCGTCGGAGACCGTCGACGACTGGTTCGACGGGATCCGCGCGAGCTGCGATGTGCTCACCGAGACGCTCGGCAAGGACCGGATCACCGAGGAGTTCCCGCGCTACCTGAGTCTCGACGCCTCGCCGCGCAACGCTCTGGAGAGCATCGACCTCTTCGACGAAATGGTCGGACGCGCATCGTCTTTGGGATTCACCGACGTCATTGTGCATTGGCCGAGATCCTCGGAGCCCTACCTGGCTCCCGACCACGTCCTCGACGAGGTTGCCGCCCGACTGCAACCCGGGCGTACCGACACCGTCGATGTGACAGACTGAGTGGCCATGAGCAAGGGCACACCGATAGCGGGCAGGGTCATCGCCATCACCGGCGGCGCAGCGGGCATCGGACGCGAGATCGCCCGGCACCTCGCCGACGCCGGGGCACGGGTGGCCATCGGCGATCGCGACCTTGACGGTGCGCGTGTCACGGCGAGTGAGATACCAGGCGAGGCACATGCTTTCGCGCTCGATGTCACCAACACCGAGTCCTTCGAGGCCTTTCTCAATGCGGTCGAGTCGTCCGTCGGACCGATCGACGTCCTGGTGAACAACGCCGGGGTCATGTGGGTCGGCCCCTTCGACGCCGAGACCGATGCGGCAGCCGACGCGATGCTGGCGGTCAACCTGCACGGCGTGATCCGCGGGGTCCGACTCACCGCGCCGCGGATGCGCCACCGCGGACACGGCCACATCGTCACGATCGCTTCTGCCGCTTCCAAACTCGCCCCTCCCGGCGAGGCGACGTATGCCGCGAGCAAGCACGGCGTGCTCGGCTACCTGACCGCAGTCCGTGAGGAACTCCGCGGCTCCGGGGTTCTCCTGACCGCCGTCATGCCGACCGTCGTCGACACCCAACTCGCTGCGGGCACGGCGACCGGTTCGGCAGCCATGCTGCAGCCGGCCGACGTCGCCGCCGCCGTCGTCGCGGCGATCGAGAAGCCGCGCTTCGAGGTGACCCTGCCGTCCTTCGTGGGTCCCGCGGTGCGGGCGGCAGGGCTGCTCCCGCAGGCGATACGAGATCTGTTGATGCGCCGGATGGTGCCCAACCAGGTTGATGCGGTGCGCAATTCGACGACGCGAGCCGAGTACGAAGCCAAGGCGCTGGGCGACTAGGGCACCCCGACACCGGTGGCGATCCGAAGTTGTTCGGGGTCACGCCCGTTGGCGGCATTCATGTCGCATCGCACCGTTCCGTAGCCCTCCGGCAGGCCGTGCCCGTAGCCGTCTCCGTTGGTGTACTGGTGTGCGATCATCTGTCTGCGCAGATCGTCGGTGCCGGCCGGGAACCTCGGAAGGGCCCCGTAGGACGGGATGACGAAGCCGATCGGTGGCCGCACCCGCCAGATGCGTGCGTCATTCGGGTTGAGGTAGCCGATGACGCGGCGGGGCCGGCCGTCGATGTGCGGCCCGCGCCAATCACCGAGTCCCCACACCAGACGGTTGATGGAATCGCTGTTGTCGGTCCGGATCTGGCCGCCCCACGATTCCACGTCGACCATCGACACCACGTCGGGTCGGTTCTCGCCCTGCATCTCGATGTGCGTGGTCATCACGTCTCGCCAATTGGATCGGTAGACGCAGTACACGATCAGCCCGCGCAGTCGACCGGAGTCCAACCAGGAGCGGGCGATCGTCCAGTTCTCCTGGAAGTGTCGGTCCCGATAGGTCCCGTCGTTGGACCGGATGGACAGCCACCGGTACGGGTAGGAGTCGTCGAGCACGGGCTGCCATTCGGAGATGTCGGCGAACAGGATGTCGGTCATGGTCCTCCCGATTGACGGCGGTCGGGTTCTCTCGACGATCACGTATAGCCATCGATGTCGCACGGCAAACCCGCCGGGCCCCGCCCGACTCTCAGCAACTCGACAACCGGATGTCAGGAATCGGTTAGACCCAGGTCACATGCTCTGTTCATGCGACTGATCATGGGAATCCACCTGACCGACGACCAGGTGGTCGTCGTCACCGGGACGGCGGCCTCGGTCGCCGGCTCGCATCCCGGTCCACCGCACCTCTCGTCGCATCCGGCGCGGTTGTACTGGCCGCCGACCGCGGCACCGAGGTGGTCGCGTCCCGCCGACAACCCCGACGACGTCTATGGCCACTTCCTCACCCGCATCGCCGATCTGACCGCGGTGCGCACCGCGTCGGGTCGCGGCCGTGCTCCGCATCAATTGGTCACCGCAGCACTGCATGTGGCGATCGATGGCACCGAGCGCTCCGACCACGGGCACGTGGTGTCGGTGACGATCGCCCATCCCCCGCACTGGTCGGCCGAGCAGATCGGGATGCTACGACGTGCCGCGGGCCGCGCGGTCGGTGCGACCACGAGCGTGTCGGTGGTCTCCGAGTGCGCCGCGATCTCCCGTTGTGTGCGGTGGTCGGCGCAGATGGGTACCGCCGATCTCGTCGCCGACCACCCGTCGTTCCTGGGCGCGTGGGGCGCGGCGATGCTCGCCGCCACCGCCGTCACCCGGGTGCCGGTACCCACCGACCGGACCGCGCGCAGACCGGTTCGCACCGCCCCCGCGCACCGCATGGCGACGATCACCCATCCGATGCGCCACATCGTCGATTCCTCCGTCGCCGACCTGCGATTACGGTGGAACGCGCTGGGTCACGCCTGACCCGGCGCCGTTCTCACCGTCGCGAAAGGTCTCCCACATGCATTCACCTCTGGACATCGCCACCACCGGCGCGACCCAGATCTGGACGATCAACAAGCCCGAGGTCGGCAACGCGATCACCGACGTGGAGTTTGTCGAGGCCTTCGAGGCAGCGGTCGACGCCGCCAACGCCGACCTCGAGATCAGGGCGATCATCCTGACCGGGGCGGGCAAGATCTTCTCCGCGGGCGGCAATGTCAAGGAGATGGCAGACCGGACGGGCATGTTCGGCGTCGACGAGCGAGCGCAGCGACGTGCCTACGTGGCGGGTATCCAACGTCTGCCCCGTGCCCTGGCTCGCCTCGAGGTGCCGATCATCGCCGCGGTCAACGGTGCGGCCGTCGGCGCGGGCTGCGACCTGGCGATGATGTGCGACATCCGGATCGCCTCCGAGCGCGCATCCTTCGCGGAGAGTTTCGTGCAGGTCGGGCTGATCCCGGGCGACGGCGGAACGTGGTTCCTGCCGCGTGCCGTCGGATATGAGCGGGCCGCGGAGATGACGTTCACCGGCGACCGCGTGGATGCCGCGACGGCTGCCGAGTGGGGCATGGTGAGCCGCGTGGTCGGCCCCGACGCTCTCCTCGACGAGGCCCGTACGCTCGCCGAACGCATCACCAAGAACCCCGCTGAGGCGCTGCGGATGGCCAAGCGCCTGCTGCAGGAATCACGAACCAGCCCTTTGGAATCGGTCCTCGGCATGGCCGCGGCGATGCAACCCCTGGCCCATCTCTCGCCCGAGCACACCGAGCGGGTGGAGAAGTGGCGCTCCCGCTGACGACACCACGTAACCATTGACATTCTCAACGATTGCGTTCTATCGTGATCTCGATTACATCGGGCGATCGAGGAGTACACGATGCGCAATCAGGGCGTGGGCACGTGGCCGCTACGGGCCTCCCGGCAGGCGCCGGACACCGAGGCCATCGTCTTCCGTGACCAGGCGATCACCTATCCCGAACTCGACGAGCGCACCACGCGGCTCGCACACGCCCTCGCCGATCTCGGCGTCGGACGTGGCGACCGCGTCGCACTGCTCAGCGCCAACCATCCCGCGTATCTCGAGGCGCTCTTCGCGGCCGGCTTGCTCGGCGCCATCCTGGTGCCGCTCAACGCCCGGCTGACCACTCCCGAGGTCGCCTACGCCCTGACCGATTCCGGCGCCACGGTGCTGATCCACTCCGCGGCGTTGGCGGACGTGGCGATCGCGGCCGCGGCCGAAGCCGGCGCGACCACCCGCATGGTCGTCGACGGCGATCCCGACCCGGACGCCGTCGGCTACGAGACCAGCATCGCCGCCGCATCCACCGACCGCATCGATCTGCCCGTCACCCACGACGACCCGTGCTTCATCATGTACACCTCGGGAACCACCGGAAACCCGAAAGGTGTTGTCCTGAACCACGGGACGGTGACCTTCGCGGTCCTCAACCCGATCCTCGACCTCGACCTGCGCAGCGACGAGGTCGCACTGGTCGTGGCACCGTTGTTCCACACGGCCGCATTGAATTTCATCTCGCTGCCCATCCTGCTGAAGGGCGGCACCGTGGTGATCGAGGAAGGCTTCGAACCGGGCCGGGTGCTGCGGGTCATCGCCGAGCGCAACGTAACCTACGGCTTCGGGGTGCCCACCATGCTCGACGCCATGAGCTCCCACCCGGACTGGGCGTCAGCGGATCTGAGCTCCATCCGCCGCTGGATCGTCGCTGCGGCACCGGTTCCGCCCCGCACTCTGCACACCTACACCGAACGCGGCATCGCACTGTGCCAGGGCTACGGGCTGACCGAGACCGGGCCCGGTGCGCTGGTCCTCACCCCGTCGCACACCGCCCGCAAGCTCGGAAGTGCCGGTGTGCCACACTTTTTCACCGATGTTCGGGTCGTCGGTCCCGATGGGGACGAAACCGCGCCCGGGGAGCGCGGCGAGATCCAGATCCAGGGCTCCAACGTCATGGCCGGCTACTGGAATCGCCCCGACGCGACCGCCGCGGCGTTCACCGACGACGGCTGGTTCCGTTCCGGCGACGTCGGCGTCCGCGACGACGAGGGCTACATCACCATCGTCGATCGTCTCAAGGACATGATCATCTCCGGCGGCGAGAACATCTACCCGGCCGAGGTCGAGGCCGTCATCCTCTCGATGCCCGGAGTGGTGGCGTGCGGGGTGTTCGGGGTCCCCGACGACAAGTGGGGTGAGGTCGGTTGTGCGGCCATCACCCTGGCCGACGGCGCGACGCTGACCTACGAGCAGCTCGCGGCGTTCCTGGGTGAACGGTTGGCGCGGTACAAGATCCCGAAGTCGATGGTGTTGCTCGAGGAGATCCCGCGAAATGCCACCGGCAAGATCCGCAAGGACCGGTTACGGTCGATGTTTTCCGGCGCGCCCGTCCACGCCTGAGAAGGCGATGCGACGCAACAGTTCCCGTGCAGCCGCCACATCCCCCGCATCGGTGCCGGCCACGTACTCGGCGGTCACCGCGGCACTGCGCCTGCGCGCCTCGTCGCACAGCTCCGCCCCGGCCTCGGTCGCGACGATGAGCTTGTTGCGCCGGTCATTGATGTCGGTGGTGCGCTGCACCAGCTTCCGGTCCTCGAGATCGTCGACGAGAGCGACGATCTGACTGGGGTCGAGGCCCACCACGGTGGCCAGTCGACGCTGGGTGATGCCGTCGGGTTCGTCGCAGACGGCCGCGAGCGCACTGTACCCACGCACCTTCAGCCCCAGGGGCGCGATGGCGCGATTGGTCTCCTTGCTCAGCACCACGCTGGCGCGAGCCATCAAGAAGCCGAGATCGTCGTCGAGCATTCGCCGGGATGTCATGGGCCCTCCCATCGCGAGCACGTTACCACTTCCACAATCATTGACTTTCTCAATGGTTAGCGTTCTAATCGAATACGTATCCCGAGCCTGAGGAGGCAACCATGGATCTGAACGGAAAAGTCGCCGTCGTCACCGGCAGTGGGCAAGGGCTCGGTCTGGCCTACGCCCGCGAACTAGCCCGCCGCGGAGCGGCAGTCGTCGTCAACGACGTCTCGGAGGAGACCGCGCAGGCCGCCGTCGCCGCGATCACCGCCGACGGCGGCCGCGCCGTGGCAGTGGTCGCACCCGTTGGATCGACGGAGACCGCGCAGGCGCTGGTCGCCGCCGCCGTGGACACCTTCGGACGCCTCGACGTCATGGTCACCAACGCCGGCATCCTGCGCGACAAGGTGCTCTGGAAGATGACCGACGAGGATTTCGACGCCGTCATCAACGTGCATCTCAAGGGCACGTTCACGTGCGTGCGCGAGGCCGTGCTGCGATTCCGCGAGCAGGGCGACGGCGGCCGCATCATCTGCATCGGCTCGCCCGCCGGGCAGCGCGGCAACTTCGGGCAGACCAACTACTCCGCCGCCAAGGCCGGCATCGTCGGCATGGTCCGCACCTGGGCGATGGAACTGAAGAAGGCCGGGATCACCGCGAACGCCGTCTGCCCGGTCGCCGTGACCGCGATGACCGCCACCATCCCGATCTTCAAGCCGTTCATCGACGAGGCCGAGCGGACCGGCTCCCTCCCCGACGTCATCCGTCGCGAGGTCGGAATGGGCACGCCCGAGGACGTTGCCGGACTCATCGCGTTCCTCGCCTCCGATGCCGCCGCCGACATCACCGGTCAGGCCATCTCCATCGGCGGCGACCGTCTCGCTCTGTGGACGCACCCGGAATTGTCCGAAACCGCCTATCACAACAGCGGTTTCAGCGCCGAGGACGTTGCGGCGGTCTGGCCGGGCGCCTTCGCCAACCAGCTCGAGACGGTCGGCGAAAAGTTCCCCGACGAAGTACTGGCGGCCGCGAAATGAGCACCCGCTACGAGTGCGCGGTGGACTTCGATGCCATCGACGCCATCGACATCCACACCCACGTCGAGATCGACGGCTGCGGGCATCGTTCGCTCGACGACGAGTTGATGGCCGCCTCCGAGAAGTACTTCCGCTCCGGCGAAGAGCGCACGCCGGGAATCGAATCCATCGCCGAGCACTATCGGCAACGCAACATGGCGGCGGTGGTGTTCACCGTCGACGCGCACTCGGCGTCGGGCCACTCGCCGAACTCGGTGGAGGAGATCGCCGAGCGCGCAGCGGAGTTCAACGACGTCCTGATCCCGTTCGGTTCCGTCGACCCGCTGCAGGGCAAGGCGGCGGTCAAGCGCGTGCACCGGCTCGTGGACGAATTCGGCGTGCGGGGCTTCAAGTTCCACCCGAGCATGCAGGGTTTCGAACCCAACGACCGCCGGTACTATCCGGTCTACGAGGCGATCACCGAAGCCGGCGTGCCCGCACTGTTCCACACCGGGCAGACCGGAATCGGCGCCGGACTCCCCGGCGGGCACGGCATCAAGTTGCGCTATTCCGATCCGATGCTGCTCGACGATGTCGCCGCCGACTTCCCCGACCTCACCATCGTGATGGCACACCCGGCGGTGCCGTGGGTCGACGCCCAGATCTCGATCGCCACGCACAAGGCCAACGTCTACATGGATCTGTCCGGCTGGTCGCCCAAGTACTTCCCGCCCCAGTTGGTCAAGGCCGCCAATTCGATGCTGCGCCACAAGGTCTTGTTCGGATCGGACTTTCCGGTCATTCAGGTCGACCGATGGCGCAAGGACTTCGCCACCCTCGACATGAAGCCCGAGGTGCTGCCGTTGATCTTCAAGGACAACGCACTCACCGTCCTCGGCGTCAAACACTGAAACCCACCCAGAGAAGGACTCGTACCGATGACCACCGCGTCACCCACCACCACACACCTGGCCACCCTCGCCGAGCTCGACGATCTCGTCGGCACCGTCCTCGGCGTCAGTTCGTGGCTCGAGGTCACCCAGGAACGCATCAACACCTTCGCCGACGCCACCGGCGACCACCAGTGGATTCACGTCGACCCCGAGCGCGCTGTTGCCGAGAGCCCGTTCGGCGGGCCGATCGCCCACGGATACCTCACGCTGTCACTGATCATCCCGATGTGGGGTGAGGTGCTCGCCGTCGACAGCGTGACGATGGCGGTCAACTACGGGCTCAACAAGGTTCGGTTCACCAACCCCGTGCCCGCCGGCGGACGCGTGCGTCTCAAGGCGACTCTCGCCAAGGTGGAGCACCTGCCCAAGGGCGGCGTCCAGGTCACCGTCGAGGGCGTCATCGAACTCGAGAACAGTGAGCGTCCCGCCGTCGTCGCCGAGGTCGTGTACCGCTACTTCGAGTGATTTGCCGGTTTTCGCCTACATCGGCCGAACGACTTCGCACCTTTGAATGACGTCGCAGGGCAACCGGTCTGGATATTCTGCCCGGGTGAGAACGAACATCGCCGAGCCACGCCGCCGCATGGCCGTGGCCTGTGTCGCGGCGGCCGCATTCGTCGCGGTCGCCGCGAGCGCGTGCGGCACCTCCACCGCCCCGAGACCCGCCACCCCGGCGACGCCGCAGATGACGGTGGCGGCGGATGCCGCGAAAGTCGATTTCGCGTCCGCTGATTCGGCGACGATCACCCCCGGCGTCCAGACCTACACCGGCGATGCGCAATGCACCACCAACTACGTCTTCGTCGACAAATCCGGCAACGTCTACCTCGGACAGGCCGCACACTGCTCGGGAACGGGTAAGGACACCGAGACCAACGGGTGCCAGAACAACAGCCTGCCGATCGGCACCGCCGTCACCTTCAACAAGGGCGGCAACCCGATCACCGGCGTGGGCACACAGCTCGGTGCCGGCACCCTGGTCTACAACAGTTGGCTCACCATGCATCAGAAGGGCGAAACCGATCAGAACACCTGCAGTTTCAATGATCTCGCACTGATCAAGGTGAAGCCGGACGACGTCGGCAAGGTCAATCCGTCGATACCGTTCTGGGGTGGACCCACCGGCATCGACACCGACGGCACAACCCCCGACGAGAAGATCTACAGCTACGGCAGTTCGAGCCTGAAGTTCGGATTCAAGAAGCTGTCGAAGCAACACGGCGTCAGCAAGGCCGACCAACCCGCCGACAACGGCTGGTCGCACATCGTGGAGATGCGTTTCCCAGGCATCCCCGGAGACAGCGGCAGCGCCTACCTCGACGCACAGGGGCGTGCCCTCGGTGTGCTCTCCACCATCGGTCTGGCGCTACCCCCGCTCAACAACATCGGCGACATCAGCCACGAATTACAGTACGCACGAGCCAATTCCGGGATCGACGGGCTTCAGCTGGTACTCGGGACCGCACCGTTCAAGGGCGAGTAGGGGCGATCACACCTGGACCGTCACCTGGCCGGCAACGGTAGGACACAGAACTTTGACATCCTTCGAACCGACTTTCGTGCGTCCGCCGACACATACGTCGACGACGCACGCAAGGCTTTGTCTCTGTCGGTGTCGCCGGCCGCCAGTGCGTGATCGACAGCTTCCGAAAGCATTCCGTGCTCGCCGAACCACGTCGAGGCGATGCGGTGCAACTCCGAGACCTGCTCGGGCTGGTCGCGTTCGAGCCGTCGGCGCAGGAACTCCAAGAACAGCGGATGGAAGCCGAACCAGTCGCCATCGGCATCGATCCTGCGCAAGAACAGGTCTCGCGCCTCGATGTCCTCGAGCAACGCCTGCCCACGGATCTCACCGCTGAGCGCTGTCGCCAGACCCGCGCACACCTTGTCGGGGATCGACGTGGTGATCAGGAAGTGCAGGATCTCCGATGGGAGGGCACCGAGTACGTTCTCGGCGAGGAAGTCGCCGATCGCGCGGTGCCGACCGGAGATGTTGGAGATCAGCTCGGCCGGGGTGTCGCTGCCGCGCAACGAGACACAGGCGAGTTGCAGTGCGGCGACCCACCCGTCGGTGGAGTTCCACAGTTCGGTGATGTCACGGCTCTCGAGGTCGAGCCCGGAGACGTCGACGAGAAACGACCGGGCTTCGTCGGCGTCGAAACACAGTTGTGCGATGTCGATCTCGACGAGTTCGTCGAGCACGCGCATGCGGCTGATCGGCAGACGTGTCCGCGACCGGCTGGTGATCAGCAACTGCAGGTGATGGCAGCCGTGCTCGAGCAGGAAGTCCATCGACGCGACGGCCGCCGGATCGGTGACCCGATGCCAGTCGTCGACGATGACCAGCATCCGGTTTCCGCGGTCGTGGATCGCATTGATCAGCGTGGCCAGCGCATGCTGGTCGGAGTGTTCGCGTCGTTCGTCGAGCAGATCGTCGAGTCCGACGGTGACGTCGGGGTCGGTGCGTCGGATCGCCTCGATCAGATGCGTCACGAACCAGGAGGCGTTGTTGTCGTCGTCGTCGACGGTCAGCCAGGCCACCCCCACACCCTCACGGTGCAGGTATTCGGCCCACTGCGCGGCGACGGTGGTCTTGCCGTAGCCGGCCGGGCCGTGGATGAGGATGAGCCGTCGGCGTTCGCCTGCCCGCAGGATGTCCAGCAGTCGCTCCCGGACCACCTGTGCACGCGGACGCAATGGCGGCCGGAACTTCGTGGCCGGTGTCGGCGGTGCGGTATCGGTGCGCGACCTGCGAGCCGACGCCCCGGTCAGCGGATCCTGGGTGGCCTGCGCTGGGATCGCCATGTCGGCGACCGCCTGCCCGAATTGCGCCTGGATCGCCCGCAGTTCCTCGCCGTAGGCGGCCGCGCTGTCGGGACGGTCCTCGGGTACGCGGGCCATCGCGTGCTCGATCGCGCGGGACAGTTCGTCGGGGACATCGGTGGAACTCAGATCCGGGACGGGCTCACTGGCGATCCGCAGGAATTGCGCCACGACCTGCTCGCCGCTGCGTCGCTCGAACGCGGCGTGCCCGGTCAACGCGCAGAACAAGGTGGCGCCGAGGCCGTAGAGATCCGAGGCCACGGTCGGCGGATCGCCGGTGAGCAACTCGGGTGCGGTGAATGCCGGCGATCCGGTGACCATGTCGGCGCCGGTCTCGAAGCCGCCGACGATGCGGGCGATACCGAAGTCGGTGAGCTGCGGTTCGCCGTACTCGGTGAGCAGGATGTTGCCCGGTTTGATGTCGCGGTGCAGCGTGCCCGTCCAGTGCGCGGTCTCCAGCGCGCCGGCCATCTTGATCCCGAGACGCAACACGTCGGGCCAGTCGAGTGGGCCGTGCTTGCGGATGCGCGCGTCGAGCGAATCGTGCGGGTGATACGGCATGACGATGTAGGGCATGCCGCCCGGCGTCGACCCCACCTCGAGGATGTTCACGATGTGCGGGTGCCCCGACAACCGGCCCATCGCCCGCTGTTCGCGCAGGAATCGTTCCAGACTCGCTTCGTCGAGATGGTCGGTGAGGATCTTGATCGCGACGGTGCGCTCGAGGTTGGGTTGTTCGGCGCGATACACCGCGCCGAATCCGCCACGGCCGATCAACAGGGGATCGCTGAATCCGGCCGCAATGAGCTCCGAGGCGGCGTCCGGAACGACGTCTCGCTGCGTGTCCTGCGGATCGAACTCGACCATGGTGCCATCCAGCGTAGTCGGGTGTGACGCAGGACACAGTCCGAATTGGGGCGTCTACCTTCGCGGCGGAACCGGCGGCCGCCCGCACTGCACCCAGTTGCCCACGAGAACCGCGTGACACAGCACCGCGACGAGAAACCAACCCGACGCCACACCCAATCCGGTCTGCGTCGACCAGTAGCCGAGCACCGACAGCGGAACGGCGATCCCACTGACCGCGCCGGCCAGGACGCACCACCCGAATCGACGCCTTGTGGCCGCCGCTGCGGAGAGCACGGTGCCGCCGACGCCGAGCCCGATCGCGATCTGACCGAGCAGTGTCCGGTCGCCGCCGACGTCGCTGGTCACCCAGGCACCGATACTGGAGGCGGCCAGCACGACGATTGCCAGCCAGATCACCCGCACCGACCGGGGCCGCAACGGCACCTCGGCAAGCACCTGCCGCTCGATTTTGCGGAGCGAGGCCGCCAATCCCGGTTCGAGTTCCACCACCAACGCGCTTCCCCTACAGCCGGGCGAGCAGTTCGGCCTTCTTGGTTGCGAACTCCTCGTCGGTCAGGATGCCGCGCTGATGCAGACCGGCCAGCGACTCGATCGCGGCGAAGATGTCCTCGGAGCCGGCCGGAAGGTTCTGGGCCGGAGCATTCTGGGCGGGACCGTTCTGATCTGAAGGAATCTGGGCGGAGGAATACTGGGCCGAACCGTTCTGGGCTGGGGGTTCGGGCGCCGCCACCGGTGTGTCGACGATCTCCTGCCCACCGATTTCCCGCAGGCTCGAGACGTCGAAGGTGCCGTATTGGCTGGAGAAGCTCACCGAACCGGGGTACCCACCCTGTTGCTGCTGTACACCACCGATCTGGTGGTCGCCGGTGTCGAAAACCCTTGTCACACCGTTGACCTGGATGGCCAAACGCCGCGTCGCGGGGAACACCGCATAGCGGGAGTCGTTCTGTCCGCCGCTGGAGCTGGGCACCCCGAGGTCGGCGGGCCACCAGTTGTTGGCGGTACCGAAGCCGGCCCCGAACGAGCCGCCGAACGAATTGCTACTCGGCGCCGGCGGGAACACGATCGTGGTGGCGAGAAGCTGCGAGAGCTCGCTACACAGCGAGTCGACGCGGGCTTTGAGTGCGTTGTCGAACATGTTGCCGACCATCGTCATGCCGCCGCGCATCCACTGTCCCGACCCGCCGAGTTCGGGAATGGAGAACTGGGCCATGGTGCCACCGCCGCTGTTGACCGCGTACAACATCGCGAGCACCGCGTCGCGCGAGAGGCCGTACCGTGCGGCAATGTCGGCGACCGCGCCCTCTGCCTCGGGGGTGAGGGTTGCGTCCATGATGAGGCTCTTTCGTCGAGAGTGGATTCGCGTCCCGCACAGATCGTGCGGGTGAACTCCCCCAGTGTACGAGGGCTGCAGTACAAGGGCCGCACCGTCGCGGCCCTTTCTGGCCGGGTGATCTCCTGGCATGGTGGAACCATGAGTTCCGTCGATGATCTGCATGGTGACCCGCACGTCGAGGAGTACCTGAGGACCGGAGGTGAGCACGGCTATCACTGGAATGGCACCGAGATTCTCATCCTGTTCACCACGGGTAACAAGTCGGGCGAGGAACGCCGACATGCGCTGATCTTCCGTCCGTGGGGTGAGAACGCTTACCTCGTCGTCGCGTCCAAGGGCGGCACCGATGCGCCGCCGGCGTGGTTCCGGAATCTGGAGGCCAACCCGGACGCTGCGGTGCAGATCAAGGACGAGCGCTTCGCCGTGCGCGCCCGGGTCGCCACCGATGAGGAGAAGCCGCAGATGTGGGCGAGGATGGTCGAGGTGTGGCCCGACTACGATGCCTACCAGGCCAAGACCTCTCGCGTCATCCCGGTGGTCGTTCTCGAACGTGTCTGAGCGACAAGACTTCTGACGCCGGTGCAGCGGCCGCAGATGCTCGTCGCGACCCTTGTCGACCTCACGCGCGCCCTGCGGGAGTCGGCGGCTCTGCGCGAGTGCGCAGAGCGCGACGGGGTGCATCCCGACGAGTACGCCCGAACCGTGGTGTTCGGACTGGTTCTTGCGGTCGCCGAGGGCTCCGACCGTCACCTCACCGATGGTCGGTCCGCCGACCCGTTGCTCGCCTCGACGATCACCCCGATCGTGAGAGCGTTACGCGCGATCGATTGGGCCGCGCTCACCGCCGCCGACCCCGACCTCCACGTCTATCTCTACGAGCAGTTCCTACGCGTCGACGCGCCCACGCTCCGACGGTCATCCGGCACCTATTACACG
Organism: Gordonia sp. YC-XJ4; assembly: GCF_059511865.1. Classification (NCBI taxonomy): domain Bacteria; kingdom Bacillati; phylum Actinomycetota; class Actinomycetes; order Mycobacteriales; family Gordoniaceae; genus Gordonia; species Gordonia sp. YC-XJ4. The sequence continues at coordinate 5,903,011 of NZ_CM183447.1, forward strand.
CCGGTCCCGTTGGCGGACACCATGGTCCGGCTCATAGACCGGCTGCTGAGAACCCACTTCGACGCCCCCGCCGGGCTCGGTGACGATGCGGTGCGGATCGTCGACCCCGCAATGGGGACCGGCACGTTCCCTCTTGCGATCCTGCGCCTGATCGGCGCCGCCAAGGCGGGGCGACTTCACGGCGCAGAGCTGCACTCCGGCCCGTTCACCGTCGCCGAGTTCCGCATCCGAGCTCATGCACAGGGCCCGAACCTGTTCCGCGCCAACACTCTCGACGACCCGGACCGCTGGCTCGCCCTCGCCGGCGAGCGAGCCGAGCAACCGTCCGTCCGGGTCGTGATCGGCAATCCGCCCTATCGGGAGCGTGCACGCGGTCTGGGCGGGTGGATCGAGAACGGAACCGATCCGGCCACCGGGCGTCCGCCGCTCGACGCATTCCGGTTGCAGGCCAACGGCAGTACCGAGTTCGCGCTGTCCAACTCCTACATCCACTTCTGGCGCTGGGCGAGCTGGTGGGCGTTCGACACCCCGTGCGTCCAACAACCGTGCACCGAAGAAGCGTGCTCCGATCGACCGAGCCCGGGTCTCATCTGTTTCGTCACCGCCACCGGCTACCTCACCGGCCCCGGCTTCCGCGGGATGCGAGAGTATCTGCGCCGCAGAGCCTCTCACGGATGGATCATCAACCTCAGCCCCGAGGGCAAGAAACCACCCACCCGCAACGCGGTGTTCGCCATCGAGACACCGGTGTGCATCGGGATCTTCGCACGCACACCAGCAACCGATGACGACATCCCGGCCGACATCCACTACCTGGACCTCCACGGCACCAGCGCGGAGAAACTCTCCGACCTCGACACCCTGGCCTTCGACGATCCGCGGTGGAGACCGGTACGCACACAATGGCATTCGCCGTTCACACCGGCCGCCGCGAGCGGGTGGGACAACTTTCCCGAGGTGGCCACACTCATGCCGTGGCTGTCCACCGGCGTCACCCCCAACCGCAATTGGGTGAGCGCGCCGTCGGCGACGACCCTCGACACACGACTGCACACCCTCCTCGACGAGCACGACGCCGACCGCCGTTCGGTGCTGTTCAAGACCACCGACAGTCGCAGCCCGGACAGGCGCGGGGTGCGGCCGTTGCCGGGCGTTCCCCTCGACACCGCGCCGCCACTCGACGCGACCGCCTCAAACGACCACCGCGGACATCCGGTACCGGTGGAACGAATCACGTTCCGTGCCTTCGACCGTCAGTGGCTGATCGCCGACAACCGGCTGCTTGACCGCGCACGTCCGGACCTGTGGGCGGCACGCCGTCCCGGCCAGATCTTCGTCGTGGAGCAACACTCGATCCGCCCCGGTGCCGGACCCGCCCTGTACTTCAGCGCGCTGCTGCCCGACATCAACGCCTTCAACAATCGTGGTGGTCGTACGTTGCCGCGTCTGCATCCCGACGGCACGCCCAATGTGACGCCCGGTCTCGACGACGCACTGCGCACCCTCGTCGGAGCCGATGCCCGCGCCGAGGATCTCGTCTTCTACCTGGCGGCCCTCACCGGGCATCCCGGGTTCGTCGCTCACTTCGACGACGAGTTGGCGACCCCAGGCGTCCGCATCCCGATCACCGGGGACTCCGCGTTGTGGGATACCGCCGTGGAGCTCGGCCGGCGAGTGGTCGGGCTGATGACCTACTCCCCCGACGCAGTCATCGAGCTGGCCGCCCCGGGCGCCCCACCGCCGGAACAGACAGTGCCCGTGGGCACTCTGCGCCCGACGACGTTCTCCCACGACGCGCTCGCCCAGACTCTGCCCGTCGGGTCGGGACGGTGGGAGCACGTGCCGCAGGCGATCCTCGACTACCGCGTCGGCGGCATCGGCGTGGTGTCGTCGTGGCTGAAGTACCGGCTGGCCCGACCGGTCGGCAAGGTGTCCTCACCGCTGGACGAGGTGCAGGATCCCGCGTGGCCCGAACAGTGGTCGGACGAGCTGACCGAGGTGCTGTGCGCCATCGCCGCCCTCATCGCGCTCCACGACGACATGGATCACCTGCTCCGCGAGATCCTTTCCGGCCCCCTCGTCTCGGAGGCCGAGCTCACCGCGGCGGGTATGACGGCGCCGACGTCCGCGCTCGACCGAAAGCCCCGGCACTAGAGGAAATACATCGCGGTTACGACGTGGGGCCGTCGTGCGTCACGCTCGGTGCATTCAGACATCCGGACCGGTAGTAGAAGTTCTGGATGGTTGCGCTGTTGTAGCCCATGTCCGCGATCGCCGTGCTGATCATCCGGGCCGCTGCGCAGTAGCGGTGAAGGTACTGGTTCAAGCTGTAGGTTGCCGCGGCCGCGGACTTGTCGCCGATCACGTACGCGACGGCCTCGTTGTAGGTGAAGCGATTCATCGTCTGATCCCGGTAGGCCTCGGTGGCCACCTCGATATCGGTGCTGGCGTCGGTCACCGAACCGTTGAGCTGCGAGGGCGGGATTGCCTGTGCTGCACCGATTCCACCGAGCGCTGCGCCTCACGCAATGGCGATGCACACGATTCCACGCTTGACGATGGTCACCGTCTGTACTCCTTTGTCAGCAATCCGAACCACAGTCTTGACAACCTTCTCACGAAGGTCCGACAAAACGGTCACTCACAACCGGAGATGAGACCGATCGGAGGACAGCGGATCGGCTCGGCGGTTGTGCCTGACTTAGATTCCCGTGACGGCGTCGACAGGTAGGTGGTAGGCAAATTCCAACGGCTCCAACGCTTCCGGTTCGGGTCGCCACTGACCCCAACGACGTAGCCGTCCACCCGAACATTGGTAGCCGTCTTCGGTGACCTCGACGACGATCTCATCGACGACGATCAGCGACGTCACGTGGTCATCGGCATGCGATACCTCATTGCGGGTGAGGATCACCGCGTCGGCAGTCAGCATCGAGCCCTTCACTTCGACGTGCAAGTCTTCGATGCCGGGTCCGGTCGCGAGTAGGTCGTACGGCTTGCCGATGCGCTCGATCTCGGTGTAGCCCTCGGACTTGAGCAACTCGATGGCCTGGTCTTCGGCGTACACCTCGATCCGGCGCCGGAGCAGAGGGTCGACCGGTCCGCGAGCCCTGCGCACCACGCGAGCATCGGTGTCGTCGGGCGACCTATCTTGCTTGTCTTGAGCTCCGACCGCAGAGGTGAACTGTGTCGCCAACAACGGCACGGCATCAACGAGCGAGGAAGGGAACGCCACGAAGTACGTGACCGCCGCGCCGTGCAAATTCGGATCAGCCGACGATGCGTGGTCGATCTGGAACGGAAACTGCCTGTACTGCGGATCATCTCGTGTGTCGTGGTAGACATCGACGATGTCCAGCGTGCGGTCACGCAGATCGTCGAGTGTCACCGGCTCGGTAAACCAGACCATGTCGCGCAACGTGGTGGTGATTCCGTCATCGAGTACCTCCGGCGCGCCTTCGATGACCGACACTCCTCGAATCGCGTGCATCCAGTAATGCAAGACCAGGTCCCCGGGCTGCACCGTTCCAAGACGGGCGAAGGCTGGTCGCGCTGTGCCGTCCTCCTTGTATCGGTAGGCGTAGAGGTTCTCGCCGAAGCCGTCGGTGTTGCTCTCTCTGCGGATCTCCATCCAGATGCGCGGGCCCTGTGCTGCAGGAGCGGCGTCGAGGTCGATGGAGTCGATCGATGTCTGATCGACCGGCGGAATGGGACCGAGGTTGCCGCGGAAGCCGCCCGCGCGGGCACGATCGTACTTGTCGGCCTGGTCGGGGCGCGCGTCGCGAAGGTCCTCCAGGACAGTCTTCTTCGCGACGTATGCGATCTGCCATCCGTTGCCTTCATCGATGCCGACAACCGGTTGCTTGCGGAATCCCGACGTGTTCGCCCGCACATGATGCTCTAGCAGATCGAGCTGACGGCTGATCGCCTCGGGTGCTGACCCGGGTACACAGAAGTGTTCGTACGTCCGCCACCATCCGTACCGCGTAGTCATCGCGCCTCCTCGTTCCGCGTGGGTTCTCGACCACTCACGCTGTCTCACTCGGCTCGGAGTCGGACAGGTACTCCAGAGTGCTGTCGATCAGGGCGATGACGTCGACAGCGGATGCGAGGCGGAAGTCGACGTCCACGAGTGCTTCGAACCGAAGTGTGCGGTCCCCGTAGAAGCCGGGGCGCGTAGCGCGACGGCTGTTCTCCTTGCCGTTCGCCAGCGGTGCGCCGGAAAACCCGTGGCGCATGACCGCTTCCCAGTCGCCGCGTCGAGGTGGTCGACTCCGGCCTCGTGTGGAGACCATCGTCGCCAGTTCAGGCCGCGCTGAGTGCAGATGCCTGTGGAGAGGCTCAAAGTCCAGTTGGTCTTCCATCGTGCAGGCGAGATCGTAGGCTGCGCGTCGCAGACTTTCATCGACCGACTTCCCTGCCTCCGGATCGAAATCGACGCCGAACCTCAGTTCTCCGGTGAGCCTGTTCTCGCGCCAGCGAACCTCGGCAATGAAGTAGCGACCCTCGTGTTGGCTGCGGATGCGCGTCCATGCCTGGACGAAAGCCAACCCTCCGCTGCCACTGGATACCAGGGCTCGTGCATACGGATGCCGTGTGGCGAGATCCACTTCCATCCGACGAGTGACCACGCGAGCCAAGAACTTGTGAGTCAGCGACGACAGAGGGAGTGCGTCGGGATCGGTTCGCGGAGTGAACACCCCAACGACCAAGTCGTCCCAGCCCTGCAGGACCGAGGTGACTTCGCCGGCGATCACCCGCGCAGTCTCGTCGGCCACGTATTGCCACGAACCGAAGAGCTCCCTCAGGCTCAGAAACTTCCAGCGCTCGGAGCCCAGGTTGCTGAGGCGATCGCGGTCGGAGCTCAACGCGGCAAGATACAGCGTCGGTGCCCCGGGCAGGGCTTCGTACTTGCTCTGCTGTGACTGCCCGAGGATGTGTCCCAGCTTCACCTCAATGACGGCGCGCCCGCCGTCATCCGCCGTCAGCAACAGATCGGCGTTGTTGGCCGTGGGTTCCTCACGCGTGACCTCGGTCGGTTCGAATCCGACGAACTGCTGCCACGGCGAGCGGTCGCGATCGCTGAGGAGCTGAAGCATGTCGGAGAGCGACGGCTCGTAGGCGACGATGCGCTCCATTCCCCTACCGGCGGTCCACGTCGAATCCGTCATGTCAGACATGGTGGCACGGGTGTTCCTAGGCGAACGGCGATTCCTCCGACCGACCGACCCCGCCCGGTATCGGCGCCTGATTGATAGCCTCGGTACCTGCAGCTGTGACGGAACGTAGTAGGTGGGTGACGAGTGGCGGACGACCGGTGGATCGAGGTGTCCACGTCGGCGTTCGCCCACGAAACCGAGGGTCTGCGCCTGCTGCGTGAGATCGTCCCGAGCGCTTCGCCGTACCGTGCGTGGACCAACTTCGAGTTCATGGACAATCACGGCGGCTGGAATGAGATCGACGCCCTGATCCTGGGCCGCCGGCGGTTGCACATGGTCGAGCTCAAGAGCTGGAACGGCGTCCTGAGCGGCAACGAGAAGAACTGGATTCTCACCGGCAGTAATCGGCAGAGCCGCACCCAGCGGTCGGCGCTCCTGACCACTCGTCACAAGGCCCAGAAGCTGGCCTCACGACTCAAGGACGAGGTGCGCAAGGTCGCACAGGAGCATCACCTGAACGTCGACAAGGTGATGCGCCAGTTCCCGTTCATCCAAGAAGAGGTGTACTTCCACGGCGATCGCTTCGCTGTGAATCTCTCCGATCTCGCGAAGTCCAACCTCTTCGGTATCGACGGGCGCGAGAGCCAGACCGGCTTACCCGGGATCGCTGCACGCCTGCTGGAGCCACCGAACGAGGGCCGGGACGTGTACGGCGAGGACATGAGCGTCATCATCGCCCTCGCTCTACGCGAACTCGGTGCGACGCGACGTACCGAGCGTGACGCCGGATCGTGGACGCTGACCGGTGAGACCCTCGACAGCGGCGACGACTGGCAGGACTTCGATGTGGTCCACAAGGTGACCGGCGTGCACGGTCGCGCGCGGATCGTCACCACTCGTCGCGGTGCACCGGCACAGGCTCGCGCAGCGGCCCGGCGCCGCATCCAGCGGGAGTACGAACTGATCCGGTCGTTGCGGCAGGAGTCGATCGTTCCGCCGCTGGATCTGGCCACCGACGACGACGGCAACGCCGTTCTCGTCTACGAGAAGCTCGACGACTTCGCGCCGTTGGATCTGGCGCTGCTCACGCGCACGCTGACCGCCGAGCAGCAGCTCGAGGTCTTGACACAGGTGGCCGAGGCACTGGCCTACGCGCACCGCAACCAGGTCTCCAACCGTGGCCTGTCGCCGAGCACGGTCCTGATCAACACCAGCTGCCTCGATGATTCGGGCGCGATCCAGATTCGGCTCGCGGACTGGTCGTGGGCAGGCCGAATCCATGCGACCACGTCCGCGTCACCCACTCTGGCCGGTTCGCAGATCGCTGGAACCACCAGTGATGACGACGTCTATCAGGCACCTGAGGATCGCTGGTCGCCGACCGCGGACCGGATGGCGGTCGACCTGTTCTCGTTGGGGGCACTGGCCTACTTCGTGCTCAGTGGCGAGCCACCGGCGCGCGATCGCACCGACCTGCGGACCCGCCTGCGCGCACAGAACGGTCTCGACCTCGCAGCCGTGGACGGCCGGTTCGTCGACGAACGATTGCGCTCACTCGTCCTGCACGCCACCCGACCATCGGTCTCCGAACGCGTCGACCTCGACGCCAAGACCCAGCAGCCCCGATTCGGCGCGGCCGAGTTCCGCTCGGCGCTGCAGGAATACAAGAGCGATAGCGGCCCGGATCCCGAGGTGCGCACGGACCCTCTGAACCCCCAACCCGACGACGAACTCGCTGACGGCAGGTTCATCGTGCTCAAGGTCCTCGGAGCGGGTTCCACCGCTCGCGGCATCCTCGTGGCCGACAACGCTGCCGACGGCGAACACCGCGTCCTCAAGGTGGGCCTCGACGACTCCAAGACGGCACGGCTGTACGAGGAAGCCGAGGTGTTGACCGCGCTGGGAGAACTGACTCCCAAAGTCCCCGGCGTGGTGGAATTACTCGAGCCGCCCCTGCACATCGGTGGCCGAACCGCGTTGCTGCTCAGCGACTGCGGCGAACAAACCCTCTCCGACATCGTCCGGCACACCGCAGTCAGTGACGCTCAGCTGAAACTGTGGGGTACCCAACTCCTCGACACCGTGGTCGCCCTCGACGCCGCCGGGATAGCCCACCGTGACATCAAACCGTCGAATCTCGGGCTGGCCAAGCACGCGTCCGCCGGAAAGACCAAGCGCCCCAGGACGTCCCTCGCACTGTTCGACTTCTCGCTGTCGCGGGCCGGCGTGACGGAGACCGAGGCCGGCACACCGACCTACCGCGATCCGTTTCTGGGCATGGGTACAAGAACAGCGTTCGATTCCGCGGCCGAGCGGTATTCGGCCGCGGTGGTGCTGTACGAGATGGCCACCGGCACCACTCCGGTCTACGGCGATGGCCAGTCCGATCCGACGTCGATCACCAATGACGTGACCATCGACGTCGAGTCGTTCATCGACGCCGGACTCAGCCAGACCCGCGCCGACGCGCTGGCCGCGTTCTTCCGGACGGCACTCGCTCGCGAGGCACGTACCCGTCACGACACCGCAGCAGCGATGCGCGATGCGTGGCGAGCGGTGTTCGACGCGCGCAGCCCGGCACCGACCACCGATCCCACGCCCGTAAAGCCTCAGGGCGCGAAGGCATATCCGGCACCCGTGATCGTCATCGATGCGCCGGACGACGTCTCCATGCAGCCGGCGTTCACCTCGCTGCCGGAGTTCGTGAGCGCCCTCACCGAGCTCGCCGGCCGACGCCCGTCGGTGATGCGGCGCCAGGTACTCGAGATGCTGCTCGGGACTCACGAGGACGCACCCGACGATCCGTTCGTCACCTTCAACGAACTCGCGCTCCGGGTCCACCTCACTCCGGCCCGGATCTCGCAGATCTTCAGCGAGTTCCCGGCACTGCTGTCGACCGACGATCCGGTCCGCGCATTCGTCACCGGGCGCGTCAAGGCCACCGTCGACGACCTCTACCAGCGAGCGCAGACGTTGCTGACCGCATCCGGCGGCGCCTCCACGCCAGAGCTCATCGCCCGAGAACTGGTGGGACAGATGCAGATCGGTGATCTGCACGACGTCGGGCGCACCGCGTTGGGCGTACTCCGGTTCGTCCTCGCCTGCGCGCCCAAGCCGACTGTCGAGGACACCACCGCCGCCGACGCCCAGCCGACCGGCATCGAGATGGTCCGTCGCCAGGGTGCGGGAACGGTGGCGATGCTGGCGACCGCCGCAATCGATCGCCGGTTGCCGGCGATGCTTGCGCGCCGGGCCGAGCGCCTTGTCGCCGAAGCACAGGAGCAGGGCACCACGCTGGTGCCGTCCACCGATGCGGCACCCGAGCTCAAAGACGAGGTGGCGGCAGCGCTGGGCATTGCGCAGCAGAGCGAGGTGGAGATTCCCCCGCATGTTCTGCTGGCGATTGCGGTCACCTCGTCACCGGAGCTGGGACTCTCCTCGCGGAATGAGCTGCATTCGGCGTCACTGCCGGTGGAGTCAGCGTTGCGCGCAGTGCTGCAAGGACTCTCCGACACCGACACTTTCGGCCGAGCTGAACTCGAGACTCGTCTCCTCGCCCGGTTCCCGGCGCTGCGGGGTGCGTTGCCGCGGCGCCCGGCACTTGACGCAGTGGTGGCCACGGTTGCTCCCGGAATGGTGTGGGACGAGCCCAGTGCCCGTTACCGATTCCCGAGAACGGACGAGCCGAAGGGTTCGACCATCCCGACCTATCGGACCCGCACACCCCACCCCAACAAAGTGGTCGGCCCACGCTCGGACGTTCTCAGTGCACTGGGTGCTGGTGAGCGGGGGGGCGGTGAGCGCCGGTTCCGCGCGCTGGGGGTTCCCATAGGCCACAGCGACGCGGTCGCCGAAGCATTGAGCGAGCGTTTTGCGGCCACGCGTATCAACGTCACCGACGTCATCCTCGACGCGATGCGCGCCCGCGCCGCCGAGGTCGGGCTGGACTGGTCGATGATCCTCGCCGCCGACGCCGGCGCGACTGCCGATCGCGAGGGCTTGAAAGGGTTTGTCGCCCAATGTGCTCCCGCGATCATCGACGTGGTGGCCGCAGCCAACGGCCCCGTGGTTCTCACCGATCTGTCAACCCTGGCGGCCTACGGTCAGCTCAACATCGTCAGCGCCTGGACCGATCTGGCTGCACCTCCGCCGCACTCGGTGTGGGCGATGATCCCGCAGCCGCACACGACCGGCGGTGCCGGGCCACTTGTCGACGGCGTGGCGCTTCCACTCAATAGCCCCGAACAGTTCATTCCGCTCACCGACGACGACGTCGGAGCGCTGATCGCACCCGCCGACGCCGCCCCGTAACCAGCACCCGCACAGCAACAGTCACCACCAAGGAGCCGCACTGCCATGTCCCTCGCCACCATCGCAGGATCGCAGCTGACGGCAGACCTCAAGCCACAGTTGGCGTTGCTGGTCGAGGACATGCGCGCAGAACTCGACGCCGACGCCGATCTCACCGCCGCGTGGAAGTCCGAACACCAACAGGCACGTACACAGGAACGCACCGCCGCCTCGTGGACCGACTTCGTTGAGGACCACCTCGTACAGGCCGCCGTCGGCTGGCTCCTCACATCGGTATTTGTGCGTTTCTGCGAAGACAATCTGCTGCTCGGACCGACCGCGGTGTGGATCGCCGGACCCACACCAGCACTCCGGCAACGTGCACTCGACGCGGAAGACCAGTTCTACCGTGAAGAGCGCGGCGCCGAGCAGGGCACCCGCTCGTATCGCGAGTGGCTTGAGCAGGGATTCGCGGCGCTTCGCGCCAACCCGGGTACCGCGTCCTTGGTGGACGACCACGCCGCGATCGGTCTCATCGCACCGTCGTCATACGCGATCGAGCAGCTTCTCGCCTATTGGCGCCGCACCGATGACGACGGCGCGCTTCGATGGAGTTTCGCCGATCCGGAACTCTCGACCCGCTTCCTGGGTGACCTGTATCAGGATCTCTCCGACTACGCGAAGAAGAAGTACGCGCTCCTCCAGACACCGGAGTTCGTCGAGGAGTTCATCCTCGACCGCACGATGGAGCCCGCGTTGAAAGAGCGACCGCTGGAAGGGTTCACGCTCATCGACCCGACCTGCGGGTCCGGCCACTTCCTCCTCGGTGCGTTCACACGCCTGGTGCAGAGATGGGAAGAAGCCGCGCCCGGAATGGAGCCGAGGGCTCGGGCCGACAAAGCCTTGGCGTCGGTGCACGGCGTCGACATCAACCCGTTCGCCGTTGCCATCGCCAAGTTCCGGCTGATCGTGGCGGCCATGAAAGCCTCCGGCGATCGCGATCTGGTGAACGTCCCGAAGTACACGTTGAATCTCGCGACCGGGGACTCGCTGTTGTTCGGTCCTGAACGCGATGGACAACATGCCTTCGACCCAGCAGGCGGCTTCGTCGACAAAGATGCTGTAGCAAGCGGATTCGCGTACTCCACCGAAGACCGTGAAAGGTTGCAGTCGTTGCTGACACTGGGGCAGTACGACGTGGTGGTCGGCAACCCGCCGTACATCACCGTCGGCGACAAGGCGCTCAACGCGCGGTACCGGGAAATCTACAGCCACTGCAAGGGCGCGTACGCGTTGACGGTGCCGTTCATGGAGCGATTCTTTGCACTGGCCAAGCGCAGCGACCGACCCGGTTGGGTCGGCCAGATAACGTCAAACGCTTTCATGAAAAGGAGGTACGGGATACCTCTGATCGAAGATTTTTTCCCACAGCTCGACTTGACGAGCGTAGTCGATTCCGAAGGTGCCTGGATACCAGGGCACAATATGGATGGAACCCCGACCGTGATCCTCATTGGCCGAAACCGAGCACCGGTTTCAACGGTGGTGCGGACAGTTCAGAGCATGGGTGTCCGGGAAGTTCCGGAGGATGTAGGAGAAGGTGGCTACGGGCCCTACTGGGAGTCGATTGTCGAACACGTCGACGAACCGGGGTTCGAAGATCAGTGGATCTCGGTTGTTGATTTACCGCGCGTGAACCTCTCGCAACATCCGTGGAGTCTGGCGGGTGGTGGTGCGGTCGAATTGATGGCGGCCGTCGACGCGCATGCTGGTCGGTTATTGTCTGAGATTGTCGAAGAGGTTGGCTTTGGTGCGGTCACTCGCGAGGATTCAGCATATATGGTGGGGTTGGGAACCCTTCGTCGTGCGGGGATTCCGGCGGATCAGCGACGCCCTATGGTCCTGGGAGAGGATGTCCGGGACTGGAACCTCAACGATCTTATCGAGAGCATTTGGCCATACCACCTGCAAACGCTCAGTGCGTTAAAAGACCCTAACATTCAGCGATTTCTGTGGCCGGTAAGAACTATTCTCAGTGGGCGAGTGGCTTATGGGAGCACTCAGATTGAACGGGGCTTGGAATGGTTCGAGTATTCAATGTTCTTCAGGAACAGATTTAGGTCACCGTTGACCATCACCTTCGCCGAAATAGAGAGCCACAATCATTTCGTTCTCGACCGCGGTGGCAAGGTGTTCAATCGTACTGCACCTGTAATCAAACTGCCGGAGAGTTCAACTGAGGAAGATCACTTCGGATTGCTCGGAGTGCTAAACAGCTCGACCGCGCTGTTTTGGCTCAAACAAAAGACGAAAGCGAAGGGCGGTGCCGCCAGTCATGCGTGGGCCCGTACTTACCAGTTCAACGTAACTACCCTGCTCGACTTTCCCCTGCCGGAAGGTTTGCCAGGGTTCTCCGCGTCGGACCTCGATGATCTTGCGCTCGGCGCTGCTCGGGTTGAACCTGCGGCAACGCTCGCGGCTAATGGCCCCTCCCGAGAAGCCCTGAACGCCGCGCGGGAGCAGAGCGCGGCCATCCGCGCCAGCATGATTCGCGATCAGGAGAACCTCGACTGGGAGGTCTACCAGCTCTACGGCCTGATCGACCAAAACCTGAACCCCCCCGAAGGCAATCCGGGCCCCGGCCTCGCGCTCGGCGAGCGCGCCTTCGAGATCGCTCTGGCCCGTCGGATGGCGGCAGGGGAGGTCGAGACCGCATGGTTTGAACGACACGGCTCGACTCCGATCACCGAGATCCCCTCCCACTGGCCGCAGGACTACCGCAACCTCGTGCAGCGTCGTCTCGACGCCATTGAGAACAACCCGTACATCCGGCTGCTGGAGCGGCCTGAGTACAAGCGTCGATGGGCCGGCGAATCGTGGGACACCAAACTGCAGCGTGCGCTGCGGGATTGGTTGCTCGACAAGATCGAGCAGCCGCAGCTGTGGGTCAATGCGCAGGGCCTGCCGCAACCACAGTCGGTGGGTGAGCTGGCCGGGGCACTCGGGCGTGACGCAGAGTTCGTGCAGGGACTCGACCTGTGGGCCGGATACAAAGATGCGCCGGTCACCGAAACTCTGGTGAAGTTGCTCGACGATCAGGCGGTGCCCTATCTGGCGGCATACCGCTACAAAGACTCCGGACTGCGCAAACGGGCTGAGTGGGAACGCGTCTGGGACATGCAGCGCGACGAGGATGCTGGTGTGATCTCCGCGACCGACATCCCGGTCCCACCGAAGTACACCACCGCGGACTTCCGTAAGACCGCGTACTGGTCGCATCGAGGCAAGCTCGACGTGCCCAAGGAGCGATTCATTCTCTACCCCGACGCCGGACGCGAAACCGACCCGACTCCGCTGCTCGGTTGGGCTGGATGGGATCACGCGCAGCAGGGTGTGGCACTCGCCGCGATCTACGCCATGCGTGAGTCCGAGGGCATCGAGCGCGAGAAGCTCGTGCCGATCGTCGCCGGCATCGCCGAGTTGCTGCCGTGGGTCAAGCAATGGCACAGCGGAGTCGACCCGAACCTGGGCATCGACTTGCACGAGTACCTCACTAGCCAGTTGCAGGAGAAGTCACAGACGGTCGGGGTGCCGGTCAGCGAACTCGGGCAGTGGCGCGCACCCGCACCGGTTCGTGGCCGAAAGACGAAGGCAGGTCAATGATGTTCCCAGGAACCGCTTCCGGGCCCGCGCACACCCTGCGTGAGGTCTTCGACATCACCGAATCCGCGGGACGCAACGATTACGTCCTCAAGCTGTCGGACTCGGTGGGCGACGCGCAACTCACGCAGACCATCGACTCCTATGTGGTCACGCCGGCGTTGGCCGAGGCGTTCGACGTCGCCCTCGGGGTGGTCGACGAGGGGCTGCGCACCGGAGAGAACAAGGCGGCATTTCTCGACGGGTCTTTCGGTTCCGGTAAATCGCACTTCATGGCCGTGTTGTACGCCATCCTCGGACACGCCCCGCAGGCACTCGCCGTGCCCGAACTCCAGCCGATCATCGTCAAGCACTCGGCTATCGAGCAGAAGAAGCTGCTGCGCTTGACCTTTCACTTCCTCGGAGCCGAGACCGTCGAGTCCGCACTGTTCAGCCAGTACCTGCAGCAGATCGCCACCCTACACCCCGACACCGCACCGCCGGTGCTGCACTCGGCCGGCGGACTGTTCACCGACGCCGACAATCGACGGGCCGCCGACGGCGACGAGAAGTTCTTTGCCACGCTCAACGGCTCCTCCGCCTCTACCGGAGCAACCGTCGACTGGGGTAAGGCCAATGTGTCGGTGGGAGTGTGGAACGCCGAGACATACGCGCAGGCGAGTGCGGCCGACGCCGACCCGGCCGCGCGCGCGCGGCTACAGCAGGCCCTGATCGGCACGTACTTCACCAGTTACTCGCGCAACACCGATTGGCTACCACTCGAGGACGGCCTTGCGGTGATCGCCTCGCACGCGCAGGGGCTCGGCTACCAGGGCGTGGTGCTGCTGCTCGACGAGCTGATGCTCTGGCTGTCGTTCATCATCTCCGAGCGGGAGCGCTTCAACGGCGAGGTCCAGAAGCTGACAAAGCTCGTCGAGACCAGCCGGGGGCGCCTTGCGCTCCCGGTGATCTCGTTTGTGGCCCGGCAGTTTGATCTCACCCGATGGGTGGCCACCGGTACCGACTCGGGCGCCACCCAGCAGGCAGCCGAACAAGCCATCCGACACCAGGCCGGACGTTTCGCGAATGTGGTTCTCGGCGACGAGAACCTGCCGTACATCGCCCACAAGCGACTGTTGAAGGTGCGGGACGCACAGGCTCAGCAATGGCTCGACGCCGCCTTCGCAGCCATCGACCGCAACCCCAAGGTGTGGGACGTGCTGCTCGACGGGGTCAACACCGATGATGTGCACCGCGGCTCGGATTCCGCCGCGTTCACCCTCACCTACCCGTTCTCGCCGGCGCTCATCGCGACGCTGCGCAGCCTCTCCGGGGTGATGCAACGCGAACGTACTGCGCTCAAGGTGATGAAGCAGATGCTGGAGGACAACGCCGACCGGCTCACCGTGGAGAACGTGATCCCGGTGGGTGAGGCGTTCGACTACATCATCGACAGCGCCGGAAGCACTCCGATCAACGACGCCGTCGCCCAGAGCTTCAAGACGGCGCGCACCCTGTGGTTCGAGAAGCTTCGCCCGTTACTATTCACGCAGGCCGGCGTCGACCCCGATACCGCCGACGCCGACGTTCCCGCCGGCTTGCGCGCCGACATCCGGATCGCCAAGACACTGCTGATGTCGGCGCTCGCGCCGAATGTGCCCGCGCTCAAGCAGATCGACGCCTCACGGCTCGCGTCACTCAATCACGGCAGCATCATCAGCCTGGTACCCGGCGATCAGGTGGGCCAGATCGTCACCAAGGTTCGGCGGTGGGCAGCCGACGTCCCCGAGGTCACCGTCTCCGGCGACGCCAACCCGATCTTCTCGGTGACCCTGGAATCGGTGGACTACGAGCGGATCATCGAACGCGGCCGCGAGAACGACACCGATGGTGAACGTCGAAAACTGATGCGCGAGTTGCTCAGTGAGTACTTCGGCGTGGCCGGCGCCCAACAGACCGTCGACGGTGCCTACCTACGGACCGTCACCTGGCGGGCCACCAGCCGTGACGTGGAAGTGGTGTTCGGCAACATCCGCGACCACGGTTACCTCTCCGATGAGGCATTCCGGCCGTCCCGCGAGGGAGTGCTGCGGATGATCGTCGACCTCCCCTTCGACGAGGCCGGACACACCACCGCCGAAGATCACGATCGCATCGACGCACTCATGCGCACGGCCACCGACCGGTTCACCATCTGCTGGACGCCGGCGTTCTTCCCCGAGAAGATCACCCGTCAACTCGGTCGGCTGGTGATCCTCAACTACGTTCTCGCCGGCGACAGGTGGGCGAGCTTCGCCAACGAGCTGGCCGAGGCCGACCGTCCGGCCGCGCGATCGATTCTGCAGCAACAGCAGTCGCAGCTGCGGAGCCAGCTCGGCTCGGCCATCCAGGTCTATTACGGTGTGGCGTCGACAGCGGGCGCCGACGCGGCGTTGTTCGCCGATCAGCCGCCGTTGCGGTCGCTGCACGAGGGCTTCGTGGCGCAGCCGCCGATCGGCACCACCCTCGGTGAGGCTGTCGACCGACTGATCGCCGATGCATTCACCGCCCTGTATCCCGATCATCCGGATTTCACCCCGGCCGACAAGCTGATCACCCGCAAAGAGTTGTCGATGACGCTGGACCGGTTGCGGGAGGCCCAATCCGATCCCGAAGGTCGACTGGCGTTGGATCGCAGTGATATCCAGACCGTGCGGCGCATCGTCAGCCCGCTGGGGCTGGCCAAGACAAGCGAAACCCACCTGATCTTCTCAGCCGATCAGTTCGCCGGCTGGCGCACACGCATCACTCAGGAGCTGGGTCGCGCCGGTGTGTCGACGGACGAGTCGGGTGCGGCATCGGACTCCGAGGTACCGGTGGAGGCGGTACGGACCGCGATCGTCACCTCCGGTCCCCGGCGCGGCCTCACCGACGACGTCATCGACCTGATCACCGGCGCGTGGGCAGCGCAGACACGGCGGTCGTGGTTTCTGCACGGATCAGCCGTCGCCGAGCCTGCTCTCGGTGACTTCCGGCGGCGTGGGCTGGCGCTGCGGATCGAGCAACTGCCCGATCGGCAGGTGTGGGTCTCGGCCATTGCTCGCTGGACCACACTCACCGGCCGACGGGTCAACGACTTCCTCACTCCGTCGAATGTCGCGGCATTCGCCGGGGATGTGCGAGCGTACGCCTCCGAGCGAGCAGTGCGTCGTACCCGTCTCGCGCGTGCACTCGAGAAGGCCTACTCCGCGCGGCATCTGGACGGTGGTGCCCGGTTGTCCACGGCAACAGCACTCGACGGGCTCTTCGCGCCGGAGTTGGCCACGCTCAACAACCTCGAGATCGTGGCCCGTGTTGCCGATGCCGATCTCGGCGGTGCCACCGATGTACAGGCCAGTAGGGCGCTCGGAACAGAAGGTGCCGTTGCCGATGCCGTCGAGGCCTTCACCTTCCGTAGGCTCGAACCGCTGTTGACATGCGCCGGCACCGAGTCCGAGACGGAGGACGGGCGAGACGCAGCGAGTATCGTCGCAGAACTCGACGACGCACTCGTCAGCCACGAGCTCACGATTCCGCTGGTTGCCGCTCTGGCGAGAGTCGGCCAGCGTCGCGACGCGTGGGTCGATCGGCGATTGAGCCAGCGACCCGCGGTCGTCGACGATCCGCAGCCCACTCCACCACCACCGCCGCCGGGTCCGCGAGCCTTCCAGATGGAGGTGTCCGATCCGTCAGGCTTCTCGACCGTGGAACGCAAGCTCGCTGAGCTCTTGGCCGCTCATCCCGGTACCACTTTCACGGTGACCGTCACCGAGTCGACCGGAGCCACTGCGGCGCGATGACCACTGCAACGGGTTTGCCGGAGGCTGATCTCGCGTCGATCAAGGGCGTGATCGGTGAACTTTCGGGCAAGAACTACCGCCCCGGCGTGGTTGCGGTGGCGGCAGTCCCGCACTGGGCGGGTCCCGCGGAACTCGCCCATGCCGGGACGCGAGTACTGATCACCACCGCTTCCAGTGTGCTCGCCATCCGTGACGTGCTGCGACGGCGTACCGAGACCGATTGGCTGGTGATTCTCACCGACCGGCCGTCCACGGAGATTCCCGCGGGAATCGCCGAGCACCTGGTGACCGGCCGACTCCGCAACCTCGATCCGTTCCCCTTGTTGCGCAACGTTTTTGCTGCATCCAAGCAAGAGTTCGGTCTCTTGGGCGACCAGACAGAGATCGCTCGGGCGATGCTCCGGGAGATCGGCGAAAAGCCCACCCCGGCGCCCGGCGGGGTGCTGACCGACGACCACGTCTTCACCGAGCTCGGCCAGCGGAAGTTCGACCTCGCCCGTGCCAACATGACCCCCCATCA
The DNA here is from genome assembly GCF_059511865.1 of Gordonia sp. YC-XJ4. Classification (NCBI taxonomy): domain Bacteria; kingdom Bacillati; phylum Actinomycetota; class Actinomycetes; order Mycobacteriales; family Gordoniaceae; genus Gordonia; species Gordonia sp. YC-XJ4. The sequence continues at coordinate 5,920,437 of NZ_CM183447.1, forward strand.
CGTGGCCCGGTGGTCGATGGATCCGGTGGCGACGCAGCGCTACACGGCGTGGGCGGAGCATGCGCATCCGGCGCTCGTCGAGCGGTACCTCCTTTGGCTCACCCGGCAGCTCGGCGAGCTGGGGCCGATGTTGATGTCGGCATGGCGGCGCCAAGGACCGGCATCGATCGTGCCGCTCGGTCTGATCGCCGGCGTGGTCGCCGGCACACCGCAGCCCGATGAGGATGCGGCCGAATCGATCCCGCGTATTCGCACTCGGCTGGAGATGAAGGTGGACGACGTCGTCCTGTCCGAATCGCAGCTCGCCGCGTGGGGCGCGGTGGCGACCCTGGCGGTGGCCGGCGCCCACGATCCCGGACCGGCGCTCACCGCGGCCGAAGCGTTGGTCACCGAACTCCACGCCGAGCCGCTGGTGGCTCGCTCCGATGTTCTGCCGTCGGCGCTCGTGGTGCGTATCGCAGCGTTCGCAAGCCGGTTGGCCATTGCGACACAGCACGCCGTAGGGGGTGACACCGCTGCGGATGTGAACCCGGTGGATCTCACCCCGGTCGACAATGCGTGGGCCGCCGTGCGCGCACACCGCGATCACGATGCAGCCACCGCCCCCCGAGACGTTCCGGTGGGGGCTGCGGCGTTGCGCTTGATCCGCCGATTGGTCGAACCGTGGCAACACCCCGCGACACTGTCGGAATGGCTGACTCGGTACCGCACCGATTGGTCGTGGGTCGACAGTGCGGTCAATCGTGCCCACATCGGTGCCGACAACCCGCGACTCGCACACGCCGTTCACCAACTCCTCGGAGCAGTCCGCACGCGACGCGCGCAGATGGATCGCGAGTTCGCGACACGTCTGGCAGCCGCCGGCGTGCACCGCGAATCCGGTTCGGGTGCACCGCTCTACGCCGAGGACATCCTCGACGCCGTGGTTCTGCCACTCACGGCACGCGATCATGGCGCCACCGGCGCCGGACTCGGCGGCAGCGAACCGTCCCGCTCGCCGGTGCTCCTCATCGTCGCCGACGGTATGGACGTCGCGTCCGCCAACGACGTCGTGACCGATGCCACCCGGCACCGGCGTCCGCAATGGCAGGACTGCATCCGCGCCGACGACGACGGCCCGCTCACTGCGCTGTCGGTGCTCCCGAGCGTCACCAGGTTCTCGCGGTGCTCGTTGTTGACCGGCGCCCTTGCAGCCGGAAGTCAAGATCGCGAACGGTCGGGCTTCGCGGACTGGTTGCAGCAGCGAGGATTACGCGGCCAGGGGCAAGTGCTGTTCCACAAGGCCGACCTCGACGCGGTATCGAAGGGACACTCGTTGGCGCTCGACGTTCGCCAAGCCGTACAGGACACCGCCAGCCGCACAGTGGTTGCGTGTGTTCTCAACGACATCGACGACGCGCTGGATCGGTCCGATCCGATCGGGTCCTCGTGGACGGTTTCGTCGTTCAAACACCTCGACGCGCTGTTGACCGAGGCGGCCGCCGTCGGCCGGACGGTGGTGCTCGTCAGCGACCACGGCCATGTGGTGGAGCGTCGTGAGCAGCCCAGTGTGCAACGCGGAGATCAGATCTCGGCACGTTACCGCGGGGCGTCGGGAACACCTGCAGCAGATGGCGAGATGCTCGTCGACGGAGAACGCGTACTCACCGACGATCATCGCGCCGTCCTCGCCGTCGATGAGCAACTTCGCTACACCGGGCTCAAGGCCGGATATCACGGCGGGGCAGCCCTCTCGGAGGTGAGTATCCCGGTCTCGATTCTGGTCAACGGTGCCATTCGCTCGTCACTGCCGCTGGTTCCCTCGGGTTTCGCTCCCCCGTCATGGTGGGATCTCGATGATGCCGCGCCGACTCCGCTGCCCGCGCCGGTCACGCCGTCACCAGCTCCTGCGCCGGCGAAGCGACCGGCCAAGAACGCGAAGCCTGCTCCGACCTCGGGACAGGAATCACTCTTCGACGTCGGTGAAACCCCTGCGGGCTCAACGGCGGATGATGCGGTCGCCGACGCGGCATTCGATCCGATCGGTCGACTTCTCACCAGCGGACTGTTCCTCAGTCAGTTCAAGCAGTTCGGTCGTACGCTCACGCACCAGTCGGTGGGGTCGCTGCTCCGGGAATCTCAGGCGGCCAACGGCGTGCTGCCGATGAGCAGGGTGGCCGAGATCCTCGGACTGCGTCCGGCACAGGCCCGTGGGGCGGTCGCGCACCTGAGCCAGGTGTTCAACATCGACGGTGTGTCGGTGATCGCGCAACACGGTGACGACGTGACGATTTCTTCGGCATTACTGTTCGAGCAGTTCGGGGTGAGCCCATGAGTGGGTCGTCTCCGAACGGGCCGGCTCCGACCGGTCTGTCACCCGTGCGGCGCCGTGAGATCTTGACCGCGTTGCGCCAGGGCAGTGTGCCATCGGGCAACCTCGACGTACTGGCCGTCGGTATCGATTCCTTTGCTCCGACGATCGATGACGAGATCGCGGCAGTGGCGGCCGGCGGGTCGGTCTTCAAGGCAGTGCGCGGCGAATACGGCTCGGGTAAGACCTTTTTCGCCCGATGGGTGGAGCAGCGGGCGATACGACAGGGCCTCGCTGTCGCCGAGGTACAGGTCAGCGAGTTGGAGACACCGCTGCACAAGCTGGAGACGGTGTATCGGCGGACCACGGAATCGCTTCGGACATCGGCCTTCGCGCCATCGGCATTCCGGTCCGTCATCGATGCGTGGCTGTTCGAGATCGAGAATGACGCCGCTGCCTTGGTAGCCGGCGATGTACCGACCGCGGACGAAGTCGGCGCGCTGCTCGAACAGCGACTCGCGGCGGTGGCCACTGCAGCACCGGTATACCCCATGGTGTTACGTGCATACCGCAGCGCGGTGGAGTCGGGTGACGCGGTCACCGCCGATGCGTTGATCGCCTGGCTCGGCGGCCAGCCCCACGTGGCCGCCACAGCAAAACGCGCCGCCGGAGTCCGCCAAGACGTCGACCACTTCTTGGCGATGGGCTTCTTGCAGGGTCTGCTCGCGGTACTCAAGGGCGCCAGGCATCCTGGGCTGGTCCTGGTGATCGATGAGGTAGAGACCATCCAGCGCATGCGCTCCGACAGCCGGGCAAAGGCGCTGAATGCGTTGCGACAGTGGATCGACGAGCTCGACTCCGGGCGCTACCCCGGCCTGTACTTGCTGATCACCGGCACTCCGGCGTTCTTCGACGGCCGGATGGGTGTGCAGTCCCTGCCGCCGCTCGCACAGCGTCTGGCGACCGATTTCACCACCGACCCGCGCTTCGACAATCCGCGCGCACCACAGATCCGGTTGCGCAACTTCGATATTGACCGGCTCGTCGAGGTCGGTACCCGGGTCCGTGAGGTGTACGCCGACGGCGCCGGAGACCCGACGCGCATCCGGGCCGTGGTCGATGATGCCTACATCGGGGATCTCGCACGAGCGCTGGCAGGAAAGTTGGGCGGGCAGGTGGGGGTGGCGCCGCGACTTTTCGTCAAGAAGCTCGTCGTCGACGTCCTCGACCGGGTGGACCTACACGCCGACTTCGATCCTCGGCGCGACTACGCGCTGACGGTCTCGGGCAGCGAACTCACCGATACCGAACGCGCCGCGGCATCGCCCGACGACATCGAGTTGTAGCCGATGAGCGGATTTGAGTCCCTCGACCCGGCGATCCAGCATCACATCGTCAATACCCTTGGCTGGCCTGGTCTTCGGCCGCTGCAGGAGGAATCCATTCCCGCCATCGTCGGAGGTGGGGACGCGCTGTTGCTCGCTCCGACGGCCGGCGGCAAGACCGAGGCAGCGGTGTTCCCGGTACTTACGCGGATGCAGGAGCACCGGTGGGCCGGGACGTCGGTGCTGTATGTGTGCCCGTTGAAGGCGCTGCTGAACAATCTGGGCCCACGTCTCGCCGATTACGCCGCGTGGGTGGGACGTAGTGCGTCGGTGTGGCACGGTGACGTGTCGCAGGCAGCCCGTCGCGGGATCACCCGGGACCGACCCGATATCCTGCTCACCACACCTGAATCCCTCGAATCGATGCTGGTTTCAGAAAGCGTTGATGCACAACAGTTCTTGGGTGACGTCCGAACCGTGATCGTCGACGAGGTGCACGCCTTCGCCGGAGACGACCGAGGGTGGCACCTCCTCGCGGTGCTTGCCCGGCTGGAGTCTTTGATCAGCGATGCGAGTGGGCCGAATGCCCCCCGCCGGCGGCTGCAGCGGATCGGGATGTCGGCTACCGTCGGTAACCCTGACGAACTGCTGCGATGGCTCCGCGGAGGGGCGGCAGACGGTGGGCGAGTGGTGGCACCGGAGGCGTCGGCCGCGGTGGGTGCTGAGATCACCGTCGATGCCGTCGGCAGCGCCGAGAACGCTGCCACGGTCATCGCGGGACTACATCGTGGCGAGAAACGGCTCGTGTTTGTCGATTCACGTCGGTTGGCCGAGGAACTCGGGACGGCACTGCGAAGCCGCGGCATCACCACGTTCATCTCGCATTCGTCATTATCGGCGCAGCAGCGCCGCGAATCCGAAGCGGCCTTTGCCGAGGCCCGCGATTGCGTCATCGTCGCGACGTCAACGCTGGAACTCGGGATCGACGTCGGTGATCTCGACCGGGTCATCCAGATCAACTCACCGCGGACGGTCTCATCGTTCCTACAGCGACTCGGCCGGACCGGTCGACGACCCGGCACCACCCGCAACTGTCTGTTCTTGGCCCTCGACGATGCTTCACTCGCGCAGACGCTGGGAATGCTGCACTGCTGGGCGACCGGCTGGGTGGAGCCCGTGGTGGCCACTCCCGAGCCTCGCCACATCGCTGCTCAGCAGATCCTCGCGGCGGCCTTGCAGACCCGACGGCTTCCGCTCGTCGGGTGGCAGCATCAGTGGGCCGATCTACCGCTGTTCGGTGAGGACGGCGACGAGATCTTCGACCACCTGCTCAGCACGGGGTTCCTCGACCACGATGCCGGCAGCGCCTTCATCGGACTGGAAGCCGAAAGACACTTCGGGCGGCGTCATTTCCTGGAGCTCCTCGCGGTGTTCACCGCGGCTCCCGAGTTCCGGGTCTTCGAGGGCCGCAACGAGATCGGGATGGTGGAGGTCGGGGTTCTGACCCAGCGGACGGAGGGCCCTCGTGTACTGCTGTTGGGTGGTCGATCGTGGAAGGTGACCCATATCGACTGGAAGCGACGGCAGGTGTACGTGGAGGGCACCGATATCCACGGCACTGCACGCTGGCAATCGATACCGGACGGATTGTCGTTCGAGATCACTCGCGGCGTGCGCAGCGTGCTGCTGGGAGAGACACCCTCGGGAGTGACGTTGTCACGCCGTGCCGTCGAGGCGCTCGATGGTTACCGTGCGCAGCGCTCGGCGCACGTTCACCCGGCCAACCTGGTCATTGAGCGAGATGTGCGCGGCGACTGGCGGTGGTGGACGTGGGCCGGAACCAAAGCCAACCGCACTCTCGCCGCCTGGACTCGAGAGCTGGTGCCCGGGCGTCAGAGGATCAGCGGAGAGTCGATCCGGTTGCACTCGGACCTGCGAGTCGACGACATCGCGCGCGTATTGGCTTCGGTGCGGGGCAGCTCGCACCGTCCTCTGCCGGATGTCGATCGCGCCGCGATCAGCGGGCTGAAGTTCTCGGCGGCGCTCCCGGAAGGCCTGGCGCGCCGGACTCTCGCTGCACGGGTGGTCGACGTCAAAGGCGCGGAATCGGTTCTGACGAGACGTGTGTCATTCGCGAAATGCTGACTCAGAGGGAGCCGATCGCATGGCATTGAGTGTGTCGATGTTCCATCGACGGTTCAACTTGTCGGATACGCCCGATACGATCGCGGCGTGACAGAAGCGCGCTCCGACGACACCAAGTCGTCGCTGATAGATGCAGTGGCAGCAGCCACAGCTGCCGGCGCTGTGGCCCTCGACGAGCTGGAACTCGAGTCGAAGGCACTCATTCGCGACCTCGGCGAGTCGTTGACGGCGCCTGAGTTGACAGCTCACTTCGACGCCTATGTGCGCGACTCCCACCTGCTCCTTGATCGACAGCGAGAGCAGCTGTCGACCTTCAACATCGCGTTCTTCGGCAGGACCGGCGCCGGCAAGAGCACGCTCCTGTCTGCGTTCGGGCAGCTCGACGGCAGCGGAGTATCTCCCGGTGTCAGTGACTTCACCACCGACGTCATCCCCGTCGACTGGAATGGTTGCCGACTGTGGGACACACCGGGAATCAACGGATGGGGCCGGACCCGCCGACGCGCAGATCTGGAGGAAGCAGCACGGAAAGCAGTCGAGTCCGCCGACGTGGTCCTGCTCTGCTTCGACACCCAAAGCCAGCAGGCCTCCGAGTTCACGAAAGTTGCCCAGTGGGTGCAAGCCTTCGGGAAGCCTGCCATCGCCGTCCTCAACGTACGGAATCGACGCTGGCGGCACTCGGCCAAGGTCAGCCGGATCTCGGAGCGCGAACGTCATTCACGGTCGGTCCGTGAGCATGTCAACAACATCAGAACCGAGCTTGCGCGTATTGGTCTCGGCGGTGCCCCGGTGGTGGCCATCAACACTCAGCGGGCGCTCTTCGCGCGAGCCGCAACGCCGTTTCAGGGCCAGTCCGCCAAGGATTTCGACGCGAACCGAAGTGAATTCGGAATCGCCTACCTGCATGACGCATCGAACTTCGAGGTGCTCGAGGATCTTCTTGCCGCTTCGATCACCAGCGGCGGCACGGAACTGCGACTTACTTCCCTCTACGCAGGCATGCGCGCACTCCGGGAGAGACTTGCGAACCAGATCATCAACGAACGCAACGAGAGTGCGACGGCGATCGGACTCGGTGAGCGCGGTCTCGCCACGTTACTCAGGGTGCTCGGATATCCCGACGGCCCCGACCGCAACGCGCTACTCGGTGACAGCGAGCCCGCGTTCTCTCAACTCGAACAGATTCGCGGCGAATTCACCGAAGCTTCCGAGGGGAGCCTGGCGCGTCACAGCCGTGGCATCATCACCGCTGCGTTGGGAGCAGTTCGCGCCGATTCGCATCGGCGGGCTGAGAAAGTGACCGAGAAGATCCTGAACGGCGCAAAACTCTCATCCCAGCAGGTTCGGGACGCGATCTTCGACGCAGCTCGCATCGACGCCGCAGAGGAACTGGCGTGGAAATCGTATGAAACCTTTCTGCAAAGACAGCTGGATTTGGTACCCGGCGATCACACAAAGGCCGGTGCCGAACAGCAACCGACTGTCAGCACCCAAGCTGTCGGCCGCTTTTCATACCGGGCGACCCGGGTTGTCCAGGCCGCGGCAAAGGGAGCGGGGGCGGCTGGTGCGGTGCTCGGATTCACCCCGGCGGGTTGGGGAATCCTGGCAGTCGGTGCTGCGGGAGACTTCGCTGGAGGCAAACTCCTGCTCCATGCGCAAGGCCAACAGGCACTGACTCGCGCTGCCGCTTTCCGCGACGCTCGCGACACCGTCAATGGATATTTCGATGAGCTCGACACCCGTCTTCGCGAAGCGGTCCTCAGACATAGCTGGGCAACCGCTGGCCCAGTCCTGCGCCAGCATGTGGAACAGACACTCCGCCACCAGCGGGTTCACTCGCAGAGTCTCACCGCAGAAAGCCTCGTGAAGGGGATTGCGCCCGCTCGAAGCAGTGGTCCAACCGCCGACGATGTGCTCGCGCGAGCCACGTCGGCGGTCGAGAATGCGAGGACATTCAGCCGTGACGCGGAGGTATGGCTCGGCGAAGACTGGCTACTGACGGGGCAGCCGCGCAACCATATCGATCCGTCGACCTCTCTCGCAGTCAGCCAGTTCGACTACGGCACTGGCAAATCTGTCGGATTCCTCGAAGAAGCTTGGGCGCCTGTAGATCAGACCGCAGTAGATCTTTGGCTCAAACGTTGCGCACAGTTCGTACACGGCAGTGGAGACGATTCGGCTATCGCAAGTCCGAGAGTTGTCATTCTCGGTGACTACAGTGCGGGAAAGTCGACGCTGATCCGTCGTCTTCTCTTCGAAGCCGGTGAGCACATCGACCAAGAAATCGAGATCCGCGCGTCTGCGACAACGTCTGGCGCACGTGAATATCAGGTGGGCCGATATCGGCTCATCGACACGCCGGGCCTGCAGTCCGGGTCGAGCGCACATGATCTGACTGCGCGAGAGTCGCTCAGCGGAGCCTCTCTGGTTGTCGTCGTCCTGCAAGTGAACCTGCTCATCGGCGATGCGGAACTGATCCGCACTCTGATCGACGGCGGACACAATTCGCCGAGCAGGCGAAGTCGAACGCTCTTCGTGATCAATCGCGCAGACGAGCTCGGAGTCGATCCAGTCGCTGCGCCCTCGGACTTCGTGAACCTCCGGGAACAGAAAGCAGCCGAACTCATTTCCACCCTTGCCTCACAAGGCGTGGAAATCGACAGGGGTCAGATTCACATCGTCGCGGCTGATCCGTATGGAATCGTGGGTGGGGATCGCACCGCGACGCGCGAGAGCTTCAGTGCGCATCGTGAGTGGGATGGCGTGCAGGCCTTGATCGATATGTTCACTCACGCGACCGACGCGGAGGTGTTGACCGGGACTCTTCTCGGACAAGCAGATGCGACCATGTCGTCACTACTTGCGTATCGCGACCTACTGACCGCAGACAGCGACGCGTTGAGCGACGAGAACACTCGTCGAACTGACGACCTGTCGGCAGTGGCCAACGGGTTGGGCGACCTCCGGGTGCTCCTGGACGAGGTTCGCGAGAATCTACGCAGGGCCATAAACGAAGGTGCGGACGTCGCGCGGCAAGATATTGAGAATCTCGGCACCATTGATCGTGCCGCACTGGCGAAGGCTGTCAACAGTTGGCATGAAGACCCAAGCTTTGACCAGCGCATCGACGACGTGACATCAAGAGCGGCAGATGATCTGGCAGTCTGGGCCGACACCCAGACTTCTGTTATCGGCAGAAGATCAGCACTTGCACAATGGTCCGCCGGGGTTCAGACGGCTGTCGCCGCACCCTCCGCGCAGTCCGCCGCGTTTGCGAACGCACCAAAGGTAGTTGGTGATGCCGGCAAGTACGCCGCGAACGCGGCAAAGCTCCTCGGTCAGCGCAAATACCTCTATCCTGCCGCGAAAAAGCTGGGTGTTAATTTCAAGCCGTGGGGTGCGGTCAAGGCGAGCAAACGCTTCGCCAAAGCTGGTCCCATCCTCATGGCGGTAGGCGCGGTTGCCGACGGTGTGGCCATGTACCAAGATCATTCGGCGCACAAAGCCTGGGCGAAGGAAAAGTCTGAGGCGCGGCGGCTCATCGATCGGCAAGCACAAGAAATCGAGGACTCGATGATCACCGGGAGTAGCGGGCTCATCGACTCGGTCGCCCCAGTTGCCGAGCTGCTCTGCGAACTGCGCGAGCGTCTCGATGTCCTCACCGAGGCCACGGGCGTGCAAATCGACACCATGCGCTACCGACTGGATTCTGTTTCAGAAAGCATCGCAGCCGCACCTTACGTCCGCCACGAGTGAAAGCCGACAATGACCACCATCAACAGTGCTGAGCAATGGGTTCTTTCGTCATCAGACGCCGAGAGCGTGGCCAAGTGTCGCGAGGGTCTTGCCGAGTTCACGAGACAGTCCAAGCCCATCGTCACTGTCCTCGGGTCATACGACACGGGCAAGAGTAGTCTCATTCGACGGATTCTCGTCGATAGTGGCGTCAGCGTTCCCGAGTGGTTGACCATTAGTGCGCGCCACGAAACGTTTGCGGTCAATCAGATTGACTGCGGGGGCTACATTGTGCGGGACACACCCGGTCTGGCCATCGGTGCAGATGATGCCCGCGCCACCTCCAACACGTCTGATGCGTTCGATGCGGTCACCACTACGGATATCGCAGTCATCACGGTCTCTCCTCAATTGGCGACGGGCGAACGCGACGCCCTCCTCGATCTCATCAGTGTGGGATGGGCACCGGGGACGCTGTGGTTCGTGATCGGCAGATTCGACGAAGCTGGAGTGCCTTTCGACTCGGATCCCGACGGGTACCGCGGTGCCGCGGAACGCAAGACCCGCGAGCTTCGGGATTCCCTGAAACTGGATCCTGGTGTTCCGGTGTTCGTCGTGTCCCAGGACTTTGAGCAGATCGGTGGACCTGATCGAGATCTCGATTCAGACACCTGGGAGGAGTCCAGGGAGTGGGACGGTATGGCTTCCCTGGAGGACGCTCTGACGTCAATAACACAGGACCGACGTGATTTCTTGAGAGACGCTGCGGTCAAACGGTTCTGGGCAATCGCTGCCAAGCAGGTGGCCCAGGGTCTCGCAGGTGAGCGCCAAGATCTCAAGACACTGGAAGGCGTAGCGGACCGGGCCGCAAAGCAATTGGAACTCTGGGACGATCAACTCAACACGCTCAGCAGAGCAGCGGCGAGTGCGCTCGACAGCGAGATCGATCAGGAGTCTGCGCGCCTGACGAAGCTCCAATCAGATCTGGCATCCGTCACCACGGCTCTCACTCAGGTCCTGGACCGGTGGCACGCGAAACAGACCCAGAGCCTCGATCTGTTGCTGCAGGATGTCGACTTCGCCCAGACAACCGAGAAGGCCAGCCCCGATTGGCAAGATCTGTCCGACATTCTGCAACAAGCAACGGTCGGCGCCACCGCTGCGGCGCAGGGTCCTGACCCGATCTTCTCCAAGGTCACCGGACGACTGGGACCGGTGATTGTCGGTGCTCTGACCGATTACGCGAAGCTGAGCCGCCAGAAGACCTTGAAGGCGCGCGGTTCCGCTTTGCCCGCGGACACAGAGTGGTCCGCTCCCAAGTACGCTGCCGCCGCAGCGGCTGGACTACCGCTGTTGCAGGAAGTAGCCGGCTTCGTCGATGACGAGCGTGCGAAGGCGGCCGCGAAAGCGCAGTATGCGGCTCAGCTCTCGCAATATGCACAGCTCACCAAACAGAAGGCTGATGAGCAGTGGGCCATCACAATCGACCACGCACGCAACAGAGTGCAGGAGGCTTTCGGAGAACAGGCCGGCACCTTACCGGTCATCACCGACCGCATCGCCCAGATCGACAGTGCGCTGCAGCAGATCGGAGAGTGGGGCCGGTAGGCCGGGGCGATCAGCGACCAGACGTCGACGTCCGCCCTCGCCCAAAGCCCCGGCGCTAGAGCGGATTCGGCGCTATGCACCACCGGCGTCGAGCCGGCTCGTCACACGTTCGCGTACGGCGCGAAAGTACGGTGCGCGGTGCGGGTGGGCGCGATGATGCGGCGAGTCCGGGCCGTGCCGGTCCAGCATGTCGCGCATCCGGTCCTCGACGTCCATCACGGCGTGGCCGGTCGGGCTGGAGGTCTGGTCGGCCAGCGTCAGCGCGTCGGTCACCTCGTCCTCGACGAAGGTGAAGTCGCTCAGTGCTTCGTCGATGCCGCGTTCGGCCGCGATGTAGCGCGCGCCGGAATGGTGGGCGACGAGAGCGCACACCTCTTCGGGCCAGCCCCGCGCGCGGAGATACCGTGCGCCGTCGACGGGATGAAAGCCGGTGTCGCGCAGTGCGGGAACGTAGCCGATGTCGTGGAGCCAGGCGGCGGCGATCAACGCATCGCGCCGTCGCGGATCAACGGTTTGGGCATACCGGGTGGCCTGCGCGGCCACGCGGGTCACGTGGCGGAGCCGGTTCGGATCAGAGGCCAGGAGTCGTGCTGCGAGTTCTCGCGCCGCGTCCGTGAGCGCGTTCTCGTCGTCCACAACCTCTCCTCCGCGTCCCCCGACGGCCCGGCACGTGTGATTGTGCCACGACGCCCCACACCGGACGATAACGTCTGTCAGATGTCACGACCGTCGCCACACACCGTCGTCGTCGGAGCCGGCGTCGCCGGGTTGACCACCGCCAGGTTGTTGCACAGGTACGGCCACAGCGTCGTCGTGCTGGAGGCCCGCGACCGGATCGGTGGCCGCACCCACACCGACCGCTCCGACGGATATGTCACCGATCGGGGTGCCTCGTGGATTCACGGCATCGACGACGCCCCGTTGTTCGACGCCGCCCGCGCGTTCGGTATGCGGACCGTCGAGTTCACCGTGGGCAGTTATCAGCCACTGAGTCGGCCGACCGCCTACTACGGCCCCGACGGTTCCCGGCTGAGCGACGCACAGATCGCCGCGTTCGTCGAGGACATACAGACCGTCGACGCGCTGCTGTCGGACGCCATCGGCTCGGCCGGTCCGGGGCGCTCCTACTGCGACGCCGTGGAGGACACCTTGGCCGGGCTCGACTGGACGCCCGGCCGCGCCGAGCGGGTGCGGGAGTTCTTGGCGCACCGCACCGAGGAGCAGTACGGCGTGGAGAGTGGCGAGCTCGATGCCCACGGTCTCGACGACGACGAGACCCTCGGCGACGAGGTGGTCTTTCCCGACGGCTACGACCGACTGGCGTCGGCGCTGGCGCAGGGGCTCGACGTGCGGTTGGGCCACATCGTGACGCGGGTCCGGTGGTCGGCGGAGGGTGTCGTCGTGGCATCCGATGCCGGGGAGTTCGCCGCCGATCACGTCGTGTTGACCGTGCCGGTGGGGGTGCTGAAGTCGGGTGATCTGACCGTCGATCCACCGCTGCCCGAACCACTCGCCGGTGCGCTCGACCGGCTGGAGATGAACGATTTCGAGAAGATCTTCCTACGCTTCGAGCACCGATTCTGGGATGACGGTGTGTACGCGGTCCGGCGGCAGGGGCCGGCCGGTCGCTGGTGGCATTCGTTCTACGACCTGTCCGCATTGCACGGCACGCCCACGCTGCTGACCTTTGCCGCCGCCGACTGCGCCCGCGCGATCTGCGGCTGGTCGGACCGTCGGATCGCCGATTCGGTGCTCGACGCACTGCGCGAGATCTACGGCGATGCCGTGAGCACACCGATCCGTGTCGACGTCACCCGGTGGCGCGACGACCCGTTCGCGCGGGGATCGTATGCGTATATGACCGTCGGCTCGACGACCGCCGACCACGACGTGCTCGCCACCCCGGTCGGCGACGGCGTGCTCCACATCGCCGGTGAGGCCACGTGGACCGACGACCCGGCGACGGTGACCGCAGCGCTGATGTCGGGGCATCGGGCGGTGGGCAACATCCTCGGCCATCCGGTGCCGCTCGAGGAGTTGTGGCAGAAGGGCACGTGACCTCCTGGCCGAATCACCCAGCAAGGTCGCGTGAATCTACTCATGGCGCCACCGGGACCGGTTGCGATCGTTGTCGGCATGGCAACCTCAGAGATTCCCCAGAACCCCACCACCGCAGCGTTCTTCCTCCAGGCAGCGATCGCCTTCGGCGTCAGCCTCGCGACCGCCGTCGTCGGCGTCTTCTATCTGCCGATCGACGCCTGGCAGCGCGGTTTTCTCGCAATCACCTTGCTGTTCCTCACATCCAGTACGTTCACCCTCGCCAAGGTGGTGCGCGACCGGCAGGAGCAGACGTCGGTGCGGGCACGACTCGACGAGGCGAGGGTGGACAAGTTGATCGCCGAACACGATCCCTTCAGCAAGGTTTCATGATTCGGGTCTCGGAGTTCGGGGCGCGGGCTCGGTCAGAAGTAGTGGGCGCGTCCGCCCACCGCACGGCCGGTGGCACCGAGGATCGCGAGGATCAGACCGATCACCACCAGGATGATGCCGATGGTCCATAGGATCGGGATACCGAAGATGAGTCCGAGGATCAGACAGATGGCGCCGAGGATGATCATGAGAAGCCTCTCGAGATGACGCGGATGAGGACTGCTCGGCGCTGCTGCAAGCACCTTCCACCCTAGACCTCCCGCACCCCGACGTATACGGAGTCAGCAGATGATCGACAAGAATCCGGCCGACGCGGTACGGCAGGCGACCGGGCGCGGCGAGTTCGAGGCCCTGGCCCGCGCCGGTCACGTGGTGAGCGGGTTGTTGCATCTGTTGATCGCCTACATCGTCGTTCGACTTGCCTTCGGCGATCCGGGAAACGCCGATCAGTCCGGTGCGTTGGGTTTGTTCGCGTCGTCGACGGGTGGGCGAATGGCGTTGTGGGCTGCGGTCGTCGCCTTCGTCGCGATGGCGTTGTGGCGCATCGCCGAAACGATCATCGGACCGCATCCGGCCAACCCGAAGCCCGGTGAGGACGACGGCTGGCTCGATCGCGCCAAGGCCGCATCCCTGGCCGTGGTCTATCTCGGATTTGCTTGGTCAGCAGCGCAATTCGCGTCAGGCCATGGACAGTCCAGTGGCAGCCAGAACGCCGGGATGAGCGCCAGGCTGATGGAATCGGTTGCCGGCAAAGGACTTCTGATCATCGTCGGACTCGTCATCATCGGCGTCGGTATCTATCACATCTACAAGGGCGTCACGAAGTCGTTCCTTGACGACCTCACCATCGACGACAACCCGGCGCTCACGGTGACCGGCGTCGTCGGTTATGCGGCCAAGGGACTTGTGCTCGCCGGCGCCGGCGTGCTGGTGATCATCGCGGCGGCGACGGCCGACCCGGCCAAGGCCACCGGTATCGACGGTGCGGTCAAGACGGTCGCGGGATGGCCGGCCGGCCAGGTTCTGCTCGTCCTGGCCGGTCTCGGGTTGGCGGCCTACGGCATCTACTGCTTCGTGATGGCGCGTTTCGCGCGGATGTGACAGTGCGTTTCACGCGGAGGTGACAGTGCGTTTCGCGCGGATGTGACAGTGCGGCTTGATCACGTCGAATAGAGGCGTGTGGTCGTGGTGATCAGGTCACCGAGCGCTGCCGGCTCGTGATCGAGCCACCACGCCAGCCGGACCGCGATCCGTGGGCCGTCCTTGACGGGGCGGTAAGTGATGTCACCGCGCGCGTGGTGATGAGCCGTGGATTCGGCCGTGGTGCCGACGCCGCGGCCGGCGGCGATGGCGTCGAGCCAGCCCTCGACGTCGTGGATCTCGACGACCTCGGGTGAGCGTGCCGTCCCGGCCCACAGTTCGCGGTGGGTGGTGCCCGACCGGGTGTCGACGAGTACCGGGCGGGTGGCTACCTCGGCCATCGTCAGACTGCGTCGGCGCGCCCACTGCGGGTCGTCGGTGGCGAAGGCCACCAGCCGCCGTTCGAGGCCGACGATCGCCGATCCGAACCGCTTCTCGTCGACGGGAACCCGGACGATGGCCACGTCGCAGAGCCCGTCGGCGAGTCCGCCGGTTGCCGAATTGTGTCGCACGAGTTCGAGTTCGGTGTTCTCGTGCTGTCGGGCCCACTCGCGTTGCAGCGTCGTGGTGTGCTTTCCCAATGCGGCCCAGGCATATCCGAGCCGGAGAATGGCGTGGCGGCTGTCGAGGAACTGGGTGAATCGTTGTGCCTCGGCGAGTACTCGACGGGCGTGCGGCAGCACCTGTCGGCCGGTGCTGGTGAGTTCGCATCCGCGGGGAATCCTGCGCAACAGCGTCTCACCCACCGAACGTTCGAGGGAGGCGATGGTTCGCGATACCGCGGCCTGTGAGACGTACAGGCGCTCAGCCGCCTCGGTGAACGATCCGGCATCGGCAGCGGTGACGAAGAAACGAAGTTCACGCAGGTCCCACTCCATGACCAAAGCGTATACCTACGTCAATATATGCACTGGTCATCGGTATCGGCCACTCATACCGTCAAGGTATGCACATGTCTCGTCAGACGCGCGGCATCGGACTCGTCCTGGGCAGCGCAGCATCCAATCAGACCGGAGCCGCCCTGGGCGCCATGGCCTTTCCGACGCTGACCCCGGTCGGGGTGGTCGCCGTGCGGCAGATCGTCACCGCCGTTGCCCTCATGGCAACGATCCGTCCGCGGGTCCGCGGGCTGACCCGCCGACAATGGCTGCCGATCATCGGTCTGGCCGTAGTGTTCGGGGTGATGAATCTCGGCCTGTATTCGGCGGTCGACCGTATCGGGCTCGGTCTGGCGGTGACGCTGGAATTCCTCGGGCCGCTCACCATCGCGGTGTGCGGAGCACGCGGCACGGTGTCGGTCGGGTGTGCACTGACCGCGGCACTCGGCGTGGTGACACTGACCCGCCCCGGCCCGACGACCGACTACGTCGGGATCGGGTTCGCGCTGATCGCCGCGCTCTCATGGGCGTGTTACATCCTGCTCAATCGCTCGGTGGGCCGTCTGGTGCCCGGAGTGCAGGGCAGCGCCCTGGCCGGTCTCGTCGCCGCGGGTGTGTGGATGCCCATCGCCATCGGTTGGCTGCTCACCCACCGGCCCACCGTCACCGCGCTGGTTCTCGCGGGACTGTGCGGCGTGCTGTCGTCGATCGTGCCGTACGTGACGGACCTGACTGCGCTGCGCTGGATTCCCGCGCACCTGTTCGGGACTCTGACGAGCATCAACCCGGTGTGGGCCGCACTGATCGGCGTGATCGTGCTCGGTCAACGACTCGGGGGCCTCGAGTGGATCGGGATCGGGCTCATCGTCGTGAGCAACGCGGCCGCGCTTGTCGCCCACCGTGGTGCCGATGCTGGCGATGATCACCAGGACGATCGCCGTCAGCCGCAGGGCACCGGCCGCCTGTCCGAGCAGCACCCAGCCGGCGATGGTGGCGACGATCGGTTCGAGGCTGAGCAGCACTCCGAACACGTGCCGCGGCAGACGGCGTAGTGCCCCGAGCTCCAGGGTGTACGGAATGACCGACGACAGCAGTGCCGTGCCGAGAGCGGCGAGCGCGACAGTGGTGTCGAGGTGTCCGGCCGTCAGGCCACCCATGCCGAACGGCAGGACGCACACCGTCGCGACGACCAGTGCCATCGCCAATCCGCCGGAGCCCGGAACTCGTTGCCCCACACGCGCACTGGTGAGAATGTACAGAGCCCAGAACGCGCCGGCGATCACAGCGAACAAGACGCCGAGGGGATCGAGGCCCGCCGCCTCGGTCATGCTCTCGACTCCCAAGAGCACCATCGCGGCCAGCGCCAGGCCGACCCACACCAGGTCGGTGCGTCGTCGTGACAGCACAGCGGCGAGGATCAGTGGGCCCAGGAATTCGATGGAGACCGCCACGCCGAGGGGCAGCCGCGCGATGGCCTCGTAGAAGGTGCCGTTCATCCCGGCCAGCGCGACACCGAAGGCCACGACCGATCGCCACTGCCCGACGCTCCAACGCCATGCCCGCGGCCGCGCCATCATCAACAGGAGGATTGCGGCAAGCCCCAGACGCAGCGTGGTGACCCCGGCGGCGCCGAGCGCGGGGAACGCGATCCCGATGGCCAGCGCCGCGCCGAACTGCAGCGAGACGCACGAACCCAAGATCATCAGCACCGGCATGACTACCAGGATCACGCGTCGGCGCTGATCAATCCAGCGAATGTTTCTACTCATCTACCATTAGCAGAACTGAACAATTCTGGAGGTGGTGATGCTCAACGTCAGCCGCCTGCGCATCCTGCGGGAGTTGCATCTACGGGGCACCCTGGCCCAGGTCGCCGAGGCGTTGTCGTACACACCGTCGGCCATCTCCCAACAGCTGTCGCTACTCGAGCGCGAGGCGGGCGTGGCCCTGCTCGAGCGAGTCGGGCGAGGTGTCCGGCTCACCGATCAGGCGCTGACACTCGTCGCGCACGCCGAGGTGATCCTCGCCGAACTCGAACGCGCCGAGGTCGACCTCGCGCAGGCCCAGCCGTCGGTGCACGGAGTGCTGCGCGTGTCGTCGTTCCAGTCGGTGGTGGCCGAGATCGTCCCGCGGGTGCTGACGCTGCTCGAACGCAGCCATCCCGCGTTGCAGGTGGAGCTGACGCTGCGCGAGGTCGAGGGCGCGTATCGGGGATTGCTGTCACACACCTTCGATCTCATCCTCGGCGAACAGTTCCCCGGGCGGCCCTCACCGGTCCGGCCGGGCACCGATCGCGCCGACCTCATCCACGATCGGCTCCTGCTCGCCGTCCCGGCACAGGGACCGCTGGCGGTGGAGCCGTCCGGACTTGCCGAACTCGCCGAACTCCCGTGGGCACTCGAACCCGCGGGGACCGACAGCGGCGAATGGGCACGCGCCGTGTGTCGTTCGGCCGGCTTCGAGCCGCGAGTGCGGTTCGACGGCCCAGACACCCTGCTGCATTCGAGGTTCGTGGCCAACGGTCACGCACTCGCTTTCGTTCCCGCGTTGATCGCCGGCGACGACCCGCGACTGCGGCTCTACGCCCTACCCGGCGACCCGGAACGGAGTCTGTTCACCGCGGTCCGCACGGGCCGGTCCGGCCATCCCGCCGTACGTGCGTTTCGAGACGCGTTGGCGCAGGCGGCTGCTGAACGTGGGCCGCAGGTGCCGAGCGTCGAACTGTTCCGCGCGTAGATCACCCACTGACCTCACCAGGTGTGATGCCCGGCCGCATCGGCTCCGCGGTCGACTTCGGCCAGCAGCCGGTGCATGGTGGCCGAGCGCACGAGATATCGATCCAGGAGCGGGTTGGCTGCTCCGTGAACCCATTTGAGCGCTCGCCATCCGGCCGGCGCGAACGATTCGCCGTGCCGGTGCACGACGTTGCCGACGATGACCCGAGCCGCGTCGTCAGCTGAGATCCGTCGACTCAACGGCCACGGCAGCAGTCCGCCGATCTGACGTCCCAACTCGTCGGAATCGAGCATGTCGTGTGTCATATCGGTGTCAACTATCCCGAAGTAGACGACACCTGCGGAGGCTCCGTGGGGAGCGAGCTCGAGGCGGAGAGCACGGCCGAGCTGGCTGACCGCGGCCTTGCTGACCATGTACGGCGATCCACCCGCTCCGGGCGCGAACGAGGCCCCCGACGACACGATGACCACGTGGCCGCCGCCGGCGACGATCTGATCGAGCGCCGGCCGGACGGTGTTGTACACGCCGGTGATGTTGACACCGATCACCCGATCGAACTCGTCATCGTCGAGCGCACGGACGGTGGCCGGAGTCGGACTGACCCCCGCATTCGCGACGATCACGTCGATCGATCCGAAATGCTTTGTCACCGAACGCATCACCCGCCGCATGCATTCTCGGTCCCGGACGTCTGCCGCATAGGCCACCGCATTCGGGCCCAGATCTTTCGCGGCCGCATGCACCCCGACGGCGTCGCGGTCGACGAGCGCAACCCGTGCCCCGAGACGCACCATCCGCGCGGCAACTGCTCGGCCGATACCCTGTGCGGCGCCGGTGACGACGACGACCTTGCCTGCCGGGTCGAGGCGATTCATGAAGCACGCTCCGCCATGGGACTGCGTGGTCCGACGTCGAAGGCTGCAGCGTCGAAGTGCTCTGTGCGACGGGCATATTCGAAACTCCATCCCGGATACAGGCCGGCATTGCGACCGTCGGCGGTGTGGTAATAGCTCGTGTCGCACCCACCGGTCAGCCACACCGTGTGCTCACTGCGCCGGTTCATCTCGTCGACGAACTCGTCCTGTGCACCCGCGCGGACCTCCACCCGCACGACGCCGCGGTCCCGTAACTGACCGAGCGCGTCGACGATGTAGCGGCATTGGGCCTCGATCATGTAGATCGCCGACTGGTTGCCGACCGCGCCGAATGCACCGAGAGTGGTGAAGAAGTTCGGGTATCCGGCGGTCGCGGCGCCCAAGTAACTGCGCGGACACTCCCGATAGTCGTCGGCGTAGGTGCGTCCATCGAGGCCGTGAATTCGCTCGTACACCGCCGGCGGGACCTGGAATCCCGTCCCGTACACGATGGCGTCGACGGGGTGCTCGTGTCCGTCGCGTGTGATCACCGAGCTGTCGGTTATCTCGGCGATGCCGGCGGTGACGACGTCGACGTTGTCTCGGGTGAGCGCCGGGAGGTAGTTGTCAGAGAAGATCGCCCGTTTGCATCCGATGACATAATCGGGGGTCAGCATCCTCCGAAGTGTGCGATCGCGCACCTGCCGGCGCAACTGGAACCGCCCGAGCAGCTCGAAGGGGTATCGAAACCGCGCGTCGACGAAGCCGACGAGCCCGAAGCTCTCGATCGCCAGGTAGTAGATCGCGCGGAGCAGGCGGCGCAGGGCCGGGACGCGGCGCAGGAGTGATCTCTCGACGGCGCTGGTGGTGCGGTCCATCCGTGGCACGATCCACGGGGCGGATCGTTGGAACACCACCAGGTGCTCGACGTGCGGTTGCAGCTCCGGGATGAATTGGACGGCCGAGGCTCCGGTACCGATGACCGCCACCCGCTGCCCGGATGGGTCGAAGTCGGTGGGCCAATGCAGTGAATGAAAAGCCTTGCCGGCGAATCGTTCCCGTCCGGGTATCGCGGGGTAGCGCGCCTCTCCATAGACGCCGGCGCAGGTGATCAGGAACCGGGCGGTCATCGGTCCCCGGGAGGTGGTGAGACGCCACAGGGAGCCCGTGTCGTCCCAGTCGGCCCGGAGAAGCTCCGTGTCGTAGCCGATGTGGTCGAGCACCCCATGGCGGTCGGCAACCGTCTGCAGATACTCGAGAATCTCCGGTTGCGTGCCGTAGGTCCTCGACCAGTCGGGGTTGGGCGCAAAGGAATAGCTGTACAGGTGCGACGGCACATCGCACGCACACCCCGGATACACGTTGTCCCGCCATGTTCCGCCGAGTTCCTCGGCGCGTTCGAGTATCACGAAATCCTGCAGCCCAGCTTTGCGTAACGAGGCCCCCAGCGCGATCCCGGCGAAACCTGCTCCGACGACGACGATCTGATGGTCGGGTCCGTCGATCGCTTCGGGCCGGCGGTCGGTCATCGTCGGGCGAGTTTCTGTCGGAGACCTCGGGTGACCGCAGGCACCTTGGACAGGCCCATGAGGGCGCGAAACTGCCAGCTGTCGTCACGCGGAAGGATGCCCGCCCGCTGGACGCCGTCGAGAAAGTCATAGAGGGTCTCGCCCTCTTCCATGAGGCCGTCGGCGTTGAAGTGGTATCGGTCGACCGCGGGGGCCTGGATGAATCGGCCGTTCCCGTAGATGGTCGGAGCGGAATCGTCGTACGGGTGCAGCCTGAGCGGACCGCTCCAGTGGCCGCTGCCCATGTAGCGGATGACCGTCCGCACGGTGCCCTCGGGAGTGACGTCGATGTACACCTGGTCGGGAAGGGGGTCGTACCGCCAGTCCGGGATGGCATCGAAGAATGCGAAGTTGTACTTGACGAACTCGTCGATGCCGACGATGGTCCGGCCGAAGGTGGTGACGTCGGTGTACCGGATGTCCTGGGTGTACAGCTCGTCGTTGATGGTCATGTCCCGCACCAGGAAACTCCACCAGTACTTCTTCGCCCAGGTCATGACCCACGACAGATCCTTGTCGTGGACGTTGCTCAGGTAGTCGAGCTTCGTGGCGAAGGCGTCGAACCATTCCCGGGTGCTCGCCATCAGCTCGGCTTCGGGAATGGCCCTGATCGGCACTGCCCGGTTCGAATCGAGGTACTCGGGTACCGGACGCGAGAGACGCGGTTGGGCGAGGGATCTCTGGAACTCTTGTTCGTCGTACATGTCGACCTCCTGGACACCGTCGGATCGATCGAGCACCTGAGCCCGACCAAACATGAATCACATGATTCATCTGATATCGGGTGATGTCAATTGCGGGCCGACTCGGTCCGGCTCATCGAGGTGTGGTGCAGTATTGCGGTCATGAACACGTCCAAGGTGTGGGGTGGCCAGAGTCCACAAGACCGGTCGTCGAGCCGCCGGGAGTCACTCCTCTCGGCGGCCGAAGCCCTGTTGGGCGATGGGGGCGCCGTGGCCGTGACGATGCGCGCGGTGGTCCGCGCAGCGCAGCTGAGCCCTCGCTACTTCTACGAGAGCTTCGCCTCCCGTGAAGAACTACTGTTCGCCGTTCACGACCGGGTCGAAGACCAACTCCTGCAACGCCTTCAAAACGTGAGCAGTTCCGGTGACCTGCGCGATGCGGTGCGTTCATCGTTCGAGATCATCCGCGACTTCTTCGAGGAGGATCCGCGCCGCGCCCGCATCCTGTTACGCGAGCCCCTGGCCGACGACATGCTCCGCTCGCACAGCGCCACCCGTATCCCCATCTTCACCCGAGCCGTCATTCAGCTTCTCGCACAGGGTCATCCGGAGGTCGCCGAGGCTACCGGCGGCGACGAAGCGGACTGGATGATCAGATCCACGGCGCTCTCGGGCGCCCTGATCTCGTTGTACCTGGAGTACACCGATGGCCACATCGACGTCGAACCGGACCGCCTGGTCGATGCGGCCGTGGACCTCGTGTATGCGCTCGGGGGTTTACGCGATACGCGGCCCTAGTCGTCTCGCGAGTCCTCGGCGGCGGCAAGGATGTGGGACGTACGCGCCGTCTGCATCGCAGCGTTGCCCACCGCGACGGCCGCCGCAAGGACGATGATCACCCATGTCATCACTGGCGGCCAGTCGGCGATATGTACGAATTCCCACGTTTCTTTGATCGCGATGCAGGTGGCTCCCGCGGCGACGAGCAACCACCCCAGGGCGGTGTTGGAGAATGCCAGCATGCGCTGGACTTCCTCGGTGCTCATCACGCCGATCACTTCGCGTTTGATTCTGGTGCGTTCTCGGTGGTGCCGCCAGTAGGCGACCGGCGGTATCAGCCACCACCACGGGGAGATCGGTTGAGAAGGGGCGATCGTGTCGGGCAATGCCCGGCGCTGGGTCAATCCCTGGTCACGCAGTTCGGTAGCAGCTTGGTAGAGCGGCCCGGCCACCAAGAGCCATGCGCCCAGTGCGCCGAGGGCTGCGATGATCGGGTTTTCCACGTCAGGGCTCCTTGTCTGGACGGCGCTCGCGGGGCTACTCCGGTTCGGGTCGTCGCCGGTTCGTGGCGGCGACGCAGGCGTCGGCGTAGTCGACGAGCAGGGCCGCGAAGTCGCGGCGTTTTTGGGCGGGCCACTCGTGGGTGATCTCGAGGAATGCCTGTCGGTGTTGGCTGCGGAATCGGTCGCGCAGTCCGCGCCCGGCGTCGGTCAGTTCGATGATTGTCCGCCGCCCGTCGAGTTGCGATGCCTGCCGAATCAACAGGCCATCCTTGATCATCCCGGAGACCATGCGGCTGGCCTGAGACGAGTCGACACTCATCTGGTCGGCGACATACCCGACGGTTACCTCACCATCTGCTTCATCGACGATGTTGATGATCTGATTGCGCACCAGATCCTGACGGGTGACCGGCGGATCGACGTCGAAGAGCGCTGTCCGCCTCCGCAATCGGGCGAACGCGGCACCGACCTCGTCGAGTACCGCGTCGGGATCAGGTCTCGCGGCGGCACTCACAACAAATGACTGTAGTGCATGCGGTTGCCGATCAGCATTTCGCTGCTATCGTCAATTATGTGCAAATAGCAGCTATCTGTCGATCGCTTGCATCTGCCGCAGGGTCAGTCACCTCGCCGTGAGTGGATACGCTCACCGGCCTGTCCGCGGAAGGCGGAACGCATGACCACCACAGCAATCATCAACGCCCGAATCTTCGACGGAACCGACGTGCTCGAGGCCACCACACTGGTCGTCGACGGCACCGAGATCACCGCGGTGGGAGGTGAGATCCCCGAGGGCGCGCAGGTCTACGACGCGACCGGTGCCACCGTGCTGCCCGGCCTGTTCGACGCCCACGTCCACACCAGCGAATCCGCGCTGGCATTGGCGCTGACCTTCGGTGTGACAACCGAATTGGAGATGCAAGGCACGAATATCGGCGAGAAGCAGGCCGGTATCGGCCGCGACGACCGGCTGGCCGATGTACGCTCGGCCGGGTTCGGGCTGACTCCGCCCGGCGGTCACCCCAGCGAGCTGTTCCCCGAGGGCTTCCAGCCCGGTCCGCCGCCCGGGCAGGGCGGCCCACCCCCCGGTCCCGCGCCGGTGCGCCCCTTCGTGAGCACCCCGCAGGAGGCGATCGCCTACATCCCGCAGCTGATCGACACCGGTTCGGACTACATCAAGTTCATGGTCGACGACGGCAGCGTCGAAGGCCATCCCGGTATCCCCATGCTCGATCAGGCCACCCTCGACGCGGGCGTCGCCGAGGCCGCCCGATGCGGAATGCTCACCGTCGCACACGCATTGACGATTGATAGCACCCGGATGGCCCTCGACGCCGGGATCGGCGGACTCGCGCATCTGTTCA
Source organism: Gordonia sp. YC-XJ4 (assembly GCF_059511865.1). Classification (NCBI taxonomy): domain Bacteria; kingdom Bacillati; phylum Actinomycetota; class Actinomycetes; order Mycobacteriales; family Gordoniaceae; genus Gordonia; species Gordonia sp. YC-XJ4. The sequence continues at coordinate 5,944,476 of NZ_CM183447.1, forward strand.
TGGACCAACCGCACACCGACGAGATCATCGACCGCATCGTCGAATCCGGGGTGTTCGTCACCCCCTGCGTCGTCCTCAACGCCTCGATGATGGGCATCACCGGCGCCGAACTCGCCGACGACCCACGGGTCGCCTCGCGCCTCGACGAGGACTGGATGACCACTCTGCGCTCCAGCTTCAACCACTATCCCCAGGGCAGCCTCGACGACGTCCTCGCCTCGGTGAAGGCACTGCATGACCGTGGCGTCGACATCCTGTGCGGCACAGATGTTTCCGTGCCCCTACCGTTCATGGGCGGATTGGCTCACGGCGCCAGCGTGCACCACGAACTGCAGTACCTCGTCCGCGCGGGCCTGACCCCGGTCGAAGCCCTGCGGACCGCCACCAGTATCCCGGCCCGACGATTCGGCCTCGAGGATCGAGGGCGGATCGCACCAGGGCTGCGCGCCGACCTGCTCCTGGTCGACGGCGACCCGACCTCCGACATCACCGCGACCCTCAACACCCGCGAGATCTGGCGGCGCGGCACCCGACTGGGATCGTGAGGGTGGCCGCCGTCGGGAGAATCGACGTCCACGCCCACTACTTCGGCGGCGCCGTCGCCGACCTGATCGCCGGTCGGGGTCCCGGTGGCCCGGACCGCTGGACCGCCGACACCGCGCTGGATGTGATGACCAAGTTCGACATCGCCGCCCAGATCCTGTCGCTACCGTTCACCCCGATGGCGGCACCCGACGACCCGGGCTTCCCCACCCGCTTCGCCCGGCAGGTTAACGAGGACTACGCGGATCTGATCGCCGCCCACTCGGGCCGGTTCGGGGCGTTCGCCGTGCTACTCGGCACCGGTGCCGATGACATGCTCGACGAAATCGGCTACGCACTCGACACGCTGCACCTCGACGGTATCGCTCTGAACTCGAATATCGGCGGCCACTATCTCGGCTCAGATTTCATGGAACCCGTTCTCGCCGAACTCAATCAGCGGCGCACCCCGGTGTTCATCCATCCCACCGACTGCGCACACGCCGCCGACCTCGCGCTCGGACGACCACGCTCGGTCATCGAGTTCCCGTTCGACACCGCACGCAACATCGTCAACGCGCTCTACACCGGCGTCTTCCACCGCTATCCGAACCTGGTGCTCATCCTGCCGCACTGCGGCGGACCACTGCCCAGCCTCTCCTGGCGCATCGGCGAACACACCACCGTTGCCATCGGTCCCGACGACACCCCGATCACGCCACAACACGTCGCCGACGTGCTCGCCCGGCTGTATTACGACACCGCGATGGCCGGCGCTCCCGTCTCGCTGCTACCCACCCTGCAGGTCACCGACATCAGTCACATCCTCTTCGGCACCGACTGGCCGGCCGCACCCGAACCCACCGTCGGCCGCACCATCGACCAACTGGTCAACGCAGGCCTCACCGTCGATGAACTACGCGCCATCGAGCACGACAACACGGCAAAACTGTTGGGCCGCTTCGGCTGATACATAGCTGCCACCTCATGAGACCGAGCTCACTCGACAATAGCGAACATGTTCGTTAAGCTGGAAGCGACAAACGAACATGTTCGTTAACGACGACGAGAGGAGTAGGACATGCGGATTGGTGTGATCTTGGGATCGGTGCGGCAGGGCCGCAAAGGTGAGGGCGTGGCACGCTGGGTTCTGGAGTCGGCATCCACCCGTGAGGCCACCTACGAGTTGATCGATCTGGCCGAGCACGAGTTGCCACATCTGGCCGAGCCGATGCCGCCGATGATGGGCAAGTACACCGACGAACGCACCAAAGCGTGGGCGCACCTGATCGACGGGTACGACGCGTTCATCATCGTGACCGCCGAGTACAACCACGGCATCCCCGGCGTGCTGAAGAATGCTCTTGACCACCTGTATGCCGAATGGGGTGGTAAGCCAATCGGTTTCGTCGGCTACGGCGTTGTCGGCGGCGCCCGCGCGATCGACCAGTTGCGGGTGCTGGCCGGGGTTCTGGGCATGGCCGATGTTCAGCCCGACGTCCAGTTGCAGTTGTGGTCGCCGGCGTTCGACGACACCGGTGTCGCCGCCGAGGGCCCGCATGTCGCGGCGCTGGCTAGCGTGTTCGACGCGGTCGAGGACTGGACCCGGTTACTGCGCCCGAATACGGTTGCCGCCGAACAGAACTGATCGAGCCGATCATGAGTGACACGAAACAGCCACACAGTCGTCGGCGCGGTCCGGCGAAGACAATGCTCTCGCGGCAACGGATCGTCGACACGACCATCGAGATCATGCGTCGCGAAGGCCTGCGCAAGGCGACGATGCGGCGGGTGGCCCAGGAACTCGACACCGGGGCGGCGTCGCTGTACGTCTACGTCCGCAACACCGGCGAGTTGCACGCCGCCGTCATCGACGAGCTGCTCGGCACCATCGACGACCCGGGCACCGGAACGTGGCAACAGCAGCTCGTCGAACTCGTCACCGACTATCGAGACGTATTGATGCGGGATCACGGGCTGGCACGCTCGGCACTGGTGATCCGCCCCAACGGGCCTCACCTGTTGGCATTGTTCGACCGGATGATGACATTGCTCATCGAGGGCGGTGTCGGCCCGGTCAGTGCCGCGTGGGGCGCGGACATGCTGCTGCTTCACGCGACAGCAACCGCCGCCGAACACGCCGCTCCCGAAGACGGCGACGCCGATGCCGGTGATCTACCCGACGACGTCCACCACGCCCTGACCGTCGCCGTGCAGACCGCCGACTCCACATCCACGCCCGCGCTGGCCGAGCACGCCGACGCCGTCATGGCCGGCACCCCGGCCCAGCGGTGGGCATGGACACTGAACACCCTCATCGCCGGTATCGCAGCCGGCGAACGACCCCCCATCCCCTGACCGGCGTCACGCCGGAATACGTTGTGAAAGAAGGACAATCATGACCTCCACCCATTACCCCATCGCCATCATCGGCGGCGGTCTCGGCGGTCTGACCACCGCCCGGGTGCTGCACGCCAACGGCATCGACGCAGCCATCTTCGAACTCGAACCCGACCGCCACGCACGGACCCAGGGCGGCATGCTCGACATCCACGACGACAGCGGCCAGGAGGCACTGCGCGCAGCGGGTCTGCACGAACAGTTTCTCGCCCTGATCCATCCCGGCGGGGAATCGATGCGCATCCTCGACACGACCGGCACCGTCCTCTACGAAGAGACCGACACCGGAGAACTCGACCGCCCCGAAATCGATCGCGGCACCCTGCGCGATCTGCTGCTGGACTCACTACCCGAGGGCACCGTGCACTGGGGCAGCAAAGTCACCACGATCGCGCCCGACGACTCGCAGACCGGCCGGTACCGCGTCGAGCTCGCCGACGGTGACAGCTTCACCACCGATCTGCTCATCGGCGCCGACGGCGCCTGGTCGAAGGTGCGTCACGTGTTGTCCGACACCATGCCCGACTACACCGGCATCTCCTTCATCGAAGCCGACCTGTACAACGCCGACACCGACCACCCGGCCGAGGCCGCGGTGATGGGCACCGGCATGCTGTTCGCACTCGGCGGGCCCACAGGCATCCTCGGGCACCGCGAAACCGACGGCAGCCTGCACTTCTACCTCGGACACCGAGCCGACGAAAACTGGGTCGACACCATCGATTTCAGCGACACCACCGCAGCCAAAGCCGCGATCCTCGAACTCCTCGACGGCTGGGACGACGATCTACGCGGCCTGATCGCCAACGCCGACACCGCACTCACACCCCGCCGGATCAACGCACTGCCGGTCGGATACTCATGGCCACACACCCCGGGAGTCACCCTGCTCGGCGATGCCGCCCACGTCATGTCACCGTTCGCCGGCGAAGGTGCCAACCTCGCCATGTACGACGGATCCCGGCTGGCTCTGGCGCTCGCCGCGCACCCCGACGACACCGACGCCGCATTGAAAGCCTATGAGACCGAGCTGTTCACACGTTCAGCAGCCTCGGCCGGCGACTCCGCCGAAAGCCTCGAGATGATCTTCGCCGACGACGCACCACGCGGCCTGGTCGAGATGTTCACCGCGATGGACCGGCCCGGCGCCATCGACGACGCCGCCCAGCAAGCACCCAAGGCCGCTCACTAGCTGAACTCACAACCCCTGCGGATACCAGAACGCGCGGTAGGTGGTCATCATCCCCGACAGGGTCGCGTCGTAGATCAGGTGCCCGGTCCGGTCGAAGGACGCCACGTGTCCGGTGGTGCCCCATCCGCCGAACACCGAACCGTCGGACAGTGTTTCGACGTTGCCCATCGCCCAGGCGGTGAGGTGGTCGGGATGGGTCCACCGCGACACCAGGCTGACGGTGCCCTTCTTCCAGTCAGGCCGGATGGTGAGGATCGACGACGGGCCGCCGGTGCCGGGAAGGCTGGAGTTGTTGTCGAAGAGCCGAATCGTGCCGTCGGGCAACAGCTCCGCGTCGTGCTGATTGCGGAACGTCGCGTTGTCGGCGACCCGCATGGTGGACCGATTGCCGCCGATCACCGCACGCACGGCGCCGGTGGTTCCGTCGACGAGGTACAGCGCCGAGGTGTTGCGTGAGGACACCAGGTAGTTGCCCTTGCCGTCGGGGAAGATGCTGTTGATGTGGAAGTAGTCGAGTCCCTGGCCCGGCAAGGGCAACGGAGTGGTGGTTGCGGTCACCGGAACGTGAGACAGTGCGTCCCAAGAGAATTCGGTTCTGCCGCTGTCGATGTCGATGATGTAGAAGTGCGAGTCGACGACGGGGATCCGTGCTCCGTTGACCACGGCGGTGGTGCGCGCATAGCTGGTCACCGCGGCGCGGCGTCCGTCGGGCAGGATGCGGAACTCGTGCAGGTCACCGGAGGTGCCCACCGGCGTCCGGAGTTGGTGCAGCACATGGAAGTCGCGGTCGGCGATGAAGTAGGTCCCGTCGCCATGACCGGCACCGTTGGCACCCTGCCACCACGTGTACACACGCTGCCCGCGGTAGGTCTGTATCTGGAAGTTGCCGGCCTCCTGACCTTGTGGGATGACCCGTTGGTGCAGCAGCGCCCCGTTGCGGGCGCGGACCTGCAGCGTCACCGGGTCGTGGGCACCGATGGCCCCGATCGCTCGCGGTACGGCGGGGTTGTTCAGCAGGTCGGCGGGTGCCAGCAGAATCACGCCACCGAGACCGGGATTGCGATCCAATGTCACCGTGTAGCCGTTGGAGGCCGGTGGCGCAGCAGATGCCGTCGGCGCCAGCATCACGCCGAACCCGACGAGCGCCGACAAAAGGATCGAGAGCCACAGGCGCACGGCCACATTCTTCGTCACCCGAAGCACTCTGCCGCCGACCATCCCCCTGGGGCAAGTCTCTGCCCGATTTGAGTTCTTCCTGCGCGGATGGCGCGGGGCGAGTAGTCCGCTTCGCCCGATCCGCGTGCCGCACTACTCGTTACGTCGACGGTTGTCCGGCGCACAGTTCCTCCTACCGGCCCACTCCGGACCGGCCGCCAGAGAACCCAGCCCGAAAGGCCCCCGCCATGAACAAGAAACACCTCATCGGTGTCGCCGCGGTCGCGACCGGCATCGCCGCCGCAATCACGCCCGCCGCCACCGCCGCAGCCGCCGATCCCCCCGAAGCGCATATCCTGCTGATCGGTACCGACTCGGCTCAGGCCACGTGGAACACCCACGGCCGCACCGGATGCTCGGCCACTGTCACCGAAGGCACACAGGTGGAATCGGTCCCGAACATCCCTCCGACCGGTAGTGGCGGGATCATCAAGGTCACTCAGAATGCGACGTTGAAGATCACCTGCCCCGGCGGGGTCACGAGCGCCACCGCGCGGCTCTACGGACCGCGCAATCCATTCAACGACATGCGGACGAATTTCAACGATTCGACCGGTGATGCCTTCGGGTCGTGAGTGACCCTGGCGAGTCGTGACGGCGCCGCTCCCCCCGCGGCGGTGCCGTCACGGCGTCACTCAGGCCGAGAGCCCCATGCCGACCCGCTCACGCAACGCCTCGATCGCCGCCCGAGCACCCAGATAGTACGGTTTGGGCACCCGAATGACGTTGGGGCGCAACGCGGAGAGATGCTCGGAATCCTGCACCGAGCACGGCCAGAAATCGTCGGTGCCCGACGCGGGATGGTCGGTTGTCGAGAATTCGAGACAGCCGGTCAAAGCGCCACACCGATATTCGATGCCGGTGATGTCGGCCAGCGCGAGCACCTCGACATGCACTCCGGCCGCCGACCCGGACTCCCAGCCGGTCTTGCGGATTTCGACGCGGTCGTCGAAGGCTGCCAGCAATCCGTGCCGCCCCGCGTTGAGGACCATCCACGGGTAGTCACCGTCGCCGGCGTGCTCGTCGACGGCCTCCCACTGCGCCTCGGTCATCGGTTCGCCGTACACCGTCACCCGCCGTCGTTGCGCGCGTCGCCGTCGGGTTCGCTCGGCGGCTTCGGTGCGCTGTCGGCGCCATCTGGTCAGCGCGGGCGCCACATCGGCGCCCACCCCGGCGGAGTGCAGCGACTCGACGAAGTAGGTGAGGAACTCCGTCTCGTCCCGATGGAATTGCCCGAACACCCGCGGCCCGTCGACGGTGCGCAGTGTCAGCGTGGGCACCAGCCGTGCACCGATGAATTCGGCGCCGACGATGTCGTCGGCGGCCACCTGCATGGTGATGACTCCGCGACCGGACGCCGCGGCCGAGTTGAATCCGAGAATCCGGGCGTTCGTGATCGCCACGCCCTCGACGGTCGGTTTGAGTCGGTGCACGGCGACGAACGCGGTGATCGTCTCCCCTTCGAGGAGGTGCGGCTCGAGACAACGCTGCCACTGTGCGGCGCCCAACGCCGACACCACCGGACTCAACTTGCTCATATCGGGAGCGTACGCCCAGGTCACCGAGGTCGCAGCGCGAGCGAATCAGACACCGTTCTGGTTGGTGAGCGTTGCGCGGGACGCTCACCACTGCAGCGCAGCGTCGTCCTCCCAGAACGTGCCGGTCGGTCCGTCGGGCCCGAGTGAGGCGAGCCGGGCGACTGTCCGGGCGCTGATCTCGGGTGCGCGCCCGGGATGGCTGCCGGGCTCGCCGCCACCGAGTTCGGTTGCGGTGACCCCGGGTTCGACCGCGTTGATCTTGATGTCGGGATAGGCCTTGGCGTATTGGACGGTGAGCATCGACACCGCCGCTTTGCTGGAGCCGTACACGATGGACACGAAGTGCGACGCGGGCCGCGACGGTTCGTGGGTGGCCCAGAACGAGCCGAGAGCGCTGGACACGTTCACCACCACAGGATTCTCGGACTGCTGGAGCAGCGGCAGCGCGGCTTCGGTGACGCGGACGATGCCCACGGCGTTGGTGTCGAAGACCTCGAGAACGCTCGGACCGTCCATCGCCTCGGTGGCGCCACCGGCTCGTTTGGCGATGCCGGCGTTGTTGACGAGCACATCGAGTCCGCCCTCGGCCGCGATCGTCTCGAATGCGGAGGCCACCGACGCGTCGTCGGTGACGTCGAGCTGGACGAACTGCGCCCCGACCTCCTGCGCTGCTGCTCGCCCGCGACCCTCGTCTCGTGCACCGAGGTACACCCGGTGGCCTCGGTGCACGAGGAGGCGTGCGGTTTCCTTGCCGAGGCCCTTGTTGGCCCCGGTGATCACTGTGGTTGTCATGCATCGATACTCGCGCGTCGGCGGGTTGATAGGCAGCCGTCTGATTGTCGTAGGACTCGCAGTACCAGGACACCGCGCGGACTGCGGGAGCAAACTGAAGTGGTGCGCGTGGTGAAGAACGAGGAGTTCGGCAAGACCGTCCGGCGTCATCGGGAGCGCCTCTCACCAGAAGCGGTCGGCCTCCCGGGTGGTGGGCGGCGGCGCGCTCCGGGTCTGCGTCGCGAAGAGCTCGCCATGACCGCCGGTATCTCGGTGGACTATCTGACCCGGCTCGAGCAGGGCCGGGCGACGTCCCCTTCTCCGCAGGTCGTCGAATCGTTGACGCGAGCGCTGCGTCTTCCCGACGCGGACCGCGAACGGCTGTTCCTGCTCGCCGGCTATACAGCGCCCGGCATCGGGCTCATCCGCACCCGGATCGCACCGAGTGTCGCGCGGATGCTCGACCGCCTCGCCGGCACACCGGTCGTGGTGTATGACGCCGCGTGGAATCTGCTGATCGCCAACCCCGCCTATGACGCACTCATGGGCGACACGTCGGTCCTCACGCGTTGGGAGCGGAATGCTCTGTGGCGCAACATCCACGGCCCGGCATCACGTGCCCGTCAGAACGCGCAGGAGCACGACGCACAGATCGAGCGGCTCGTCGCCGATCTCCGCATGACGGCAGTACGCTATCCGACCGATCCGACGCTGCGCGATCTGATCGATGAATTGACCTCGTCGAGTGCGAGATTCACCGAACTCTGGGAGTCCGCCGACGATGCGCCGGCCCCCGACGCCGCACGTCACAAGGTGATCGATCACCCGACGGTCGGGCCGATCACCGTCGACTGCGACACCCTCGTCGTCGCCGGCGATGACCTGCGCATCATGATCTACACTGCGGAGCCGGACACTGCCGATGCCGAGAAGCTGGACCTGGCAATCGTTCTCGGCACGCAGGCACTGTCATTACGTGGACCGTGAGCGATCCCCGCGCCCCATCGCGTAGAACTCCTGGTTGGGCCGCAGGTTGGTGGCGTTGGCGATCCGGTTGGACATCCCGAAGAACGCCGAGATCGACGCGATGTCCCAGGCGTCCTCGTCGGTGAAGCCGTGGGATTTCAGTGCGTCGTAATCGGATTCGGACACCGCGTAGGCCTCGGTCGAGACCTTGAGGGCGAAATCGAGCATGGCGCGTTGACGATCGGTGATGTCGGCCTTGCGATAGTTGGCGGCGACCTGATCGGCGATCAGCGGATTCTTGGCCCGGATGCGCAGGATTGCACCGTGGGCGACGACGCAGTACTGGCATTGGTTGGGGCTCGACGTGGCGACGACGATCATCTCGCGGTCGGCCTTGGTCAGATTCCCGGGCTTGTCCATCAACGCGTCGTGGTAGGCGACGAATGCCCGGAATTCGTCGGGGCGCCGGGCCAGCAGGAGGAACACGTTGGGGATGAAACCCGACTTCTCCTGGACTGCGAGGATGCGGTCACGCACATCATCGGGAAGGTCCTCGAGTGTCGGCGTCTCAAACCTGCTGATCGGGTGGGCGTCGGTCATGGTTGCTCCGTCTCAGCCTGGGAGGTAGGTCAGCCCAGGAGATCTCGTGCCACCTGGGACACGGTGACCCTACCCTGCGGCTGACCACCCTGACCCGCAAGGTTGTTCATGATGGCGACGACGAATCGCTGGTTGTCGCCTGCGAATCCGATGGAGTTCATCACCGACCCGCCCTGCTCGTCGGACCAACCATTCTTGTTGCCGGGCGCCAGATTCGCGGGCAACGACTTGATCCCCCATTGCTGATCCGGTGCGACGCCGCGCATCTCGCCGATGAGGTAGGCGCGGTCGGTCGGCGCGGTGCGGGTGAGAACGTAGTCGACCAGTCGTGCGAGATCGCGCGGTGTGTCCTTCTGGAATCCCCAATAGGGATAGAACTCGGTGAATCCTCGCTGCGGCGCCAGCGACGTCATCCCGAACGCGCGGAAGTCGCGGTTGAAGGTCTGGTGATCAGGCCCGGCGAAGGCGAACCAGAGTCGATCGGTCGCCTCGTCGTCGGAGCTGTTGAGCATGGCGTGCATGTCGGCGCGATTGGCGGGCGAGAGCGTGATCGCACCCGACCTCGCCCGATTCAGCAGGTCGGTGGCGATCGCCAGCTTGATCGTCGACGCCGTCCACACCGGGGTGTCGGCGTTGCGATCTGCGTACGTCGCGCCGGTGACGCGGTCGATCACCACGATCCCGGTGTGGCCCGGCCGGGTGGCCGCGTAGGCGTCGGCTGCGGTCAGCCGACCCGGTAGCTCGACGGCACGCGCGGTATCACCCAGAGGTGCGGCGTGTGCTGGTGCTCCGGTGACGGCCACGACCGATGCCGCCACCGCCGAGAGCGCTGCGGCGAGGCCTGTACGAATCATGTGTCGTCGCATGGGCGCCACCGTACGGCACACCTTTCCTCGCGCCCCACATCGTGCCGGATATGAGGAGAAAAGGTGGTTATAAATCGGAAAAATCCGGCGCCCGATCCCTTTTCACGCGCAATTCAGTACGGTAAAAGTTCTTCTGTCTGCTAAGGAGTTCAGATGACCCAGACGAGTGCGAAGCCTGAAGCGGGTGACAATCGGAACCTGCGCAGAGATGTCGGTTTGATCGGTCTGCTGTTCGCCAGCGTCGGGTCGATCATCGGTAGCGGATGGCTTTTCGGCGCGATGAACGCCGCGCAGAAGGCCGGTCCCGCGGCGATCATCTCGTGGTCGATCGGTGCGGTCATGATCTTGCTGATCGCACTGACCTTCGCCGAGCTCGGCACCATGTTCCCGGTCTCCGGTGGTGTTGTTCGCTTCCCGCACATCGCCTTTGGCTCGTTCGCGAGTTACACCAGCGGTTGGATCCTGTGGATCGCGTGCGGCACGGTCGCGCCGATCGAGGTGGAGGGCGCGCTGCAGTACGCCACCAAGTACGCCGCGTTCACCTCCAAGTCGACGGTCAACGGCGACACGGTGCACACCCTGACCGGCCTCGGCTACCTCACGGCCGTGGTCCTCCTCGCACTCTTCGTGGTGGTCAACTACATCGGCGTCCGCTGGTTCGCCCGGGTCAACAACGTTCTGGTGTGGTGGAAGCTCGCGATCATCACCGTCGTCGTGATCGCCTTCCTCGTCACCCAATTCCATCCCAGCAACTTCACCTCCAAGGGCTTCATGCCCAACGGTTGGGAGGGTGTGTTCACCGCGATCGCCACCTCCGGAATCGTGTTCTCGTTCCTGGGTTTCCGTCAAGGAATCGAACTCGCCGGCGAAACGTCGAATCCCCGAAAGTACGTGCCCATCGCCGTCATCGGGTCGGTGATCCTCACCGGGATCATCTATGTGGCACTGCAGGTGGCGTTCATCGGCTCTCTCAATCCGCGTGACTTCATCCACGGATGGGCGACGATGGGGTTCACCAACGACTTCGGTCCGCTCGCCGCGATCGCCACCGCCATCGGACTGGGCTGGCTCGCCACACTGCTCTACATCGACGCGATCGTCTCCCCCGGAGACACCGGATTGATCTACACCACGGTCACCTCACGCGTGTCCTATGCCATGGCGCGCAACGGTAATGCACCGAAGATGCTGGCCAAGACGACCAACCGCGGTGTCCCGCTGGTCAGCCTGATCGTCGCCTTCGTCCTCGGTCTGATCATCCTGTTGCCCTTCCCGAGCTGGCAGCAGCTCGTCGGGTTCATCACCTCGGCGACCGTGCTGTCCTTTGCGGCGGGGCCTGTAGTCGTTGCGGCACTGCGTCGTTCGGACCCCAAGCGCGAACGGCCGTTCCGCGTGCCCGGCGGTGATGTGATCCCGCTGTTGGCGTTCGTCGCCTCCAACCTCATCGCGATCTGGTCGACATGGACGATCAACCTCAAACTGTTCATCGCCGTCCTGATCGGCCTCGTCCTGCTGGCCATCCTGGAGATGGTGTACGACCAGCCGGTCCTCGAGATGCGTTCGGGCTCATGGATGATCCTGTGGCTGGCCGGTCTCGCCCTGATCTCCTATCTGGCCGGCGATCTCGACAGCAGCGCCGTCCTCGGCTTCTGGTGGGCCAACATCATCACCGTGGTATTCAGCGTCGTCGTGTTCTATCTCGCCGTGCACTTCCGATTGAACAACACGACAATGGCCGAACACATGGACGCCGTCTTGACCGAGGCCCACGCCGAAGAGCAGGAACTCGGGCCCGCGGCGAGCTGACGATCAGCCCAGGATCAGCCATCCGAATCGCAGGACGACAGCGGTGACGCCGAAGACCGCCACGGCGAGGAGCCACCGCCGGGCGAGACGTTCCCGGGTGTCCCTGCCCTGGATGTCCCTGCCCTGGATGTCCCTGCCCTGGATGTCACGGTCGCGTCCCGGACGTTCGCGCAGATAGACGTAGGCGGAGGCGAGCGCACTGAACGCGGCGGCCACACCGACGACGGTGATGACCGTGATCATCACCAGGTCGGTCGTGCCGGCCGGTTCTCGCATGGCTCTGTCGATCCTACCCAGCACCAACTGGTGTCCTCGGTCCCTAGGCGTCGCCGTCGTCGGCGCGGACGATGGAAGGTGAACGAGGAGGTCAGCAATGATCCGAGAATTCTCGAACCTTCGACTCGACGATGCCGAGGACGCCGGCGGCAAGGGCGCCAATCTCGGCGAACTGTGCAGCGCCGGACTGCCGGTGCCACCGGGATTCGTCCTGCTGCGCGACTGCTATCGAGAGTCGATGTCGGTCGCCGGGTATGCCGAGGAGCTGGCGTCGAAGCATCGCGACGCCCTCGCCGCGGTCGCCGACAACGACAAACTCACCGCGCTGTGCAACGAGTTGCAGGAGACGGTCGGGCTCGCGGGTATCGACCCCCAGGTGCGCGAGGACATCCTCGACGCCTATCACCGGCTCGGCGACAACGTGCCGGTCGCGGTGCGCTCGTCGGCCACCGGTGAGGACGGCAAGGACGCCTCGTTCGCCGGCATGAACCGCACGCTGACCGACGTCGTCGGCGACATGGCGCTGCTCGACGCGGTGAGCGCGTGCTGGCAGTCGCTGTTCGGCCCCCGGGTCGTCGCCTATCGCGCCACAAGGGGATTCACCGACGAGCCCGCCATGGCGGTGGTCGTGCAGCAGATGGTCGCCTCGCAACGGTCCGGGGTGGCGTTCACCGCCGACCCGAGTACTGGTGCGCGCGACCGCGTCGCCATCGAGGCAGCACTGGGTCTCGGCGAGGTGGTGGTGTCGGGGATGGTGCAACCCGACACCTACATCATCGACAAGTCCACCGGCTCCATCCTCGAGACCCACATCGGGCATCAGGACTTCCGCATCGTGCGCGGTGCCGACGGCGTCGACCACACCGAAGACCTCGACGAGGATCTCGCGCAGGCCCGGGTCCTCGACGACGAGACCGTGCGACGGATCGCCGAGCTCGCGCTGGCCGTCGAGGACCATTACGGCTGCCCGCAGGATCTGGAATGGGCGATCGATCCCGGCGGCGCGGTGTGGCTGGTACAGGCACGCCCGATCACCACCCTCGGCGCCACCTCGTCGCCACCCGGAACGGTTCTGGCCCAGGGACTCTCGGCCGCTCCCGGCATCGCGAGCGGAGCGGTCCGCGTTCTGAACTCGCCGGCCGACGGCGGGCAGCTCGCCGATGGTGAGGTGCTGGTCGCGCCGATGACCAACCCCGATTGGCTGCCGACCCTGCGGCGTGCCGCGGCGATCGTCACCGACGCTGGTGGGATGACCTGTCATGCGGCGATCGTCGCCCGCGAGCTCGGCGTGCCCTGCGTCGTCGGAGCACGTTCGGCCACAAAGGATCTGCCCGCGGGTGAGGTGGTCACGGTTGACGGTACGCATGGCCAGGTCCGTGCCGGTGTACCCGAGACCACCGCCACGGTGGCCGTCACGTCGCCGGGCACGCCGACGGTGGCGCGCGCCGAGGTGACCGGGACCCGGATCTATGTGAATCTCGCGATGCCCGACAGCGCGGAGTCGGTGGCGGCTCTCGACGTCGACGGTGTGGGACTGCTGCGCGCGGAGTTCATCCTCACCGCGGCGCTCGGCGGTCGACATCCGCACGATCTCATCGCCAAGGGTGAGAGTGAGACCCTGGTGGATGCATTGGTGAGTTCGGTGGGCCGCATCGCGACGGCGTTCGCGCCGCGTCCGGTCATCTACCGCGCCACCGATTTTCGCAGTAACGAGTTCCGTACCCTGCGCGGCGGCGAGGAGTACGAGCCGGTCGAGCACAATCCGATGATCGGCTATCGCGGCTGCTTCCGCTATATCAAGGAACCCGAGTTGTTCGGTCTCGAGCTCGAAGCGCTGGCCCGTATCCGCGACACCGCACCGAATCTCGGGCTGATGATCCCGTTCGTGCGGACGAAATGGGAGCTCGAGGAATGCCTTTCGCTGATCGACGCCAGTCGTCTCGGACACCAGCGAGGGCTGAAGCGGTGGGTGATGGCCGAGGTACCCTCGGTGGTTCACTGGCTACCGGAGTACGTCGGGATGGGGATCGACGGGGTGTCCATCGGCAGCAACGACCTGACCCAGTTGATGCTCGGCGTCGACCGTGACTCGGAGATCTGCGCAGAGGTGTTCGACGAGTCCGATCCCGCGGTGCTCGACGCGATCGGCCAGATCATCTCCACCGGGCGGCGTCTGGGCATCACCACGTCGCTGTGCGGGCAGGCTCCGTCGACGAAACCCGAATTCGCCCAACGCCTCGTCGAACTCGGGATCACGTCGGTGTCGGTGAACCCCGACGCCGTTGACGCGACCAGACGAGCGGTCGCCGCGGCGGAACGGCGGTTGTTGTTGGCAGCGGCACGCTGACGAGGACGGCCGACGAACCGACCTCGGGGCTCACCGCGAGCGCCTCCTCGAGGAGCGCGGCCCCCTCAACCGCGCAGTGATGTGGTGATGGCGGTTGTCTCGGCCGCGGAGAGGGTGGTTGCCCGGCTGCAGAATGGTCAGAGGAGCGACGCGGGGGTCCAGGTGGGCCAGTCGGGTTCGCCGACGGCTATCCCTCACAGCGATACGAACTGGTAGCGGCGAGAAAATGGTCCTTGAGCCTTTGCGAAGACCACATCGCCCGGGAATCGACGCGATGAGTCACTAGGGTGGACCACATCCGAGAGGAGGCCCATGTCCACGCTCTACATCAAGCAGAAGATGCTCTCGCCGAGCGGCAAGTTCACCGTGCTCGATCAGGCCCAGCAACCGCGATACCTCGTCAGCGGCAGCTTCATGAAGATCCCCAAGAGCTTCACCATCACCGACACCTTCGACCGGCCGGTTGCCGAGATCACCAAGGCGGTGTTCAGCTTTCAGCCGAGGTTCACAGTCGAGATGAACGGTCAATTGGTGGCGACGATCCGCAAGGAGTTCAGCTTTTTCAAGCCCCGCTACACCATCGACGGTGCCGGCCTCGACGTCTCCGGCGATTGGTGGGACATGAATTTCAGCGTCCTGCGCGGCGGGCAGCCGGTCGCAACGATTCACCGAAAGCTGTTGAGCTGGGCCGACACCTACGAGGTCGAGGTGCTCGATGAGTCGCTCGAGGCGACGATCATCTCGCTGGTGGTCGCGATCGATCGGGTGCGCGCCGACAGCGACGGCGCAAACGCCTCAGCCACGTTCTGAGGTCACCAACGGCCAGAAGATGTCGTCGACGATCGAGTCGATGCGATCGTCGCCGACCCGCTCGAGGCGCATCAGCAGATCGTGCCGCATCAGGTCGAATGGCAGGTCGAGCACCGACTGCGGCACGTGGTCGAGGTCGATCTCGCCACGCTCGGCGGCCCGGGCGAAGATGTCGGCGGCGCGGGTGTTTCCGGCACCGTGCAGCATCTGCTCGCGAATCGCGGCGGGGGTGTATCCGGAACTGTCATGGAGTCCGGCGAAGGCCGCGCTGACGACGGCGAGCATGCCCGAGCGCGCGTCGTTCATGGTGTGGAGCAATTGCCGGATGTCTTCGCGCAGGCTCCCGGTGTCGGGGGCCTCGGCGGGAGTGTTGGAGGCGTAGTCGGTGAGAGCGGCCAACACCAGATCGTCCTTGTTGGGCCATCGGCGGTAGAGCACGCCGACGCCGGTCTTCGCGCGCGCGGCGACCGATTCCATGGTCAGTTTGGCGAATCCGACGTCGACCAGCTCGTCCCAGGCAGCCTGCAGCAATGCCTGTTCCAACTCGGGGCCACGGCGACGACGCCGTGGGGTGTCGGTGCGCTCGGCCGTCATGTCGACATCGTAGTCACCGCCGATAAATAAGGAAGGTTTACATTCCTTATCTTGCCGCGTAGCGTCTATAAGGAATGGATTCCTCTCTTAAAGACGGGAGGTCGTGATGACCACGACCGACACACCACTTGACGACAAGATCGACCCGCAGGTGCTCAAGACGGCGATGGTCCTCGTCGTCGGCGCCCTTGCCGTGGTCTTCGACACCACCATCGTCAGCGTCGCACTACACCAACTGGCCGTCGACCTACACGCATCGGTCACCACCATCCAATGGGTGATGACGGGTTACCTTCTCGCACTTGGCATTGCAGTGCCGCTGAGCACGTGGGCGCTGGCCCGGTTCGGTGGGAAACGCGTGTGGATGGTCTCACTCGCGGTGTTCCTGATCGGCTCCATCGGCTCGAGTCTCGCCTGGAGCGCCGGCGCCCTCATCGGATGGCGGGTGCTGCAGGGACTCGGCGGCGGACTGATGTTGCCGGTGATGACGACCATGATCATGCAAGCAGCCGCCGGCCGCGCCATCGGGCGCACGGTCACCTGGGTGGCGCTACCCGCCTTGCTCGGCCCCATCCTCGGACCGCTGGCCGGTGGCCTCATCATCAGTCACCTGAGCTGGCGCTATATGTTCTGGGTCAACGTCCCGTTCTGTCTCATCGGCTTGTTCCTCGCGTGGCGGTACCTCGAGAAAGAGCCGACGCCGCAGCAGTTTCCGCGTCTGGACGTCTGGGGTCTGGTCGCCTTCGCCCCGGGCATCGCGTGCGTGATCCTCGCGTTGTCGAACGCGGGCGGCGAGGCCGGATTCGCACACGCCGACGTCCTCGTGCCCCTGACCGTGGGCGTCGTCGCCCTGATCGTCTTCGCCCTCCACGCATTGCGAACGTCCTTACCGCTCATCGATATTCGCCTGCTGGCCACGCGATCGGTCGGCTCTTCGTCGACGGTGATGTTCTTGTCGGGATTCGCCCTGTACGGAGCAATGCTGGTGCTTCCGCTGTTCTATCAGGAGGCTCGCGGCGCCTCCGCGCTGATGGCGGGAATCATGCTGGTACCACAAGGAATCGGCACCTTGCTGAGCCGGCAGATCGCCGGTCCGCTCACCGATACGATCGGCGCCCGGATGATCGCCACCGTCGGTTTCCTGATCACGGCGGCGGCAACCATCCCGTTCTGCTTCGCCGACGCGCACAGCAACGCCTGGATGCTCGCGGCGTTCCTGGTGGTGCGCGGCATCGGACTCGGCGCCATCACGATGCCCGTGATGACCGCGTCCTACGTGGGCCTCGGCCGCGATGCCATCGCGCACTCCAGCGTGCTCACCCGGACCACCCAGCAACTCGGCGGATCATTCGGGACCGCGGTGCTCGCCGTGCTCCTGACCTCCCAGGGATTTCACGCCGCATTCTGGTGGGCAACGGGTTTCGCCTTGGCGGCCACCGTGCTGTGTGTCTGGCTCCCCGGGCGCAAGGAGGTTCTCGAAGCAGCTGCGGCGGCCCGTCGGTCAGCGTGATGATCAGACGTCCTGCGGTTGACCGGGCTGGTTGGGGTGCGCTATCAGTCGCGGTTTACCACCAGCCCCGCCACCAATGCCCTGACCGTCTTCGACACCGCGGTCCGGCGCGCTGGCCCGCAGATCCGGCGCCGATACCGTTCACCGTCGCCGCCTGCGAGCCAGCCGGCATCGGCGTGGTGCGGGTGCCCTGAACTCCCCTGCTACTCCGGGACCACCACGGCACGCCCGCGCAGGTCGTTCGCCGCGAGCTTGCGGTAGGCATCGAGGGCGTTGTCGAGGGTGAAGCGCTCCACCGCAACATCGAGCACACCGTCGCGCGCCAGATCGAGCACCTCCATGAGTTCGTCGCGGGCACCCCAGTAAGGGGCCCGCACCGACACCTCGTAGGGCTGGGCGAAGATGCCCACCTTGGCCGTGGCCACTCCGTCGCCGAGTCCGACGATGGTCACATCACCCATCGCGCCGACCACACCCATCGCGGTGTCGATGGTCGGCTGGTATCCGACGAAGTCGAAAACAGCGGTGGCACCGTCGCTTCCGGTGATCTTGCGGACATTGGCGATGGCATCGGCGTCACTGAGGACTGCCTCATGCGCGCCGACCTCCTTGGCGAAGGCGAGCTTCTCCTCGGTCACGTCGAGCGCGATGATCCGGGAGGGGGTGAGGTGACGCAGCATCTGGATCGCGACGTGGCCGAGCCCGCCGGAACCGATCACCACCGCCGTCGTGCCGCCGACGAGCTTGCTCAGCGACGGCTTGATCGCGTGATACGGCGTCAGGCCGGCGTCGGTGAGCGGGACGGTGGTCACCGGATCCAGGTCACCGATCGGAACGAGATGCCGCGCGTCGTCGACGATGAGGTACTCGGCCATCGCGCCATCGGTGCCCAGTCCGGGCGGGGTGATCCCCAATTCGATTGCACGCGAACAGTAGTTCTCCAGCCCTCGAGCACAGAAGTGGCACACCCCACATCCCCACGGGCCGTAGACCGCGACGGCGGTGCCCTCGGTCACCGACGAGACCCCCTGTCCCACTTCGGCAACGACGCCGACCCCTTCATGACCGAGGGTCATCGGCAGGGGATACGGGAAGTTCTCCGCCGGCATGTTGAGAACGAAGTCGTCGGAGTGGCAGGCGCCCGCTGCGGTGACCTTGAGCAGTACCTGCCCGGGGCCGGGCGCCGGCTTGCTCACCTCACGGAGTTCGGGCTCGGCACCGGGCTTGATCATCTGGACGGCCTTCATCTGGCATCACCTTTCGTACGGTCTCGGTCCCCCCTTCCGTACTACGCCCTCATGGCCGATTGCGCATATGTACTCACCCGGGGGTGATCCGGCTGGTCAGGAACTCGATGACACGACCGCGGCGATTGAGCACGAACCTGTGTGCGGTCCCGTCCTTGGTGTGGACGGTGAGGCCGTTGTTCACCAGTCCGAGCGTCCGGTACGTCGTGAGTCCGGCGATGTCCCGGTACTCGATGCGGGTGCTCCCCGTCTGGATGTTGAACCTGTGCGAGTCGAATGTCATGCCGGTCTCGTCGAAGCGGAGCTTGCCGCCGACCGCTTCTGCGCCGCGCCAGTAGTTCGCAGCGATCTTCTCCCCCGTGTAGTCATGCATGCGGGCGAGGGTAGACCGCCCGCCCCCGAGGTGGACGACGCCGACACGCCGTTTCCGAAACGTCCGCACCGTCGGTTTTGCGCGCAGTGCGCGCAATGATGGTCCTCGCGTGTCGGGGTCGTCAGGATCTCCTGGTGCCAGAACGTCCATACAGTGAGCCCGATCGCCCATGATCGAGGTCTCCCATCTCCACAAGGTCTTCACCACGCCCTCGGGACCGGTGACCGTCCTCGACGACGTGACCTTCTCCGTGTCCGGGGGCGAGGTCTTCGCCGTCGTCGGCCCGTCCGGTGCGGGCAAGTCCACGCTGACCCAATGCCTGAATCTGTTGCAGCGGCCCACCTCCGGTGAGGTGATCGTCAACGGCGAGAACCTCGCCCATCTCGACGCCGGCGCCTTGCGGGCCGCGCGGCGACGTATCGGAACCGTCTTCCAGTCGGCGAATCTGTTGTCACGCAGAACCGCAGCCGAGAACGTCGCACTCCCCCTCGAGTATCTCGGCGCGACCAAGGCGGCCATCCGGACGCGGGTGGGCGAGTTGCTCGATCGCGTCGGCATGGGTGACCGCGCCGATCTCTATCCCCATCAGCTCTCCGGCGGGCAGCGGCAACGCGTGGGAATCGCTCGCGCCCTCGCGCTCAAACCCGCCGTGTTGCTCTCCGACGAGGCGACCTCTGGTCTCGACCCGCAGGCGACAACGTCATTCTTGAACCTCCTCGGCGACGTCCGCGACGAGCTGGGGCTCGCCGTGGTGTTCATCACCCACGAGATGGATGTCATCACCCGGATCGCCGACCGCGCCGGTCGTCTCGACCACGGGCGCATCGTCGAGCAGGGGGCGGTGGCAGATCTCGTCCTCGACCCCGACTCGGTACTGGGAAAAGCGTTGCGCCCACGCGGAACCGCCGCACCCGCCGCACCCGGCCGCAGCAGCGTCGAGGTGACCTACAACTCGGCGGCCGTACCACCGGACTGGATCGCACGGGTGTCGAGCACGATCGGTACCACCGTCGGGGTGCTCGGCGCCAACATCCAAAGTGTTGACGGCGTCACTGCGGGCGCGTTGACCGTTTCCGTCGAGGACCACTCGCTCGACGCCTTCACCGCAGCGGCCGCCACCTACGGGATCACCGTCGGCGCAGGCCTACGTTCCCAGGAGGCCGCGGTATGAGCGACATCACCCATCTGGCGGCGATCACCGTACCGGTCAACGAGATTCCGTCGCTGCTGATCCCGGCCTTCATCGACACGGTCCTCATGGTGAGCATCGTGATGGTGATCGTGTTGGTCGTCGGGGTGCCGCTCGGTGCGCTGATCCACAACCTCGCCCCGGGCGGGTTGTTCGAGAACCGATCCCTGCACACGCCGCTGTCCTGGGTGATCAGCATCGGACGTTCCCTGCCGTTCCTCGTCCTGATGACGGCGATCATCCCGTTCACCCGGCTGCTCACCGGCACCAACATCGGGATCCCGGCCGCAGTCGTCCCGATGTCGATCGCCGGGATCGCCTTCTTCACCCGCATCGTCGAGAATTCATTGCGCTCGGTACCCACCTCTGTGGTGGAGGTGGCCAAGGCATCGGGCGGGTCGAACGCCCAGATCATCTGGACCGCACAGATTCCCGAGGCCCTTCCCAACATCGTCGGCGGGCTCACGATCAACACGATCGCGATGATCGAGTACTCCACGATCGCCGGCACCATCGGCGCGGGCGGCCTGGGATATGTCGCGGTCACCTACGGCTATCAGCGTTTCGATCACGGCGTGATGATCGCGACGATCCTCACCCTCATCGTCGTCGTCGCGTTGATCCAGGTGATCGGCGACGGCCTCGTCCGGCACCTCACCCCGGAGAAGTCCCTGCGCAGCAGAACCATTCGCGCCGATCGATCCAGTCGCAGCAAAGTCTGACCCATCCCGCTCCCCTGCTCAGTCCACACCCACACCCACACGAAGGGCGATACCCCATGTCGCAGACCACCGGACCCCAGATCGACTCCACCGATTCCTCGCCACCACCAACGGGCGGTGACATCGAACTGCGCACCCGGCGTCGTTGGCCGATCTACGCCGCGATCGGGGTGGTTGTCGTCGTCATCGCAGCGATCATCGGTTGGCGCTTCGCCGGATCGGATACCAAGTCCGCCAACGACACTCCCGGAGCGACGCTGACGGTCGTAACCGCCGAGGGCAACGCCGCCGAGGAAGCGCTCGTCGACTTCGTGTCGAAGAATGTCGCACCCCGCTATGGGATCACCGTGGCGTTCAAGGGACTCTCGGACTCCACGACGCTGAACCGGGCGGTCAGCGACGGCGAGGTGGCGGGCACCATCTACCAGCATCGCCTCTGGCTCTCGCAGGTGCTCGACGCGAACCCCGACTTCCAGGAGGAGGCCGCAACTCCGGTGTTCCGCTGGGGATTCGGTATCTGGTCGGACAAGTACACCTCGCCCGCACAGATCCCGCAGAACGGCACGGTGTCGCTGTACTCCGACCCCGCGAACGAAGCGCAGGGCCTGTGGCTGCTCGAGCGGGCCGGTCTGATCACCCTGAAGCCGGGGGTGGACAAGTGGAAGGCCACCCAGGACGACATCGCGACGAATCCGAAGAACCTGCAGTTCAAGTTGCTGGACTTCGCCGCACAGTCGCGTGCGTTGCCCGACCTCGACGCCACCGTCGGCTACACCGAGTACTACCTCGCCGCCGACATCGACATCGCCAAGCAGATCTTCTCGCCGCCTGCGCCCGACGAATTCGCCGGGCAGCTGACCATCGGGTCGAAGTGGAAGGACGCCGACAACATCAAGAAGCTGGTCGCCGCTTTCAAGGATCCCGCCGTCCAGAATTACCTGCGCACCGATCCGCAGGTGAAGAACATCCTCTTGCCGCTCTGATGAGAGATGTCGGAAAACCGGTCAGGAATCGAGAAGCCTGGGTGCGGTCACCAGTCCTACCGTGAGGACATGACCACAACCATCGATTCCCTGTCCCTCGGCGCCACCGATCCCGGAGACGCCAAAGCGTTCTACGACAAGGCCTTCGGACTCGGTGATCGGCTTCGTCTGCACCACAGCGACGAGCCGACCACCGGGTTCCGTGGGTTCGTGCTCTCCCTCGTCGTCGCCGATCCGGCGGTCGTCGACTCGTTCATCGACCCGGCACTCGATGCCGGAGCCGAGCTCCTCAAACCAGCACGGCGCTCCTTCTGGGGATACGGCGGTGTCCTGCGCGCGCCGGATGGCGCGATCTGGAAGATCGCCTCGTCGTCGAAGAAGAACACCGGCGCACCGCTGCGAACGGTCGAGGACGTCGTGATGTTGATCGGCGCCGGCGACATTGCGACGTCCAAGGCCTTCTACACCGACCACGGCTTTGAGGTCGCCAAGTCGTTCGGCCGCAAGTATGTCGAGTTCGCCGGCGGACCGATCACGCTCGCCCTCTACGGGCGCAAGGCCGCCGCCAAGGACGCCGGCGTCCGCCCGGAAGGCGAGGGTGCACATCGCATCCGGTTGTTCACCGGCACAGCCACGTTCACCGATCCAGACGGGTTCGTCTACGAGGAGTTGTGATCCGGGCTGGGCTCAGCCGCCGTCGGCGATGATCGTGGCGATGTTGCGTTCGGCGACGGCGGTGATGGTCAGCGACGGGTTGGACGCACCGGCCGAACCGGGCAGCATGGCGCCGTCATTGACGTAGAGGTTCCGGTATCCGTGGACGCGGCCGTAGGCGTCGCACGCCGTCCCCAGGGTGGCTCCGCCCATGCAGTGCGCCCAGGTCAGGTCGGGCTCGTAGACCACCGCATCGACCGGGAAGTCGGCGTGCCGCGCCATCACGTGACCGATCCGTTCGCAGTTCTCCGCGACGCCACCGTTGCCACCGGCCGGCCAGTCGAGGATGACCTGTTGCGAATCTCGGTGGTAGCGAAAGGTTCCGCGCGTCGGATCGACCGACGTGATGCCCATCTTGATCGCCGAGGTATTCATCGCTGCGGCAGCGGAATCCAGTGGTCCGAGAGAGAAGGTGCTGTTGACCATCACCCGGGCGAACTGCTCGGTGGTGTCGAAGAATCCGGCGGCACCGACGGCCGACTGCTGATCCTTACGACTGCCCCCGACTGCGATGTCGATGTTGCCGTTGCCGTTGTTGCCCCAGCCGGTTCCGATGTGTTCGTTCAGGTTCGGCAAGGTTCCGGTGTCGCGGGCACGCACCAGCAGTCTGTTGGTTCCAAGGCATCCGGCTGCGAGGACGAGGCGGTCGGTCGTCAGGGTCCGCCTGGTGAGGACGTCGCCGTACGGGCTGACGTAATCGACGTCGAGGACGAACCGCCCTGTCGGTTCGACGTGGATGTCGTTGACCTGATGGCGCGGATGAATTGTCGCTTTGCCGGTGGCCTCGGCGCGGGGGAGATAGCTGTAGGTCAGCGAGTTGAGGGAACCATTGGAGTTGGCGAGCGCGCTGCTGGTGGCCATCGGTGCGGCGCGACCGGCGATCTCGTCCCGCACAACGTTCCACCGCCAGTTGCCGGGAACGAAATATGGTGCATATCCGGCTTTCTGGCCGATGCGCCAGAAGTCTCGGCAATTGCTGAAGCTGTGATCGCGATACACGTCCGGCGGTACGACCGTCGCCCCGAGGCCCGCCAGAGCCTTCGGGTACCAGGTCGTGGCCATGTCGTCGTAATCCACGACGCCCTTGAACACCTGGTTGAACGGGTCCCGCTTGGACTCGGCGGTGATGCCGATGTAGACCACCGATCCGCCGCCCACCGCCGCACCGCACATGATCGCCGAGTTGTTGTGCCAGCTGATCTCGAAGATCCCGCCGAAGTCGTCGACGGCGGCCATCGCGCCGAGGGTCTCGGCGTAGGCGGGCACCGTGAGCGCCGACGACGCGGATCGCTCGGCAAGGGATCGTTGGGCGTGCCACAGCATCCGGCCGTCCCACCCGAAGATCTTGCGCCACGGGTCGTGTGGCCACCGCGATCCGCGTTCGAGCACGGTTGTCTGAATTCCGGCCTCCGCCAAGCGAAGTGCGCTGACCGAGCCGCCGAACCCGGAGCCGATGACGATCGCCTCGGAGTGTTGACGGGGCGGGGTGACCGGACGAAAGATCTCCGGCACCAGCGATTCGTATCTGCCGTGTGCCGCAGGTAGCGCAGCGCTGCGCCCCGCACCGACGGTCGCCGAGACGCCGGCAGCTGCGACTCCGGCAGCGGTCAACCGCATAAACGATCGACGATCCATCATCTTTCGCGCCCCCAGGGAACCCCATCCCGACCCCGTCGTAACGATGGCGATCTTATCGCACCCGCCCAATACCCATTGAACGACAAAAGATTCGAGAGTAGTGAACGGTTGAGGTTGACGTCGGGGATCGACCGAGTCGTCTACCCGCGGTCGAGTCCGTCGAACACCGCTGCCAGATGACCCCGCGCGGCGTCGACCTGCTCGGCGTCGTCGGCGAGGTGGTGCAGGAGTGCCCGCTGAAAGATTCCATCGAGCACGATATATGCGGTTGTCGGATCAAGCTGGGGCTCAACGCCTTTGAGATCACAGTAGCGAGACACCACACGCCAGATCATTTGTTCTCGACTGGCTTCGATCTCGAGCACCTGCGCACGGAAGGAGGAATCGAACAGACTCTGGTTGCGCATGTCGTACCACAGCCGGTGGATCGGGGCGTCGCGCAGCAGCGTGTCGAAGAAAGTGTCGCCGAATGACTTTCGGAGATCGTCGGCATCCGCAGAGTGCTGGACAACTCCGTCGTACCGGGTCACGCAGACGTCCTCGTACTGACGGACGGCCTCGGCGATCAGATCGAGCTTGTCGGAGAAGTAGTAGTGCAGGACCCCATGGGAGTACTCGGAATTCTGCGCGATCTCGCGCAGGCTCGTCCGCGCATATCCGAGTTCGGCGAGAGTGTGCAGGGTAGCGGTCGCCAGTTCTCGACGCTTCGCCTGGAACTTGTCGCGGGCACGCTCCTCGACACGGGCGCGCGGCTCCGACAGTTGGGCCATCGCGGTCGCTCCTCCCACTGGTCACGGGCGTGTCCCCGGAGTCTAGCCCGGCTGTCGATCCCCACCCCTTGACGGTCGTCCAAATTTTGCTTGACAGTCGTCCAGACTTCGCCTTAGTGTGATCCGCAGCACAGGTTCGGTCCGTGGATCACTCCGCCCCTTGTGCCTCATGCGTGTCCCTGACCTGCCAGTTCTCCTTGGCGGTCCATGGCGAGAGGAACGATTCATGCCCACCGACAAACGCGTCGTCGTCTACGGAGCCTCCGGCTACACCGGTCGATTGATCTGCGAGTACCTGCGCGAATACAACATCCCGTTCCTCGCCGCAGGCCGCGATCACAGCCGCCTCAAGGCGATCGTGGAGGCGGTGCCGGGGATCGAGACGGTCGATCACGACATCGTCGAGGTCGAACACTCGCTTCCCGCTCTCGTCGAGGCGTTCCGCGGTGCGGACGTCGTTCTCAACACGGTCGGGCCGTTCGCCAGGTGGGGCCATCCGGTGGTCGAGGCCTGCCTGGAGGTCGGCGCGCACTACACCGACACCAACGGCGAGCAGAACTGGATGATCGACGCGAAGGAGCGCTACGCAGTCGATTTCGCCGCGCAGAGTCTGGTCCTCACACCAGGTCTGGCGCAGATGTATTCGATCGGCGAGATCGCGGCGAACATCTGTCTGGAAACCCCGGGTGTCGACACACTCGACATCGAGGTGTTCTGGAAAGGCCATCCGACCGTCGCCTCGACAAACACGATCCTGACCAACGCGGCGTTCGCCAAGGCCTACTACCTCGAGCAGAAC
Source organism: Gordonia sp. YC-XJ4 (assembly GCF_059511865.1). Lineage (NCBI taxonomy): Bacteria > Bacillati > Actinomycetota > Actinomycetes > Mycobacteriales > Gordoniaceae > Gordonia > Gordonia sp. YC-XJ4. The sequence continues at coordinate 5,970,324 of NZ_CM183447.1, forward strand.
GAGTACGTCGAGTGGCCAGACGAAGACGGCGTGTATCAGATCGTCGTACCCGGCCAGCACGAGTTGGGACTGGCGCTGCCCTGGGGTGGCACGTCGCATCCGGTGTGGTTCAAGGACGATCCGCGGGTCGCCAATGTACGTGCGCTCGGCGGAGTGCTCAATCGTCCTCTGATGCTGGGGGTTCCGCAGATGGTTGGCGCGGCGCTCGAGCAGATGGATGGCAAGAGCGAGGCCGAGAAGTACCAGATCATCGATGCCATCTCGGCGTCGGTGCGCAGCGAGACACCGCCGCGGGAGAACCCCCGGATCAACACCTCTCTCGACTCGGTGTACGCGTCCGGGCCGCTGGGCCGCGTGCACTGCCTGATCAACGGCAACTGCAACTACAAGCAGACCGCCCTGCTCAACGCCTATGCGGCAGCCCACCTCCTCAAAGCCCCACCGCATGCGGTCGGGTTCGCCTCGAGTTGCCAGGCATTCGGACACCGCGAGCTGCTCGGTGTTCTACACGCCTTTGGCCTCGTTCTCGATCCGGTTGTCACGGTGAACAACTAAGAGGCCGGACACATGCGGCTATCGGACTACCTCGACAAAGGCGCGTCATTGGGCCGGGACGCACCGTGCATGACCGCCGGTCCCGTCACACTTACCTACGGCGAGGTCCACGACCGGACTGTCGACATCGCCGGAGCGTTGCAGCACAGCGGGATTCATGCTGGAGATCGCGTCGCTGTCCTCTCCGGAAACGATCCACGCGCGCTCACCTGTGTGTTCGGGATCTCCCGGGCCGGAGCGGTGTGGTGCCCGGTGAACCCACGCAACGAGGCCGAGGAGAACCGGCAGCTGTTCGCGCTGTTCGGTTGTCGATTCCTGTTCTTCCAGAGCGCATTCGCCGACCTGGTTGCAAGGATTCGGGATCGGCTCCCCGACCTCGAATGGCTGGTCTGCCTCGACGATGCGGTGGACGGGGCACTCACCTTCGACGACTGGCTGGCCGACCACCATGCCGAGGTGGAGACCGACCGCCGCCCGGACGGAGGCCTGTGCATGCTCGCAGGCACCGGCGGCACCACCGGTAAACCCAAGGGCGTGCGACTGACCGAGGACAACATGATGACCTCGACGGCGCTGGCGTTGATGAGCTATCCGTTCGGGGACCGGCCTCGCTACCTCGCGCTGGCCCCGCTCACCCATTCGGCGGGTGTGCTGACCTTTCCCATCCTCAGTCTCGGCGGCCACATCGTCATCATGGCGCGTCCCGACATCGGCGAGTTCCTGAGACTCATTGCGCATCACCGGATCACCCACGCATTCTTGCCGCCCACGGTGATCTACGGTGTCCTCGATCATCCCGATCTCGACGCCACCGATCTCTCCTCGTTGCGGTGCCTCTGGTACGGCGCCGCACCGATGTCACCCACTCGACTCACCGAAGCACTCGAGCGCATCGGGCCGGTACTGGGTCAGCTGTTCGGACAGACCGAGGCACCCAACATGATCGCGACCCTCGCACCCGCCGAGCATTTCCGCGCCGACGGCTCGGTGGCGACCGAACGATTGACGTCGGCGGGGTGTCCCACACCACTCACGACTGTCGCCATCATGGATTCCTCGGGGGAACTGGTGGCCCGCGGCCAACGCGGCGAGATCGTCGTACGCGGACCGCTCGTCATGGACGGGTACCACGAGAATCCCGAAGCCACTGCCGAGGTCAGCGCGTTCGGCTGGCACCACACCGGAGATATCGGCTACCTCGACGACGACAACTTCCTCTACGTGGTCGACCGCGCCAAGGACATGATCATCACCGGCGGCTTCAACGTGTACTCCGCCGAGGTCGAGCAGGCCCTGCTGGCCCACCCCGCGGTCAAGGAGAGCGCGGTGATCGGTCTGCCGGACGACAAATGGGGTGAACGGGTCGTCGCCGCAGTGCAATTGCGTGACGGCCGCGATGCCGCGCCGGCCGAACTCATCCAGTTCGTCAAGGACCGCATCGGAAGTGTCAAGACACCCAAGCAGATCGAGATCTGGGACGATCTGCCGCGCTCGAAGGTCGGCAAGATCCTCAAGAACGAGGTCCGCGCCACCATGCAGAACTGATCGCCCATACGTCGAAATTATCCACTCGAAAAGGAACCCCTCATGACCGAACTGAAAGACAAGCGGGTCTTCGTGACCGGCTCTGCGGCCGGCATCGGCAAGGCCATCGCCGCGCTGTTCATCGAGCGCGGCGCCAGGGTCATCATCAGCGACCGCGACAAGACCGCCGCCAACGACACCGCAACCGAACTCGGAGCCGCGGGAGTGGCCAACTGCGACGTCACCGACGAAGCACAGGTCCAGTCGGCGATCACCGAAGCCGTCGGCGTCCTCGGCGGCCTTGACGTGCTGGTCAACAATGCCGGCATCGAGATCTCGACCCCACTGCTCCAGCAATCCACCAGCAGCTTCGACGAGATCTTCGCCGTCAATGTCCGTGGTCCGTTCGTCGCGATGAAGGCGGCCATCGGGCACCTCGTCGAGTCCGGCGGCAACATCGTCAACATTTCCTCGATCGCCGGCATCGGCGGCAGCCCCCTGCTCGGATCATATTGTGCGACAAAGGCTGCGCTCATCCAGATGACCCGGGTGGCCGCGGTGGAGATGCGTCCCGCAGGAGTGCGCGTCAACGCCGTCTGCCCCGGATTCGCCGACACCAGCATGGTCGAACGACTGATCCCGGATTTCGAGGCCGCCACCCAGGTCCCGTTCGGAGACCTGGTGGCCGCCAAACAGGGGCGCCTGGGCACACCCGAGGACATCGCCGAGGTGGCGGCGTTCCTGGCCTCCGACCGTGCGTCGTGGGTGACCGGCAGCAGCTACGTCCTCGACGGTGGGCTCACGGCGTCGTTGGTGTGAGGCCAACCGGGGCCACCACTGACATGAGGCCGCGACAGTGGGCTGCCGTCGTGTTGTCCACCCCCCGTGCGGCTTTCACAAGTCGACCTTGGTCCACGTCATCCCGGACAGCGCTGCGGCTCCTCCGACAACCCAGGCCCACAACTGCCCGGGAAGCGAGCCGGCATCAGTGACAGTCGCGAAGTGTCGATCTGAAGAACCGTCGCGGTACTCCAGATCGAACGTCCCCTCGTCTCTGACGCGGGTCTGCACGTAGACCTCGCTGTCGCGTTCGATGACGAGAAACGGGTCGGGTTCTTCCAACCGGTCGACCAGAGCATCGAGCATTTGCGGGCTGAGCATGGGCAGGCGGCCGAGGCTGCCGTGCAAGACAGCGATCGGAACCGCGTGCTCGGTATCGATGTAGATGTTCTCCTGCGGGTCATATACATCGAAACCCCAAGTGGCAGCGAGCGGCATCACGATCTCACGACTTTGCTCGGCGTCTGACCACGACGCGGTGATGTAGGTCCCGGATCTCAGCGGTTCGGGTGTCTCGTGTTCGATTCCGCGTCGGCGCTGGCTGTCGACGATGTGGCTGATCAACGCTTGGACGGGCGAATCATCGGGGTGCTGAGTGGTTGGCGGACTCGCTTCCAAGTCCTGCTGCATGACCCGTGCCGCAGACTCGGCGTCGGTGGCCAAACGCCACGGCAAGGCGTAGAGGTCGTAGCTCATCGGCCGTCTCCTTCTCCTGAAAGCTTCTCCCTGTCAATCAATTTCAGCGCCTTTCTGCGATACCGGCAATGCGGGCGAAACGGCCCGGAGCGAGCCCCGGTTCACGGTGTTTGCCATGTCCACGAATCGATGCGCCACACGTGGTTTTCGACGATGACGCCGATGGTCCAACCTTGTCAGCCGGGGGCTACGAGTGTGGGATATATCGCGAGGAGCAGCTCGGGGGTCATCGGCCATGGTTCGGCGGTGAGGGGTCTGGGTGCGTTGTCGGTCCCGTCGATCACCTTCTCCGGCAAGTCGGGTCGGGTCGCGGATAACCACGCGATCACCCGTCTGCTTTCGGCGTCAATCAGTGCGGGCGCAATCCTTCCTGCGCGAGCGGATGCGTCCAGAGTCCGGCGTGCAAGCATGTCAGGATCGTTTTCGGGCAGAGGCTCGGGCAGTTCTACTGAGATGCCGAGCATCCGCGGGCCGTCGAACGTGGCGATACAACGATGGGTGTATCGGTGGACTACGCCGCGTAGGTCGATCCATTCCCCTGAACCCCGGAAGCCGATCGAGGCCCCCCGTATGTCCATGGCTATCCGGACCGCGTCAGCAGGGCGGACGAGTCGTGACAGTCGGTCGGTCAAAGTGTCGGCGAACACCTGCGGGATGCGCGGGCCAGTCACCGCGGTCGGCGCTACTCGATCTGCCAGATCCCACTCCCATGCTTGCGTCACGGGTTGGGCGGGCGGCGTCTGATCCGGATCCCCGATCCACATGAGCACGCCGTGTACCTGTCTCGACGGCCCCAGCACCGGGGAAGCCAACGCAAGTCGCGGGCCGGCGAGGTCGATGAGGACCTGTGATTGCTTGAGATTGTTGAGAACGGTCTCGACCAGCCGCAGAACCGTCTTGTGCACGGATCCGCGGAATTCGTTGGACAGCGGTCGCCACTTCTTGGATCGCTCACCAATCAGTAGCACCGCGGGCATCTCTCCGACGGTGTCCACGAGAAACCATCCTTCGGCCACCGAACGAGTATCGCCTATGCGGGGGCCGGTGCGGTTGTGCGACCCCAACTGCGAAGGCCGAAGTTGTCGCGCATCCATCCGATCATGTGGGCGACTTCGTCAGAGCCACCCGCCCATGCCACATAACCGTCGGGCCGGATGACGACGATTTCCGGGTACTCCGCGGGCAGTCCCGAGGACACTGGTGCGATCTGGGCAAACGGAAGGTCGGCAGTGGACACGAGCGCGGAAGCGGCCGTGGTCGGCACAAGGACCAGAAAGTCCCCTCCGTGGAGTAGTTCGGCGACTGTGGTTGGCGCACCATCGACGCTGAGCTCCACATCGGGGAAGAACTCTCCATCGAGCTGATGCGCGCCTCCTTGCCCTACTGGGTGCTTCAGCGAGGTGCCGTTGATCCGGGCAGCCAGCCAGTCATGGGCGCCAGGCTCGTGCAACCATTGCTCCACCACATTGCGTACCGGATCGTTTGCCGAGTCCGGATTCATGAGTGTCGACTGCAGTCGGGTGTTGTCGATCAGCCACTGACCGACCGGTTCACGCTCTGCCCCATAGGTATCGAGAAGCCTTTCGTCTGCGGCACCCGTGAGTACAGCTGAGAGCTTCCATCCCAGATTGACAGCGTCTCCGATTCCCGCGTTGAGTCCTTGGCCGCCCAGAGGGTAGTGAATATGTGCTGCGTCGCCGGCCACGAACAGCCGGCGATCGCGGTAGTTCTTTGCAACGCGACTGTAGTCACTGAACCGGTTGAGATAGTGCGGGGCAACGAGATCCACGTGCGAGCCCACGACCCGGTCTACCGCCGCCCCGAACTCTTCGGGGGTGACAGGTGCCACGCGATCGCTCGCGGGGCCGTCGAACTCGAAGACGATCAAGCGGCTGTCCCCGTACCGGTTCAGATTCAGCAACGTCCAACCGCGCGGGGTCGGTGTCCAGCCGGCGGGCAGCTGTTCGGGGTGGGGCACGCCGGCCAGGCCCAGGATCGCTCGCATCGTGGGTGGATGCTCGCGCACCGCGAAGGCTCCCGACTGCCGCACCACGCTGCGACCGCCGTCCGCGCCCACCGCGTACCGGGCCTCGAAGGATCGCTCGGCACCGTCGGGTCCCGTGGCGATGGCGCGCACACCGTTGTGGTCCTGCGTGACGCTGACAACCCTGTGCCGGCGCAGGACCCGCGCACCAGAGGCCTCTGCCCGCCGCGCAATCGCGCGTTCAAGGTCGGCTTGGGCGATCCCGAGCATGACAGGGCCGTCAATGGTGCGCCCCCGCATGCTGAGCCACGGGTAGCCCGCAAATTGAAACTGCTCGACCGTCTCCTCCCGGGGATCGGTCGTGAGTCGCGGCACAGTAAGGATGCCCCGCCGCGCCAGCGTCGCGATAGCCCGAGCGTGGTAGGTCCCAGCCTTGGGGTATTCGCTGACATCGCCCCGCTGCTCCAGGACGAGTACCGAATTCCCGTGCAGCGCCAGCTCGTTCGCGACGAGCATGCCGACCGGGCCGCCCCCGACGACGATGACGTCGCTGCCGTCCGCCACCCTCGTCATCGCCCCACCGCAGCGCTCGGGCGCAGCGCCACGGGTAGACGGATCGGCCGGCGGAGCCCGGTTCCCAGATCCCACTCGATCTCCTCGGGAGCCACGGCGAGCCGCAGATCAGGGAACCTCGCCACCAGGGTCTCGAGGACAGTGATCAGCTCGATCTGCGAGAGCGCCGACCCCATGCAGCGGTGCATGCCGTAGCCGTACTGCAGGTGCCGTCGTCCCGGACGCGTCGGGTCGATACGAAGCGGATCCCTGAAGACCTCCGGGTCGCGATTCGCGGCGTTGATATGCGGGTAGACGATCGATCCCACGGGAAGCGTGACGCCGCCGACCGATAGTGGCTTGGTCAGCTCGCGTGGGAAGGAGCCTGGCGTTCCGAGGGGCATCAGCCGCAGGATCTCCTCGACAAGCCCCTCAACGGTGACGTCTCCGTAGGACACGCGCCGATACAGTTCCGGAATCGCGAGCGCTGCGTACATCGTCTTCGTCAACATCGTCGCGACGTTGTTGTCGCCGCCCAGAACGATTCCCATGACCGTTCCGGCGATGAGAGCATCGTCGACAGCAGCGAACTCGGGTTGCCCGGCGCGGTGCCGGTAGGTCGCGATCAGGCCGTCGTCCGAGTAGGGCTCCTCCCCCGCCACCAGGCGCTGGACCCAGCCGTAGAGCTCCATCCAGGACCGCTCGATCGACGGGATGTCGTCGGGCGGGGCGAGCTGGATGCGACGCCCCAGTTCGTTCATCCAGGGGGCCAGTGTGTCCTCGACCCCGAGCAGCCGGCACACCACCCGAGCGGGGACTACGCGAAACACCTGCGCCACCAGATCGGGGCCGGAAGTCGCCTCGAGGTCGTCGAGTGCAGCTTCGGTCAGATCGGCGATCAGCGGTGCGAGACCGGCGATCGCCCGTGCGCTGAACTCGTGGGAAACGAACTCGCGCACAACCCCGTGCACCGGGGCGTCGAGATTGATCAGCACCTCGGGCGCCCAATTGGTCGGCATGAACGACGGTCCGCCGTCGACGTTGCACAGGACGCGGCTCGCCGTGCGGTCCAGCATGAGCGTCTTGACGTGCTCATACGCTGTCAGGCTGATCGCCTCGTGTCCGCTGGGGAGCTCGATGCGGGTCAGTCCGTCCGGTCCGGGCCATTCGCGGACATAGGGGGCAGGCGTGTCGAGCAATGGAATCTCAGTGACCAGGGGCCCGTCGGATATATCGGGCGTAGATGTCGTTGTCTCGGGCGTGGATCTGAACTCGGTGGTGGTCATCGAGGGGTCCTTTCGGAGATCGCTCGGGAATCGATTGTGTGCTCGTTCGCTGCTTCGGCGACGCCGATCGGATCACGCTGGGCCACAGAGGATGTCACGATGTTCACGTCCTCGGACGGATCGGGCGGTTCGGGCGTCCGGCGCAGCAGCACCACGACCACGACGGTGAGCACGGCGCTCGCGGCGGCGATCGCCCACAGCAGCGGTACCAGCCCCTCGGCGAAGGCCGTCCGCAGCGAGCCTGTTGCGACCCCCGTCACGTCACGGATCTCGCCCGTGATCACCCGGTCGACGATCGTGCGTTGCGCATCCGGGCTCAGGTTCTCCGGTAGCACCTGCCGCACCTTGCCGCCAACAACGGCCGAGAGGGCACCGGCGAACACCGCGACGACGACGGCTTCGCTGCCAAGGCGCACGGTGGACACCAGGCCCGACACCATGCCGGACTTCTCCTCGGGGACAGACCCGATTGCTTGCCCGTCGACCAAACCCACACCGAGCCCGAATCCCAACCCCAACAGGATGAATGGCCCAATCAGTCCGGGGACGTCGGCGGCCGTGCCCTCCCGGGTAAGCCACGCGGCGCCGATGACGTACAACCCGACACTGCCGCCGAGGATGATCCAGGCGGGCACGCCGCGGCCGTGTAAGGCCCCTGCGATGAGCGGCCCCACAATCACGGGCACCGTCATGATCAGCATGACGCCGCCGATGGCACCGGAACCCAGCTGCCACACGCTGGTGATGAACGTCGGGTAGTAGGTCAGTAGTGTGACGAATCCGATCGCTCCGGCTACGGGCACCAGCAGCAACCCGACGAGCCGGGGTGACCGGAGAAGGCTGAGGTCGAGAAGCGGGTTGGCGGTCACATGTTGTAGGAGGACGAAGACGGCGAGCAGCAGGACACCGGCAACGACAAGACCTATCGTTCCCGGCGACGCCCACCCCCAGGAATTGCTCTGTGCGACACCGGCGATCACGAGACTCAGCGATGCTGCGAAGACGACGGCACCGCGATAGTCGATTCGGCCGGCGTGCTCGACCGGGCTGTCGTGCACGCCCGAGGCGACCACGAGTGCTACCGAAACCACCATCGCGACGGCGTTGAACCAGAAGATCCCAGTCCAGCCGCCGAGTGCGATGGCGGCCGACGAAATGCTGGGCCCGAGCCCGAGCCCGACGCCGGCCGCGGTGCCGAACAGTGCGAAGGCGCGGGCTGCAGCCTTGCCGGAGAAGGTGATCGCGAGCAGTGCTCCCGAGCAGGCGAAGACGATCGCCGCACCGATGCCCGCGAGTGCACGAGCCAGGTCGAGCACGACGAGGTTCGGGGCGAGGGCGCTCAGAACACCTGCTGCGGTGAAAACGCCGCCGCCCAGCAGCAATCCACGGCGGCGGCCGAGGTGGTCTGCGATCGATCCGGCCACGAGGCTGAACACAGCGAACGTGAGGTTGAATCCGTTGACCACCCATTGCAGCTGCGCAGGCTGCGATCCGAGGTCTGCTGCGATGTGCGGAAGCGCGACGCCGGTTCCAGACACGCCGGTGGGGACCACAACGACACCGAGCAGAATTGCCGCGAGCAGGACAGCGGGATTCCCGTTCCGAGAGGACGATTCGTGGGCCATCAGGAACCGCCCTCAGAGGTCGTGGTGAGTAGGCGTGCGAGATCGGCCAGGGCACTGGAGGTTTCGACGAACTGCACCGCGCCCCAGCCGGCGTTCTCGGCCGCGTCGCAGTTCACTCGAAGGTCGTCGACGAGGATTGCCTTGGTCCCTGGCACACCAATACGCTCGGCCGCGAGGGCGAAGATTTCGGGGTCCGGTTTGCGGAGCCGCACCGCGTAGGAGTCGACGATGACGTCCACCTCGTCGTCCAACCCCACCATGGGACGCCAGTACGGTTCCCACTCGCGGACGTTGTTGGTCAGGATGCCGACTCGGTATCCGGACCCGCGCAACTGGACTGCCAGGTCGCGAATGACGGAGTTGACCTCGTGTCCGGCAAACCACTGACGCCCGAACTCCAACTCCGAGCGGGAGACGTCGATATTCCGCGCGGTCAGCCAGGTGTGCAACCCTTGCACCCACTCCTGCTCGGTGAGCATCCCCAGCTCGACCGGGGCCAGCACGTCGACGCCGAGGCGGTCGGCTACGCCGGCCATCGCAGCCTTGAGATCGGACGGCGCGATCCCCGTTTTCCGTTCATATTCGGCGAACAAATCCTCGATGGGTGGCGACAGGACACCGCCGAAATCGAGGAACACGGCCGAGTATTTCGATTCCGGGGTGTGGGGTGCGATATCAACGATGGCGGGGACGGTCATCGTTTACCTTCTGTGATGGAGCCGGTCTCGACGCTGACATTCCTGGAGAATCGGACGCGACCCGAGGTGATCGACTCGTCTTCCTGGAGGATCTCGACCTCGAAGGCGTATCCCGGGTCGGGCTCGTCGACGGGGCGAACCTGGATCACGGTGTGCAGGTCGAGCTCGCCGAACCGCGTGAACTCGGCTCGTAACGATTCCAGCACGAGCCGCCGGGCGCTGAGTCCATGGGTTTCATGCGCGGCGAGGATGCCCGCCTGCCGGATCGCCTCGAAGAGGACTGCGCCAGGGATGTGATCGAGCGGGTGGTCGAACAGACTCGGGTGGTGTTGATCGACGAGCACGTCGATATCGAGGCCGCTGGGTGTTGCGGTGACGTCGCCGAGTACCGAGTTGCGGTCGATCCTGCGGCCAAGTGTTTCCGCGGGATGCACGCCGCGGACGGTCCGTGGACCGCGACCGGGCAGTGGCGTGATCCCGGCGCTGTACTCGTCGAGGCCGAGTCGGGCTCGACCCTTGCCCCGCACACGGGCCCAGACGTCGCGGGGCATCCACTGGATGGTCATCGTGACGGTTGCCGCAACGGTCCCCCCGAGAAGGCACTCCATCTCGAGGGTGATGCCGATGACTTCGTCTCCGCGGACCTTCTCCTCCACAATGACGGCGCTGAGCTCACCGTTGCCCGGCGCCGTGGATCTCAATGCGGGAACGCAAGTGCGCTCCCGGGTATCGGAGGGCCTTGTCCCGTTGAATCGATGTATGTCAATATTGACGGGTGTCGAATAAGAACTTGCTTCTCTTGCCAGGCCGCGGCCTGAGTGGTGACGAGACCGGAGCGGTTACCCCGCTGCTGAAGGCGCTCGCGGATCCGGTTCGGCTGCGGTTGCTGTCGGAGGTCGCCGCGCATCCGGGAGGTGAGGCGTGCGTGTGCGACATCTCCGGGCCGTTCGAGCTGTCGCAGCCGACGATCTCGCATCATCTCAAGGTGCTGCGTCAGGCGGGTCTGGTGACGAGCGAACGCCGCGCGACCTGGGTGTACTACCGTGTGAACACCGAAGCACTGCAACAACTGTCGGTCCTGCTGGGCGATCTCGCCATGGTTGTGGGGGAAACTCGTTCGTGCGAGGCCGACCAGTGACCACCACCGACACCGCGGTCGCGGCGAAGTTGTCGATGCTCGACCGGTTCCTGCCGGTGTGGATCGGCGCAGCAATGGTCGCGGGCCTGATGCTGGGCCGCACCGTTCCCGGCCTGGGTGACGCCCTGGCGGCCGTGGAGATCGACGGCATCTCGCTGCCAATCGCTCTCGGACTGCTGATCATGATGTATCCGGTGCTGGCGAAGGTGCGCTACGACCGACTCGACTCGGTCACTGGCGATCGTCGCCTGCTCCTGGGATCGCTCCTGCTGAACTGGATCGTCGGACCCGCGTTGATGTTCGCGCTGGCCTGGCTTCTGCTCCCCGACCTACCGGAGTACCGGACCGGACTGATCATCGTCGGTCTGGCGCGCTGTATCGCGATGGTCATCATCTGGAACGACCTGGCGTGCGGCGACCGCGAGGCGGCTGCCGTCCTCGTCGCACTGAACTCGGTGTTCCAGGTGATCATGTTCGCCGTGCTGGGCTGGTTCTACCTTTCGGTGCTACCCGGATGGCTCGGCCTGGAACAGACGACCATCGACACCTCGCCGTGGCAGATCGCGAAGTCGGTGCTGATCTTCCTCGGAATCCCGCTGGTCGCCGGCTATCTCACCCGCCGCATCGGCGAACGGGCCAGAGGCCGCGAATGGTACGAATCCTCGTTCCTCCCGCGATTGGGGCCGTGGGCCCTCTACGGTCTGCTGTTCACCATCGTCATCCTGTTCGCCTTGCAGGGGGAGCAGATCACCTCTCACCCGTGGGACGTCGTGCGGATCGCGCTGCCGCTGCTGATCTACTTCGCGGTGATGTGGGGTGGCGGATTCGTCCTCGGCGCCGTGATGGCGCTGGGTTACGCACGGACCACCACGCTGGCGTTCACCGCCGCCGGCAACAACTTCGAGCTCGCCATCGCCGTCGCGATCGCGACCTATGGTGCGACCTCCGGCCAGGCTCTCGCCGGGGTCATCGGGCCACTGATCGAGGTCCCGGTTCTCGTCGCCCTCGTCTATGTGTCTCTGGCGTTGCGGAAACGCTTCACAACTCCCACTGCTTCTAGCCTAGATGTGTCGAAGGAGCCTGTTCGCGATGTCTGAGAATGTGTTGGACGAACAGCTGAGTCGCGGCGAACACCGCCCAACCCGAGCTGCTGATGCCGCATACCGTGCTCGCCCGTACCGCAGCTGACTTGGCCGCCAAGTACGAGGGGGTGGTGTCTCGACAGACGGTGGAACGCTGTGTTTTCGAGTCCTACACCGTGTTACGGCGTACCTCCCGGGTGCATGCGCATCTGACGACCTTGGCGGGCCGGTTCGCGGCTGATCGGTTACGCGCCCTAGCGCAGGCTGAGGGGGCGGTGCCCAAGGATGTGCCCGAAGTCCTGTTCATCTGCGTGCAGAACGCCGGCCGCTCGCAGATGGCTGCCGGATTGTTGACCCATCACGCCGCTGGGCGGGTACATGTGCGCTCGGCCGGATCGGGGCCGGCTCATTCGATCAACCCGACCGTCGTCGAAGCAATGAGCGAGATCGGCGTCGACTTGGGTACCGAGTACCCCAAACCGCTAACCGACGATGTGGTCGCCGCCGCTGACGTGGTGGTGTCGATGGGTTGCGGCGACGCGTGTCCGATCTATCCCGGTAAGCGGTATCTCGATTGGACGGTCTCCGATCCTGAAGGCCGTCCACTTGGCGAGGTTCGCGCGATCCGCGATGACCTTGATGCCCGGGTTCGTGAGCTCCTTGCCGAGCTCACGGCCGACCGTGTGTGACTTTTCGAGCTTTCCTCCACAGCTGAAAGGGCCTGTGTTTCATGTCTTCCTCTCGACCTAGCGTGCTGTTCGTGTGCGTCCACAATGCTGGCCGCTCACAGATGGCTGCGGGGTTCCTCACCGCTCTGAGCCAGGGCAGTGTCGAGGTCCGCTCCGCCGGATCTGCTCCCGCCGACTCGATCAATCCCGCCGCTGTCGCGGCGATGGCTGAAGTCGGTATCGACATCTCCGCGCAGTCACCGAAGGTCCTCACCCCCGACACGGTCGAATCCTCCGATGTGGTGATCACCATGGGCTGTGGCGATGCATGTCCAGTATTCCCCGGCGTCAGGTACCGCGACTGGGCCCTCGACGACCCAGCCGGCCAAGGCATTGACGCGGTCCGCCCGATCCGCGATCAGATCCGCGGACTCGTCGCGGACCTCCTCGACGAACTCGTACCCGCCGACCAGCAGGTCGGCCGGTGAGCACGACACCGCAGGTGCTGTTCGTGTGCGTGTCCAATCGCGGCAAATCGGTGATGGCCGAACATCTCACACCGACAGTCACCGCCCGGATCACCCCGTCCTCGGCCGGCACCAGCGCGAAAATCGGCGGCCAGGTCAACGAGCTGTCCGCCCAGGCGCTCGCCGAAGTCGGCGCCACCGTGGACGGGCATCAGCCGCGGCAACTCACCGACGAACTGATGCAAACTGCAGATCTCGTCGTGGTGGTCGGCACCGCCGACGTCACCCCACCCGACGGCGTCGCCCTCGAAGTGTGGAACACCGACGAACCCTCCGAACGGGGCATCGACGGTATCGAACGGATGCGACTAATCCGCGACGACATCACCAACCGGATCCGCGCCCTCGCCGACCGCATCGCGCGGTAGGCGAGAGCGCAAGCCACGACCCCTCAGCAGCAAGCAGTGCGCACCTCAGCCGGTTCGGCGGCGCTGCCACCGCAGCACACCGAACCCTGCTCGACGTCATCGTTGGCGTTCTGCTCCAACAGTTTCGGGCTGGTCCCGAACGTGTCGGAGTCGGCGAGCACGGTGTAGACCTCCCACTTCTCGTTCGCCGGTCCGGTCACCCAGACCTTGTCCTGGGTTGCGAAACAGCAGGTGGAGTTGATCTCCTCCTGGGTGAACAGGCCCTCCCCGGACAGCCTGGCGATCTCGGCGTGCACCTTCTCGCTCGATTCGACCTCGACGCCGAGGTGGTTGATCGTGCCGCCCTGGCCGGGGTTCTCTAGCAGCACCAGTTTCAGGGGCGGCTCGACGATCGCGAAGTTGGCGTATCCCGGCTTGCGTTTGGCCGGGGTGGTGTTGAACAGCTTGGAGTAGAACTCGATCGCGGTATCGAGATCATCGACGTTGAGCGCGAGCTGCATACGGGACATGACCATCACCTTCACCTGTGAGACATATATCGAACTAATGACACATGCAGGGTGCCACCTTTTCGACATATGTCAAGTAGGGGCGTACGATCTGGTCATGCCGAAGCCCTTGCCGATGGTCGACATCAGCGCCCCGATCTGCTGCGCACCGGTATCCGCGGCCCCGCTCGATGACGACACCGCGCTGCAGATCGCGTTGCGGCTCAAGGCGCTTGCCGATCCCGTTCGGATCAAGCTCGTCTCAATCCTGCTTACCGACACCGGTGACGGGACCTGCACCTGCGACCTCGCGACCGCGGTCGGCCTCACCGAAGCCACCACCAGTCACCACCTGGGGCAGCTCCGCAAAGCCGGCATGGTCACCCCCGAGCGCCGCGGCATGAACGTCTACTACCGAGCGCAACCGGACTCGTTGGAAGCACTACGCAACGTTCTCAGCGCTACGACGGGTTGCTGTTGAACGGCGACGGCACGAACTGAGCGAGCCTTATCCGGGTGTCCTTTTGGCAGGCCAACTCCGGTGTCTTTCAGCAGGTCAGCGAGCATGGCGAGCAATCCAGCTCGGCTGGTGGCGGGCAGATCGGATCGGTGATCACGGCGTGGCCGGCGCCAGCGAGGGCGGTGATGCGGGCGGCGACGCTGACCGCGTGCCCGAACAGGTCTCCGTCGCGGACGACTGCGCTGCCGTAGTGGATCGATCCCGGCGCGTAGGGCGATGAATCCGTCTTGACCGGCGGCCGCGGCCGCGGGGGCGGTGATCGTGGCGAGGATCACTTGGGGGGCGTCGGCGGTGAGCATCACCGCATCGCCGATGGCCTTGACCAGCCGCGTGCCCGGTCGTAGAGCCTGCCTGCCAGGTCTGAGAGGCCAACCGTATGGCCAGTTCTGCGGCTTCCTGGTCGCCGCAGAACTCGGTGAACACGCTGTATCCGGCGAGGTCGACGAACGCCACCGCGACGTCACGCTGCTCGAGCTCGGCGAGCTCGTCCGAGGGAGGGCCATGGTGATGCCCGTGCAGTGGTGGCGTGGTCATCGGTCACCGGCACGGCGGGCACGGAACCGGGCGAGCGCAGGGTTCTCGCGGACCGTGATGTCGGTCAGAGGCAAAGACGTCAGGCGCAGGCGGAGTTCGCCACGGGGGATGAACCGGTGCGGTGCCCCTTCGAGGTTGTGCAGCAGCCGCGCCGGTGCGCTGCCGAGCAGGTCGTAGCCGACCAGCATTCCGCCGGGCGCGAGCACTCGGGCGGCCTCGGCGATTGCGCGTTCCCAGTCGATGACGTGGTGCAACATGATGAACGAGACGACGGTGTCGAAGCTTCCGTCCTCGAACGGCAGGGCTGTGGCGTCGGCGACCTGGGCGTGAGCGCGGGCCCCGAAACCCTGCAGCCGATCGCTGGCGGCGGCGACCATGACCGGGTCGAAGTCGGTGACGGTCACATCCACGAGTTCGTCGGGGTTGGTGGTGAGGATCTGTTCGGTCATCGCGCCGGCGCCGCCACCGATTTCAAGGACCCGGCCTCGGGGATGGATGCCTTGCAGCGCCCACGGGAGTACCCACCTGCCGGTGGCCGCCTGCCACGGTGCGCTGCGGCAGAACAGAGACTCGATCGTCGACATCGACGGCATACCAACAGCTCCCACCATCTCGCCCGGCCGCGCCTGCTGCCACTTCTTCGTGATGATTCGATTACAGCACACAATGCCGCTATCATCGTCATATGACGATGAATGAGTGCTCGGTGGCGACTGGGGCGGACCTCGATCCCGCGGTGGCGTTGTTCCACAGCCTCTCCGATGGGACCCGTCTGGCAATCGCAACCCGCCTCGCGCACGGTGGCGAGGCCCGGGTGGCGGATCTGATGGCGGAGCTGGGGTTGGCGCAATCGACGGTCTCCGCACACGTGGCGTGCTTACGGGACTGTGGGCTCGTCGAAGGCCGCCCGCAGGGGCGGCAGGTGTTCTACAGCCTGGCCCGACCGGAGCTGATGGACGTGCTCGCCGCCGCCGAAACCCTCCTGGCAGCGACCGGAAACGCGGTTGTGTTGTGCCCGAACTACGGCACCGACGCCACCACCTCCTGCTGCACAACGGGCGACACGAAGGCGGGGGTGCGGCGATGAGCGACGCATGCGGATGCGGGCACGACGAACCGGCCAGTGAGGACGAGCAGGCTCCGGAGCACTGGTGGCAGGTGCGGGAGCTGCAGGCTGCCGCCGCGGCCGCGGTGTTCCTGCTCGCCGCGTACATCACCAGCTGGTCCGGCGGCCCCGAACCGGTCGCGCTCGCCCTGGAGTGGGTGGCGCTGCTGATCGGGGCGTGGACATTCGTCCCCTCGACCCTGAGCCGGTTGGCGAAGGGCAAAATTGGCGTCGGCACCCTGATGACGATTGCTGCGGTCGGCGCGGTGATCCTCGGCGAGGTCGGCGAAGCCGCGATGCTCGCTGTGCTGTTCTCCATCAGCGAAGGCCTTGAGGAGTACGCCGTCGCCCGCACCCGCCGCGGGCTGCGGGCGCTACTAAATCTGGTCCCGGACTCCGCGACCGTGCTCCGCGACGGCACCCCGGTCACCGTCTCCCCGGCGGAATTGGCCGTCGGGGACCAGATGTTGGTCAAACCCGGCGAGCGGATCGCCACCGACGGCACCATCACCGAAGGCCGCACCGCACTGGATGTTTCGGCGATCACCGGCGAATCCGTGCCTGTCGAAGCCGGACCCGGCACGCAGGTCTACGCCGGGTCGATCAACAGCACCGGCGCCCTGAGCGTGCATGTCACCAGCACGGCGGAGAACAACTCGCTGGCCAAGATCGTGCAGATCGTCGAGGCCGAACAGTCCCGCAAGGGCGACGCGCAACGCCTCGCCGACCGGATCGCCAAGCCCCTGGTACCGGCGATCATGATCTTCGCCGCCGCCATTGCGATCCTCGGCTCCCTGCTCGGTGACCCGGCCACGTGGATCGAACGGGCCCTGGTCGTGCTCGTCGCCGCGTCGCCGTGTGCGCTGGCGATCTCTGTGCCGGTGACCGTGGTCGCGGCGATCGGCGCCGCCAGCAAGATCGGCGTCCTGGTCAAAGGAGGTGCCGCCCTCGAAGCCCTCGGCCGGGTCCGCACCGTCGCCCTCGACAAGACCGGCACTCTGACCGCGAACCGGCCCACCGTCGTCGACATCGCCACCACCCCCACCGACACCGCTGCTCCTAGCACCGGGAGCAGCCTGGGCGACCGCACTCCGGGCCAGGAGCGGGTGCTCGCCGTCGCCGCGGCGCTGGAAGCGCACAGCGAACACCCGCTCGCCCGCGCGATCCTCGCCGCCCACGGCGAGACCACCGCCGCGCGCGATGTGCAGGCTGTTCCCGGGGCCGGCCTGACCGGCCTCGTCGACGGACGGCCCGCGCGGCTGGGCCGTCCCGACTGGATCGAGCCCGGCCCGCTCGATGAGCGGGTCGCGGCCATGCAGGCCGACGGCGCCACCGCCGTCCTGATCGAACACGACGGTCAGGTCATCGGCGCGGTCGCCGTCCGTGACGAGCTTCGCCCCGAAGCCGGCGCGGTAATCGAGCACCTGCACCGCATCGGCGCCACGGTCGCGATGCTCACCGGCGACAACACCGCCACCGCCAACGCGCTGGCGAAGATCGCCGGCATCGACGACGTACACGCCGACCTCCGCCCCGAAGACAAGGCCCGCATCATCGGCGACCTCCGAACGAACTCGTTCACCGCGATGGTCGGCGACGGCATCAACGACGCTCCCGCCCTGGCCACCGCCGACCTCGGCATCGCCATGGGCGCAATGGGATCGGACGTAGCGATCGAAACCGCCGACGTCGCCCTCATGGGCGAAGACCTCCGCACCCTCCCGCAGGCACTCGATCACGCCCGCCGCGCCCGGAAGATCATGCTGCAGAACGTCGGCCTGTCCCTCGCCCTGATCGCGATCCTCATCCCTCTCGCGCTGTTCGGGATACTCGGCCTCGCCGCCGTCGTCGCCGTCCACGAACTCGCCGAGATCGTCGTCATCGCCAACGGAGTCCGCGCCGGCCGGGTCAAAGCGCTAGCCCGGGCGAGGACCGGAACTGGCCAGCGGACTCCGTCCGTAGTGACGGTCGGGCAGTGATCACCGCGGTTCCGGTGGCGCACCGCCGCGTACGCCTCACACGGCGGTGCGGGCTGCTGGCCGTCGCTGTCGGACTCGCGGCCACCGATCTGGCCGTCAAGGCATGGGCCACAAGCGCGCTCGCGGACGGCGCAGTCATCGGAACGGGGCCGGTGCAGCTGCGGCTGGCATTCAATCCGGGCGCGGCGTTTTCGATCGCCGCCGATGCCCCGGCATGGGTGCTGCCCACAGTCACCGGAATCATCACCTTCATCGTCGCGGTCACCTCCTGGCGGATGGCGCCAGGCACCGGGCACCTCGGGCGGCTGGGGTTAGCAGCGATCCTCGGCGGGGCAAGCGCCAATCTCATCGATCGGTTCCCCGACGGAGTGGTCACTGACTATCTCCACACCGGTTGGTGGCCAACGTTCAACCTCGCTGACACATTCATCGTCGGCGGCGCTGCCATCTTGATCACCCTCACCGCATTCAGGAGTCCCGACGAACGAGCGCAGCATTCACCCGAGCGCTGACCCCCCCCCCCCGATCCGGCGCAGGGCCCGGCTGGCCGCGCTGGTCACTGCCCGGCTCACCGTCTGCCCGGAGTCTCGATGGTCCGCTCCCAGAGGAAACGCCAGAGACTCCTCGCTGCCGGATACAGAATCTGATCCGCTTGTAGCGCGCACCCATGAAGACTGAGAACAGACATCAGGTTCATACATTCCGGGCGCTACCCCGAAGGCAACCCCCGGCCTGATGAGACCGATCCTCATTCCCGCCGACATCGCCTCTACGTTGAACGTATGACCAGACCAACCAAGTTCGCGTGGGCGTTCTTCGTAACCATTATCGTCGGTATCGGAGTCGCCGTCCTCGTCGATCAGGACACTTCCACACCCGCCCCGTCCGATACCGCCGCGGTGTCTGATCTGGTGACCCGGCCCGACAGTCATCGGCTGACGTCGCCTGCGCAGAGCCGGGCGCAATTCGTCGAGTTCCTGGACTTCGAGTGCGAAGCCTGCGGAGCCATCTACCCGGTCATCGAGGATCTGCGGCGAACCTACGGCGACCGCGTTACGTTCGTCGTCCGCTACTTTCCGATGCCCGGACACTTCAACGCCGAACGTGCTGCTCGCGCGGTCGAAGCCGCCGCCCAGCAGGGGCGGTTCGAGCAGATGTACCAGCGCATGTTCACCACCCAAACCCATTGGGGCGAACAGCAAGTCCCCGCTGACGACCTGTTCCGTAGCTTCGCCGTCGACCTCGATCTCGATATGGCGGCCTTCGACACGGTCTACAACAGCCCGGCCACGCTCGAACGGATCCGCGCCGACGTCGCTGACGGTCTGGCTCTCGGGGTCCAAGGCACCCCCACATTCTTCCTCGACGAGAATCGGCTACAACCGAACACGATCGACGACCTCACCGCGGCGGTGCGTGCAGCGGCGTCTGAATGATCTCAGGGGCTAGTACTAC
This sequence comes from Gordonia sp. YC-XJ4, assembly GCF_059511865.1. Taxonomy (NCBI): domain Bacteria; kingdom Bacillati; phylum Actinomycetota; class Actinomycetes; order Mycobacteriales; family Gordoniaceae; genus Gordonia; species Gordonia sp. YC-XJ4. The sequence goes on from NZ_CM183447.1 coordinate 5,989,948, forward strand.
AGCCGTAGATTGGGATCGGAGTGACCCTCGGCGTGTTTGCGCTGGTCAGCGCGGCTGTCGGGGCATATTCAGAGTTTGTGAAGAAACCAAAGACGCCCACGACAACCGCAGGTCCGAGCCTAGACCATGACCGGTGGCGTGCCGGGCTGGACGCGCTAATCGACACCATCACCCCACGGTTCACCCGACATGAAACCGCCCGCAACGCGGGAGCGTTCCTGCTGGGAGTGATCTCGTCGTTGGCGACCAAGAATTGCTGGACGATGGCCGAACTGTCCGGGCATTCCACACCAGACAAACTGCAGCACTTGCTCTCCCGCGCGAAGTGGGACGCCGACGACGTGCGCGAGGACTTGCAACAACTGGTCCTCGATGGCCTCGGCACCGACCAAGCAGTCCTGGTGATCGATGAGACCGGCGACCTGAAGAAAGGCACCAAAACAGTTGGTGTACAACGGCAATACACCGGAACCGCTGGACGCATCGAGAACTGTCAAGTCGCGGTGTACCTCACCTACGCCACAGCCCTCGGGCACGCCCTGATCGACCGGGCCCTGTACCTACCCCGATCCTGGACCAACGACCCGACCCGACTGGCCGAGGCCGGCGTACCCGAGGGCACCGAGTTCGCCACCAAACCCGTCCTGGCCGCCGGTCTGATCGCCCGCGCCCGCGCTGCGGGTATCACCACCCAATGGGTGGCCGGCGACGAAGTCTACGGCGATGACCCCAAACTACGAACCATGCTCGCCCACAATCATATCGGCTACGTCCTGACCGTAGGATGCCACCGCCAGGTCACCATCAACGGATACCGCAGACGCGCCGATACCATCGCCGCAAAGCTCCCCGCACGAGCGTGGAAACACGTCTCGGCGGGCCAGGGAAGCAAGGGTGAACGCTGGTACTCCTGGGCGAAAGTCACCATCACCGAACCCGACCTGCCCGGCCACCACTGGCTCCTGATCCGCCGCAACGACACCACCGGCGAACTGGCCTACCACCGCTGTTCGCACCCGCAACAAACCTCGCTGACGGAGTTGGTGCGCGTGGCCGGCCGCCGATGGACCATCGAGGAATCCTTCCAATCCAGCAAAGGGCTCACCGGACTCGACCAGCATCAGGTTCGCACCTGGACCTCCTGGCACCGCTGGACCATCCTGGTCATGCTCGCACACGCCTTCCTGGCCGTCACCACCGTCGCCCAACGCGCCATCGAAGCCGTCGACCCCTCCCTGATCCGACTGAGTATCAACGAATTCCGACGACTCTTCATCGCGCTTGTCCTCGCTCCGTTGCACACCAACACGCGACTCTTCGACTGGTCCCGATGGCGACGACTACACCAGAAACGCGCACAACTCTGCCACCAAAAACGCAGGTCAACACCACAATAGACTCAATCTACAGCTGTAGTACTAGGCGGCAGCCTCCGCGATGGGCGGGCCGGCGCCCCTCGGAGTCCATTCTCGGCCATCACGGATGAGTGCCCACACAACATCAATCAACCGTCTGGCCAGCGAGATGAGCGCATGCACGTGAGAGCGGTTCTCGCGTCGTTTGCGCTGGTAGAACTCCCGTGATGGTCCGTCGCGTTGCGAGCTGTTGAGTGCGGCCATGTAGAACACCTTCCGCAGACCCCGGTGGTAGCGCTGCGGTCTACGCAATGTGCCCCGCCGGTTACCTGAATCATGCGGGACGGGAGCAAGACCGGCGTAGGCAGCCAGTTTGGCAGCCGAGCCGAACGACGTGAGGTCGCCACCAGTGAACGCGATGAGTTCGGCACCACTTCGGGTGCCGATACCGGGTACGGATTCAAGAATCCGGGCGTGGCGGTCTCGGCGGAACACCTCGGCGATCTGTTTATCCAGGTAGGTGATCTGGCGAGTGAGCGCCATCAGCGAGGTAGCCGCCTGCTGCACCAGCAATGCCGTGGTCGCCTCACCAGGCAGAGCGACGGTCTGCGCGGCCGCGGCGGCACGCGCCTTGCTGATCATCTTCGGGATGGTCGGCCGGCGGACTCCTTGACCGCGTAGGTGGTCGTAAATCTCCTCGTCGGAGACCCCATCAATCGCCGACGGTGTGGTGAAGCGGGTGACGAACGCCAAACCAGTCAACGTCGAGTAGTCGAAGCACCGTTCGAGACCGGGGAAGATGCGGGTCAGCAGGCCGCGCAGTCGATTGATGCCTCGTGTGCGTTCGGTGACCAAGTCGCGGCGATGCCCGGTCAACAGGTCGAGTTCGATCGCGACGTCATCAGGGACCGCGACCGTCGCGAGATCACCACGCAGGCGCGCGGTCTGGGCGATCACCACCGCGTCGCGGGCGTCGGTTTTGCCTTCGCCGGCGAAAGCGCCGGTCATGCTGTGCACAACGCGACCAGGTACATAGCGAATGTGTTGGCCGCGGCGGGACAACACCCCTCGGAGGAGGGCCGATTCCGGCGCGGTCATGTCGATCGCCCACACCACCGATTCGACACGGCACGCCTGGTCCACAATCGCTTCGATGGCCGCCTGATCGTTCGGTACCCGACGTGACCACAGCACCGTCCCCGCGTCGTCCACAGCGGCGGCGTGGTGTGCGTGACGGCCGACATCGATTCCTACCCAGATTGTTTCGACCACATGAACCTCTCTGCTCGAACCTGGTGACCTCGTCAGGGGTTGTTTCGCCGGCGCACCTTTACACAGCGACAAGTTCGCGAACACTTCTCAATCAGCGGCCGAAACGACCCGTCACGGTCCGGGGTGGCCTTCCACGCCGAGCCACCGAGGGCACACAGGTGATTGTCGAGCCACGCCCCGAACCGCGGACGAGCGTCCGAGGCGACCGCCCCGGACGTACTCCAACGTAAAGGTGATTGTCGTTGCCTCGTGGGATACGACCTGGATGTCGGCGTCGTTGAAGATGAAGGCCTGGTCAAAGCCCGCGCCTACGTGACGGTGTGCGATCAGGATCGATGTTTGCCGGAAGCACTCGAGAATCAGCAGCGGGTCGTACCGAAACTCTGCAGGTCCGATGTGATCGCTGTAGTAGCTGTGCGACTTCGGCAGGTGGACGCCGATACGAAAGTTCGGGTACCGATCGCAGATGATGTCGGTCAGATAAACCTCCGACAGCGCATCCCGATGCACGTGTTCTCGCGGCACCAGAGTGGAGTGCGACAGTTGCGGTTGCAAGGTGTACGTCACGATAAGCCCCTTAATCAGTCTTGTTGGCAGCGAACGCCTTCCGACGGGTCGTCTACGCGACACCCGTGATGGCCACCGCCGGACGAGGCTTGGGTCTGCGAGCAAGGGGCTTCGAGAACGACTCTCAATCCGACGTCAGCAAGTATCGGCCAGCAGGGCGCGGTCCCGCAGAGTCCCACTCACGGCGAGCCGAACTTCTGACCTTTACGAAACAGAATCTGTGCACCTCACGGGTGAAATACCTACGGCTTCGTGAAGTCCGTCACACCAGTCGCCATTGGCGGTGCAGAGAGCTTCTGTCAGCATGGTGCAGAGAGTCGCACGCGGCATCAGGTCGTCGAAGCAAGAGGGTGCAGGTTCGACGACACGGCCACCGAGTTGCGTTCGTAGACGGCGTCGGCGATCCGGGGTGGGGATGGGGGTCGATGACGCGGACTCCCACACGTCAAACGTCTTGCCCGTGGGGAAGTTTGCCGCTTTGGGCCGGGAGGCGAGAATGGAGCGGGCGCGGCCAACGGATTCCTCGGTCAACAGGGCATTGATGACCTCGGTGGGTTCCCAGCGTTACAGCGAGGTACTGCTGTACTGCGACGACCTCCCCACCCCACCACGCGTCGGAAGACACCCCTCCGCTAGGGCACGAGAGTATGTGTCAGCGGTCATGTAATTCCCCAGGTTGATGGGGTTGTCCGTCACGTAATTCCTCACCCGTCGGTCACGTAATTCCCCACCTTGGGGCGTGTCGGGCGGGGTTGGGGTGCTGCTACAGGTTCGCTCCGTTCATGGCCCTGCCTGGGGCTGTGGAAGGGGCCTGAGGTGGCACGGAGGACGTGGACGATGACGCAGTTGTTGGAGTTGTTTCGGCATTGGTATGCCGGGCGCTCGCAGGTACAGATTTCCCAGGCGTTGGGTATGGATCGCAAGACCATCCGCAAGTATCTCGCGCCGGCGCTGGCCGCGGGTCTGAGCCCGGGCGCCGGGGGCGGGTTCGATGAGTCGGTGTGGCGGGAGTTGATCGGCGGCTGGTTTCCCGAGGTTGTTGATCCGTCGCTGCGGGCGGTGACGTGGCCGCCGATCGCCGAGCATCATGAGTGGATCAGCGGGCAGCTCGATGCGACGGTGACGGTGGCCACGATCGCGCAGCGGTTGCGCGACGACCGCCAGGTTGATGTGTCGGAATCGTCGGTACGCCGTTATGTGACAGCACATTTCGCTGACAGGATCAATGAGAAGCGGGCAACTCCACCGCGGCCACCGGTGCCGGCGGGTGAGGAAGCCCAGGTTGATTACGGCAAGCTGGGGATGTGGACCGACCCCGAGACCGGTAAGCGGGTGTCGGTGTGGGCATTCGCGATCATTTTGTCGTGCTCGCGATGGTTGTTCGTGCAGCCGGTCCTCAAGATGGACCAAACATCCTGGTGCTCTTCACATGTGGCCGCGTTTGAGTTCTTCGGTGGTACGCCGCAGCGGATCGTGTGTGACAACCTCAAGACCGGGGTGAGCAAACCTGACCTCTACGATCCGCAGATCAACCGCGCTTACGCGGAACTCGCCTCGTTTTACGGGGTGCTGATCGATCCGGCGCGCGCAGCCACTCCGAAAGACAAACCGCGCATCGAACGCCCGATGCCCTACATTCGGGATTCGTTCTTCAAGGGCCGCGAGTTCAGCAGCCTGCCGCAGATGCAAGACGCTGCGATCGGCTGGTGCACCGACGTCTACGGCCGCCACGCCCACCGCGGGATCGATGGGGTGCCGCCGGCCGAGTTGTTCGCACAGATCGAACAGCATGTGTTGAATCCATTGCCGCCCCGACGATTCGAACTCGTCACCTACCATGTGGGCAAGGTCGCCCCAGACTGTCATGTCAAGGCGGGTCCAGCGTTGTACTCGGTGCCGTGGCGGCTGATCGGCTCACACGTGCGGGTCCGCACATGCGGGGATATGGTCCAGGTGTTCTCCGGCGACGAGGTCGTGGCGACCCATGTGCTGCGCCTGGGTGGGCGGGCGACCAATCTCGAGCACTACCCGCCCTACAAGGTGGCCTTCGCCTCCCGCCCGGTGGCGTGGTGCCGCGGGCAGGCCGAGGAAATCGGTGAGCACGCGGTCGCGGTGGTCGCCGAACTCTGCGAGGTCAACGCGATCCATCGGCTGCGCGCAATCCAATCCATCGTCGGTTTACGCACGAAGTATCCCGATGACCGCATCAACGCCGCCTGCGCCCGGGCAATCGCCGTCGGCGATGTCGGGCCACGCACCATCAAGGGCATCCTGATCGCCGGTACCGAAGACGACGACACTGGCAGGTCCCCGATAGCCGGTCCAGGCCGTTCTAGAGCCAGTTCCTACTTGCAGTCGATCAGTCGATCTCGCAGCCCACGGGGTGATGCTGGTGGGTGCATTGGGCAGCGTACTCGGCGGGGGTCTGGTAGCCCAGCGCTGAGTGTCGGTGTCGGTGGTTGTGGTCGTCTTTGAAGTCGCCGATGACCACCCGGGCCTCTAGCAGGGTCGGCCAGCAGTTGCGGTTCAGGCACTCGTCGCGTAGTCGGTTGTTGAACGACTCGATGAACCCGTTGTTCCACGGTGTGCCGGGCGGAATGTAGGAGATGCCCACCAACCCTGCACAAAACGCCTGCAGCGCCTCAGAGATGAACTCAGGGCCGTTATCCATACGCAGCACCATCGGCGGTCCACCCCAGATCGCGAACACCTTCTCCAACTCCTCGATCAGGCGCTCGGCAGCGATCGAGCGGTCCACGATATTCAGCAACGACATCCGGGTGTGCTCATCGACCATCGACGCAATCTTCACCTTCTTCCCATCCATCGTGGAATCGAACTGAAAGTCCAACGCCCACACCACTTTCGGCGCATCAGCATCGATGATCGGCACCGACGACTGGCCGGCCCGCTTCCGGCGCGGGGCACGGCGGACCTGCAGGCCCTCCTCTTTCCACAACCGATGCACCTTCTTCTTATTGATCTCGATACCGTCGTCGAAGCGCAGATGCGCCCACGCCCGCCGGAACCCGTGCCGCGGATTCTTGCGGGCGTAGGTGCGCAGCTGCTCCCGCAGTGCGGCATCCGGGTCGGCCGGAGTCTGCGCCTGCGGCAGACACCGATACGCCGATCGGGAAAGCCCAACTACCTTGCACGCCATACGCTCTGACATGTTCTTCACATCTTTGAGCATGTCGATGGCGGCGCGTTTGGCGGTTGGGCTCAGAATTTTCCCTTGGCGATCTCCCGCAGCGCGTCCTTCTCCAGTTCAGCATCGGCGAGCAGGCGTTTGAGCCGACTGTTCTGCTCGCGCAGTTCCTTGAGTTCCTTGGCGGCATCGCCGTCCATACCGCCGTACTGGCGGCGCCAGTTGTACAACGTCGCGGCCGACACCTCGAGGTCGGCGGCGATTTCCTCGCCGGTCTTTCCCTCCGCCGCCAACTCATCAGCCCGGCGCAGCTTGCGCACGATGTCCTCCGCCGAGTGCCGCTTCCGTCCTGCCATGATCCCTATCGTCCCTTCGTGCCCTCATCAGGGCAATCAGGACTCTAGAACAACCCGGACCGGTTCACGGGGGACACGCCAACACCACCACACCACCGGCACCGATGCCACCGGCGTTTCTACGTGGCCCGCACGCCTTCACCGGCGACCTCGACACCGCAGCCAACCAGTAAGACCACTCCAAACACATTCACTAACAACATTTTTCACAAAGGACCCATTCTGATGAGCATTCATGACCCCAGCCTGCGAGCCGCGCTGAAAACGTTGAAGTTGACCGGCATGCTCGACACCCTCGACGCCCGTCTGGCCCAAACCCACGCCGGCGAACTGGGTCACCTTGAATTCCTGCAGGTGCTATGCGAAGACGAGATCGCCCGCCGCGAGACCGCCGCCCTCGCGCGGCGCGTACGCCGCGCCCGCTTCGAACAATCAGCCACCTTCGATGACTTCGACTTCACCGCCAACCCGAAACTGCCCGCCGCGATGCTGCGTGACCTCCTCGCGCTGCGCTGGCTCGACGCCGGTGAATCAGTCATCCTCTACGGACCCGTCGGAGTAGGCAAAACCCATGTGGCACAAGCACTCGGCCACCAAGTCGCGTTACGCGGACACGACATCCGATTCGTCAAATGCGCCCGCATGCTCGCCGACCTCGCCGGCGGCCACGCCGATCGCACCATCGGGCAACGCATGCGCGAATACACCCGGCCCACCGTCCTGATCATCGACGACTTCGCCATGCGCGAGCACACCACCACCGGCTCCGACGACCTCTACGACCTCGTCTCCGACCGCGCCATCGCCGGCAAGCCAGTCATCCTCACCAGCAACCGCGCGCCCAAAGACTGGTACCCACTGTTCCCCAACCCGGTCGTCGCCGAATCACTGCTCGACCGACTCATCAACACCAGCCACCAGATCCTCATGGACGGTCCCTCCTACCGACCACGCAAGCGCCCCGGACGGACACCGAAAAACAGCTGACCAGTCCTCGCAGCTACGCTCAACCCAGCACACCCAAACATGGGGAAATCCGTGACGGACACCCCTGAGGAATTACGCGACCGTCGACAAGTATGAAACATGTTGGGCAACAACACTATCGACGACACCAACGACGGAGAGTAGGGACGGCGACGACCTCCAGCCTGACCCCGACTCCGACGCTGCCGATCGAGGTCGAAGCGTTGATGAAACAACTCCGGCTACCGCGCCCACGCGATCGCCGCCGACGTACACGCCACCGCCCGCGCCCGACGGTTGAGTTGACCTGCTCCGCTCAACCCGTGACGGCCGAGAGCGCCGCGGGCTACGACCCCGCCATGCGCTCCAACCAATCGCCGAGCAGCGCGAAGACGGCAGCCGATCGGTCGAGATGAACGTTGTGCCCGCCGGCGTCGAACACGGCGAAAGTGGCGCGCGGATAGTGCTCGATCCTGGCCCACGCATCGTCGTAGCCGACAACCTGATCCTGCCGCGCCGTGATGAACAGCGACGGCTGAGTGAACGGCGCAGGAGACGCATCCTCGGGCTCAGCCGACAGCGCATAACGCTCAGAGATGCGATCCAATGCCTGCTGGTCTGCCGCAGCGAGCCCGGGGTGCGCATACTCCAGGAAGGCCTGCGCGTTCTCGCGAGTGTGAACCACGGCCATCTCGGCATACTCGGACCCCACGTCACCGAGTTCGCGCAGCACCGCTGCATCCTCCGACAAGACCGTCCGCTCAGGCACCGTCCGCTGGGAATGGTCCGCTACGAAGACGGCAGCAATGGTCGCCAACCCGAGCACACGGGATCGGAAGTCGTGTGCCAGTCGACGGGCCAGCATTCCACCGAACGAGTTCCCGAGCACCGCGAACGGCTCGTCACCAATCCGGTCACGAATCTCAGCCGTCACCGCGAGCACGACATCCTCCGCGCTCGACACGTCGCCGGCGGGACTCTCGCCGTGGCCCGGAAGGTCGAAGTACAGCCGCCGCCATCCGCCAGCAGCCTCGATCAACGGGTCCAGCGGCAACAGCAACCGATGATCAACAGAGAAACCATGCAACAGCACCAAAGGGACGCCCGACCCCCGCTCGACGACATGCATACCCCGACGGTAGAGGCCCGCAGCTGTCCCGCGTCAAGAGGACTGGCCGGACAGTGCTGACACGAGCTTGGAAACATCCGGATCTACTGACATTTCCACTGACACGAGCTTGGAAACTGACAATTTCTCGTGGAACCTACAACCGATAGCGGCAAGTAGTCAGCCCCTCGCCATATCCACGAACCTGCTCAAATGTAGTTGGTGCGCAACAGTAATCGTGGCGGTTGGACCATTGCGGTGCTTACCGACGATGATGTCGGCCTCGCCAGCGCGGGGGTCGTCGCGCTCGAATGCGTCGGGCCGATGAAGCAGGATGACCATGTCGGCGTCCTGCTCCAGGCTGTTGTGAACAGCGATGCCATCTGCGATGAAATTGTGGGTGCCTGGAACGGTTCCGTCGTAGACGTTTTGCACACCGACGGATTCGATCGAGACGATCTCGTCCCAGTACACGTCGTTGCTCACCGTGAGGTCGATGTCTGCACCATCGAGAAGCTCTGCGATCTCACTGAGGACTGAGCGATCGGCCACTGCGGTCCGCGACCGGGCAGCCGAGTCAAGGCTCGCCGGGACGAGTTCGAGAGCATCGAGAAGCTCGTGCATTCGCTTTGACGTCGTGACAGACCGGACATCGTCGGACTTGGACAAGGGCCGCGGCACGGCGAGACCCACGGTGGCTGCCAACTGCGAGAGCTGATCGTATCCGGTGACCTCAACGGTTCCGCTGGCGGTGATCACCGCGAACACACCCACACGTGCCAGGAGATACACCAAGTCCCGTGCGTGTTTAGCCGACTGGGCGGGCAATATCCACGCAACGTCAGTCATCCTAGCGCCGTTGACAATCAGGCCACGGAGCACCTCTGTCACCGAGTCGTCGGCGAGCCGGCGAACATCACCCTTCGGGTCCGCAGTCGATTCGCGGGGTTCGGGAACGTTCCGCGGAACGCCCAGCCGCTCGCCGACGCCGATCTCGGCCAACGGAATCCAGCCGTCGACGGTCATGAACGGATGATTCCCGGTCGCCTCGACCACGCGTCCCGATGCCATCCGCACGCGGAACACTTCCTTGCGTCCACTCGGGAACACCTTGACCATGGGCCTGGCAACCATGCGAAGGCGTTCGTCGAGCGACCACACGAGCGGTTGCTCTCCGGACTCCAACAACTCGCCGATGGTCACCTCGGACCCGTTGTCCGCACGAAGGATTCGCGTCGATGCGGGAAGACAACCCGATTCGCGCAGATCCGACACCTGCGGCTTCTTGTCGGTTCGCTGCTCGGGACCACGGTTCAGCTGGCTGATCGCGACCACCGGAACCTCGAGTTCCTTTGCGAGAAGCTTCAATTGACGGGAGAACTCCGAGACCTCTTGCTGACGTGACTCGACCTTCTTGCCGGAGGTCATCAGCTGCATGTAGTCCACCACAACGAGTTTCAGGTCGTTGCGCTGTTTGAGCCGTCGGGCTTTGGCGCGGATCTCCATCATGGTGAGGTTGGGTGAGTCATCAATGAACAGCGGCGCCTCGGAGATCTCACCCATACGTCGGGCCAGTCGGGTCCAGTCGTCGTCGGTCATCGAACCGCCGCGCATGTCACCGAGTTTCACCTTGGCCTCGGCCGAGAGTAGTCGCATGACGATCTCGACCTTGCTCATTTCCAGGGAGAACATGGCGCCGGTCATGTGGTGGTGAATTGAGCACGACCGCAGGAAGTCCATGGCGAGCGTTGAATTGTGGGTGGGTACCATCGCCTCACCGGCGAGGAACAGGTGATCATCGTTGTCGACCTGCACGCACCGCACCGGGACGCTGTCGACGGGACGCACCGCAACGATGCGCCGCACGCCTGCCGGGCGTCGGAGCTCCTTGTGCCGCAAGGCTTTGTGGTGAACGGTGAACACGTCGTCGTCGGCGTCGACGCGCAGCCACCCGGTGGCCGAACGACGGTAGGTGTAACCGAGCCCGGCGACGAGGTCGGCCACCACGGCCGTCATGTGCCGGGTGGCGGCGGGCACCGTGATCCAGCCGTCGTCGTCGACGGTCGCGCGTGCGTCCAGCAACCCGGCGAGCAGGGCGCGGCGCTGAGCGATGGACCCGCGCAGATACTCGTAGGGGATGCGCCCGCCGAGGTCGGCCATCAACGTCATCACGTCGACGGGCCCCTCGGCGTCGATGCGCATCCCGATCTCGGGATCATCGAAAGCCATGCCGGCCAACGCGGCGACGGTGTATGGCCCGTAGGCAAACCGCTTGCGCGGCAGTTCCAGTGGCTTGGTGTTGCGGATGAACGCGCTGCCGACGTGGGCACACATGCCCTCGGTGGTGACGACCTGACTGCTGCCGTCGACCTCGATGGCCCACTCGTGCCAGGCGTCGGCGAGGATGGTGTTGCCGTCGGCGAATTCGACCTCGTAGCAGGGCCGTTCGGTCATGACATCGGTCGCGGCCACGACAGTGGTGGGGCGGCCGTGGGCGTCGAGCAGTTTGTCGCCGACGGCGACGCGGCCCATCGTGGTCCAGCCCGTGGGCGTCGGTAGCGGTGTGTCCAGCGACAGCGCCTTGCCGACACCAGGACGTGCCGCCACGATGATCATCTGCCCCGGATGCAGTCCGTTGGTGAGCTTGTCGAGATCGGCGAAACCCGTTGGCACACCGAGTGACAGCCCGCCTCGCGAGGCGATCGAGTCGATCTCGTCCATCGTCGGCTGCAGGAGTTCCTCGAGGGGGACATAGTCCTCGGCGGTGCGGCGCTCTGTCACCTCGTACACCTCGGCCTGCGCGCGGTCGACGACCTCGGCGACGTCCTGGCCGTCAGCCCCGGAGTAGCCGAACTGCACGATGCGGGTCCCGGCCTCCACCAGTCGCCGCAGGATGGCCTTCTCGGCGACGATCTCGGCGTAGTAGCCGGCGTTCGCGGCGGTGGGCACCGTGGAGATGAGGGTGTGCAGATAGGGTGCACCGCCCACGCGGCGCAGCTCTCCGGCGCGTTCCAGCTCGGCGGCGACGGTCACGGCGTCGGCAGGCTCACCCTTGCCGTAGAGCTCGAGGATGGCGTCGTAGACGGCTTGATGTGCAGGCCGGTAGAAATCGGCCGGGCGGATCTTCTCGACGACGTCGGCGATCGCGTCCTTCGACAACAGCATGCCGCCGAGTACCGATTGCTCGGCGGCCATGTCCTGTGGCGGTTGGCGGCCGAACTCTTCGGTCGGGATCGGCGCTTCGTCGTCGAAACCCCCGGACCCCCCGCGTCCGGAATCACGCCGGGCGCCGTGCCCGCGATCATCGACAACCGCCACCGATGCCCCAACCTCTCGCGCCGATCACGGCAGATCCGCAACACGGATCCGCCCCTGCTCTCTCTGCCGTACTCAGTACCCGACGTACTCAATACCCGCGGCCACCGACAGAACCCGCGATCACGTCGCCGACACCGGTGCCGATTCACCCTGAGAGGTGACCCTAGGAGGAGACCGGCGCGCGTTCAAACGCGCCTGTGGACCGAGCTGTGCACCAATTGTGGACGCGTAGCGCGCGGCCTGTGGGTCGTCGGCGACGGCCTGTGGACAAGATGGGGAATGTTGACGCGATTTGTCCCATCACCACAGGTCAGACCATGTGCACGAATTCCACAGAGACGAGTTCTTTACTTCCTCGGCGTGTCGCTTGAATGTGGCGGCCGGGCGTGTTGCGAGTGACGGCAACCACTGGGCGTTTACCAGCTCGTGAACAGTCCGTGAGCCGGCGATGACACCGCGTTGGGACGCTCTCGAACCGCTCGGAGCGGAGCATCGGCCACGACGAGGATCAAACGCTCTCCCGCCTCCGCACGACTGTGATGCAATGAAGCCCGTGTCCAGGATTCGCACGTTCGGTACGTTCTCGCGCGCGCTCGCCACGGTCGGCGTTGCCGCGGCCTTAGCCGTCGTCGCGCCCGCCATGCTGGCATCGGATGCGTCGGCCGCTCCGCCGCCCCCGATGCCCGCAGAATTCGACCTGAGCCGCTACACCCCGGTGAGCCCCGACGCGTTCCGCTCGTTGGCCTACGAGGACAACGGGAGGTCGTTCTTCACCACCGGTCGCTACATGTGTCAGATCGGCCCGCAGTACCGCTACGTCGGCTGTGCGGGCAGCCCGGCCACCGCACCCGCCGACACCCCGACGTCGCAGACACTCGGCGCGACCATTGCCGGCGATCAGCAGGGGCCGTTCTGGGTGCGCACCAACTGGCCGTTCGCCCCGACCTATCGATTCGGCTCCACGACCGGGTTCCGCCCGCCGGTCCTGCACGTCGGGCAGCGGGTGACGATTGCAGGGGTCACCTGCACGGTGCCGACGCCGAACGAGGTCGCCTGCCGAACCGGTTCTCGCGCACTGATCTTCGCGCCCGGATGGCACAAGTTCTTCTATCCCGCATGGGATCAGTCACACGACGGCAATCCGGCGCCGCAGTATCTCCCTGCAGCGCTTCGGGGTTCGAGTCAACTGCCGGCGGCGCCTGTGGCGCCGGCGTGAGGTGCGTTGCAGCGCAAGGGTTACGCGGTCTCGAGGCTCGGCACCTGGGGCGCCTCGCACCTCGACCACCGATCAGAACGACCATCGATCGAATATCGACCGATACCCGACTTTCGATCAGAAAACGACCATCGATCGAAATGCACTTCGGCCCGCCGACCACGCATCATGTGCGTGATCGGCGGGCCGAAAGTTGTTGCGTGCGAGCCTGATCAGCCGGCGACGACGGCCAGCGACACGGTCGCGGCGACGTCGGGGTGCAGGTTCACCACGATCGGGAAGCTACCGGTGGCCTTGATGTGGCCCTTGGGCAGCTCCACGTTGCGCTTGTCGACGACGGGGCCGCCGGCCGAGCGGATGGCACCGGCGACGTCTGCGGCGGTGACCGAACCGAACAGCTTGCCCGAGTCGTGGGTCTTCACCGACAGCGAGACCTCGGAGAGGTTCTCGAGTGCCTGCTTGAGTTCGTTGGCATGCTCGAGGCCGCGGACCTCGCGGGCGGCCTGCGCCCGACGGATGGTCTCGACCTGCTTCTCGGCGCCACGGGTGGCCTTGATGGCCAGACCGCGGGGCAGCAGGTAGTTACGGCCATAGCCGTCCTTGACCTCGACGGAATCGCCGGCCTCACCGAGGTTTTCCACGGCAGCAGTCAGGATGAGCTTCATATCGTGTTCTCTCCCTTCGGCTTATCGGCTGGTCGAGGTGAACGGCAGAAGCGCCACCTCACGCGAGTTCTTGACGGCCACGGCGACGTCGCGCTGGTGCTGGACGCAGTTGCCGGTCACGCGACGCGAACGGATCTTGCCGCGGTCGGACAGGAAGCGGCGCAGCAGCGCGGTGTCCTTGTAGTCGATGGTGCTGGTGTTCTTGTCCTTGCAGAAGGAGCACGCCTTGGTCTTGGTGACCTTTTCGACGCGCACCTTCCGGCTGCTCTTTTGCTTAGCCATGTGATGCTCCAGTCAAAAATGTTTCTTAGAAAGGTGGTTCGTCGTCCCCGCCGCCGCCACCGAACGAGGAACCGCTCGCGGGCGCACTGCCCCACGGATCCTCGGGTGCGGACTGGCCCGATCCGCCGCCGCGGCTTGCGCCGCCACCGGACGAACCGAAGTTTCCACCGCCGGACGATCCGCCGCGCGAGGCGCGGTTGACCGATGCGGTGGCGAATTTCAGCGAGGGACCGATCTCGTCGACATCGAGTTCCACAACCGTGCGCTTCTCACCCTCACGGGTTTCGTAGGAACGCTGCTTGAGGCGACCCTGCACGATGACGCGGGTGCCCTTGGTCAGGCTCTCCGTCACGTTCTCCGCCGCTTCGCGCCAGATGCTGCACCGCAGGAACAGCGCCTCGCCGTCTTTCCATTCATTGGATTGACGATCGAAGGTGCGCGGAGTGGAGGCCACCGTGAAGCTGGCGACCGCGGCACCCGAGGGGGTGAACCGCAGTTCGGGCTCAGCAGTCAGATTGCCTACAACGGTGATGACGGTTTCGCCTGCCATGTGTCTCCCCTTGGTCGTGGTTGGGCACTCGATGATCGATGTGCACCGGACTAGTGATTCACCCTAGGGTCCGGTACCGACTATCTCGGGACATCGGAGAAAGCCTGTGTACTACTTCCGGAGAACCTTGGTGCGGAGCACCGACTCGTTCAGCTTCAGCTGACGATCCAGCTCGCTGACGGTGTTCGGCTCGGCGTTCAGGTCGATGACGGCGTAGATGCCCTCACTGTGCTTGGCGATCTCGTAGGCGAGACGGCGCTTGCCCCAGATGTCGACGTTGTCGACCTTGCCGCCGTCCTTGCGGACCACGTTCAGGAACGTGTCCAGGGACGGAGCAACGGTGCGCTCGTCGAGACTCGGGTCGAGGATGACCATCAATTCGTAATGACGCATGTGACCACATCACCTCCTATGGGCTCATCGGCCACGGACTGTCCGTGGCAGGAGGGTCGCCTGCGTCGGCAACCGTTCCAAGATACACGAGGTACCCCTGACCAGCGAAATCGCGCTCCACAGCCGATCGCGGACACGATCTGGCCGCTATCGGCTGCACGCTGGCGGCATCACATCCGAGAAAGGGCGCACCCTCATGTACTTCGCAGCCACCCGCATCCTCACCGACGACGTCGACGGTCTGGTCGGCTTCTACGAGACGGTCACCGGCCTACGCGCGAACCGTCTGCATCCGCTGTTCGCCGAGTTCACCACCGATTACGGCACCCTGGCCATCGCGTCGTCGACGACCATCACGGCGATGGGCGACGACGTACTCACCGCCGCGTCGAACCGCTCGGTGATCCTCGATTTCCTCGTCGGCGATGTCGACGAGGTGTATCGACGTCTCACCAACGGGCATCTGACCGACGTCGTCGACGGATTCGTCAATGACGGCCCCACCGATATGCCGTGGGGCAATCGCTCGTTTCTCCTGCGCGATCCCGACGGGAACCTGGTGAACTTCTACGCACCTCTCGCCGACCGGGACTGACCCCGCATCGGAGCGGCCCCGATCCCGACTGACCGGTCCGTCGGGATTGGGAGTGAGCCAAGTCACCGTTCGCCGGTCGATTTCATGGTGCGCGGGGCGTTCCGCTTACCCTGTAGCGCATGTCCGACCGCCTGAGCACGACGTTCCGCTACGGGCGCGTCACCCTGTCGCGTCGCGGGGATCTGATCCTGATCCTGACCGTGTCCCTGCTGTTGACCTTGCTGTTCATGTATTGGAGCTACGAGGTCAAGATCAAGTGCGTCGGTCCACCGTTCTTCCCGGACGGGCGCAGCCACAAGTGGCCGGTCGGCGATCCGCACGCGATCATCCCCTGCTACTCGGATCTGGCGTACCTGTGGGTGGGTCGCGACATCAACAACCACGTCTTCCCGTACATCCACGGCGGTATCGGCGCCAACGGCCAACTCTTCGGTGGTTCGGTGGAGTACCCGGTGCTCTCGGGAATCCTGATGTGGCTCGGTGCGATCGGCGCGCACACCGACGTCGACTTCTTCCGCCATTCGGCGGCGCTGCTCGCGCCGTTCGGTGTGGTGATCACCGCGATGCTCGCCGTGCTCACCCGCTGGAATGTGTTGTGGTGGGCGATGACCCCGCCGCTGATCCTCTACGCCTTCCACAACTGGGAACTGCCGGTGGTGGCGACCGCCGTCGGTGCCGTCGCCGTCATGGCCTGGGGGGCGAGCATCAAGCCGTCGACGGGCGAACGCCGAATGAGTTTGCGTACCAGCGCAATCCTCGCGTCGATCCTGCTGGCCATCGGATTCTGTCTGAAGCTCTACCCCGGATTCTTCGTGCTGCCTCTGGCGATCTATGTGTTGACCGGCGGTCTCCGCGGGCGCCGAGCGCTCGACTGGATCGGCGCGGCATGGGTGGCCATAACGGCTGCGCTCACCGTCGTCGTCATCCAGTTGCCCTTCATGGTGCTGGGATACGACGGGTGGCGCGCGGCGCTGACCTTCCAGGGCAAACGTCGCGCCGACGTGGACACCAACTCCATCTGGTACTGGGGCCTACGCCATCTCACCGGCGGCCAGGACGGCACCTACAACTCGATCGTCGGCGTGTTGTCGCCGACGCTCATCGTGTGCGCCTTCGTCGTCGCGGTGTATTTCGGCTGGCGGCAGTACAACCGGACCGGGCTGTATCCGTGGATCGGTGTCAGCGCGGCGATGCTCGCCGGTTTCATGGTGTTCCACAAGGTGCATTCGCCGCAGTACACGCTGTGGATTCTGCCGTTCTTCGTGCTGCTGCGAGTGCGCTGGCCGGTCATCGTGGCGTATCTGATCGCCGATTTCATCCTCGACACCACCATCTTCCGGTTGTTCGGCATCTATGTGTCGGGCGAGCCGATGAAGTGGTGGGTGATGGCCGGGGTCAACGTCGGCGTGTGGGTGCACGCGGTGTTGCTGGTCTATCTCATCGGCGCCTTCGTCAGCGCGGGTCTGCGCGAACCGCTCGCCTCGATCGGCCGACACCCAGACCTCACCGACGCGGCCTCGTCCGAACCCGACGACGCACCACCCGGGCAGCGCGTGCCCGCCGGGGCATGAGCGACTGGCTCGGCACCGGCCCGCTCGTCGGGGACCGGGTGACGTTGCGGCCGTTCACCATCGACGACGCCGACGCACTCGCACGGGTCGTCGGCGATCCGGCCCGATTCCGTTGGGTGCCCGGCGTCCCGACCGACGCCGACTCCGCGGCCCGATGGATCTCGGCGGCGCTCGCCGATCCCCAACGCCGCGTGGCCTTCGCCGTCATCGACAACACCGACGGCCGGCTCGTCGGCTCGACGAGTTTCTACGACATCGACCCGGCCAACCTGTCGGTTGCCATCGGCTACACGTTCTACGCCGAGGACGTTCAGGGCACCACGGTGAACCCGACCGCCAAATACCTGTTGATGCACCACGCCTTCGAGCAGTGCGGGGCCGTCCGGCTGGTTTGGCACACCCACGAGAGCAACACCCAATCCCGGGCCGCCATCGCCAAATTGGGCGCCACCTTCGAGGGGCTGCTCCGCAAACACCGACGCTTCGGTGACGGCTGGCGCACCACCGCGCAGTTCGCGATGATCGACGAGGACTGGCCGGCTGCGAAAGCTGCTCTGCGGGAGCGGATTCGGGGCTAGGGGTACGCCCCGACCTCCTCAATCACGGTCTCCTCGTCCGCAGCCCTCCGGGTGCGTCGCGTCCGCCCCAGCGATAGCCGATCCGCCGCACCGTCGAGCACCCCACCCGCCGGGTCGTCGAGTTCGTTGCCCTCGTTGTCGCGGCGCATCAGGTCGTTCTCGGGCCGCAGGACCTGCCAGATGACGATGATGCAGAGCGCGATCACGAACAGTGCCCGGATCACGATGATCGTGGTGAACCACTCCTGCGGCAACCACTTTCGGCTGGGATCGATGAACAGCGACATCCGCGGAATCCACACGAGGGCGTCGATGGTCATCCACGCGAGCAGCAGGCGCGTGTGCGGGATGGCCAGCACCGCCAGCGGCACCAGCCACAGCGAGTACTGCGGGCTCCACACCTTGTTGACGAGTAGGAACCCGGCAACGATCAGGAAGGCCACCTGCGCGACGCGGGGTCGGCGTGGCGCAGCCATGCACAACCACC
This sequence comes from Gordonia sp. YC-XJ4, assembly GCF_059511865.1. Taxonomy (NCBI): domain Bacteria; kingdom Bacillati; phylum Actinomycetota; class Actinomycetes; order Mycobacteriales; family Gordoniaceae; genus Gordonia; species Gordonia sp. YC-XJ4. The sequence continues at coordinate 6,008,375 of NZ_CM183447.1, forward strand.
CGATGCCGAGGACGACGAGAATCATCAGCCCCAACGAGACGATGTTGAGGACGTCGACCTTCCACGTGGCACCGACCGCCTTGGCGGCCAGACGCAACAGGGTGTCGGCGTCGGCGCCGCGGTCGGAATTGAGCCGGAAGAACTCGTACCAGCCGTGGGGATACAGGATGAGGATCGGTAGGTTCACCGCGGTCCACGCGATCACCGCCGCCGCGGCCGCCGCGCACCAGTCGCGCATCTTGCCCGACCGCAGACACAGGAAGAACAGCACCACCAGCAACAGCAGCGGATAGAACTTGGCGGCTGTCCCCAGACCGATGAACATGCCTGCGAGCCAAGGCTTCCTGCGCGCCCAGCACAGCAGGGCCACGGCCAGGGCTGCGGTGGCGATGGCGTCGAAGTTGGTGAAGGCATGCACGATCACCAGCGGGGAGACGGCCGCGAGCCACGCCGCCCAGATACGCGTCCGAGCGGTCAGTGCGGTGGCCCAGACCGTGACCAACCAGAACAGTGCCAAACCCAGAGCGGCGACGTCGAAATAGAGCACTGCGGGCAACGCACCCGGGATGCCCCAACGGTCCGATGCCGACGCCCATTCACGACCCAGCCAGGCCGTGGCGTACATGTACATCCCGGTGATCACCGGATATTCCATGTACCGCTTGATCTCCTGGCCGTCGCCGTTCTTCTCGAACCAGAAGGTCTTGTACGGGAATTCGCCCCTGTCGAGTTGTTCGGCACCGAAGAGCGAGATGACGTCGGAGTAGCAGAGGTCGGTGAACTGACGCTGATCATCGCGGTCGAGTTTCACCGCGGGCTGCCCCTGGCCCGGATTCACCACCACTTCCTGCTGCAGGCAACCGGCCTTGCCGAACCAGCTCAGCGCCAACGTGCACAGCGCGAGCAGAAACAACACCCGGATCGGCGTCCAATGACGGCTGCGTCCCACCGCTGCGTGCGCACCGAGGGGGCCGCCGACGGCCCGCGAGGCCTCGGCGACCACCGGATCGTGGTGGCTCGGGATCAGCCGACGCGTGTCGGTACGAAGGTCGGCGGCCGGCGGCGCGGGACTGTCGTCGGCGACCTCGTCGGTCGGCGGCGGAGTCCCGTCAGCCACCGGGCGCAGGGACCGCTCCTTCGTCGCCGGTACCGCCCTCGCCGCGGGTGCCGCCTCCGGTACCGCCGTTGCCGGTGCCACCACCGGTGCCGCCGTCACCGGCACCACCGCTGGTACCGCCGTCACCGCGCTCCGCGCCACCCGGGACCGGGATGGTGATGCCTGGTGCGATGGTGATCGCTCCCCCACCTCCCGGATAGTCGGGGGTCGGCGTCCGTTGACGCGTCGACGGATAGTTGTTGTTGTACGAGGTGGGCGGCGGCTCGTACGGGACGCCGGCCTGGCCACCGACCGCTGCGGGCTCGGGGAACTGCTCGATGGGCTGGCCCTCGAGTGCGTCGTCCATGCCGCGCTTCCAGATCTGCGCCGACAGACCGCTGCCGTAGACCATCGACCCGCTGGCGTTGACCAGGGCGGTGCCCTTGTCGGTGCCCACCCACACCGCGGTCGAGAGCTGCGGGGTGTAACCGACCATCCACGCGTCCTTGTTCTGGCCGGTGTTACCCAGCTGCGCGGTGCCGGTCTTGGCCGCCGACGGACGCGAACCCAGCTCGTCGTCGTAGAGGTTGTTGTTGTTGGAGTACGCCGCGATCGGCTCGAGCGCCGCGGTCACGTTGTCGGCGACCTTGGCCGGGAACACGCGCTTGCCCGGGTCGGGCTGGCGCTCGTAGAGCACGTCGCCGGTGGAGGTCTCCACCTTCTGCACGAAGTGCGGAGCACGGTAGATACCGGATGCGGCGAAGGTGGCGTAGGCCGAGGCCATGTCGATGACGCGGGACGGGTACTGCCCGAGCACCACACCGCCCTGCACGCTGCCGTTGGATTCCTGCAGAGTGTGCGCGATGTCGCCGAAGGACTCCGCGATACCGGCGGCATGCGCGGCATCGGCGACGTCCTGCGCCTGGTTCTTGAGGTCCATCATCAACCGGTAGTACACGGTGTTCAGTGACATCTTCATCGCGGTCGCGAGGTTGCACGAGCCGCAGCTCTCACCGTCGGAGTTCTCAATGGTCAGCCCGCTCGGGGTCTGATATGGCGCCGAGCTGTACACCTTCGACAGGGGGATGTCCTGCTCGAGCGCCGCGGCGAGGGCGAACACCTTGAACGACGATCCGGTCTGCAGACCCGCCTGCGCATAGTCCCAGCCCTGGGCGTCGTCGCCGCCGTAATAGCCCGCGACCCCACCGGTACGGGGATCGATCGACACGGCGGCGTCGCGGATCTGCGCCGGCTCGCCGACGAGAATCCCGTTGGGGCACTTGTAGATGTCGTTGTCGCGGCACGCCGCCTGCACGAGGCCGTTCTGCACCTGCGGATCGATCGTCGTGGTGATCTTCAAGCCCTCGGTGCGGACCTGCTGCTCGGAGATGCCGAGATCGGCGAGTTCGGCGAGCACCTGCCGCTTGATGAGGCCGTTGGGTCCGACAGTCTCACCGGTCGCCGTCGGCGGCGGCGCCACCTTGGGATAGCGGATCGCCGCACGGTCGGCCTGGGTGATCGAACCGATCTGCACCATGCCGTCGAGCACGTAGTTCCATCGGGCCGTCGCCGCCTCCTGATTGACCGCCGGGTCGTAATAGGAAGGTGAGCGGATCGCCGCGGCAAGCACCGCCGACTCGGCGGGTGTCAGATCCTTGACGTCCTTGCGGAAGTAGGCCTGCGCAGCGGCCCCGACGCCGTAGGCGCCCCGACCGAAGTAGATGGTGTTGAGGTAGGCCGCCATGATGTCGTCCTTGGACCACTCGCTCGACATCTTGGTCGCGATCACCAGCTCACGCAGTTTGCGCTCGTAGCTGTGTTCATCGCCGACCAGCGCGTTCTTCACGTACTGCTGGGTGATGGTCGATCCACCGCCCGCGAGATCGTTGTCGGTGATGCGACCCCACACCGCGCGGGACAGCCCTCGGATGGAGAAACCGTCGTTGGTGCGGAACTCGCGGTCCTCGGCGGCGATGACGGCGTCCTGCATCGACTTGGGGATGTCGTTGATGCTGACGTCGGTGCGGTTGCCCTCCGGCGGCACGATCTTGGCCAGGGTGTTGCCCTTGGTGTCGACGATCGTGGCGACCTGGTTCTGCTTGATGTCGCCCGGGCGCGGCACGGTGACCGTCGCATAGGCGATCAAGAAACCCACGATCGCGACCAACGCGACAACCGGGACGATCAGACCGAGCGCACCCACGATCCACGCGACCAGCCGGAACCGCGAACGCTTCGGGTCCTGACCGGTCTTGGAGTCGGTGGATGTGGTGCGCCGCGACGTCGTATCGCGTGACTCGCTCATCGTCGGACCTCCCAATGAACCGCATACACCATCGGCTCGACGTTCCTCACACTACTTGTCGGCATGATTGCCGCCTGTCGGCATGTTTGCCGCCCACCACTCTGACGCACCGACGAGCCGCAGCCAAAAGCCGGACATCGATGAGGCGGCCGCGGGCCGCTTACTCGGCCACCCGGCGACGACGGGCAGAGCGCGGAGGCAGACCGGCAACGTATGACTGCACGAGATGGTTCCAGCTGCAGGTCCGGCACACCTCGACGACGTGCACGGAGAATTCCTCGGCGGTCGTGTCCAGGCGGGAGATCTCCTCGGTGGTGCGCGCGGACCCCGACACCTGGCCGAGTCTCTCGCCGAACACCCACGAGACCAACGTCACGTGCTCTTTGCGGCAGATCGGGCAGAGCGTCGAACTGGGGCGACCGTGGAACTTCGCGGCGCGCAGGAGATAAGGACTCGCGTCGCAGACCTCGGCCACGCCAACCCGCCCGGAATGGACCTGCGACAGCCGCGATCGCCGCTGGAGGGCGTAGTCGACGATCTGGCGTTGCACGTGAACCAGCGTACGTGGTCGATATCGGCGTTGTCGGTGTGACCTGCCCGTCGATTCGGGCCTGTCGAGACCACGATCGCCACCCGCAAGTCGAGGCCGATATCGACAGCGTTTATATCGGTGCGATACATTGGGCGAAAGCATCGGCACGACGAACCATCGGAGAGGGGGTCAGCGGTGCTCGAAATGGCGATCCTCGGCCTCCTGCTCGAATCCCCCATGCACGGCTATGAGCTGCGCAAACGGCTCACCGGGCTGCTTGGCGCATTCCGCGCGTTCTCCTACGGTTCGCTGTACCCGACGCTGCGTCGGATGCAGGCCGACGGGCTCATCGACGAGACCAGCGCGCCGTCGGGAGTGAAGGTGCGTCGCGGACGTCGCGTCTATCAGCTCACCGACGCCGGACGCGAACGCTTCACCGAACTCGTCGCCGACACCGGGCCGCAGAACTACACCGACGACGGATTCGGCGTGCACCTTGCCTTCTTCAGCCGCACCCCGGCGATCGCCCGGATGCGCATCCTCGAGGGCCGGCGTCGTCAGGTCGAGGAGCGCCGTGAAGGCCTGCGCGAGCTCGTCGGTCGCGCCACCGGCGCCTCCGACCGCTACACCCGCCAGATGCACGAGTTGAGCCTGGAATCGAGCGAGCGCGAGGTCCGCTGGCTCAACGAGCTCATCGCCGCCGAGGCCTCGGAAGCGTCGTCATCGGCGGCGTCGGCATCAGCCCCCACAGATTTCCCGGCCACCACGTCACCGACGTCAGGTACGTCACCGACGACCGGTGCCGAGGAGCAGGAAGAAACCGAGCAGGACGAACCGCTCGGTCGAACCCCCGTGTCGCAGCCCAGTGCTGCGGCCCGACAAGAAAAAGGAGAACCCGACCATGGGTGAGCCCAATAAGGTGCGCGTGGCCATTGTGGGCGTAGGAAACTGCGCTTCATCCCTGGTCCAGGGCGTGCAGTACTACCAGGACGCCGACGAGAACGCGACCGTGCCCGGCCTGATGCACGTGAAGTTCGGCCCCTACCACGTGCGCGACGTCGAGTTCGTCGCCGCGTTCGACGTCGACGCCAAGAAGGTCGGCTTCGACCTGTCCGACGCGATCTTCGCGAGCGAGAACAACACCATCAAGATCGCCGACGTGGCGCCGACCGGCGTCACCGTGCAGCGCGGTCACACTCTCGACGGTCTCGGCAAGTACTACCGCGAGACCATCACCGAGGCCGACGGCGACGGCGTCGACGTGGTGCAGACCCTCAAGGACAACGAGGTCGACGTCCTCGTCAGCTACCTGCCCGTCGGATCGGATCAGGCCGACAAGTTCTACGCCCAGTGCGCGATCGACGCGAAGGTCGCCTTCGTCAACGCGCTGCCGGTCTTCATCGCCTCGGACCCGGAGTGGGCCAAGAAGTTCACCGACGCCGGTGTCCCGATCGTCGGTGACGACATCAAGAGCCAGGTCGGCGCGACCATCACCCACCGCGTGATGGCCAAGCTGTTCGAGGACCGCGGCGTCGCCCTCGACCGCACTTACCAGCTCAACGTCGGCGGCAACATGGACTTCAAGAACATGCTCGAGCGCGAGCGCCTGGAGTCGAAGAAGGTCTCCAAGACCCAGGCCGTGACCTCCAACCTGACCGGCTCGCTCGCCGGCAAGGTCGAGGACAAGAACGTTCACATCGGCCCGTCGGATCACGTCGAGTGGCTCGACGACCGCAAGTGGGCCTACGTCCGGCTCGAGGGTCGTGCCTTCGGTGACGTGCCGCTGAACCTCGAGTACAAGCTCGAGGTCTGGGACTCCCCCAACTCGGCCGGCATCATCATCGACGCCGTGCGCGCCGCCAAGATCGCCAAGGACCGCGGCATCGGCGGCCCGATCCTGCCCGCGTCGGCCTACCTCATGAAGAGCCCGCCGGAGCAGGTCGCCGACGACATCGCGCGCAAGCAGCTCGAGGAGTTCATCGAGGGCTGACGCCTGATCGTCCGACCCAGCGTTTCCGTGGCGGTTCTCCCGAAGGGGAGGACCGCCACGGTCGTTTCGGTGTCACCCGAACTCGTCCAGCAACTCCAGGAGCCGCCCGTACTCGACGTCAGGATCGCAGTGATCGGGGCCGCCGGCGGCGATGTCGATCAGCTCACTCTCACCGGTACACCACTCGACACCCTCGGTCGTGATCGTGAACGTTCTTGCGGCAGAGCCTTGCTCACGTTCACCAGGAGTCGCGTGGACATAGTGCAGTTGCGTGCCGGGAGGCTTCAGGATCCAGCCGATATCGAAGATCTGCGCCGGGTGCACGTTCCGGGCAGTCTGCTCCACGAACTCTGACGGGATGTCATACCGTCGATATCGACGCGTCCCGTCGGCGAATTCGAAGTCGGCCACGGGCCGTCCGTCGAAGATCAACTGGATGCACTCAGCCAGTTCGGACAGCAGCACCTCACCCGGCATCACCACTCTCCGCCACCGGACCACCCGGGAGTTCTCGACGAGCTCGACGCGAAGGGTGAGCACCGGATACTCGTCGTCCAGGTACTCCCCGTCATCGGGATAGAGGTCGTCCTCGCTGTCGGCGTCCCACGCCAGAAAGCGGTCCTCGTCGAGATGATGCGACGACAGCGGAGGCCGAATGTGGTTGTGCCGACGCATGTTCTGCGCTCTGCCGGCGGTACCGCGTCGGGCTTTGCGCCGAGCGCGTCGTGCGGACTTGTCGATCGATTGTCTCCCCATGCCGGTGACGATATCGGTGGGTACCGACAAATCCGACAGACCTCACATCACTACCGCCCCCGCCCTCGCCTCCGCGAATTGCTCTTGCGCCGCCGATGCTCTTCTCGACGAAGATACTGCTGGTGCTCGAACCCCTTCATTGCAACACTGAGCGGTCCCTCAAGACCTTGGGGCACAACGTATTTGCCGTCCTCCAGACGCATCCACCCGTAGGTGATCATCTCGTCGAGGGCCTCGCGGATCCCCCGGTTTGTCCACGTAATAGGGGTCGTCGTGAATCCGGAGTGCGATTTCCTCGGCAGCCTCGTTGTCCATCTCGTCGTCATCCTCGTCCTCGTCGTCCCACAGGGAGTCGAACCAGTCGACGCCGCGCGGGGTGGAGGACGACCCGGCATCGATGAACGCGCAGAACTCTTCGCCCGATCCGCGGTTGCTCATCGATCGTTGGTCGTCGAGGAGGCGAACCACCCACTCCGAGAAGGTATCCCGTACCTGATCGATCGGCGGGCGCCCATCGCGCCAGTCCTTGGCGCCGGGGCCGCGGTGGATCAGGCCGTCGCCGCCGTAGGAGATCAGGGCGTGCTCGGGGTTACTTGCGTACTGGATGAGCCGCGAGGCGAGCCCTGCGGAGATGCCGAGCTTCGTCGCGCACGTGTCCAGGCCCGCCGGCAGCTGGCCGCCCGGAGCGGTCGGTTTTCCCTTCCCGATCCACTTCAGGATTCCCAACAGGCTGCGCATGGGTTCGACGGACAGCAAGACCTGCCGTTCGGCGTCGAAGTCATCCAGACGCAGGCCGTCGATCGCGAAGTCCACCACGGTGCGCGCGGCCCGCAACGCCGCGGGCGTGCCGCTCCACTTTCCGGTGGACTCGGTGAAGATCAGGTACGTGTGCAGGGCGAAGCCGAGTTTCTCGCCCGGCACCAAGGTGTCGAGTGCGGCCCGAAAGGCGAGCCCTACCTCGGTGAGAATCTCGGCGTCGGTAGACGTCCAGGCGATCGGGTCGAAGTCCGGGTTCGCTTTGTCCGCCACCCGGAATGCGGCGAGAAGGTAGCGGCTCAGCAGCATTGACTCGTCGACGTCGATCTCGGGCACCTCGGCAAGCGCCCACAGGCGGTATTCGTCGACCAGTTCTACGCGTCGCGCCTCGCATTGCCGTTGTGCGGGGATGTCATCGGACATGTCTCGAGCCTACGAAGTCAGATCGGTCTCGGCGAGTCATCGGGAGCATCGATGGCGAGCACGATGCGGTCGTGAGTGTTTCCCGTGGAACAACGGTGACCTGGGCCGCCGCCCGCGGTGAGAAGGACCGTCGGGACGATCCGGCACAATCGGCCCATGCGACGACGACGTCTGGCGCTCGGGGCGTCCGTGGTTGCGATCGCCGTAGTCGCCGGCTGTGCCGCACCCGGGGACCCGGTGACCGTCACCTCACCCGGCGCGACCGCGGTGAATGACATCCCACCGAGCTCCGCGACGTCATCGTCCTCGGTCGGGACAACCGCGCCCACCGCGCTCTCCCCCGAAGCGGCGCTGGCGTGGTCGCAGCTGCGGGCTCTGCCGGTCAAGGGACGCGCACCCAAGACGGGTTACAGCCGCGCACAGTTCGGTCAGGCGTGGTCGGACGATGTGAACGTCGACGACGGTCACAACGGCTGCGATACCCGCAACGACATCCTGCGCCGCGATCTCATCGACATCGTCCTCAAGCCCGGCACGCGCGGATGCGTGGTCCTCTCGGGGACGCTGCACGATCCCTACACCGACAAGACCATCAGTTTCACGCGCGGCGCGGAGACGTCATCGGCCGTACAGATCGACCATGTCGTGGCGTTGTCGGATGCCTGGCAGAAAGGCGCGCAACAGCTGACACCGCAACAGCGCATCGACTTCGCCAACGACCCGCGCAATTTGCAGGCCACCGACGGGCCCACCAATCAGAAGAAGCGCAACGGCGACGCCGCGACCTGGCTACCCCCGAACCGTACGTATCGATGCACGTATGCGTCGCGGCAGATCGCCGTCAAGACCGCCTACCACCTGTGGGTGACCCCGGCCGAGCGGGATGCGCTGGCGCGCATCCTCGGTACGTGCTCCGTTCAGCCTTGAGCCTGGGGCCCGCAGTCCGGAGGCCGTAACCGTGAGGGCCGTAGCCTTGACGTCATGGGCCCTCGCACCGGCATCCCCACATGACCCCCGCACGCCGCTGGGTCGCCCTCGGCCCCGGCGGCCTCGATGATTTCGCCCTCACCGACGTCGATGTGCCGGCGCCCACACGTGGTGAGGTGACGATCGAGGTGACCGCCGCCGGGGTGAATCCGGCCGACCTCAAGCACGCGCTTGCCGCGACGGAGTTCCCGCTCCCGATCGGGTACGAGGTCGCGGGCCGGATCGTCGCCCTGGGCCCCGACACCGAGATCGGTTCGGGTGACGCAGCAGTCGGCGACGAGGTACTCGCCTTCCGGGTCAGAGGCGGGTACGCGACAGCGCTCACGGCGCCCGCGGAGAAGGTGTTCGCGCGGCCGGAGACCCTGGGTGTCGACGAGGCGGCCGGACTCCTGCTGGCGGGTACGACCGCCGCCGACATGCTTCGTGCGGCCAGTACCACGCGCGACGAGCTGATCGTGTTGCACGGTGCGTCGGGAGCGGTCGGGGTGGCGGTGCTGCAACTGGCGCGTCTGCGGGGAATCCGGGTCATCGGCACCGTAGGCCCCCGATCGTGCGAGCACGTACGCGACTTCGGCGGCCTGCCCGTCACGTACGGACCCGGCGTGCTCGACCGCATCCGGGCTGCCGCCGACGGTCGACCGATCGCCGCCGCGCTCGGCGCCGTCGGCACCGACGAGGCGGTCGACGCCTCACTCGATCTCGTCGCCGACCGTTCGCGGATCGTCACGATCGCCGCGCCACGGCGCGCGGCCGACGATGGGTTCCTCGCCCTCGGCGGCCGCCAGCCGGAGAGCGCAGATTTCCGGGATACGGTGCGCACCAATCTTATTCGTCTCGCCTCCGACGGCGATCTCGTCGTCCCCATTGGTGCGGTCTTCGGTCTCCAACAGGCCCGGGAGGCTCTGCGCCTGGTCTCCGACGGGCATGCCGGCGGGAAGGTCGTCCTCCGCACCGACCGGTGACCCGTCGAGCTAACACCCTCGACCAGACCTCCGGCGTGGGCGATCTGCTCGCGCAGAGCATCGGCTACGACATGTCCCCGTTACCTTCTTCGTAGCTCTTCACCAAGGGCTACGGTCGCCAGACCCGGTATGACTTCCTGCCCCTGTCGTACGCATGATCCGGGGGGTGGTGTCGCCGGGTGTGGTGGACGTCGATGGACCGCTGATAGGGACACGGCCGCTCGAACTTTGGGCAGGTCTCTTCGTAACGTGGGTGCCGGGCATGGACGTCGGATCGGCGGCCGTTCTCGCATCGACGAGGAAGGGTCTGATGAGCACTGAGTACGCCGTGTTCTGCGGCATTGACGTGGGCAAGTCCCGAACATCACGCGGTCGCGTTGACCGCAGAAGGGGCCCGTGTCTACGACAAAGCACTACCCAACGACGAAACCACACTGCGCGCGGTCTTCGACCGTATTGCTGGCTACGGCCCAATTCTGATGGTTGTGGATCAGCCGAACACGATCGGTGCACTGCCAGTCACCGTCGCTCGGGCCTGCGGACATGATGTCGGCTACTTGCCGGGACTGTCGATGCGCCGCGTGGCTGACCTGTACCCAGGTAGCGCAAAAACCGATGCCCGCGATGCGTTCATCATCGCCGACACTGCCCGCACCATGCCCCACACCCTGCGCCGCGTGGACACCGGTGATGAGACGCTGGCCGAACTCGAAGTCCTCGTCGGTTTCGACGACGACCTGGCCGGTGAGGCCACCCGGATCAGCAACCGCATCCGTGGACTACTCACCAGTATCCATCCCGCCCTCGAACGGGTCCTGGGACCACGTGTCACCCACCCGGCGGTGCTGGAAATCCTCTCCCGTCACGGCGGACCACAAGGACTACGCAAAGCTGGGCGCCGCAAACTGACCACCATCGCCACCAAGCACGCCCCCCGCATGGGTGCCCACCTCGTCGATGACATCGTCACCGCACTCGACACGCAAACAGTGACCGTGCCCGGCACCACCGCAGCCGACACCGTCCTACCCAAACTCGCGGACACCTTGAAAGAGACACTGCTACAACGAAAATCGGTCGCCGACCAGATCGAGGAGATGCTTGACGCGCACCCTCTTTCCGTAGTCCTGACCTCGATGCCCGGTATCGGAGTCAGGACCGCAGCCCGTATCCTCCTCGAAGTCGGTGACGGCTCCGCGTTCGCCACCGCCGGTCACCTGGCCGCCTACGCCGGCATCGCCCCGGTCACCCACCGATCCGGCACCTCCATCCGCGGCGAGCACCCAGCCCGATTCGGCAACCGAAACTCAAACGCGCCTTCTTCCTCTCCGCATTCGCCGCACTGCACGACCCCGCCAGCCGCGCCTACTACGACCGCAAACGCACCGAAGGAAAGAAACACAACGCCGCCCTCATCTGCCTGGCACGACGACGCTGCGACGTCCTCCACGCCATGCTCAGAAACCGCGAACTCTACCGCCAACCATCACCAGCAGCCGCTTGACAAGAACCATAGGGACACCCCCCTTTGTTGGCGGTGAAATTCACCGAGTCCACCTGATCTACGGTGTCGAGAGCTACGATGCCGACACCGGCGTCGTTATGCAGTCGAGCCTTTTTTGGAGCGACGATTCCCCGGTTCGCGAAGCGTTGACCCAGTTCGAACGCTATCTGGCAGAGGGACCGGGACTCGTTGGCCTCACGACCCACTCCCTCGCGCCGACGGGGATAACGGGCCAGCCAACCAGGGGACACTGCCTGGCTTGGAACCGAGGCCAAGACCGTTCGGCGTTTGTGGCAGGTCCCCTATAGTCGGTCCGGTCTGTTGTAGAGCCGTTCCTTCTTGTGGTTGATCAGTCGATCTCGCAGCCCACGGGATGGTGCCTGTGGGTGCATCCGGCAGCGTACTCGGCCGGGGTCTTGTAGCCCAGTCCCGAATGCCGGTGTCGGTGGTTGTGGTCGTCTTTGAAGTCGCCGATGACCACGCGGGCCTCGAGCAGCGTGGGCCAACAGTTGCGATTCAAACACTCATCGCGCAACCGGTTGTTGAACGACTCGATGAACCCTTTGTTCCACGGCGTGCCGGGTGGAATGTAAGAGATCCCCACCGACCCTGCGCAGAACGCTTGGAGGGCCTCTGAGATGAACTCAGGCCCGTTATCCATGCGCAGCACCAGCGGCGGGCCACTCCAGATCGCGAACACCTTCTCCAACTCCTCGATCAACCGCTCGGCGGTGATCGAGCGGTCCACGATGTTCAGCAGCGACTGCCGGGTGTGCTCATCAACCATCGACGCGATCTTGACCTTCTTACCATCAACGGTCGAATCAAACTGAAAGTCCAATGCCCACACTACTTTCGGTGCGTCAGCATCGATAATCGGCACCGAGGACTGCCCGGCGCGTTTGCGTCGCGGCGCGCGCCGGACCTGCAATCCCTCTTCCTTCCACAGCCGATGGATCTTCTTCTTGTTGATCTCGACCCCCTCGTCGAACCGCAGCCGCGCCCAGGCTCGCCGGAATCCGTGGCGGGGATGTGTGCGGGCATAGGTCCGCAACTGTTCGCGCAAGCCGGCGTCCGGGTCGGCGGGTGTCTGCGCCAGCGGCAGGCGCCGGTAGGTGGAGCGGGAAAGCCCAACAGCCTTGCACGCCAACCGTTCTGACATACCCATGGTGCTCTTGAGCATGTCGATGGCGGCGCGTTTGGCGGCCGGGCTCAGAATTTTCCCTTCGCCACCTCCCGCAGCGCATCCTTCTCCAACTCCGCCTCGGCCAGCAGCCGCTTGAGCCGGCTGTTCTGCTCACGCAGCTCCTTGAGCTCTTTGGCGGCATCGGCGTCCATGCCGCCGTACTGGCGGCGCCAGTTGTACAACGTGGCCGCCGACACCTCGAGCTCGCCGGCGATCTCCTCACCGGTCTTGCCTTCCGCGGCCAGCTCGTCAGCCCGGCGCAACTTGCGCACGATGTCCTCCGCCGAGTGACGCTTGCGTCCTGCCATGTTCCTCATCGTCCCTTCTACGCCCTCACCAGGGCAATCAGGACTCTAAAACAAGCCGGACGGATCTACGGGGGACACGCCATTTGCTTATGTGGGCATGTCGGGCACCGGCGCTGGTACCCGCGGGGGCATGGGCGTCACGTTCGAGGACTCCTATCCCCGAATAGGTCGACGACATCGCCGCCCGTCATCGCGACCTGAATGTCTTCGCAGCCCCGGTAGCGTGGCCGTGGCCATCGGAAATGATCGCCGTCTCGCCGCACAAGGCGAATGAGTGGATGGAACCTGGCGACTGGTCGCCGCGGTAGCCACCCTGCGGGCCCCGCAAACCGTGTGCGGTTTGCTCTCCATCGTGGCAGCAGGAGTGTCGCCGCGACCCCTTCAGAACTCGATTTCATTGGAACGGACTAAAGCCATACCAGGGGGTTGCTAGCTAGCCTGAGGCTATCGATAAGCAACGCAGGAGTTCGGAATCAGAGTGCCCGCTGTGTTCACAGCGGTTGTATCCGTGCCCAGAGTGTTATGGCGAGGGCGGCGGGTACAGCATCGCGGGACGCTTGACATGCATGAAGTGCGCGAGCACCGGCAAGATGTGTCCAACTCACGGTGGGGCCCGACTTCGATGAACGCAGAGGTCAACGCATCAACATTCGCTCACGATCAACCCAACCGTCCGCGATTAGTTCGACGAGGAGTTGCGCCCGATTGTTAACTGGCCGACCCGCTTCGATATAGCGGTTGATAACGCGCCGAAAGTGCGAACGGACCGTGCTCTCGGCAATGAAGTGCCGAGCGGCCGTGTCGCGGACCGACGATCCCAGCGCATAGGTGGTGAGCACTTCGTGCTCGCGACGGCTGAGATGCACCCGGACTCGGCCTGTGGACTCCGGGCCCACAATGCAGTCGAGCTCACGTCGCAAGCGTCCTGCGGAATGGGGCGAGTCCGCAAGCGCTATCCCACCCACGCGGTCGACGTTCACACCGATCCCGATGACCTTGGCAGGTCCTGCATAGTCGAGGTGCTCAGCCCTGCGGGCCACGACAACTTTCGTCGCCGGACTCAGGACGCTGCCACCGCGCAGGTCAGCAATGCACGCCCGATAGCCCGCGTCCTCGACCAAAGCCACCATCGCGACGTCTGTCAGGTCATGGCACGCACCCACCACAACCGGAGCGTCCGCCGCGCGATGGGTTGGGGCATTCCGCACTTGATCGGCTTGAATCGTCATCGGGCATCTCCGGTGGCAGATGGGACAGGCGGTGCAGGCGCAATGTGCGCCGGTCGGCAAACCCAAGCATCAACTGTTCGGCCCGAGAGTTCACGACCGTCCGAGACCCGTCCCCAGCGACTTTTCTTCATCTAACCCCTAAACACCCAATTCCAATGCCTGATCACGCATACATCTGACCAATAAGGCATGATTACGCATGTGACCGCTGGTTTGCGTATCCTCATTGCCTCCCCTCTCGGACACGTCGTGGCCGCACCGCTGCAGTCCGCATTCGACGACGTCACAGTGGTGGTGGCACGAGATCGCAACGAGTTTCTGAGCTCAATCTCGGCCCGTGTCCGTTTCGACGTGGTTAGCGCGGACCTGGTATTCAACCGGGCCGACCTGGAGTGGACCTTTGACGGCCTGGATGTGATCGAGGGCTTGCGAAGCGCCAACAGACTGGCTCCGGTCCTGCTCGCGACGCAAGGTCACTCAATGGAAGAGGACCACATTGCCGAAGCGCGGTTACGGTCAGACGTATCGGGTGTGGTGGCAAAGTCAGACGGCCTTGCGGTGTTCGTGGATGCACTAAAGACAATCGCTCTGGGACAGCGTCTGCCTGCGCCTCCTCCGAAGAGTCCCCGCCCCGCCCTGTTTGAGTTGTTCGGCGGCCGGCGCGGGACAACTGCGGCGCGCATGGCCGGTGCCATCGCGTCGGGCAACGCCGTCGACAACGCTTCCCTCGCCGTCGCCGCTCGCGTATCCCCGAACACCGCGAACAAGGTCGCCACCAGCTATATCGGGCCATTGATGCGGGCGCGCCACGAGCACGACGAACGGCTCACCCTCACGCAGCCCTCGGTGTACCGCTGGTGCGGCCTTCACGCCCGTTACATCGTCAGTTGGTGCCGACGACATGGCCATTCGGACGTGCTCGAGCTCCCACGCTGAGCTATCAGACACGACGGCGACGGGTGACCAACCCGCCGGTGTGGGTACCTCACGACGCGGCGCTGGTACCCACAACCGGGGGTGCTATACGGAGCCGAGGAGAAGTTCGTCGATGCGGACGCGTGCACGGCCCGAGAGCACGGTGTCACCACAGACAATTCTGCGTGCGACACATGCCCCGACCGCGCCGGCGACCGTGGAGGCCGTTCCCAGTTGCGGCCACGACGGAATCCGCCGGCCCACCACGGCGAGCGCCTCGGACACCCGCGAGGAGATGTCGTCGCCGACGATCGAACCGACGAGCCGCATCCGGTGCCTCGGATCGCGCAGATCAGCCTCACACCAGGATTCGATATCGCCCACACTTCCGTGGAAAGCGGGGTAGTCTGGATCGAGGTCATAGCGCTCGACGTCGACGATGACGTTGTCGCCGTCGTCGGTCACCATGACCAGGGGCGCGCCGGCAGCGCGTGCCTGTCGGCGGAGTTCAACCTTCGTGGGAAGGTCATCGACTTCTTCGAGGACGACGCCTGCCCGCGGGACTCCCTCTCCGCCAGATACGAACTCCCGAGCTGTCGATGGCGTGACCCCGGAGCTGAACACATCCACGCTCAAATACGGATCCGTCTCGAGCATGCGCCGATGCGCCAGTAGCGACTTCTCCATCCCGAGATCACAGACCGAACCGGTCAACCTGTTGAGGTTGGTCAAGCCGAGGGTGTCACAGTCGGCGATGCGGAAGCGACGGCCCCCCGTGAGCACGCATGTGTGCAACAGCGAGGCACCGACGCTGAGGCCTGCCACCGCAATCGTTGCCTCAGCCCACTGCTGCTGTTCGGTATCGGTGATGAGGTACCGGTTGCGGCCCGTGCGGAGACGATGAAACATGCCGGAGTCCGGGAGACGTACCAGCGTTGCACGCCACGGGAAATGGATCCATCGCGTGTGCGCATCGGGGTTGTCGCTGTCGATGGCGGGAAGGCCGGAGTCGAGTGCAGCCATCGCCGCGTACTCGTTCACGGCATCGGGCCAGGTGTCGACGATCCGAACATGACCTGCGGTCAGTTGTGTGACACGGCCACGATCTTTGCAAGGGTGCAGGATCTCGATCATCACGCCACCACCACATAGGCCTGCTTCACATCGGCACCGAACGGCCCCGTCCCGTACGCGTATAGTGTGATTCGGGGTTGGCAGCGGTCATCATCACGTTCGTCATCCAACGCTCGGAACTCCTCGTTGTTGGCTCGCAGCGACGACCGGCAGAGCCGAGAAAGTTCCTCGGGCAAGTCGTGCCCAGGTGACATCACCCCCGCCGCGAGCTCCACGTCGATCCTCAGGACCGGCTGATGATCTCCATCAGGCAGCCCGCTGACCCGGAACTTGTTCGTGATCATGTTCGCGACAGAGGGGTTCTCGAACGCCGGCACAAGGTCGCGCGGGTAGATGTTCGACGAGTAGAACGTCGTCGCGACGTCCGGCCTCCCGGTCAGCACGATGTAACCGGCATCAGGTTCAACGGCCTCTGCCAGCTCCGCGTGTGGGCACCGCTGCAAGAGAACGCCCAACTCCCGACCAGTGAACACCTTCCCGGTGTCGTTGATGCGGTAGCGAATCAGGGGAAGCGTTGAGTCAATGGTGAACAGCAGATGTCCGTCGGCATCAACCTCGGTGAACAGCCTCATCGGATTGAACTCAACAAACGTTGGCAGAGTGAGACTTTCGGCGCCAAACAGGCGCTTGCCCAGCTCGGTACCCGGTATAGCGGCCCGACGCAATGCAATGGTCAACGGCGTCTCGTGGCCCATCACACCCGCTTCGGCCGTCCCGTACATCACGCACACCCGGCGGTACTGGCCTGCGCGCCCGATCCGCTTCAGCACATGGTCACGCCACGTCTCCGTAATCGCTTCGCCCGCAAGCAGGATGCTGATGTCCTGGGCAAGCGCACTTTCGGGTGCCTGATCCAGGACGTCCTTCACCAGCGGCGGATACCCGGCGATCACCACCTTCTCGTAGTACGGCGCGAGTTCACTGAGATTCTTCACGGCCGCCCGGACATCGATTCCGGGTGTTGTCGCCGACACCCGATGTCCGCGAGCACGCAAGCCCAACACCGCCTGGTAGCTATAAGTGCCTCCGATCCACGTCCCCATGGCAAAACACACGATGACCAGCGTAGAACGATCGCCAACCTCGAAGTTCTCCGACAGTATCCGCCCGTAGATCTCGACACTCTCCGTGGCCGCAGCGCGATCCCGAGGAAAGAATGTCGGGCCGCCAGTCGACCCAGAGGTCGCCGACCACGTTCCCGCTCCAGCGATGTCGCCGTTCCAGACCATGTCCGAAAGTGACCGTCGCCGAAGATAATTGATCTTGGTGGTTACCGGAAGCGCCTCAAACTCTCGGGCACTTCCCACCGGCCGACCATCTCGGCCGTGCGCGCAGACGTGCTCCTGGTAGGCGGGGATGTGCGCGAGCGCACGGTTGGCCAAACTGATCGCATGGTCGAGATCCGGGGTTGTGGTGGTCATGAGTGGGTTCATGGTTTCCTCCTGTCGTCGTGACCTGGAGGCCGTTTCCCCACGCTGGTATCGCCACACGATAGCGACCTTTGTTTACTGCACGGATGTTGAGGATCACGAAGCGTCGAGGGTGCTCGTGCGTGATTACGCATCAACACGCAGGATTCGAGCGCGTTCTGACGCAATGCTCCGTCAAGCGTGTCGCAAGAAGTGATGACCCCCGTCCCCTTGTTCGGCAATGCTCGATCCATGAACTCACGAGCGCTGCACGACGACGATCACAACGGAGGCGACGAGATGATTGTTGCTGTGGTCATCGAGAACGACATCTTTGACTCGGCGTTGTGCGCGCTCATCGCGCGATTCGGGTTCAGCGCCGTGGCGGTGAGTCCCAGTAGTGCCGGATCCACCGAGGCCGTTGCCTCAGTGCCATCGTCGCCCAGCGTGACCTACGGCGCTGTGGTTGTACGGACAGCACATGCAAAGAAGCGAGTGCAGAGCGATCCCGCGTTCGACGACGCAGCCGTCATCGGACTCGGAATCGCTGCCGCGAACGACCGTGGAATCGACATTCCGAACGGCGCGCGCGCAACGTCGGAACTGGCGGGTTTCCTCTCCGAACTCGCGACCGGACGCGGCTCCTACGAGAACGTACGACTGACAGGCCGGGAACGTCAGATCCTGACGACCTACGCACTCGGGGCCACCATGAGCGAGACCGCAGCTGCTCATAATATCGCGGAAAGCACCGTTCGCGAGCACTATCGACGTGTCACCAACCGCTACGAAGACGCTGGGCGCCCCGTCGGCAACAAGGCCCAGCTACTCATTCGGCTCATGGCGGACGGCTGGGTCAACCCACGCGAGATCCTGCACGCGGCCTGCTGACAAGCAGGCAACCGACACTTCGAACTTGGACTGTCCGCGGGTTCCCACAAAAAGGGGATGCACACCCGCCGCCGGGTTGACCTACATTCATCGAATGGTTTACGGCACCCGATCGCAAGCTGTGGATGATGAGCGAAACAGCCTGGCCTATACCTATTTCGCGGGTCTGTTGTGCGCCATCGCCGCCGGCCAGCTGGCAGTCGCCGCCGGCTCACCCACTGGAGGCGGACCTCCGGCAGGCGGCATCATCGCGATCGTGGCGTCACTGGCCATGTGGGCCAATGCGACCCCGCTGCGCACAACGATCACCGTCGGTGCCGAGTGGTTCTTCGGCCTCATCGCCGTGGTAGCACTCATCCCGGCGCTCCTTGCGCTCTTCACCGGGGATTGTGGCGTTGGAACGAATGCGGCCGCGGCCATCTTAACGATGATCGTGTTCGTGTTGACCTTCGCCTGCACGCTGATCTTCTTTCTCTATCGGGGTCTACGGATCGGCCAACTTCGGTACATCGGGTTGGGCTTGTTCGGATTTGTCGAGATGGTTCTGTTCTGGAGTGAACCAGCGTCACGCACCTACCTCGGCGACGGGGCCGGAGTGCTGCTGATCGCCATCGCTGCAGCGGTACTCTCTGGCGTCGTGATCGCGATCGCCCCCCGCATCGGGATGACGCTGTTGGGTGCGGTCACCGCACTCGGTGCGATCTTCGGCGCCGCAAGCGGAACTGCCACTGAGTGCACCGCACACGACGGCACGCCATCGGCGCTCGGGTTGGTGATCACCTATCTCGTTGTCGCGGGACTCCTCGGCGGCCTCGCGGCGCGTCGGCAGAACCGATAGAACCTTTCGTGGCGCACCGAGTTGTCACCCGACTCGCCGGGATTCGCAGGCGCACGCCCACGGCGAGTCCAACCAACCGTCGGCAATCAGTTCGACCATCAACTGTGCTTTGTTCTCGACGAGTCGACCGGCAGCCTCATACTTCGCGACCACGCGCCGATAATGCGCCTTCACCGTGGAGGCCGCGATGAAGTGAATGGCAGCGGTTTCCGTGACTGTGGCTCCCATGGTGTAGCTTCCCAGGACCTCGCGTTCTCGATGCGAAAGGTGAACTCGGGGCCCACCCCTGCCATTCGATCCGGGGCCAACCGCCCGGTGGAGAATGCGGCCGAGTTGCCCCACCGTGTCCGTGCCCGATAGCCAGACCACTCCCCGCCGATGCCCCCTTGTCTGACTGTCGGAGGTTCGTATCCCGATGAGTGTGGTCGCGCTGGACAGCAGTTCCTTCGGCAGCGTCCTGAGCATCAGTTCGTCAGAAACGATCAGGACGTTCGCCTTGTGACTCAAGCCAAACTCGGGACCCGCAACCGTGGCCGAGTAGCCGCACTTCTCCACCAAGGCGACGAGGGCGTGGTCCAACGCCGTTCCCGATGCGATGACGACAACGTCGGCGGCATGGCTCGGAGTTTTCTGAATCAGCATGGTGTGGAATCCGTTTCGTGAGCAGGTTCCGATCAGATGTCGGGGTGTGCATCGTTGACCGTTTCCCCACCCGGCCGTAAGCAGGCATCGCGATATCGCTCACGAGAGTCAGCATCTCGTTCTGGGGGTCTGGGGAAACGGGACTACGGCAGCGCGACCGCGCAGTCGATAGATCCTGAGGAGGACTTCATGCTCGCGAACTTCAGAGCTCACCGGTACCGCCGCCGGACCCAGAAGGTGGCCGACGAGTACTATTCACGCGCCGTCGGGCAGATCAGGCGCCTGACCGAGGACGGTTCCGCCGACACCGGTGGTGCGCTCCTCGCCGGCGAGGCCGAGATGCTGTCCCTCACCTCACGCGCGGCGACCGCAGTTGAGTCGGCGTATGCCACGAAGCTCACCGACCTCCGCACCAGTCATCAGAGCGTCGAGACCCGGCTCTCGGGACTTCGTGAACAACGCGAACGCAGTACCTCGGAGCGCCATGTCGTGAACGATCCGTGTCAGGTGGGAGCCGGACCATTGACTCTCGACGAGATGAGCACTCGCGCAGCGGAACTGACAGAACTCATTGACGACGAGACCCGTCGCGGATCGACGCGACACCGGCATCATGTCTCACGGACCTGGCGAATACTGGCCACCGGCGTCGTCATCGTCGACGTCGCGGCACTGTTCATGCTGATGCTGACCATCGAGAACACCAGCTTCCGCGCCTTTGCGCTCGACCCTGCTGCGGAGGCCGCAAAGATGATCACGGCGGCGGGCTTCGCGCTGCTCGCTGCGACCGTGTTGGCCATCGCGTCACACACCTTGGGACACGCAGTGTTTCGCCGAATCCACCGTTCAGTTCATGCGAGTGACCAAGGGTTGGGGCACCTTGCCGATAGCCGCTCCGCCATTCTGACCGGCACCGCGATGATGGTCGTGCTTTCAGCCCTGGTCGGATGGTCCATCGACCGGCGGATCGTCACGGTCGCTGAAGGCACCAAGGTGTCCGGGCTCGCCGACTGGGTCGGTGCCACCATCGGACTGTGCGCGCTGTTCGCACCGATCGTCGTCGCGGCCATTGCTGCGCTTGGGAGGTCGCCGGAAGTGGAGTTCCGAGACAGCCTGGCAGCGTTGATCACCTCTGCCGACCAGCGCCGGGCGAAGATCGACGACGAGATCGTCGCGGTCACGAAGTTGATGTCGTCAGTCGACGAGAAGTGCCGCCAGCTGCTCGTCGAGGCCGATCGCGACCTCCGCGCCGCGTTTCTTCCTGCGAACCAGCTGATCTTGCGCCTCCGCACCGAGTTCGGTCACGCCGGTGAACTCTACGTTCCGTTGCACCTTCCCGGTAACTCAGATCGGCGCGAGCTCGGTGGATGGGCGCACCTCGAGCGATTGCGGGCACTGGTCGAGCCCAATGGCACCAATCACGGATACGGCGGTCCGCATGTGGTCACCGATGCTGCCTGACGACTCCACGAGCACACCAAAACACCCGTTACCACAACGGTACTGAGGGAACTGCGGCGAGCACTTGATCTAACTTGGGATCAAGGCTCGCCGCAAGTTCGCGCTGGTGCTTGAGAATCGGCTCGCCGGTTGAACCACTCAGGAGCGTCGGCGGCGGCGACATGGGCAATGAATCGGACAACAGAATGGATACGGAACCGTGCGTGATGGCAGCAGGCGTGTCCTCGACTGTAGATTGCGGCGGATCGAAGTCGATGGGGATGAGATCATGCTGGAAGCTCGATGGATCGCTCGAACCGCCGTGGTAGACACCCGCGTTGATTCCGGTCTCGATCAAGTCCGCGACGAGATCTCGCCTGCCCAGCTGCTCGGCCATGGCAAATGTCGTCGCAAGACGATCGGCCAACGTCTCCGACCACTTGACTCGATCCCGGGCCTGGGTGAACTGAAATCGTTGGTGCTCGAGCGCCACGAGCGATGACACGGCCGTATCGAACGCGTCCTTCGAGAGCTGAGCGCGTTCCCGCGGATTGACTGCCGCCTCCATAAGAAGGCGTTTCGTTCTATTCCATTGCAGGTTCGCGATGTGATGGTGCTGACCCGCGGCGCGTAGTCCCTCAAACGCTCGGCTGAACGCGACGTCGGCAGCGGAGTAGTCCCCTGTGATCGTGTAATAGTTGGCAAGGTTGTAGTCGCACACCGCGGTCTTGTCGTGCCGATCCTGCTGTGCGTAGTACTCCCGCGACCTTGTGACTATATCGATCGCCCGCGAGTACTGGCCTGCCATCAGAAGTACGTGACTCAGTGTCATCTGAGTGTCCTGGGCATCGTCCGATCGGCCCAAGGATTCGAATATCGCACTCGCGGAGTCGAGGTGGCGTCTCGCTTCCTCGATACGACTCGAGGTCGCATAGATGCTGGCGATCGAAGCGAGGCACTTGGCGTACTCTTCTGAGTCTGGGCGGAAGCCGGCGAGCAGATCCGTCAGAATCGTCTCGGCCTCTTTCGAGTCTCCTGCCAGAAGCAGATTGTTGGCCAGATTCACCATCGATTGCCGGGCATCGTCAAGCAGACCGTGGTCGATGTAGTACATGATCGCCGACCTGAGATATGTGTCGGCAGTCTCATATTCACCGAGGCGCGTCGCCATGGCGCCGACGTTGCTGTCGGCATCCGCCATCAGCCTCAATTCTCCGAGCGACTCCCATTCCTCGCTGGCCGTGTCGAAGGCGCCGAAAGCAGTCTCGTAGTCTCCGATGCTCTGAGCCAAGAAGCCGATCCCTGCGGCACAGTTCGCAGCGGACTCAGGATCATGCGTCAGAAACGCCTCTCGCGCGGTCAAGAGAAGTTCGATGACGACACCGTTTTCGGCGGCTCCGGCCAGGTGCTCTGCCAGATCCACATATCTCGCGCCGATGGCTTTGTCATCGCCGGACTCCATCGCTGCTTCCGCGCGCGCGTCCAGCTCGTCCAGCCGGCGCGACCATTCTTCGTACTCGGTGTCGACGTCATCCGGACTGCCGTCGCCGTCGTGAGAATGAGAGGTCGTCATGCTGATTGGCCTTTCTCGGTTCCGGCGAGTCGAGGCGATACAACTTCTCTTGGCGGACACGTATGGCATGCGGCCGCAGCCCACACCAGAGGAGAAGTCGCCGGACCTGGAGCAGCCATCCACTCCTGCAACTTCTGACGTTGCCAATCCCCGAGGGCGCGTACGGGATCCGTGTATTCATGCGTTGTGTCGACCGCGAGCGCGAGTTCGGTCGTCGGTCCGGGAACCGAGTCAACTCCGGCGTACTTGTGGAACCCGTTGTCCGACGGCAGCGTCCAACGCGTAGTGGTCACGACTTCGGCGCCGGCGTTGAAGATTGCCATGACCAGTCCGAATGTCTCGGACGTTCGGAAGTCGACCCCGCCCTCACACGCGATGATCGCCACGCGAGGTGGCATTGGCCATAACTCGGGGCCCCAACCAACTTCCGCCTCGAGCTCACTTTCACTCGCGTTCAGCTCGGCCCGGGCAGTGCCCAGCAGGAGGTCGAGGGCGGAAAGCGGGCGGTGCACCTTGTTGATCGCTTGAGTCACTCCCCAGACTCTGGCGTCATCACTGAGGTGCAAAGACGCCGATCCTGGTTCGCCGGGATCCGCGGTCACATGGCCGAAATACACCAAACGCCCCGGCACCTCATTCAGGTCGTCACTCAGATCCCATCGCCCGCAGACTTTTCCGACTCCGGATGATCGGGTCGTACTACGAGTGGCCAATCGATCCTTGAATACTCTCGCATTCGTGTTGCCGGCGGCCGCCGCGCCGCGCGGCAGAGTCGGGCCAAGCCCCGACCCAGCAGGAAGCTGAGGATCGATGAGGTAGGTAACCGGACGCGCCGCGGTCGTGGCCGACCAGGGCTCCGGCAAGCGCGACCGCCCCACATGGACCGCTGCGGGCGGCTCATAACACAGATCGGCCACCTCGATGAGCCGGGTTGAATCGTCAACAGGTAGGAGTTCAAAAGGAACTCGCGCCAGCATCCGGCTTGGAGTGATTCTCACGAGAACCCTGCACGATGATGGTGAAAGTAGCTGTTGGCAAACACTCTTGGGAAGTAGCAGAGCGGAGAGGGTTGCGCTGAGGCCCAGCTCTCCCACCCGACGAGTAAACGGTCCGGTGACAGCTTCGCGCACGGCTGCTTCGAGTGCCGCGTCATCGTCGCCCTGTTCATCGGGTACCTCCACCAGCGCCTTGGCCAGTGCGCCAAGTGCACGATCACGGCTTTGCGCCGGGATACGGTGCACCACTGGATTCTCTGAATCGTCAAGCCAGCGGAAGGACACATACGTGTCACCCGCGTCGTAAGCACGAAGGAGCAGGGTTCTTCCCGGCGTCATGTCAGCTCGACCAACTCGGCCAGTGTCGGTTCCAACGTCCCGGTCAGCATTGAGCGTTCCTCCATATGCTCGGCCAACCGTTGTACCGCGGCGGAGTAGCCGGCGATTGCCTCTCCGTCCGGCCCGCGGCGCGTACGGCGCGCCAGCTGGCGGACCAGACCGACCGCCGTCGACATGGCGTCGGTCGCGGTCAACTCTGCCTGCTCGGCCGCCAAACTCGAATTGTCTATGTCCGCACCGGTGCTGGATGCACCCACTCCGAACCTCAGGGCGCCCGCCGTACGGTGCATCGTCCACGCGTAGCGACAGAATCGATCAATCTGAGCGACCGCAACGCCCGTCGGATCGAGTCGTATCGCGTCAATATCCGTGTCAGCGGAAATCAGCATGTAATGGAGTCGATCTGTATCTGTGCCCACTTGCAATAGTGCCGATACCATGCCATGGCCGACTGTACACGGGCTCGAGGCGGTAATCGTGCCGGTGTCTGCGTCGGCTGCCACCGCAAACAACTCCGCCAGCTCAGCCGAGTCCTCGAGTGCATCGTCGCGAAGATCTGCTTGCACAGTGACAGATGTTCCACTCGAGGTGATTTCGAGGTCGGGGCGATCGGGACCGGTGAACCGGAGGATCCGTGGGGGAACCATACGCAGATCCAATAGTTGCCCGGTGACAACGGCAATGGATCCCAAGCTGGTCGCCAATGGATCCGCCTCCAGGAAGAACTGATGCTGCCAGCTAAACTCTGATTGTGCGTCCGTCTCCCGCAAGATGGTCATAACACGTTCCCATGCGTTGCCTACGAACATATCACGGGGCGACGCCTGGACAGCGTCCAGGAGGCCTGACACCAAGGGACCGGCCAGACGGTCATTCACGATGCGTTCAGTCAGTAGTTCGACTGCCGGGGCGGCGAAGGCGTACTGAGTTCGCGCAACATCTTCGGCCCCAACACGCCGGTAGGCGTGTGCGCGATCGAGACTGAGGATTCCCTCGTCCAGATCACCCAGGTGAATGGCGCGCACGGCCTGCACGGTCGCCAACCGTGCCAGATCAGCCCCGAGCGTGAGGCCCGCGACCTCCGATGTCGCGCCAGCCGCCACCCCCAACAACACGTCAACCGATTCCGCGTCGGCAAAGAGACCGGCGAGCGAACTCAATCGGTCGTTGCTTACGACTGCGAAGTCGACAACCGTGTCCGGAAAAGCCGCATCCACGACGAACACACAGCCGTCGAGCTCAAACGAGATCGGACCGAGCGCGACCGAGATGTCCGCGTGCCACGAGAGGCTTCCGTCGTCGGCTCTGACAGCGGTCCCCACCAGATCACTCATTGCGGCACATCCCCTTTCCACCGGCATCGGTTTCGCTCTGCAGGCGCTGCGCCGTGGATATCGCCGTTCGCATGAGCAGTGTCACATCCATGGCCGCGGCGCGGGCTGTTCGCGATCGCGAATTCGCGGGGTGCTCGGTCTCCCACGCCTCCTGAATGAATCGGGAAAGCTGTTGCGAACTCGCCTTGCCCGGCGAGACATCACCCCGCAGTATCGCAATCGCGAGATCCGCCTCCCATAACTGATTCCCGTCAAATACCAGTCCGGGGTCGTTGAGCAATACTTGCACCGCAAGTTCAATCAGTGCACGCGCACGGTAGATCTCTGAGTTCGAGGTTGCCGGGTCGTCAGCACCATCGTGAGCTCGGATGGTGTCCGGATCACCGTCCATATTCAACGGTTGCTCGTATTTGTCCCGTATTGCGGCGAGCCTGCCTTTCTCCTGTCGAATTGATTCAAGACGCATCCGCAGATATCCCTCTGTTCCCTCCAGGGGCTTACCGTGGCGCAATCGATTCACGTAGGTCTTGTGAACGCGTACGTACGCTTCCGCCAGATTGTCGAGGTCAACCTTCCGTATAGGTGGGCCATTGCTGATGGCGGCGTTCAGGAACTCGGTGGCCGCGCTGCGGTGAGCGTCCGAGACGTCAACTGCAGGGTCGTCCGTGGATTCAACGTGCAATGCCGCGCGCACCTCGGCCAGATGCTCCGCCAAGCGTCGACACGTCGCATCGTCTAGTTCTGCATCACCCACACGCGCAGCGGACACGAGGGTAACGAGCCCATCGACGTAGAACTGCCCTGCAGTCCGGATGTCAGTTTTTTCCCGAGAGCTCTGGTCGGAAATGAAGGCCGTCGTTTGGGATGCAGTTTGCGTGATCCCCGACGGCCCGACCAGTCCTCGGCGGACGGCGGCCGGCGTGCCACGCTCGTAGTTGCGTATCGCGGTTGCGACATTGCCGGGTAGTCGAGGCGGTCGTATCTGGCCGAACGCAGACGTCCATCCGCCCGTGTAACGGGTGAGCGGCTCCACGGTCTCGCGGCATGCTTCGATCGCGCTCTCCCACGTCTTGGTGTCCGAGGAACGGACCTTCGGCTCGCACATCACCAAGCCAGTGGTGTCGCCGTAGACGGCACGAAACCATGTCGTCGATCCGAGAGCGCCCGACCACGCCCGCAGTTCGTTGTCCGCCACCTTCTTCTCGGGCGGGGATGGAGACATCTTTCGGTACCACTGTTCGAGCATTCGGTTACGCGAGAGCCCCTCGGCGGGGATATCGAGCAGGTCGATGGACAACTCGGTTTCGATCGGCGGTATCACCGGTCGTTCGATCTTCACATTCACCCTCTCGATGTCACGTAGCTCTGCAAGTCTAAGGCCCGCATCGCATTAGTATGACTGTGAACTCCGGGTTCTCATCGAACGATCTCGATGATCACGGCGCGGTTGGCTTGTGCCATTTCATCTGGGCCGGCGTTCGGCGGAGTGATGATCTCGTCGTAGCCGACCCCACGAACCGTACGGATCTTGGATCGATGAAGTCCACCGGAAACCAGTGCGTCGGCGACTGCCTGCGCGCGCGACGTCGACAGTTCTCGGGCGCCCTCCGCTGGACCGACCCGCCAGGTATGACCAGTCAGATCGACAGCGGATCCCAGAGACGTCAGCCGCCGAGCCAACGTGTTCAGCTCACCGATCACTCCCGGCAGCAACTCAGCGGAATCAGGGCCGAACAGCGCGGAGGAGTCCAGCGAGATCTGATGGGTGTCCCGCGAAAACTCAGGCAGCGCAAAACTCGGAACCGTCACGATCTTCGCCGGCACCGTGGACGCTGCAGGCATGGTCGCCTCTCCCGAATCAACCACCTCACACTTATCTGCATTGCCGGCCGCACAGAGATCCATCCAGAACGACTCCAGTTTCCTGATCATCGGCTCGGGCAGCGCGGGCTGCTGTCCCGCTACTCGCCCCAAGCCCGCGAAGAAGACCCGGCGACCAGAGAGATCTGGCAAGAATCCGCCTTCCCGCAGTTTCTGAATCTCCTCTGCGTTACTGAAATCCCACCCGATAGCGGCGAAGTCCATGAGCCCTTCTGTCTGAAGCCCGCTGGACATCGCAACGATGGTTCCGGCATCCCGTCGCACCGACTCATTCAGTCCAGCAAGCAGATCCAGCGTCGGAGCGTTGGAGGCGACGTTCGACAATCGGGATGAAATCGTGTTGAGCAGCGCCGGAAGTCGTGTCGCGATCTCGGCCGGATCATTCTCGATATCGCCACTCTCGCGCCGAATCACAAGGTCAACTGGCGCTCCGACCGAATCGACCCGGGCACCGCGGGAGACCAGGATTTGCATCGATCCCTCTCCGGTCTGAGCTGCAATGGTGACGAGGCGGTCGAGCGCAGCGGGATACGCCGCCTGCGGTTCGTTCGAGGTCGCGGTTGTGACTACGACGAGGTGTGCGTCGCGTGCGCGTTCGGTGGCATCGCCGCAAGCGCTCAGTGTCGCGACAGCAGCACCTCCGATGAGTACGCAAGCGAGGATGCTTTGGATGTTTCGAATCATGGTCGTCCTTCGCGGTCGCCGCCGATTCTGTCGGCGGGCGGGTAGTGACGAATCCATGACCGCTTCCCCACCTCACACTGCGTCGGGTTCTCTGCCGGAGAGTTCGGTCCATCTGTTCTGGTCTCTGACCAACAGATCCGAGTTCGGATACCTTCACGCATGTGGAGTACACGGCAAGAATCGACCGCGCTATCACCACCGAGGCCATCGCACATGCCAGTCAGAACCGGAGAGTTTCGGGCGTACCTTAGTCTCTCACCCCATTGGAGTCGTCCTGATCACAGCCCAGTACACCGGCAACGAAGACGCCGTCATCGCCGCGTTGTTCCATGACGTCCTGGAAGACGTCTCACCAGACATTTACTCCGTGGATCGGATGCGTGACGAATTCGGTGAACGCGTCACAGAGATTGTGGCGAACGTATCCGAAATCAAGTCCGAGGGCGGAATTACGCGGCCGTGGCGCGCACGCAAAGAAGACTATATCCAGCATCTTCAATTGCTCGACGATACCGACTCGCTAATCGTAGGCGCCGCCGAAAAATGCCCCACCATCAACTCAATGGTGACGGATTTTGAGTCAGTAGGCGAGGAGACTATGAAAAGCCTTCAAGGCCTCAAAATCGGATGTTCTCTGGAATTACGACCAACAAATCAGAACTCTTGAGGAGAAGCCGATACCCGCATCCCTCAAGGAACGTTTGAGGGATGCGGGGGCTCACCTTCGGGCGATCGTCGCAAACGATAATTACCCGTTATGCAACAACCTCCTCCGCGTCGCTTGCTGGTGCGCCACCAGCAGAAGCGGAGGTCATAGGCTGATCGGCCTTTGCGGACGCGGCGCGCTTCGCCAGCCACTCGTCGAGGAAGCTCTTGTCCTTCGTCTCTGCACCTGCGCCGCGTGTCTCGGCGTCCCCTCGCCGATCGCCGTACTCTGACTCTGGGTCGAGAGCGTTCAGCGACAACCCGTAAGTCAGCGTCCGCGTATTGGCGAGAACGCTTCCAGCGCTGGCCGTGAGGCAGTCGCGCGTCGCTGTGTCGACCCGAACGGAGTGGGGCTTCGATGTGACACCGGTTGCGGCCATGCGAGTGACGATTGCCGTGAGAGTGGGAAGGCTCGTGAACGCCGACGGGCTCACTTGATCACCGGTCGCGGCCACCAGTGCTCCGACGTGGGGGCCATTTGAGCGGAACACCACGGACGTTCCCACATTGGCAGCCAATGCCTCTGCAACTTCGCGGTCAAGCTGACCCAGAAACTGATGCGCGGCCGTTACCGAGATGCCGAACTTTCGTCCTTCCGAGAGCATGCTGGACAACGAACCCGCCATCACCGAATGCGCCTCGTCCACAATCACGTGGAAGCGGCGCTCCGGTCGGGAACGGTTCATGGCAGCTACCCAGAATCGGTTCAGCAGTAAGTACCCGAGGAGCCTCGAGGTCGTCTCACCGATCCTTCCTTTTGCGAGATCCACCAGAATGATTCGTCCGTCATCCATCGCGCCGATCGGGTCGTAGCAGTCGTGACCGGACCCCAGAATTGCACGCAAGGCCGGACTCGCAGAGAATCTCTCGAACTTGCTGTTGCACCACGCCACGAGATCCGCATAGTCCGAGGACTTCTTGTTTCGCATCTCGTTCTGCCACCACAGCTTTTCCCTGGGGTCGGTCAGAACCGCAGCAAGGGTCTGGCGCATCCCCTCATGCTCGAGCATGAGGGGCACATCAAGCAGGCTTGCTTTTGGTCCGCGCAAGACCACCAGCCCCCGCAGGGCGTGAGCGATGCGATCCTCGAACCTAGGTCCCACAATCCCCGTATGTTTCGGATCAAACAGCTCGTAGAACATCTGCCCGATGTCAGCGATGGCTGTCTCCCGGGCAGCTTCATCGCGTGCTGCGAGCGGATTCAAGGGAAGCGGGTTCTCCAGATCGTCGGCACGAACGACGACGCACCGGTTGGCCACTGACTCGGGGAGTTCCGTCATGATCCGGTCGACCAGTGTCCCGTGTGGATCGAGGACCAGTGCGCCGTGATCGCTGTGAGCCAACTGATGGACCATATTCGACAGCAGGGTACTCTTGCCGGTCCCTGTCGCCCCGACCATATGAACGTGACGCAGCAGTTCGGAATCACTGAGGCGCTCGTCAATCAGGACACCCGCATCGGTGACCGCTGCGCCCAGGCTCAACACCTCGGCCTTGTCTTGCGCGCGCGCCGAAGTGAGCGCTACTGGCATTGCTGCAGCCGGAGCCACCAGAAAACCTGGCACGTGAGCGCGACCCAGCGGGAGGCCGACAGCAAGTACTGTT
This sequence comes from Gordonia sp. YC-XJ4, assembly GCF_059511865.1. Lineage (NCBI taxonomy): Bacteria > Bacillati > Actinomycetota > Actinomycetes > Mycobacteriales > Gordoniaceae > Gordonia > Gordonia sp. YC-XJ4. The sequence continues at coordinate 6,038,794 of NZ_CM183447.1, forward strand.
TCCGCTTCCGTTGTCTCGCCGACGAAGTCCCCCGAGCACTCGCCGGCTTCCCGAAAGGTCAGTCCAGGGAAGGCGTCTGTCATCGCACCACGTACAGCGAGGGTCGGAGCGCTTGAGCCCACGAGCCTGACGCCGATTCGGTAGGTTGAATCCGCGGCTGCGGCGAGCCGGATCTCGAGATATCCAGTCGGCCAATACGCGAGGGCGTGCCATACGCGTGCAAGTTCAGCCTCCACGGGCATCCGTGGTGCACGCCAATGACGCTGACCACCGGCAGTCGGAAAGAAGCCTAAGCCTGAGGCTTCGGGGCTGCCTGGCCATACATGCTCCTGCAGCATCGGAACGCACCGTCGTCGTGTGACCTCGGCAGTTTGACCAAACAGGTGCGCCATCTCTCCTCGCAGCTGCTCGGACGGGGTTTCCACATCGATGGTCAGATGCGCGGGACCTTGTCTCTCGCACACGCCCGCCCGCAGTGTCACCGAGACGTCCGGCAGCAGCTGCATCATGGAGAGAATGCCACGGGGAACGTCGACATCGCTGTCGCAGTCACTGCTGCGCAGGGCAGAGATCGTAAGGCTGTCGTGGCGGTTGTTGAGTGCTTCGTTCACTGGAAGTCCTCCTTTTCCCGACTTCGAATGACAGCCGCTACCCCGCTTCCCCATCGACAACCAGAGCGCTGATCCGCACTACAGTCTCGGAAACGATGCGCTCGACTTCTTCTTTGACGATTTGCTCGTACTGGGGGCACTCTGCTTGCAGGATCTGCAGCGTCAGCTCGTCGTCTCCGATGTCGAGCGCCTTTTCGAAAGCCTTCAATGCCAGCAGCGTGAACGTATCGTAGATCCGTTCGCCAGTACGCCGTTCGAGTTCCGCGTACGCGATCTGGGCAAGTTGCTCCAGCGCGTCTGAAGGCAGGGTGGAATGCAGTGCTTCTGCAAGTATTGCGTGGAGATCAATCATAGGAACCTCCTGGTCACGTCGTCATTACGCGCTCGGTACCGTTTCCCCGTTTGATTGATCTGATCCATGCGCCAGCCAGGCGTTTGGTGAAGTGGACGCTGGAGACTTTCCCCGTCCCGGAGTAGCGGACCACTTTGACGTATCGGCCGGCAGTCAGTTGGTGCACCTTGTCGCGTTCGAAGCGATAATTGTAAGGATGAATTAAAGCAGCCCTTGGTTGAGTCGGAAGAACAGGTTCGCGGTGTCGGAATCGAACGGCAGATACCCGATCTCGTCGATGTTGAGTAGGTGGCAGTGGCAGGTCCCCGGTAACCGGTCCAGGTAGTTCTAGAGCCGGTTCCTTGTTGTGATCGTCAGTCGATCTCGCAGCCCACGGGGTGATGTTGGTGGGTGCATCCGGCAGCGTACTCGGCCGGGGTTTGGTAGCCCAGCGCTGAGTGCCGGTGTCGGTGGTTGTGGTCGTCTTTGAAGTCGTCGATGACCACGCGGGCCTCGAGCAGGGTGGGCCAGCAGTTGCGGTTCAAGCACTCGTCGCGCAACCGGTTGTTGAACGACTCGATGAACCCGTTGTTCCACGGTGTGCCGGGCGGAATGTAGGAGATCCCGACCGACCCTGCACAGAACTCTTGTAGGGCTTCTGAGATGAACTCGGGGCCGTTGTCCATGCGCAGCACCATCGGCGGGCCACCCCAGATCGCGAACGTCTTCTCCAACTCCTCGATCAACCGCTCAGCCGGAATCGAGCGGTCCACGATGTTCAGCAACGACATCCGGGTGTGTTCGTCCACCATGGACGCGATCTTGACCTTCTTCCCATCCACGGTGGAATCGAACTGAAAGTCCAATGCCCACACCACTTTCGGTGCATCCGCAACGACGATCGGGACCGATGACTGGCCGGCCCGTTTGCGTCGCGGCGCACGGCGCACTTGCAGGCCCTCTTCTTTCCACAACCGGTGCACCTTCTTCTTGTTGATCTCGATGCCGTCGTCGAAGCGCAGGTGTGCCCACGCCCGGCGGAACCCGTGGCGGGGGTTCTTGCGGGCATACGTACGTAGCTGCTCGCGCAGTGCGGCGTCGGGGTCGGCCGGGGTGTGTGCTTGCGGCAGCCGTCGATAGGCGGAACGGGAAAGCCCAACTACCTTGCACGCCATGCGTTCTGACATGTTCTTGACGTCTTTGAGCATGTCGATGGCGGCTCGTTTGGCGGTTGGGCTCAGAATTTTCCCTTCGCGATCTCCCGCAACGCGTCCTTCTCGAGTTCGGCATCGGCGAGCAGTCGCTTGAGTCGGCTGTTCTGCTCCCGCAGCTCTTTGAGTTCCTTCGCGGCGTCGCCGTCCATGCCGCCGTACTGGCGGCGCCAGTTGTACAACGTGGCCGCCGACACCTCGAGATCGGCGGCGATCTCCTCGCCGGTCTTGCCTTCCGCGGCCAACTCATCGGCCCGGCGCAACTTGCGCACGATGTCCTCAGCCGAATGACGCTTCCGTCCTGCCATGTTCTTCATCGTCCCTTCTTCGCCCTCATCAGGGCAATCAGGACTCTAAAACCACCCGGGCCGGTTCACTGGGGACACGCCAGCAGCGGCGCAGCCGTTTGATCTCCGCGGCCAACCGTCCCGCGGTGTGGGCCTCGGGCAGCCTTGCCGCCCAGCCGGTCGCGGCATCGAAGAGCACCGGATACGAGTTGTCGGCGGCTTTCATCCCCAGCGCGATCGCCAAATACGTCTTCCCAACTCCGGGTGGCCCGAGGAGGGTCACGTTGTCTGCCTTGGCGATCCAGGTACTCGGGGCCAGATGTGCGATCACATCCCGCGGCAGAGAGGGCACATGATCGAAGGTGAAGTCCGCCACCGTCTTGACTGCCGGGAACCTCGCGGCGGTGATCCGCAGGGTAATTCCGTTGGCTTCGCGTTCGGAGACCTGGCGTGGGTGTCGAGCATCGTGTCGTACTGGGCGCCCACCGCGTCGGCGTCGGGTTGGTCATAGACCGAGTGCAGCAGCGCTTTGACGCCGGGCCACGCTGCTTTCGGGCACGCTCATCAGGTTGGCAGCGCAGTGGGTGCGACACCGCTGCCACGTCGCCCCGCCCAGCGTCGCTCGTATGGCCTCCACAAGGCCGGGCATGGGCATCGGAAGTCACCAACCTGACGCCGCTCAGCCCGCGGGCGCACAGGTCACGGAAGAACGCGAGCCAGCCGGCGTGGGTTTTGCTGGTCGCGATCTGCACCCCCATCACCTCACGATGCCCGTGGGCGTTGACTCCGGTCGCCACCATCACCGAGGCGTCGATGACCCGACCACCCTCCCGCACCTTCATCGTCAACGCGTCTGCCGCGTCGAATGTGTACGGACCAGAATCCAAAGGCTGACTACGAAATTCGGAGACTCTCTGATCGAGGTCGGCGGCCATCGTGGATACCTGCGACCTCGACAGGCCGGTGATCCCCAGAAACTGGACCAGCTTGCCCATCCGCCGGGTCGACACCCCCAGCAGGTAACAGGTGGCCACCACCGAACACAACGCGGCCTCAGCCCGGCGGCGCCGTCGAGCAGCCAATCCCGGAAATAGGTGCCCGACCGCAGCTTGGGGATCGCGACCTCGATCGTGCCCACCCGGGTGTCGAGGTCGCGGTGGCGGTAGCCGTTGCGGGAAGTGACGCGCTCATCGCTGCGGGCGTTGTAGGCGGCACCGCACACCGCATCGGCTTCGGCCGAGAGCCGGGCGTTGATGAAGGTGGTCAGCATTTCCCGCATCAGATCCGGGGACGCTTGGGTGAGGTGCTCATGAAGAAACCGGGCAGGGTCGATACCCGCCAGCGACAGCGGTCATAGTGGTCGTTCCTTTCGAGTGGGAATGTGAGAACTTCAACCTCGCCGACAAGTTGCCGGCCGTCCATGAGCATCTCGACACAGCCTGAGCCGACATCCTGGCGTTCACCGCGTTTCCCCGAGGAGGTGTGGCGCCAGATCTGGTCGAACAATCCCAACGAACGCCTCGACCGTGAAATACGCAGGCGCACAGAGATTGCCGGGGTCTTCCCGGACCCCAACTCGGTGATCCGACTCGTCGGGGCAGTCCTGGCCGAACAACACGACGAATGGATCGAAGGCCGCTGCTACCTCGACACGACCGAACGACCCAAGAAGGAGTTACCCGCACTCACCTAAAACGACACGCCCGAACGAAGGATCAACCTATACACCACGCCAGAGGACTTGACCCACTGAAGCGCGCCTGCACAACACACTACAGCCAGACGCCAGCTGGGGAAACGCCCGCAAGGTCGACATCCATGGGCATCCAGTCGCAGTCGAGTCCGGCGAGTCGCCTGCCGAAGCCTCTTGGGCCAAACAGCAACTTCCGTCGTGCCGTCGTGCTTGTCCAACGGCTACTGCGGACTGAGCCGGCCTGGATCAGCAACTGACTGAACGGCACAGCAGATCGTGGCGCCGGGAGTTCCGGCGCCACGATCAAGCTTCCTCACCGGTGATCGTGAGGACCCACACCGACGCGCCCACCGACACCGTTACACGATGGACAGGTCTTGCGGACCTCGGTTCGCAACTGCTTTCCGCGATAGTCTTTCTCGTACTTCACCTCGGTGACCGTGCCATCCCCCCTGCACTTCGCGCAGCGGTGACAGTTGCCACACGACGGGTTGTATCCGGGCATGCTAAATATCCCTTCGGGCGTCGACGCCGATGGTCGGCGGCGGGACCTGAACTCGATTCCATTCTGGAAGAACCCTCGATTCACCGACCGTATTAGTAGTAGGTCTGTGAGTCACCTCCTTCGGCACCCGCCGCGACAGCAGCATCAGGCCAGACGGCAACCAAGGTACGGTCGTCGTCAAACGTCTCACGGCTGAAGTCGGCGGCGTTGGCAAATTCCAGGAGTGATGGGACTCCGACGCCCAGAACGTCCTTGAAAAGGTTGCCGACACCACCTTCGCCACTTCCCAGCGGATCCCCGATACCGTCGGTGCCGACCAGCAGCACCTCGCCTGGTTCGAGTACCACAGACCTGACCTGCAGCGTCTGCGGCACTCGCGGCAGACCCGATACCGCTGAGCTCGTGATCCCGCCCTCGTCAGCCGACTTCCCGGCGATCAGCGATTCGAATCCTTCGCGTGAGAGGAGCCATGCGCCTGAATCGCCGACATCGGTGATCCGGACATCGGCACTGCCGTCGTCACGAGGATCGACGATCGCCACTACCAGTGTCGTGGAGAAGTCGCGCGCGGCCGCAGTTCGATCGGGTTCTTCCAGGCCCAGAGTGGTCTTCGCCTGTTCGACGATCGTCCAGGCCGCACCTCGGATCAGTTCGTCCCAATCGATCGCGGACCCAACCTCGGCAGCGTATGCCTGCACCCAGTGTGGGACATACCGGACGGCGCTGGTTGCACCGACATGTGCGTGCACGCAGTTGCCTACGCCATCGGCGACGGCGACCACGACCCGACCAGTCGGCAGCACGTGGACCACGAAGTCGTCTTGACGTGGTTGCCCGTAGTAGCGGTGTGCATGCCCTCGCAGCGACGCACCTCGCACCGTAACCTTCCCGGTACTCCATCCGTCGACGACAGTGTCGGGGCGGAACGGAAACGACCGGAACTTCTCGGACGTCGGCTTGGGCTCCAACCGCGGGCCCGGGGTACCCACCGAAACCGGCCGCCAACGTAGGGTTCCCATCACAGATGCGACCTGCTCGGAGTCATGCCCCGGTGGGGCACTCAGGTGCATACCCGCAGGCGTCCGTTGTGCTGACGCGAGTGGTGCGAACGTGTTGGTATCGGAATGGGCTATCTCGTCACGACCGGTCGAACCGGCGAACTCGGGTCCATGCACGGCGCTGCTGTGCGTACCCACAGTGGCGCGGTTGCGGACCTCAGCGGGCCTAAGCCACAGCCGCTCCCACCATCCGCGGATGGCCTCCCAGCCCGACACGTCACATCACTTCCGCGGCGATCTGGAATGACGCCGGGGGCTCGATCACGATCCCGCCACCCGTGCCGACGCTGTGGCCAGACGAGATCACCGATTGGGTCAGCGCCTCGATGAACTGGCTCAGCATGACACCGGTATCCGACCCCACTGCAGTCACGAATGCGTACGCCGGATCCGACGCCAGTTGCACGATTGTCGCGGTAACCGCGGACCCGATTCCGAACGCCAGCAGATTGGGATGCGTCCGCTCCCGCATCAATGCCGCGAGAACCGGTTCCCAGCCATCCCCAGGATTGGGGGCACCGTCAGTGAGGAAGAACACTGCCGGCCGGACCACCTCGTACCCTTCGTTCTTCATCTGTGGGATGTCGACCGATATCCGGTGACTGAGTTCTTCGAGCGCAGCGCGGTACGAGGTGGACCCGCTGATGGTCAGCGTCGGCATCTCCGGTAACAGTCTGAGATCCGTTGCCTCTAACCTGGTTACGGCACTGGTCCCGAACCCGACGATCGAGAATCGCACCTTGGAGGCTGCGAACGGCTCCTCTTGAAGTGCTGCCAGAAGACTCGTCAATCCTGTGTTGAGATGGTGTATCTCGCTGTCCATCGACCCGGACTCGTCCACCACGAGGTAGACCGGGAGTATCCTACCCTTGGGCTCTGGCATCGCTGTTTTCCTTTCCCTGATACGGATGTTGTGGTTCTGTGGGATGGACACTCGCGGGGCTCCTATTGGCCTATTGGTGCTGCCGGATGCCGTCGAGGCTGAACGAGACGGGGTATCCCCCGCTAGTGGCGAACTGCATCGAGGTGACCACCGGATTCACGGGCTCGTCGATTCCCGCGGCGGTGGTTGTCTGGACACCCAGCAGTCCCGAGTCCGCATTCAGCGGCTCCATCCAACCCGGATTGCTTATGGTCACCGGCGATTGGAACTCGAGGTCACTGCGTAGCTGTCGGTACCCGACAAATGTCCATCCGCGGTACACCTCGATCTTGTTGCACCCGGATGCGCTCACTGTCGACGTCAGGTACACCTGCCACAACTCGGCCTGTTGTAGTCCGTTCTCGCCGTTGAAGGTCCACACCTCACAGGTCTTGTATCGCTTTTGGAAGGGAAATGCCGTCGTACGGAGTTTCTCGGCCGCATCGGCCTCCGCTGACGCCCAAGCCGTCGACGCCTTCCCGGCAGCCACGAACGTTGAGATCAACAGCGCGGCACCAATGACGACCATAATCACTCGGCCGTGCCATGGGCGTAGTAGAAGGAACGCGGCCAACAGGGCAAGGATCACCACCACCCCGGCGAGGTAGTCCGCCAAGAAGGCATCGAAGACACCTCGAACTGCACCGTCGTACACGGCTTCTGACGGCGCAAGCAGTGCTGTACGCCTCATCACCAAATGGCCCAGAAGGTATGGGGCCAGCACGGTGACCACTGCCGTCACACCCCACCCGATGACGGTCCAATCATGTGCCAAGCGAGCCTTCACCATGGCAGAGGCAGCTGCGGCCTGCCGGTTCTGCGAAGTAGGAGGTGGACTGTTTCGCGTGGATGACGGTGTGGACGGCGTCGACGATGTGTATGCGGCTTGCGACGGGCCAGCAGTCGTGGCGACAGTGGCTCGCTGTCGTGTGGGCGGCGCACCGGCGGGCGTTGGTTTGGGCACGGCCACAAGATTCAGGACCTTGTGAGTCCGCAAGGCCGTGTCGAGAATCTGATGCCACTGAGCCGCCGACGGACGACCGGTCTTGGGGCCTGTGATCGATGCTCGAACGGCGGTCTTGATGGCACTCGGGGTTTTGGTGGGCAGCTGGTCGGGGCTTCTCGTTCCCTGGTCGCCGACCAGCACTCGGAGCACCATCAGCCCGAATTTGTACATGTCCGACTGAGCTGTGGCCAACTCCTCTCCTGATGGGATCTCCCATCCTGGAGTTTCGAGTTGCGTTGCCACTGAACGACTCGCAACTCGCATTGCGTCGGTGTCGATGAAGTAGACCGACACTGGTGGCGAGAGCGAGAACAAGAGATTCTTGGGCGAGATGTCCCCAACCGTCACTGACCGGGCATGGAGCTTGGCAAGCGCTTCAGCGACTTCCTTGAGTACTTCGACGCGCTGACGGTCGGTGATCTTCAGCCCCCGATTGGCATCCACCAGTCGGGAATTCATGATGTGCTGGACCTCCGCGGCGACACGCTTCGGGCCGCTCGCGAGGTTGATCGTCATGAAGAATCTCTGGGGAATGGCTGGCATCACGAATCCGGTGACCGAACCTGCGTTGGTCACCAGCGCGCATGGCCACGCCGCAAACTCGATGAGCTTCGACGCTTCCGAATGGCCCAATTTCTCGAGAAAATCCGGCATTGCGGCCAATGCACTCCGGCTGAGCTTGCTGATTACCTCCGGCTTGTACTCCTTGTACACCATATTGGAGGTGAAGGAGGTCTTTACTTTCGATGCATGGTAAACAGTCCCCTGACCGCCGGCAGCGATCTTCGTCGACCCGTCGATCGGGCCAATCGTCGAGCGTTCGAACGTGCGTGCCAAACCGGAACCTCTCTAGCTAGTAGCGAGAGGGTTAAATTCGTCGGCACGTCATGCTTTCAGTTATTCCTGAGCGCACCCAAGGATTTCCCTCGATCAAAGTCTGCGAGAAGTTTAGCGGCAAGATCGTGGAGGAGTCTGTCGTCCATCCATACGATTGTGTTGAGTCCGGGGATGGCCCCACGTCCCCATTACCTTTCGTAGCTCAAGAAACTGCCGACCCCGACCGCCACTAACAGTCACCAGACAGAAACCACAGGGACCCCTAATCGTAGTGCCACTGATTGATCCACCCACACGAACCTCAGCAGACCCGGTCTCTTGAACTCAGACGAGCAAAGGCACGCCGTCCGCGCTGTTCACGCGTTCGGGAGATAGACGCCCACCGCCGTTACATGGCAGAGTATTCCTTTCATGCACTGATGACCAGCCACTTTGGAGAGTTTCCGCCGTGACCCTCGCACACGCAGACCGGACCACGCCCACGTGGATCCGAGAGGTCGATATCGCCCTCGCCGCCAATCCTCAGGTGGTCCTCACCGGCAACCTTCGTGATTTCGCCCTGATACCGACCGATAAACCCGGAGGTCCGCCGTACCGGAGTTTCGACATCACTTCGGCCCTAGTCCACGCGCTGTCCCAGGCGGGTCACCAGAATATAGTCTCGTTCAATCCCGCCGAAGGACTCGGAATTCTCTCCGAGCAGGGACACGTCGCCTCAACACTCATCCGCGATGCCGAGAAGGTCGCGGGCAACGAAGCGTCCCTGACACGACAACTTCGAGTCCTCATCCGGCTGGTCGCCTCAGCAGAGGACTCTTGCTGCCTGGTTATTGAAGGTGCCTCCCGCCTCCGCACCGAGTCAGAAACGTTGGGGGAGAACTGCACGAACTCCTCGTCACCGCGGAGCGAGCACTTCTCACCGCTGTCCGTCATCGTGTTGCCGGCTCGCACCGCACGCCGCTCTACAACACGATCTTTTGGATGGTCGACCGCGAAGGCGACCTTCCCCACTGGATCGTTGGCAACGATCTGGTCCGAGTGATCTCGATTCCACTCCCGTCGCTTGGCGATCGACGCAATCTAATTCGACCTCTTATCAATTCACTCCCGAATGCAGTGCCCATCCCCTTCGACCGCGAGCTCGACGAGGCGTCGATTGAGCTGATCGACCGCTACGCCGGTCTTACGGGTGGCCTGACGTTGCGTTCGATCAATGAGATCAACCGACTGGCCATCGATCGCGGAATCCCCGGAGCCCGTATCGAAGATGCAGTTCGCACCTACCGTGTCGGCATTCCGGACAACCCGTGGCACGACCCGGCATTGAAAGCCAAGATCCGCGAGGCCGCGGCGACTCTGAACCGCAGTGTCCTCGGTCAGCCTGCCGCAGTTCGCAAGACCGTCGACATCCTCATCCGATCGACCATGGGACTAACCGGCGCCCAAACCGCGAGCTCCGGAGGGCGCCCGCAAGGCGTTCTCTTCTTCGCGGGTCCGACGGGTGTGGGCAAGACCGAGCTGGCAAAGTCTGTGGCCGAGTTGGTTTTCGGGCGTAACGACGCCTTTCTTCGATTCGACATGAGCGAGTTCGCACACGAGGGCGCCGAAGCGCGACTGATCGGCGCGCCACCCGGCTACATCGGGCACAACGCCGGGGGTGAACTGACCAACGCCGTCAGGCAACAGCCGTTCCGCCTGATCCTGTTCGACGAGGTTGAGAAGGCGCATCCGCAGATCTTCGACAAGTTTCTTCAGATCCTCGAGGACGGACGGCTGACCGACGGGAACGGATCGACCGTGTACTTCTCCGAGGCACTCATCGTGTTCACCTCGAACCTCGGGGTCTACACAGTCGGACCTGACGGACTGCGCACGCCACGAATCACCCGCGGTGCCGGATACCGAGAGGTGGAGACAACCATCCGCGCTGCGGTCGCAGAGCACTTCACCCGAGACTTAGGCCGGCCGGAGATTCTGAATCGCATAGGCGAGAACGTCGTCGTATTCGATTTCGTGTCCGAGGACGTCGGCAACGAACTGGTCGACGTGTTCGTGAACAACATAGGCAACCGTGTCCGCGAGACCACCGGAGCGCGACTGGTCATCTCCGACGAGGCCATCCAAACCCTCAAGTCCGGAGCCACACAGAACCTCGACTTCGGTGGCCGTGGCGTGGCCAACGTCGTCGAAGCCATGCTCATCAACCCGCTCGCCCGCGCAATGTTTGATCTTCCGACGGTGCCACCCGAAGTGGTGGTGACACGAATCAAGAGGTCCGGCGAAGCATGGAATGTATGGCTCCGCTGATGGGCTTCGGCTGCCCCGATGCGTCCGCATCACGGGCATCTCCCAGCGCATCCAGAAAGCATTGACCATTCACGCGATCGTTAGGGAACCGCCCGGTGTCGGCTGGGAGCTTTGGTCCGCGGGTGTGGTGCCGTGTTCAGGGGTGATAACCGAGGCGGTCCGGTGGACACGGCCTCGCGCCCTGCACCCGCGTGCCTTTGATGGCATGGGGAATGGTTGCCCGTGCCATCGCTCGGCGGCCGAGTCCCTGGGGGATCGCGTACTTGTCCGGCTTCGTGGATCAGCATTTCGCGGGCATCGGTCGCCTGGTTGAACCGCGACGACGAATCGAATCCCCCAACGCGCTGCGTCAAGGACTCACCAACGCACGCAGGCGAGCAACCAACGCCCACCCACGCGTACTGAGCAAGCCGGCCCACGGACTCCACACCAGAAGCGTTGCCAGAACTCACCCGCGGAGGCTCCTGCACCGAAATGTGTGTCCTTAGTCCCCCACGAGAACGCCAGGGATCCGAACCAACCCGGCTACTGTAACAAGCGACTGTACTCTTGCCGACTATCGCTCAGTTTCCGGTACCACAATGCGGACAATTCACTGTGACGCGATTCCATGATCGCTTTCCCCAGAACGCTCGACCGCAGTTGCGGCACTTGTGAACCTCGGTGTATTCGCCACTTCGAGATGACGAACCTGTCTCTGCCATTTACTAACCCTTCCTATCTGAAAACTGCGCAACAGTTCTCGTTGGTTATCACGGTGGTCAACTATATGTTGGGCGATGCGATACCCACTCAGCGGTGACCTCGGCCGGGCGCACAACGTATCCACCAACCTCGTAACCCTGCCGAATCCGCTCAACGATCCGCAGCTCATCGCTTTGATCACTTCGGCGAACATTGCTTCGCACCACACGGTGCCGGGCTTTGTCGACTTCGGTTCCCGGCGTGCACTCGATCGTCTCGACACCGAAATCTTCGAGAATGTCGAGCAGTTCGTCTACAAGGCTGGCGGTCAACGACCACGGATCTGCCTGTCGCCTCGAGGCCTCCAACTCCACCCGATCGATGAGCGCAGCCATCTGGCGCGCGATCGGGCGCAATAGTGAGTGCGATACACCGGTCTCCGCGGCCACCGCCCGGTCTCGCAGCACAAGCAGCGACTGCTCGTAGTTGCGCGCCACAATACCGCTTTCCGAACTGATCGCGCTCTCAATTCTGTCGAAGCGCCCGTGCATTTGAGCCAATAAAGTGGCGGCCTCTGCTGAATAAGGCGTACCACCCGGCATTCCAGCATCCTCGGCACCTTCCACATACTTTGCCGACGAGACCTCATGATAATCCACAGCACCTGCTCCGTAAGGGGTGGAATCACTGGACACGTCACTCGTAGGCGGTGCAGTTACTTCCGAATCCCACTGGAAATCTGGATCGATTCCCCGACTTTCAGGATTTCCGGATGTCGATGATTCATCAGCGGTCGTATTTGGCGGTGCAATAGGTTCAATCCGCCCCGAGTGGTCGTCGTAAACTTCTGAGTTTAGAGCTACGTCCACGTCGCTGTTGTATGGGGAACCGGGCTTTTGAAAAGTCATTGCACCACGATCGCTTTGCTCTGCTTACGTAGTGAGACCACATCTTCGGCCTTCAGGTTCGCCGTTCGTTCAACCACCATTTGTCCGATGAGTCGCCCATTGACGGCATCGTGAAGTTCGGCCTCGACCGTCTGATTTTCATTCACGACGAACACGACTCTCAGCGGAGCTTTGGCAGGCAAGTCGTAGTCAAGGTTGAGTAGCGATTCGCCCAAGATCTTTACGTACTGTAACTCTGCGCCATTCTCGTCGCCCTCGGTGATCTGCAAATTAATCTGGTTGGTCGCGCCTACCGTCGAGAACGAGCTCGCTTCGACTCGGTTCGGCACATGAGTGTTGGGTGCGACCACCACGCTATTCAACATCTTCGATCCATCGTCAGCGAGCACAGCGACCCCAAGGCCCTGCGCAACCACGTCTGACACATTGGCTTTGACGATTGGCGGTTTGCCACTCTCAGCGGCGTTACGCAGCTCAGCAACTATTGCCGCACCCAGCGCAACGGCTTCGTCAGGATGAACACTCTTGTCGGGCTCCAACCCGGTCCATTCCTTCACAGACCGCTCGATGATCTTCATGCGCGTTGATCCACCGACGAGTAGGAGCTTATCCACATCCGAGTAGGACATACCGGATTGGTCCATGACGTCTTCCAGAATGTACCGAGTCCTGGTGACCAAGTCCGCTACCGCGCGATCGAACTCATCGCGAACTACTGTGATGGACTCGGTTCCGATTCTGATCTTGGCCTTGTCACTCGTCGAAAGGCGATGCTTAGCCGCCTCTGCCTGCTCACGGATCAGCGCGAGTTGCTTGTCATCGTCTGGATCGAGCGTTCCCCCGAGTTCTCGATATCGGGCTTCGACCAGTCTGATCAGCTCGTTGTCGAAATCGAATCCGCCGAGGTTTCGATCGCCCGCCGAAGCCAAGACAGTAAAGTTATTGTTAGAGATGTTCATCAGTGTGACATCGAAGGTCCCACCTCCCAGATCGTAGACGAGAACCTTTCCGTTGTAGCCACCTTTGAGGCCGAAGCTCAGCGCAGCAGCCGTAGGCTCATTGATGACCTGCAGCACGTTCAGCCCTGCGATCTCACCCGCTTGCCGTGTTGCTGTGCGCTCGGCATCACCGAAGTAGGCGGGAACAGTAATGACGACATCCTCGACCTTCTCTCCAAGAAAGTCAGACGCATCGTCAACAAGGAATCGCAGGATGAATGACGAGATAATTTCTGGTCCATACTCGTCATCAGTTCGCTCTGGAATGAATCTGTAGTCCGGGTTCCCCATGTGTCGCTTGACATAGCGGACAACATTGTTAGGTAGGGATGTTTCGGCGTTTTTTGCCTGTTTTCCAACGGTTACTTCCCCGTCGTCGAACAAAACGGCAGAGGGAGTGGTGTTATCGCCTTCACGATTATGAATTATCGTCGATAACCCATCGGCGCCCAAGACCGCGACGGCGGAGTTCGTTGTTCCGAGGTCAATGCCTACGACCTTCGCCATCAGTGACCGGCCATCATCAGTGCAAGTGAGTTCTTACGCTGCGAACTCTTCCACCTGGGAACCCGCGATTGCCAGATGACCAATCCCGCAGCTACGAAAGACCCGATGATCAAAAGCGCTGCAAACCCACCTGAAAATCCGGCAACGACGAGGCCCAACAGGAAGGCTCCGACTATCCCGCCCAACCAGACGAAGGGAGCATCGGACACCGTCTTCGGCAAGCACCACACCACGTCTCGTTGCTTGTTCACGTACGCGAGGATATCCGTTGAGGCTTTTTGCACTTCTGGATCACGCGACAGTTGCTGCGCTTCGCCGGCTAGCGCTCCCATAGGGTGGATCTCGTCCTCTTGTGTGATCGCGTAGGCTCCGTCACGCTGTAGCTTCGGAATTGATTCAGCCTTCTCGAGCAATGCCATCGCAAGGTAGTAGCGGACAGGCTCTGAGCCCTGATGATTGGCGAACACACGACGGTACATATCGATCGCCTGGTCCAGAAGTCCGTTCTGCTGCAACACAGATCCCTGTGCGAGCGGGTAGACGAAGCTGGTCGGGTCCAGTTGCGTGGCAACCTGATACTCCTTCAGCGCCTTCACCCAGTCCTTGACCTGTTCATACACATTGCCCAGATTGAAGTGGTATTCCGCATTGTTGATCTCAATCTCGGTTGCCTGCCGCGCTTCATATAGAGCGTCCTGGACCCGCCCAAGTCCCAAGTTGGCGCGCGAGCGGAGGCTCCACGATTCCGCGTTCCCACCGAGCACGGTTGTTGCTTCCTTTGCCGCGTAGGCCGCCGAATGGTAGTCATTGGCTGCCAGAGCCGCACGTGCAGTAGCGACCCAGTCCGTGCCGCCCCCCGCAGCTGCCGGTTGCTGAACCGGCGCCGCCGCCGGCACCACTCCTTGCTGAAGCTCGCGGTCATACGCCATGCGCCTCTGCGGTCCCGACAACAGCACCTCTCGGGCCTCCCGGAGGCGCTTCATCTTCGTCTCGGCCTCGTGCCGTACGTCGATGTTCGGAGACGACGCGCGTTTGGTCCACTGTCGCGTCGCCCGCTTCGACGCGTCCTCGATCTCGGCCTGACTGGCAGTGGGTGGGACTCCAAGCAGTTCGTAGTAGTCGACTTCAACCATCGGGTGTTTCGCTCCAGTTCGATCGTCGCCAAATTTCGCGGCCATTGGTCTCTGCGACCGCGTCGACGCTGGCGCGGCAGCCCTGGCTTCTCCCAAGCTAAGAACTCAGAAGCTATCACTGCACCCAGGTCTAGCCTGTAGTCCGTTTGGATCAATCCGGCAGTGTGCTGGAACGATTGGCCAAGAATTAGTCCGTACGGTGGAGACCCTTGTAGCCACTGCCTACGGTTAGTCTCGGTTAGTCTGTTTGGACGAATCCACCAGTCATCCGATCGAGCGATCAGCGGTCGACCCAGGTAGTCCATAAGATTCTGAGATGGTGGCCGCGCGAGTTACCACCTTTGAACCCTGCAACCGAACCGTCGAGGGCAACTCAACTCATGCCAATTGACTACACCCATCCCAACAGGATCAACTACGAACACCCCCGGCGGAAGAGCCCTGCGAACGGCGCCGAGTCTCCACCTGCTGCCACCGGGCAGACGACTGCTCCGGCAAGATCCCGTGAGCTGCGTAGTCGACGAGATCGTGGGCTTCGGCCCGATACAGCAAAGTCGGGCCAAGCGGCGCCTACCGCCGACGTCCCCGAGCGCCAGCCCCACGGACCTACGTCACCAGCTTCCGAGATCGTCACGTGCGTCTGTGGGACCGAACAGAACCGAGCGGTGGTGACCCAATGCACCTGCTGCGGTGCGGATCTCTGGTCGCTGTCCTCATCTGACAACGACACTATTACAGGCACCGCCACTGCCCGCGCACGTCGTCCGATTGGCAACCTGCCCTCCACGCCGCCACCCCGCGCAAATACCGGCTTCATCGATCAGATGCAGGCATTTGACGAAGGCATCCGGGAGAGATTTAATGAGCTGCTCGAGTTGTCGGGGCCGACTCTCGATGCCCAGTGGCGTGATATCGCGGCAGCTATCCTGGCGCTGCACACATGGGATCCCTCTGCACTCAACATCGAGATCCTTCGCCTGAATGTCATGCGGTCGAAGATCAGCGAGTGGGCTGCACGCGGCGGCGAGGTCGACTTGGACCGTATCGGCTGGACCCACGTTCTCAATTTCATCGAGACCATCGATTCAGTCGAACGCCCCGGTGAACGTGACTGGACGACGGGCGCTATCGAATTGCAATATCGGGGCGCAATTCCAGTCGAATTCGATCATTTGGAATCGGTGCGACGAATTGCAGAAATGATCCAGGGGGTAGAAATTGAGGTTACCGAGCTCGTCGCCAAAATGGGCAATGTGTTCAACGCGCACATAGAAGACTTCGCACGTCAGAACAACTGCGAGCTCGAAATTCTCACGTCCGATATCACCGATGCAATACTATCCCGACAAGGATGGGAACTCGCGTGGATCTTCATTTGGCCGACCTACTTCGGCCAGTTAGGGGTGTATGCATACAATGCATGGGTCGACAAGCTTCCTGAAATTGAATGGTATATCGCCAAACATATAGTCGACGAGGCGAAAGGAGTGTGTGATGACCATTGACGTCCCACGCCTAAGTCAACTCACCAGCCAGGCCAAGGCTGTTGCAGACCGACTACGCAGCCAGCGTCGACCTCTGCAATTGGTTGGAGAGAAGCAAGAGAACCAGACCGTGCAGCGTTTCGGGAAGTTCGGTCGCATGGAGACAGTCACGCAGAAGGTGTCCGTACCGGTCTCACTCCCCGGTTGGCCATTGGGCATCAATCGAATGGTTCTACGATCTTCGGCGTCGCATTCGGTCGAAGAGGTGCTCTTGACACCCGAAGGAGCACTCGTCACTGTCGTCATCGATCCGAATGAGCCCGCGGAGTTCCGCGCGATCTCGAATCGCCCTCTTCATGCGGTGCGTGTCGCGCAGAGCGCCGGCGGAGATCCGACGTGGATACCGACAGGGAACAGCGGCGACAAAGTCGACGAGGTGGCTGCCAAGCACAAGGCCGTGATCACAGCCGGTGAAGCGGTCTATCGAATGGTCGATCTACTCGGGCGCCTCGGTTGATACGGCGCCGGCTGTTGGGGCCGACTTCTTTTACAGATCGACGACGTTCGCTCGGTTAGCAATGGCGGATGGGGTTAAGACGAGTTAAGACGTGACCTCTCCGGACGCCCCTGGCCGGCGTGGACGACCGTGGTGATGGAGGCCTCCATTGCCTACCCGTCAGTAGCCGGTGGTATCGCACTTATCGACGATCGCCGGGAGATGCCGTGGGAGTGATCGCAGCGCACTCGCTTTGACATGTGGACCGGCCCGGCCGGGTGCTCATCACGTTGATCGGGATACCGCAAACCCTCGCGGACTGGCCACTCGTCGTGGTCGATCTCGACGAGTGGCCGGCCGTTCTCGTCGGGGCTCGCTACTGGTGTGTTGGCGTGGTTGTGGCGACACCGGACCGCCGCCCGCCAGAATGAATTGGCCGTTCGGTGACCTGTGTGGTCCCGTGGCACAGTGAACCCGTGCTGCTGCCGTCGCTGATCCCCCACGCACCCGACCTTTCCGATGCCGTCGTCGTCGGTGACGATCGTCTGTCACGCGAAGACCTCGTCGGCGCCGCGACCGCGGTGGCCGAACGTATTCGCGGGGCACACACGCTCGCCGTCCTCGCCCGGCCGACGGCCTCGACGGTTCTCGCCGTCGTCGGCGGCCTGATCGCGGGGGTCGCGATCGTGCCGGTGCCGCCGGATTCCGGACGCCGAGAACTCGACCACATCCTGCAGGATTCCGGCGCCCAGGCCTGGTTGGGTGAGGCCCCCGCCGACACGTCGCTACCCGCCATCCCGGTACGCCGCTACGCCAAGTCGTGGCACTCCCACCCCGAACCGCCCGCCGACGCGACCGCACTGATCCTCTACACCTCCGGCACCACCGGTTTGCCCAAGGGCGTCCCGATCACCCGTCGCGCGATCGCAGCGGGCCTCGACGCCCTCGCCGGCGCCTGGGCATGGACGTCGGAAGACACACTCGCCCATGGCCTTCCGCTGTTCCACGTGCACGGCCTGATCCTGGGGGCGCTGGGACCGCTGCGGCGCGGCGGCCGGCTGATCCACACCGTCAAGCCGACTCCCGACCACTACGCCCGCGCCGCCGACGCAGGTGCGTCGATGTTCTTCGGGGTTCCGACGGTGTGGTCGAGGATCGGCGCCGAGCCGGAGTCGGCCCGCCGGCTGTCGGGGGCGCGGCTGCTGGTGTCGGGGAGCGCTCCCCTAGCCGTGCCGGTGTTCGACCGGATCCGCGCGGCCACCGGCCACGAGATCGTCGAACGCTACGGCATGACCGAGACGATGATCACCGTGAGCACCCGCGCCGACGGCGAACGCCGGCCGGGCTGGGTCGGACTCCCGCTCGACGGCGTGCAGACGCGGCTGGTCGAGGGCGATGCCGTGCTGCCGCACGACGGCGAATCCGTCGGCGACCTGCACGTCCGCGGCCCCATGCTGGCATCGGGATACCTCAACCGGCCCGAGGCGACCGCACAGAGCTGGCTCGACGACGGCTGGTTCGCCACCGGCGACGTCGCCGTCATCGACGGTGACGGCATGCATCGCATCGTCGGACGCCGCGCCACCGATCTGATCAAGTCCGGCGGATACCGGATCGGCGCAGGCGAGATCGAGACCGTCCTGCTCGCCCATCCGTCGGTCGCCGAGGTGGCCGTCATCGGCGTCCCCGACGACGATCTCGGCCAGCGCATCGTCGCCTTCGTCGTCGGTGAGCAGGCCGCCGACGGGCCCGGCAGCGACGGGTCCGGCAGCGACGACGACCTCATTGCGTTCGTGAGCGCCGAGCTCTCGGCGCACAAGCGTCCGCGCGAGATCCGCCGGGTGGAGTCGTTGCCGCGCAACGCAATGGGGAAGGTGCAGAAGAAGCTGTTGGGGTGAGCAGCGATCACCGTCCGGCCGTCGCCGCGCCTGGCGCAGTTTCCTTGTCATCCACAGTTCGTTCGGTCGGCTGACGCATCCCTGTCCGATGCCAAACTCTTCGCATAAGGTGTGTGGCATCGCACGTAGAGTTGCGGTTGGCCGTTCAACGAAAGAAAGGCATACGGACATGGGCGTGAGCCTGAGCAAGGGTGGGAACGTCTCGCTGACCAAGGAGGCCCCCGGTCTGACCGCGGTCGCCGTGGGTCTCGGCTGGGATGCTCGCAGCACCACCGGTACCGATTTCGACCTCGACGCCAGCGCGATCGCGCTCGGCGCCAACAAGAAGGTGCTCTCCGATCAGCACTTCATCTTCTTCAACAACCTGCGCTCGCCGGACGGATCGATCGAGCACACCGGCGACAACCTGACCGGTGAGGGCGAAGGCGACGACGAGGTCATCAACGTCGATCTCGCGGGTGTCCCGCCGGAGGTCGACAGCATCGTCTTCCCCGTCTCGATCTACGACGCCGACGCACGCAGCCAGTCGTTCGGCCAGGTCCGCAACGCCTACATCCGCGTCGTGAACCGTACGGGCGGCGCGGAGATCGCCCGCTACGACCTGTCCGAGGACGCTTCCACCGAGACCGCGATGGTGTTCGGCGAGCTCTACCGCAACGGTGCGGAGTGGAAGTTCCGGGCCGTCGGCCAGGGCTACGCCTCCGGCCTCGCGGGCATCGCCCGCGACTACGGCGTCAACGTCTGAGAAACCGACACATCGCGCGAATGCCGCACCCGCTCATGGCGACGGGTGCGGCATTCGTTGTACACACACCGCCGGTACACATGTCGTTTCGACTCCTGTCGCTCGTCCACATGTAGAAAGGCCACACTCTCGTGGTATTCCGAATATTCGGTCTCTCCATCGTCGTC
Source organism: Gordonia sp. YC-XJ4 (assembly GCF_059511865.1). Taxonomy (NCBI): domain Bacteria; kingdom Bacillati; phylum Actinomycetota; class Actinomycetes; order Mycobacteriales; family Gordoniaceae; genus Gordonia; species Gordonia sp. YC-XJ4. The sequence goes on from NZ_CM183447.1 coordinate 6,058,582, forward strand.
ACGGTCCTCTCGCTGATCGCCGCCTTTTTCTACGGCGGCACGACGGCCCTGTTCCTGACCCTCATCCTCGGCATCCTCGAGGTCTCGCTGTCCTTCGACAACGCCGTCATCAACGCCACCGTGCTGCGGCGGATGAGCGAGTTCTGGCAGAAGATCTTCCTCACCATCGGCGTGATCATCGCCGTGTTCGGTATGCGCCTGGTGTTCCCGCTCGTCATCGTGTGGCTGGCCTCGGGCCTGAACCCGGTCGAGGCGATGCGATTGGCGCTGAACCCGCCGGCCAATGGCGCCGACCACTTCCCGGACGGCTCGCCAAGCTACGAGTCGTACATCGTCGATGCCCACCCGCAGATCGCGGCGTTCGGCGGCATGTTCCTGCTGATGTTGTTCCTGGGCTTCATCTTCGAGGAGAAGGAGATCACCTGGCTCAGCTGGATCGAACGGCCGCTGGAGAAGATCGGCAAGCTCGATCAGCTCGAAGTGGTCGTCGCGGCGGTCCTGCTCATCATCACCGCCGAGTTCATCGCACCCGATCAGGAGCGGTCGACGGTTCTGTTCGCCGGCATCCTCGGCATGATCACCTACCTCGCCGTGAACGGTCTCGGTGAGCTGTTCAACACCGATGACGACGATCCCGACGAGTCCGATGACGAACGCGCACAAGCACAACGCACACCGGGTGTCGACGACGCCGCGGGCGTTGCCGACGCCGAGGTACGCCGCCGTTCGGGACCGAGTGATCTCGCCAAGGCCACCGGCAAGGCCGGCTTCTTCTTGTTCCTCTACCTCGAGGTGCTCGACGCGTCGTTCTCCTTCGACGGCGTCATCGGCGCATTCGCGATCACCGCGGACCCGATCATCATCGCGTTGGGCCTCGGCCTGATCGGCGCGATGTTCGTCCGTTCGCTGACCGTCTATCTGGTCCGCAAGGGCACACTGAGCGAGTACGTCTACCTCGAGCACGGAGCGCACTGGGCCATCGGCGCTCTCGCCCTGATCCTGTTCTACTCGATCGGCACCCACGTTCCCGAGGTCGTCACCGGCCTCGTCGGCGTCGTGCTGATCGTGGCGGCCTTCATCTCCAGCGTCGTCCGGCGCCGCAACGAGCCCGAGGACGCCAAGGATCACATCGAGATCTGAGTTCGACCGACACCGATACACCACACGGATACACCAACGCGGCACGAGCTCGTGGGCGCCCCCTCTGCGCGGGGCGCGTCTACGGGTTCGTGCCGCGTTCGCGCGTTGTGCTTGTCTCCTACTGCTGTTGCCCCAGCTGCTGGGTGATCTCCTGATTGATCTGCTGCAGTCCGGGCACCGACAGTCCGGGTAGGTGGCCCTGGATGGTCCGGACGATGGAGGTGTCGTTGCGGACCTTCTCGCTGGACTGGATGAGAACCGTTCCGCTGCCGGTGAAGTCGAACTGGCGCTCCTCGCCGGAGTTGATGCCGAAGCGCCGGCCGGCGGCGGCGATGAAGGAGTTCACCCACGCCTCGTCGAAGTGATGGCTCGGCGACGGGCAATCGGCCCATCCGACGAGGGCTTCGGGGTCGACGCGCACCGGCGGTTCGGCGAACATCACCGGCCCGTTGGACGACGCGAGGAACTTCCCGGTGCCGATGAGCGTCAGGAAGCCGGGCACGATCGACTGCTGCAGCGACAATTGTGGTTGGAAAGCAAGGAGATTGGCGGCCCGGATGGTGAGGTTGCCGTCGTCGAGGTCGTAGGCGTTGATGTTGTAGCCGCGGTCGCCGATGATGAGCTTGCCCTGACCCTCTGCCACCACGTAGTCGCCGAGGTGCAGGGGAGCCGAGAACTGTTGGGCCACCATGTGTAACAGCTGCCCGGAGAGGCCGTGGGTCAGGGCCGTGAAGTTCATCTGCCCGTAGTAGGCGATCATCGCGCCCTTGGACATGAACCATGGCTGGTTGAGGTCGATGCAGAAGGAGTAGTCGTTGTCGGGGATGTTGTCGTCGGTCGGTAGGGTCGCCGGATTCCAGACGGTGTTGAGCTGGCTCACAACTTCTCCTCCGATGCCTGTACGTAGACGACGCCTTGTCCGGCGCACTCCAGTTGCATTGCCTCACCGCCGGTTCGGCCGACGTTGCGCCAGCTGACGGTGGACCGCAGGGTGGTGTTGACCTGTCCGGCCGCCCCGACATAGGCCTGGGGGTCGACGGTCACCGGCGGCCGGTCCGGTGACACGGGAAGCTCGAAAACCCCTCCGTGACCGAGGATCACGACCTGTCCGGGTCCCGACAGCTGCGTGGTGAACATGCCCTGCCCGGTCATCGCGCCGGCGGCCGCCGACCGCATCGAGCGCAACAGTCCACCTCCACCACCGCCTCCGCCACCACCCTGGGAAGTCACCGACACGATGGACGCCTGCAGATTCGAGGTGTAGGCAAGTGTGCGTGAAGCCTCCACGCGGATCATCCCGCCGACGGCGCCGACGTCGATGATCTGGACCTCGATCCCACGAAAGCCGTAGTGCACCACGCCTTGTCCCTGGGCGACCATCGTCGACTCGTGTTCACCGGACATCATCCGCCCGGCCATTCCGGCAACTCCGCCCATGCCGCCCATCCCGCCGCCGGCACCGGCGACCTGGTGGGGTTGGAAGAAGACGTTGCCGGTGTAGAAGAGCATCGCCCCGCGCCGCGCGACGACCGGCCCGCTGCGGCTGATGTCGACCGAGACGACCTTGCTGTTGACCTTCTCGAACATGTCGGTGCTCCCCTATCGCTCGGCCGGTTGGATGGAGACCACGCCGGTACCGTCCCAGCGCAGCGAGAACGCCTCTCCGCCACCCTGTCCCAGCGCGCTGCGCCAGCTGACGTCGGTGACGAAGGACTGGCTCAACGCGCCGCGCGCACAGACGAAGGCGTCGGGGTCCACGACGAGCGGATACTGCGGGCTCACCTCGAGATGGATCAGTGGGCCGCCCTGCGAGAGCAAGGCGATCTGACCGTGGCCGGTGACGGTGGTGGTGAACAGCCCCTGACCCGCCGTCGCGCCGCGCACCCCGGCAAAGGTGACGTTGGTCTGCAGATTCCCGTTCAGCACCATCAACTGCTGGGATTCGACCTGCAGGGTCTCACCGTTCATCTCGATGATGGTGGTCTCGGCGGCGTTGTGGGCGAAGTACACCACCCCGCTACCGGAGGCCTCCATCAACGACAGTCCCTCACCGGTGGCACGTTGCTTCATCCCGGCGAGAAGCCCGTCGCCACCACCGAATCCGGCGGACTTGAAGTTGACCTGTCCCTCATAGGCGACCATCGACCCCGACAGTGCCCGGACCGCCGTGTTGTTGAGCCGGGCCTCCACCACCCGTTTGGAACGCTGTACGAGCTGCATACGCCACCCCTTCGCGATTGTGCCGTTCGTCCGATACGACACGCCTGCCGAAGAACCTAGTCGATAGCATCGGTGGCGTGCCCAGGAAGTTTGCGAGGAGATGGTTCGGGGCCAGCTCACGTGCACAAGCCGATCTCGATGCGTACACGACTCGAATGACGTCGGCGTTCCTCGCCTCCGAATCCGCACTCTCCGACATCGACTCCGCGGTGCAGACCGCACACGATCTCGATCCCCGATCCCGCGTCCGCGATCAGTGGACCTCGGTCCGCGAACGCTACGCAGAGGTGACCGCCGAGTATCTCCGACTCTCGGCCGCGGCGGGCGCGCCGGAGGGACCACGCCCGGGCGTCGAAGAGCTCACACGCTGCACCGACGCGCTGGGCGCGATGACCGAGGAGATGACCCGCTTCGGGCAGACCCACGCCGCCGAACTCGATCGCGCCCGGCATTCGATCACCGAACTCGGCGTGCTCGAGCAACGCGCGCGGGTCGCGGCGACCACGTCGGCGACCGCACTCGATCAGGCCCCACCCGAGCTCCTCGGGCTGCGTACCGTCTCCCGTGCCGCCGACGCATTGCGTGACGCGACGATCTCGTTCGGCAGCGCCGATGGCATCCGCTCCCGGAAGTCGGCGGCGACGGCGGTGCTCGCCGCCGCCGACCGCGTCGGGTCGGCGTTGTCGGACGCTCCCGGCTTCGCCGACCGCGCCCTGCGCGTCATCCGGTCGGTCGACACCCGCCGCAGCGCGATCGAGACCCGCCAGGCTCAGATCCCCGACCAACTCTCGGCCCTGCGACGCGAGTTCAGTGGGGACTGCTCGCAGGATCTGCAGAACTCCGACGCCGTCATCCGCGAGCACTTGCGGGCCGCCGACGCCCACCTCGAAGCGGCCCGGACCGCTTTGCGCACTATGCCCGACCAGGCCATTGACGATGCGGAGGCCGCCCGCGACGATCTCGACGCCGCCGAGCAGGCCGTCGATGCCGTCGGCGACCGGCTACGACTGCTGCGTGAGGTGCGCGCCGATCCGGCGGCCACCGAGCAGCGGGTGCGGTTCCGGTTACGAGACGCACAACACTTCGCGGTCAACAACGCTCTGGTTGACGAATGGGGCTCGGTGCTCGATGCTCAGGCCGACCGGATCTCGAGGGCGCGGGGGGTGCTCGACCGAGTTCACCCCGATTACTGGTCGTATCTGACACAGCTGCGTGCCGTGGACCAGCGCATCGTCGAGATCGTCGACCGCATGAGAGGACAGGTGGCCGCACGATGACCACGACCGCGCCGCGGGGTGTCGACTCGACGAATCAATTCACCGACTCGACGGCCGAAGTCACCGGCCCGAGGCATTTTCACCAGCTCGCTCCCGACGTCCTCGACCGGCTGTTCCTGCGTCGGCCCGAGCCGATCACGGCCCAGTGGTCGACGCAACGCACCGCCGTCGCCCTGGGTGCGACGCTCTACGTTCCGGCCACCCGCCCCGACCTGGCCGAGGTCATCGCACGACGTCATCGAGAGGGCGTCATCTCCATGGTCATCGACCTCGAGGACGCCGTCGCCGACGAGCATTCCGACGAGGCGATCGACGCGACCGTCGCCGCCCTGCACCAACTCGACGGCTCCGCGGCCGGGCAGATGTTGTTGTTCGTGCGGGTCCGGGAGGTCTCCCAGATCTCCTCCATCACCTCCAAGCTCGAGTCCGCCGGGGCGCTCTCCGGCTTCGTCATCCCGAAATTCTGTGCCGGCGAGGCGGATACGGCGTTGCAGGAGATCGATCGGTCCGCGCGACGTCTGGGGGTTCACCTGTGGGCGATGCCGGTGCTCGAATCGGCGGCGCTGGTGCACCGGGAGTCGCGTGATGACGAATTGGCCACCATTGCCACAGCTCTCGACGATCATCGCGATCAGGTGCTGGCGGTGCGGATCGGCGCCACCGACATGTGCGGGCTGTTCGGCATCCGGCGCGACCGCGATCTGACGATCTACGACGTGCGGGTGGCGGCCGACGCGATCGCCTGCGTCGTCAACATCCTCGGCCGCGCGGACGGGACCGGTCACGTCATCACCGGGCCGGTGTGGGAGTACTTCGCCGACCACGAGCGCCTTTTCGCCCCGCAACTGCGCACCACCCCGTTCCGCGATCACGACGCGGTGTGGTTCCGCCAGCAGCTCGTCAGCCGCGACATCGACGGCCTCCTCCGCGAGATCGCTCTCGATCGCGCGAACGGCATGCACGGCAAGACCGTCATCCACCCCGCACATGTGGCACCGGTGCACGCGTTGAGCGTGGTGACCCACGAGGAGTACCACGACGCGGTCGACATCCTGGCCGGCACGACCGGCGGGGTGGCCGCATCGGCGTACCGCAACAAGATGAATGAGATGAAACCGCACCGCAAGTGGGCCGAACGGGTGATGGACCGGGCCGCCGCATTCGGCGTCACCGCACCCGGCGTCAACTTCGTCGACCTGCTCACCGCGATGGACGCCGCGTGAGTTCACCGAGCCACACGAGTACCACCGCGCGGCCCGCGGACTGGGTGGCCGAACAGTTCGGGGTGTCGATGACCGGTACCGATGATCTGGTGATCCTCGGGCTGCGGCGCAACCGTCGGCGGGCGCACCTGCTGGTGTCGACGGTGCTCGGCAAGCACATCCCCACCCCGCCCGCCCGGGTTCGTGGTGCCGCCGACACCCTCGGCGACGCCGTGATCGACCTTGTCGGTGCCGACCTCGCCGCACGTGCCACGGTGCTCGGGTTCGCCGAGACCGCGACCGGCCTCGGACATTGTGTGGCTCACCGCTGTTCGGCGCGACTGTATCTGCACTCCACGCGGCGACACATCGCCGGTGTTCGGGTGTCGGGGACCTTCGAGGAGGGCCACTCGCACGCCACCACTCATCTGCTGCAACCGAGTTCGCGCGAACTGTTGTCACTGGACCCGGCGGCGCCCGTGATACTCGTCGACGACGAGATCTCCACCGGCTCGACCGCCTTGCGTGCGATCACCGCGCTGCAGCAGATCACCCCCCGCGACCGGTATGTGGTGGCGTCACTGGTGGACATGCGCACCGATGCCCACCGTGCCGAATCCGCGCGCGTCGCAGCCGAACTCGGCGTCCGGATCGATCACGTCGCACTCGCGGACGGGAGCATCGAGCTGCCCGAGGGGCTCGTCGACGCGGTGTGGGACAGCGTTGCCGACCCACTCAACCCGGTCGATGACCGACGTGGCCGCGTCACCGAGATCGCTCTTCCGTGGCCGACGGGCGTACCCGACGGTGGCCGACATGGGTTTGCGCACAGCGATTCCGAGGCTTTCGCTCATGCGGTCGCCGACGCCACCGCGGCGGTGGCCGACCACCTCGATCCGGCGCTCGAGGTGGTGGTCGTCGGTCACGAGGAGCTCATGTACCTGCCGCTGTGTCTCGCCGAGGAACTCGACCGGCGTGGCATCCCGACGCGATATCAGACGACCACCCGCTCACCGGCACACGTCCGCGACGTCGACGGTTACCCGTTGCGTCGCGGGTTCACGTTCACCGCACCCGAATCCGACCCCGGGACACCCCGTTTCGTCTACAACCTGGTGCCGGGCGCACCAGTGGTGATGGTCATCGACACCCCCGCCGACACCGACCTGCTGCGCGCGCCGGGCGGGCTGCTCGACGTGGTGACCGCCGCAGGCCACGACGTGTGCCTGGCGATCCTCCCGACCGGCAAGGGGCCCCGATGACCACACCAGCACCACCGCCGCTGCGCGGGCCCGCGTTCGGGTCGTACGACCCCGACGAGGTCACCTGGTTGCTGAAGGACCTCTCGCACGTGGCGCTCGAAGGTGAGCTGGCCGAGCGTGAGCGTCGCATCCAGTCCGGCGCCGCCCATTACGCCGAGTCCCTACCGATCGAGTACCAGCCGGGCACGCAATACCAGGAACTGTTCCATACGGCTCTGCGGGAGTCCGCTGCCCGGCTCGCGCACGCCACCGCAGTGGTCAGCGAACTCGTTGTCGCCGAACGTGACCGGCAGCCCACGCTGGTGTCACTGGCGCGCGCGGGCACCCCCGTCGGCATCCTGATGCGGCGGTGGATACGTTTCGCGCACGGCCTCGACGCACCGCACTACACGATCTCCATCGTGCGGGACCGCGGCATCGACACCGTCGCCCTCGACCACATCACCGCACGGCACCGCCCCGAGTCGGTGGTCTTCGTCGACGGGTGGACCGGCAAGGGCGCGATCGCGCGCGAACTCACCGACGCCCTCGACGCCTACGCCCGTGCCGGCGGCGCGCGGCTGGCCGACGAGCTCGCCGTCCTCGCCGATCCCGGGTCGTGTACCCGCACCTACGGCACCCGCGACGATTTCCTCATCGCCTCGGCGTGTCTGAACTCGACGGTGTCGGGATTGGTGTCGCGCACGGTGCTCAACGCCGACCACATCGGTCCCGGGGAGTTCCACGGCGCCAAGTTCTACCAACACCTCCGGGAATTCGACGTGTCGAACCTGTTCCTGGACACCGTGTCCGAGCGTTTCGCCGAGGTGGAGCCCGACGTCCGGAGAAGTATCGAGCGCATCCTCGACAGTGATCGAGAGCCGCGGTGGTCCGGCTGGGCGTCGATGGAGCGCCTACGCGACGAGTACGGGGTGTCTTCGGTGAACTTCGTCAAACCCGGTGTCGGCGAGACCACCCGCGTGCTCCTGCGGCGCGTGCCGTGGATGGTTCTCGTCCGCGAGCCGGATCTGCCCGAACACCACCACATCCGGGTGCTCGCCGCCGAACGCGGGGTTCCCGTCGAGGTGCGCTCTGATCTGGCCTACTCGTGCGTTGGGCTCGTCAAGGAGGATGCGTGAGCGGCCCTGCCACCCCGGGACAGTTCGCCACCGGTCTGGTCGCCACCGACCTGGATCGCACCCTGATCTACTCCCGAACGGCGATGGGCGAGAGCCAGTTTGCCGACGTCGATCCGGTGTGTGTGGAGATCTATCAAGACGCCCCGCTCTCGTACATGACCCGCCGGGCCCACGGCCTGTTGGCGCAGCTCACCGAGCTGGTGCCGGTGATCCCGGTGACCACCCGAACGCCGGCGCAGTTCGGGCGGATCACGCTGCCCGGCAGTCCGTTTCGCCATGCGGTCGTCTCCAGCGGCGGCCGCGTGCTGTGCGACGGCGCCGACGACGCGGCGTGGCGGGCCCACATCGAGCGACGCGTCGCCGCCACGTCGGCACCGCTGGCCGAGGTGACGGCCGGGCTGGCGGCCCGCATCGACGACGGCTGGGTGCGCTCGCTGCGCACCGCCGACGATCTGTTCTGCTACATCGTCGTCGACCTCGACGGCCAGCCTGCGACCTTCCTCGACGACTGGCGCGCCTGGTGCGCGGCCCGGGAGTGGACGGTCTCGCAGCAAGGCCGCAAGATCTACGCGCTGCCGCGCGAGGTCACCAAGTCCGCGGCACTCGCCCACGTCCGCGAGCGGCTCGTCGACGACGGCACGCTGGCCACCGAGAACGAGGTCTACGCCGCCGGCGACGGCCGCCTCGACATCGACCTGCTCACCTACGCCGACGCAGCCGTCCGACCGTGCCACGGCGAACTCGAGCAGATCGGTTGGACGCGCCCCGATCTGACGATCACCTCCGATCCCGGTGCCCTGGGCGGGGAGCAGATCGTCGAATGGTTCCTCGCCCGTGTCGGCGCGGATGCCAGGATGGGGACATGACCGTACTGACCAAGGGCCAGAACGCACCACTGCCGGGAAGTGAGGTCCTCGTCTCCGTCGATGTGGGAGCTCCGGCCGATCTGTCGGCGCTGCTGGTGACCGACGCGATGACGGTTCGCACCGACGCCGACTTCGTGTTCTACAACCAGCCCACCGGACCGGGCGTGGACCTGCAGAATCCGACGAACCGACCCGTGCTGCGGGTCCGGACCGACGCGGTGCCCGCCGACATCCACGCCGTACGCGCGGTGATCACCCTCGACGACGCGTCGTCGAGCTTCGGCCGACTCGGGGCTCTGGTCGCCCACGTGACCGACGCCCGCGGCACCGAACTGTTCACGTACACGATCGACGGGCTCTCCTCCGAATCGGTGGTCGTGGCGCTCGAGCTGTACCGCCGCGGCGCCGGCTGGAAGGTCCGCGCGGTCGGCCAGGGTTACGCGGGCGGATTCGCCGACCTCGTACGCGATCACGGCGTCTCGGTCGACGATGCGCCGGCCCCGACGCCGGCCGCCCCGGTGACCCCACCTCCGCCACCGCCACCCGCGCCGACATCCGGATATGCCCCGCCACCACCGGGATTCACTCCGCAGGGTCCCGCGCCGCAAGGATTCGCCCCGCCACCTCCGGTGCCGCCGACTCCCCCGGCACCGACACCGGCACCGGCACCGCCCAGCGCGCCCGGCGAGGTCAGCCTGACCAAGAATCGGCGCGTGGATCTGTCCAAGGGCCAGAAGGTGTCGCTGCGCAAGGACGGTGGCGTCGCGCTCACCCGCATCCGCATGGGCCTCGGATGGGACCCGATCAAGCGCGGCGGCTTCTTCGGCGGACGCCAACGCGACATCGACCTCGACGCCTCGGTGCTCATGTTCAGCCGCGGGCAGGTCGCCGACGTCGTCTACTACGGCAGCCTGCGCAGCGACGACAACTCGATCGTGCACTCCGGCGACAATCTGACCGGTCAGGGCGAGGGCGACGACGAGGTGATCAACGTCGATCTGACCGCGATTCACCCGGCCATCGACAATCTCGTCTTCACCGTCACCTCGTATCAGGGGCAGACCTTCCAGGAGGTCGACAACGCCTACTGCCGCCTCGTCGACGAGACCACGGGCGCCGAGTTGGCCCGGTTCACGCTTGCCGGCGGGATGGCGTTCACCGGGGTGACGATGGCGGTCATCTCCCGTGAGAACGGGGAGTGGAAGCTGCGCGCAATCGGTGACGGATTCCAGGGCAAGACCCCACGCGATGCGGTGCCGCACGCGGCACGGCATCTGGCCTGACGCACGCGATCCGGCCTGACGTCAGTCCGTCGGGCCGTACATCGCGCCGTACCACAGCGCGGTCATGGTGGCGATCGCCGTCTCGTCGTCGGGCGGCTCGACACCGATGTCACCGTTGCCCGCCAGCCATGTCCAGCAAAAGGATTCGAGCATCGAGATGATCGCCGACGCCATCGTCGGCAGGTCGATGCCGGCCAGATGGCCGGCCTTGCGGGCACGCTTGAGGTGCGTCATGACCCCGCGCATCCCGACCGCGCGCATCTCGCGCGCACGTTGCGCGTACCTCTCGTCGGTCATCGCCATCTGCGTCAGCCCGATCATCTCCGGCAGATGCTGGCGCGACGTCGTCCAGTACGCGGTGACCGCACCGCGCACACTCTGGTACGGGTCGTCGGACATCGCGGCCATCGACTGCTCCATCACCTCACCGGTGAACTGGTCGAGGAGGGCGTCGAGTAACTGCGCCTTGTTCTCGTAGTAGTTGTAGAACGATCCCGGCGAACGGCCCGCCGCGCGCGTGATGTCGGCGATCTTGGCGTTGAAATAGCCCTGCTCGGCAAACACCTCGCGGGCGGCGTCGAGCAGCGCCCCCTCGGTGCGCTCACCCTTGCGCTTGGTCGCCATCGCCGCTCTCTCTGTGTCCGTTCATGCCGGTGGTCACGCCGCGCGTGAATCCGGATTGGAGATTACGGGACCGGCCGATCTGACCGTAACCGAACGCGGAACTGTTTCTAAATCTAGACTCAGTTTCAGAATCAGCATGTTCGGAGGTACCGCCATGACCGCACAGGCCATCATCCACGACAGCATCGATGCCGCGGTCCGTCGGCGTGCCCGCGAGCACGCCGACGACATCGCCGTCGTCGACCCGTGTCGGTACCTCACGTGGAGCGATCTCGATGCGGCCGCCGACCGGCTGGCCGCGACGCTGGCGGCACAGGGCGTCGGGCGCGGTGATCGGGTGGCGTGGTTGGGGCCGAATGTCGCCGCGTATCCGATCACCGTGCTGGCCGCGTGGCGCCGTGGCGCGTCCATCGTCGGGCTCAATCTCCGTCTGCCGGCGGCGGATCTCGCCGCGATGACGCAGGCGGTGCGTCCCGCCCACCTGGTCTACGAGGCGCACTATTCGGAACTTGCTGCCGCCCTGGATGTTCCGGGCCGAACCGTGGTGGCTCCAGACGATGAGATGTGGCCGCCCATTGTGTCGGCGGGTGATGCCGGCGTCGATCGTGCGGCGATCGATACCGACGCCGACGACGAGGCGCTGATCTACTTCACCTCGGGATCGACCGGACACCCGAAGGCGGTGCCGTTGACCCGCGGCGCGATCGAGGCGACGCTGCCCTATGCAGCCGTCCACCGCTTCGACGAGAACTCCCGAGCGCTGGTGATCCCACCGAACTTCCATGCCGCCGGGGCGACCTGGGCCAACTACGGCATGTACATCGGGATGCGGCTGGTCTACATCGCCGACACCTCTCCGGCGGGCATCGCCGATGCCATCGTGGAGCACGGCATCACCCACATCTTGATGGTGCCCACCTTGATCCACTCTCTTCTCGGCGAACTCCGCGAGCACCCTCGAGCGCTTCCGTCGCTGCAGCACGTCGGCTACGGCGCCTCGTCGATCACCCAGCAACTGCTCGGTGACGCCATCGGACTCCTCGGCTGCGAGTTCGCACAGGTCTACGGTCTCTCCGAAACCGGTGGCGGCGTGGCCTTTCTGGAGGTCGAGGATCACCTGGGCGATCACCCCGAGCGACTGTCGTCGGCCGGAAAACCCGGTGCCGGTATCGATGTCGAGGTCCGCGGTCCGGACGGGTCGGTACTCGCGGCCGGCGAGTCCGGCGAATTGTGGTTTCGCTCGCCCTGTGTGACCCGTGGCTATCTCGACAATCCCGATGCCACTGCGCGGGTGCTCGTCGACGGCTGGTTCAACACCCGTGACATCGGCTTTCTCGACGACGAGGGCTACCTGTATGTGCAGGGCCGTTCGGACGACATGATCTGCACCGGTGGGGAAAACGTCCACCCGCAGGTCGTCGAGGAGGTCCTCGCTGCGATGCCCGGTGTCGAGGAATGCGCGGTGTTCGGCGCGCCAGACCCGCATTGGGGCCAACGGGTGTGCGTGGCGGTGGTCGCCACGGAACCGATCAGCGATGTCGAAGTGATCGCTTGGTGCACCGAGCGTCTCGGGGGCTTCCAAGTTCCCAAGTCGGTGGTGTTCCTCGACGAACTGCCGCGCACGGCGACCGGGAAGGTCAAGAGGTCGGCGTTGAGTGTGTGATCGACCGCGTGTGGGATCGACCGCGTGTCACGCCACATCGATCGCGACCGGCACCGCTTTCGGCATTGATCGCCGGACCGTATGAATAGTCCGATATTCCGTCCTTGTCTTACATGGATGGCAAACCTAGCGTGGCAGAGGTATGGGGTGGATCACAGCTGAGAGGTCGCATATGTCCACATTCGTTCTCGTCCACGGTGCTTGCCATGGCGGATGGTCATGGCGACCGGTCGCCGAGATCCTGCGCGAACAGGGTCACACCGTCTACACGCCGACGCTGCCGGGGCTCGGCGCCGAAGACGCGCGAGCAGAGGTTCGGCTATCGGATTCCGTTGCAGCGCTTGTGGATTACGTCGCGGCGCGGGACTTGCACGATATCGTTCTCGTGGGACACAGCTGGGGCGGGTTCCCCGTGTCCGGCGCTGCCGCGGCGATCGCCGACCGGATCGACCGACTCGTCTACTGGAGCGCGTTCGTTCCGCTCACGGGCGAATCGCTGATCGATCTGTGCCCACCGGCCTACGGCGACATGTTCCGGGCCTCGGCCCAGTCGTCGCGGGACAACTCGGTCATGTTTCCCTTCGAGGTCTTCGCAGCAGCGTTCATGCAGGACGTCGGCGCCGAGGTCCAGCGAGTCATCCACCCGCTCCTCGAACGCCAGCCGTTCCACACCATGAACGACTCGCTCGACCTCGATGACTGGGCGCGGCTCGCACTTCCCTCGGTGTATCTGCTCGCCGAGGACGATTTGGCGCTGCCCCCAGGCGAATACGGTTGGGAACGCTTCGCCGAGCGCCTCCCCGCAGGCTCGCTGGTGCTGCGGACGCCTGGCAGCCATGAAGCGCAACTGTCCTCACCCGCGACACTCGCTGCGAGCTTTGTCGAGGCGGCGACGGTGCCACTGCAACCGAAGGTGTCCTCTGCTCGGCGGTAGCCGAGCGGAGGAGTGAGACGTGCACAGCCCACGCATCGCAATCATCGGTGCAGGTATCGGCGGCCTGACGCTGTCACTCGCGCTTCGGCGCCATGGCATCGCGAGTGAGATCTACGAACGCACCGAGGAACTCCGGGAGGTCGGTGCAGCCGTCGCGCTGTCGGCGAACGCGACGCGCTTCTATGAGGGTCGGCTCGAACTCGGTGACCGGTTCGCGAAGGTGTGGGCCGAGATTCCCGAGCTGATCTTCCGTGACGGCCGCTCCGGCGAGGTCATCGGCCGGCAATACGGCGGCGAGGAGTACCGCCGGCGTTACGGCGCGCCCTACGCCGGCGTGCACCGGGCCGATCTCCAGGCCATCCTGTCGGAGGCAGTGGGTCCCGACACCCTGCATCTGGGCCGCACGCTCACCGGCATCGACGACAGTGGCACCGAGGCGGTTCTGACCTTCCACGACAGCTCCACCGCCGCAGCCGATCTCGTCATCGGTGCCGACGGTGCCCGCTCCACCGTTCGACGACTCGTGCTCGGCTACGACGATGCCCTCTACTCGGGCTGTTCCGGCTTTCGTGGCATCGTCGACCCGTCGCACCTGAGGTCACTACCGGACCCCGCGGCCATCCAGTTCTGGATGGGGCCCGGTGGTCACCTGCTGCACTACCCGATCGGATCCGGCGCACATAACTTCTTACTCGTCGAACGTGGCCCGGCACCGTGGCCGTATCCTGCCTGGACGGATCCGGCCACGGATTCCGAACGGATGGAACGTTTCTCGCGCTGGCATCCGGCGGTGACGGAGATGGTCGAGGCGGCCCCTGTCGGGGATCGCTGGGCGTTGTTCCACCGCCCGCCGCTCGCGCGGTGGAACCATGGCCGCGTCACACTACTCGGCGACGCCGCGCACGCCCTCGTCCCGCACCACGGTCAGGGCGCCAACCAGTCCATCGAGGACGCCATCGTCCTCGCCGACCAACTCGCCGCGGGCACCGATCTCGACGCCGCGCGCGCCGGCTATGAGGACCTCCGGCGAGACCGCACCCGGCGGGTGCAGTACGCCTCGATCACCACCGCCGACGTGCTCCACCTCCCGGACGATTCGCCACTTCTCCACGGGCGCAACGCCCGTCTGGGAGCACCCGGCCTACCCGCTCGCCATCTCGACTGGATTCACGGCTTCGTTGCCTCCCACTCCTGAGGTCACGAGGTCCAGGCATCCGTCCAACACCGCACGATCGTAATACTCCGCCGGGGTTCCGCCGGCCACCGCGAGGGTTCGAGCGTGCCGAAAGTGGAGGTGCGCGTCGTGTTCCCAGGTGAATCCGATGCCACCGCTGACCTGGATGAGTGAGCTCGACGCCGCCAGATAGGTCTCGCCGGCCGCGGCATGGGCCAATGACGCGAGGTGCACTGCGGTATCGGGGTCGGCAAACGTCGCACGGTCCAGCGCCGCGGCGCCCGCGGTCACCAGTCCGCGGGCACCGACCACGTCGACCGCGGTCTGCGCGCAACGGTGCGCAATGGCCTGATAGCTGCCGATCGGGTGGCCGAATTGCTCTCGCACTCCGGCGTATTCGACCATCAACGACACACACCCCGCAGCGCCGCCGACCTGCTCGGCGGCCCGCAGCAGCGCGGACGCATCGCGGAATCGTTGCAGCGCAGCATCATCGCCGGGCTCGGTGACGAGCAGGGCCGGCGCATCGGTGACGGTCACATCGGCGCGCGGCAGTGCAAAGTCGACGGTGGGTCGGGATCTCCGGTCGGCGGAGTCGTCGAGTACCACCAGCGCGGCGGCAACGCCGTCGTCGGTGCGCACCTCGGTGACCGCGAGCCCGGCAACAACACCGTGCGACAGTGCCGAGAGCACACCGGTCGCCGCGCCGGCACGCCAGAGCGGCAGAGATTGCGGCTCTGTGATTTCGGTGCCGAGAGTCGACCCGGGGACGACCATTCCGGAGAGTAGACCGTCGATGGTTCCGGTGAGGTCGACGGCATCAGTGAGGCCACCCAGCGCCCCCTCCCCCAGAGCCCCCTCACCCAGCGCCCAAGTCGCGAGCACGGCGGCCCGCACCGGTCCTGGATACAGAGCGGCTCCACACTCCTCGACGGCGGCCACCAAACAATCCAGACCCAAACCCAGACCACCCCACCGCGGCGGAATTCCCAAGCTGCACAGCCCGACGTCCGTGGCGAGCGTCCGCCAGCTGCTCTCGTCGAATCCACTCGGCTGCCGGCCATCCCTGGTGCGGCGTACCTCGTCGAGACCTGGACGGGTCGCGAAGTAATCGCGCAGGGCGGCACGCACCTCGTCCGGTGAGATGTCGGGTGTGGTGCCGGCCGGACGGGTGCTGCTCAGAGACTCGTCCATGACCGCTCGCCCAGCCACTCGGTGATGGTGCCGACCGCCTTCTTCAGGTACGGCAGCTGCGCGCGCCCCGAATAGTAGTGGGTAGCACCGACGATGGTGCGCATCTGCTTGTCCGGGTGGCCGACGGCGTCGTAGAGACGTTGGGTGTGGCTCGGCGTGCACGCGTTGTCGGCGCTGTTGCCGAGTACCAGCGTCGGCACGGCCAGATCGGCGGCACACCGCGGACCATCGCCGTTGGCGTCGTCGAAACTCCACTGCGACAACCAACTCCGTAAGGTGGTGAAGCGGGCCAGACCCACCGGTCCCATGTTGACGATCCTCGGGTCGCCGAGGTAGCAACCCGGTTCACGGTCGTTGGGGTCCTGGGTGAGGTCGAGCCACCGGGGGTCGGCCATGGTGCCGTGCACGACGAATCCCCGCTCCATCAACGGTTCTCCCTTGGCCCGCAGATCCTCGAGTTGCTCGCGCACCCACGCCGTGATGCGCCGGTTTCGGTCGATCTGGGCCGCACGGTATCGGGTGAGGAATTCGTCGGTGTACGGCGGCTGATTCGGGTTGTTCGGGTTGTAGAGATCGAGTTCGGGATCACGCTTGTCGGGATCGGTCTCGTCGAGGATCGACGGGTCCATCCATTCGGTGAGCGTGCCGTGCCTGCTGACATGTGCGGCGAGCAACATCATCCCGTCCGCCGCAGGCAGATCGAGCTGCGTCAGATCGGGCGGCTCGCCGGCGGGGGTCGCGGTGACCGTCGCATGTTGCGCCTGCTGCTGGTAGTACAGCGACAACGCTCCGCCGCCACTCCACCCGGCGAGAACGACATTGCGGTACCCGAGCCGATCGCGGGCATCGGCGACGCACGCGCCGAGATCCTGGACGACCTTCTCCATGATCAACGCGCTGTCGACACCCCGATAGCGGCTGTTGCAGTAGATGACGTGGTGCCCGGCGCGGGCCAGCGCATTGGTCATCGGTAGGTAGGCTCCACCGCCGATGGGGTGCATGAACACGATGACGGTGTCCGAGCTGATTCCTTTGGGCTGCAACAGATAACTCTCGAGCACCACGCTCTCGGTGACACCGCCGTAGGTGTCCCGGTAGGCCGAGGTGTCGTCGAAGACGACGAGATACGGGATGCGGTCGTAGTCGAATTTGCGCGCCGTCGAATCCGTGGGGCTCATACCTGTGCCTCCGCGGCGACCTCGGCGGCAGCTGCGGCCGTCATCACCGGGGTGGCGGTGAGTCGAAGACGGGTGTCGATCGCGATGACCTGCCATTCGACGCGTTGGTCGACCTCGAATCGGCGCCGGGCTCGTTCGCGCGCGCGTTCGGGAATGCCGTGGTGGATTCCTTGTGGCGCATGCGAAATCAGACCGGGCGGCATGTCGATGCCGAAGACGCTGCCGCCGTGATAAAAGGCGATCTCGTCGAAGTCGGTGTTGCGGTGATACCAGGGCAACCGTTCGGTGCCCGGGCGGCCCTCGACGGGCCGGGGCAGGAAGTTCATCACGTACACGCCGGTGGCCTGCATGAACAGATGCACCGTCGGTGGCAGATGCACTGTCTCGGAGGTGATCACATCGTAGTCCTCGATGTTGAAGGTGAACGCGAAGTTGTCTCCGCGCCAGCCTTCGACGTCGAGCGGGTTGAACGGGTAGAAGAGCGACGTGGCGCCCTCACGCTGCCGGAACCGCACCTCGTACTCTTCGCGCCCGTCGTCGCCGAACACCTCCGCCTCGGGCACGACCACCAACGACGGGTCGAACGGGAAGAAACGTCCCAGCACGCCTGCGTCGGGGACCCGGTATTCCTCGGTGGCCTCGATGATCAGGAAGTGGCAGCGATCGTCGGGGATCTGCCGGAAGGTGGTGCCCTTCGGGAGGTAGACCCAATCGCCCGGGCGGTAGGCCAGACGCCCGAATTCTGTCTCGAAATGACCGGTGCCGTCGTGGACGAAGATCAACTCGTCGCCATCGACGTTGCGGGTGTAGAAGGGCGCCACGGTGTCTCGACGCGACAGCGAGATCCGACAATCGGCGTTGTGGAACATGAGCAGCGGCTCACCGGCCGGGTCGATCTGATCGGTCGGCGTCAGATCCGTTGTCGCGCGGTCGACCCCGGCGAGATCTCCGACGGCACGGTACTGCGTCGGGTCGTTGCGGCGGTACAGGTGTGCGGTTCGCCCGGTGAACCCGTAGCGGCCGAGCTCGTCGTCCTTGAGGTCCTCGACGTCGCGGTGAACCTGACGAGGCGTCCGGCCCTTGCGGTGGGTGATGAACGACTCCATCTCGACACTCCTTCGTGGGTGGTGCGGCACGGTCGTGCCGGAAACTATCGGCGGGGCAACCCGAGTCCGCGTTGGGCGATCACGGAGAGCTGGATCTCGTCGGTGCCGCCGGCCAGGTGCAGGGCGGGGACGCCGAGGATGAATTCCGACCACGCGAAGGTGTCGGGGTCACCGTTGTCGACGAATGCCCGCTCCCCGAGCACTTCGGTTGCCAGGCGGGCGATCTCGTCGGCGGCGCGGACCATCAGCAACTTGAGCACCGATCCGCTGACCGGCGCCATCCGGTGGCTCCACGATCCGGGGCTGAGCCCGGCCGCGGCACGCATGGCGGTCACTGCGGTTACGGTACGCGCGATCTGCGGCCGATGGACCGGATCCGCCTCGGCGTCGAGGCGGCGCACCAACTCGACGAGCCGCGCCATCACGACCGGCGTCAGCGGGCCACCGGGTCCGCTCATCGTCGACCGCTCGCTACCCAGGCTCGTCGATGCCACCGCCCAGCCCTCACCGATCCCCCCGATCCGACGGCTGTCGGAGACCCGGACCCCATCCAGAAAGACCTCGTTGAACGCCGCTCCACCGGTCATCTGCCGGATCGGGCGCACCGTGATCCCGGGCGCATGCATGTCGAGCAGGAACATGGTGAGGCCGGCGTGTTTGGGCGCCTCGGGATCGGTGCGCACCAGGGCCTCGCCGACGTCGGCGAGATGGCCCATCGAGGTCCACACCTTCTGACCGGTGATCACCCAGTCGTCACCGTCACGCACCCCACGGGTGGTCACAGACGCGAGATCCGATCCGGCGCGCTCGCTGAACAGCTGGCAGCCGATCAGATCGCCCCGGAACAGCGCGGGCAGCACGGAGTCACGCAAGTGCGCGGGCGCGTGTCGGAGCAGGGCCGGCGCGACGATGTTCAATCCGACGAAAAGTGCTTCGCGGGACGGGAATCCGAGCTCGTCGAGGACATTCTCCAGGACCTCGTCGTGTGCCGCGGACAGCCCGAGACCGCCGAGTTCGACCGGCCCGCCGGGCCATGCGACACCCGCGTCGAACAGCGCCCCCTGCAGTCGGCGCATCCGCGCGACCACCTCCTCGTGACCCGCACGAAGCTCTTCTACCGCCGCGATCCGGTCGCCTCCGGATTCACCGGCGTCGGGATCTTTGACCTCAGAACAGAACTCACCGGTCATGTCTGCGAGGCGACGCCGCAGATATCGGGCGAAGGCGTCGAGCCCCGTGGGAATCCCGGTGAGCGTCATGCCAATCCCGCGAGCTCCAGAGCCGCGCGCTTGGCCTTGTCCATGTCGTAGTGTTTGCGTGCCACCAGACGTTGCGCGTAGAGTCCGCCGCCGGACTGCAGCATCGTCACCAGCTGCCAGCCACCATAGGCGTCGGCGGTGAAGTCGCGGATGGCGTGGAACAGTCTGGTGCGGTAATCGCCGTCGATGCCGTCCTTGGTGCGCATGTACTTCTTGATCAGCGGGCCCACCTCGTCGTTGTCGAGGTCGGCGGTCGACGGTGCGGTGAGGATCGAGCCGCCGCCGATGTCATGGAGATGTCGCACCATCAGGCTGTAATCGGCTGCGGCGTAATGCTTCGCGGCATTGGTGTAGAGCTCGCTCGGAAAGTACCAGCCCTCCGGGCTCTCCTCGGCGTTGGCGATCGCCGCCTCGAGGCCGGACCGGACCATGGTGGCGTAGATGACCATTTCGGCGATCTTCTCGCGAATGTGGTTGATGCGTTCGGTGCCGTTGGCCTCGGCGATCAGCTGCGCCAGCCCGACGAGTTGATCGGCGAACTCCGACATGTGGGCGGTTCCGCCGAGACGCTCCCACAGTCCGAGCGCGTGGGCGAAGGTCGCCGAATGGCCGACCTGACCGTCGAGGAAGACCCGCTCGGCGGGGACGAAGACGTCGTCGAAGATGATGAAGCCCTCGGGCATATTGTGTTTCGCGCTGACCGGGAAGTCGCCTTCGCGCTCACGGGGTGCGTAGCTGGTGTTGACGATGCGCACGCCCGGCGCGTTGACCGGCACCGCGCATGCGATCGCGTAATCCTCCTCGCCCGGTTTCATGTTCTTGGTGGGCATGACGACGAGTTCGTGACAGACCGCCGCCGACGAGATGTGCAGTTTGGCGCCACGGATGACGACGCCGTCGGGGCGGCGCTCGACGATCCGCGTGTAGACGTCGGGATCCTCCTGCGCCCCCGGCGGCAGCCGACGGTCGCCCTTGGCGTCGGTGATGGCCTGCACGCAGCGCAGGTCGTTGCGCCGGCAGTAGTCGAAGTAGTCCTCGATGCGTGCGGACGCCTCGGGGTGATCGGCGCGCATGCGGGCGGCCGCGGTCAGCAACGCGAGCAAGCCCTGGCTGGTGGTGACGGTGACCATGTCCCAGTGCAGCAGGTCCGACAGCAATTCCTTGAGTTGGGCAGGGCTGCGCGGGATGTCGAAGTACGGACCGCTCGCATCATCGCCCGGTCGGTAATGGTCGGCGTAACCCTGGCCCACGAGTTCGATGGCGGTGGCGAATTGCGGGTGCCGCGAGAGATCTTTGACCTGCTCCCCCTCGGCGAAGATCCGGCGACCGTCGTCGAGGGACGCGACGTAGGAGTCCCTGGTCATCATCGCCATGTGAGGCCTCTTTCGGGTGAGGGGAATGGGCGCGCGAGTTGGGCTCGACTTTTCTGATGCTAGATTCAGATTCAGAAATATACAAGCGCTTGAGTGCTGTCCATTGCACCTGCACGCCGAGTGGGTGAGGCTGGTTGTCATGACCGTGCAGGCCGCGAGGTGCGATCGCACCACCTTCGCGACGAACCGCAGGATCTCCCCCACGTCGACGACCTCGACGACTGGTCTCTCTGGTGTGCGCGGATCCGGCCGGGTCACCGCACGACCGGGCTCGTGCACCCACTCATCGCCGGTGCCGTCGACTTCGCACGGGATCGGGGCGCACCAGCGGTCGAGGCAAACCCCGTGGACAACCGCGGCGAACGCGTCGACCTCACGATGGCCTACGTCGGCACCCGCGCCATGTTCGAGACCGCCGGTTTCGTCAAGGCTTCCGACACGACGTCGGTGCTCAACGGCTTTCCGCGGGTCATCATGCGATTGCCGCTGGGGTAAGGGTGTGCCGTGGCCGGATACCCATCGGCGCACGGGGTCTCGAGGCTCCGTCGCTATCGCTCCTACGCACCTCGACCACCGGGAGGACAGCCCCCGCTGGGGTGGAGGTGCACCTCGACCACCGGGGAGAAGGCCTCCCCACTCGATGGTCGAGGTGCGAGCCGCGTGCGGCGAGCCTCGAGACCGCTTGCCACGGTGCTGGTTCCGGCTCACCCCGACGAGCAAAGCGCATCCAACGAGCAGTCGGGAACGTGAATCCAGCCCTCCCGCAGCGCCACCGATCGGTCGGCGTCGTCCGGTAGACGAGTGTGCCCCAGCTGCGCGGCACGGGCGATGAGTGCGGTGACGACGGCGTCGAAGGCGTTGTCGTCACGGCACATGAGCGCGTGGTGATCGCCGAGATCGAGCCACCCGGCAGCGTCCTGCAGCGCCGCCACGAGATCGGCCAGCGACTCCCGGTTGCCCGCCCGCTTGTAGCCGCGGGAACGCAGGCCCCAATGTCGCAGAGCGCCTGCGGGATACGCCTCCACTGCCCAGCCGTCCACACGATCGACGACGCCGAGGTCGGCCAGTAGCCCGGCGCAGCGGAACGCGACATGGGCGATCTGATCGGCGGACACGCTCAATGGCCGTCCCAGTCCGTGCTCGACGAGAAACCGGTCGGTGCGCCGAAATGCCAAGGGACGTCGGCGGTCGATCGCGTCGAGCCCGCTGCCGGTCGGCGTCGCGCCGCGGTGGTGGGCGACGACGAAGTCGACGAACTCCTCGGGCCACCCGAACGGCGAATCGATCCCCACCCGCGCCGACCCGGCCACCAGGGCCCGGATAGTCGCATCGTCGGCGGGTGTCACCAGCTCGACCAGCCGCGCGACGCCTGCCGACCAGTCGATCACCGCGACCGCGGTCGATGCCGGTGCGGCCGCGAGATCGACTCCGGCGGTGCGTGTCACACGTGTGACCGGTCGAGAAGCACTCAGGCCATCATGCCGTCGAGGAACTCCGCGTAGGCGGGCAGATCGAGCTGACCGTGGCCCGACAATCCGATGACGATGACCTGCTCGGTGGGATCGTCGGCGACGTGTGCCGCGGCTGCGGCGATGGCATGCGTCGACTCCGGCGCGGGCACGATGCCTTGGGTCCGCGCGAACTGGACGCCGGCCTCGAACGCCTTGCGCTGGGCGATCGCGATGCCCTGCACGAGTCCGAGTTCGACGGTGTGGCTCAGCGCGGGCGCCATGCCGTGGTAGCGCAGGCCACCGGCGTGGATCGGGTCCGGCACAAAATCCATTCCGAGCGTGTGCATCTTGAGTAGCGGGGTCAGTCCGGCGACGTCACCGTGGTCGTACCGGTACTCACCCTGCGTGATCGACGGGCAGGCGGCGGGTTCGGCGGCAACGATCCGCGGATTCGACCGTCCGGCCAGCTTCTCCCGCAGGAACGGGAACGAGAGACCGGCGAGGTTCGATCCGCCTCCGGCGCAACCGAAGACGACGTCGGCGCCGCCCGGCTCGACGCCGGCGAGCTGCTCGACGGCCTCCTGGCCGATGACACTCTGGTGGAGCACAACGTGATTGAGGACGCTGCCGAGCGCATACCGGGTGTCGTCGTGGGTCGCGGCGACCTCGACGGCCTCACTGACCGCCATGCCCAGGCTCCCGGTGGTGTTCGGGTCCTTGGCGAGCATCGCGCGGCCGGCCTCGGTGAGGTCGGACGGACTCGGGTGCACCGTCCCTCCGTAGGTCCGCATCAGATATCCGCGGTACGGCTTGGAATCGTAGGACGCACGCACCTGCCACACCTCGACGTCGATGCCGAACTGCGCTCCGGCGAAGGCCAGCGCGCTACCCCACTGGCCCGCCCCGGTTTCTGTCGTCAGCTTGCGCACTCCGTCGACGGAGTTGTAATAGGCCTGCGCGACAGCCGAATTGGTCTTGTGACTGCCGACCGGGCTGACGCCCTCGTACTTGACATAGATCCGCGCACCGGTGTTCAGCGACTCCTCGAACCGTCGCGCGCGAATCAGCGGCGACGGCCGCCACATCCGGTAGATCTCCCGAACCGGCTCGGGGATCTCGATGTAGGGCTCGGTCGACACCTCTTGAGCGATCAGCCCTGCCGGGAAGAGCGCGGCGAGATCGTCGGGACCGACCGGCTCTTTGGTGCCCGGGTGCAGGTGCGGCGGGATCGCCTCGTCGAGCTCGGCTGCCAGGTTGTACCAGTGCGTCGGCACGTCCACGGTGATCAGATCCGGGCTGGTGGCATCCACGTGCGTCGTCATGGCTGACAACTGTAGCGGGCCCACGCACGACAAGTTGCCGGGTCGTCGGACGCGGGGATCTGCGAGATTGCGGAGAGTTTGCTATGTTCAATTCTCAATCAGTTGTACTCACGTCGTGAGTACTAGCGACAAGGGGAGGTTGTTGACGTGCACAAGAAACTTGTGGGCCTACTGGTGGCACTGGCTGCCGTGACCGGGCTGCTACTCATCGGGGGCGGGCACGCGAGTGCGGCTGACGTTCGGGACACACCGACAAGAGTGTGGGTGGGTTTCACCCCCGCCGAAACCAAGCAGATCGCGGCCAGCGGGGTCGAGTCGATCTTCGACACCCCGCAGCTGCGCCCGTACTGGTACGCCAATCCGGACCGCGACTCCCGGTACAAGACGTTCTACGTCCCGGGTAAGGGCTACGTCGTCTACACCAGCGCCCAGGCGATGGTCAAAGAGGCCGCAAGCCACCCCAACGGCCGAGTCTGGGTGTCGTACAACAAGACACTGCCCAAGCCGCTGACCTTGTGGACCGAGTTCTGATCCAGTGACGTTCTGATCCGGTAACGGGCAACGGCACCCGGCGAGACGTTCGCCGGGTGCCGTGCTGTCTCCACTCGGGCGCATCTCACCCACCTCGGCGGTTATCGGACACCAACGTCATCGGACACCGACGATTTGTCTGTCCGGCTCGATGAGTGCCACCGTGCGGTCGCGGGAGTAGGGCCGGCCGGTGTACTTCATGGCGATCCGGTCGATGATCTGCCACGCGCGGTCGCCGTCGAGCCAGGCGACGACGTGCCCACGGATTGCAATGGGGTGGAATGGATTGTCGGTCGGGGCGATGGACAGGGCGACCCGCGGATCGCGACGCAGGTTCCTGGCCTTGAGTGAGTGTGGTCCGGTGAAGATCACGATCTGGTCGTCTTCGGTGCCGACGAAGACCGGAACCGCATGGGGTGAACCATCTTCTCCGACGGTGGCGAGGTGTGCGATGGATGCGCCATCGAGAACGTGACGGACTTCTGGATCGAGCATGATGCGCTCCTTCAGCGGGAATGGGTGCGGCGCCAGGTGAGATAGTCCGCAATGGCCTCGGGCAGGTCGTAGGCGGGTACGAATCCGGTCTCGGCTCGCAGACGGGTGACGTCGAGGTGCGGGATCGGTTGCGGCTCAGACGTTCCCGGCTGAATTTCGAGCGGCCACGCCGGGTTGATCGTGCGGAGGGCGTCGACGAGTTCCTGATTCCGATACGTCTGTCCGCCGGAGACGTTGTACACGTCGTGCCGCAGGTCGGGCGCCGTCATGAGCAGCGCGATCGCTCGCCCGGCGTCCGGCGCGTAGCAGCAATCTCCGCCGCCATGGGGGTCGAGTGGCGCGGGACGCTGTCCGCGTAGTAGCGCGCTGATGTAGGTGACGATGCCCTCGAACGGTGAGAACGGATCGAACAGCGGTCCCCAGATGCTGCCGATCCGTAACAGGACGGGCTGGATGTCGGTGCCGAGCAGTGCGTTCAGGACGATCGGCTCGGCGGCCTTCTTGAAGCCGACGATCAAATGCGGCGACGGCACCGTCGGCAGGGCGAGGTCTTCGGTCCACGGCACCTCCGGCCGACCGGCGTACACACCGAGGCTGCCGGCGACCGCAAAGCGACGCACCTTCCACTCACGCGCGGCATCGAGTAGTGCGAACAGCCCCGCCATGTCGTTGCGGAAGAACGCGATCGGGTCCTCGCCCGGGACCGTACCCGCCAGATGCACGATGTCACGGATGTCGTGACGGCGTCCCAGTTCGCGCACGGCGTCGCGGTCGGTGACGTCGAGGGCCTCGACGGCAACGCGGCCATCGAGAAACGCCGGGACGTCGGTGCGCTTGTGAGCAGTGACGACGACCTGCCTGCCCAGGTCGGCCAGAGCGCGGGCGGTGTGGGCGCCGATCATTCCGAGGCCGCCGGTGACCAGGATCATCGCTGCACCTCGTAGTGCAGGTGGGTGACGTCGGGGGCAGTCACCACGTCGACGATCCGCAGGGCGATGTGCTCGGGCAATTCGTGGAAGAAGCGTCTGCCGACGCCGAGGAGGACGGGCACCTGGTGCAGGATCAGCTCGTCGACGAGGCCGGCCTTGAGCGCTTCGGTGACGAGAACCCCGCCCATCAGGGCGACATCCTTGTCGGCAGCGGCCTCGCTCGCGGCAGCGACTGCCTCCTCGATCCCGGTGGTGATCAGCCGCTGGCGGTCACCCATCGCGGGTGCGGGCCGGTGACTGAGAACGAACAGGGGTGCGGTGGGATGCGGGGCGCCGACATCTCCGAATCGTTCGGAGTGGTCGTAGGTGGTTCGGCCGGCGAGGCTCGCACCCACCCGGCCGGCGAGTGCGTCGAAGAACGGCGCGCTCTGCGGGCTCAGGTGGAACCCCTCGAAGACGCTGCTGGGCACCTCACCGCTGCCGAACCAGTTGAACAGCTCATCGCCCGCGCCGAGGCCGTGCCCGGCGCGCGCGTCGCGTCCGGTGATGTAGCCGTCGACCGATACCGATAATCCGCAGATCACCTTGCTCATTGGCCTGTACCTTTCCTCGCTGGTTGGTCCTCGCACGTCCGGATCGTGCGACATCCTCACTCTGCGCGGCAGCGGTGGCGGGCAGTAGTGGCCGAGCGCAGGAGTGCTCCGGGCGTTGTGCACTCGGCAACCGTGCAAAGTGCACGACTGCCGAATGGACCCTGACCGAGCCCCGTGCCGGTCCTAGAGTTGAACCGTGCAGCCGAGCATCGCGAAGGATGTGCCCGGCGGGGACTCTCCGCGGGCCGCTGCGGAGTGCTCGGATCGGCCACGCCCGGACTTCGCTCCCGGCGCGGCGTCGGGGGCCAGGCCACTGGTGGTGGCGTATCTGGGAAGCCTGTTGATCAGCAAGCTCGCCGATGCGAACCAGCACCCCGATCTCCGCTATATGCCTGTGGTCGCACTGTGTTTCGTCCTGCCGTTCTGGTACGCGAGCGGCTGGGCACGTGCTCCCTGGCGACGGTGGGGTCGGTGCTTGCTACTCGGGCAGGCCGCGGTGACCTACCTCGGTTTTGCGCTCTTCGGAGATCACTGGGTCGGCGGGGTCTCCGGGCTGTTGGGCGCCCTGGTGCTGCTCGTGGTCCGACCACCGTGGCGCTGGTGGGTCTTCGGCGCCGTCGCGGCCGGCGAACTCGCCCTGTGGCTGGTGGTGGGTCTGCCGTACCGACCGGCGGTGAACGCGGCCGGGTGGCTGCTGATCGTCTTCGGGAACGTCAGTTTGGGAGTGTTCGGCCTGACCCGGCTCTCGGAGTTGGTGGAAGGCCTCGCCGCCACTCGGGAAGCTCTCGCCGAGGCGGCGGTGACGGCGCAGCGAGTCGCTGCGGCGACCGATGTCCGCATGCGGATCATGCACCACCTCGGCGACGTGCGGGCGCATGTTCGCAAGGCGCTCGCCGGGGCACCGCATGTCGAACGGGACGAATTGCGACAGGCCGGCGATGCGGCGCGCACAGCCGCGGCGTCGGCGCGGCGGATCGCCATCGATCTGCCCGAGTCGCCGGCCCATGCGACCGATCGGATCGATCGGACCACTCCAACCCTTGCCCGTCGTGTGGTCATCGCGGTCGTGATCTTGTTCGCCGGTCAGTACTTGCTGAACCTGATCGTCCCGGCCGAAGGGGGCGCCACACCAAGCCTGGCGACCACGCTGCTCGCGGTGTCGATCGCGGTGGTCATGGTCGCTCTCCAGTTGCGGCACTCACGCTGTCGCCCCGACGACCGACGGCCGCCGGGTTGGCCGTGGACATTGGGAGTGCAGGCCGTGCTCTGCTTCATCGCCTACCCGGTCTTCGGGGTGGTGAGCGTCGTCTTCCTCGCCTTCCTCAGCGGCAGCATCCTGTTGTTGATCAAGAGCCCGCTCCGCTGGGCACTCTTCGGTGTCGTCGTGATCTGCGTACCGATACTCACTGCGCTCGGTCCGGCAGATCTCGTCGGAGTGGCGTTACAGATTCGCTGGTCCATCTATGCCGCGTCGACGCTGGCCGCAGCGGGTCTGTTGATCTACGGTCTCTCGCGATTCAGCCGCACCGCCACCGAATTGGATCTGGCCCGACGAGAGCTGGCCGAGGCCGCCGTGACTGCAGAGCGGCTCCGGATCGCCCAGGACACCCACGACACTCTCGGCCTCGGACTGTCGACCATCGCCCTCAAGAGTGACCTCGCCCAGACCCTCCTCGATCGCGACGAGCCACGAGCACGACGCGAGATCGTACAGATGCTGCACCTGGCCCGCACGGTGACGTCGGACGCATCCGCCCTCGTGAACGGCACGTTGCGCCTCGAGTTGGACGACGAACTCGCGACCGCCCGGGACGTCCTCACGACTTCCGACGTGGTGACCACGATCGCCTGCGCGACGGTCTCCGCGGGGGCCGACGTCGAATCGGAGGTCGCGGCCATCCTGCGAGAGTCCGTCACGAATGTCCTTCGGCACAGCACGGCACGGGAATGCCGGATACAGCTCGCCTGCCAGGAGGGTTGGCTGTCACTTCGGGTCGTCAATGACGGCGCGTCCTGCGTGGGCGAGGTGACGCGGGGACAGGGGCTGACGAATATCGCTGCGCGGGCCACACGTCTGGGCGGATCGGTGAGCGCCCGAGTCGAGGATGACCGATTCACACTTGTCGCCGGCGTGCCGGTGGGAACGGGAGCGGGCGAATGATCCGGGTCCTGATCGCCGAGGATTCGGCCATTCTGCGCGACACGCTCGTCGCGGTACTCGATCTGGAAGAGGACTTGGCCGTGGTCGCCGCTGTCGCCACCGGCCCGGAGATCGTCCCGGCAGCCCTCGAGCGGTCGCCGGACGTTGCCGTCCTCGACATCGATCTACCGGGCACGGATGGACTGACCGCCGCGGGTCGCCTCGCCACCGCACTGCCCACCTGTCGGGTGCTGATCCTGACCGCTCATGCCCGGCCCGCCAATCTGCGGGCTGCCCTGGACGCTCACGTCGCGGGATTTCTCGCCAAGGACACCTCGGCGCGGGAACTCATCGCCGCCATCCGCACGATTGCCGCTGGGGGACGGGTCGTGGATCCCGACGCCGCGATCGCCGCGATCTCGACCCGACCGAGCCCTCTGACGGCACGCGAGACCGAGGTCCTGCGACTCCACGCCAAGGGCGCGAACCCCCGTGACATCGCGAACACGCTGTTCTTGTCGTACGGCACCGTCCGCAACTACCTGGCCTCGGCGACCGACAAGCTCGGCGCACGAAACCGCACCGACGCGGCAATCATCGCGGGCGAACGAGGCTGGCTCTAGCCCGGATCAGCTCCAGGTCCAGTCCCGGACCTCGGGGAGGTCTTCGAAGTGCTCGCGCACATAGTCGGCGTGCCGGGCCAGTTGTGTGCGGCAGTACTCGACGAGTTCGGCGCCCTTCTCCGGGGCGCGTCGCGAGCGGCGCAGCGCCTCGAGAACCAGGTGATAGCGACTCATCTTGTTGAGCACCACCATGTCGAACGGCGTTGTCGTGGTGCCCTGTTCGGAGAATCCGCGGACGTGGAACCGCCCGGGATGAGTGCGGCCGTGCACGAGTTGATGGACCGCGCGCGGGTAGCCGTGGAAGGCGAAGACGACGTCGGTGTCGCGGGTGAACAGGTCGATGAACTTCTCCTCGGACAAGCCATGCGGATGATCGTTCTGCGGCAACAGCACCATCAGGTCCATCACGTTGACCACCCGCGTGCGCAGATAGGGCACCCACTCCCGGAGCAGTTGTGCGGCCGCGAGGGTCTCCTGGGTCGGGACGTCCCCGGCGGCGGCGAGCACCACGTCCGGCGGTGCGGCGTCGTCGAACCCGTCGTCGGCGGACTCGGTGCCGGCCCACTCCCAGATCGAGGCGCCCGCGGCGGCCTGCTCGTTGGCCTCATCGAGCGTCAGGTATTGCAGATGCGGCTGTTTGTCGACGACGAGGACGTTGACGTGATCGCGGCTGCGGAAGCAGTGATCGGCGATCGACAGCAGCGAGTTGGAGTCCGGCGGCAACCACACCCGCACGACCCCCGGCGACAGCGGCAACACCAGGTCGATGAGCCCGGGACCCTGATGGGAGAAGCCGTTGTGGTCGTTGCGCCAGCACGTGGACGTCAGCAGGATGTTGAGCGAGGCGACCGGCTCGCGCCACGGGAGTTCGGCGGCGTGTTGAAGCCACTTGGTGTGCTGCACGACCATCGACGCACTCACCATCGCGAACGCCTCGTAGGTCGCGAACAATCCGTGCCGCCCCGACAATGTGTAGCCTTCGAGCCAGCCCTGGCACAGGTGCTCGCTGAGAACCTCCATCACCCGCCCGGACGCCGAGAGCCCGTCGTCGAACTCGGTGGTCGGGAGCTGCCAGCACCGGTCGGTGGCCTCGAAGACCGCACCGAGGCGGTTGCTCGACGTCTCGTCCGGACAGAACAACCGGAAGTTGCCGCCGTCGTCGGGAGTCCCGTTCTCCCGATAGATGTCGCGCATGAACTCGCCGAGCACGCGCGTGGTCTCGTGCAGGACCACGCCCGGCGACTCGATGTCGAGGGCGTAGGACGAGATCGGTGGCAGACGCAGGGGTCGGAGCAACCGGCCCCCGTTGGCGTACGGGGTGGCGCCCATCCGCAGATCACCCTTGGGCGCGAGCGCGCGGATGGAGTCGACGACGCCGCCGTCCTCGTCGAACAGCTCCTCGGGCTTGTAGGACCGTAGCCAGTCGGAGAGGATCGCCAGATGTTCCGGGTTCTCCCGGACCCCCGACAGCGGCACCTGATGCGCCCAGTGCGTGCCCTCGATCTTCTTGCCGTCCACGAACTTCGGGCCGGTCCAGCCCTTCGGCGTCCGCAACACGATCGCCGGCCATGCGGTGTCCGGGCGCGGCCCGTCGCCGCGCGCGGCGGCCTGGATCTCCCGGATCGTGCGATAGGAGTCCACCAGCGCCGTGTGCAAGGCGGGGAACACCTCCCGCGGGTCGTCGCCCTCCACGAATACCGGCCGCCAACCCTGCCCACTGAGGTAGTCGCTGATCTCGGCGTCGGTGCTGCGACCGAGGACGGTGGGCCCGGCGATCTTCGCCCCGTTGAGATGCAGGATCGGCAGAACCGCACCGTCGCGGGCCGGATTGAGGAACGCCGGTATCTTCCACGACCCCGACAACGGACCCGTTTCGGCCTCACCGTCACCGACCACCGCGGCGACGATCAGGTCGGGATGGTCGTAGGCCGCGCCTGCGGCGTGCACGAGCGCGTAGCCGAGCTCGCCGCCCTCGTGGATGCTCCCCGGCGTCTGCACGCTGACGTGGCTGGGGATGCCACCGGGTGTCGAGAATTGCCTGCACAGCGCCCGTACGCCGGCGGCATCGAGGGAAATGTGCGGATAGATCTCGGTATAGGTGCCCTCGAGATATGTGTTGGCCACCAATGCCGGACCGCCATGCCCGGGTCCGGTGATATACAACCATTCCGACCCGGTGTCGTTGATGATTCGGTTGAGCACCGTGTAAATCGCCGACAATCCCGGGCTCGTGCCCCAATGGCCGAGCAACCGCGGTTTGATGTGGTCGACGGTCAGCGGCTCGGTCAGTAAAACGTTGTCCTGCAAGTAGATCTGCGCAATGTTGAGGTAGTTGGCGGCGGCCCACCAGCGCAGGTCTGCGTCGATGTCGGCGTCGTCGTAGCTGCTTTCGTCCTGGGGACGGTGGGCAATTCCGGTGCTGTGGGACATCGTGGGGCCTCTCACGGGCGTTGGGTGATTTCCGCAGTTCCTCTTCCATTCATACGTGCCGGGAGCGATCCGCGTCAGCCGGAAACGACAAAACGCCGAGACACGACCCATTCGGTCACCGGGCGGTCACCGACCGATAACCCTTGCGCCCACATCCCTGGCGCGCAGCACCGCCGTGGCCGTGGCCGCGACGGTGGGGTCGACGTCGGCGGTCATCTCTTCCAGCAGACGCTGCCCGTCCACGCCGGGAATCTCGGCGAGTGCCTGGACAATTCGCAATCGCACGGCCGGATCGGCGGCGTCGAGATGAGGACGGAGCCCGGCCAGGACGCGGCCCGAGCCTCCTCGCTCGGCGAGGGCGCCGAGGTACTCGGCGGCCTCGACGTCGCGCCGCCCGGCGACGATCATCGAGACCAGCGGGTCGATCGACTCCGCCGAACCACGCGCGGCCAGCGCCGTCGCGGCACGATCGCGCACGTCGTCGTCGGCATCGGCGAGTACGGGCAGAAGGATCATGGCGGTCCGCTCGGAGTCGATGGCGGTGACGGCCTCGACGGCGCGCAGCCGCACCCGCGGATCGGTTGCGGCCAGGCCGTCGGCGAGGTGGTCGAGTGCGGCGTCACCGGCGCGCGCCAACGACCACCGCAGTGCCCCGAACACATTCGGATCATGCTCGGCCAGAGCAGCTTTCGCCAACTCGGCGACGGGTGGACGGGTGTCGTCGCCACTGAGTGCGGCCCGGATACGTTGCGCGCCCGATGGTGACTGCAACGCGCGCAGCATCGCGACCGCGTCGAGCACGTCGGCCCACTGCGTGGGCGCGGTGGCGGCGACGCGCTGCAGTCGGGCCAGCAGTTCCTGTTCGGCGGCGATCCGGTCCCGGGTGCGGTCGATGAGGTCCTCCACCACCTGCATCGGCTCGTAGGCCGCCTCGTCTAGCGCGGCACCGACCTCCGGCAGTGTGAGGCCCAGCGTGCGCAGACTCTCCACCTCGAACAACCGGCGAACGTCGGCGTCGGAGTACTCGCGATAGCCGCCCGACGTCCGCCCGGTGGGGGTCACCAGCCCGAGCCGGTCGTAGTGACGCAGCATGCGAGTGGAGACCCCCGAACGGCGGGCGAGTTCACCGATGAGCATCGGCGAACCCCGAGTCGGGATCATCGAACAACCGGATCGTCGCCGCGGCGTGGTCGGCGACCGCGGCGACCGGATGCGTCAGCCTCGCTTGCGCGACGTCGCGCCCGGGCTGGCCGAGCCCGATGAGAGCCCGGCTCAGACTCCGGCGCACCTCGTCGGTGCCGCGTCCGAACTCGGTGGCCAGATCCGCTGCGAGGATGTCGACGGCGTCGGCGGGCACGAGCGCGACGGCCGCACGCCACGCGGTTCGCGCCACCTCGTCGTGGTCCTCATGCAGCATGGTCGACACGAACGGCCATGCCCTGCCATCCCCGATCTTCGAAAGGGTGTGCAGTGCTTGGCTTCTCGCCTGCACGACGTCGGAGTCGAGCTCCTTGAGCAGCTGCGGAACCGTGACGTCGGCGGGCTGGCGGCACAGCGCCCACGTCAGCATGTCGCGGACGAAGAAGTCCGGCTCGATCGCGCAACGCTCGATCAGACGGTCGGTCACCTCCTCGGCGTCGAGATCGGCTCCGGCCGTTCCCACCGCCATCGCTGCGCGCAGACGTACCGACTGATCGGGGTGCTCGAGTGCTTGCCACATCGTCCACCACCTCCTTTCCCCGTCCACTCCACACCTTGTCACCGTGTCAAGGTCAAGTCGTGGTGGCCGGCCCGCGGCGTCGGGTCACGCCTGGTCCTTGCTGCCTGCCCAGATCAGATAACCGAAGACGACGGCGATCACCGCGCCGGCGAGGGTGTCGAGCAGTCGGATCTCCGGGCCGAGGACGTCCGGGGCGCCCACCGACGCGGACAACAGTGCCGAGAGGGTGATGCCGACGACTCGGAGCCCGTACAACTTGGGTCCGGTGAGCACGGCGAAGGCCAACCCGACCGACGCCGCCACCGCGACCACGATGCCGCTGGGCCAGATCGCGACCACCGCGGCGGCCACTGCGGCACCGATCAGCGTGCCCGCCACCCGGTTCACCGTTCGCCCGACCACCGATCCGTACTCGGGCCGGACGATGACGGCTACCGTCAGCGGCAACCAGAACCCGTGCTGCGGGGCGTGTGCGGCGACGGTGATCGCGGTGGCGACGCCGAGGCACAGCGCCGTCCGAGCACTGTTGTGGACCGCTGCCGGGGTGCGCATCCTGTTCAGGACCCGAACGGCATCGCCTCTGATCGAGTGCGGCTGCGTGTCGGTCGTCGTATCGAGCGGAGATCGTCGGACGCCGGCCCGGAACGGCCACTCGGCGAAGTGGGCCACGCCGACCACCAATGCGCCGACGAGGTACCACACCGCCTGGTTCAGCGGGCTCAGCCCCGAACCACCGAACTGGCCGTAGGCGACACCGATACTGAGCATCATCCCGAAGGCGGGTCCGCCTGGCCCGACGACGCCGACCAGCCCCGACACCGCTGCGGCCACCACCGCGACGACGATGATCGGCAGCACGCCGTGGCCGGTCGTCGAGCCACCGACGACGATCCCCACCGCGGCACCCGCAGACGCCGCCGCGAGCACGGTGAACCGGACCCGGTAGCTTTCGCCGAGCACGAACGCCACCGAACACGCGGCGCCGAGATAGGCGACCCCCAGCCTGGCCCAGTCGCCGAGCAGCACACCGAGTATCAGGAGGGTGCCGCCAGCCGCGAGCGCGCGTAGCGCACCCGCCGTGTCCAGCGGGGCGTCCGACATGCGAAATGCCGACAACCAACCTCCTCGCACGACACACATCATCGCGCGCCGGCGCCACGACCGGTCACCCCGGCGCAGCGACTGGCCGTAATGGCCAGTTTCGCCGGGCCGGTATCCCGATAGGCTCCTCCGCGGGGCGCTCGCCCACCAGGAGGAATCGAGGAATCAATGAAGGCACCATCGAAACTCGGGTCCGCCCTCCGCGCGTGTGCCGCCGTCGTGCTGCTCGGTGTGGGCACGCTAAGCGTGCCGGCTCTCGCGCAGGCGACGCCTTCGCCGGACGCCGTGCAGGCTGCGGCGAACGGCTACGTCTACGGGGTGGCACCGGTCGCGGTGGTCCGAACCCGGTCGACTTTGCTGTGCGGTCGGGCCCCGAACACCTTGATCAACCTTCCGATACCGGCGAATCCGGCTATTCGCCAGATCGTCGCGCCCAACTCGGACACGTTGTACAGCAACGCATTCCTCGATCTGCGGAACGGCCCGGTGACCATCAGCTATCCGGCATCCCACGGCCGATATGTGGTGCTGCAATTCCTGGACGCCTACACCAACGTGATCGGTAACATCGGCAGCCGCACCACCGGATTCGGACCGACATCGGTCACCCTCGTACCCCCTGGCTATCACGGACCCGTACCCGCCGGCGCGCATCGCCTGCAGTCGACGACGTGGGACGTGTGGATGCTCGGCCGTATCCTCGACACCGGCAACCAGTGGCCGCCGGCCCAGCTTCTGCAGGCGCAGACACGGCTGACGGTCGGTCCGCGCGTGGGATATCCGGCGGTGGTGCCGCCGCGGCTGTCGACGCCCACGTGTACCGGGAGGTCGCCGCAGAAACTCGACGCCGACGGCACGGTATTCTTCGACGAACTCGCCGATGTGTTGGCCGCCGATCCGCCCCCGGCAGCCGATCGGTCTGTGGTGACCTCGCTGGCGAGTGTCGGCGTCACGCCCGGGTCGCGCCCCGGCTCCGGTCCGGACGCCGGGGTGCTCGCCGCGGGCATGCGCGTGGGCACACACACCGTCGACGACGCGGTTGCCGACAACCTCAGCCACCACGGATCGTGGACAACGCTGGCCACCGCCGGGCATTTCGGTACCGACTACGCCACCCGAGCGGCCGTCGCGCGGTGGGCACTGGCCGCCAACGAGCAGGGCGAGTCGCGCTACTTCTTGTCGGCGGTCGACAGCACGGGTGCGGCGTTCACCGGCACGAAGTCCTATCGCCTCCATCTCCCAGCCCGCTCTCCGCTGGTTCCGGTCGACGCCGCCAAGGGCGGATGGTGGTCGGTCACAATGTACGACGCGTCGAACTTCTTGGTGCCCAACCCCATCGGCCGCTACTCACTGGGGAGCAACCCGTCGGCACTGACCCGGAATCCGGATGGATCGGTGGACATCGTGTTGTCCTCGACCCCGCCGCGCGACCTGCGGATGCTGCCGAACTGGTTGCCCGCGCCGAACGGGGCGTTCCGCCTGATCTTCCGGCAGTACGTGCCCACCGATCTGCAATGGTTCCCGCCGTCGCCGGGAGCCTGATCGTGGCCGGCGTGCGCCCTATCCGTCGGGCGCATGGCGGTCAGCCCGCGCGCACCAGCGACACCAGCTCGTGCCGCGACGTCGTGTCGGTTTTCGCATACGCGTTGGACAGGTGGAAGGCGACGGTACTGCGGGTCACGTATAGCTCCTTGGCGATCTGGGCGTAACTGAGACCTTCCAGGACAAGCGCCACGACTTCGCGCTCGCGCGCGGACAGTATCGCCAACGGATCCGCGTGGTCGGTGGTCCCCGCATCGTCGTTGTCCGGCAGCATCATCGGCGCATAACCGTCGGCACCCAACGCCACCAGCGCATCGAGCGCACGCGCACGAATGCGGCCTGACTCCCGATGATGTTCGGCGGCAGCAGCATTCGCGGCATCGGCCCACAGCATCACGCCGACGGCAGCGATATCGGGTAGTCCTCGTTCGGCGCAGGCGATCAGGCGATCGGCGGCGGCGGCGCCACGACACCGATCCGCCAGGGCCCGCAACCACTCGACACCGACGACCCGCCACAGCCCACCGTCGAGCGGCTCGAGGCGATCAGCCCAGCTGTCGACGGCGCCGGCGTCACCCGCCCAGGACGCCCCAACCCCCATCATGAGCAGCCACAGATACGGTACGACCGTCGCGGGATGGGTGCGGGGATCGCCGAAGTCTCCGATCCGCAGACCCAGCCAGTCGTGCCGCTGCTGGTCTGTCCCCGCATAGGCCATCGCGATCACAGAGGAGATGTCCCCGGCTTGCACGGCCGAGGCCAAGGGTGCCGCGATGCGGGCGCGTCGGCTTCGCTCCAGAGCCGCACCGACGTCCTCGTGCGCCGTCAACGATGTCAACGGATCGAGGGCCGCGACCGCCGGATGCACCGCCCGCGCGTTGGCTGCATCATTGAGTGCGACAGAGATATTCGCGGCTCCGCGACGCCAGGCTCCCCCCATCCATTGCGCGTGTCCGAGCAGAGCGTGGAAGACTCCGTCGGTGAAGTCGACCCTACCGTCGTCGACCGCGCCGACCACGACGGCCAGGTCGGCGACCGCCTTCGCCGAAGACCCGGTCAGCGAGTAGATCGCGCCCCGCCACGCGAGCCGGAGCAGCCCCTCCGTCGATGCTGCGAGCTCGGCCCGGTCGATGTCGACGGTGGACTCCAACCCCCACAGATCGTCGTTTCCGACAGTGGTGGCCTGGACGGCCTGGCCGTAAGCGAACGTGAACTGGGCACGCAGCGCCGGATCGATCGCACCGTCGGCGAGTGCCCGGTCGAGGTAGGGCCGGGCATCGATCGGGTCCCGTCCCGCCGCGATGATCGTCCATCCCCGCAGTATCAGGGCGCGGCCACGATG
Organism: Gordonia sp. YC-XJ4; assembly: GCF_059511865.1. Taxonomy (NCBI): domain Bacteria; kingdom Bacillati; phylum Actinomycetota; class Actinomycetes; order Mycobacteriales; family Gordoniaceae; genus Gordonia; species Gordonia sp. YC-XJ4. The sequence continues at coordinate 6,095,674 of NZ_CM183447.1, forward strand.
CTTGGCATCCCACTGTTCGAGTTCGTCGTAATCGATGGCGTCGAGTATGTCCGCCGCCTGCGCCCATCGCTTCTCGGCGACGGCCTTCATGGCGTGCACAACACGGAGCAGATCGGGCGAGTCGTCGTCGAGGTCGTCGAGCACGACCTCATCGAGATCATGTGCCGCAATGGATTCGAAGTCTGCGTCCAAGGACCGGACTTCGCGCTCGGGGTCGGACCGCGAGATCGCCGCGGCCATCCGGTGGTGCCGGGCGGCCTCTCGAAATCGTTCCCGCGCATGGAGATCGGCGGCTTGTCGATCGAGATCGAACGCGAGGCCCTCGTCGGGTCCGGCGCTGGCCGCGAACCGGTGCCGGAGTCGTTGCGTCGCGCTCGTCGACCGCGCAGCGGCCGCGGCATGTAGTCGGCGTCGTGGTTCGTGTGGGATCGTGGCGTACGCGGCCGCACGAATCACCGCGTGCGAGATGCGTATCCGGGTGGCGGAGTTGCCCACGTGCACGGCAACCAGCCCCTCATCGCGCAGGATGCGGACAACGGTGTCCGGGTCGGTGATCGCACCCAGCGCAGACACGGTTGCGGTGTCGTGCCATTCGTCGCCGAGCACCGCCAGCACGCGCATCATGGTCGCCACCTGCGGGTCGAGGCCGGCGATCCGCGTCTCGATGACTGCCGCGAGCTCGGTGGGGGCGGGGAGTTCGCCACGATCGGCGAGGACAGCCAATTCGCTTGCGGGATACTCGCGTAACAGGGCACGCATGTGCAAAGGGCTGCCGCCGGTGTGCGCGATCAGGTGCTCGGCCAGGCCCGGCGGCGCATCCGGTGCCATCGACGTCACCAGGTCCTGCGCCGCCGTCGGGTCGAGGCCGGCCAGTTCGATGACGCGCACTCGGGGTGCCGGCGCCTCATCGAGCAGTCGTCGAAACGCCGGATGGCGCAGTCCCAGTGGCCGAAATGCCACGACGATCAGGATGCGGTCGCCCTGTGCACGCTCGGCGAGTGCCGTCACCGCGGCCATCGATTCGGGGTCGATCCACTGCGCGTCGTCGATGACGAGAGCGACCGGGCCGGTCGGTGCACGGTGATCGACCAGGTCGGCCAGCTGGCGATACGCCTGCATCGTGTGCGTCGGACGCGCGGCACCTTCCGGGGCGGCGTTCCACTCGTCGAGGAGTTGCCACGATTCGGCCCGCAACACCTCCTCCCCCACAGCCCGAAGGACATGGAACCCCGCCAACCGGGAAAGCACGAGGGACACCAGCGTGCTCTTGCCGAAACCGGGAGCCCCCTCGACGGCCAGGACCGTCGGGGTGCCTTCTCGCGCAGCGGAGATCGCATCGTCGATCGTCGAGGTCACCTCGGGACTCCAGTGCATCTCCGCCTGCCTTCTCCACCTGGTCGCGGAACTGTACTTTTCGGCCAGTCGGCCGAACCCGGGCGCCGCGCAGACTCAGTCTATGAGCGGTCGACCGACCGCGGACACCGTCGAAGGGCACCCGATGAATCCAGTCAAGATCATCCTCGGTTTCATACCGTTTCTCCTGTTCAGCGTGCTCGCCCACTGGCTGGCCACCGGATGGTCGGCCCTCATCGCCTTCGCGGCTGCGCTCATCCTGATCGCCCTCACGGCTCGCGGCGGCCTCAAGATCCTGCCGGTCGTCCAGGCCGTGATCATGGGTGTCATCGCACTCGTTGCCGCCGTCGGCGGCTCCGGTGTCGACGACTTCCTGAGGCTCAACGCACGCGGCGGCGCCTCCCTGCTGCTCGGCGCCTTCATCGTCGCCACCGCTTCCGTCGCCCCGTTCACCGCGGACTTCGCCAAACAAGAGGTGCCACAGCAGTACTGGAGCACTCCGGGCTTCCGCGCGATCAATCGGAAGCTGAGCACCGTGTGGGGCGTCACCGTGCTCGTGGTCGGCATCTGTCACATCGTCTCGGCACACCTCGATGCCGCCGGAACACGGCCGATCGTCGTCGTGCTCATCGAGTGGGTCCTCCCGATCCTGGCCCTGCTGCGCGCGGTCAAGGTCACCCGCGACGTTGCCGCCCACCGCCCCGCCGATGCGACCGGTAGTCCGGTCTGAACCCACCCTGACATCCGCCCATCCCCGAAGGAGAATCCCATGTCGACCCCCACCACCAGCACAACGCCCGCAGCCGGCACAGCTCTGACCGTCGCGGAGCTCGACCGCCATGGCACGCCGTCACACGAGGTCTTCACTGCCGGCTTCTACACCGATCCGGCCCGCGATTTCCAGGTCCGCACCATTCTCGGGAAGTCGACACGCGGCGGTTCCGACGTCGGCGAAGTCTTGTCGTTGATCGCCGGGATCGCCCCCGATGACGGTGAGTCCTGGTTCACCGGGTGGCTCGACCTCGGTCGTCGGATCGCCGCGATCGGTGAGGCGAGCGCGGCCGCCGGACATCGGGTCAGCGCCGCCCGGGCGTATCTTCGGGCCGCGGATTACCTTGGGGTTGCGTACAACTCGATCGACGGACGCGCCGACACCGATGCCCTCCTGCCCACCTTCGGCGAGCATCGGGTGGCCTGGGAGGGGTTCGTCGCCACCACGCACTGGCCGGTCGAGCGGGTCGACATCCCGTACGAGGGCGGCAGCATGCCCGGTTGGTTCTTCCGCCCGGACCCGTCGACGGCTCCGCGGCGCACCGTCGTGGTCAACGGCGGCAGCGACGGCTCGGTCAGTGGCGTCTGGTGCGAGGCAGGCGAGGCCGCCCTCGAACGCGGCTACAACACCTTGCTGTTCGACGGTCCGGGTCAGCAGTCGATGCTGTTCGAGCGTGACATCCCGTTTCGGCCGGACTGGGAGAAGGTCCTGACACCGGTGGTCGACTTCCTTGCGCAACGCGACGACGTCGACACGGACAAGCTCGCCGTTTACGGGGTGAGCCAGGGCGGATACTGGGTGAGCCGCGCGATCTGCTTCGAGCATCGCTTTGCCGCGGCCATCGCCGACGGCGGGGTGGTGAACGTCGGCCGCGACTGGGCGGACAAGATTCCCACCGAACTGATGTCGCTCTACACCGGTGGCGACAAGGCGAAGTTCGACGAGGTCATGACGGAAGCTCTGGAGGCGCCGGATTCCCGGAGCGCCCGTGAGGCGTGGGCCTTCCGTGCCCGACCTTATGGCGTGCACGGGTACTCCGCGGTGATCGACCAGGTGATGCGCTACGACCTGACCGACTACGCCCACCTGATGACCACCTCGCTCTTGATCACCGACCCCGACGGCGAGCAGTTCTTCGGCGGTCAGCCCGCCGAGCTCGCGGCACTGGCACCCGGCTCAACCCATGTCCGGTTCACCCAGGACGAAGGCGCAAGCTACCACTGTCAGCCGCTGGCACGGGAACTCACCGAGCAGAGGATGTTCGACTGGTTGGACGAGCAGATCGGGTGATCGGTGCCCCATCACGTGCGCGGCTTGCGATACTCCTGTCGCGGACGTCCGGTGCCGCCGTACTGCAGCGACATGACCAACCGGCCCGCCGACACCAGCGCCGCGAGGTGGCGGCGGGCGGTGGCCGCTGAGATGCCGATGGCGTCGGAGACCTGATCGGCGAACAATCCCTCGTCGGTGTCGTCGAACAATTCGAGGATCCGCTGCTCGGTCGGCGAGGCGCCCGAGGCCCGTTCGGCGGGCACCGTGCCGAACCGCAACCCCGACAACGCCGCATCGACCTGGGCCTGGTCGACCCGAGGCGCGTCGAGCACCCGCCGATAGTGCGCGTAACCGGCCAGGCGACGCGCCAACTCGGTGTCGGCGAAGGGTTTGATCAGGTAGGCCAACGCACCCCCGCGGGTGGCCGCGCGCACCGCCCGCGCGTCGGTCTCGGCGCCGACGATGAAACAGTCACAACGCAATTCGGCAAGCAGGTCGATGCCGGAACCGTCGGGCAGGTAGACATCGAGCAACACCAGCTCGATGTCGGGGTGCTCGGCGAGCGCGGTGCGCGCCTGCGCCAGGGTCCCGGCGCGGGCGACCACACGGAACCCGCGGACCGCTGTGACGATCGCGGAATGCAATGCGGCAACCCGGAAGTCGTCGTCGACGATCAGCACGCCGTGACCGTCGGTGCTTGGCGTCTCGCCGGTCATGACCGGCCTCCCTCCTCGATCACGCCCGGTAGCCGGGCCACGAATACCGCACCGCCGCGCCCGGTTCCGCCCGGCTCGGCGATGGTCACGTCACCGCCGATTCGCCGCGCGAGTTGCCGGACGATCGACATGCCCATCCCGCGGCCGCCGGGGACGGCCGGGTCGGTCTTGGTGGTGACGCCCTCGGTGAAGACCTCCGCCGGGTCGTCGAAGGCGATACCGGGTCCCGAATCGGCCACCGTCACCAACAGTGTCGCGTATGTCGTGCCGTCCTCGGCGTCCGTGCCCGGGTCGGTCAGCAGTTCCACCTCCACCTCGGCGTCGGCGCTGCCGGCCGCGGCGTCGATGGCGTTGTCGACGAGGTTGCCGACCACCGCGGTCACCGTGACCGCATCGGTGAGCGCGCCCGCGACCCACGTCTGGGGTCCGAGGCGCAGCGTCACACCCCGCTCGCGCGCGTGGCTGGCCTTGGCCTCGAGGAAAGCCTGCAGGTGCGGTTCGTCGACGTTCTCGATGCCGTCGATGGTGCGGGCGTGCGGTCCGGTGAGGTCGTCGAGGTAGGCGCGGGCCTCGTCGACGTTGTCGTGCCGCAGTAATCCCGCAAGCACGTGCATGCGGTTGGCGGTCTCATGGCGTTGCGCGCGCAGGGCCATGCTCATCGCGCGCACGGCGTCGACCTCGCGGGTGAGTTCCTCGACGTCGGTGCGATCCACCACTGACAGCACCATGCCCAGGTCACGTCCGTCGGCGGTGACCCGATGGGACGACACGAGCACGATCCGATCCCCGACGGTGGCCGCCACCGGCTCGGGCGTCGGCGTCTCGACCACACCGCGCACCCGGGGCGTCAGGCCAAGCGCGTCGACGGAGGCTCCGACCGGCGCGGAGACCTCCAGCAGTCGGCGGGCGCGTTCGTTGGCGACCCGCAGCACGTTCGCGCTGTCGACGGCGAGGACTCCGTCATCGAGCGAGTGCAGCACGGCCCGTTGCTCACGCACGAGTTCGGCGAGGTCGTCGGGCTCCAGTCCGAGGGTCAAGCGCCGCCATCGGCGGGCCAGCAGCACCGACCCCACCGCACCGACGGCGAGGGCCACGAGCGCGATGAGCCCGGTGGCGAGGATGTCGCGGCGGGTGTCGCGGGTGAGTTTCTGCGTCGAGACGCCGACACTGACCAGGCCGATCGGACGGGTGAGCCCGGGTTGGAGGATGGGCACCTTTGCGCGGACCGAGTCGCCGAGTGTTCCCCTGTCGGTGGTGATGTCGATCTGGCCGGCCAGCGCCCGGGACGGATCGGTGGAGACGTGCACGCCCACCTCGTCGATGTCGGGGTGGGCCAATCGGATTCCGTCGGCGTTGGCGATGACCACGAAGAGCGCACCGGTGCTGCGGGCCACGGCGGTCGCCTGGCGTTGCAGGGACGAGTTCACGAGTTCGGCTCGGTCGAGGTCGGTGCCCTGATGTGCGGCGACGGAGGCGACGACGTCGGGATCGTCGGCCATGGTCTGGGCGATGGCCAGGGCCCGTTGGGCGTACTCGTCGCGGACCCGGTCGTCGGATCCGTAGACCACGACGCCGAAACCCACGCCGAGGCTGACCGCGATGACGGCGAGTTGCAGGAGCAGTACCTGCGTTCGCAATCGCATGCGGTCAGCCTAGGCGTGGGAGGGATCGGCCGACAGGGAGATCATCCTGTTTGCGGTGACCCGGTCGGGAACTCCTCAGAAGGGGATGGCGCCGAACAGGCAGCCGGCGAGGAGCATCACCAGCGAGACCACCGCCGCACGCCACAGCACCTTCTTGTGGTGATCGGCCAGTCCGACGCCGGCGAGCGCGACGAGCAGCAGGATCGCCGGAACCAGCGGGCTCTGCATGTGGAAGGTCTGACCGGTGATCGATGCGCGCGCCATCTCGGAGGGGTCGATGCCGTAGCGGGTCGCGGTCTCCGAGAGCACCGGCAGCACCCCGAAGTAGAAGGCGTCGTTGGACATCAGGAAGGTCAGCGGGATCGACAGCACGCCGATGACCACGGCCATGTGCGGGCCCATCCAGGTCGGGATGCCGTCGGCCATCCAGTGCGCGATCGCGTCGACCATGCCGGTTCCGCTGAACACGCCGGTCAACACCGCGGCGGCGAGCACCATGGCGACCACCGAGACGATGCTCGAGCTGTGCCGGGTGATGGCCTCCTGCTGATCCTTGATGTGCGGGAAGTTCACCGCGAGAGCGATTCCGGCGAAGATCATGAACAGCACGGGGATGGCGACGACGTCCATGCCGAGGATCGCCAGCAGCGCCACGGTGAGTGCGGCGTTGATCCAGAACAGTTTGGGCCGCAGCGACTTCCGGTTCGGGTCGAGCACGCCGGTGAAGGAGGCCGTGGCGTCGGAGTCGTCGTGGGCAGCATCGTCGTGGGGTTGGGCGGGCAGGTCGCCGGTCGAGGCGGGGCCGGAACGGTCGCCACCGGCGCCGGTTGACCCGGAGCCCGAACCGGTTGCACCACTGCCATTTCCGCGACCGAAGAGACGGCGACGACCGGTGGGCGTATCGGTGCCACTGCCACCGCCTGCGCCGGCGAGGACGAGTTCCTCACTCGGGGCCAGCATCGACTCCTTGATCTCCATGCGGCCGATGCGGCGACGCTCGAGCACGCCGAGGTGGTAGGCGAAGGCAAGGACGACGAGCATGCCGATCGCGAGCGCGGGCACCATCGGAAGGAAGACGTCGTTGGTGTCGATCTTGAGCGCACTGGCCGCGCGGGCTGTCGGCCCACCCCACGGGAGGATGTTCATGGTGCCGTTGGCCAGGCCGGCGACGACGGTCAGAACCACCGGGGAGACGCCGAGTTTCAGGTACAGCGGCAGGAGTGCCGCGGTGGTGATGATGAAGGTGGTCGATCCGTCACCGTCGAGGGACACCACGGCCGCGAGGACCGCGGTACCGACGACGAGCCGGGCCGGATCGTTGCGCACCATGCGGACGATGAAGCGGATGATCGGGTCGAAGAGGCCGACGTCGATCATGATGCCGAAGAAGATGATCGCGAAGAACAGCATCGCCGCGGTCGGAGCGAGCTCCTTGATGCCGTCCTTGATCATGTCGCTGATCCCGAGGCCCGCGCCGGCGAAGAGGCCGAAGGCGACGGGAACCAGGATCAGTGCGACAACGGGTGTCGCGCGTTTGGTGATGATGAGGAACATGAAGGTGGCGACCATCGCCAACCCGAGTGCTACCAACATTGCCTGAACTTTCTGCCGTGCTTCCCGACGACTCTGCGGTGTCGTCGGCTACACGAGGAGTCTGTGGGTAATGCGGATCACAGTCACTGTTGTGCTCGTAAGTCGTGTTTTGCGCGTTTTGCGCACCGTGTCGTCCGGTTCAGTCGGGCAGCATCGGGGCGTCGTCGCCATGGTCGCGTCCTACGAGCACTGCTCGGGTGACGGAGTCCCGGCCGAAGCGGTTACGGAGTTCGTCCATCGCGGCGTCGAGTTCCGGTTGATGGTCGTCGTCGAAGGGCAGGGTCATCTGCAGCGAGTCGGAGTCGTCGAGGTTGGCCAGCGACAGCCCGATCAGCGTGCACCCGCGTTCCCGGATGAGGGGCAGGGCGTCGTCGAACAACGCCCGGGCGCAACCCATCAGCACCTGGGTGCGGTCGGTGGCCTCGGGCAGTGTGCGCGAGCGCGTGGCGCGGGAGAAGTCGTCGAAACGCAAGCGCAGCACCACGGTTCGGCAGACACGATCGGCACCGCGCAGTCGCTTGCCGAGCCGCTCCACGATGGCGATGATCGTCGCCTCGATCTCGGCCTCGGGCCGGGGCCTGCGGCCCAAGGCCCGCTGAGAGCCGATCGAACTGCGCCGCTTGCCGGTCTCGACACGCCTCGGGTCCTGCGCGAGCGACAGCGCGAACAGGTGGCGGCCGGCGCCGGGACCGACGATGTGGCACAACGCCTTCTGGCCCAGACGCGCCATGTCGCCAACCGTCGCAACCCCGGCGTCGGCGAGTTTGGCCTCCGTCACGGGGCCGACACCCCAGAGTCGGCGAACCGGAAGCGGGTGCAGAAAAGCCAGTTCGGTACCCGGCGCGACCTCGAGAAGCCCGTCGGGCTTGCCGACGGCGCTTGCCACCTTGGCGAGGAACTTCGTGCGCGCGAGGCCGACCGTGATCGGTAGGCCGACCTCGGTGCGTACGCGGGACCGCAGGGTCTCGGCGATGGCGACCGGATCGCCGACGAGACGCCGGAGACCGGCCACATCGAGGAATGCCTCATCCACGGAGATCCCCTCGACGAGAGGCGTTGTGTCGCGAAAGATCTCGAAGACCGCTCGACTGGCCTCCATGTACGCCTCGAACCGTGGGCGAACCTCGATCGCATCGGGACACAGTGCTCGCGCCTCCCGGCCGGGCATGGGCGTGCGGACACCGCGCGCCTTCGCCTCGTAACTGGCGGCCAGCACCACTCCGCCGCCGACGATGACCGGTCGACCACGCAGAGCCGGGTCGTCACGCTGCTCGACGGAGGCATAGAAGGAGTCCAGGTCGGCGTGCAGAATCGACGCCTCCCGCCTCGTCCCGCTGTCGATACGCATCGGTCGAGCCCTTCTATTCGGCGCATATGCGCATCGAACGTATGGGCGAATACTACCTCGGCGCTGCCACTGCTGGGACGCTTACCCATCGGCGATCGAGACGCACCCCATCGGTGGTCGAGCCCTCGAATCGGTGACCGAGCCCTTCTATCGGTGGTCGAGGTGCGTCCCGGATCGGTGGTCGAGGTGCGAGGCGCCCCAGGCGCCGAGCCTCGAGACCGAGCCGAACCCCCAGCTGGAACCGGCCCGAAAGAACTTTCGACAACCTCTTGCCAACCCGACAAGCCCGGCATACACTCGAACGCAACAACACACAAACATGTGTTCGCTATCGCCGGGGGGTGAGAAATGATGGTCGATACCGCGTTACCCGACGTGTCCGGGTTGTCGACCACCCAGAAACTCGCCCTCGCCCACCGTGTGGTTGATTCGCTGGACACTGATGATTTGACCGGGCTGTCCAACGACGACCTGGTGTCGGTCGCTCAATCCACCGAACAGTTGATCACCCGCATCACGGTCCAGGGGGATCGGCAGATCGTCGAATTCTCCGACCGCCACCTCGCCCGCGAATACGGGTTCGGGTCGATCACCGACGCCATGATCGGATTGTTGCGTGTGTCGGAACCGTGGCGGCGGTGGAAACAATTGAAAGCGACCGCCACCTTCCACACCTTTACCGGTGAGGTCGCCGCCCCCAAATATCCAGCACTCGCCGAAGCGATGGCGTCCGGGGCGGCCGGCTCGTCGCACGCGGCGGTGGTGATCGACGTGCTGGACCGCATCCCCGCGGCAGTGCCGTTCGACGAGAAAATGTCGGCCGACGCCACGATGGCCCGCTACGCGCGCACCCACACCCCGTCCGACCTCCGGATCTTGGGGGCACGGGTGTTGGCGCACCTCGACCCCGACGGCCAACTGACCGACGACACCGATCGGCAACGCCGCCGCCAGATCCGCATCGGCCGCCAAGACGCGCAGAAAATGAGTGGGTTGTCGGGGCAGATGACCCCCACCCTCACCGCGCACCTCGAAGCAGTACTCGCCGCGTGGGCGGCCCCCGGAATGAACAATCCCGCCGATCCGGATTCGCCGACCGGGAGGCGGGAAGACGCTGATCCCGAACAGGTGGCGGCTGCCGCGGCCCGCGATCATCGTGATCAGGTGCAACGCAACCATGATGCGTTGGAGGCGGTCCTGCGCGCCGGACTGGATGTCGGTCTCGGCCCCCAATCCCATCGCGGCCTACCGCCGCATCTGATCATCAAAGCCACCCTGTCGGAGTTGATCGCGCAGACCGGGATGGGGGTGAGCGCGACCGGCACCCTCCTCCCGATCCGGGATGTGATCGCATTGGCTGCTCAGTGCCAGCCGTGGTTGGCGGTGTTCGACGACCACACCAGTCTTCCCCTGTATTTGGGGCGCGCGCGGTTGGCGAGTCAAGGCCAGCGGATCGCGTTGTTCGCCAAAGACGGTGGTGAGTACTGCTCGTTTCCCGGGTGTACTCAGCCCGCCGCGCACGTCGAAATTCATCACGCCACCAAAGATCATGCGAAAGGTGGGCTCACCAACATCGGTGACCTCGCCCCCGCCTGCGGCAAACACAACCGGATGGTCGGCGACGGCCCCGGACAATTCACGACCGGCATATATCGGGACGGGCCGTGGGCCGGACGGTGCTGGTGGCGCAAAAACACGCCCGTCGGGGCAGCGACACCGAACCCGAAACGCACCAACGCACTCCCCGACGTCGGGGCCACCTATGCCGACGCGCTGGCCCGCATCCGCGCGGAATTGCATCCACCACCCGACCCACCACAGGGTGATGCCGATACCGATCTCGCCGAGCGCGAGGACCGGGGATCGATGCTGCCCACCAACCGGATACGCCGCAGCCGAGTCCCGCTCGGGCACGGCTACTACGACCTCGTTGAGATCCTCACCCCCGACCCTGGCTCGCCGGTCGAGAACCGACTCGCCCAACTACTCGGTGACCGCGGACTCGAGACCCGGGGCGTGCACCCGTTCGGGGTCGGAACCAGCAGCGGCGCAACAGGTCTCGAGGCTCGTCGCTAACGCTCCTCGGCACCTCGACCACCGAAAGAACGGCTCGTCGCTAACGCTCCTCGACACCTCGACCACCGGAAGAAAAGGGAACTCCGCTAGCGCTCCTCGACACCTCGACCACCGGGACGAAAGATCCGATGGGCTGCTCGACCACCGAAAAGAACGGCTCGAGACCCCCGACAGCCGACATCGAAAAGCCCGCAGCGGTGCTAGACAAGAGGACATGACCAGTCGAGAGCTGCCGAGACCGGCGACACCGTCGCTGGCGGAGCTGCGTCGGCGCAACAGCGAGAAGTGGCGCACCTACCCCGACGACGTGTTGCCGTTGTTCGTGGCGGAGATGGACTATCCGATCGCGCCGGTCGTGGCCAACGCCATGCGCACCCAGATCGAGACCTCCGACCTCGGCTACGCCGGCACCACCGGCAGTGTGGGACCGGCGTTCTCCGGGTTCGCCGAACGGCACTGGGGCTGGCGCGTCGACCCCGACGACGTTCACCTCACCACCGACGTCAGCGTGGTGATCGTCGAAGCACTCCGGGCCGCGATCTCACCCGGCGACCGAGTGATCATCACGCCGCCGGTGTACCCGCCGTTCTTCGAACTCATCCCGGAAGCCGGCGGCCGCCTCCACCAGGTACCCCTGGTCGCAGACTCGACCCGTCCCACCGGCTACCGCCTCGATCTCGACGCGATCGGCGCGGAATTCGCTGCAGGGACACGCGCAATCCTGCTGTGCCATCCGCACAATCCGCTCGGCCTCGTGCATCCGCGCGAGGATCTCGTCGCCCTGGCCGAGATGGCCGACGATCACGGTGCTGTCGTCGTCAGCGACGAGATCCACGCCCCGCTGGTGCACCCGCCGGACATCACGCCGGAGGCTCCACCCTTCGTGCCGTTCCTGTCCGTCAGCGGTGCCGCTCGCAAGGTCGGCATCGCCGCCCATTCCGCGAGCAAGGCGTTCAACATCGCCGGCACCAAGTGCGCGCTCACCGTAGTCGGCAGCGACCTCATGCGCGCCGTCGTTCGACGCCAACCGCACGAGGTCGCCTTCCGGACCAGCATTCTCGGCCGTGCAGCCTCCGCGGCCGCCTACACCCACGGCGACGACTACCTCGCAGCGACGCTCAACACCATCGGCGACAGCCTCGACCTGCTGGAGCAGCTTCTCGCGCAACATCTTCCACAGATCCGCTACACCCGACCGCACGCGTCCTACCTCGCCTGGCTCGACTTCGGCGACACCGGCCTCGGGGACGACCCGGCCGAACCGATCCTCGACGAAGGGCGCGTCGCCCTCCACCGGGGTCCCGCCTTCGGCGATCAAGGCAAAGGATTCGCGCGAATCAACGTCGCGTCCTCACCCGAGGTACTGACCGAAGCGATCGAACGGATTGCGCGCGTCGTCGACGCTCACGGCCAGAACTAGCACCTACGTGCGCCGCGCCCGCAGCACCACGTCGTTGATGTGGTGACCGCCGCCGGCGGGGCGCCCCCGTTCCCGCGTCTCGTGTGTGATCACCTGCCAACCGTCGCCCAGCATCTCGGCGATGTCGTCGGGCTGAACGTAGTCGGCCGGATCGAAGCCGTGGGCACGCACACCCTCGGGGGCATGTGCCACCATCAGCAGCGTTCCGCCTGGTCCGACCGCGTCGATGAGCTTGCGCGCCACCGCCACATCGGCCGCCGCGATCGGGAAGTAGTGGGCGGTGACCAGTGCGAAATCGCGACCCGGGACATCGTCGGCGACGAGATCGGCCTGCAACCAGGTGATCGCCGGACGCGTATCGATCTCCCGCGCGCGGTCGACGGCGACCTGGGAGATGTCGAGCGCGGTGACCTGCCAGCCGTGGTCGGCGAGCCACCGGGCGTCTGCTCCCTCGCCGGAACCCACCTCGAGCGCAGTACCGGGCGTCAGGTCCGAAACCTCGATCGGTAGTGCGGGATTGACGTCGCTCGTCCACAACCTGTCGGTATCGCGATACCGCGCATCCCATTCGTCCGCGGTGTGGGGATTGCGGTCTGTAGTGCTCATGCCTCGACTCTGGCACGACCGCACCCGAACGTCGACGCCCCTTGCCCCAGCGGCAAGAAGTATCCCCCAGGGCGACAAAGTCCACCGCGGACAAACCGGGGGGTGCGCACACCCGTCCCGTGGGGGCAGACTGGGACCCATGGCATTCCCCATTCGCATCGGTGTCCAGATCCAGCCCCAGCACGCTCCCGACTACTCCCTCATCCGCGACGCGGTCCTGCGCGCCGAGGATGCCGGCGTCGACGTCATCTTCAACTGGGATCACTTCTACCCGCTCTACGGCGATCCCGTGGGCGCCCACTTCGAGTGCTGGACGATGCTCGGTGCCTGGGCCGAACAGACCGAGCGCGTGGAGATCGGCGCGCTGGTCACCTGCAACTCCTATCGCAACCCCGAATTGCTCGCCGACATGGCGCGCACCGTCGACCACATCTCCGGCGGCCGGTTGATCCTCGGCATCGGCGCCGGCTGGTTCCAGAAGGATTACGACGAGTACGGCTACGAGTTCGGGACCGCGGGGTCGCGACTCGCCGACCTGGCAGAGGCGTTGCCGCGCATCGACTCACGGCTGAAGAAGCTCAATCCGGCGCCCACCCGCCACATCCCGGTGCTGATCGGCGGCAGCGGCGAGCGCAAGACGCTGCCCCTCGTCGCGCAGTACGGCGACGCGTGGCACGGCTTCAACGACGTCGAGACCTACCGCCACAAGTCCAAGGTGCTCGCCGAGCACTGCGCCGCCGCCGGCCGCGACCCGGAGACCATCGAGCGGTCCGCGGGCGTGCAGTACAAGGACGACGTCGATGCCCTGCTCCGCGACGCCGACGCCATCAGCGCCGAAGGCGTGACGCTGCTGACCGTGGGCATCACCGGCCCCGACTACGACATGACCGCCGTCGAGGCGCTGTGCCGCTGGCGCGGATGAGCTGACGCCATGTCGGTGCTGTGGGTCGTCGGAATCGTCGCGGCGGTCGTCTGTGCGGGTTGCTGGGTGGCGTCGCTGATCACCGGCGACACCTCGTGGGTGGATCGGATCTGGTCGATCACCCCGGTGGTCTACATGTGGATCTTCTGCGGCGCAGCCGGTTTCGACGACCCACGGCTGTGGGTGATGACGGTGCTGGTCACCGCGTGGGGCGCACGACTGACGTTCAACTTCGCCCGACGCGGTGGTTACACCGGCATGGAGGACTATCGGTGGCAGATCCTCCGGTCGAAGATGAGCGGATGGCAGTTCGCTCTGTTCAACTTGTTCTTCATCGTCATCTACCAGAACCTGCTGCTGGTGTTGATCACCCTGCCGGGTTACACCGCGCTGCGCCATCCCGGCGGTTTCGGTGTGCTCGACGTGATCCTCGCCCTGCTGTTCGTGGCGTTCCTCGCCGGTGAAACCGTTGCCGATCAGCAGCAATGGGAGTTTCATCGCCGCAAGGCGGAGACGCTGGCGCAAGGTGTCGAGCCGCCGTCCCGCTTCCTCACCGAAGGACTGTTCCGGTTTTGCCGACACCCCAATTACTTCTGCGAGCAGGCACAGTGGTGGGTGATCTTCGCGTTCGGCGCGTCGGCGGCCGGCTCGGTGCTGCAGCCGACCGTCCTCGGCGCCGTCCTCTTGACCCTGTTGTTCGTCGGGTCGACGAAGTTCACCGAGTCGATCACCCTGGGCAAGTACCCGGAGTACGCCGACTACCAGCGCCGCACTGCGGGTTTCGTGCCGATGCCACCGCGGCACCGCGCGCTCGGCGCCACGCCGTGACGCCGAGCGCTGGGCCTCATACTTCGGGCGCTACGGCTCACCCCTTGAACGCCGGATCGAGCGAGACCTGGTCGGAGTCCGAGTCGTAGTCGAACATCTCCCCGTAGCGTCCCCAGTCCACGGCGATCGCGAACTGCCGTTCGGCGTCGGCGGTACCGAATCCGCGGCTGAGCAGGTCGAGGAAGAACCCGGCCCGCAACTTACCGTCGGCACTGCTGCGCAGGGCGCGGATGATGGTGCGTACCAACGGCGCCCGCGTACTGGCCTGAGTGGCGAAGATCTCCTTGCTGTCCTGGATGCTGGCGCCGTCAAAGCGTGTGCCGACCTCGGTGATGTGCAGGTCACCGTCACGGGCCTCCATCAGGCCGAGCAGCACCGCGGCGTCGACGAGCGGGAGGAGGTCGTCGATCTCGAAGTTGAGGGTGGTGGCGAGGTCGGGCAGATCGGCGTCGCCACCTTGCGCGACGAGGATCTCGATGAGTCCGGCGATCCCACCGACCGACGCGGCGGGCAGCGGCCGGTTCACCGGGGTCGCTTCGGCAGCAACGGCATTCGGCTCGGACGCCGGCACCGACCCGTTCGGGTCGAACCGTCCGGTGAGCACGCCGTACAGCTCGTCGACCAACGACACGAACTGCGGCGACTCCCGATCCCGGGGCCGGGGCATCGGAACCCGTGCCTCGTGGATGATGCGGCCGGGCTTGGAACCGAGGACGACGACGCGGTCGGCGAGCAGCACCGCCTCCTCGATGTTGTGGGTCACGATGCAGATGCTCTTGGTCGGGAAGTCCGATCCGGTCCACAGATCGATCAACTCGTTGCGCAGGTTCTCCGCGGTCAGCACGTCGAGGGCGGAGAACGGCTCGTCCATCAGCAGCAGGTCGGGCTGCAGCACCAACGCCCGCGCGAATCCGACGCGTTGCCTCATGCCGCCGGAAAGCTCACGCGGGTAAGCGGATTCGAATCCGTCCAATCCGATGGTGTCGATGGCGGCCAAGGCCCGCCGACGCCTCTCGTCGGGGCTCACACCGAGTGCGGCCAGCCCGAGCTCGACGTTGGCCTGCACCGTCAGCCAGGGCATCAGCGCGAACGACTGGAAAACCATGGCCGTCGACGCGTTGGCCCCCGACAACTCCTTGCCGTTGGCGAGTACCGACCCGGTGCTGGCCGGGATCAGCCCGGCGATGATGCGCAGCAGCGTCGACTTACCCGATCCGGAACGGCCGAGAAGGGCGACGATCTCACCCGGTTCGATACGGAGGTCGATGCCGTCGAGCACGGTCAGCACGTCACCGCGCGGGCCGTCGAAACTCTTGGTCAATCCGCTGATCTCGATCAGGGGTGCGGGCCCGGTGGCACCACGGGTCTGCTCGTCGGTGATGGTGACAGTCATGAGATTTCCTCTTTCGCAAGCTGTTTCACAGTGAGTAGCGGCGCTCGGCAAGGGCATAGAGCCGGCGCCAGAAGACGGCGTTGGTGGCGACGACGAACAGACACATCACGACGATGCCCAGCAACAGCAGCGCGGTGTGTCCCGGCGCCGACGATGCGGTCTGTTCGGCGATGTAGTTGCCCAGTCCGTAGGCATGGTGGTCGGTCCCGTTGTAACTGACGAATTCGGCGACGATGGAGGCGTTCCACGCCCCGCCGGCCGCGGTGATGCCGCCGGTCACGAAACTGGCGAAGATGCCCGGCAGCAACACATATCGCCAACGCAACACCCGGGGCAGCCGCATGTCCCGGGACGCCTCGAGCAGATCGTTGGGGATTGCGCCCGCCCCGGCGATCACGTTGAACAGGATGTACCACTGCGTACCGAGGGCCATCAGGACGATGCCGCCGATGTTCAGCGGAATGTGCCAGGCGATGAACACGGCCATCACCATCGGGAACAAGAAGTTCGCCGGGAAGCTGGCACACACCTGCACCACCGGCTGCAACATCCGGGTCAGCCTCGGGTTGAGGCCGATGATCACACCGATCGGCACCCAGATCGCGCTGGCGACGATCATCAGCGCCACCACGCGGGCCATGGTCGCCAGGCCCATTGCGAATACACTGCCGACGGTGGCGAGATCGGCCCAGGCCGCGATCGATTCGACCACCCGCCAGGTCGTGTAGACCAGAACCGCGAGCACCGCGACGACGAAGACCACATCGCCGGTGCGGCGGCGGGCCGCCGTGGTCGTGGTCACCGGTTGCGTACGGCCACCGAGGAATCCGCAGACCCGATCGAGGAAGGCGGCCACCGGCGCGAACACGATACCCGCGGCCCGGCCGGCGTTCGAGCGGCGCAGCAGCGAGAGCATCATCGATTTGGGTTCCACCCCGGATGCCGAGTTCTCGATACGGAACCGCTCGACCCAGGCGGTCAACGGGCTCCAGAACACCGCGTTGAGGGCGACGACGACGATCACCATCGTCAGGATCGCCCACCAGATCCGGGACAGCTGACCGGCATCCGACGCCGAGGCGACGTAGGCGCCGATCCCCGGCAGTGCGTAGGACTTGCCGCCGACGGTGACCGCCTCCGACGCTGTGAGAAAGAACCACGCACCACCGAAGCTCATCATCGCGTTCCACACCATCGGGATCAGGCCACTGGGCACGTCGAGTCGCCAGAACCGTTGCCAGCGCGTCATTCTCAGGTTCACCGCGGCCTCGGTGAGATCGCGGGGCTGGCTGACGAGCGACTGGTAGAAGGCGAACGTGATGTTCCAGGCCATCGAGGTGAAGATCGCGAAGATCGACGCGCACTCCAGGCCGAGTTCCGATCCGGGGAACAGGGCGACGAAGAACGTCACGGTCACCGACAGGAAGCCGAGAATCGGAACCGATTGCAGGATATCGAGAATCGGCAACAGCACCGTCCGTGCCCGCCGCGACCGGGCTGCCAGCGTCGCGTACACGAGGGTGAACACGATCGACAACCCCAGGCCGATGAACATCCGGAGAAGCGAACGTGCCGCGTAGTAGGGAAGTTTCGCGGGATCGGTGTCGATCGACGATGGGGCGCCGGCCAAATCGGCGGGTGCGCCCATGGCGTGGGCCAGGGTGATGATGCACCAGATCAGGGCAGCCGCCCCGACGAGCACCAGGATGTCGGCAGGCCAGGCGCGCGGACGTACCCGTTCGGGCCGCCCGGCGGTCGGCGGCGCGCCCCGACGCAGAACTGTGGTCATGTCTGAAAGCCTTTCGCGGACAGCGCAGTTGGTGGACAGTGCCGTTGGCGGACAGTGCCGGTGGCACAAGGGACTCCTCGGGCGTTAGCTACCCGATGGCACAGCAATGAGCGGCCGCGTCGGACCCGTCGTGCGGCAGCGCGAGCACGACGACGGACCGGCGGGCAGCCGGAAGAGTCAGTTGATCAATGGGGGTGGTACCCGCGTCAGCGCCGGGTACCGGATATAGACGGGCCGTCACTCATGTGCCCACCTCCTACGTCTCCTCGTCAGACCTTTGGCACTTCGCGGCGTCACCCGTACGACGACGGGAGCCAATCGGGACTCACCCTTGATCCGAATGAATCTGTCCTGACCCTTGGCGTCTCTCGACGTTCGGGGTCGCTGGCCTGTTTCCGCGAAGGAGCCTCAGCGAACAAGCGCACCTTGCGAAGCAAGGTTGGCACCGAAGTGCGCCGCGCGCAAGCCCGGCACCGCCGACCCCGGCAATCCCGACGACCTGCCACCGTCTGCGGGCCGCATTTCGGGCAAGCCGGTCGCTGCCCGACGCACCTCACCTCGCCGGAACCCGCGCCCCGATGCCCTAGATTGAGTGACATGCTGTGTTCGGGATCGCCGGGGCAGACCCGGCACGCGATGCGATCGTCGGGGCCTGTCTCGCCGGCCACCCGCGGACTCGCGGCGTTGGTTTTCCTCGCTGCCGTTCTGTTCGGACCGCTTCTGCTCGGGACGGGCGCGGCCCACGCCGAGCCGCCGACCCGTCTACCCGAGCCGATCTCCGATCCGGCGGGTGTCCTGTCGGTCGATCAGCGCGCCCAGATCCAGACGGCGACCGACAATCTGTACAACGATCACAGCGTTCAGCTGTGGGTGGTCTACGTCAAGAATTTCGACGGCCAGAACCCCGAGGAATGGGGCCGCAAGGCCGCCGAGCTCAGTGGGCTCGACGACCACGAGGTGCTACTCGCCGTCGCCACCGAGGACCGTGCCTACTGGTTCGGCACCATCGGCTCCGTTGACGGGGTGACCCAGTCGAATCTGTCGGACATCGCGACCGGCGACATCGTTCCCGCTCTCAAGAAGGGCAACTTTCCGGACGCCGGGGTCGCTGCCGCCGACGGCCTCTCCGATGCCCTCACCCCGTCGCACACCGGACTGATCGTCGCCGGCTCGGTGGCCGGTGTCGCCGTCGTCGGTGCCGGAGGGGCGTGGGTTTACTCCCGTCGGCGCAAACGCCGCGCCCTCGACAGCGGACTCGAGACGCTGCGGGAGCAGGAACTGACCGTCGACCAGTTGGCCGCGCAACCGCTCGATGTGCTCGACCCGTGGTCGCGGGAGGTGCTCACCGACACCGACAATGCGATCCGCACCAGCGAGGAGGAATTGCGGCTCGCGGTCGGCGAGTTCGGTGAGGCGCAGACCGCTCCGTTCACCGCCGCGGTGGCGCGAGCGCGAGAGGCGCTGGCGGCGTCGTTCACGGTGCGCCAGCGTCTCGACGACAACATCCCCGAGACCCCCGACGAGCAACGATCGATGCTGCTGCAGATCATCACCGCCTGCACCGACGCCGACGGCGCCCTCGACGAGCAGGTGGCGGCGTTCGACGAGATGCGCAACCTGCTGATCAACGCCGACGCCCGGTTCGACGAGATCACCCGCCGGCTGGTCGATCTGCGTACCCGCGCCGACGCCTCGGCCGGGCAGCTCGAGGCGCTCGTCTCACGTCACGGTGCGCAACAGTGCGCGTCGATCCTGCACAACGTGGAGCTGGCGCGTCAGGAGATCGGATTCGCCGAGCGCAGCGCCGATCAGGGGCGCGAGGCGATCTCCCGGCCGGCCGGAGAACAGGGTCCGGCGGTCGCCGACATCCGCGCCGCGGAGGGCGCGATCACCCAGGCGACCCACCTGCTCGACGCCATCGACAACGCCGAGGGCAACATCGCCGCCGCGCACTCCCAAATGCCCGCGCTGATCACCGAGGTCGAGGGAGAGCTGGCCGAGGCCGCGCAGCTCGGTGCCGACGGCGGGCCGGCGCTGGCGTCGGCGGCCGCGACGGCGACCACGGCCCTGCAGGCCGCGCGCACCGGATTCGACGCCGACCCGCTCGGCGTGTTCACCTCCCTCGTCGACGCCGACGCCGCGCTGGACAAGGCTCTCGACGCCGCGCGCGGGGCGGCTGCCGAACGCACCCGGCGGTCCGAGATGCTCGGTGCGGCACTGACATCGGCGCAGGCGAAGGTGTCGGCGGCACGCGATTTCATCGGTACCCGACGCGGTGCGGTGCAGTCGGTCGCGCGGACCCGCCTCTCCGAGGCCGAGCGATTGCTGGCCAGCGCGCAGAACACCGGCGCCACCGATCCCCTCGCAGCCGCCGATGCGGCCCGGCGCGCCGGCTCGCTGGCCGATCAGGCGCTGATGGCCGCGCAGGGAGACGTGGTCGGCTGGCAGCAGGGTCAGCAACCGCGAGCGCACGGATCATCCACGGCCGGAGCAGTTCTCGGTGGCATCCTGGTCGACAGCTTCCTGCGTGGAACGATGCGCGGCGGTGGCGGTTTCGGTGGTGGGGGTGGTTTCGGGGGCGGCTACACCAGTGGTGGGCGTAGTCCCGGGTCGTTCGGCGGATCGTCGAGTTCCGGCCGGATCGGGGTCGGCGGTCGCTTCTGAGCGTGCCCGGTCGGTGAGGTCGGGTGGTGCTGCGGCACAACGGGTTCACACAAGGGGTTGCGCGGCACGAGGTTTCAGCGGGCGGCGTTCTTGACGAACTCGGCCGGGGCGCCGGCCGGTGGCCGGGTCCCCGCGAAGAACCCGCCGCGCACATGTCGGCGGGTGGTGTCGTCGTCGGTGGCGCGCGCTGCGGAATGCCACAGGTATCCGTCGTGCAGCAGGATGTCGCCGCGCTCGAGGTAGACACCGATCTCGCCGGGCACCTTCTCGAATCCGAGCGGCATCGCGAACGGCGGTGCGGCGTCGGTCCATCCGCGGGCGGGCACCGCGGTCGCCGGTACCTCGACGTTGTTGATGTTGCGAAACGGTGCGGGTGTGGCCCAGCGATGACTGCCGGGCACCACGCGGAGGAAGCCGTTGGCCGGGGAGGTGGCGTCGATGTGGATGGTGAAGGCCGCCGACGGCCAGATGTCCATGCTGGGGCTGGCCTGCCAATCCGAATGCCAGCCGATGCGCGAGTACCCCGACTCGCGGCCCGGGCGGGCATCTTGGTAGACCACTCCGAACCCGTCGTCGGAACGCAGCCACGCGTTCTCACCGATCGCCGCCCGGACCGCGGCGAGCAACGCCTCGTCGGCCAGGAGTGCGGGCACCGACGGGGCGAGTTCGTTGACGTACTCGACGTAGTTGGCGAATCGTTGCGCCTTCGATGCGTCGTCGAGGAACACCGTCGAACCGTAGCGGGCGTCGAGCTCACCACGAATCACCCTGTCCTGAGCCGAAACACACTCGCGTTCGATCACGGCGATTCCCTCGGCGTCGAGTAGTCCGCGCAGCGTCGCGTACCCGTTCGCGTGATAGAACCGCGCGAGTTCGGTGGTCTGGTCGGGGGTGAAGATGCCCGGTTCGCCGATCATGGGCGTCACGATAGTCCGGTGCGTCGCACCTCGCCGTGCGAGCGCGCACCGGCTGTTCGTCCCGCGTTCACCCGGAGATCTCCGCCGGTTCGACCGGCCTCCCTACGGTCTGACAAGGTTCGCAAACAGCCCTTTGCGGACAATCGTCGTCCACCCCAGTTCCGGAGGTCTTCCTCGTGCGTATTCCGTTGCAGCTGTTCACCTCCGCAGATGACGCCGCCCGCAATGCCGGCGTCGGCACCTCTGCGCGCGCCCGGATCACCTGCCGATACAAGTGCGGTGAGGCCTGCTGGCACGAGCCCGGCAACACCAGCGACAACGCCTACTTCCGAGACATCGTGCGCGCCGGGGTGTCTCGACGTGGATTCCTCAAGGGGTCGGCCGTGGTGGCGGGCAGCGTCGCGGCCACCTCGCTACTCGCGGCCTGTGGTGACGACGCGGCGAGCACCGCGTCGCCGACACCGCGGCCCGGCATGGATTTCACACCGGTGGCCCCCAACACCACCGACGCGGTGGTGATCCCGGACGGGTATCGTCAGCAGGTGGTGATCCGGTGGGGTGACCCGGTGCTGCCCGGTGCACCCGCTTTCGACTTCGACAACCAGACGCCGCAGGCGCAGGCAATGCAGTTCGGCTTCAACAACGACTTCGCCGGGCTCATCCCGATCGACGGCGTCAATGGTGGCAGCGGTGCTCCCGACCACTTCTATCTGGTGGTGAACCAGGAGTACACGACCGAGGAGTTCATGTTCCGCGGATATGTGCCCAAGGAGCCGACCGAGCAACAGGCCCGCATCTCGATGGCCGCGCACGGGATCACCGTCGTCGAGGTGGCCGCGGTCCCCCGCTCGGGTGCGTTGACTCCGGTTGTCGGGGAACGGAATCGGCGTATCACCGCGTCGACCCCGTTCCGGTTGACCGGGCCGGCGGCCGGCAGCGAATACGTTCGCACCTCGGCGGATCCGGCCGGAACGACCGTGCTCGGCACGATCGGCAACTGCTCCGGTGGCATCACTCCGTGGGGCACGATGCTCTCCGGTGAGGAGAACTTCAACAACTACTTCTCCAACGCGAGTCGGGTGACCGAACCCGCCGCCGTCGAGAACCTCGAGCGCTACTCCTTTGCCGACGACGCCGACTATCACCAGTGGGGTCGCTACGAGACACGCTTTGATCTCGCGCAGGAACCCAACGAGGCCAACAGGTTCGGTTATGTCGTCGAGGTCGATCCGCAGGACCCGGCGTCGACGCCGATCAAGCACAGCGCGCTGGGGAGGCTCAAACACGAGTCGGCGACCATCCATGTGGTGCGGGGTGGTTCAAATGCCGGCACCGTCGTCGCCTACAGCGGCGACGACGAACGCTTCGAGTACATCTACAAATTCGTCTCGAGCCGCAAGGTCTCCGAGGGACGCTCGAAGATCGCGCGTGCGGCGAACCTACGAATCCTCGACGAGGGCACCCTCTACGTCGCGAGCTTCACCGGTGATCATCCCGAACGGATCGACGGCAGCGGCCGGGTACCCGACGGTGGGTTCACCGGCACCGGCCGCTGGCACAAGCTGCTGACCGTCGACGAGAACGGTTCGGCCACTTCTCATGTCGAGGGCATGACACCGCAGCAGGTGGCGGTGTTCACCCGGGTCGCCGCCGACAAGGCCGGTGCCACCAAGATGGACCGTCCCGAGGACATCGAGCCGCATCCGCAGACCGGCAAGGTGTATTGCGCGCTGACCAACAACACCAAACGCGGCACCAAGGGCAAGGCCGCCGCCGACACCGCCAATCCGCGCAACGAGAACAAGAACGGTCAGATCATCGAGATCGACGACGACCACGCGGGCACCGAGTTCACCTGGAATCTGCTTCTGGTGTGCGGGGATCCGGCCGAGGCCGACACTTACTACGCGGGTTTCGACAAGACCGCGGTGAGCCCGATCTCGTGCCCGGACAACGTGGCCTTCGATCCGCACGGCAACCTGTGGATCTCCACCGACGGCAACGCCCTCGACAGCAACGACGGCCTCTTCGCGGTCGCGCTCGACGGACCTCGGCGCGGCGAGACCAAGCAGTTCCTCACCGTGCCGGCCGGCGGTGAGACGTGCGGACCGATCATCACCGACGACCGCGTCGTGGTGTGCGTGCAGCACCCGGGCGAGGATGACGACCACTCCGCGGACAATCCGATGTCGCACTGGCCCGACGGTGGAAACGCGCAACCGCGGCCCTCGGTGGTGGCCGTGTGGCGCGACGGTGGTGCGATCGGCGTCAACGCCTGACTTCGCGGCCCCAGACGAAGTACGCGATGGGGCCGAAGTAGTTCACGAAGGACGCGGCCACCCACGCTCGTTTGGTGCCGCGGATCTCGGCTGCCGGGCGGCGGGACAGGTCCCACAGTGCCGCCGCCTGCAGCGCGATCTGCGCGAATGCGCCGACGCGGATCGCCGTCCGCGACCGTGGGGACAGTTCGGAGAACTTCTTCTTGCGTCGGGTCACACAGGTCACAGTACCCACCACTTTTATTTCGTATCTCTAAGTATTAGACTTACGAAGTGTGACCGCCACGCATCAGGACACCGCTTCCCTCGCCCGAGCCATTCGCCCGGACCTGACCCGTCTGTACCTGATGTTGCGACGCCACACACCGATTCCCGAGTATTCGTCGGCCCAGGCGTCCGGCCTGGCGACCCTGCTCGACCACGGACCGATGCGCATGGGTGACTTCGCCGCACGCGAATCCATCCGCATGCCCACCGCCACCAGCCTCGTCGACGGTCTCATCCGCAACGGGCTGGTCTTACGCGAACCCGATCCCACCGATCGCCGCGCCGTGCTGGTCTCTCTGACCGACCACGGCCGGGCGGTACTCCAACGGGTCCGCGAACAGCGCGATGACGTGCTCGCCCACGCCATCGCCGAACTCTCCGACGACGACCGCGCCGCGCTGGCCGCCGCCGCACCGGCCCTGCGAGCGCTGCACGAAGTGCTCGAGGGCACCGTTCCGACACGTCAGCGAGGAGATCAATGACCACCCGAACACCGGCTGCCACAGCCACATCCGACGACCACTCACTGCTCGCCACCTTCGCCGCACAACCCCGTACCGTCTGGGTGACCGCGTTCGCCGCGGTCATCGCGTTCATGGGGATCGGCCTGGTCGACCCGATCCTCAACAGCATCGCCGAGGCGCTCAACGCGCCGCCGGACAAGCTGACGCTGCTCTTCGGCGTGTACGTCGGCGTACAGTGCGTCGCCATGCTGATCACCGGGTGGTCTGCCTACCGCTTCGGCCCGAAACGCACACTGACCGTGGGCCTTTCACTCATCGTCATCGCCGCTGCCATCTCCGCGTTCGCCGGCGGTATCGACCAGCTGATCGCCTACCGGGTGATCTGGGGACTGGGCAACGCGCTGTTCATCGCCACCGCACTCGCCTTCATCGTGAGCTCGGCCAAGGGCTCCACGCACGGTGCGATCATGCTGTACGAGGCCGCACTTGGCGTCGGCCTGGCCGTCGGACCATTGCTCGGGGCGATCCTCGGCTCGTGGACCTGGCGTGCACCGTTCGGTGGCACCGCGATCCTCATGCTGATCGGCGCCATCCTGTGCGCGGTGATGCTCCCCGCCGACGGGCCGCGCACGTCCCGTGAGCCGGTGGCGATCCTCGATCCCATCAAAGCGCTGCGCAACCGTACATTGCTGATCACCTCGATCGGCTCCGCCTTCTACACCGGCGCTCTGTTCACCGTCATCGCCTGGGCGCCGATTGCCATGGGGCTCAAGCCCATCTGGGCCGGACTGATCTTCTTCGGATGGGGTCTGCTCACCGCACTCGCCGGTGTCTTCGTCGCACCGCGCATCGCCGAGACGTTGGGCCAGCGAGGTGGAGTGATGTCGGCGATCGCCGCGTACGCCGTGGTGATGGCACTGGCCGGCGTCGGCACGTTCACCGGTCACGTATGGCTGATCGGCCTCGCCGTCGTCCTGTCGGGTATTCCGTCCGGTGTGCTCAACACGCTGTTCACCGGTGTCGCGATGGGATCGGGTGACAGCTCGACGCCGCGGTCGGTCTCGAGCGCCGGCTACTCGTTCCTGCGGTGGGCCGGTGCGGCGGTGGCCGCCGTCCTCGTCGCACATCTCGCCGAGTGGTTCTCCTCGACGGCCGCCCCGTGGTGGTTCGCCGCCGCGTACTGCGTCGTCGCGGTCATCGCGGTGAGCTTCGTCCGCACCACCAGCGCCGAATCCCACGAGGTGGCCGAAGAAGCGGTGCTCGTCGGGGCCGAGGAGTACTGAGGTCGGAAGTGCTGGGGTCACGCCGAGTCACACGTCGAGGAGTTCGTTGGCCACGGCATTCAGCGACTTACCCGTGCGGGCCGCCCGCTCAGCGAGTCGACGATGCACCTTCGGGGTGGTGCGGACCAAGAACTTGCCCGAGTACTCGCGCTTGGACAACGGCACAGGCGCATCGTCGCCGAGTTCATCGAGTGCCTCGGCCACGGCATCGCGGATCCCGTTGAGCGCATCGAGCTGGGAGCCGGCCAGGCACGACAGGCTTGGAAACTCGTCGACCAAGCCGACGTGCTCCTGGTCTTCTTCGGACCAGGTCACTCGGTAGCTGTATTGCTCTGCGTTATACATGGTCACTGACCTTCACCTTCCAGTTTGTCAATGGCGTCCAGGAGCTGCCTGACCTGGTACGCCTTGGCTTTTCCGTCGTGTCCCTTCTGGATGATGACTCGCGGATCACCTGCCCAAGGCATCGCATACACGCAATGACTCGTGCCCTTGCTTCTCGGCTTACCGAACAGGTGATCGCAGAGATTCTTCACATCGTCGACCTGACACCCGCGGGATTGTTCCGCATCGCAGAGATCAGCTTGCCGTGATTGCTCACAGGGCAATGATACCACTAGTGATACCATTGCCAAGTTCGGCAGCGCTGCAGGCTCGGTGCGCTCAGCGGCCCGAGATCGTGTGTCAGTCCAACCAATCCAGCACCGACGCGGCGGTCCAACTCTGCTGCATGCTGCCGAGCGGTTCGCCGGTGAAGGGTTCGTAGTATTCGGCGAAGGCGCCGTCGGTGGCCTGACGCAGACCTTCCTCGCGCAGTCGCGCCGACCGCTCGGGCCAGCCCCGACGCGCGAACGCCCAACTGAACAACCACGTCATCACCGGCCAGACCGGGCCGCGCCAGTACTCGCGCGACCGGAAGTCCGCGGAGATCGGCGACGTCGACGGCGGTACGGCGTAACGCAGGTCCGGATGTCCGCAGAATCGCGGCCCGTCGAACAGGCGGAGCAGTGCGCGCTCCTGCTCGCGCGACAACCCGCCGCACAACAGCGGCGCGAACTGCGCGATCGTCTCGGTGGTGATCCACCTGTCGGCCCGGAGGTCGAAATCCCTTGCTGCGCCGTTACGTTCGTTGGACGCCGCGGCCACACCGGTCCGGTAACGATCGGCCCAGGCCCGAAGGTCCCGGACGTCGGACCGCGGTTTGGAGTAATCCTCGCCGATGGTCGCCAGCACGTCGCAGGCCAGCGAGAAGATGGCGCTGACGAAGACGTCCTCCACGGCGAAACTCATCACCTTGGGGAGCAACTCGTCGTCGTAGTTGGCGCGCTTCATCTCCTCGACCAGCCAGATATAGCGGTCGTACTCGTGGTCGGTGGGTCGCATCGACAGGTCGGTGACGTGGTCGAGGTCGGCGCGCTGGTACGGGGGGAGATCGTCGCCGGGGGTCACGCCCGCGTAGGGCTTGTCCCAGCGCGGGGAGTTGTCCATGCCGGACTCCCACCCGTGATAGATCGTGATGCGTCCACGACCGTTGGGGTCACGGGCGTGCGCGAGCCAGCGGTGCCAGCGCACCAGGGCGCCCCAGCGCCGGTCGATGAACTCGTTGGCCATCGAGCGGGTGGTGCGACCGTGGCGTCGCGAGTGGTCCAGGATGCGTTGCACGGCGATCGCGTGCACGGGCGGCTGGGTGATCCCGGAGGTGTCGGGGTAGTCGGGCGCGCACTCGGCCAGCCGCGCGCACTCCCAGCGTCGGGGTCCGGGGAAGTAGCCGTCGCGGCCGTTGGCGAACACGATGTGCGGGATCATCCCGTTGGACCACTGCGCCGAGAGCAACGTGTCCATCTCGATGACCGCGCGTTCCACCGACAGCGGCGCCAGTCCCACGGTGACGAACGCCGCATCCCAACTCCACATGTGCGGGTACAGACGAGGGGCGGCACTGGTCATCGTGCCCAGGTCGTTGCCGCGCAGCAAATACGCGGCACGAGCCGCGAGCTGAGTCGGGGTGAAACCGTTGCGCGCCATGCGGCGATTCTGCCCCGCCGTGGTCATCGGCGCCGGATGAGGATCGGCGGACAACGCGACGCCGGGTTCTAAGCTCGGCTCATGCCCACCGCATTGATCACCGGGGCCAGTCGCGGCCTCGGCGCCGCCATCGCCCGTCAGCTTGCCCCGACCCACGATCTCCTGTTGGGCGGACGACCATCGGCTGAGCTCGACGCGCTGGCCATCGAATTGGACGGCGCCGGGAGCGGAGCGAGCGGGCCGAATAGTCACGGCGCCGGGAGCGGAGCGAGCGGGCCGAATAGTCACGGCGCCGGGAGCGGAGCGAGCGGGCCGCATGCCAACCGCGCATCAACATTTGCGGTCGAGTTGACCGATCACGAGGAGGTGGAGGCGGCCGCGGAGGCCATCTCGTCGCTGGATGTGCTCGTGCACAACGCGGGTGTCGGGAGCAGTCTGTTGCCGGTCGCCGAGACTCCCGTCGACGAATGGCGTCACATCCTCGAGGTCAATCTCATCGCGGCGGCGGAGCTGACCCGCGTCCTGCTCCCGGCGCTGCGTGCATCGGGCGGGCACGTCGTCTTCATCAACTCGGGTGCGGGCCTGCGCGCCAATCCGGGCTGGGCCGCCTATGCGGCGAGCAAGTTCGGGTTACGCGCGCTCGCCGACGCGTTACGCATCGAAGAACCGTCGTTGCGGGTGACATCGGTCTTCCCCGGTCGGATCGACACCGACATGCAGCGCGACCTGATCGCGATCGAGGGAAAGGAGTACGACCCGGGTCAGTTCCTCAAGCCGGAGACCGTCGCGTCGGCCGTCGTGCATGCCATCGCGACGCCCGCCGATGCCCATCCCGCCGAGATCGTGCTGCGGCCGACGGGCCGATGACCGCCGATCAGTGTGACGTTGTGCCCGGTTTCCGGGCTCAACGTCACACGTGATGGCGACTCAGAGCTGGACGAGATCGCTGGGTTGCCACACCGCCCGCATCGAGGCGATCTTGCCGTCGGCGTCGAAGACCATGATGTCGACCGGGGTGATCTCGAAGCGCATGCCGGAGGTTCCGGTGACGAGGGTGAATTCGAAGACCGCGGTGTCGCCGGCGATCTTCTTCCACTTGAGCGTCGCGGTGCGCTCGTCCATGTTCGTGATGATCGAGTAGAACTCGACGAGTTGCTCGCGGGTGTTGCGAACGTCGGCGCCGATCGGGTCCTCGACGGTCGCGTCGAGTGCGTAGAGGTCGGCGATCTGTTCGGCGGTGCCGTTGGTCAGGAAGTCGATGTAGTTCTCGACGACCTCGGTGATCCGGGCCTGCGCCTCATCGGAGTCCTGCGCACTGCTGTCCTGCTCGACGCTCATCGAGTGTCCCCTCTGCTCAAGAATTAGAACGTGTTCTCGTTTGACGATAGCAGCGGCATGCCGGGCCCGGAATGGGTTCTTCGGTCATCCGGACAACCGATACCCACAGCTGTCCGCACAGCATCGGACATCGCGAATTTGATAGGTTCGCGCACACACTGTGTGTCCGACAACGGCGCGGACGCGATCATCGGTTCGTCGAGGGAGCCCCATGAGCCAGCCACCGGGAGACGGCTCTCGGCATTCGGGGTGGGTGGCGCCGGGAGCGGAGCGAGCGGGCCAAGATCCACTGGCGCCGGGAGCGGAGCGAGCGGGCCACGATCCACTGGCGCCGGGAGCGGAGCGAGCGGGCCAGGACGCGCCAGCGCCATCAGGCCCGGCCGACGAATGGACGCCGACGCCACCGCCTCCGCCGATCACCGGCCCCCAGTGGGGGACTGCGGTCGGCGGGCAGCCGGGCGCCGCCTCGCAGAATCCCCGGTATATGCCAGGCCACTCGGGTCCTCCGCCGACACACAAACCGGGCATCATCCCGCTGCGTCCGCTGAACGTCGGCGATCTGATCAGCGGGACGTTCGCGGCGATCTTCGGTAATCCGCGCGTCTACTTCGGGTGGTCGGCGGTGGTGAGTGCGGTCGTCACGGTCGGCGGCCTCCTGGTCTTGGTGGTTGTTCGGATGGTGAGCGACTCGGGACTCTTCGATGCGGAAGCATGGCTGGCCGGCGGGCCCGACGCGATATCGGACGCCGCGTGGGTCGGGCGATGGATGCTCGCCGGACTGGTGGCGTACCCGGTAGCTCGCGATGTCATGGGTGCCCGCTCGGGGTGGGTCGAGTCGTGGCGATTCATGCGCGGATCGATCTGGCGAATCCTCGGCGGCACAGCGCTTCTCGGGCTGGTGACTCTCGTGTGCTTCATTCCTGCCCTCGTTGTGATCGAGCTCGGTCTCGATTCGGCAGGCGTCGGTACGCTCGTCACGGTGCTGATCGTCACCGCGGTGCTGGTGCTCGGATACTCGTGGCTCTACATCCGGATGTCGCTGACGGTGCCCGCGGCTGCCGTCGAGGGTCTGGGTCCCGTTGCCGCCCTGGCGCGTTCGGTCACACTGACCCGGCGATCGTTCGGCCGCTACTTTGCTGTGGTCCTGTTGCTGAACCTCATCACCGTGGTCATCGAGTTCGCGCTGTCGCACGTCGTCGATGCGGTGACCGGCCTCGGCGGTGGTGTGCTCGGCGATGTCGTCGCCATCGTGCTGGCAGCGCTCGTCGCAGCGCTCGTACAGCCGCTGATCGCGGTGGCGTCGGCACTGATGCATGTCGATGCCCGAATCCGCAAGGAGGGCTTCGACATCGAGCTGTCCCGGGCCTTGGCCGGAGGGGGTGTTCCGTGGGCGCCGCGCTGACCGTGCTGGCCGACGGCTTGACGCCCGGCAACGACGAGGCTCGCCAGTGGGCCCGCGATGCGTGGTCGGATTCACGCGGATCGGGGCCCAGCGCCGCCGACCGGCTCGGCGACGACATCGGACGCTGGATCACCGATCGCCTGCTCGATGTGGTGGGTGCGGGCAAGACCGTGCCGGGCATCATCGCGATCATCGCGGCACTCGTGGTGGTCGCCCTGCTGATCTACGGCATCAGATTCATGCGCCGTACCCCGCGTACCGCTGCTGCCGACGTCGATCACAGTGTGCTGTCCGACGACCCGTCATCGGCGCGCACCTTGCGCGCCCGCGCCGAATCATTGCTCGCAGAAGGAGACACGAACGGTGCCGTCGTCTTCGCGATGCGCGCTCTGACCCGACGCTGCATCGAGCGCACCGTGCTCGACGACCTGCCGTCGTTGACCGCACACGAGGTCGCGACCCGGCTGCGCCCGGTGTTCGCCGACCACGCGGCCGATCTGCGCGCGGCCGCCGACCTGTTCGACCAAGTCGCCTACGGTCATGCATCGGCGACCGCCGACGAGGCCCGACGACTGTTGGCCCTCGACGCCGAGCTGCGTTCGGCACGACCGTCCGCAGCGACCGGAGTCGGCTCCGGCGCAACGTACGCGGTGCCACGATGAGCGCGCCGAATCCCACACAGACACTCGAGAAGTCAAGTGGGAAGCCGAATTCGAGCCTGGACACTCCGGGATCCGGACGGACACGATCGCGGCGTTGGGTGTGGTGGGTGGTCGGCGGTGTCGTCGTTGCGGTGGTCCTCGTACTCGCGGTGCTCGCGCTGGTCTCCGCGGCCGGGAACCGCTCGTCGAACACCACCCCGCTCGATCCCGGCAATCGTGGCTCCGACGGAACGAGCGCGCTCGCGTCCATCATCGACGACCACGGCGTGAACGTCTCGGTCGTCCGCGGTCTCGACAGCCTGCGGACGACTTCGACCCCCGGTGCCGACACCACCGTGGTCATCAGCGGCCAGACGGTGATCTCCACCGATGTCGCCGAAGCCATCTACGACCGGGTGCGGTCGGCGCATCGGGTCGTCCTGATCGATCCGTCGTACCCGCTGCTCGCCGCCTTCACCTCGCAGGTCAGCACCTCCTACGGCGAAAGCCTCCTATCGGTGAGCAAGGCCGACTGCACCCTTGAGGGCATCTCACCCTCCGACGTCGTCACCTCCGACCCGGGAAACGGCTTTGCCGGCGGACTGAATACGACGACCGGTGTGACCCAATGTTTCTCACGCGGACAGAACAACGGCGTCAACATGGTCAGCGTGCCCGCCGATCTGGGCGGCCCGCCGGTGGTGGCGATGACCGCCCCGATGACCCTCAACCAGAATCTGGCGCGCTACGACAACTCCGGCGTCGCGATACGCACCATTGCCACCACCGATCATGTCCTCTGGTACGTCCCGCAACGCGATGACAAGGTGTCGGATCAAAATTCGAACTCCGACCAGCACAGCTCTCAATCGGTGTTCCCGCGGGCCGTCGGGCCGTTGTTCCTGCTGGCGTTCTTCGCGGTGCTGGCGCTGATTCTCTGGCGGGGACGGCGCTTCGGCCCGCTGGCGACCGAGCCGTTGCCCGCCGTCGTCAAGGCCATCGAGACCACCCGGTCGCGCGGCCGCATGTACCGCCGGGCCGCCGCCGCCGACCGGGCGGCGGCCGTGCTGCGTGTGCACACCATCGCCGGGATCGCCGGGTATCTGGGACTGCCGTATGACCCCGGCCATGCTCTCGACACCCTCGACGAGCCGGGCGTCCACACGTCCTCGACCGATCCCGCTCTGGCTGCGATCATCTCGGCCGTCGCCGACGCCACCGGCCGGGACCCGGCGCAGGTGAGCGCTCTACTCGCCGGCCCGCTGCCGACCACCGATCCCGACCTGGTTCGGTTCACCGACGCCCTGACCGCCCTCGACAAGGAAGTCCTCCGCAGACCATGAATCCCGAGACACCCGCCGCTTCCACGTACTCCCCCACCGACATCCCGCCGCGTGATCTGCGTGCCGCGCTGAGCGCGGTGCGCGGCGAGGTCGCCAAAGCCGTCGTGGGTCAGGACCCGGCCGTCGCCGGTATCCTCATCGCATTGCTGTGCCGCGGCCACATCCTTCTCGAAGGTGTTCCGGGCGTGGCGAAGACGTTGCTGGTGCGCTCGGTCGCGGCAGCGCTGTCCGTCGACACCAAGCGCGTGCAGTTCACCCCCGATCTGATGCCCGGTGACGTCACCGGATCGCTGATCTTCGACAACGCCACCTCCGAGTTCACCTTCCGACCCGGACCGGTGTTCACCAATCTCCTTCTGGCAGACGAGATCAATCGGACACCGCCGAAGACGCAGGCATCGCTGCTCGAGGCGATGGAGGAGCGGCAGGTCTCGGTCGACGGTGTGCCCCGCCCGCTCCCCGACCCGTTTCTGGTGGCCGCGACCCAGAATCCCGTCGAGTACGAGGGCACCTATCCGCTGCCGGAAGCGCAGCTCGATCGCTTCTTGCTCAAGGTGACCCTTCCCGTCCCACCCCGTGACGATGAGATCACCGTGCTCGCACGGCATGCCGCGGGATTCGACCCGAAGGATCTCGGCGCGGCCGGGCTGCGACCGGTGGCCTCCGCCGCCGACATCGTCGCGGCAGCCGATGCCGTCCGCCACGTTGCGGTGGCCCCGCAGGTGGCGGCCTACATCGTCGACATCGCCCGGGCCACCCGGACCTCACCGTCACTGGCGCTCGGGGTCAGCCCGCGCGGCGCCACCGCCCTGTTGTCGACCAGCCGGGCGTGGGCGTGGCTGGGTGGACGCGACTTCGTCACGCCCGACGACGTCAAGGCGCTCGCCCAATCGACGCTGGCACATCGTCTTTCGTTGCGACCGGAGGCCGAGCTCGAAGGCGTGTCGGTGGCGGCGGTCCTCGACGCCGCCATCGCCTCGGTACCCGTACCGCGCTGATGGTGCTCACCGGCCGCTTCTTCGCACTGGTGGTGGCGGGCGCGATCCCGGTGATCGCCTACCCGCGTTACTGGGTGGCCCTGCTGTGGGTTCTGGGATGCGTGATCCTCATGGTCGTCGATGTCGTCGCCGCCGGATCGACGAGAACCCTGCGGCTCTACCGGCTTCCGTCTGCGCCCATCCGCCTCGGCGAGACCGGGAGCTCGGTTCTGATGGCGCACAACGTGACCGCCCGCCGGTTCCGGGCGCGGATCAACGATTCGTGGCAGCCCTCGGCGGGCGCGTCGAACGCCGTGCACGCGGTGTCGCTGGCTCCCGGCGAGCAGCAACAGTTGGTGACCGGGCTGCGGCCCACCCGGCGGGGGGATCGGCTCACGCATCGGGTGACGGTACGGCGGATGGGTCCGCTCGGACTGGCCGGGCGGCAGTCGGGCTATGTCGTACCCGGCTCCATCCGGGCACTCCCGCCGTTCGACTCCCGAAAGTTGTTGCCGTCCCGTCTCGCCCGCCTCCGTCAGCTCGATGGCCGCTCGGCGGTGCGGATTCGTGGGCAGGGCACCGAATTCGACTCCCTGCGTGACTACGTCGACGGCGACGACGTGCGCAGCATCGACTGGCGCGCCACCGCCCGGCGACGGTCGACGGTGGTGCGGACCTGGCAGCCCGAGAAGGACCGGCACATCGTGATCGTGCTGGACACCTCGCGCACCTCCGCGGGCCGCATCGGCGATGCTCCGCGTCTCGACGCGGCGATGGACGCGGCGTTGTTGCTCGCCGCCCTCGCCGCGCATGCCGGTGATCGCGTCGATCTGATCGCCGGGGATCGCGTCGTGCACCGGCGCGTGGTCGGCGCCTCCGGGACCACCGTGCTCGGCGATCTGGTCAACGCGATGACAGCGTTGGAACCGGCACTACTGGAGGCGGATTGGCCGCTGCTGGCTGCCGAGGTGAGCAGACTGACCCGGCAACGCGCGCTGCTCGTGTTGTTGACGCCCCTGGAACCGGCCGCCATCGAGGAGTCGATGCTGGCACCGCTGTCGGTGCTGGCCCAGCGGTACAAGGTGGTGATCGGATCGGTCCGCGACCCGCAGCTCGCCGCGATGGCGGCGCTGCGCGACGACGCAGCAGACATCTACGACGCCGCCGCTGCCGCCCGCACCCTGGCGCTACGCGGACGTACCGAAGCGGCGGTGTCGCGCCTGGGCGTCGACGTCGTCGACGCCGACCCGGCAGATCTGCCGGCGGCGCTCGCCGATCATTACCTCACCCTCAAGTCACGCGGCTTGCTCTGAGCCTGTCGGTCTGCTCCCCAACCCGGTCTGTTCACTCCCCTATTGGTTGTCAGACGCCCCAATCTGGTTGACAACCACCGCTACTCGCCACCTGGACACCATCATCGTGTAGCGTCCGGGGCGGGTTGGGGTTTGCTCAGGAGGGGAAATCCGTTGCGCCCGAATCACCTCAGCTCCCCCATATCGGTGGCCGCACTGTCTCTGATCGCTGCGGCCGTCGCGGCCGGTCATGGGGTCAGTCCTGGGGTCAATGCCGCGGATTCCGCATCGGTGACTTTGTCCCCGGCGAACGTTCGCCTGGCGTCGACCGTGCTGACAGTCGCGGGCAACACCTCCGTCGTGAGCACTCCCATGCCACAGGAGCTCCGAGGCGAACTCTGTCACTCGCCGAATACGTGTCAGGTGGTGGTCTATCCGTCCGGCGCGATCGGCGGCGGCGCGCTGCAAGAGGGCGCCACCGCTCTCACCGCCGACATCGCGAGCACGCCGGGCAAGAAGATCGTCTTCGCGTACTCGCAGGGCGGCATGATCGCGACTACGTGGCTCCAGGACACCGCTGGCTCGCCGAGCGCCCCGCCGGCATCGGATCTGGTCTTCGTACTCGTCGGCAATCCGCAACGGGGCCTCAACGGCCAGGCCCCGACCCTGGGCGTCGGGTCGGCGACGCCCACCGACACCGGGTACACCGTCATCGACGTCTCCCGCGAGTACGACGCCGAATCGGACTTCCCGAACAACCCCTTCAACGGGCTCGCCGTGGCCAACGCGATCGCCGGCTACTTCCTGGTGCACACCGATTACACCGGGGTCGACGTCGACGACCCGAACAATCTGGTCCAGACCGTCGGCGGCACCACCTACGTCCTCGTACCCACCACGAATCTCCCTCT
This sequence comes from Gordonia sp. YC-XJ4, assembly GCF_059511865.1. NCBI lineage: Bacteria > Bacillati > Actinomycetota > Actinomycetes > Mycobacteriales > Gordoniaceae > Gordonia > Gordonia sp. YC-XJ4. Next base: position 6,131,208 of record NZ_CM183447.1, read on the forward strand.
GCTCGAACCACTCCGGATGATCGGCCTGAGCGGCGTGGCCGACCAGCTCAACGGTCCGCTCAAGACGATCGTCGATCAGGGATACAACCGGACCGGCTACACCACCCTCGGCGACGATCCGGCCGCGCAGCAGACGATTGGCAGTGTCTTCGGGACCACTGCCACCACGAACGCCGCGAGATCCGCCGAGAACACCGCATCCCGCGCCGCGGCCCGTCAGGGCGTCGCGGCTCCGGCGGCGACCGGCTACGCCGTGACGACAAGCGCAACCTCGGCCCTCGGAACACCCACCCCGACATCGGCTCCCGCTGCCACCACGACAACGTCTGCCCCCCAGACACCCATCGCCCCGGCCTCGGCTACCCCGAGTACAACAACATCGAGTTCACCGACATCGGAGTCCGGCGGCTACGTCGGACGGCACCGTGCTCCCGAGGCCACCGCCGACCAAGGCTCTTCCGGGCAGGGCTCCGCCGGCCAGGACGCCGCTCAGACCGCCACGGGCACTGCGTCACCGCGGTCGGGGTCGGGGATGTCGCCGCGCTCGCCGTCGTTGTAGGCCCACCGGCCGGCGGTGAACACGTAGACGAAGAATCCCACCCAGACGAACACGCCGATCCCGACACGTGCCCACGTGGGCAGCCCCGACGGTGTCACGAATGCCTCGATGAGCCCGGTGATCAGCAGTAGGACAACCAGTCCCAGCGCGATGCCGATCGCCGCGCGACCCTGTTCGGCCAGCGACTGCATCCGTGTTCTCGGGCCGGGCGCGATCCACGACCAGAAGACCCGCAGACCCACCCCGGCGGAGACGAACAGACAGGTCATCTCCAGCAGTCCGTGCGGGGTGATCAAGCCGAAGAACACGTCGGCGCGACCGTGCCGGATCATGATCGACGCGGTGACCGCGACGTTGAGGATGTTGCTCCATACCACCATCACGATCGGAAAACCGAAGACGCCGAAGGCGATACAGGTGGCGGCGAGCCAGAAGTTGTTGGTCCAGACCCGCAACGCGAACGACGTCGCGGCGTTCTCGGTGTAGTAGTTCGCGAAGTCGTTGTCGACGAGTCGTTGGATGTCGGCCGGGCTGCCGAACGCGGTCTCGGTGCTGGGATGGTCCAGGAACCACCACGTCATCGCGAACATTCCGACGAACGACACGATCAGAACACTGAGCCACCACCAGCGCATCGCATACAACGCCGCGGGGAACGTCCGCCCGAAGTAGCGGCCGACGATCGCCCAACTGCTCTCCTTGACACCGGCGGATCGGGTCCGCGCCTTGGCCAACAACGCGGAGAGATAGCCGACGAGGGAGGCGTCGGGAGCGGTGGACCGGATGACCGAGAGGTGGGTGGCCACCCGCTGGTAGGTGTCGATCAGTTCGTCGGCCTCCGCGCCGGAGAGCCGGCGGCGCTTGGTGAGCTGCTCGAGCCGCTCCCAGGTCGGCCGCTTGTCGCCCACGTAGGCATCGAGATCCACCTCGACAGCTTAGAACGCCGGGCGACGGTGGAGTGCGGATGTGAACCGGTTGATCGACGCCGCGGCCGGCGTGGTGGCCTAGAGTGTGGCGCATGTATCCGCAGCAGATGCCCTATCCGGTGCGGCCGTATCCGCCGGTCACCTGGGGTCGGGGCGCGGTCGGCACGGTCGGCGTCGGACGCGACGACCAGGTGTCGGGTGAGGCGGTGGCGCTCGACTTGCCGGCCGCCTCGTTCGGGCTGCGCATCCTGTCCGGGGTGATCGATCTGATCCTCGGTTACCTCGTGCTGATCCTCGGCATCTACCTGTCGTTCAAGCTGGCCTACGACGTCGACGACGCGTTGTTCGGCGCCTGTCTCACGGTGTCGACGGTGATCGCATTCGCCGCGGTGCCGACGACGTGGGAGACGCTCACCCGCGGAAAAACCCTCGGGCACGTGATACTCGGGTTGCGGACCGTCCGCGACGACGCCGGGCCGATCCGATTCCGCCACGCCCTGACCCGGGCGATGATCGGCGTGGTCGAGATCTACACGTTCTTCGGTGTCCCGGCGATGATCTGCGCGGCGGTGAACCGCCGCAACAAACGCATCGGCGACCTCGTCGCCGGCACATACGTGATCCGCGAACGATTCACGATCGCGCTGCCCGAACCGATCCCGATGCCGCCGCCACTGGTCCCGTGGGCGAGAGCCGCCGACATCGCCGCTCTCCCGGACCCGTTGGCGGTGTTGGTACGGCAGTTCCTCAACCGGCGCGAAGCCTACAGCCCGGCGGCGCGGTCGGCTCTCGCCGAGCGTCTGATCTTCGCGATCGCGCCATATGTCGCGCCCGCTCCTCCGCCGCAGGCGCCGGCCGAGGATGTCCTCGCCGCGGTCATGGCAGCGCGCCGCGAACGCGACACGGCACGCCTGGTCCGCGAGGACCTGCTGCGAACACGATTGTTGGGCTGAGCTTTTCGGTCATCGGACTCGGCGTCCGTTGAACCCGTCGCTCACTTGAGGTCGGCGCTGGACTTTCCGAGGATACGGCGGGCGATGATCAGCTGCTGGATCTGCTGCGTGCCCTCGAAGATGTCGAGGATCTTGGCGTCGCGAGCCCACTTCTCGAGCAGCATGGTCTCCGAGAATGCCGCGCTCGCACCGAGTTCCACCGCCTTGTTGGTGATGTCGGTGACCGTGCGGCCGGCCTTGGCCTTCGACATGGACGCCTCGGTGGAGTTGGGCTGGGAGTTGTCGGCCATCCAGGCTGCCCGGATCGCGAGCAACCAGGAAGCCTCCCAATCGGATTCGAGCCGGATGAACTCGGCGACCGCAGCATGCTGGGTGGCCGCGGGGGCGTCGTAGTCGATGGTGTGGCCGGCGTCGCCGAGCAGGCTGCGCAGTTCTTCCAGCGCAGCCCGGCCGAGTCCCACGGCCATCGCCGCGACCACCGGGCGGGTGTTGTCGAAGGTCTGCATGACCCCGGCGAACGCCTTCTTGGTCTCCACTTCCGGTGAGCCGAGCAGGTTCTCGGCGGGCACGCGCGCGTTCTCGAAACGCAGGACCGCGGTGTCGGAGGCCTTGATGCCCAGCTTGTGCTCGAGGCGCACCACGCTCACTCCGTCGGCGTCGAGAGGCACGACGAAGCTCTTGATCGCGGCGCGACCGGCGCTCTTGTCGACGGTCGCCCAGACGACCACGTGGTCGGCGCGGGATCCGGCGGTGACGAAGATCTTCTCGCCGTTGATGACGTATTCGTCGCCGTCGCGCGTGGCCGTCGTCGACACCGCCGCCGAGTCGGAGCCGAAGCTCGGTTCGGTGATCGCCATCGCCGCCCAGACACCGGAGAACTTCTCGAGCTGTTCCGGCGTGGCCACCGCGGAGATCGCCGCGTTGCCCAGACCCTGATACGGGATGGACAGCATGAGGGCGACGTCGCCCCAACCCATCTCGACGCCGTGCAACACACCGCGGATGTTGGCGCCGTTGACGGTGCCCGCATCGGCATCGGAGCCGCCCGACTTGTCGGACTCCTTGGCCGCCTCGCGCGCCTTCTTGGCGAGTGCGCCCAGGTCGTCGAGTTCCTTGGGGTATTTGTGCTCGGCCTTGTCGTACTTGCGCGAGACCGGTCGGAAGATGTGCTCGGCCGCGAGGTGGGCTTGCTCGACCGCCGAATCGAACTTCTTCGGGAGCTCCAGGTTGATCGCCATGCGGGCTATCTTACTCAGAAGTAAGATGCTGTCCAGCCCACTGTTCCGCGCTTGATGCCTACCCTCTAGTGGTGGCCTACGACGATGAACTCGCGTTTCGTATCCGCGCGTTGCTGAGCGGTGAGAGCAATGTGGACGAGAAGCCGATGTTCGGGGGGCTCGCCTTCCTCATCAACGGCAACATGGCACTGGCCGCGAGCTCCCGCGGTGGACTCATGGTGCGGGTCCCACCCGAGGAGACCGAGGCGCTGTTGGAGTATCCGCATACCGAGCCGATGATCATGTCCGGCCGCGAGACACGCGGCTGGCTCCGCGTCGGCGACGACGGCGTGCGCACCGAGCGCCAGTTGAGCCGATGGGTCACCCTCGGATCGGACTACGCGCGCAAGCTGCCGCCGAAGTAGTGACGTCTGCCGAATCACGGCGGTCTGAGGTGCCGAGAATCAGGGAATGAGTCTCCGCTCCCGAAGTTGCTGAAAGATCCGGGTGAACATGGCGTCGGTCTCAATGTAGTCATGGAATCCGGCGCGTCGGCTCTTGGAGGTATCGGCGATCACGTCGTAGTCCCAGCCGAACACGAAATCGCCGAATTGCCAGGAGGAGACGTCCTCGTACGGGGTGGGCTCCAGTCCGTACTCGGCGACCATCGCGTCCCATACCTGCTGCTTGTCGGCCATCACCTCGGACAACGACATGGGCAACGGATCCGCGACCGGGATGTCGAAGAAGTCGGCGACCACCGACCACATGCGCTGCCACCGGAACATGTCGCCGTTGGTGATGTTGAAGGCCTCGTTGGCGGCCGACGGAGTCGTCGCCGCCCATTCGGTGGCGCGCGCGAGCAGGCCCGCGTCGGTCATTTCGATGAGGCTGGTGTAGGCGCCCGGCTTGCCGGGAAAGCGCAGTGGGATTCCGAGTTCCTTGCTGATCGACGCGTACACGGCCAGCACCATCGCGATGTTCATCGGATTGCCCACGGTGACTCCCGCAACGACCGACGGGCGTATCGCCGACCACGACCAGCTCTGGCCACGCTGCGGTCGCTCGAGCAATTGCTGCTGATCGACGTTGAACTCGGGGGGCATGTGCGGCGGATCGCTCTCCTTGGCAGGCGTCGCGAACGGACCGAGATGGGCCCCGTAGACCTTGTAGCCCTGCATCAGGCTGACGTGCTCCAAGGCGGGTAGGAGATCCACCGAATCCAGGACGTTGCGCAGCATCGTCACGTTCGGTTCGACGAGGTCCGACCAGTTCGGACGGTCCTGGTAGGCGGCGTAGAACAGATGCGTCGTCTCCGCGGCACGACCGATCGCCCGCGTGGAGTCGAGATCGAGGAGATCTGCGCGCTCGTGGCGTATGCGTGGCCGGTTCTCTGCGCCACGTCGGGATATCCCGACCACATCCCAGTTGTCCGTGCCTGACAGGTGCTCGACCAGGTTGCCGCCGATGACCCCCCGTGCACCGATGACCAGAGCGTTCCCGCGTACCGACATGAAGCCTCCATCGTTAGATCGTGATTTTACGATGAATGTATATCACAAGATCGCGATGAGCAGATATGCTGGAGCGATGAACAGCAGTGAGTTGCTCGACACCGACGAGTGGGTGGTCACCGCTCTCAAGGCGATCGCGCATCCGCAGCGGATGGCGATCATGCGATGGCTGCGCGACCCGGAAAGTTTCCCGCCCCAACTCGAACCCGCAAGCGAAGTGGGCGTCTGCCTCAAGCACATTCAAGCCCGGATGGGTGCATCGCAGTCGACCGTCTCGCAGTATGTGGCGGTCTTGCAGCGCGCAGACCTCGTGCACTGCACCAAGATCGGCCAGTGGTCACACTATCGACGCAATGAGGATGCCCTCGCGCGCCTCAATCAGCTTCTGCCCGAGATCATCTGATACTCGGCTCGCGGTGATGGTGGCCGGCGGGCACCATCACCGCGAGCCGTCATGGAACGATGTTGACCAATCGCCCCGGCACGATGATCACCTTGCGGGGCTCCCCGTCGAGCAGGGCGACGATCTTCTCGTCGGCCAGCGCCACCTCACGTAGCGTGGCCTCGTCGGCATCGGCGGCAACGGTGATGCGGCTCTTGACCTTTCCCTTCACCTGCACGGCGATCTCGACGGAGTCGGCGACGAGCCACTGCGGGTCGGGGTCCGGGAAAGGCCCCCGAACCAGCAGTTCATCGTGGCCCAGGCGGTGCCAGAGTTCCTCGGCGATGTGCGGGGCCAGCGGGGCGAGCATGGTGACCAGCGGCTCGACGGCGGCGCGCGGGGCACCACCCTCGAACTGCTTGGTGAGGTGATTGGTGAGTTTGATCAGCGCCGCGACCGCGATGTTGAAACGCAGCCCGGCGAACTCCTCTCGCACCTCCGCGATCGTCGTGTGCAGCAACCGCTTCGTCACGTCGTCGAGCTCGGCGTCGGTGACGCGCACCGTGCCGGTCTCCTCGTCGACCACCAGACGCCACACCCGCTGCAGGAATCGTTGCAGTCCCACAACATCTTTGGTGGCCCACGGGCGAGACTGGTCGAGCGGCCCCATGTACATCTCGTAGAGACGCAGGGTGTCGGCGCCGTAGTCGGCGGCGATGTCGTCGGGGGTCACCGAGTTCTTCAGCGACTTCCCCATCTTCCCGTACTCCTGGGAGACCTCGTCGCCGTTGTAGAAGAACTTCCCGTCACGCTCGGTCACCTCCTCGGCGGGCACGTAGATGCCGCGCGAGTCGGTGTAGGCGTAGGCCTGGATCATGCCCTGATTGAACAGCTTTCGGTACGGCTCACGGCTGGTCACATAACCGAGGTCGAAGAGGACCTTGTGCCAGAAGCGCGAGTACAGCAGGTGCAACACCGCATGCTCGACGCCACCGATGTAGAGGTCGAGGCCGCCGGGATCATTCGGCCCGTGCAGCGCCGGCCGCGGGCCCATCCAGTAGGCCTCGTTCTCTTTGGCGCACAACGTCTCGTCGTTGGTGGGATCGATGTAGCGCAGCTGATACCACGAGCTGCCCGCCCACTGCGGCATCACATTGGCGTCACGGGTATAGGTCTGACGACCGTCGCCGAGATCGAGCTCGACGGTCATCCACTCGGTCGCCTTGGCCAGCGGCGGGGACGGCTCCGACCCGGAATCCTCCGGGTCGAAGGAGACCGGTGCGTAGTCATCGACCTCCGGGAGTTCCACCGGCAGCATCGATTCCGGCAACGCGTGGGCCTGACCGTCGGCGTCGTAGACGATCGGGAACGGTTCGCCCCAATACCGCTGCCGGGCGAAGAGCCAGTCGCGCAGCTTGTACTGGATGGTGCCCTCACCGGCACCGCGCTCCTCGAGCCACGCGGTGATCGCGGCCTTGGCCTCGTCGACGCGCAAGCCGTCGAGGAAACCGGAATTGACCAGCGGCCCGTCGCCGACGAACGGTTCGGTGGCCACCCCCTGCTCGGATCCGATGACCTCGAGGATGGGCAGGCCGAAGACGGTGGCGAACTCATGGTCACGACCGTCGTGAGCGGGCACCGCCATGATCGCCCCGGTGCCGTAGCCCATCAGCACGTAGTCGGCGATGAACACCGGGATCTCGCGCCCGTCAACGGGATTGGTGGCGTAGGTGCCGGTGAAGACGCCGGTCTTCTCCTTGTTCTCCTGCCGCTCGAGATCGGACTTGGCGGCGATCGCGGTGCGGTAGGCCGCGATGGCGGCGGTCGGGGTGTCGGCACCGCCACCGGTCCATCGGGGATCGGTGCCGTCGGGCCAGGCGTCGGCGGTCAGCTCGTCGACGAGCGGATGCTCGGGTGAGAGCACCATGTAGGTGGCGCCGAACAGCGTGTCGGGGCGGGTGGTGAAGACCTCGATCGTCGTCCCGCCGGCGGCAAAGCGGACCTGCGCGCCCCGGGAACGCCCGATCCAGTTGCGCTGCATGGTCTTGACCTTCTCCGGCCAATCCAGGTCCTCGAGGTCGTCGAGGAGGCGGTCGGAGTAGGCGGTGATGCGCATCATCCACTGCCGCAAGTGCTTACGGAACACCGGGAAGTTGCCGCGGTCGCTGCGACCGTCGGCGGTGACCTCCTCGTTGGCGAGCACGGTACCCAGCCCGGGACACCAGTTGACCAGCGAATCACTTTGATAGACCAGACGATAGGAGTCGACGACCTCGTTGCGCTCGGCCGGCGACAGATCGGCCCACACACGCCCGTCGAACTTGTCGTGACCATCGAGAGTGCGTGCACCCGAATCGAATTCGGCGATCAGCTCGGAGACCGGCCGCGCCTTGCGCTGCTCGGCGTCGTAGAAGGCGTTGTAGATCTGCAGAAAGATCCACTGCGTCCAGCGATAGAAGTCCACGTCGGTGGTGGCCACGCGTCGTCGTTCGTCATGACCGAGCCCGAGCCTGCGGATCTGACCGAGGTAGCGCTCGATGTTCGCCTCGGTGGTGGTCCGCGGATGGGTACCGGTCTGCACCGCGTACTGCTCGGCAGGCAGACCGAAGGAATCGAAACCCATCGTGTGCAGGACGTTGCGGCCGATCATCCGCTGATACCGGGCGAACACGTCGCTGGCGATGAACCCCAGCGGATGTCCGACGTGCAGACCCGCACCCGAGGGATACGGGAACATGTCCTGGACGAAGACCTTCTCGGGCGAATCGGGAGCACCGCCGCCAAAGGCGCTGAGATCACCGGCGAGCGGTCCTACCGGGTTCGGCGCCTCGAAGGCGTGCCGGTCGGACCAGTTCCGCTGCCAGCGCTGCTCGATCTGTCCCGCGAGTTCGGCCGTGTAGCGATGGGTGCCCTGGGCCGGTGGGGTCGAGGTATCCGCTGAAGTCACCCCACCAGCGTAAATGGTGGCCCGAGGCACACTGCAGCGGCACTCGTCCCACTCGCGCGCGGAGTCCGCGGGCGAGTTTCGCCCCTGCCTGCCCCAGCTCGTATGGTGGTCGGGTGAGCGTTCTGTCCGTCGTCGTCGCCGTCTGCGTGTTCGTCCTGGCCCTCGTGTGGGTCGTGGTCGGGGTTGCCGGTCTGCGCGGCACGCTGCGACGCAACCGCTGGCTCGGCGTTCGCGCACCGGAGACGCTGGTCTCCGACGAGGCCTTCGCGCTGGCCAACAAGGTGGCCGCCCCCGGCACCCTCGGCGCCGCGGTGATCCTGATCGCCGGCGGCCTGCTGACGCTCGGTGTCGGCGGCACGTGGTCGTTCCTGTTCGCCGTCGGCGCCCTGCTCGCCGCGCTGGTGGTGGTCGGCGTGGTCAGTGGTTACGGGGTGCGCGCGGCGCGCTGGGCGGTCGACCCCGACGACGACTCGGGTTGCTCATGCTGTTCTGCCGATGCCGGCTCCCATGACCACACCGCCCCCGCGACGGATGCGGCGAAAACCGACGCGCAGGGCCCGGCCGACGAGTGTGGCGAATCGAGCTGCGCATCATGCACCTTGCGTGGTGTGTGCGCGGCCGAACCGGCAGCCGACACCGCCCAGCGCTGAGCGACCGCATGCGCTCCCTGCTGAGCCGTTCGCCGATCGACGGGTTCATCCTGGCGATCCTCACAGCGGTCGTCGCCGCGGCCTTCCTGCCGGCCCGTGGCCAATTCGCCGACGTCCTCGACTGGGTCGTCGTGGTCGCCATCGGCTTCCTGTTCTTCCTCTACGGCGCCCGACTACACCCCCGGCAGGCACTCGAGGGGCTGACGCACTGGCGCCTGCACCTGATCATCCTGGCCTTCACCTTCGTGGTGTTCCCCCTCATCGGGCTCGCGCTGCAACCGCTGCTGCGGCCGGTGATCGGCGACGACCTCACATCGGGGTTGCTGTATCTGTGCCTGGTGCCGTCGACGGTGCAGTCCTCGATCGCGTTCACCTCGATGGCCCGGGGCAATGTCGCGGGCGCGATCGTGAGTGCGTCGGCGTCGAACCTGCTCGGCGTCGTCCTCACCCCGGTGCTGGTCGTGGTGCTCATGTCGAGCACCAACGGTGTGCACATCACCGGCTCGCAGGTCCTGGAGATCCTGCTGGAGATCCTGGTGCCGTTCATCCTCGGCCAGCTGTGCCGACCATTGGTGACGCCGATCCTGAAGCGATTCGCCGAGCCGACGAAGTACGTGGATCGCGGGTCGATCGTGCTCGTCGTCTACGCCGCGTTCAGCGAGGGTGTGCGCAACGGCATCTGGTCGATCGTCGGGGTGTGGCAGGTGGTGGCGATGGCGGTGGTCGCGATCGTGCTCGTCGCGTTCATGCTGTGGCTGACCGGTTGGCTGCCACGACGGCTCGGCTTCCACCGCGAGGACGCCATCGCCATCCAGTTCTGCGGCACCAAGAAGAGCCTCGCGACCGGTCTACCGATGGCGACGGTGTTGTTCAGCGGGTCGGTGGTCGGCCTGATCGTGTTGCCGCTCATGATCTTTCACCAGATACAGCTGATCATGTGCTCGTGGTTGGCCACCCGCTACGGTCGCGAGGCCGCCGCCCTCGATGCCGCCGAATCCGGGTCGGAACCGGGCTGAGAGCGTCGGGTACGACGACGAAATCTCTCGACTCGACCCCTCGACCGGACCCTCCGAACGGGGGACAAAACCGACCATTCCCGCGCATCGCCCATCGCAGACGGAGACAATTGTGTCACCAGCGAGGGAGCGTCCCATGTCCGAACCCGCCACACCGGAATCCGCACCGGCCGACGTCATTCACGCTGATCTCTGCATCGTCGGAGCCGGTATCGGCGGCCTGAATGCTCTGTTCGCCGCGACGCAGTACCTCGCTCGCGACCAGCGGGTGGTTCTGGTCGATCGCCGGCCACGCGCGGGGGGCATGTGGATCGACACCTACGCCTATGTGCGGCTCCACCAGCCCCACCGCTTGTTCACCGCCGGTGACATCAGCTGGGAAGATTCCAGGGACCCGGCTCACCTCGCCACGCGCGACGAAGTGTTGGACCACGTCGATCACATCGTCGACGTACTGGCGCAGCGCGTGACGCTCGACGAACGGTACGGGTGGTCGTTGCAGTCCGCGGTTGAGCGCAACGGCGTCCGGGCGGCCTTTCGGAATGCCTCAGGCGAGCACCTCGTCGTGGAGGCCCCACGCCTCATCAAGGCCTACGGCTTCGACGTCCGACCGAATCCGCCGCTGACGTTGTCGAGCACACGGGTCCGGTCGGTCTCCCCGAACTCATGGGATCCCGACTCATCGGATCCCGCGAGCGCTCCCGATGCGGCTCCCGTCTGGATCGTCGGCAGCGGCAAGACCGCGACCGATACGGCGTACCGACTCATCACCTCCCATCCCGGCCGCGAGGTCAACATGGTGACCGGCCGCGGCACCTTCTTCTTGTCCCGGGAGACCATGTTCGCCGACGGAATCCGACGATGGTTCGGCGGCAAGCGTTCCAACGAGATCGGTGCGCTCGCGGCCCACCGCTTCGACGGAACCAACGAGGCCGAGGTCACCGAGTGGTTCCGCGCGAAATTCGGTTCCGAGCCCATCCCGGACGCCGCCCACCACTTCCTGGGCCTGCTGTCCGAAACGGAGCGCGCCACGATCTCCGCGGGACTTCACCGCGTCGTCCGGGACTACCTGGTGGACGTGCACGACCACAACGAGACCACCGAACTCGTTCTCCGGAGCGGGAACACCATCGAGATCGCGGCCGGAAGTCTGATCGTCAACTGCACCGGCTACCTCGCGGTCCACGACAGCCCGTACGACCCCTACGTCTCCCCCGGCGGGTCGATCCTGTCGATCAACGACCGCTCGGCGGTGCTCCATCTGACCACCTACGCCGGCTACTTCCTCACCCACCTCATGTTCCTGGACAAGCTCGGTGACGTCCCACTCTACGAGCTCGACATGGTCGGCCTACGCGAAAAAGGTTCTCCGGCTGCGGCATACGTGTTGTTGGCGCTCGCGCAATACAACCTCGGTCTCATCTTCGACGCGGTCCCTCTCCAGGTCTTCGCCCAGGCGGGCTTCAACTTGGACCGCTGGTACCCGCCGCCGCGGCAGCTGACAGGGCTGGCGCAGTTCATCTTCCGCCACCGTCGGCAGCGGGACCGGTATCGCCGGACGCTCGACACCGTGCGCGAGAGATTCGGCGTCCGGTGCGGACCACTTGATCGTGAGGCCGTCCAGCAGACGTGAGCCGGTTCGAGCGTGCGCGGTGTATCCGGTCGGCTCTCAGCCGATGTCACCGCGATGCCAGCGGTGCACCGCCCAGCTGACGCCGTAGAAGGCCGCGACCACACCCACGAGGGCGATCACGGCGTAGAGCAGGATCGTCGCACCGAGCACCGCCCCGGCGAAATAGCCGGCCAGCAGCACCGCAGACGCCCACGTCAGTGCGCCGATCGCATCGGCGATGCCGAACCGCACGAAGCTCATCCGACTGATGCCCGCCATCCGCGGCACGATCGTCCGCACGTACCCGACCCAGCGGCCGGTGCCGACGACGAGCAGGCCGGATCGTTCCAGACGCTGCTGGGCGTTGTCCCAGCGTTGTTCGCCGAATCGGCGCCCGAGCCCCGACTCCTTGAGCCGCTGCCCACCGACCCGGCCCAGCCAATACCCGGTCGCATCCCCGGCGACCGCGCACAACACGACGATGACCACCAGCCAGGCGATGTTGGTGGAGCCGACCGCGGCGGCGACCCCGGCCGCGAGCAGCACCGCCTCGCTCGGCATCACCAGACCGGCGATCAGCAGGGCTGTCTCGAGGTAGACGATGCCCGCCGCGATCAGGTAGACCGCCCAGGAGGGAACCGACTCGATGACCCCGATGAGCCAGTCGGCGAAGGCGTGCACCAGTTCACCGTAACGATGAACCGTCCAGGGGGTTTCTCACAGGGGTGCCGACAAGGGCAGGTTCACGAAGCTGGGGTTACTCGGATCCAGCTCGATGTGCTGGGGTCGGAGCCCGGAATCGTTGAGCAGCGGCCGCAGCGGGAGCCCGCGCGGCAGGTTCATCGCGAACACGTCGATCCGCAGCCGGTGACCCTTGCCGATCAGCGCCTCCGTCGGTAGGAGTCCGATGTCGATGCCCACCGACTGACCCGGCGTCACGGGGTGGCGGGTGTCGAGGGTGAGCGTGTAGAACGGATCGATCACATCCCCGTTGGGCGCGAACTGCGAACGGCTGCGGTCATATTCGCGCAGCGACGCGACCACCTGCCCGGAGCTGATGACCTTGGACGTGCCGTCCGGGGCGACGTCGTTGAGCGTCGCGGTCCAGTAACCGTCCGGGGCGTCGAGCACGGTGTTCAGATGCACGTTGCCGTAGCCGCTGACGCTGCGGGTGGTGGTCATCGGTGCGCTGGTGAAACTCAGCGCGTTGCGTTCGGAGATCCGTGCGTCGTCGGCGCAGTCGGGGAAGTCGCGGTCAGGCCGGCCATCTGCTGTGCGGAGTCGCGCGAACACAGCGTCGCAAGTCCCGGCGCCACGGTCATCCGGCCGCGGGTCGCCGGGACACCGGTGCCCAGACTGCCGTCGCCCAGCGCATACGGGGCCGTGCCCGAGCGCCGATCACCCAGGTAGAGGCGCTGACGGGTCATGCCCGCGCGGGGGAACTGGGAGGCGGTGATCCACCGGTCGCCGACCTGCTTGAGGTTCACCGGGCCGTAGCGGTCGATCCCGTTGTCGATTCCCTTGAGCCACTTGTCGAACCACGCCTTCTGCAGCACGTCGAGACGTGGTGGCGTATCCGGCCGGCCCTGCCCACCGCCGATCGTGAGGTGGTAGCCGTCGCCCATGATCAACTGCTTACGTCCGGGCGCGAGGGGGATCTTGTTGTACATCGCGACCTCGGAGTTGGTGAACAGATCGAACCATCCGCCGTAGATGAGCGTCGGGGTGGTGATCGTGTCGGCGTGATCCTGCCAGGCCGTCCGCGGACCGGAATTCGGGCTCAGCAGATCGCGCAGCTGGGGTGGGATCGACGCGATGTTCGGGACGGTCAGCGCCTGGATGAGTTGCGGGAAGAAGGTGAACGGGTCCCGCAGGCGGTCGGCCAGCCACGTCCAGTCGAAGGTGCCGTTGAGCATCGACGCGACGTTGGGGACCAGCTTGGTGGAATTGACCAGGGTCAGCCACAGCGGCAGGAATCCGACGCCGAGCGCGCCGCCCGGTGCGACGATGTCACGGATCAGGTCGCCGCCCGGTTCGACCGGGAAGATCGCCTTGAGGGCTTCGGGATGTTTGTTGGCGGCCTGGATCTGGTTGATCGCCGAGTACGAGACGCCGGACATGCCGACCTTGCCGTCGGACCATTTCTGCTTGGCGGCCCAGTCGATGACCTCGACGGAGTCCTGCTGCTCCCGTTGTTGGAAGACGTCCCAATCCCCTTGAGAGAAGCCGGTTCCGCGGACGTCGACGACCACCACCGTGTAGCCGCTGCGCACGAGATCGAAGTCGACGGAGAAGTTGCGCAATCCCTGATCACGGATCAGGTGCGCGACGTCGTTGATGCCGTCGATCGGGGTGCCCGACAGGTTGATCGCCGAAGCCACCTGGACGGCCAGCGGCGCCAGCACCGGGTTGGCCAACGCGGCCGCGGTGATCGCGGAGACGAGTTTGGTGTAGGGCGTCATGGTCACGATGACCGGCGTCTTGGCCGTCGTCGGTATCCGGGCCGCGTTGGCCGGGCGGTAGACGTTGGCGCGCAGGATGGTGCCGTCGCTCATCCGGATCGGGACGTCCCATTGGGTGTTGACGTCGGCGTAGGGATGCGGACCGTCGTGCGAGGCGAGCCACCGCTTGGCCGGGGCTCCGCCGTCGGGGCCGGTGGCCGCGTGCGCCGTTCCTGCCGCTCCCAGAGTCGGGCCGGTCAGCAACGCGACGATCGCGATGACCGCCGCAACGACGATTCCCCGTACCCGAATTTCCCGTACCCGCATCGCCGTCCCCCCGGTGAGATGTGACCGGACGAGAGCCTAGCAAGACCTGTGAGGCGTGTCACCGGTCCTGCGGGATCGCCTGACCGGGTGTCGGCGCTCAGTTCCCGGTGACGTCGACGGGGTGGGTGGCCAACAACGGCAACGGCCATGGTTGGCGGCGCAGCACGTCGGCCCAGATGTCGGTGGTCGATGGGGCGAGGATGTCGCGCGGGAGCGCCGAGGCCAACATCCAGCTGTCCTGGGCCATCTCCGCGTCGAGCTGACCGATCCCCCAGCCGGCGTATCCGGCGAAGATGCGAAGGCCCTCGAGTACCGGCCCGATCAGCTCGGGATCGGCGTCGAGGTCGATGAGGGCGACGCGGCCACTGACCGGCCGGATCTGTTCGATCCCGGAGATGTCGGCGCCGCGCCGGACAACGCCGAGACACAGGGCCGAATCCTGTTTGACCGGGCCGCCGACGAACAGAGCCCGCGGCTGCGCGGCCAGATCGGTCCACGACGGCATCACGTTGTGGACCGCGGTCTGGCTCACCCGGTTCAGGACCACTCCGAGACTGCCCGCGTCATTGTGCTCGATCACATAGATCACGGTGCGCGCAAAGGTGGGTTCGAGCAGATCGGTCGACGCGAGCAGGAGTGTGCCGGCCCGAATGCTGTTGGCCGACTCGATGTCTCGTGCCGCATCCGCGGCTCCGCCGCCACCGCCGACGCCGCGCTCGGGCCGGTCGGGGGTGAGATCGTCTGCGCTGTCACCGCCGTCCACGACATCCATCATCGCATGAGAAGTCGGCTCGGTCGGTAATGTAGGTACGTGAATTCCGCGGTGACCGAAGGTGCGTCCTCGTGGAAGATCTTTACCCGTTCGCTGAGCCACTCACCCGGTCTGGGTCGGCTACTCGCCGTGCGGCTGACCAGTCAACTCACCGACGGTGTCTTCCAGGCCGCGCTCATCGGTGGCGTGCTGTTCAATCCCGAACGCCATGCCGATCCGCTCGCCGCGGCGCTCGGTTTCGCGGTGCTGTTGGTGCCCTATTCGGTGATCGGTCCGTTTGCCGGAGCGTTGCTGGACCGGTGGGATCGGCGCAATGTCCTGCTGTGGGCCAACGTCCTGCGCGCCCTGCTGATCGTGATGGTCGCGATCGCGATCAGCACCGGCAGTTCCGACACCCTGGTGCTGATCAGCGCCCTCGCGGTCACCGGGGCCAGCCGGTTCGTGGCGTCGGGGCTGTCCGCGGCGCTGCCGCACGTCGCGCATCGCGAGGTCATCGTCGCGACGAATGCGCTGTTCACCACACTCGGTGGGGCGATGTTGTCGGTCGGTGCAGGTCTCGCGCTCGGAATGCGCGCCCTCGTCGGCAACGACAACGTCGGTAGCGCGGAGACCACGCTGATCGGTGTGGTGCTTGCGCTCGTCGCCGGCCTGGTCGCACATGGTTTTCCGGCCCGTCAGCTCGGACCCGACCGCCCCGACGACATCGGGCACTCGGCTGCACACGCGGTGGCCGTCGGCTTTCTGCACGGGGCGCGGGCGATCGCCCGATGCCGTCCGGCGTCGGCGGCGCTGTCGGCGATCGGGATACACCGGCTGGTCTTCGGTCTGAACACCCTGATGCTGTTCGTCTTCGCCCGGCACGTGCACGGCGGCGGTGACGGACTGAGCCGGATCAGCCTGGTCCTCGGATGTGTGGCGACCGGGGCCTTCGCCGCCGCGGTGACCACACCGATCCTCGTCGACCGCTACGGCAGACGCGCCACGATCATGCTCATGTTGCTGCTCGGCGCGCTGGCCCAGGTGCTGCTGCTGACGTTCACGATCCCCGGCTTCTGCGTGGCCGCCGTCGTGCTCGGATTGGTCGGACAGACCACCAAGTTGTGCGGCGACGTCGCCATGCAGGTGGACATCTCCGACTCCGTGCGCGGACAGGTCTTCTCCGTGCAGGACGCCTTGTTCAACGTCGCCTACGTCATCGCGATGGTGATCACCGCAGTGATCATCTCCCCGGACGGCCGCTCGGTGCCGCTCGTGCTGATCGGGTGCGCGCTCTACCTCATCGGGATCCTGGTGGTCCGCGGCCTGCATCCCGCCCGCCACGACTACTCACCGCTGCCCCTCCCCGACGATCACCTGCCGAAACCCGGCTCCCCCTCGGCGTAGGCGGCGTCGGCGGTGCCGTCGCCGTCGGAGTCGACGAGCACCTGGTCGGGGCGGCCGTCGGAGTCGGTGTCGACGTAGAGCCGTCGGATCGCCCCTGCGTCGAGGAGGATCTCGATGTCTGGGGTGCCGTCGCCGTCGAGGTCGTGCGCCTGGACCCGGGTGTCGGTGGGAGCGGGATCCGCAGGGGTGGGGGTGACCGGGGTGCGAGTGCCGGGGGTGTGCGGCGCGGGCGGCGCCTCCCGTGTCGGGACGGCGACACCCCAGATCCCGTTTCCCGAGTCGCGATAGTGGTGCTCCACGGTGTCGTCGTCGTCGAGGTCGAGAGCCGCGAGGTCGGCGATGCCGTCGGCGTCGGTGTCGATGAGCAGATCGTCGCGACGACCGTCGCCGTCGAAGTCGAGCGCGATCGCGTCGAGCACACCGTCGGCGTCGGTGTCGGTGTCGGCGGGGGTGTGCCAGTGCGTGGGCTCTGAGTCGCCATTGCCGAACACGTACTCCAGGACAGGATCCATGGGGTATTGGACGCACGGGCCGGCGCCACGGTTCCCTCGACGGTCGATGGTCGCGGCGACGACCCACACGGTAGGTTCAACGGCTATGTACGTCAGCGTTCTCGGCGAGCAATTCCACCGGGCGCGACTGTCGCCGGCGATCACCCATCTCGATTCGGCGTCGGCGGGTCGGTCGTCCAACGCCGTCATCGGGACCATCTCGGCGCACCTGTGGCGTGAGGCCGAGCGTGGGTCCTATGTGGCCGCCGATGACCGTGCCGAAGAATTCGCCAGGGACACAAGGGATCTCGCTTCTCTGATCGGACACACCGCGGAGGAGATCACCTTTCGCGAGAGTGCGCGGGCGGCGTTGCGGGCACTGCTCAACGGGTGGAGCCTGCCGGTCTCGACCACGGTGTGGGTGGCCAAGAACGAGTTCGGGCCCAACCTCGTCGAATTCGAACGTCGCGGCTATGCGGTGCGCCCACTGCCCGACGGCGACCTCAACGGGCACATCGACCTCGATGCGCTCGAGAACATGCTGCAGTTCGAGCAGCCCGACTTCATCCACATCTGCCACATCGGGTCGATGTCGGGGGTGGTGCAGCCGGTGGCGCGGATCGTCGAGATCGCCCATGCGGCACAGGTGCCCGTCGTCGTCGACATGGCGCAGTCGGTGGGCCATGTCCCCACCGTCACCGGCGCCGACATCGTCTACGGCACCAGCCGCAAATGGCTGACCGGGCCCCGCGGCGTCGGCTTTCTCGCGGTGCGCCGGGACTCGTTGCGGACCGTCGAGATCGAGAGTTCGGAGGCGTTCCTCGCGGGCCGGTTGGGGCTCGGTGTCGCGGTCGCCGAACTGCAGCAGATCGGCCAGCAACGAGTCTTCCGAGAACTCGCGGCGATCGGCCGCGCGACCCGCGAACGCCTCGACGGGATCGGCAGCTGGGTGGTCTGCGAACCCGTCGACGAGCCGTCGGCGCTGGTCACCCTCGCCCCACCGCCGGGCTGGCAGGACTCCGACCTCCGGGCTGCTCGCGATCGGTTGTTCGACGAGCTCGGCATCCTGGTCACCGCCGCCGAATCGTGGCGGGCACCGCTGGCCGGGGACCAGGGGGTGCTGCGGATCAGCCCTCACCTCGACGTGCGCCGGGAAGACCTCGACCGGCTCGCCGACGCCCTGCGGACGATGGGGTACTGACGCAGTTCCGGTACGAACCTCGCCCGGCTACCCGGTGCCCGACCCGCCCTGTTCGGCCCACCACTGACGGAGTGCCTCCTCGGCCTCGTCGCGGGACAGCGGCCCGCGGTCGAGGCGTAGTTCCTTGAGGTGGCGCCAGGCCTTGCCGACCAGCGGCCCCGGCGGCAGATCCAACAACTCCATGATCGCGTTGCCGTCGAGGTCGGGCCGGACACGGGCGAGATCCTCGGCGGCGCGCAGTTCGTCGATGCGGCGTTCGAGATCGTCGTAGTTCTGTTGCAGGCGCCGGGCCCGTCGCTTGTTGCGGGTGGTGCAGTCGGCGCGCACGAGTTTGTGCAGACGGTCCAGAAGCGGCCCGGCGTCGGTGATGTAGCGGCGGACCGCGGAATCGGTCCAGGCGCCATCGCCGTATCCGTGAAAGCGCAGGTGCAGGAACACCAACGACGCGACGTCTTCGACAACGGCCTTCGGATACTTCAACGCGCGCATACGTTTTCGGACCATCTTGGCCCCGACCACCTCGTGATGGTGAAAGCTCACGCCGCCGCCGGGTTCGTGACGGCGGGTGGCCGGTTTGCCGATGTCGTGCAGCAGCGCCGCCCACCGCAGGACGAGATCGGGATCGCCGTCCTCGAGATCGATGGCCTGCCGCAGGACGGTCAGCGAGTGCTGATAGACGTCCTTGTGTTGATGGTGCTCGTCGATGGTCAGACGCATCCCCGGCACCTCGGGCAGGACGCGCTCGGCCAGTCCGGTGTCGACCATCAGCTCGATGGCCTCGATGGGGTGTGCACCGGTGATCATCTTGTCGAGTTCGACTCGGACACGTTCCGGGGTGATGCGATCGATCTGTTCGGCCATGTCGGTGATCGCGGCGGAGACGCGGGGTGCGACGTCGAAGCCGAGTTGGGAGACGAAGCGCACCGCCCGCAGCATGCGCAGCGGGTCGTCGCCGAAGGACTCCTGCGGGGTCGCGGGGGTGTCGATGATCCCAGCAAGCGCGGCCGACAATCCGTCGAGGGGGTCGTGGAATTCCTCGGCGCCCCCGCGGCCGACACGCACGGCCATTGCATTGATCGTGAAGTCGCGGCGAATGAGGTCGTCATCGATGGACTCGCCGAAGGTGACCTCGGGGTTGCGGCCGACGCCGTCGTACTTCTCGGCGCGGTACGTGGTGATCTCGAGGATCAGGTCTTTGCGGCGCGCGCTGATCGTGCCGAACTCGATACCGGTGTCCCAGATGGTGTCGGCCCAGTCGGACAACAGTTCCTGGACTTTCTCGGGTCGGGCGTCGGTGGTGAAGTCGAGGTCGGTGCCCAGACGGCCGAGGACGGCGTCGCGCACCGAGCCGCCGACGAGATACAGCTCGTGGCCGGCGTCGGCGAACAGTGCGCCGAGCGGTTCGGTGATGTCGGAGAGCGCGCGCAGCGACACCGCCGCCGCGGCGAGGAGCCGGGTGCGGCGCTCGGCGGTGGTGGCGGGGTGGGGCTGCTCGGTCACGGCACGACAGCCTACCGGCGCCGGGAGCGAAGCGAGCGGGCCGGATGGGGCCCGGCGCCGGGAGCGAAGCCAGCGGGCCGGATACACCTGTCTGCGCTGCTGCCAGCACCATGTGGGCAAACGGCCGGTGACCAGCAGCTAGCATCGAAGGCGTGCCCACCGACCCGTCAACCGACCCCACAGACGTCTCCGCCGACGTCAACGCGGGTGGGCGCCAGGCCGCAGGAGTCGGGTCGGGTGAGGCGCATGGTGTCGGTGGGCAGGGTCGGCGGCGTGGTCGTCGGGGTCGCCGAAAGCGCCGGGGTACTCCGGAATCGCGGTTGGATGCGGAGTTCCATCCACGCCCGGAAACGCCTCCGACCAGTGCCGAGCATCCGACGCCCCGCCCGAAACGGCCATCTCCGGCAGATCTCGCCGATCGGGCCGGCGGCACCAGGAACCACACCAGCACCAGCGCTGACAAGAACGGCCCGAGCAAGAACGGAACAGGCAAGAACGGAACCGCCAAGCCCGGCCCGGTGAACGGGTCGGCGGCTCCCGTGAACGGAACCGGGGTCAACGGGACAGGCGCGCACGGGACAGGAGGGCACGGGACCGGCGCGCACGCGCCCAAGCCCGGGGGACCCCGTCACCCGTCGCCGGCATCCGTGGCCGCCGCCACACCGACCGGTAAGGGCACGCGGGTGAGCGCGCCGAAGCCGTCGGACATGGCCGTGATGTCGGCCCAGATCACCAAGACCGGCCTCACCCAGGACGCGGCGACGCCTGCACCGGGTCGGCGCAGGCGCGGCAATCGTCGTCCGGAGCGCGCGGAGCGTTTACGCACGGTCCGGGAGACGTCGGCGGGCGGATTGGTGATCTCCGACCTCGATCTGCCGGTCGAGGAACTGTCGGCCGCCTTGATCGGCCGCGTGGACCGACGTGGGCGCATGATGTGGTCGTTGCCGAAGGGCCACATCGAGACCGGGGAGACCGCCGAGCAGACCGCGGTCCGCGAGGTGGCCGAGGAGACCGGCATCCAGGGCCTGGTGGTCGCGCCGCTGGGCAAGATCGACTATTGGTTCGTCAGCGAGGGTCGTCGCATCCACAAGACCGTGCACCACTATCTGTTGCGCAGTGTCGGCGGCGAGCTCTCCGATGCGGACTACGAGGTCAGCGAGGTGGCGTGGGTGCCGTTGCACGAGCTACCCCGCCGACTGACGTACTCTGACGAGCGACGACTGGCCCGCATGGCCCGCGGTGTCATCGCCGACCTGGCCGCCGACCCCCAGCGGTTGGCCCAGTCCGAGGCCGAGAGCAGTCGCACAGAACCCAACGCCTATGAGAGAGCCGCAGCCGCCCGCAACCAGCGCCGAAACGAGCCGCCTCCTGCGGCGCCCTCGCGTCGGCGCCGGAGGCGTCCCCGCCGCCCCGCGGCCGGTGATGGCTGAACCCTCGTCGGGGCGCGCATGGTGGGCTCGTTTCTGCACGGTCGTCGCGGTGGCGGTACTGACGATGTTGTCGGCGACCCCGGCCGCGGTGGTGTCGGCCGCCCCGGCCGCTGCGGCACCCGCCGACGACGCCACCTCACAACCGGATCGGTTTGCCCAGATCGTCATCGATTCGATGACGCCGTCGATGGTCACCAGCAGTTCGGCTGCCACGGTGGCGATCTCCGGGCATGTGGTCAACACGAGCAGCCGCACGCTGCGTGATCTGGGTATCCGGCTCGAGCGGGGCGACGCACTGACCGATGCCGCACAGTTGCGGTCCGCGCTGGCCGGTGAGCACCCACCGATCGCGGCGGCCACCGACTTCACCGATCTGTCGTCGGACACCCTGGGTCCGGGCGCGCAGGCGAGCTTTTCGATTACGGTGCCGTTGTCGGGCCCGGGTGGTCTACAGATCTCGCAACGCGGGGTGTATCCGCTGCAGCTCAACGTCAACGGACTCCCCGATTACGGCGGCGTCGCCCAGGTCGCCGGATCGCGCACGCTGCTGCCGGTGTTGTCGTTGCCGCCGGACCGGAGTCGGGCGGCCTCCTACACCGATCCGGGCAGCGGCGACGCGTCGTCGGTGACTCCCGGTCTCGGTGCCGACGGTTCGGTGTCCGCCGACACCTCCAGCCCGTCGCGATTCACCCTGTTGTGGCCGATCGCCGCGCCCCCGCAGCTCGCTCCGGGCGCCCTCGGCGGAAACACCGAACCGGTGCGGCTGATCAGCGAGGACATGGCCCGTTCATTGTCGCCGGGCGGTCGGTTGGATTCGGTGCTCGCCCCGCTGCGGGCGATCGCCGACGCCGCGCCGCCGTCGGCGCCCGACCCCGATGCGCCGTCGGCGGCGGCCCCCGGACCGGGTGCGCAGTCCGGTCAGACCTCGGACCTCGCGCGCAGCATGTGCCTGGCCGTCGACCCCAATCTGCTCGTCACGGTGCGCGCGATGTCGCTGGGCTATGTGGTCTCCACCGATCCGTCCGACCCAACGTCGCCGACCGTGCCGGGTACCGGTCAGGACGCGGCGACCACCTGGCTCAACGAGCTCCACGACGTCGCCTCGCGACTGTGCGTGGTGGCCTTGCCCTTTGCCGGGGCGGACCTCTCTGCACTCGCCGAGATCGACAATTCGGGCCTGACGGCGGCCGCGCTGGACTCCCCCGCCGACGTCGTCGACTCCATTCTCGGCGTCAAAAGCGTTCGTGGACTGACCATTCCGGCCCTCGGCGCGATCAATCAGGCGGGCGCGACGCTGCTCGACGACACCAAGCACACGACCGTGCTGACCTCCGCGGGCAATCTGTCGACCACGCAACCGCAGAGCACCGGTGCCTACCGCGTCGGACCGCTGGCCGCGCAGTCCTACGACGAGCCGGTGACCGCCGCACTCGCGGCTCTCGGGACCGACCCCTCGACACCGGCGATCACGCCTGCCGACCAGATGGTCGACCTCGCTGCGGAGTCGCCCCTGAGCAGACGACAGGCAGGCATCGGCGCGCTGGCCTTCGCCGCGGTCGACACTCCCGATGACGAGCGCGGGGACTCGGAGCAGGACTCCGTCGCCCCGACGGCGGAGCAGCCGACGACCGGTCGCTCGCAGGTGGTTCTTCCGTCCCTGTACTGGTCGCCGACCACCGACGACGCCAATGCACTCATCTCCACCGCAGAGGTGCTGTTGGGTTCCCGGGTCGCCACCCCCACCCCGCTGACCAGCGTCGTCGACTCGGCGGACGCGGCGCGCGCCGACGCCCGGCTGGCCCCGTTGCCCGGTGTGGGACCGGTGGCGTCGGTCTCGGTGCCCCTGCCGGAGCAGACGGCGACCGCGATGCGTGAGCAGGCCGACCTCAGCTACCAGCTGCAGGGCTCGCTGGTGAGTTCGGCCGACGTGGAGACCACGCCGGAGCGATACCTCGCGCCACTGCGCGAGGACATGCTGCGCTCGCTGACCGTGCCCGCCCGAGCCGGCGCTGCGACGCGCACCCGTCTGGCCGACACCCGGGCGCAGACGTCCCGTGCGGTCACCTCGACGCTGGATCGCATGCGGGCCGCGGTGACGATCCTCGACCCGGGCGGTCGGTACACGCTCGCCTCCGAACGCAGCCCACTGCTACTGGTGGTGCGCAACGATCTGGCGTTGCCCATTCGGGTGGACATCAGGAGCAGCGCGCCCCATGACCTCGACATCGGCGACGTCGGGACGATCGAGATCCCGGCACGCGGCACCCGCCAATTGCAGTTGCCGACGCGGGCCGAGACCTCCGAGGCGATCACCGTCACCATCTCGATCGCGACGGTCACCGGCCTGCCGATGGGCTCCGACATCCGACTCTCGGTGCATTCCAACGCCTACGGCAAGGCGTTGTTCATCATCACGATCATCGCTGGTGCAGCCCTGGTGCTGCTGACGGCTCGGCGACTCTGGCACCGTTTCCGCGGCGAACCCGACCCGGCCGACGCCGACCGTCCCGAGCCCGACGAGCAGGAGCGATTGCTCGCCGCGGCAACCTATCAGCAACGACGACGTACGCTGCACATCGAAGAAGTTCATTCGGGTGAGTGGTCGGACGACGCGGGGTACTCGTGGCCACCGGATCCCGAGCGGGCCGACGATGCCGGGTCGGTGCGGACCTCGCCGGGTGGTGACGGGTCCGAAGACCCGGGTTGCCGGCACACCGACCCCGGATCCACCGACGGGCCGACGCCCGGTCCGGAACCCGACGAGCCGGAACCGGCGGAGAATCCGACGACACCGGCAGAACACAGCAGTACCCCACCGAGATGACCGACGAGGCAGGCGAATGAGCGAGCGAGGACCGGGCGAACCACCGCGTCGCGCCGCACCCCGTCGCATTCCCCCTACTCCGGCTCCGGAACGCCAGATCCCCGACCGACGAAACCCGCCCCGCCGGACTCAGTCCCGGCAGGGCCGGCCCCGACCGGCCGACGGACCGGCCCGTCAGGGTCCCACCCGGTCGGGACCACCACCGCTGGCCGGCCCGCTCGCCGACGCCCCGCCGCTGTCGGGCGCACCCGTCACCCCCGAGACCCGACGCATGGGCGCGGGCCGCGCCGCATCCGGCGGCACCGGACCCCGGCCCGGCGTCACCCCGCCACCCGCGCGGGCCCCGCGTCACACCCCGACCCCGACACTCGACCGCGATCCCCGGTCCGACGAAACCCGGTCCGACGAAAACCGAGCGGAGGACGCCCCGTCGTCCGACGAGTCCGGCACCGGACTGGCACGCGACTCCGATTCGAGCATCTTGCGGACCAGCGGGTCCATCGCGATCGCCACCCTGGCCAGCCGCATCACCGGATTCGTCCGGACCGTGCTCATCCTGGCCCTGCTCGGCGCCTCGGTGGCGTCGGCCTTCCAGGCTGCCGACGTCCTGCCGAACATGATCGCCGAGATCCTGCTCGGCGCGGTCCTCACCGCCATCGTCATCCCGCTGCTGGCCCGCGCCGAAGCCGAGGACCCCGACGGCGGCGCGTCCTTCATCAACAAGATCTTCACGCTGACCGTCGTCGTGCTGGGTATCGGCACCATCGCCGCGATCGCCGCGGCACCCCTGCTGACCAGCCTCAACATCGACAACGCGGAACTGCGCCCGCTGGCGACCGGGCTGGCCTACTTCCTGCTCATCGAGATCCTCTTCTACGGGCTGACCGCACTGTTCACCGCGATCCTGAATCTGCGCGGCTACTTCAAGCCCGGAGCGTGGGCGCCGGTCCTCAACAACGTCGTCCAGATCAGCGCACTCATCGCGTATTGGCTGATGCCCGGCCAATTGACGCTCAACCCGTTCCGGATGAGCGACCCGCAGTTACTCGTCCTCGGTATCGGCTGCGCGATGGGCGTCGTGTTGCAGGCGCTGGTGCTGTTGCCCTACCTGCGTCGTGCCGGCATCCGGCTACGTGTTGAGTGGGGGCTCGACGCACGGTTGCGCAAGTTCGGCAACATGGCGCTGGCGATCGTCTCCTACGTCGCGATCCTGCAGGTCGGCCTCATCGTCACCTATCGCATTGCGTCGGCGGCCACCGAGACCGGCATCAGCGTCTACGTCACGCACTGGCAGCTGTTGCAGCTGCCCTACGGTGTGCTCGGCGTAACGATTCTGACCGCGATCATGCCGCGGCTCTCGCGCAATGCCGCCGGCGACGACACCAAGGCCGTCGTCGACGACATGTCGCTGGCCACCCGGCTCACCATGGTCGCGTTGGTGCCCGTCGTCGCCTACATGACCTTCTTCGGCCCGGCCATCGGCGTCGCGGTGTTCAACTTCGGCCGGTTCGACGCGCACGTGGCCACGCAGCTGGGTTCGACGCTCGCCTGGGGTGCCTTCACCCTGATCCCCTATGCGATGACGCTGGTGCAGTTGCGGGTGTTCTACGCCCGCGAGGATGCGTGGACGCCGACCTTCATGGTCCTGGGCATCACCGTCGTCAAGATCGCCGCCTCCTATCTCGGCCCGGTGCTGTTCTCCGACCCGGACCTCGTGGTGCGCTGGTTGGCCCTGTCCAACGGTCTCGGATATCTCGTCGGCGCGATCGTCGGCCACTATCTGTTGCGCAGCCGATTGCGCGCCGACGCCCGCGATCCGCGTGACGCCCGGCTGACCAACGTCACCCGCACGACGGTGGTGACGCTCGCGATCTCCGTCGGCAGCGCCCTCGCGGTGTGGTTGATCGCCGAGATCTCGGGCCTGCACCTGGCGACACAGCACGGCAAGATCGGGTCGATCGCCTACCTTCTGCTCACCGCGATCGTGGTGCTCGGCGTGATCTATGCGGGCCTGGCGGCGGCCGGTCTTCCCGACGTGGTCTCCGTCCTGATGTCGGTGCGACGCGTGGCCGGTCGCTTCATCCCCGCACTTGCGCCGAACGGCGAACCGCAACAACAACCATCGGCAACGATCACGGTTCAGTTTCCGCGGGTCACCAGCGACGAGTCGCTACCGTACTCTGGTCAGGTACAGGTCGTTCGACGGTTCGATCGCGGTTCCGCGACGTGGCAGTCGTATGCGGTGCACACCGGTGGCGCCGCGGGCGGCGCCGGTGTGGCGCCGTGGACCCCGCCCCAACGACCCCCGGACATGCGCTATCGGAGGAGAGGAGTTCGCCGCGTGAACGAGAGCGGAATCGACGCCACACCGGAATCCCCGATCAGTCCGGCCGAACGCGGCGTCACCCCGACTTCCGATACCACCACACCTCCGGAAAGACCGGTCGCACAGTCGAATTCGGCCAATGGTTCGGGCGGCGCCCAGTCGGCCGACGCGATGCCGGCCACCCCCGTCGATCCCGACCGCGCCGAGCCCATCCGCCCGGCGCGACGCCGTGGACCCCGCCTCGTGCCGGGCGCCGCGGTCGCCGGCGGTCGGTACCGCCTGCTCGAACATCACGGCGGCACACGGGGTCTGCAGTTCTGGAAGGCCCAGGACATCAACCTCGACCGCGAGGTCGGACTGACCTTCGTCGACGCCGAACAGCTCGCACCCCCACCGGACAAGGGAGCTCCGAGCAGATCCGGCGACACCGGACCGCAGGCCGTGCTCACCCGTACGTTGCGTCTCGGCCAGATCAGCTCGTCGGGCGTCGCCCGCGTGCTCGACGTGGTCCGCGGCTCATCGGGCGGCATCGTTGTGGCCGAATGGGTTCAGGGTTCCTCGCTGTCGGAGGTCGCCGCCACGCATCCGTCACCGATCGGTGCCGCACGTGCGGTCCGCGCGCTGGCCGCCGCGGCCGAGGCCGCGCATCGCTCCGGCGGCGCCCTGTCCATCGACCATCCGGATCGCATCCGCATCTCCGCCGAGGGCAATGCGGTGCTCGCCTTCCCCGGCACCCTCGCCGGCGACGATGCCACCTCCGACGTCCGCGGACTCGGAGCGGTGCTCTACGCACTACTGCTGCAACGGTGGCCGCTCGACGGCGCCACCGGTTCCGAGCTGGTGACCACCATCAACACGACCACCCCGGTGGGCGGTCTGGCGATCGCCTCGCCCGCCGCCGACGGCGAGGGCCCCATAGAGCCACGCGAGGTCGACCCGGAGATCCCGTTCGAGATCTCCGCCGTCGCCGCCCGCGCGTTGTCGGGGAGTCGTGGAATCCGCACTGCCGCAACGGTTCAGCACGTTCTCGATCAGGCCACCGTCGTCGACCTCAAGACCGACATGATCCCCGCACTCGGTGACTCCGACGAGCCACCGGTGTCGATCGGCCCGTCAGGTCGGATCGGTTCCGACGAGCCCGCGCGCAGCAACCGGACCGTCGCACTGCTCGTCGGTGCGGCTCTGCTCGTGCTGTTCGTCGTGATCGCCCTGGTGGTGTGGCTGACCGGTGTCTTCGGCGGCGGTGACGAGCAGACCGACATCAACAAGTTCCTGTCGTCGACCACGTCGGCGCCTGCACCGGCACCCGGCGCCGCTGCACCCGCGGGCGGACCGATCGCGCTGCGCTCGGCCACCCTCGTCGACTATTCCGGGCAGTCCGGTGACAATCCCGACCTGGCCCGCAACGTGATCACCGGCGCCGGATCCGGTTGGCGCAGTGACACTTACCGCACCGCCGACTTCGGCAGCCTCAAGCAGGGGCTCGGCCTGATGCTGGATCTCGGATCGCCACAGACGGTCAAGTCCGTCTCGATCACCACCACCACACCGGGATTCGCGGTATCGCTGCGCGGTGCGCAGAGCGCCGACGCCACCCTGGCCCAGACCACCCAGCTGGCACAGGGCACCGTCGATCAGCCCGACACCACACTGTCTATCGCCAGTCCCACACAGTCGCGGTATCTACTGGTGTGGGTCACCTCCCTGCCCGGCGCGGGGGGCAGCTATCAGGTGCAGGTCTCCAAGATCAGCGCGACGAGCTGACCGCGCCGCTCGCCGAGGGGGCGTCCCCGGTCGTGGGGCTCCACCCGGGTGGTCCGAAGATGTAGCCGAGCTTGGCACGCCAGCCCGCGGCCGCCCGCACATCACGGGCGATGGAGACGTACTCGTGCGTCTGCAGTGTCCAGATGTTGTAGGTGCCAACAGGTTTGGTCAGCCCATAATGTGGCCGATGCGCCTCGGCACGAAACGATCCGAACATCCGGTCCCACAGGATGAACACCCCGGCATAGTTGCGGTCGAGGTACTCCGGGTCGCTGCCGTGATGCACCCGATGGTGTGACGGGGTGTTGAAGACGAATTCGACGGGCCGCCACATGCGATCGATGTGTTCGGTGTGAATCCAGAACTGGTACACCAGATTCACGCCGTAGCAGGCGAACACCACCGCAGGCGGGATGCCCAGGAACGGCAGCGGTAGCCACATCACCAGCGCCGCACTGATATTCCACTTCTGCCGCAACGCGGTCGCGAAGTTGAAGTACTCGCTCGAGTGATGGGCCTGATGAGTCGCCCACACCAACCGGACCCGGTGGGAGATGCGGTGATTCCAGTAGTAGAGGACGTCGACGGCGACGAATCCGATCACCCACGTGTACCAGGAGCCGATCGGTAGCTGCCACGGCGCGATGTAGACGAAGATCGCCGTGTAGACCAGCAGCCCCGCGATCTTCCACACCGCGCTCGTGGCTATCGACACCAGTCCCATCGAGATGCTGGCCCGCGCGTCACGCTTCTCGTAGGCACCGACCGGTGACCGGCGCTCGACGGCAGGACCGGTGTCCTCGGTATCGGTGTCCTCGGTATCGGTGGCCCGATCCTCCAGTTTCCAGGCCGCGAACCATTCCAGTACCAGCAGCGCCAGGAAGAACGGGATCGCGAGCACCGTCGGCTCGTGCATCGGGTCGGGAAGTAGGTCGAGCACGGCGTTGTTCTCCGGTGGTCGTCGAGTTATCTGACACAGTCTCGTGTCAGATCTGTGTGTGACACGATAGCGTGTCAGATGACGGGTTGTCCACGGTGCCGTCGGATCGCACACGCCGAAAGGGGAGAGCATTGCCATCCCGGGAGCAGCGCTCTTCCATTGAGCCCGAGTCCGCGGAGGGGCGCCGGTACGGGGGCGCAGGGGCCGACGAGCGACGCGCCCGCCGGCGACGAGCCTTCATCGACGCCGGTTTGCAGCTGTTCGGGGAACTCGGCTACCCCGCGGTGACCGTCAAACGGCTCTGCGACGAGGCCGGTCTGACCCAGCGCTACTTCTACGAGTCGTTCGCCGACCGTCCCGCATTGCTGATCGCCGTGTACGAGCACTGCGTCGAGGTCACCCGAACCGCGACCGTGGGTGCCGCCGCGGAATATCTCCTCGACCCGGCAGGCGTCGCGCCCGACGCCGTGCGCGCAGCGGCCCGTGACACCCTCGGGGCGTTCCTCGCAACGTTGACAGGTGATCCGCGACGCGCACGCGTGATGCTCGTCGAGGTCGTCGGAGTGGATCCGACGGTGGAGTCGACTCGCCTACGAGCCATCCACAACTGGGCGAGTCTCATTCTCGCGCTGGCGATGGGGGAGCGCGAGGTGTCGCCGGCACAACACCTCGCCGCGGTCGGACTCGTCGGCGCGGTCACGCAATTGCTCGTCGATTGGTATTTCACGAATGTCGCGCCCGATCCCGTGGATATCGGCGCTGAACCCACCGACCTCGACGTCGTGCTCGACGTCTGTGTCGATATGTTCGGTGCCACCTACGATCAGCTCATGCGCTGAGAAGGTTCGGCGTCATCTTTTCCTTTCGCTCGCCGGACTGTCGGCGCTGAATTTCGTCGCACGGTCGGCCATGATGGGGTGATGGCACACACCGAACTCGACGACCGGGTTGTCGCATTTCTCACCGAGGGCACGCGTACCGGAAAGGTGGCATTCGTCTCCGCGTCCGGACGAGCGCTCGTCGCGCCCATCTGGTTCATCGTGGATGACGGTGTCCTCGTGTTCAATACCGGGGCAGACACCGCAAAAGGGCGTGCGCTCAGCCGTGATCGGCGACTCACAATACTTGTCGACGACGAGCGTCCGCCCTTCTCCTTCGTTCAGGTCCAGGGCACCGCGGAGATCGGTGAGGATCCCGCCGATCTCCTCGATACCGCAACACGTATCGCTGCCCGATATATGGGGCCGGATCTCGCCGACGCGTACGGCAGGCGTAACGCGGTACCCGGCGAGCTCGTCGTCCGCCTCACGCCCACCAAGGTGAATGCGGTATTCGACATCGCCGACTGATCGCGGGACCGAATCTCTCGCCGGCGATTCGGTAGGGCACCACATAGTCGCCGATTTTCTTGCGCTGCGCGGGAAATACGATGGGGCGCGTTTCGCTGAGAGCGTTCCAGAGTTGTCGAAAATTGTTGCACTGCAAGCTCATTGAAATACCGGGGATAATTTCGCGGATATCCGCGCCACCGGGCCGAGACGCCCGATTGACGCTGCTGCCGGCGTCGGGCGAGGGTTGCCGTCGGACGCCGTCGGCGTCCCTGCACGTGGCCAGTGCACACATATGCGACGTCTGGCCCGCGGCGTGCGTTATTCTCGTGGCGTGGCTAAAAGACAAGTTGTGTCGTTCATAGATGACCTCGACGGCCGTGAACTCGATATCGACGACGCTCACACCATTTCGTGGTCGTGGTCGGGCGTCGATTACCAGATCGATGTGTCGTCGGCGAATCTCGACAAGATCGAGAACGGTCGGGTTCCGGTCGCCAAACTACTCGAGGTGTCGACCCGGGTCGGTGGCCGCAAGCAGTCGACCGCGCCGAAGGTCAGTACCCCCGCGGCGAGCTCGGAATCGTCGTCGAGTTCAGCACGTCCGTCCACCAAGGTGATTCGCGAGTGGGCGCAGGAAGCGGGTTACGAGGTGCCGCTGCGTGGCCGACTCCCGAAGGAAATCCTCGAGGCTTACGACGCGGCAAACTGACCTGCACCCCAAATCCCACGATTATCGAACTGACCCGGTACCTGATTCGCGACGTCGACCGACGTCGGGGTACCGGGTCTTTTCTACGGTGGATACCCGTCACGCCTGTAATGCGCGGCCGTATCGCCGGGTGATCGCATCCTGGAGCGCGGCGGCCACAGGTCGGCCGAGCCTGGTCATGAGGGTGGCCGGCCTCGAAAAGGCGTTGATCGACAACTGAACCGACTCGTCGGACATCAGACGCAGTTCGAATCGTTCCTCACCCATTTCCGGGTGCCCGGGCAGCGTCCCGTAGGTGAACCCGGCCATGTCCTCATCGGACTCCACCGCGACGATAGCCACGGGTGCCCGCACGGCATTCACCCTCCCGATCCGTAGGCCCAATATCGCCACCGCATCGTCGGTGATGGTGGGATGCGACGCGGCGACCGCGATATTCGCGCGCAGTTGGATCTGCCAGGACAGCATGGCCTCACGCGCCACATCGAAATGATCACGGCCGCTGCCCAGTTGCGTCCGCAGGCGGACGTGTCGATAGCCGGTGGGTGTCACTCCGGTCGTCTCGCCGACCTCCGAATAGGTGAATTCTTCGGCGCGCAGCCGTCGTACTTCGACATCGTCGAGGAGGCGCAGCCGGGCGCGGGACACCTCCTGACTGTAGCCCCGAACGGTGTGAAAGCGCTGGCGCACAGCGATTTCCGGGAGCGTGCGGCGTGTGTGTCGTGGACGCCGCATGGCCGCTCCGGGACCGGACTCGGCGTGGTGATCTTGCTCACGTCTATGCAAATGAAGTAGTGAAGCCCGACTATCTGATATTAAATCTCCGTCGGAGTGCGCGACCGGGCAACGGGCTTGATCCGCGCTCTGGGGGGAGCGCACCATGCGGACTTTCTTTCTCTACCGTCACATCGACGTATCCGGGGTGACCGGCACCGGTGTGGTCGCCGAGGGCGTCGAATTCACCGACGGAAGCGTGGCGATCCACTGGGTGGCCGGCGAACACCGCTCGACGGCGGTGTGGGGCGGGATCGCCGATGTCGAGGCGGTTCATGGTCATGACGGTGCGTCAACGATCCAATGGACAACGCCGGCCGGGTAGCGAGCTCGAGTGCGTCTCCGCGCAGGTTCGGCTGCGCCGCAGGCACTTCCGTCGGTTGTGCAGCAGGTGAATCAAGTCGATGACATCGACATCCGATGACACCGCCTGCGGTGCGGCACTCGGTCGCGGGGCCCGAGGAACCTCGATTGATCCAGGTCTCCCCACCGTCGGTGCGGTTGTCCACAAGCACCGCACCACGACTATCCCGGCACACCCGCGCCCACTACGCTCGATCCCATGTCCGGGGGGACCCACTCGCCACAGGGCGACACACGCAGCGACGAGCAACTGCTCGCCGCGCACACCCATGGCGATCCCACCGCATTCACCACGCTCATCACCCGACACCACACGTACCTGTGGAATGTCGCCCTGCGCACCACCCGAGACCCCGACGATGCCGCCGACGCCCTGCAGGAGGCACTGTTGTCGGCTCACCGGACCGCGGGCTCCTTTCGCGCCGAGGCACGTGTATCGAGCTGGTTGCATCGCATCGTGGTCAACGCTTCGCTGGATCGACTGCGGCGCAACGCGGCTCGCCGCACTGTGCCGCTACCGGAGTTCGACACCGCGATTCTCACCGATCACACCGACGACTATCAGCGCGTCGACCTGACCGAGACGATCTCTCGAGCGCTCGACGAATTGCCGTCCGGTCAGCGGGCGGCGGTCCTCGCACTCGACGTCGAGGGTTACTCCATCTCGGAGGCGGCGCAGTTGCTCGGCGTGCCCGAGGGCACGATCAAGAGTCGGAGTTCGCGCGGACGGCTGCGCCTGGCCAAACTGCTCGGTCATCTCCGTCACGAGTCACTGCAGGACGAGTCGGAGTGGGGCCGGGCGTGAACTTTGTCTCGAACGCCATGGAACCCCTGGAGGTCCTGCTGCGTCCAACTATTCGTGGGTCCCATCACGACCGGGTTCCCACCGGGTGCAGCGACACGACACGAGGGGAGCGCGGATGACCGACGATGACCTGCGCTCTGCAGGATCACCGCGCTTTCCGGATCCACCGTATTCCGTGGATCTGCTGACCGATCTCGATGCCGGCGTACTTGAACCCGATGTCGCCGCGCACATCCGTTCCCGACTTGCCGACGACTCCGGAGCTCGGGAGGTTCTCGCGGCATTGGAGGGTCTGCGCGTCGATCTGCGCGATCTTCCGGTGCCCGAGCAGCCCGTTCCCGAGTGGGTCGACGCGCGCACCCAGCAAACGCTCGCCCGAATCGCCGCCGAGGTCGGCAGCGGAAGTGACATCACACCGCTCGCGCGCCGGCGGCCGCTGCGCTCTGCCCCGCGGGCGGCGGCTCTGCTCTCGGTGGCCGCGGCGGTCCTCGTTGCCGTCATCGTGGGTGTCGTCCTGGTCAGCCATTCGGCCCGTACCGGCGCTCCGTCTACCGGTGCACAGGCCGACGGCACCCGCACGGCGAGTTCGTCCCTTGCGCCCTCCGTCGCCGCGCCTGGTGCCGCAGCAGCGCTGTCGGTGCTCGGCCGGACCGACGGTGCACCATTCGCCTCCACAGCCGCATTACGCCGGTGCACCGCTGCAAACGGTGTCGCTGCCGAGACACCGGTGCTGGGGTCGGGACCGGTGATGGTCAACGGTGTCCGCCAGGTGGTGATCCTGCTCGCCACCGGGACGGCCGGGCGGTTCCTGGCGCTCGTGGTCGGCCCCGAGTGTGATTCCGGCAATCCGGCCACGATCTCCCGCACGATCATCGGGGAATGATCCCGCCGAGAACGCCCGGGTATATCGTTCGTCAACCATGCAGCCGAAACGCCCGATCGCGCGTCGTGGGGCCGACGCGTCGGGGAACATGTCCGCATACCCTTGTGTTGAATGCCAGGTACGTGCGGCTCACCGGGCCGGCGCGTCGATGACACGGAGGACGAATTGACCCAGTCAGACAACCAGCAGATCCACGAGCTGATCATCGTCGGATCCGGGCCTGCCGGTTACACCGCGGCGGTGTATGCGGCTCGCGCCGAACTCGCCCCGCTCGTCTTCGAGGGAACTCAGTTCGGCGGCGCTCTGATGACGACCACAGAGGTGGAGAACTTCCCGGGGTTCCAGAACGGCATCCAGGGTCCGGCACTGATGGACGAGATGCGCGAGCAGGCGATCCGCTTCGGCGCCGACCTCCGCATGGAGGACGTCGATGAGCTCCGGCTCGACGGCGACATCAAGGAGGTCGTGGCTTCCGGTGAGACCCACCGCGCCCGCGCGGTCATCCTCGCGATGGGTGCCGCTGCGCGGTACCTCGGTATCGAAGGAGAGCAAGAGTTGCTCGGCCGCGGCGTCTCGGCCTGCGCGACCTGCGACGGCTTCTTCTTCAAAGACCAGGACATCGCGGTCATCGGCGGCGGTGACTCGGCGATGGAAGAGGCCACATTCCTCACCAAGTTCGCGCGATCGGTGACCCTGATCCACCGCCGGGAGGAGTTCCGGGCCTCGCGCATCATGCTCGATCGTGCCCGCAACAACGACAAGATCCGGTTCGTCACCAACGCGGCGGTCAAGTCCGTCATCGGCGACGGATCGGTTACGGGTCTCGAACTCATCGACACCCGCAGTGGCGACACCCAGACAGTGGATGTGACCGGCATGTTCGTCGCCATCGGCCACGACCCGCGTAGCGAACTCGTGCGCGGCCAGGTCGATCTCGATTCCGACGGATACGTCCAGGTCCAGGGCCGGACCACCTACACGTCGCTGCCCGGCGTCTTCGCCGCGGGCGATCTCGTCGACCACACCTATCGGCAGGCCATCACCGCGGCGGGCAGCGGATGCGCTGCGGCGATCGACGCCGAGCGGTGGTTGGCCGAACAGGGCGACATCGACCCCACCCCGGTCGAGGCCGACGTGCTGGTCGTCGACGCACACAGCTGACCCGGCCGCACCCGCCACCCGAGCCCGAGCCTCATCAACCCCAGACTCATCACAGGAGGACATCACCATGGGAGCAAATACCGTCGCCGTCACCGACGCCACGTTCAAGGACGCCGTACTCGGCTCCGACAAGCCGGTGCTCGTCGACTTCTGGGCCACCTGGTGCGGACCGTGCCGCATGGTGGCACCGGTTCTCGAGGAGATCGCCGACGCACACAGCGACAAGTTGACCGTCGCGAAACTCGACGTCGACGCGAACCCGGCGACCGCCCGTGATTTCCAGATCATGTCGATCCCGACGTTGATCCTGTTCGAGAACGGACAGCCCACCAAGACCATCGTCGGCGCGAAGGGCAAAGCCGCATTGTTGCGCGAGCTGGATTCGGTGGTCGGCACCAACGCCTGACATCGTTCGCCCGACATCGTTGGAGATGGCATAACGACAGGCACGGTCACCGACATTCGACCTGGTGACGGTGCCTGTCGCTACATTGTGACCTGATCCGGTTTGGCCCACATCGGTCGAACTGAAAGAATGCTCGTGGTTCTGCCGAGTGCGTTTCCGTGAGTACCGGCGTCGAATCGCGATCCGCACGGACACTGATTGTTCGTCGCGACCAAGGAGTCTGAAGATGCCACAATTCCGACTGGGTGATCAGGGCTCGGCAGTCGCCGAAATCCGTTCGATCCTCGCCGGACAGGGTCTTCTCAGCACTACTCACGGCCGACACGCCGCCGAAGCCGACACGCCGGGTGACACTTTCGATGCCGACACCGACCAAGCGGTGCGGGCCTTCCAGCAGCAGCGCGGCCTCATCGTCGACGGCATCGTCGGACCCGCGACTTACCGCGCGCTGCGCGAGGCCTCCTATCAGCTCGGTGCACGTGTGCTCGCGTTCCGTTTCTCGGCGCCGATGGTCGGCGACGACGTCGCACAGCTGCAGAACCGCCTACAGAACCTCGGCTACTACACCGCGCTGGTCGACGGTGTCTTCGGTGAGACAACCCACAACGCTGTCTGTCTCTATCAGAGCGAATACGGGCTCTTCGCCGACGGAATCTGCGGGCCCGCCACCCTGCGTTCTCTCGAACGCCTCGGTACCCGGGTGACCGGTGGGTCGCCTCTCGCCATCCGCGAAGAAGAGCACGTTCGTCGTTCGGGTCCCCGATTGTCCGGCAAGCGCATCGTGATCGATCCGGGATCCGGTGGGCTGCATGACCTTTCGACCGGTGATCTCGCCGACACAGAAAGTCGCCTGCTGTGGGATCTCGCTGCCCGCCTCGAAGGCCGGATGGCGGCCGCCGGCATGGAGACCTTTTTGTCACATGACGGCAGGGGACGGCCCACCGATGAGGAGCGCGCCCGGGTCGCGAACATGATCGACGCCGATGTCATGATCTCCCTCCGCGTCGGGCATTACCCGAACTCGGCCGCGAACGGCGTGGCGGCCTTCTACTTCGGTAACAGCCACGGATCGTTCTCCACAATCGGCCGCAACCTGGCCGGCTTCGTCCAACGCGAGGTCGCCGCACGGACCCCGTTGACGGACTGCCGCACTCACGAACGCACGTGGGAGCTGTTGCGGCTCACCAGGATGCCGGTCATCATCCTCGACGTCGGCTACATCACCAACCCCGACGACGCTCGGGTCCTCGAGGACGCCGACTACCGCAACGTCATCGCGGAGGCCATCCTCGTCGCGGTCAAGCGACTGTA
The DNA here is from genome assembly GCF_059511865.1 of Gordonia sp. YC-XJ4. Taxonomy (NCBI): domain Bacteria; kingdom Bacillati; phylum Actinomycetota; class Actinomycetes; order Mycobacteriales; family Gordoniaceae; genus Gordonia; species Gordonia sp. YC-XJ4. Next base: position 6,168,126 of record NZ_CM183447.1, read on the forward strand.
TCTGCTCGGCGACGACGATCGCCCCACGGGGACCTACACCTTCGCCGATCTCCTTGCCGCCGAAGAGATCTCCTGAACCGACGCGGTAAATCACCGCGCCACTTGGCTTTTCGTAGCGGTCTAGAGTCGGCGTCCTACCGGGGCGAAGGTTCGTTCCCGTCCCGTCATGTCGATCGCCGCCATCACGACCAGTTTCTCCAGAGCTCCCTCGACCTCCGACTTCCACCCCAGACCTTCATCGAGCTCCAACCGCAGCCGGGGGAAGCGGGCGTGAGATGCAACGACATCGAATCCCGATGCTTTCAGGAAGGCGGCGTCGAGTAGACATCGAGTGCACAGATCGGGCTGCGGGTTGTCGAGGATTTCACGCGCGACGCTGACGATCTCCTCATCGGACCATTCACTGATGTCGCGCATTCCCGGAGTCGCATCAGGCGTCGGGTTCCGGCGCGCCGTGCCGGATCCAGTACCGCCCGGTCCGCCGCCACGAACCAATCCGAATGCCTCGACCGCGCGAACACCGCGGCGCATGAGGTCGACGAGCACCGCATCGAGTAGGGGAGTGGCCACCTCCTCATAACCGGGCTCCACCTGGATGGAAGTGAGGAGAATGGCGTCGGCGCTGACCGGCGACGTCGGGAACAGCCGAGATCGTGGGACACGGCCGGGCGGTGCATAGAAGGCTGTGCCGACGATGACTCCGGTCGCCGGATCGGTGGCGAGCTGACCGCACGCACCCCACTCCAAGAGCACCGAGGAGATCCAGGCTTCCTTGTCGAACTCGCTCTCGAACGGAGCGCGGGCTACGCCACGACCGACGATCTCGCCGCGACCTACCACCTCGGTATGCCCCGCGGACTCGGGTTGATCCAGCGGGCCGGCCATGCTGGGGTCGACCTCCCAGAAGACACACCGACGCGCATGCGGAGGTAGTGACTCGAACGACTCGAGAGTCAGCCGCGAGACCACCGGTTCCATGTCAGCTCATCCGTCCCATCGCCACATTGCCGTCGGAAGCCGCAGTCACACCGAAACCGATTGTGCTGTAACGATATTCGATGTTCATCGTTCCGCGTTCACGTTGTTGCGTCACAGTGACGTTACTCCCGAGGGTGGTTGGTCGTGGAAAATCGTCGGCGAAATCACTTACCCGGATCGATCACTCCAACGATTCGCTGGAGGTCGTCCACCGAACCGAACTCGACGACGATCTTGCCTTTTCGCTTACCCAAACTGACCGTGACGCGAGTGTCCAGACGATCCGACAGGCGTTCGGCAAGGTCTTGGAGACCGGGCATCTGCATCGGTTTGCGCTTGGAGGTCGGCGAGGGGGCCGTCGATCCGCCGTCACGGTTCTCGAGAGTGACCGCTTCTTCGGTCGCACGGACCGACAGTCCCTCGGCGACGATGCGCGCCGCCAACGCCTCCTGAGCATCACTTCCGGTCTCGAGAGACAACAGCGCGCGCGCATGTCCGGCGGACAGGACCCCGGCCGCGACACGTCGCTGGACCGGAATGGGTAGCTTCAGCAGCCTGATCATGTTGGTGATCACCGGGCGCGAGCGACCGAGTCGGGCGGCCAACTCCTCATGTGTCACGTCGAACTCTTCGAGGAGTTGTTGATACGCGGCCGCCTCTTCGAGCGGATTCAGCTGCGCGCGGTGAATGTTCTCCAGGAGTGCGTCGCGGAGCATGTCACCGTCGGGCGTCTCCCGAACGATCGCCGGGATCGCATCGAGGCCGGCCTCTTGACTGGCTCGCCACCGACGTTCGCCCATGACGATCTGGAACTCGACACCGTCGGCGGTGGGAGCGGGCAACTTGCGAACCACGATCGGCTGCATGAGACCGAACTCGCGGATCGAATGAATCAACTCGTTCAGCGCATCCTCGTCGAAGACGGTCCGCGGCTGATGCGGGTTCGGCTGAATGAGCTTCGGTGGGATCTCCCGGTACACCGCACCGACCTCATCGGGTGTGCCGATCGGAGCCGGGGGAGTGGATGCACCTGGCGCGCCGGCACCGTTGGCTGTGGCCGCAGCGGTCTTCTGGCTCGGTGCGCCTGCCGATGACGCTGCCGAACCCCCACCGTTTCCGGTGCCGATCACGACGTCGGCTGCGGCAGCTCCGAGCTTCGGAGCGGTCGGGTCCTCGTCGGTGGGACCGGTCGGGATCAATGCCGCCAAACCGCGGCCGAGTCCACCACGTCGGTGTGCGGTCTCTTTCTGACTCACTGGATTCCTCTCGGGCAAGGCGGGCTGACACTCTCGGGTGACATTCGGTATCAGGCGGTATCAGGCGGTATCAGGGCACGGGCGCCGTGTCGGCGCGCATCGCGAGTTCTCGGGCAGCGTCGAGGTAACTCATTGATCCACGTGAACCCGGGTCGTATTCGATGATCGTCATCCCGTATCCGGGTGCCTCGGAGACCTTGACGCTTCGAGGGATGATCGTGGACAAGACTTTCTCGCCGAAGTGTCGGCGGACTTCCTCGGCCACCTGGTCGGCAAGCTTTGTGCGTCCGTCGTACATGGTGAGGAGGATCGTGGACACGTGGAGCTCTTTGTTGAGATGTGCCTGGACCAACTCGATGTTGCGGAGCAACTGCCCGACACCTTCAAGCGCGTAATACTCACATTGGATGGGGATGAGCACCTCGCGCGCCGCGACCATCGCGTTGACGGTCAGCAGACCGAGTGACGGCGGGCAGTCGATGAAGACATAGTCGAAGCCGAACTCCGCCATCGCCTCGTCGTTCAACGCATTCCGAAGGCGGTTTTCACGTGCGACGAGAGAAACCAACTCGATCTCGGCACCGGCAAGGTCAAGCGTTGCGGGGACACAGTAGAGGTTCTCGTTGCTCGGACTCTGTTTGATCGCCTCGCGGACCCCGACTTCTCCGAGGAGCAGTTCGTACACCGAGGCAATGTCGGGCGCGCGATGATCGATTCCGAGCGCGGTACTGGCGTTGCCCTGAGGATCGAGATCGACGACAAGGACACGGAGGCCGTGGACAGCCAGTCCCGCTGCAAGGTTGACGGCTGTCGTCGTCTTGCCGACGCCACCCTTCTGGTTGGCAACCGTCAGGACGCGGGTCTCCCGCGGGCGGGGTAGTCGCCCAGCCGCACCGGGTGTCAGCACCTGGCTGGCTCGAGCGGCCGCGGCGGCGATAGGTGTGTCGTCCAACGATGCCTCCAAGGCCGTCGAAGTAGTGGAAGAGATGATGCGAGGGTCCGATGCGCTCTTGCTTGGGGAGACGGTTTCACGTGAAACGTTGCGATCTTGCTGGACCACGCGGGGACTCCTTCGACCGACCAATGGGGTGTCATCACCAGAGATCTCCGAGCCACTTGATGACGCTCTTCTATTCTGCGCCATGCGACCGATCCGCACCAATTACCTCCCTGACCCACGAGAGTCCGATCGGCTACGCCGATCAACCCGCTTCTTCTTGGATGACTGCGACCCGCTGACACGATCATTTCGGACGCCCACAACAACCGTAGTCGGCGGTTCGATCACGCCGACACCACACTGTCGTACCTCGAGATCGATCAGCCCTCGGCGCGATGCAGCCATGCGGTCCCGCTCGATCTCGTCGGACGCTGTCGATCCCTTGATCGCCACCAGCCGCCCGCCGGGTCGAATCAGTGGAGCAGACCACGAAGCCAAACGGTCTAGTGGCGCGACCGCACGCGACGTCACCACATCGGCGAGCCCTACCTCAGCTCGCACTGCTCGCTCCTCGGCGCGACCCCTGACGACCGTGACGTCCAGTCCGAGAGACGCGACGACCTCTTCCAGGAACGTTGTTCGTCGTAGGAGGGGCTCGACGAGCGTGATGCGGAGATCGGGTCGTGCCAAGGCCAGTGGGATGCCCGGCAAGCCGGCGCCGCTACCAATGTCGATGACGTACTCCCCGTCGGCGATGACCTCACCGAGCACCCCACAATTGACGATATGTCGATCCCATAGGCGCGGTACTTCCCGCGGCCCGATGAGGCCACGCGTAATGCCGTCGGTCGCGAGCATCCCGCGATACCGCATCGCCAGTTCCAGCCGCTCCCCGAACACCGCATGGGCCGATGGGGGAGGGGAGGGGTCCGCACCGTCGTCGGGCGCGGCACTGCCGCTCTCATGTTTCACGTGAAACGCGATCCTTCCGTTTGTCTTCCCCACGCCACATGTTCCACGTGAAACACGGACCTTCGCCGCGGAGAACATCACAGCACCAGGAATTACAGATGTGTAATTAGCAGGACCAGAAATGACGAAGTCCCGGCGCTAAACCGGGACTTCGTCACTACCGACCTCATGGTCGACTTCATGGCACCGAGCATGCCGCGTGCCGCGGCTGATCGTCAGTCGACCTTGATGACGACGACCTTACGCTTGGGTTCAACGCCCTCACTCTCGCTGATGACGCCATCCACAGCCGCGACGGCGTCATGCACAATCTTCCGCTCGAACGGGGTCATCGGATCCAGCGCTTCGCGGCCGCCACTGTCCCGGACTCGCTCGGCCACCTCGGTCCCAAGACGCGCCAGCCGATCGCGGCGGTCGGCCCGCCACCGTGCGATGTCGAGCATGAGCCGGCTACGGTCGCCGGTCACCTGCTGGACCGCGAGACGCGTCAGCTCCTGCAGCGCGTCGAGGACCTCACCCTTGCGGCCGACGAGCTTCGCGAGATCGTCGCCACCGTCGATGCTCACCACCGCGCGGTCCCCGTCGACGTCGAGATCGATGTCGCCGTCGAAGTCCAACACGTCCAGGAGCTGCTCGAGATAATCGCCGGCGATCTCGCCCTCTTCGAAGAGACGGTCACCGTCGTCCTCAGCACCATCGTCCTCAGCACCATCGTCCTCAGCACCATCGTCCTCAGCACCGGTCTCTTCCGACTCGGCGACCTCAGGTTCCGCAACTCCGGACTCCTTGACGTCCGACTCGGTCACAGGAGATTCAGTCTCAGAAGACTCGGTCACTTCGGGTTCCGTCACATCTGATTCGCCGTGCGTCGCGGTCTCAGCTGTCATCTCGGTTCCACCTTCTTACTCGTACTTGCGATGTCTGGCGCGGTCGCCGGAATGACCCGGCCCGCGATGGGGGAGTACTGCAAACGGTTCAGCGCCGGCCGCCCTTGCGGCCGCCTCGCTTTCCGCCCTTCTTCGACCCCTGATTCTTTGGCCTGGCTCCCGACCCTCCGGAAGTCTGCGCCGCAGGTTTCTGTCCCGGCTTCGGCTTGGCGGGTGCGGACCCATTCCCGTTCCCCGTGGAACCGGACGCCCCAGAACCGGACGCCCCAGAACCGGACGCGCCTGCCGCCTCGGACTCAGTCGCGGCCGCGGATGTCGAGGCGTCAGCTTTCGAGTCCTCATGTTTCGAGCCACTCGCCTTCGCACTGCCGGCCCCACCGATCCCGAGCGCCTTGGTGAGTCGATCCATCAGCGATGCGTTCTTGGTGCTCTCCGCCGAGTTGTCGGAAGCCTCTTCCGCACCGTCGGCTTTCTCGAGGTCCACACCGTTCTCCGACCCCTGGCCGTCACCGAGTTTCTTGGTGCGGTCCGGTTTGACCCCGGGTTTGGGAGCGTTGGCCTTCAACTTCTCTTGCTTGGCCAGTCGGGCCTCTTCTTCTTCCCTGGCGATGCGACCGAAGACGAGGTGCTGCTGCCCGTAGGTCCAGACGTTGTTGCTCATCCAGTACAGGAGGATCGCGACGGGGAAGAATGCGCCGGTGACCAAGATGCCGAGCGGGAAGATGTACAGCGCGAGCATGTTCATCATCCGGGTTTGCGGATTCGCGAGCGCGGCCTCGGGTTGACGTGCGACCGACGCCCGGGAGTTCATGTGGGTCGCGATGGACGCGATGATCATCATCGGGATGACCACGATGGCGATGTCGACTCGCGTGAAGTCAATCGGCTGCCCCGGCTGGACGAACGCCGCCCACTCGGTCTTCGGCTCGGAGATGAACGACGACAGCGGCACCCCGAACAGGCGAGCGTCGAGGAAGTTCTGCACCTGGTCGACGTTGAAGATGTAGTTGCCGACCGACCGTGTTTCCTCGGGCGACATGCCGAGCTGACCCATTCCGTGCGCGGTGCGGTTGAACGACCGCAGCACATGGAACAGGCCGATGAACACGGGGACCTGCAGCAGCATCGGGAGGCAGCCGAGCAGGGGATTGAACCCGTGCTCCTTCTGCAGCTTCTGCATCTCCTCGGTCATCTTGACCCGATCCTTGGCATACTTCTTGCGGATCGCCTGCAGCTGTGGGTTGATCTCCTGCATCTTCTTCGTGGTGCGGATCTGCTTCACGAAGGGCTTGTAGAGAATCGCACGCAGGGTGAACACGAGGAACACCACCGACAGTGCCCAGGCGACGCCGTTACCGCCGGGAGAGTCCGGCGTGATGAAGTCGAACAGCCAGTGCCAGAACCACATGATCGCGGATACCGGCCAATAGATGAAGTTCAGCACGGGTCAGCTATCCCTCACTTCCATAGATGCGCGTACGCCGTCGTCGGCGATGCGATACGACGTTTCCGCCGCGTCCGATTGAGAAAGGTCGTCCGATTGAGAAAGGTCTCCGTGAGCGACGTCGCTCTGCGCGCCATCACGCCGCGTCACCTGCGAGGGCACCGGCGGATGGCGGAATCCTCGATCGGGGACAGGGTCATAGCCGGGCTTGTGCCACGGTCCGCACTTGAGCAGCCGGATCACCGCCAGCGCACCGCCGTGGAAGAACCCGTGTCGGGTCAACGCCTCGACCGCGTATGCCGAGCAGGTCGGCTCGAACCGACATGTCGGCAGTCGCAGGGGCGACACCCAGGTGCGATACAGCTCGATGACAAAGATCAGCGCGCGCCGCGGGAACAGATGGATCCATCGCATGACCCGCGTTGACCGCGAGTCCTCGATGGCGGTGGGCGTGCAGCAGTGGGGGAGGGGTTCGACATCGGTCATGCCGACACCCCGGCGCCGGCGACGTCGACCCCTGCGGAACGCGCTGCAAGCTGGCGAACACGCTTACGTCCCATCACTTCTCGCAGCTGGTCGGCCAGTTCGTCACTGGAGCGATGTGCGGCGCCCGGGAGGGCGCGGACGACGACGAAGGTCTCGGTGGCCGGAACCCGCCCGCGGACATCGCGGAAGGCGGCGCGCAGCCGACGGGCCACTCGATGCCGAACCACTGCGGGGCCGACGGACTTGCTGACGATCAGCCCCAGCCAGGGCCCGCCGGACATCGCCACCTGGGTACGACGTCCCGAGGGGTCCGGCCAGATCGACGGCACCACGGCGACGCTGACCACAAGATCACGCGTCGAGGTCCGCACACCGCGTTTCAGCGTGCGGGAGAAGTCGGATCCACGAGAGATCCCATGTTGGGCCGACATCATCGAACAACACGAAGCCGGCCGGACTTGTGGTCACGACCGGCAGCGCAAGTCGAGATCAGGCCGTGAGCTTCGCGCGGCCCTTGCTGCGACGGCTGTTGACGATGGCACGACCCGCACGGGTGCGCATACGCAGCCGGAAGCCGTGCACGCGTGCGCGACGACGATTGTTGGGCTGGAAAGTCCGCTTTCCCTTGGCCACGGTGACTCCTTGTGCTCGGTGACATGGGCACGCCGATGGCTCGCGTTCCCACATCCTGTGGTGGTCTCTGCTTATCCTGACGCGGTGCCGGACTAGTGCCGGGGTGGTGGCGCCCCCCGCACCGACGCCGAGTGCTCGACGACGCTGCTGATGACGTGATCCACCGCAAATCCGCAACCTGGATGACCAGTCGAGAGTACGGGAGTGAACCCGGCCAAATCAAACGAGCACCGATCGTGCAGGCCAGCCCGACGCGTTCCCCCGATCGGAGGATCGACCGCTCGTTTCCTTTGTCGGCGCCCGATCAGGTCTGTTACGGTTTCGCCAGTCACATCCCATTGACGCCAGTCACATCCCATTGACGCCAGTCACATTCCATTGTCGGTATGCGGTGACCACGACCCGCAGCGCCGATCTTCCATCTCCTTTTATTCACAGATGTGGATAAGTGTGTGGACAAGTCCGCCCGACCCCGCCAAGGTGGTATCCGTCCACCCCCGACCGACCCCCGCCGATGCTGGTAGT
>NZ_JCAMPF010000002.1:0-267193 GCF_059511865.1 Gordonia sp. YC-XJ4
CGTCTTCCCCGAGGAGGGGTCGGAGCAGAACCGGTTGTTCCACGACCTTTTCCGCCGAGGCAAGATCGTCATCGGCCTGAAAAAAGGCGGCGGACTATTCCTGTGGGACCTCAACTCCGTGGCACACGGGCTCGTCGGCGGGTCAACGGGTGCAGGCAAGTCAGTGCTCCTCGACATGATCCTGCAGATGATCCTGGTCAACAGGGACATCGCGGAAGTGGTCGGCATCGACATCAAGATGACGGACTTCCCGTGGATGAAAGAATTTCCCAACGTCATCATCTTCGCCGAAACCCCCGAACAGGCCTGCGCGGCGATCGCAGAGACGAAAACGGAAATGAACCGCCGCAGAAGGCTATTGAACAAGCGAGGTGTGAAAACACTAGGCCGACTCCGCGCCCTCTACGCCGAGCACCCCGAAATGGAAGCCGAAGACGGGCCCTGCCCGAAACGACGGTTCCTGTTCTTCGACGAGATCGGCGAGTTCCTCGCTGAATCCAAGGACAAGGACCTCGAGGAACTGCTCAGCGTCGCCCGCGCGGACCTGGAGTCGATCGGACGGCTCGCCCGAGCAATGGAAATCAACATGGTCACCGCCGCCCAGAAGCCGGAAGCGAAAGTCGTCTCGACACAGCTGAAGCTGATGATGCAGTTCAAAATCTGTGTCGGCCCGGTCGACGAGTACACCTCCAAGCAGATCCTTGAGTCCAACCACGGGACACGATTCCCGCCGACAGCTCCCAAGGGGCGTGCGTGGGCGTGGACATCGGCAGAGGGATTCCACCTCGTGCAGGTGCCTTTCCTGCCGTCGGAAACCGAATCGGCCCCTTGGGACCCGTCGATCACCGTGCAGGGATCTGCCGACCGGCTACGCGCCGGGCTCGTCGCCGACGGTTGGGCACTGATGCACCGACCCAACGACGACGGCGGATCAGATCCCTACTGGCTTCGCGTGGAAGACGAACCCGCACAGGGGTCGCGCACGGAGCTGCCGGTCTCATTCGAGAAGACGATGCCGGAGGGCCTGCCCGACGATGCTGGCGACGCCTACCTCGACGACTCCGGCGACACCACCGATCCCGACGACGACATCGAAGAGATTCCCGTCGACCCAGATGATCTGCCGTGGAACTGATCCCGGCGACCGCGGCATCCGCTCTACCCTCACCTGAATTGGAGACCTGACACATGAAACTCGGAAGTGTTGTTGTCGCAGCGGTAGTGATTCTCGGGCTGCTGTACTTCGGGGCGGAAGGCTACATTCCCGCGCCGGACTGGCTACGAGGTTTGTGGAACAAGAACTGGCAAAGGCAGGTCGAACCGCGCATCGACGAGCTCAACAAGACCGTCGACCGCTATCGCACAACCCCTCCCGCCCCGCCTCAAGGGCTGCCGGCCAACCGGGCGGGCCTCAATCACGTCGCGGACTACACAGTGACGTGCACCGTTGGCTGCGCCCCGGCCTGACAGGAAGGCAGTCGGACAGTGGTGATGGGCCCAACCCACGCAATGTCGGGGGCAGTACTTGGTTTGGCCGCTGCCGCGGTGATCCCCGCATCGTTGGGCGGGCCCACCACAGCGGTTGGGGCGCTGACGTTCGCGGCGCTGACCGCTGGAGCCGCCCTCCTCCCCGACATCGATTCGCCGCAGGCGACGGTGTCCAAGACATTCGGGTTCCTCTCGGTTGGCGTCGCCCATGTCTGCGAGAACGCAGCGCTGAGCGTGTACGACGTCACGAAATCGGGACGCGACAACGACCGCGACAACGGTCACCGGACAGCCACGCACACCGTGTGGTTCGCGCTGCTCGTCGGGATCGCCGTCACCGTGCTGGTCTGGCTGTTCGGGAAACCTGCCTCTGTCGCCGTGCTGTTTGTGATGCTAGGCCTCGCTCTGCGGGGACTGTTCCCGGAGTGGTCGTCGAAGTCGGACTGGCTGGCGATCACCGCCGTCGCCGCTGGCGCGGCCGCGGCCGTGTGGATGTGGCAGCCGCAGATGGCTGGTGCCGGAGCTCTCGGCCTGACGGTCACCATGGGCATCATCGCCCACATCCTCGGTGACGCCCTCACCAAGTCGGGTGTACCGATGCTCGGCGGCGTCGTCACGATCAACGGCAAGAAGTGGTGGGATGTGTGCCCACCCGGATTCATGCGGATCAAAGCGAACGGCACCGCCGACAAGGTGCTGCTCGGCGTGTTCACCGTCGCCGCAGTCTTTCTCGCCTACAAGGCCACAATGGACCCGGCGACGTTCGGGGGTAGCTGGCCGCCGCTTCTGTCCGCCCCGCACCCCCAGTGATGGAGTGCGACCGCACCGCGGCGTCCGATCTCACAACGGCTACTGCGGTGCGCGCATCGCGGCGGTCACCGCCGCCACATACATCGTCGTCTCCGGGTTTTGCGCGCCGTCAATCACCGACCTGGTTCCCGCGTTCCATGCGGCTGCGATCGTGGCGGGCGTGACATCGACCTGCGCTGCGGACAGTTCGTTGGCGATCTGGCAGTCGGCGGCGACGAGGACGGCCATCGCATCGTGAGGATTGTTCGGGTCCGTCGCATCCACCGCCGGCGCCAGCTGGTTCCACTGTGCCGGCAAGATCTGGGCGGGGCCTTTGGCGCCAGCCGCGCTGGTTGCGGTCGCAGTGAATCGGGTCTCGAGATAGGTTTGCGCGGCAACAAGATCGGGGCTGACCGCCTCACAGCCATGTGAGTCGATCGCAGTGTTGATGGCGTCGCGGTAGTCGACGGGTGTGGCGGTCCACGCCACCGAATCAGAGTCGCCTCCGCTGGAGCACGCAGCGACGCTCAGACCTGCAGTGAGCGCGGCCGCGGCCGCGGCGGCCCGGAGAACACTTCGTTTGGTGTGCATGGTGGGTGTCCTTGTCGGTGATCAGATGGCGGTGTCAAAACGGATCTGGACTTCGCTCAGCGATTCGGCGATTACCGCACGCGCCTTCTCCGCCCAGTCCACGGCTTCGTTGCCGGTAGTGAGTTCTGCGCGCAACGCAGCGAGTTCGTCGTCGTCGATGTTGTCGATGATCTCGGGTACGTCTTTGCGAATGGCAGTGATGGTCGGCAGCAGTGCGTAGATCGCCGCGATGTCACGCAACGCCCGCCGCACGTCGGCGGCGGTACGCATGTGCGCGAGCGCGGCGTTGACGTCGAGGTCGGAGATGCGGTTCTCGAGGCCGTCGGGTATCGAGTCTTCGAACACCGAGATCAACGACTGAGCGTCGTCAAGGTCCTCGTCGGCATCCTCGTCGGCGCTCTCCTCGTCGTCTGCGGTGTCGCGGTGTTCGGTGTCCGGGGTCGGCGACCGGTCCGGCTGGCCGCCGGAAGGCTGCGGCCCGGGCCCGGCGGGTTTCGATGCGGCGGGCTCAGTGGAGTCGTCGGCGCCGTCGGCTTCCTCAGCTGACGCGTCGGTGCTCGGCGCGTTGCCGTCGCTGTCATTCTGGGCGACAGTCTCTTTGAAGTCCGACCAGTTGTGCACGGCCTCGTTGAGGACCTCGTTGATCCCATCCGGACCGGACACCCCAAGTTGGTCGATGCGTTTGAGCATCGCGTCAATGAGGTCGCGGTCTTCCAGCCCGGACTCGGCGCTGGAGATGCTGCGCAACGCGTTCTCGGACAGGTTGATGTCACCGATGTCGACCTGGGTGTGTGACGCGACAACCCACATCACCCATGTCACTCTTGCCAGTCGACGCAAATGCGTGCGCGACAGTGGCTTCTTGGTCCGCGGATTGAGGAGAGCACCCGAGAACTGGTCGATGATCATGTCACGTGGGCTGTCATAGCCGAGCGCTATATGTGCTTGCCGGGACAGTAGTTCGGCGACCGCGCTTTGGAATTCGTCGGCGGCGGTGATGGCCTTTCTGATCAGCTCCTTCGCCTCGTCGGCACTGCAGGGCGTCGTTGTGGTGTCGACGACCTCACCGTGGATGGTGGTGTTGGGTTCGACGTCGGCCAGATCGGCGAGCTGTGCAGTCATCTGCTGGTCCTATGCGAGGTTGCGGGTCTGGGCCCGGTGGTCGCGGGCGTTCTGAAGTGCCTCGGCGTCAGGGGTGAACACCATCCGCGACTGCTGGATACGGGGCGGATCACCGTAGGCGCGGTCGAGCGCTTCGTGGCGGGCCGACCCGGTCGGCGGAATGTAGAAGCCGTTGCGGAGGTCGTTGTTGGCGGGAATGTTGAGCAGACTGCGCAGGGTGGCTCGCTGTGATTCCGCTGCCGGGGTGTTACGTGCCGACCGTTGGATGTCGACGATGATTCCGCCGAACTGATCGGTGCGCACCGACCACGACTGACGGCCTTTCCTGCCCGACAGCACCTTCCGCAGCCGGTGCACGACGTCGCCGGTGTTCTGCAAGTCGACTTTGTTGACGTCCATACGCTTCTTGCCGTCCTCGGCAGAAGTGTCGTCGTCGGAGTCGGTGCGCGCCCACACCGTGGGCTCGGCGATCTCCTCGCCGTCACTGTTGCGTGGCGGCATCGCTACTGGCGAGGTCGCGAAGGTACCGGCGTACGAGCGGGCATTTACCGATGTGGTGAAGGTGTCGTTGTGCTCGGCGCGGCGGGCGGTGATGGTCGCGAAGTCCACCCTGCTGTGGGTGCCGAGCGGGGCGTCCATCGAGAATCCGTCCAACTGCTCGTAGCTGCTGTTGGCTGTGCGGCCGCGGGCCGGGCCGGCCCGGAACTTGTCGGCGCAGGCTTTGGCGGCTGACTCGACGTGCGGGCATCGGTAGTTCTTGCGGTACTGCGGGCACGTGCACTTGAGTGTGACGTTGCGGTCGTCGTCGGCGACAGACAGGAACCGTTGCCCGTCACTGGACCACACCTGGACGCTGCCGGTGACGGTGGCTCCGGGGAACTGTGCGTGGACTGTCGGATGGGCGACGGTGGCGTCGGTGGCGAGGTCGGCGTCGATGGAGCCGCGGGTGGCGGTCATCAGGTCGCCCCGCACGATCGCGCCGTCGGTTTCGCGGGCGCCGATCACGTGGTGGTCGACGGGCTGGCCGGTGCGAATGTTGCGCGGCGGGGGTGGCACCTTGCCGCCGCCTTCGACGACGGCACGCCGATAGGCTCTCTGCTGCAGCGCATTGCGTGCGGTGAACTCTTCGGAGGGTCCACCCTTGACTGCGCACCGATGACCGGCGTTGAGCGAGGCGAACCGCCCGCACGTCGGGCACCGCTGGAGAGTGGCGGCCGCGCGCATATCGGCTGCCGATTCGAAGCGGTTCTGTTCGTCGGGGTTGCGGGCGAGGCCCAGCGAGTTGAGGCGGGCGCCGATGCTGTCGGTGCCGTCGGTGAGTTCAGCCCACTGCTGCGGAGAGATCCGGCGGTAGAACGGTTTTCCGGGCGTGACGTGCCCGTTCTTGCGGGTGTAGTCCTGTGGGGTGACTTCGAGGAGTCCGGTCTGTGGGGAGTACCGCACGGACCGGAACGCGGACACCGAGCCGCCCCGTTCGTCGCGGCGGCGCCGAAGGTCGGCTTCTGCGTCGTCGAGTTGTTTGCTGCGGCGCGCGATTTCGAGTTCGGTGAGTTCACCGTCGGGGGTCAGCGTGTCGATGCGGGAAGCCACCATCTCCCTGAACTGGGCAGCGCTGGCGAACTCGCGCTGCGGGTAGTAGCGGTCCAGGTTGGTCATGATCGCGTCGTCGTCGGCGTCGAGCATGCGGCGCCACTTGACGGCTTCCTTGGCTTTGTCGAGCATGTCGCGTTGGTTGCTGAGGTCGCGTCGTTCGCTGGCCAGATCCGGGTTGGGGCATTCGTTGTCGTCGTGGCCGAACTGGCCGCACTGCCCGCACTTGACGTAGGAGTCCTTCTTGGACGCGTCCAGGTACTGCCGGGATACGACGCCGGGAACGTCGAGAGTGGGCCGGGAGGGCAGTGCCTTCACCGCTTTGAGGCGTCGCTGTTCCATCACGGCCATCGCGTTGCGGGCGCGGCCGGACTGGCCGAGGTCGGCTTGTTCGCGGGCACTCATTCCTGCCATGGCGAGGCTGTCACGGAGGGTGACGGGCCGAGTGTCGGTGCTTCCGTCGGTTTTTCGGCCGGAGCCGAGGTCCTCGCGGAAGGTGTCGGACAACGAAATCTGGGAGAAGTCGCCCTTGGTGTTCATGAGTTTGTTCCACTCGGCGGTCGCTTCGGCCATTGAGATGCCGCGGTGGCGGGCGTTCATCTCGAGGAATGCGGCCTTGGCGGGCTGCCGTCGTTCCAGCATTGATCCCATGTTCATCACCGACGCAAGGAAACGGGCGTTGTTCTCCTTGGGGGTGCCCTTGATCGGCCGGCCTTTGCGGTCCTTACCGGTTTTGAGGGCGCGGATCTCGTCGTCGATGCGGGTGATGATCCCGGTCTGTCCTCTGTCACCACTGAATGGGCGGTACTTGTCGTTGTCGGTGAGGTCGGGGTTTGCTTCGAGTTGCGCTCGAAGCTGTTCCGCGAACGCGATCTGCTGCTCGGTGCTGATCGGGGTCATGGCTTCGAGTTCGTGACCGAATTCGTGGATGGAAGATTGCACTTCGGCATCGTGAAAGTAGCCGTCGCCGTTGATGACGGAGAGTTTCTTCACCGCGCCCATAAATGCGCTGCGCAGCGGGTTCTCTCGACAGACCATTGGCCGTCTCCTCTTATTTGGTTAGGGCTTCGATAAGGGGCATTCTCGCACGTTTGGTGCTGTCGCACACCGAGGTCGGTGGCGTGGCAGTGCTACTCGCTGGGCGGGACTGACGCGACCGGATGATCGTGCGGGTGTGAGTGCGCGTGATGGTGTTCTTCGGTGAGTTCGCCGGTGGTGTCTGCCGGGCCGCCGGGACGCCGAAGGTAGGGGTGCACCACAGGTGAGTCGGTCATGTCAGCGAACATCTCGTCCGGCTGGTACGGGGACCGTTCGGTGAGGGTGAGCACCCCGGCGTCGACCAGGGAGGACACGTACTCCTCTTCGGAGTCGATGATCAGTTCCACCGTGTTCTCACCGGTGAGGTAGTCCACCTCGAATCCCTCAGGTCCGGTGGCGGTGCGAATGGCGGTGATGTGCGGAGCGAAAGTCCACGGCGCATAGTCGCCGGTATTGATGACCAGTCGGGTCTCGGCGCGCCATTCAGGTCGCTGGTAGCTGCCGGCCCGTAGGACCCCGGTTTCGTCGACAGCCGTGTAGGGGATCTCGGTGGGGATACCCAGCGGCGGGCCGGCGGTAGGCAGGGAGGACTGCTCAAGTTCTTCTTTTTCGTTGGCGGTCAACAGTTCCCACGTGCCGTCGGCGCGCGCGGCAGCGTTGATCGACGTTTGCAGGTCGATGCGCACGGCGTCGGCGTGCTCCGCCCGGAGGCGGGCGAGGTCGTACAGCAGCATCATCAGCTGTTGCCGTTGGGCGGGATCGGCAGTGGTGTCGCTGTCGTCGGTGTCCTCGTAGACCGCGGATTCGGCGACTTCGGTGGGCAGTACATCCCCCAGGGAAGGGCCGGGCGGTGGCAGCAGCCGTTCGGTGATGGTGAGCGCGTCGATCTGGTCGACCAGCGCGCTGTACTCGTCGCCGATCAGGACGCAGAGCACGTCGGTGAGCCGGTCGGCGTAGATGCGGGTGTCGCTGCCGGCGATCGTCACGTCGTAGATGAAGGGCCGGGTGTTACCGACCAGGGGCAGGACGCGTCCGTGGTTGGCGCCCACACCGGCATCGTCGGCGTCGGTGGTGCACACCGGCGGCGAACAGTGCGTGGGCGGGACATCGTTGGCGTCCGCGGCGGTGATGACCCGGAACGGCATGCGCAGGTCCTCTCGTGGTGAGTGCTTCGATCTGAGATGAGCGTAAGAGGCGGGTTTCGGCTCGATTGTTGCGTCAGGTTCTGGCCGCCACTGGATGGCTGTTCCGTGCCGTCATGTCGGTGCGGGAACGAGAACGTCCCCGAACTGATGGCCCTGTGCATGCGATCAGTTCGGGGACGTTGCGGCAAGCCGCTCGGCGAGCACTAGAGCCCCACACTCCGCTCGCCAGTCGGCGGCACCACTAGGTCGAATTCACACACCGACACGACCCGTCCGTGTCGAGGTGGCACCGCGACTAGAACTCTATCGGATGGTCCGAGCAGAATCCGAGATCTGAATCGGACTGCGCAGACACTGGTTTCGTCCCGTCCGTCCGGTCCCCCGGTAGAGCAGGCAGGTAGGCAGCAGCAGCGGCGGCGGCCGAGTGGTGCGTTGCCGGTGCTCAGGCGGAGGGCCGTCGGGTCAAGCAGTCGTGTCGGCGAGAGTGGTTGCCCCCAACGGGGTGCGTTCGACTCGATACACGAGCGTTGCGTAGTCGAGGATTTCAGCGGTGTGCGACACCAAGATGGGGGATGCGAACAGGTCGCTGATCGTCGCAACGACTTGACGGCGGCCGTCGTCGTCGAGGTACTGGGTGATCTCGTCTCCGATGATCTGATCGGGTAGCCCCCCATCGGTGATCTGCATGCTGATCCCGAGACGAAACGCCAGCCCGACACGAGCTTTCTCGCCGCCCGACAAGGACGACGTCTTTCGCAGTCGTCCGTCGGCGAGCTCCACGCGCGGCACGAAGGTGGGATCGAGGTGGAACGCGACGTGCTCACCACCGAATCGCTCGAGCAGTTCGGTGGCCGCCGCAGAGATCCCTTCGCAGAAGTCGCCGATCAGGTCCTGGCGGTAGGCGGTGAGGAGTTCGGCGGTGGTGTCGGCGATCTCGGCGTCACGGACCGCCTGCTGTTTTTGTTCCCACTGGCGGGCAGAGGATTCCGCAGCGGCCTGCAGTTGCGATGCCGCGACCTGCAGTCCGTGCGCGTTGGCAGCGGCGTCGGCGGCGTCGGCGGCCAGTGCGTCAGCGGTGACGCGTTGCTCTGCGGCTCGCGTAATGGCGTCCTCCACTGCCGCGGGGTCGGGTGCGTCTGACACTGCGACCCGCGCCTTGTCCAAGCGGGCGGTCGCCGACGCGACCTGCTCCCACGCGGTTCGGACGGCGGTGATGGCGCCGCGCTGTTCGCCGGCAGTGTCTCGTTGAGCGTCCACCGAGGCGATCGCCGCACCGATCTTGGCGATGGCGTCCTCGGCGTCGGACACAGCGGTACCCAGCACCTGCTGGCAGTGGGTCATGGCCGCGGCAAGCTCCGACCGGGCGTGCTTGGCCCGATCCTGTGCCTGCGCGGCGGCAGCGACGAGTTTGTCCATCTGATCGAGATCGCCTCGGGTGGAGGTGATCTGCTCGCGAACAGTCGCAATACTGGTCGCGACATCACCGGCCTGGTGTTCGGCCTTGGCGGCCGCTGTGCGCGCACGGTTTCGCTGGTCGGTCAGGGTTGCTACGAGCGCGTCAGCGTCGTCGAGGGACTGCAGGCATGTGGGGCAGTGGGCGGCCGCGCCCGTCAGGGTCGTCAGCGCCTTGTCCAGGCGTGCAGAGTCGGCGCGGGCGGCGGCGGCCGCGACGCGGCTGTTCTCCAATTGTTCGGTCAGCTGTGTGAGACGGTCACCCAGAGTGTTGAGGGCGGCGACCGTGCGGTCACGGTGTGCGGTCGCGGTGTCGGACGCCGATTGCGCGGTCGCATGGTCGCGGGTGGCGCTGGTCGCCGCTCCGGCCGCGTAGTAGACGGTGTTGCCGGCGTTCGCGAGGGTTGCTCGTTGTTGCGCCCACCGCTCGAGTTGTTCGATGAGGTCGTCGAGGTTGGTGTCCTCGGTGATTCCCAACGCGGCTGCGGCCGCATCGGCTCCTTCCGCTGAGGTGCGCGCAGCGTCGAGTGCGCCACTGGCTGAGGTCACCGCGTCGCGCGACGTTTGGGCGTTGATCTGCGAACGTCGGAGCCGGTTGGCGGTGGCGTCGCTGTCCTGCCAATTACGGCGGGCGCGTTCGGCGTTGGCTTTCGCCGCATCCACTACCGAGGTTGCGTTCGCCGCGGTGGTGGCGGCTTCGGTGGCAGCGGCGGCGCTGGTTTGCACCTCATCGAGCGAGCCGGGCATCGCGTCGGCGATCGCGCGGGCTTCGTTGGCCCGTTTGCGGGCTGCGTCGCGGGCCTTGGTGATGATCCCGATCCCGGTGTGATCTTCGACCAGCTGCTGAACCACCGACGGGGTGGCCGTCGTCAGGGTGTCGACTTCGCCTTGGCGGATCAGGCTGGACCCCGCGTAGGAGCGGTCCGACATTCCGAGGATTGCGGTGACCTGTTTGGTCATCTCCGTAGGTGTCATGTTGTCGACTTCGATGCCATCACGCCACATTTGGGCTGACGACTTCTCGACGGGGGCGCCCTTGCGGACCCCTCGGCGCAGTTCACGGCGCGTCCGGTATTCGGTTCCGTCGTGGGTCCACACGTAGTCGGCGACGACCACGGACTTGTCAGCGGCTCGGTCGTAGCGGACGTCGAGGAGGTCTTGGTCGGGGCCGGCGACACCGTAGAGGCTGAACATCAGCCCAGCGAAGATCGATGATTTTCCCGAGCCTGGAGCGCCGATGATGGCCGTCAAGCCTTCCTCGCGGAAGTCGACGTCGAGTTCGGCGGCCGATCGGAAGTTCTCGAGGTGAGCGGTGAGCATACGCATGTGGGGTGCGTCCTCCTGCCCTGCGACTGCCCCCATGGTGGTGGGAGTAAGTCGCGGGGCTGTATCTAGTTAAGGGCTTCGATGCATCAAGGGGACCACACGGGCCCGACAGACTGCGGCAGCCTGCCTGCGTGCACCGAGCTCCGCCCCTCGTCCGCCGGCGCCGCCGCCTGCCTCACTGGCCCGGCCGAAGTCTGGACTGAGTGGCACCTTTTCTGGATTCCTGGACTAAGGCGCCACATTGGCCGCAGCTGTCACATTCCCTGGACTGGTGTCTCCCTCGGGCGCCGCCTATCGACCAAGATCCGAAGCCCCCGCGGTGCACATCTGCGGCGGATCGGACTCTGCTGGATTGAGGTGCGCCGAAGACTATTTCAGCTGCTGCAGCAGTGCGTGAGCTGCGGCAGCCGACGCAGTCCGCACCGTCGGTGACGCACCCTTGAGCACGGCGCCGACCCGGCCGGTGTCGTGGCGGCGGGTGAAGTCGTCGGCGAAGTCGATCCTGGTGCCAGCCGCCCGTGAGATACGCCGCGCCAGGCGGGTGTCGGGCTCGGCGGTGTCGGGGTTGGGTGCGGCTTGAAAATCGACAGACCAGTAGGCGGCGTCCCCGGCGGCGCTGGCCCACTCGCCGGCAAGCGCTCGGATTCCGTGACGTTGCGCTGTGGACGCACCGCGAATCCGTTGGCGCAGTAGCCATCCACCGTCACCGGTGATCGCCGCCGTGGTGTCATCCCACCATCGGTGCTCGGCCAGGCGCGCGCGGACGATCTCGTTGACCTCATCGACAGTGCGGTCGGCGCAGTCGATGACGTCGAAGTCGTGCTGTGGCCGCATCCACACCGGTTTGAGCGTGATCTGCAGATAGCCGTCAGGCATCAGCTCGACAAGTAGCCATCCGCGTGGGCAGATCTCATCGGAGAAACCTCGCCCGATCGCAGAGCCGGTCATCCACACTTGGCCGGAACGACGCTCGGCGGGCCCGAACCCTGGGATGGGGCCGGGGGTGTGATAGTCGGAAAGGATGGACGCGTCGAATCCTCGATCCACCCATTCGGCGGGGATCACTCGGGTCGCGCCGTGGCCGTCGGCCGCACCGAACAGGCGATCATCGGCGGAGAAAATGCCATGGGAGACCAGGATGTTCACCGCATCTGGGACGGGTTGCGGGTTGATCGTGATGCCTTGGTCAGCCAGTCGCGGGTTCAGCCCAAAGTCGGAGACGACGTGCAGGTACAGCGGCATGTCGGGTAACGGTTGGTGCACTTCGTACAGGCCTGGACTGGGGCCGAAACTCTCTTCGGCTGGACGGTCGTTGCGTGGGAAGACTGCGAACGACCCGAGCGCCGGCCGATGCACCGCTGCCACGGCTGACACGTGACCGCTGGAGGCTTTGTCGTGGTTTCCGGTGTTGGTGATGCGGGGAACGCTGGCGGCAACGCGCAGGTCGTCGACGCGGAGTGCTTCGTCGATCGCCCGGGGCGAGGGGGCGTGGACATGGAAGATGTCACCACCGTCGGAGATGAATTGGACGTTGTGGGCGAGCATGTCCCGCATGATGGCCTCGTAGGTGGCGAACCCGTCGACTTCGCGGATATTGAGCCCGCTGGGGTGGGTCCTGGCCATCGACGCCATCCGGTAGCCGAGATGTGCGCAGCCGTAAAACCCGGCGCGGAGCAAAGGTGCCTGTGTCATGGATCAGATTGTCCAACGGCTCTCTGACATCTGCGGCAGCCGATCCAGTCCCCGCCGACACTCTGCAAAACAGCTTGAGTTCACTATCCCAATCTCGGCGTCAATCATGTAGTCTTGGCCGCATCGAAGCCGTACCAAATAGCCGTGCGTAGGCCCCACACCTACCGAGGAGATATTTATCATGCCGTCAGCGACGGTGGCGCCTTTGCGTCCGCATACCCATATCAGTTCCTCCGCTGTCCGCTCTACTCGTACTGTGCCGCAACGAGAGTGCGACCGCCGACCCCACCTTTTCGATCTGCCGTCACCGGCACCGGCCGGCATGCATCAGGGCGCCATATCCCCCACCCAGGGCGACGACTCATGGGTCACATTCGAAGCGATGGACGCTGAGGACGAAGCCTCGACCGCGTTCTCCACTGCTGCCGCCAAAGCCGTCAAAGCCTGCCAGGACTGCCCGTTCCTCGCGCAATGCCAGGACGACACCTACCGACAAATTCGCAGCGGCAACCGCCCACAGGGTGAGGTACTGGCCGCCGTTGCCTTCAACGATGCCGGCGTTCCGGACCCAGGAGTGCACACCCCGGTACGCGCCCGAGAACGCGACCAGCTCACCTTCGACTGCGAACTGGGTCTCGACGGCGCAATCACAGACCCTGACATCGATTGGCTACCAGCTGATCTCGACACCATCTCCATCTTCGACAGCCAAGCCGTCGAAATGGCCCTCGACGGGGAGCGCGTCAACTTCACCGTCACCCAGTCGCACCTCGACGCCAACCCCGACGAAGGCATCGACGGCCGCATCGTATTGAGCTACGACGACGAGTGGGAAGTCCTGCGCCGCGGCCTCCGAGACGGCGTCACCCGATACCGCATGTCCCAGATCCTCGGGACTCGATGGCAGCGCGTGTCAGAAATGGCTCACATCATCGGGTTTCCGATCGATGGTGCCTTCGAACCCACCGCTTGGGCTGAGCGACGGCGCCCCATCCATGTCGCCGACCTCGCCGAACAAGATCTGCGCCAGTACTGGCGGCGGGCGGCGCAGAAGGCCCGGGACAGTGAATTGTTGCGCGCCAACAAGATCAACGCCGATGTGAAGCGTCGAGCACGCCGTGCGGGCTTCGAGTTCTTCCGGCGGCCGCCGAGGGTGCCGCTACGCCTGCCCGACGCCTACCGCCGCTATACCCCGCCTCTGCCGTTCTGACGGAGCAATCCGCCCTCACTCCAGCGAGGTGTCCTCGCTGGCCTCACCCGGCCGGGCCGATTCCTGACACCCGGAAGGCTTCGAGACACGTGGGTGGCGTTTGGCGATCACCCAATCCGCCTGGCGCGCGAGTAATGTGTTGTGAGCGAACGGTTTACAGGACGGCGACGCCGAGCACGTCACGCACGGGTCCGCACAGGATGCGCACGATGGATGGCGATAGGGCAGGCGAAAGTTCCGACGTCAGCACGCAGCGCACAGCGTCGATCGCGGCGGTCCGCGCCGCATACGAGTGCCCGTGCGGCCGGGCCTGAGACAGCAACCCCTCCAAGTACTGTGCCGCCATCGGATAGCGTCGCGCGAGTTCCTGTGGCGTCCAACCGCTCGTCGTCTGCCATTGGCTGAGTGCCTTCTCCGCCCCAGCCCGGTCGTACGACGTCTCCTGAGCGAGCACCAAGAACCGTTGCTGTGAGGCACGATCCAGGTGCTCCAATGCGTCCATGATGCCGCGCATCGCGTTGTAGCGGCTGGCGTCGGCGTCGGCGTAATCCACGGCAATCCTGACCTTAGAAGCAATTCTCGGCGGGAAGCTGACTCCCTGGGAGCGCGAAGTGACCGAAACCGGCTCCTGCGAGGAGGCGGTTCCGGCCCTACTGGCGGCGAACGTTAGTGCGGCAGCGCCGACGATGCCGCGTCAACGACATCCCGGATCTGCTTGATCGCTGTCCCCACACTGTCCCGACTGTCCGACACGCCCAGCACATTGATCGTGGCCTCCAACGCCGAAAGGCGATCGGAAAGCGACTGCAGCTGCGGCGCCGACGGGTTCGTGTCAGCCAGATCGCGGGCTTCCTTGAACACCGCCTTGATCTGGGTCGTCAACTCCTTACCGAGAGTGGTCGCGGCGTTCTCACGGTCGACTTTACTGCCGCCCAGAACGTCGCGTTCGCCATCGTCGAAGCGAACAACGGATACGAGCTGTGCCATGAATCCTCCTGAGGTCCAACGGGTCGGAACTCATCGTACGAGCGTCATTTCCGCTCGACGTTCATCCCGCCAAGTGCTCCCGGTCCGGGCCGGAAACATCACTCGGAGTGCGGAGCTCGGTGAGTACAGGTAGGTGATCGCTGCCCAACGCCGGCACCACCGTCAGCGAAGGTCTGTCGATACGGTCTGGGCGAACCAACACATGGTCCAACTGGACCGGCGCACCATCGCGGGCGCCGCCGACCGCGTCCCCGGTGCGATGGGCAACCCGCCACGTCGCCTTCCACCCGTCACTGTCTGCACCTGCTGTGACGGCCCGGTACGGAGACAGCCTGTGTAACTCCGTGATCGACGTGTAGCGGCTGTCCCCGTGGTCAACCCCGGGCAGTCCCCGCAGATCGAGATCCCCACCGACCAGCACCGGTGTCCGCCGTCCAGCGCAATGTTCGGCAGCATCGATGGCGTCGGCGATCCGGGCGGCGTCACCCTGGGCGTACATCGTGCAGATCACCATTTCTCCGACACGCAGCGCCAGCCATTCTCCGCCGTCACCGAGCACACCCCCACCCACAGCGGACGTCACATCGCACAGATCTGCACGAACAATGACACCGACGTGACGGCAGTCGCGGGTGGCCGGCAATCCTGGCGCGTGGCAGAGCAGGACAGCCCCCGCGGCGGAAGCGACTGCCTGCCATCCCGCCCGATTCACCGAAACTCGTTGGGGGCAACGGCGAGTGCGGGACTCGAGTTCACTGAGCCCCACAATGCCTGCCCGGGTCAGTAGGTCGCTGATGCTTCGGCACTTCAGTCCCGGTAGGTCACGGTCGGCTGCGCGAGCGGGGTCGAGTGTGCCGCCATTGACGTTCCAGAACGCCGCGGCCAGCGGGGACGGACCAACGGGCACCACAGCATCTGCCTCCCACCCATCGGCGGGAGTCGAGCTGTGGACGAGTTCCTCAATAATCCTCCACGCTGTGGGCGACGGTGACTGCGCCAGCGCCGTCACCAAGATCGCGAAGCGCTCCCGAGGTCGACACGGTGCGAGAACAGCATTGCCGGCCACGTCGATAGTCGGCGGGACGGGAACCTCGAGCACTGACCCGGCGAGCTCACCACGAATCGACGCCGCCCCAGGCTGAGCTGACGTCTCAAGCGCCGCGGCGATGATCCGCCGATAGTGGGGAGTCAGCTGTAGCCGTGTGAAGGTCATGACCCCATCACAGCACGACCCCCAGACAATCCGATGCGCCCCTGGTATCTCAATGCTGCTGCAGACAGCACCTATTCAACCGATCAACTACCAGCAGCGTGTGGCACGGACAGGGACCGCGAGCTCCCGGCCGGTGCGCAGAGGCACCAGCCGGTCTGATCAGAACGGTGGGCGGTCGTCGTCGATTCGGCTGCTCGTCGCCCACCGCCGGGACGTGGGCGACGACACCGCAGCTGTGCCGGCGGCTGGCCGGAATGAGGTCAACACTCCAGCGGCGACCGGTCGAGTTCGGGCGTCGGTGACCGCGGTATGGGCGGCCGACGAAGCATCGGTGATCGGTGGGCGGGTCGGCGGAACCGTCAGCGATCCGCCTGCATCACCGGTAGGCAGACAGTGCAGATACCGTTGTCGAAGCTCGGTAATCCAGTGCTGGTTGGCATCGAGCCATGCGTGGGCGTCGGTGAACGCCTCGACGAACACCGGGTTCGGGCCGAACGACAAACCGGTGACCGAGCCGCCGATACAGCACCACACGTAGCGGCCGGTCGCAGCTGGCGGTGGCGCAGCCTTGTAGAGCTGCACGTGCGCATCCGACATACGGTTGCCCAACCGTTTGAGGTCGGCGGAGTCGTGCAGCCCGTATCCGACGAACAGAACTGACAGTTGCCGCCACACGTCGTCGCGGATCGATGTTGTCGACTGGGTGATCAATGCGATGCCGATCCCGAACTTGCGGACATCGCGGGCGCTGGCTGCCCACTCGTTACTCAGCGCCACAACAGCTTCGGACTGGGTGCGACTGTCCACGGGCCCGCACCACTGCCATGCTTCGTCAACAATCCAGCACGTGTTGTGCACGTACCCGTTCTTGAAGCCCTGTTGGCCAGCGCGTTTGGTGGTGGTGACCAGTTGATGCATGATCCGCGCTTTGACGTCAGTGCTGTCCAGAATCTCTGCAGCCTTGTCGCTCGCTGTTGCATCGGCCGACAAGTCCAGGATGAGTAGTGGTGCGGGCGCTCCGTCGGGCGGCCGCAACGCTTCGGCGAGCAATCCCCACGCGCTGCGACGCTGATACTTCTCCCCCAGCTCCCCGGCAGGTGTCCCGGCAGCGATCTGGGCGAGGCCGGCCGCGTTGTACGGCAACCACAGTTGGTGGATCGCCGCGAAGATTTCGAGGAGCTGATCGAAGCGTTCACTCCCTCCGGCATCGAGTGCTCCCGGAGGGAGTCGGTCGAGCATTGCCTGCGGGATCGGCTCCCCACGCGAGTCGCACTCCGGGCGATGCAGAGTGGCACCCACCCGATCCTGTTGATCGCGACCGGCATACACGGTCCCGGTGGGAAGAATGTCGTACAGAGTTTGCAGGAGATACCGCAGAAGTGCGGTGGAATCGGCGTCAGTCCAATCGGCGGTTCCACATGCTGAGTGCACGTCTTGGGTGCGGCCGAGTGCGGCGGTGAGGACTTCGCGGGCCGCGGCGATGTTGTCGTCTGCGCCCGCCCCGAACGCCAAGTGCCGGAAGAACCCGGACTCCTGCAGTAGCTGCAGGAACATCGGCGCGTCCTTCTGCAGTCGTAGCGACTGAGAGATCCGGGCGACCGTCACCTTCCTGCCGAGTGCGGCGGCTACCCCCTGCAGTGAGATCGGCAGACCATGCTCGGAGGACCACTGAGATTGAGGGTCAAGGACGATGAAACCCATCTGCGGATGACGCATCATTGTCGCGAGAACCATTGCGGCAACAGAGCTCTTACCCGAACCGGTCGCACCAAGAAACGCGAGATGCGTTGCCCCTCTCGGGCCGGAGAAGTCACTCAGCGTCAACGGAAGACGCACATGGTCCGAACCCCGCAAGTGCCCGACACAGCCGACGGTGTTCTCGTCGGCCATCAGATCGTCGGCGGTGGCTTGGTCGAGAACCCGCACTCGGGTGCCTGTTGCTGGTGAATTCGACAGCGTCGACGACCACCGTTTCCACGATCCGGGGGTGCCGCGGAATACCGCTTCCACCTTCATCACCACGCGCCGCGTGTCCTGGCTTGCGCGAGTGAGGTTGCTGCCGGAGTCGGCGGCAATGTGGGAGGCCATCACACCGCGCGGATCGGCCAACGCGTTGACCGTTTCGATTGCAGTGATCGTGCCCAAACACACCTCGGTGGAGCCGTCGCTGAAGGGGACGTCCACGGCGAGCATCGCCCCCAGCAGGGGTTGGGTTGCGGAGGCGTGCAACAGAATCAGGTCAAGCCGGTCACAGGAGGATGGGCTTGCGACAGTGGCGACTTCGGGCATGAACGTCAGCGTAATGAGCGGCCTTCAGTCGGCGCGGTACTCGCCTGCCGCCGAGGCGGTGGCCCTGAGGAGGGTGAGCGCGGCGATTGTGGTGCTCGTGTGCGCGAAATGCTGCGGGTATGGTAGGGGACGATCGAAGTCCAACTGAAGTGCGCTGACGTCACTGCGGCATGCGGTGAGAACGTCGGAAGGGTGAAAGCCGTGAGCAAGGTACAGAATCCGATTACAGGCCGACGGCTCCTGGCGGTGGCGGCGATGGCTGGCGCTATCACCGGCGGCGCAGGTTTGGCGCACGCGGACCCGCAGTCCTCCGCCAGCGGCGGGGGGACCTCGTCGCAGCCGGGGATGCCCGGGAGCGAATCCAGCAGCACTCCGGCCGGCACTGACGCCCCCAGTTCCGCGTCGACCGCGGCGCCCGCCGGTACCGACTCCCAGCCGGGGATCCCGTCGGGTGATTCCGCAACCACACCGTCGACGCAGTCCGCGGGTGCACCAACGACTTCCAGCCCGGACAGTTCCGCAACTCCCGGCGGTGAAACCCAACCCGGTATGCCGGGCAGCAGCACCGAGGCGCCCGCCCCGTCCACCCCGACTACTTCGGCACCCGCACCGGCCGCTCCCGCCGACCCCGCACCGGCCGCGCCTGCCCCGGAACCCGCTCCGCAACAGAGCGCAGCGCCAGCTTCCGACGCGCCGACAGTGGTTCCAGACGCCCCTGCCGCGACCGACCCCGCTCCGACGGCGCCGGCAGAACAGTCCGAACCGAGCGCCGCAG
Source organism: Gordonia sp. YC-XJ4 (assembly GCF_059511865.1). Taxonomy (NCBI): domain Bacteria; kingdom Bacillati; phylum Actinomycetota; class Actinomycetes; order Mycobacteriales; family Gordoniaceae; genus Gordonia; species Gordonia sp. YC-XJ4. The sequence continues at coordinate 18,708 of NZ_JCAMPF010000002.1, forward strand.
TGATGCCGGTCGACACTTCGCAACCTGGGATGCCGGTGTCGGCGGCGCCGACCTTCGCTCAATCCGTGGAAAGCTCCGCCAGTCCCGGCGCACCCGCTGTGCCGGCGGTGCCCGCCGGCACTGTCCACCACACCTCGATCGACATTCCTGTCGCGAGTGCGCAGAGCACGCCAATCACCACCGACGGACATCAGACCGGTCAAGCCGTGTCCGGCTCGATCGGCCCCACCATTCGGGGTGCCGCCGCCGCCGAGGGTGACGGTTCCAGCGGAGCGACCTCGTCCATCGGTGTCATCGGAGACAACCAAGTCGGCGGCACCCAAAGCGGCGACCTCGGGGGCAGCTACCAGGCGAGTGCCGCGACCTCCGGCGCGCAAATCGGGTCGGGCACGGCGAACGTGCAGAACGCGCCGCTGGCCACGAACAACGGGTCCACTGCGACTGTCGCCGCTCAGTGGTCGGCGCCGCAGGGGGTATCGGTGAATGTGTCGGGCAGCGCGGACTTCCGCAGCATGCAGATCCCGCAAGTCCACGGCGGAATCACCGTCAACACGCCGTGGGGCAACTTCGCGACCCCGCCGATCCGGTGACTCGCCGCGACCGTGAAGACCGCGCTGTCGGTGGTCGTCGCGCCGGAAAGCGCACAAGCCACAGAGGTGGAGGTGCCCAGTCATGAACGATGACCTTTGGTCCGGCGACGACGATTTCGACGACCTTCCCGCCGGTGGGCTTGCGGTGGTCACCGAGTCCTCGACGTCATCGGCCCCGACATCGTTGCCGAACCGCGCACCGGCCAGCGACCGGCAGGGCCGACGGGTCGGCGATGACCCCAACGAGATCGTCGACGACGGCGTCACCTACGGAATCGACCCTGACTTCGTCGAAGCGGTGGCGCCCACACTCGGTGCGACGTTCGACTTTCCCTCCGGCGCCGACATTCTGGACCCGCCGCGTTCCCGCACATCGAAGTCAGCGCCGCGACCAAGCAGAGCCGCCGCTACCGATCAGGACACAGACGTCGAGCCTGAGCCTGAAGTGTCTCCGCGTGACGCTCGCCGGATGCAGCGAGAAGAAAAAGCCGCAGCACGTCAACGGGACCGCGACGCCGCCAAGGAAGCCCGCAAGGAGCGGATCGCTGCGCGCAAGGAGCGTCGCAACGGCTCGGCCGACGACACCGCACCGCGTGGTGAGAAGTCGCGTCGCCGCAACAAATGGGTTCCGGTGATCCTGGTAGCGCTCGTCGTGGCGGTCGGCGCTGTTGCCTACTTCTCGTTGTTCTCACGCCCCTCCGTCGACGCCGGAGGGTCTGGACCCGCCCAGTCGACAACGTCGGCGGCCGCCGCGGCTCCCACGTTCGCGGCTGGAGCTGGATGTGTTCCGGGTGCTGCGGCGCAAGGAATGACGATCGCGGACGCCACCAGCAGCACCGACACCACGACTGCTGTCGGAGCTATCAACGCGATGGAGAATGCGTACTACATGCAACGGTCAGGGACGGCGGTGGCCTCATACATGGGGCCCGCATTGAAGCCTGATCCTGCCAAGATCCAGTCCGCCCTCGACGGGTACATCCCCGCAGGCACCAACGTCGCTTACTGCATGCAGGTCGGCGCAGCTGACGCCGGAAACGTGCACGATGTGCAGATCATCGAGTCGCGCAACGGAACTGAGTTCGCTCGCACCCATCAGCAGATCACCGTCGTCAAGCAAACCGACGGCACCTACCAGATCACGTGGGTTCACAAGGTTTAGCCGGCAGTCCGATACGTGCGGGTCGCGTCCGGGTAGCTGTCTTCGAAATAGGTTGACGCTGAGGAAAGTAGCTCCGAGTCGACAAGCTGCACTTGGCGTTTGACCCGAAAGTCCACTTCAGCTTGAGGGAGCGGCTCGAGCACCCGCGGTCCGCGACAGAGAGGGTCGATGCGTGCGCACAGATCAACGGCGACGCTGTCGGATTCGGAGGCTACGGCGGTGAATTCGATCTTGACTGGCCGGTCCAGGAATCGTGGTGCCAAGTAGGTGACGTAGGGCGTCACGTCTTGCCAGTGCAGCATCAACGGCCGAATGGTGTCCGCTAGGTGCCGCAGAGCACTGTTGGTCGGTTGTGCCGGTACCACTGCTGCCACCGGCATCGGCTGCGGTGACAACGCGGTCCCCGGCTCGAGTAGTCCGGCCACAATCATTCGATCTCTCTGGGTACGCAACCAGTCCGCCGCCGGAGGCTGGTCGACGTCACGCGCCCAGGCAGTGGTGAACACCTTCGCGGTGTCCTGTTTCGGTAGCGCCCGAACCTTGCCCTGGTGAGCGAGCTCGACGTAGTGCTCAAGTACTTCGACCGCCCCGGCCTCGCGGAGCGTCACCGACCATCCGTCGGCGGCATCCGTGGGGACCGCCGACAGGCTGGTCGCAATGGAAATCAGTGGCGTCGCCAACGAGCCGTCCATCCAGACCTCGTTGTAGCGTTCCGCAGTCTGGACGGCCACGTGGAGTTCCGCGACTGCCATGATCGCTGACCGCACCGCGGTGACGTGGGAGCCGACGACGGTGGCGGCCGCAGCGGTGTGGTCGACGCTGCCGTCGGAATTCGTCGCGGCGACCGCCACCCAGGTCAACACATCGGTTTGGGTGCTGGTCACCGCGCCGTCGACACACACCACCGGACGACCACTGTCGGCGGCGGTCGCAGGGGGGACCGGACGGAAAGCTGCGCTGCCAGCGAGATTTTCGCGAAGCGAAGCCAAAACTGATTCTCGGACAACGGATTCGCCCAGATAAGTCTCCGCAACCCGAAGGGCGGAAGTGAAGTCCCAATCCATGTGTATGTCCTGCCAGTGAGGGTGTGCGTGCTCGACAACGACGCTAACAGCACACAATTCGGATACGCGGAACACTGCTGACCAGCACATTCAGATCAAAGGATGGGTGATGGACTGGTGCTAGAGTTCAGTTATCGAAGCTCTTAACCGTCGTTCGTGAGGGGACAGTTCCATGTCCAAAGTTGTGACTACTCTGCGACCGCCGAAAGGCGCCATCGCGATCGTAGCGGCAGCGCTACTCGTCGGGGGTATCGCGGCGTCGCCGGCGTCGGCAGCGCCTGCAGCGACGTCAGCACTGCCCGCGTTGCCGGCACCGCTGAACGTGCCCGGCGCTCAGAACGCGATCACCCAGATGACAGCCCCCGGAACCCAATCAAGTCTCCTCGGCGGCGGAACAACTGGTGGTGGAGCCACGATGGGCCCCGACGGACGCACCAACATCAACTTGCCGCTCGTACCAGCCGGCGGGGTGCGCCACCAGTTCGCCAACGCCCCGGCCGTCGAATCGTCGACCAAACCAGCATGCGCGCCGTTCATGCTCATCGCAGTGCCAGGAACCTTCGAGATCAACCGCGACGACAACCCGAACAAGCCGGTTGGGATGCTCGCCAAGCTCGCTGATCCTCTCAAGAATGCGCTCGGGAACCGGTTCAGTTCGACGATGATCAACTATGACGCCGACGCCGGGGTCAACGGAACGTCGTATGCACGATCGGTGGACAACGGTGTCAAGAAGACCCTTGCCACCATCACCGACGCCACCCAACGGTGCGCCAATGCCAACCTCATCCTCGCCGGCTATTCGCAGGGCGCCGACATTGCCGGTGACGCGGCCACCGCGATCGGCAACAAGCGGACCGCGGTGAACCCCAACAGGATCGTGGCGGTCGCATTGTTCAGTGATCCCCAGCGCGCCGACAATTCGAACGTCATCGCCGGCACCAACCAGGCGCGTCCGAACATTCCCGACTTCCTGCAGAAGGCGATCGGGCAACTCGCCAACGATCCGTCCTTCGCTCAGCTGCAGATGAATCTGACGACCGGGGTGCAGTCGCTGCTGCAGCAGGCGGGCCAGGCAATCCCGCAAACCTCGTCCTCGGATATGGCTGGGGCAAGCGAGGGCAGTACATCGACACCGGCTGCTGGACAGGACAACACGAGCACCCCGTCCGCCGACCCGGGGAGCTCGGCCGACCCTGGCAGCTCGGCGGGCGACTCGGGGTCGTCGACCGGTGGTGCCACCACCCCGGAGTCTGCGGATCCCAACGCTTCTCCTGATGGCGGGGCCGGAGCCAGCACCACCCCGAGCGTCGGCATTGCCGGTGCCTCATTTCTCCGTCGCGGCGGCACGGTGCAGCTCGTCGACTTTCAGGCGGCATCCGCCGGCGACAAGCTCGCCAAGGTCACCGGAACCGAACAGTACGACTCGATGAAACAGCTCCTCGGGGATCCGGTCACTGCGATCTCCGCGGCCGGCGAAGTGGTCACAGTCCAGGCGGCCGATATCGCGAAACTCGGTACCGGAAACTACATGTGGAATCGGGCCGGATGGATCAAGGACAAGCGCCGCAAGGTCATTGATCAGCTGTACTGGCTCGGTGCGCAGGAATGCGCCGGGAAGTCGCTGCAGCAGTGCCGCGACGAGTACGTCGACGCGATCGACGGCACCCATCCCGGACTGCTCGCGGACTCGAACGCGCTCACCGCAACCCTCGCGAGCCTGTCCCAGAAGACCCCCAACGCCAACGTGCCCGCCCAGATCCCCGACTCGTGCAAAGACAAGCAGGCCGCCGATTGCGCGCGGCTGCTCGCCTACACCGCCCCGCAGCAGTCGGCCACGTCGGGAACGACCGTCAGCAACAACCTCGGTGGGCTGTCCACATCAGCGGGCTTCACCAACAGCACCGGTGAGACGCTGCAGAAGGCGCAGTTCGTCATCGACGACAACAACAACACGCCGATCGTTCAGCTGGGGCGTAACAGCGAAGGCAAGAAGATCGCTGACAACTCCGGGCGCACCACCTCATGGGAGTCGTGCAAGACCGCCGAGTCGGGGGCCTGGGCCGCATACGGTGACAGCAACCAGACCTGGCTTCGCAGCGCCTGGAATCGCGCATTCCAGAAGAGCGACAACGGCAAGCTGTATATCGACATGTCCGAATCCGAACTCCTCGGACTGACCGGCACCAACAGCGATTGCATCGCATGGTCGGCGATGACTGCGCAGTCGTTCCTCAAAGCCTATCTCGCGCATCGAATCATCTACTCGGACCGCAACTTCCACGCACCCAACGACACCCCGCAATCGACGTCGGGGCGTGGCAGTGACTCCGACCGCCGGACAGAAATCAGCAACCTCTACTCGTACGGAGGGTGCGGCGAGTTCGACAACAACGCCACCCAGAGCATCGCCCCGAACGGGACGTGGTCTCTGGACACCTGCCGCCGCGAATATCTGGGCAACACCAGCAAGTACGGGCGGATGACACTGACCCAGCTGCGGGCGATCGTCGCCGACTCCCAGTCCGCCTACACACAGAACGCCCCCGCATGGACACGTGATGTGCTGTCGATGAAAGCGCTCGGCGCCGGCAACAACGATCAACTGTTCGGTAACTCAGCAGGATTGCGTACCGACGCGCCCGTCGCCGACGTCGGTTGCGGCCCGTACGCGGTGAGCGTGTGCGCCGCGGCGAAGACTGCGATCTCCGGTCCGGCAGCACAACCGGCGGGCCTCACCACGATGGTGCATCCGTCGTATCCGCCGGTGACCAATGGTGCGTTCGTCTCACCCGGCCGGACCTCGGAAACCCAGACAGCGAACTCCCCAGCCGACATTCAACGTTTGACCACCCAAGGTTATGTGTGGGCGGATCAGCCGACAGCGGCCCGGGTCAAAGCTCTCGATGCCGCTGTCGCCGCTCTCGGGGCTTCCGGTGACCAGCCGGCGACTGCTCCCGACGGGGTGTCCACCCTCATCAAGAAGAGTGACCCCCCGACGCAGTCGCGGACCGACATCGACGGTGACGGCGGCGCGGCCATCGGAACCACCGTCAAGGTGTCGGATCTGTCGGCAGCACAGGTCAAAGCGCACCTGGCGAACGGATGGGTGTGGGGCCGGTCGGATTCCCAGAACGACGAACGCAAGAAGCTCGTGTACGGGATGTACACGCTCGGCGCGTGCGGCGATCATGCCGAACTCACCTGGAAACAGTGCTACCAGTCTTACTTCGACGATGGCGGCCCGGTGAGCCCGAACCGGGCAGTCTCCAATGGCGAGTTGGCCCAACGCATTACCCAGCTCAACAGCGACCAGACACGGCTGCACAGTGGTGAGCAGCTCGGCGCGAAAACCCAGGACCTGATGAAGGACTGCGCCGACCAGAACGTGGTGCAGTGCGGTAAGAAGTTCGGTCTGACCCTGTCGTATCCGAACCAGGACGGTGCCGGCGCCCCCGACCCCACAGGGACTGAAGAGACGACTGAAGCTGCGTCCCCGGCAACCACTGAAGCCAGCGACGAAGGCGACTCCGGGAACTCCGGCAGCGGCGGCGGCTCCACAGGCTCCGGTGACACTGGCAGCGGTGGTTCGACCAATACCGGGGACACCGGCAGCGGTGACACCGGAAGCGGCGCCACGACGAACACCGGCGACACTGGCAGCGGCGGCGGCTCGGCAAACACTGGTGACACTGGCACCGCCGGCACGGGCACCGAAAACGCCGGTGACTCCGGTTCGGGCTCGACTGCGCCCACCACAACCGCCGCCGAAGCTGGTGGCGCTGCGACGACATCGGCCGCCACCGATGCCGGGAACACGGCTGGCGCCACGGCGGGCAGCTCCAACGCAGACGGTGGCCTCGCTGACCGGTTGACCAATCTGATCACTGGGACCGGCGGCAGCACCTCGAGCACGGACACCACAGCGAGCACCGTCAGTACGTCCGGTGGGCAAGTGGCGACGTCGCCGATCACCCAACGCGCCGTCGCGGGCGGCGGTCTCGCCGGCCCCCGCGAGCAAGGGTTCGGCGCGCTTCAGGGACGAGTGATCTCCTTCTGTGTCCCGGGAGATCTCGTGTGCTCACTGCCGGCGAACAGTGAACTCGCCCGGGACCTCACGAAGTTCGCAGAGAACGTGTCCATGGATTTCCCGGACATGCTTTCCGACCAAGGTGCAACGAAGATGGGTGGCCTGCTGGCGTTGCAGGGCCTCAACACGGTCGCCGACATCACTGGGATGCCAAGGACGAAGCTGACCGCAACCACCTTGCAGGCGTTGATCAACATCGCCGCCGGTGGTGCGATGCTCGCCGCGCAGAACCCGGCGGGCACTGCACTCGTCGCCGACGGGGTGTCGCAGCTTCCGAACGCGATGCCGGAGATCTTCGCCCAGCTGCGTGACATCCCCGCGATTCTGCGTGGGCTGCCCAACGCTGGAAACGCGGCGCTGCAGAACACCGGGTTGGACAAGCAACTGGCCCGCATCAACCAGGCGTTCGCCTCGGCGGGGATGACCAGCCCATTGCAGGTCGACAAGTATCCGGCGGCGGCCAGCGCGTTGATGCAGGGGCTGGCGAAGGACAACACCGGACTGGTGCAGTTGGTGACCAACCCCCAGTACTGGCAGTCCAACGCCCACTTGCTGTATCCGCAGCTGAAGGTGGCGGGCGACGCAAACACCTTCACGTGGGTGGAGCAGTGGGTGCAGCAGTTGGTGAAGCTGGCCGGCGGTGGCCGCTGACCGGTGGGTGACCATCGCGCGGTGCCTGCCGGTACTCGCTACAACCATCGCCTTCGGTCGATGAAGCTGGCTGCGATCGAGCTGGCCGAACTGGTCGCAGTAACACGCGAGCTCGAGCCAGCGCGTATCTGTACCGACTGCGGCCATCGGGCCGACGATCATGACATCGACCGCAAGGTTCTGTTGCCGAGTCGACGGCCCGGAGGGAGCGGATGTTTGCACGGTTTGAGCGGCACGCGTCGCGGCTGCTGTTGCGACGAGTTCTCGGTCTGACTCCGCCCCCTCGTCTGCGGTTGGCGTTGCCGTGCGGCCGTGCGGCGCAACGCCGGTCATGTGACGCCTATGTGGGGTAGTTCTGCCGGCGAGGTCTCGCCGAGAACCTGCCAACGCGTCAGGTGGCGTTCAATTGGGGTGGTGGGTGCGCCACCACCGCCAGACGGTCTCCAAGCGGGCACCGGCGGCGTCGGGTAACGGCCACCATTGTCTGCGGTGACGAGTCCACCGCATCGTGACGCCAATGCCGATGGTGCACATCACCGCCCATACGACTACTGCGGCCACGCGGAGCAGGTCGGTGGTCTCGACGACGATCGCAATGCTCCCCGCCAGACACACCGCCAAGCCGACGGCGATGGTCCCGACGGGGACGCTGGGTTGCCGATCGCTCACGATGTCGGTCAGTTCTGGATCGGGAGGATTTCCCACGCGTTTCGTTGCGCGTACACCCCTCCGTTGGCGGTGAACGGATGGTCTTGGAAGTAGGTGACTACCTGCGCAATACGGTCGTCGCCGTCGCCGATGTTGGTGATCCCGAAGGCGTCAATTGTGGCGGCCTGCGGCGACTTCTTGACGTTCTGCGCGAGAACGGTCGCCACGTCTTTGAGTTGATCGGTGGTGGCGCCGGGTTCCATGCACACCAGGATCACCACCGCCACCTTCCCGTTCGGTGCGGGGTTCGTCACTACGTCCGCCAGGTTCGCGTGGTACGGCAGTCCTGCGTCACCGATGGTGGCGCTGACCATCTGATAGTTCGTATTCGCCGATGTGCTGCGGGAGCATGGGGCGAACCCGGCCTCGTAGGCGGGACCGGTCGCCTGTACGGGCGGTTCGGAGTCGCCGCTGGTGGCCCACACCGACACCCCGATGATGGCGGCGACCACGATGATGGCGATCGCCGCGGACAGCAGTCGCCCTCGCCGCGACAACTCACCCCAGCGGGGCAGCCGATCGAGCAGGTCCATGAGACGGTCACGCATAGGGTGATCTCCCTCGTTGTCGGGTGTACCTGCTGATTGTTCCACCCGCGTTTTCGGTTGCCGTGCATCGTCACTACCGGTCTGAGCATGGTCACGGCCCGGCCCTGATGGTGTTCAGGGCCGGGCCGCAGGCTGGGGCGGGAGTGGTCAGTCGAGCGCCTTGTCGCGGATGACCTCGAGGAGCGTGTCGGCGGTCTCCTGTCGGAAGTCATCGTCGCCGACGTCCTTGAGGGTGGCCAGAACGGCGAGAACATCGGCCGAGGAGAGGTTGTCGTCGTGGGCGGCGTCGAGGTCGACGATCACGATGTCGGGGCTGCGGGTGATGATCTCGCCGTTCTGTTTGACGACGAGTGTCTTCGCAGCGTCCTGCGTTGCAGGTGTTTTGCGGGGCCGGCGGCTGCGTTTCGGTTTGTCGGTGCGGGCGGTGGATGCTGCTGCTGGTGCGGTGTCGGCGGGCGGTGCATCGCTGTCGGCCGCAGAGGTTTCGGCAGTGGAGGTGTCGGGTGCGGCGGCCACGGTGTCGTTGCTGTCGGCCGCGGTGGAACCGTGGTCGGCGACGTCGGGAACCTCGCCGGCCGTCGGGATCTCGGGTTGCACCGGCTCGGCGCCGACGTCGTCACGGTGATCACGGTCGCCGGGCAGGTCGTGTTCGTCGGAGGATTCCCCGGCGATCGGGAGTTGCTGACTGGCGGCCGACTCGGTGGTGTTGACTGGGGCGACTGGTGGGCGCACCCTCCCGAACCGGGAGGTCGCTGGGAGCGTCATGGCGAGGTCCTTTCTGAGGGGCATTCCGTACCCAAGTCACGGTAGAAACCTCGGCCAGGCTGGTGCGGCAGTCGACGGCGACGACTCCGTTATCTGTTGCGGTACAGCATGTTAGGCCGTTACGGCTGTCCGTAAACGGCGGAGGAGCTGGAATGCTGCGGTGTACTCGCCGATACGGTTCGGATCTTCCCGTGAGGTGTCGAGGACGCGCCGCAATTGGGTGCGGCGGGCGGCGACTGCCAGTTCGTCGACGTTGTCGCTGTCGCCGTCGTGAAAGGCGATATCCCACAACAGATGGTGGTGGTCGCTGTCGATGACCTCGGCCATGAATTCGCCCCACACCGGTGCGTCGTCGCTGCCGGGGCGGGGTCGGCCCTGTGGATATCCAGACCATGACAGTTCGACGACGGTCGCGACGGCCGGCGCGAACAGATCGTGGAGGCCTTCGGATTCGGTGAGCACATAGAGGCGGGTGGCCTGGTGTGGGTCGTCGATGAGATGGGCGGCGAGGCTGATCTGGTTGCGGTCAACGATGATTCGATCACTGTGATCGCGGAGACCCGTAACTGTCGGAGCTGGTGGTGTGCTGGTCGGCGGCACTCCGCCCGCGGTGAGTTCAGCAACGGTGAGCCGCAGCGTGGTTGCGGCGCGCTCGAGGTATGCGCGCCGCAGGATTGGTGACTGCACCCGACGCAGCCGGGTGACGATGTGGCGGGCGGCGACTGCCACATCTTCGGGGGTGTGATCCGGCGGCAGTACGCAGTCATGATCGGTGAGTAGCTGCAGCAACGGAACTCGCTGCGAAACGAGGTCGGTGAGGACGCTTTCGCCGTCACGGGTTCGTACGTCGCAGGCGTCGGCTTTGTTGCCGTAGCTGCTGTAGTCGACGGCGGTGATTCGGGAGGTGATGTGTTGTAGCGCAAGGAACGCCCGCCATGCGGCGTCTCTCCCACCCTTGTCGTTGTCGAAGGCGGTGATCACCTCACCGTCTTCCCCGACACGGCCAGCGAGTAGTTGCGCTTGTTCGGTGGTGACTGCTGTGCCGTTCGTGGCGACGACGTTGCGGTGGCCGGCGGCGGCGAATGCCATGGTGTCGGTGTAGCCCTCTACGACGATCACGGCTCGGGCGGCCAGGATGTGCTTGCGGGCTGCCCACAGCCCAAACAGTGTCGAGCCCTTGTGATAGATCGGGGAATCGTCGGAGTTGACGTATTTGCTTGAGGGGTCGTCGGTCAGCGCCCGCCCTGCGAAACCACACAGGCGGCCGCTGCGGTCGTGTAGCGGCCAAATGAGCCGGTCGGCGAAGCGGTCGTAGAAGCCGCCGCGCCGCGAGGAGCGGATCAGGCCTGCCGCCAGGAGCGTGTCGTCGCTGTGGCCGAGCGCGCGTAGTTCGTCTCGCACGGTGTTGGTGGGGTTGTACCCCAGCTCCCACTCGAGACTGTGGGTGCGGTCGAATCGGCGATCGGTGAGGAAGGTGCGTGCGGTCGCGGCCGCACTGCCGTTGAGATGGCGTTGGAACACGGTGTGTGCGTCGGTGAGGGCCGCACGTACAGCACGGTCAGGGAACGTTGATGTCGCGCTATCGGCGGCGTCGGCCGGAACCGTGAGACCGGCTCGGTCGGCGACCTGGTGGACGGCGTCACGGAAGTCGAGGCCGTCGACACGTTGGAGAAAGGTGAAGACGTCGCCGCTTTCCCCGCAGCCGTAACAGTTGAATCGCTGGTAGTCGGTGCGGACTTTGAACGACGGTGTGCGCTCGGTGTGCAGTGGGCACAATCCCACCAGCAATGCGCCTTGCGGCTTGAGGTCGACGTAGTCGCTGATGACGTCCGCGATCGGCACCGACGACCGCAAAGTCGCTACGAAGTCGTCAGGGATGCGCACACTGCCAGCGTACGAACCACGTTTCGGTTACTGCGCTGGTCGGCGGCGATCCTCGGCGGTGGGGGCTGCCGCGGTGGCCGGAGTCCCGTTGGCCCGGTTACGCGCTTGTCGCTGTTCGGCGGCCCGTTTCCGCACATTGCGCCACCACTCTTGACGTTTTGCCTGGTATTCGTCTTCGCGTAGCTGCCACTTCGGCTGCCTGAGCTCGAGGTTGTGTTGAAGCGTCTGCGCCGACGGCCCCTTCTCGGCCAGCACGGTGGTCAACGGCGCTCCGTGTGATCTGACGATGGCGCGCTGCAGTTCCATCGGCGTCCACGCCGGACAGCCGAACCGGCGCAGTGTGTTGCGGTCGTCGTTGTCGTCGTCGACCCACAGCACAATGGGATTACGCTCCCCGTACTTGTTCTGCCAGGTGAAGAAGTGCCGGAGTTTGACGTCGGCGGTGGGCCGGTAACTGCCGTCTTTGATCATGTGCCGCGACAAGATCGGGTTCTGCGGGAGATGTGACTCCCGCAGCCACCGCCAAGTCCGTGACATCGCCTGTTCGGGTCTAGTGGTGGACCACACGACCTGCAAGCCGGCGTCCTCAACATCTTCGACGAGTCGCACACCACGGGCGATCAGCGCTGCCCGACCGTACTGCTTGGCGAAGTCAGCCCACCGCTGCTGCTCAATCAGGTACTCGTACTTGGCCATGTTCGCTACCACACCGTCGATGTCGAAGATGGCGACCGGACCCGGTTTCGGAAGGGGATCGTTCCATGGCGTAAGCCGCTGGCGCTGCGGTGGCACAGAGAAGAGCCCTTTCACGGTCCTACACAGGTCAATGAGGCCGCAGTGGGGGCGGCGTTCTCGTCAACTGTATGCGTCCACCCCGTGTCGGTGACACGAACCTGGCGGTCGTGTCCCCTTCTCGTGCTGCGCTACAACGCCGCAAGCTGCGCGAGGGTCGGTCGGCGTGCGCCGACCGCCGCGAAACCGTCGAATGCCTCACCGTGATACGACACCACCAGCGGGGTCATGACGGGGTTCGGGTCGAAGGCACGCAGACGCACCGAGTTGGCGTCGCCAGCCACCGACGGCGCCAACGCCGCACACAACGCCGGCCACGGCACGTCCACGGAGAAGGAGTCCGAGGTGGACGCAGCAAGTTCCGCGTGCCCACTGTGTCCGGCACTGCGGGTGTCGATGTGCAGCACCTGGCTGGTCGCTGTGCGTGACACCCGCAAGTGGGTGGTGGGCACTCGATCGAGTTTCGCGGGGCGGGTCGCGTGCGCGTAGGACGCCCAGTCGTCGACATCGATGGTGACGTCGTGGCGGCGGCGACCCGGGTCCGGTGCGGCCGGCACGCGCACTTCGTGTGTGGTTGCCGGGAGGATGGCGATACTCGTGTTGTGCGCGGTGAACGACACGTACGTGTCGGCGACGGTGACAGTGACCGCACCTGAGAGAACGTTTAGGGCGGCGGCCGCCGCGGAGATGGGGATGCCCACGGCCGCCGGTGCACCGCCGGTGGCGGGGCCCACTGACGCTGCAGCTTTGATGAGGTCGGTGTCCACGCCGATCTGCAGTGTTGGGCCGGTCGCATCGACGATGAGGCGCGTCGTTCCGGGTGCGGTGCGATAGGCATCGATCAACGCCGAAAGCGCGGCCGCGTCGACGCTGGCGACTCGGGCCGGTCCAGAGCTCAGGCGGGGCCGCAAACAGGGCAGCCTTCCCCGAAGCCGCTCGAGTGGGATGCCGTCCAACGACCAGGTGGTGCCGACGGCGGAAAGTTGATGTTGCGCGGTTCGCAGCATCTCCGAGGACACGAGGACCGTCTTCCTGATCCGGTGGCAGTCGGGTTCTGAGCCTGGCAGGGCGGTGGTTACCGCGATCAGGCTGTCACGGTCGGCGGCCGACACGGTCACATGGCGGTTGGTCACCTCGCATCGCGCGACGTCAAAGTCGGCGAGCGCTGAGGTCAGAATCTTCAGCGACGAATGAAGTTGGGCTGCCGATACGACGGCAGCAGTCGACACAGAACTCATGGTGGTGTCCTCACCTTGCGTGGTTATAGGGCTTCGATAGTTCTCAGCATCGCACATTCGCGGCGACCTGGCGGCAATTGATCGGCGGATGGATGCACGCGGGTGCCTCTACAATTCCGAAGCGTCGGAGCCTTACCCATCGGATGAAGAGGTGACTTGTCGTCTCATGTGCCGCAAAAAGAAGCCTGGTGGTCTCGGCGGCCGCCGTTGCCCGGCATGTTCAGATCCCACCCGCCGCGCCTTGGCGCACGCGGTGCAACGTCTAGGTCGGTGGGAACGGCGGCAGGCTGCCGCTGAGGCTGCCGGGGACGCAACGGCCGCTGATCATGCGTTGGAACGGCTCGTCGCCGCGGTGAACGACATCACTGAACGGTCGACGCGCATTACTGAGCTCAACAACCCGTCTCCGCCGCCACTCCCCGATCTTGACCCGTTCGAGCTCCGGTCAGTCGACCACGATGACCTTGAGACGATGTGGGGAGAGCGAGCGTCTGATCCTCAGGGGCAGTGGCTTATTGAGCGTGAATGGGATCGGCGGGATGCACTCGACCGCGGCTCCCCTGATCTTGATCTGATTCCGTCGCATCGGTACAAGACGCTCGTCGACGAACTCCACATGCCTGAGGACATGTCGGACCGGGAGTTGAAGGAAGCATGGTTGGACTGTCACACCGACCCCGACCTTCGTGAACGCGCCGAAGCGGAGATCGATCGCCGAATGCTTGACCGCAGTGCTCATCCCGCCGACGACCCGGATCTGGCGGATGCCATCGAGGACCGTTTGGATGCGGCGTGGACGTCGATGCGGGCCGCGGACTACCGCCGCTATGAGGCGACGTTGGTTACTGACCCGTCGCTGCGGTTGCAAACCGCGGCGACCCGGGTGCCCACCATGACCGGACGCCAGTTGCGCACCGACTACGAGGAGTACCGCTACGAACGGTTCCTCGCCGCGGAAGAAGCGACTCGCGGGCACATGCTCAACCGGCGCGGCCAGGCGCTGGGAATTGACCCGTTCTCGTTGTTGTCCGGCAACGCTAAACGGATGAAAGCGTATGCCTCCGAAGAGTATTTGGGGTTCATCGGGAGCAGCGGCGGCCACATGTCTTTCGCGCGATTCAAAGCGGCGCGCACCGTCGGCGACTATGACCGTTCACGTGTGGAGGAGTTCCGCGATGCCGTTTCAGTCTGACACCCAGGCGGAGGACGCTTCCCCGGTCGGGGCCGGCGAGCACCGCTACCCGGTGCCGCTGGCGCAGATCATCGAAGCGCAGAAACTCGGCGAGCAAGCAGTGCATGCCGGGATCACGCCCGGGCGAGGCCATTACGTTGCTGATCGGACGCCGCAGGGCCGCTATCTGGCGTTGATGTGGCTTCGCGGGTATCGGGCCGAGCAGCAACGCCTCGCCGACGAACGCGCCGCGGCTCGCGACGTTGACCGCGGCTAGCAGTTGGTGCGCAACACCCGTAGCATTGCATCGTGTTCGGCGGGTGTAACCCACAGGCCGTACACGTGTTTCACCGAGATCTGGTCGCTGACATAACGGCACCTGTATCCGACGTTCGGCGGCAACCATTCAGACGCATCGGAGTCGCTTTTCTTCTGGTTGGTCGGACCGTCAACTGGCACAAGGTTTCTCGGGTCATTCGCGAACTCGAGGCGCGTTTCGGCGGTCCACGACTGGGCGCCAGTCTGCCATGAATTGGCAAGCGCCACAACATGGTCGATTTGAATTGCCATGGCTTCGCGGCCGCGTCGAATATAGTGAATCACCTTACCGGTGTACGGGTCCGGGTCCAACACACCCGAGTACACGATGCACTTCGAACCGGGTTTCAGTACGACATCCTTGAGTGCGGAACGCATTTCGTCGGAGCGCTGATCGCACCCGTTGTGTCCCCACTGCACGTTGACGTTGTCGTCCCACGCCCGCCCGAACTGTGATCGCGAGTATCCCGCCTTGGAGGCGAGCGGCCGCACCGGCAGCTGCGCCAGCATCGCCATCGCATCCGCGGCGTTACCGCTCTGGCCTGTCGGCGCGTCGGCCGCCGCAGTCGCGGCGTTAGGTGTCGCCACCCGCAACGCCGAACACCCCGACACTCCCACAACACCGAGCACCGCTACGGCCACCGCGACCGCGCACTTCGCCGCCACCCCACGCGTCCTGCCCCGTTCACCCATCACTATCTCCGTCCACCTCGAAGGATCATCGTCTCCGGCCAGCCTGGCAACCGTCACCGGCGGGGTGCGGCAGAACTCGAGGTCCGCGCCGGAGCGAGAATGCATACTGTGCGATGCGCGCTGCGGCGACGCGTTTTCGTGGTCACTCGACGGACGGTGGTGTCCACCAGTCCGGCGTTGATGGCGTCCGCTGTCACCGCCGCCAGCAGCGGCGCCAGCAACGTTGACGTGTCCGCGATCTCCCCGCCGTCCCACCGCGCGTCCGAACCTGCGCCGATGCGGGCAGTGGCCTCCGCCAACCGATCCCGACTCTCAACGACGGATGACTCCGCGCCCTGAGGACGGCCCCACTCCCCGTTGTTGATCATCGGCGGGAGCGACGCGTCGCGACTGCGCAGCATGTCCTGGACATTGCGGTCGACGTCGGCGATGCCTGTGTCGTCGACGGAGGGTTGCATCCAGTCCACGCACCGAACCTGGGAGCCGTCGGTGAACCAGGTGACCGCCCGCAGCATCGGACTGTTCGAGCGTTCCGGCGACGCCGCAGGCAGGTAGCCGTCGAGAGGGTCATCACCATCGGTGTTGTGGCGAAACGGGATCGGATCGGTGAAGTGGACTGTGCCCTCGGGCAGCGGCGGCCACCCTTGCACGTATGCCCGGTAGGTGTCGGTCAACGCCAAACTGACCAGCGCCTGACGGAGCTGCAGGTGGTGCACCACGTAGAGCGGTGCGTGTTGCAGCACCCGCGACCGTGCACACAGCATCTGGTGCACAGCCCCAGCCGCCGGCGACAGATGTGGCGGCGGATCTTCGACGGTTACCTGATATCGGTGCTGAATCCACGCGGGCATGATGTCGTCGACCGGCGCCCTGTCGCGTTGGCTTGTCCACCATTCGTCGGCCGAGAACTGTTCGGGCAGTTGACGCATCAGCGCTGCTTGATCGGTGCGCATCCACTTCGCGGACGCCTGCACTTCGGTTGCAGCGTCGTTCACGCACGCCTGCGGTGTGAATATGCTGCCGTTCATCGTGGCCCCTCCACGTCGATGTGGGCGATACGGTCGGCGTCGTCGAGTGTTGCTGTCACTCGCCACTCCTTTTCCCCAACCACCACCGCCTTGGTGTGATGCATGATTCCGAGTTCCCGCCACTGCGCATAGGCGTCGATCGCGGCCCGCACGTCAACCATCGAGTCAGCGGCTGTCGACAGCGTTTTGGCGACTATCAACGGAGTTGGGTCTGGAAGCACCAGGGCGGGGTCGTCGATTCCCACATACACAATCCAGCCGGGCTGGGGGGTGAACGAGAAACTCGTCCATGCTGCGGTCACCGGTTTCGTCGCGGTCACCAGGGCGGTCACCGCGTTGGTGTCGGCGACTGGGATGCGGGCGGTAGTGAACAAGTCGACGTGGTGTCGCTGCCCGAAGGCCTGCACATGGCGTGCGTCGGAGGTCACTGCCCGCGGGAGATCCTCGTCATCCCACGCCCATTGCCAGATACCGTCGCGCGCTGTGCCCAGCACCTGCACCTGGCAGTCGATTCGGGTCGACCCGATCAGGCTCAGCTCATGGGGAAACCGGTAGGTCCACAGTGTGGTGTCGCCGAGGACAGACAACAGGTGCAGCTGATGTTCGACGGCGACACACACGGAGTCATCGACGTTGACGTCAGCGGCGCGCACTGCGGTGGGGGTGGTCATCGTGGCACTTTCAGTTCGGTGGTGAGTGCGGCGGCCAGATCTGTCCAGCCGGTGTAGGCGGCGGAACTGTCGGCAGCGTCGAACGCTACCGCGACGAGCGTGGATTGCCCGATTGTGTCTGCCAATTCGGATGACAGCGCGACGAACGGTATGCGGGGGACGGCGTCGATCGTTGGCGGAAAATACCCAGAATCGGTGAGGTCGAATGTCGCCAGCACCGAATGCGGGTCGAGGGTGTCGGCGTCGACGATGACGCTGCGGCCGCCGATTTCGGCGGCCGCAGCGGCCAGCGCGTAGGCGTGGTGGGTGGTGGTGTAGCCGACCAGACCGGGGGCGGTCAGTGTTGCGCCGGTGGCACTGAATCCGCCGGCGACGACCGCCGCCAGCGCGACTGGGGTGCGGGCGGCGATGTCGGCGATCGCTTCTGGGGGTACGGGAAAGCCGTCAGCGGGTGCGCCGGGCAGCTCATGGGTTCCCCTGATGTGTTCGGCCTGTCGTCGTGCGTAGGCGCCGATGCTCTTCGGGATCGCGGTCACGGCGAGCAGTGTGTCGGCGATCGCGAGGATGCCGGCGGCGAACGGCGCCATCAGAAACCAGCCGCCGGTGGTGATGCTGGCGTGGGTGAGGGCGGCGATCGCGAGGATTACGACGTCGAGGCCTGCGACGACGATGACCGCGATCAGCCACGCAGTCCAGTAGGGGCGGTGGCGGCGGTGGCTGATCACCCGCGCCAGCGCCGCAGCGCATAGCACTGCGACGACGACTGTTTGAACCCATGGGCTGGTAGCTGATGTCATGACGACCATGCCTTCTTCCACTTGGCGGCGAGTGCGAGCCCAAGCTCGACGGCTGACTGCAGAGCGGGCGGGGGCGCCGCCCGCAGGGTGGCTGCGATGACGGTGTGGTCGTGGACCCGGCGGATCTCGCCGGCACCAGTGATCGTGACATCGGCGCCGGGCCCGGTGACGGCGACTCCTGCAGCGTCGGCGCCAGAATTGATTGTGACCGTCCCGCGCGTGGCGAGTAGCGACAGATAACCGGTGTCGACGTCAATCGTGACGTGCGCATCCCGACGGACATCGACGTAGGTGACGCTGGTCTTGGTGATCCGTAAATGCATTCGGCCTTCTCCGACAACCATGTACCGGTACATTCCAGATTCGGCGACGATCTCGACGATCCCGTCGGGATGGGTGTGCACGGGCACGGTGTGGATTCGTGGCTGGTTGGGTGGCCGCCCGTAGTCGCGTGCGGTCACCAGTAGGTGCACACCGGCGAGCATGGATGAGTCGCTGACCGATGCCCGCAGTCCGTGGAGTGTTTGCGGTGTGGCAGAACACAATTGCAGGGCCATCAGGTCGCCGTCCTGCTGCAGGCGCTGTTGTGGCCGTCGTCGGTGGCCACTAGCTGCCCATCGACGTGCACAGCGCAGGACGACGTTCCGCCGAACCATTGATCAACGGAGAGCACGATATTGGCGGTCGGCGAATCCTCATAGAGATACCGCCAGTTTTGCAGCACAACGTCACGGGCGGTGACTTCCTGGCCTCCGCCGACGGAGTAGGTGATGTCGCCGACGCCTGTTCCGGTGATATCGAGCTGGATCGTCGCAATCGTCGCCACAGCGGGCAGGGCTGGCGACGTCGCCGGCGTGGAGAGTTGGGTGCTGTTGTCGGCCGCCGCGCACCCGCTCACGGCGACGACAGCGACGACAGCGGTCGTCACCGCGGGCATTGCCCGACGCAGAGGGAACCCAAGCACGAGTACCACCGTACGAACCCGGTTTCGGGTGGACGGGACGAAACTGGTGGCCATCCCGAGGCTCGCCATCCGCGGGCGGCGTTGGGCTCGCCGCACAGCAGAGCCTGATGGCAGAAACAGGCCGGTGATACTGGTCTGTATGCGCACATTCAATTACCAGATATCGGATTGGGCCAGCCAGCCCAGCGACTGCGTACTGGACATTTCAGCTCTCGGAATGCTGCTAGGGACCCTCACCGATGTCGCAGAGGTCATCCGGCTGTCCGGACACGAGCTGGCTCCGCGACCCGCGACCGCGACCGAGGTATTCCCGCCGATGACCTATGACGAAGTGTTGTCGCTGCAACGATACATCCCCCAGCACATGGTGCTGATGGGCCGCCGGACCCCCCAGGAGTGGAATGAGCAGCAGGTACCGGCGAACAGCATCGTGATGCACTCCGAGTGGCTTCCCGCCACGGAGCACGTCTTCCGGACGGCCGCCCACAATCTCATCTCGGTTCCCGACCTGCCGGTGCCTGTGATTCATGACAGTCCCCAAGAGTTCGCCGACACGCTGACGAACATCGCAGACATGGCAGCCAACCTGTACGACGAAATCACCCGTGTCGACGATGATCCTGAGACTGTCCCCACCAGGTAACGAGCTGCGCTGAGAGGGACAACGATAAGTATGACGACTTCCTCTTACCGCCAATCTCATGAGCCAGCACAGCTGGGCGATCCGTCAACGCAGTAGCGCGTCCTGAACCGTTGTCGCTGACAGGGGTGCTGAATCCATCGACAGGCCAACAACATCCGTGGTTGCATGCGCGCGCATGCTGTGGGTGAGTGCTCGAGTGGTCGGCGCCCACCACAGCACACGGGTGCCGGCTAAGGAGATGTCGGCGATGGGCGACCTCACCGAGTCGAATTGGCCGTCGGAGATGATCACGAGAACACGCTGGTGGTTGCCGTGGTGGTCGGTCCACAGTTGATAGTCGCGGAGTGCGTCGGGAAGGCCGGTGCTTGTTGCTCCGCCGGCGGGGACTACCACCTCGTTGACGTTGCCAACGGGGAGGACTTCGGAGGTGTCGGAGAACGCCCACGCGCACACTCGTCCCGCCTGAGCTGAGGTCATCGACCGCTCCAGCATCCACGCCAGCCCGGCCACCGCATCGAAGTACAGGTGCATCGAGTCCGATCGGTCGACGATGATCCCGACCTCGAACGGCTGCGTCGGGGTGATGCGGTGTTCACGACGAGTCCACGGTAATGCTGTCGCAGGTAGACCGAGTTCCTGTTGCGCGGCTGCTCGGATGAGCTCGCGCATACGAATCCGGCCGGGCGGGCGTGGCGAGGGCTTGGCGATGGGGATGCAGGTGCTGGCGGCGTGGCCCGCCAGCGTCGATCCGATCTGGTGAGCTTCCTGCACTTCCTGGGGATGGGGTGGACGACGAAACGAGTTGTGCTGGCTGATGATCCGCGATCGGCCGCTGTCCTTGGTGTTTGGCGGGTCGCCCGCGTCTGGGACGGTCGTGTCGTCGGCGTCGTCAACTCGGGGCGGTTCGGCGGTGGTTTGGGTTGGGCTTTGTGTGTCGCCGGGCCCAGTGTCGGGTGTGGGGTTGGGATGTGGGGGTCGCTCGCCGGCGGCGGCTTCCTCGACGATGTCAGCGATCGTGGTCGCGGCAGCGGAGATCCCGGCAGTGTCGTCGTCAGCCAGCCACACGGCGGAGGTGATCACGTGTTCCAGCTCGTTGACGGCCCACTGCGGCAACGTGCGTCGTGGTGCGCTCAGCACGTCCGCGATCTGGTCTTGATCGAAGATCCCGGCGGCGTGCCGGCCGTAGGTGAGGACGAATGTTTGAGCGGCGTCGGCGATCGAGAAGGCTTCACGCACGGTCAATGCAGTGGCTGCCGACGCCGCCAGCCAGGTGCGGGCGTGCGGATGGCGATCGCGCACCGCGGCCTCGATGCGTGGTTCCTCGAGAAGGTCCACCCAGATGCGTACACGCGGATCGCAGATCCTGCTGCGTGGCGTGTGTTCGGCGTGCCCGGCTTCGTGCATGAGTACCCCCATCGCGATGGGGTGGGTGCCAGCCCAGGCGGTCAGGTCGTCTCCGCGGGTGTAGCCGCCCATGTCGATGCGGGCGGCGTTGAGTGTGATGCGGGCCTGCGTGAACAAGAACTCGCCCCGTGGGGCGCGGTCGTCGTTGATGGCGGCGACGATGAGGTCCTCGCGGGTGATGGTGTCGCCGACGAACCACGTCATGGCTGCGGCGAGCGCCGCATGGTCAACGGGGTTGTCGGTAGCGGGGGTCATAGTGGAGATGATGCCGGGTTCGTCGTCTGGAGTGCGTCACACGGCCCTCAGGTGGCTGCAGGCTGCCGCGCACGGTGCGGCGGTGATGTCACGCTGTGTCCAGCACACCGAAGCCTCACCGGGGCGGCGGTTTCCACACCATAGGAGATGACTGTGACAACGACGATGAGCACCCGTTCGGTGTGGTTCGCCGGCGCGATGCGTGATGGTGTCCCCCGCGCCCTCTACCGCCGCGTGGGGGGCCAGGAGTGGGTTGTGGCGGCCCGGAACCCGGCAGCTGATGACTACGGTTTCGGCGCAGCCAGTACCGATCCCGCGATCCTGCGTAGGACGTTCACTTCGTTGCCGGCCGCCATGGCCGGCTTCGTCGAGACGCTCTCCCCGTTGTCCTTCGGCGCCGATGTCGTGGATCCTTCTGCGGCGAAAGCTCAGATTTTCGATGCGACAGTCTATGTGGATGCAGAGGGCTTCGTCTTCGACAGCGAGCACCTCTTTTCCGAGATGGACGCCCAGCATGGCGAGGTGATGTCGTTGCAGGCCGCGTGCTCTCGGCTGCGCTCGTTGCATGCCCGGCCGGCGCAAACCGTGAACCGGGACCTCGACGGGCCGTTCTCCTCCCCGATCGGTGACCCCCTGCCGATCTCCGACCTTGACGCCGGCACCTACCCGCCGGTGCGTTTGCCTTCCGGAGAGCTGTACTGGCCGCCGGAGGTGTTCGGCCGCAACGCCATAGACGTCATGAAGGCTCTTCGCGGAACTCAGCATGTGCGTCTCTCCGGGCGGCCCGGCGCCGGGAAGACATCCCTGCCGATCGCAGCATTCGGCGACGACCTGATCACCGTCCAAGGCCACGCGAATCTGACTGTCTCCGCCCTGTTCGGCCAGTATCTGCCCGGGCCGGGCGGTGTGTGGCAGTGGCATGACGGCCCGCTGAAGGTGGCGGCCGACACCGGCAAAGTCCTCCTCGTCGACGAAGTGAACCGCGCCCCCGAAGAAGTCCAGTCCGCGTTGTTGTCGGCCACCGACGACCGCGCGGAGATCGTCGTCGACGACCGCCCGGACCTTCCGCCGACCGTCGCCGCTGACGGGTTCATGGTGATCGTGACCTACAACGACGCCGATCACGGAATTCGGCCGCTCGCAGACGCTCTTAAGCGGCGGTTCCCCGTGCACATCGTCGTCGACACGAACTACGCGCTGGCCGATCAGCGCGGCTACGACCGCGGTCTCGTGCGTGCTGCCCGCAACATTCGGACGCACGCCGTCGGCTACGGCGCCGATCATTCATGTCCGCCGCCCTGGTATCCGCAGATGTCAGATCTGAAGGCGGCCGACACCATGCTGAAGATGTTCGGTGTGGAAGCCGCAGCAGCAGTGTTCATCTCGGCGTGCCCCGATCCGGCGTGGCGACCGCACATCGCTGACGCGCTGACGAGCGTGTTCGGTCAGACGATCGAACCGCAGCCAGCCCAGCTGAGCTGAGCTGACCGCGCCCGGCTGCGGATCCGAGTGGACCCCGGGTCACCGGTGTTGGAGTTCAGGGAACTTCCGGAGTAGCTCTTCGATGTCGCTGTCGACCTGGATGGCGGCGATCATCGCTGCTGCCACGTCGGCGGGTCGGAGTTGCGGGGCGGGCAGGAACGTCCACACCACTTCCGTAGGCAGCACGACGGGCGTGCGTTCAAGCAGGATGGCGGTGACTTGATCAATGAGTACGCGGTCACCGGAGAAGCTGCCCTGCCCGCACACGTTGTCGGGGTCTTCCCGGCTCCAGGTGATGACGGTGCCGTCGCGGCCCACCAACCCGAAGGTGATGGGCCGCCGGTGCGAGCGAGTGGATCTGGTGTTCGCGGTCACTGCGGTCACATCGCTGCCCAGGTGCCGAGGACGATCGCTCGGTGGTCGTCGTCTCGGGTCCGGTAGCCGTCGCCGACGAGACCGCCGAAGCGGCCGGTGAATAGTGCCTCGGCACCGACGGCGATCGTTTCGCCGCGGCCATCAATGCCGGTCCCGGTGAGTGCTTGCACCGCCAGATAGTGGCCGCCGGCACGGTAGCGGCCGTAGATGGCGCTGACGGCCGCCACGGCTGGCACTGCGTCCTCGACACGGTGCGCGAGGACGTGATGGGCGTCGAGGCCCCCACTGTTCGGTGTGGGTGTCGTCGGGCTGGCGGTCATCGCCGCGTCGATCCAGGCGGTGGGGAATCTGGTGGCAGCATCGTCGGCGGCGACCGGGTGCCGGACGCCGATCGGGCGGATCGCTCCGAGCACTTCGAGGTAGGTGTCACGACGGATCTTCGCACGCGTGTGCCAGCCGTCGTCACATCCGTTGGCCAGTGAGGACAGCGTGAGGAACTCTGCGCGGCGTTCAACGAATTCGCGGTGCACGGCACGACGGTAGCGGCGGACCGGCGCCGAGACGTCGTCGCCGAACAGCAAGTCGTCGCTGACGGTGTCCTGGGTGGGAACCGAGTGTTGGCGGCGTACCGAGGTGTGGACGGCGACCCACTCGTTTTGCACTCGACGCAGCGCGTCTCGAGCGGAGTCGAGATCGGCAGCGGCAATGGTGGGCCGTGCACATCCGGTGTCCTCAATGCGTTGAGCGATCAACGGATCCGTCGTGGTCATGATCAGTTGCCCGACCTGCCGGACAGCCGTGAGGAAGCCTTCTCGTGCTGCGGCAGTCGAGCTCCCGGCCAGTCGGGCGTAGTGCTGTCGGCAGTCGTCGATCGCGGTGGCCATGCTGTTGGTGGTGGGTCGATCGAGTACTGCGATCGCGGCTTGCGGTTGGGCGTCGAGTTTCGCGGCCAGGTAGCTGGCGCGGCGGCGGTCGCGGCGGCGTGGGCCGCGGCAGGCGACGCAGGGTTCACTTCCACACATGGCGCTCCCTCACATGGTCCGGCTCCGATAGACAGAGTTTAGGGGAGCTGGCGGGCATCTGGGATGAACCAGTTGGGCCCGCTGCCGGTGGAGTGGGATGTCGGCCCCGCGGGCAATGACGGCGGCAGATCAGTCGCGGGGGTCCGCGTCACCGAAGTCGAGCCGGATCGGCAGCCCCATGTCGGCGCGGATGGCCATGTAGGCGTCGACGAGGACGTCAGTGGTGGTGGCGGCGATCCCGCGTCGGGCGGCGACCTCGGCGATCGCTGCGCGCGCTGCCGGCGACGTGATGCGGCGGTCGCTGGTTTGGGGTAGCGCAGTCACCATGTCGCGTAGTGCGGGATCGGCGGTGAGCGCGAGCACTTCGGATTCGTGTGCGGTCAGGTGCCGAAAATTGCTGATACTCATGGCTATTCCTTGGTGGAGGAGCTGGCGGCTTGATGACTGAAGTCTCAGCCGGGCCGCCTGTGACGTGCGGCACTCAAAGTTCGGTGGTGGGGGTGCACGCCTCGCAGCGGTCTCCGACGCCGAGGTGAGAGTGGTTCAGCGTTTTGAGGTCTCGCCGCACGGTGTGCGAGCTGACACCCACGTAGTCGGCGATCCGCTCTGCCGACCAGTGCCGGCGGTGCAGCTCAAGGACTTTCAGCGTTCGGCGTTGTTTGTCAGTGAGTTGTTGAGCGAGTGGATGTCCGGGGGGTAGTCCCGCGGCTTGGACGAGGCGCTGCTGGGCGGTGCTGGTGTTGCTGGCGGTGCAGGCGACTCCACCCCACACGCCTTCGACGTGGCCTGACTGGTTGATCGTTTTCAGGGCGTCGACCGCGCAGTACGCCTCGACCGGACAGTGTCGATGACATATTCGGCGTTGCCGGATGGTGGCTTGTTCGGGGGTTTGACCGGCAGGAATGTCTGGTTGGAAGTCCAGGTCGCTGTGACGGCAGCCGGCTTCGGCATGCCACCGCCACGTGGGTTCGACTAGGTCGTCGACCCGTGACGTGGTCGACGTGTCCATGCATGAGACCGTCACTGGATAGACCTCCTGCGGTTATGGCGGCTTCGATACGAGCAGTATCGCGACCGCATTTCCGGTGCCCGGGTGTCGTCGCTACCGGGTGAAGGGGACGGCGGGAATGACGGAGGGGGTGCCGGACAGGAACTCACCCTCAGCTGGTGCACCATGACCTGCGTGTTCGCGGCCATGGTGCACCTGGGTGGGAGGGCGCCGCTGAGTGCGGCTGACGTATCTGGTTGGCGGCTTAGCTGGTGGCCAGCGCGGTCACCGCCGCGTCTGCGATGACTTCGGCAAGCCGATCGGGGTCGGTGATGCGGGCGGCGGTGACGCCCGGTGGTGGAGCCATGTAGTGCCATTCTGTGGTGTCAGCAGCGACCAGCCACAGCACCTTCACGCCAGCGGCGACGAGTCGCGCTACCTCGGCGTTGACCGCCTCTGGGTTGGGCAGTTGCGCGTCGGTGATGATCGCGACCAGTCGGGCGTCGCGGGATGCGGTGAGCGTGAGCAGCCCGTCGAGTGCGAGAAGGGCCTGCGGGAGTCCCTCGGAGCGGCCCCCGGTGCTCGCAACGGGGATCGTTCCACCCCGTTTGGTCGGGAGTACCGCCACTGTTGAGTGCCAGGTGACGGTGACGCTGTTGCCGCGCCGGTCGCTGGCAGCCCGGTTGAGCAGCCAGGTGGCGGCACCGACTTGGTCGACTTGGTCGTCCATGCTGGGGGAAATGTCGGCGGCGATGCCGACGACGAGTTTCGGCTGGGGTCGGCGGCGACGGGTGGTCACTGCCCATGGGGTGGCTGTGGGCCGCACTCCCTGCGCGCGTTGCGCTTGCTGTTGCATCAGTTGTCCGGCGTCCATGCGGCCGGGTGGGGTGGCGGTCTGCTCGGTGAGGGTGTCGATTCCTCGGTCGGCGGCCCGACGCATTCGGCGGATGAGGTGGGCGGCTTGCGCCAGTTCGCGGGCGGTGGGTTTGCGGTCTCGCACGGGGTGGCGGGTTTGGCGTGCGCGGCGGGCGGCTGCGGCGATCTGCGATGCGCGGGCGCGGGCGGCGTTGCGGCGGGCGACTGTTCGCCTGGTGGGTGCGAGCAGCCCTGCGGCTGCGCGCATTTCGGTGGCTGCGTCGGCGGATACCTTCGCGAGGGCGTCCGCGAGGTTGGTGGTGGGGGTGTCGCCGTTGGGGTGCCCACCACTCTCTTGGGGGTGTCCTGCGTCGCGGCCGGTGGTGTGTCCCCCTGCCCCGCCCTTGGGGGAGGGTTGGTTGTCGGCTGTCTGGCCGGCGTCCGCTCCGGTCCCCTCTGAAGCGTTGCTCTCGCTGCCGTCGGTGCTGGCGAGGGACTGGTCACCGCCGTCCGAGGGGTCACCGCCGCCCGAGGGGTCACCGCCGCCCGAGGGATCACCGGCAGCCGCAGAGCCCTCCGACGCGGCGTCCTGGCCTGCGTGTGCGAGCCCGTCTCCGAGGTCGGGTGCCGACGCGTTGTCGAGGACGTCAGCGATGCGTTGCCCCTGCTTGAGCAGGCCAGCGATATCGCCGTCGGCCAGGCCGATCGCAACGTTGGTGGCGTCGGTGATCACGGCGATCTGTTCAGCGCCCAACCACGCACCGCACACAGTGTCGAGGTCAAGGTCGTCGGACGGGTCGAGAACGCCGCCGAGTAGGCGGCCACCGAGCAGCACCAGAACCCGCGCCGCCTCACTGGCGTTGCCCGGGTCAGCATCCATGAGTAGATGCGCGACCGACGCCTGCATCCATACGCGGGTGCGGGGATTGGTTGCCGCCATGACGGTTTCGATGCGCGGCTCTTCGAGGATCCGCGACCACGACGCTGCGGGGCCGGTGGTGTGGTCGGCCACAGTGTGGTCGGCGTGGGAGATTTCGTGGGCCAGCACCCCGGCCACGACTGGGAACAGAGCGAGGCTGCGGACGTCCCCGAAGTCCAGCGCCGTCGGGTCTGTGTTGGGCGGCAGCACTTTCGACGCGTCGATACTGATGACTGCGTGATCGTGGCGGAAGGAGCCTGGTGCGCGGTGACCATCGACCATGCGCACGATCAAGTCGGTACGGGTCGCGAGTTCGTCGACTACCCGGGTCAGTGACGATGAAGCCGCCAGCCAGGGATCGTGGATGGTCGCTGTGTCCGTCATGATGGTCCTCTCGTTGTGGTCGGTTCTCATTGTTGGGATGCGGCGGCAGGC
Source organism: Gordonia sp. YC-XJ4 (assembly GCF_059511865.1). Lineage (NCBI taxonomy): Bacteria > Bacillati > Actinomycetota > Actinomycetes > Mycobacteriales > Gordoniaceae > Gordonia > Gordonia sp. YC-XJ4. Next base: position 46,220 of record NZ_JCAMPF010000002.1, read on the forward strand.
GTGCGGCAGACGCAGTGGCTCAGCGCTTTCCGCGTCCACTGCGGTCACATCTCCTGGGGCGAGTCAGGCAGACCAACGGGTCTGACACGGAGGGTTCCGGGCGCCTGGTTCTGGGTGCGGCGAAGTAGCGGCGGCCGCCGACGACGACGATCTACCTGTAGGTTCGTCGGGCTGCCGCAGGGTGGCGGGATCGGTTGGCACAGTAGCGGTATCGAAGTCACCTACCGAGGGAGATTCCATGAGCATCGTCGAAGTCGCCGCCTGGCTTGTCCAAGACCGGACCAGCCCGAGAAAGAAGGTCTATGGGGCGGCAGCATGGGTGGATCCCGCCACCGGTGAGGCGATGTTGTTCACCGCTCACGGCACTCAGTCACAGCTGACGGCGGCAACTCTGGTTGTCATGGACGAGCACGACCCGAACAAGAAGATGTACGGCCCGGTGTCCCATGATCCTGCGCAAGTGGCGAAACGATTCGCGGGTCGGCGTGACGAAAAGCGCAACTACAGAGACGTTCTCGGCGGCCCGGCGGTTGTCGAGGTCGATGAAAGTGCGCTGGCCGACCCCCGCAACTCCAAAGCGATCGCCGAGTTTCTTCGCGATCACATCTATCGCGTCGCCGCTACCGGGTCGATCTCCGATGTGGCCCACGCCGCGCTCTACGGCGCCGTGGGTGCCGCTCCCACCGCCACCCCATCAGTGCCGGCGTCGCGGCCGACGCTCGCACCGTCGTCCGCGGTGGCGCCGATCGACATGCCTGACGGCTCCCAGTACTTTCCTCGCATGGTGGGCGGGGTCACCGACGTCGACTTATTACGTTGTGCCCGCACGACATTGCGGTCCCATATTGGGCTGTACGGCAGCACTGGGACGGGTAAGAGCACCCTGCCGGTCGCAGCGTTCGGCGCCGACAACGTCGTCTACTCGAAGATGCACGGCGACTCGAAGGTCGCCGATCTGCTCGGTAAGTTCGTGCCCGCCGCGCCCGGTGACCAGTCTGCGTCGGGTTTCGTGTTCCGTCCGGGGCCTCTCTACATTGCGATGCGGGAGGGGAAAGTGTTCGTCGCTGACGAAATCAACCGCGCGCCGTCGGAGACGGTGGCTGTTCTGCTCGGCGCGACCGACGCCTCACGCACCGTCGTTCTCGATGACCTTCCGGGCCAAACGTTGACAGCGGCAGACGGTTTCATGGTTGTTGCCACATGGAATGAGCATGGCGTGGGCACGGCCCCACTCGATGAGGCGATTCTGCGGCGGCTCGCGGTGAAAGTGGAAGTCACCAACGACTACGACGCCGCCGCTCGCCGTGGAGTGGGGTCGACCCTGCTCAAGGTGGCGCGCAACCTCGCGACCATGCGGGCCAGCGCGATCGCCAACGACGAACTACCGACCTGGGTGATTCCGGTGGCCACGCTGCTGGAATGCCAGGCCATGGCTGACGCCGGGTTGGGTGACGAGATTGTCGTGGGCACTCTCGCCGCTGCCTGCCCCGAGGAGTACCGCACGGACGAGGTTCTGTCCGCGATCGAAACGGTGTTCAATGTGCGGCCTGCCCCGCTATCGCTCGGGTCGGCGGCCTAGCAGCTACGGCCCCTCCGACTCGGGTCGGAGGGGCCGGACGCTGCGCAAGCAGGCTGAGGGCGGATATGCGACCCGGCACGTTATGCGAGGTCCGCATCGGACGACCCGGCGCGGGTGTCCGTGTGCCCTTGGCTGGCCGGACAGCGGCGCCGAGAGCTGTCGGCCGACAGGAACCGCCACGGTAATCAGAAGTCGGTCGACCACAGCCGGAGGTCGGACGAGAACCGGCCGTATTCCTCGCTGTCGCAGTACCATTGCCCGCACCCGTCACGCGTCCACAGACGTCCCTCGAGGTCCGGTGCAACGGTGCCTTCGGGTGCGTGCGCGATCCATTCGTCGTCCACTGGCGCGTACTCGGCGTGTAAGCCGGAAAGCGACACGCGGTAGCGCCGTGTTCCTTGCACCGTGAGGTATCGGTGCGCTCCGCCAGCGGCGGTGAGCACCCTGATTACCTGTCCGGTTCTCTTGTTGACCCACAGCGAGTTCACGGGTGCGGTCTGAATGTTCATGCCGGTTACGTTCTTCCCTCTTCCGTGACCGCGCCCGCCCACCAGCGTGGTCATGTGGCTGCGGGTTCGGCGGGCTCAGGATGGTCGATGACTTCGTAGGGGTCGCCACCGAGGACCATCAGCGTCCGCTGCGAATCATCCCAGTCGACCCAGATTTGCACACTGCCTGGGCCGCTCAGGCCTGTGACGACCACATGGGTGACGGTGCCGGTCGCGCCGACCGGCAGCGGGTCCGGGTCGTCGGCCATGACACCGACCATCCGGATCCGGTTCCCCGCGGCGGGCAACTGTCTCGAGGTAGCGCCCCGGTGATTGTTGGCGGCGGATGCTGCGAAGTGGATTGCGGCGGTGCGCACCTCACCTGGCCGGCGTGCGCCGCCCAGGCAGGTCGCACAGATGGTGCCACGTCGCATATCAACTCTCCGTCCGTGGCAGGTTGCGCACCGTGACGGGGTGACCCGGACGACGCCCGAATGATGTTCGGTCGCACCGGTCCACGAGTTGAACGCCTCCTGCCATGTGGCGTAGACGTGCGATGACCCCGACAGCCACGACAGGAAAGCCTTGGCCACGTCGTCGCGTACCTCGTGTGTGAACGGTCTCAGTTGCGGCAGCGCCGCAGCGAGTTCCGCCCCCGAAACCTGTCGGAACTCTCGGGCGATGACCTCGTTTCTGTTCATGCCTTCACTGTGCTCGAACACGTTCCGACACTGCGGAACTGCCCATCCCCCACCAGCCGGCACCGTCTGCCAGACCCCACTTTGCCGGCGCACGCCAGATCAGACCTACCGTGACGACGTGGCGTCATCCTGCGGCCCGCCGACCGCCGGTGGTGTTGGCGCGGGCCAGCGCCCGGCGTTCGGACGTGGTCATGCCACCCCACACGCCGAACTCCTCCTTCTTGGTGAGCGCGTACCGGAGGCAGGATGCCCGGACAGGGCAGACTCGGCAGATCTGCTTGGCCCGTCGCACTGTCTTGGCCGAGTTTCCGCGCTCGGGAAACCACAGTTCTGCCGGCTGGGATCGGCACAGAGCGTGGCGATGCCATTCGGGGCGCTGCTGCTGATCCATGTCACTCTCCCTGGAGTAGTTGGTCGGTGATCAACGCACTGCACCCCACCACCGCGGCCGGTAGTGGGGTGCAGGCATCGCCAGGGTGGATTATCGAGCGGGGGCGGGTGTCGGGGCCGGCCGCGGCGCCGCCCAGGCCACCTGGAGTCCCGGGACGGCCTTCTGCAGGGCGTCGGTTGCCCGCGCGGTCAGCTGCTGCACTTCCTGCTTGACCGGCTGGGCTGCGGCGCCGAGCGCCTGGTACGGTGCGTCGGCTTGCTCGGCGGTCCACGACGCGGACACGGTGCGGCCGCCAATGTTGGCCGACACGTTCACATCTCCACGTCCGGTCACCGTGTAGTCGACTGCTGGCAGACCCGCTTTCTGCGCCTGCTGTGCCGGCAGATGCACCTCGAACTGGTTGTCGCCGGTCGTCGGGGTTGTCGACTGCCCGGGGGCCTGCGGTGCGGGGGTACTCGGCGACTGCTCTGGCGGAAGCCACGGCTGGCGGGGGTTCTTACCGGGGTCGCCGGTTCCCAGCAGGTAGGCCAAACCGCCGCCGATGGTGCCACCCAACGCGAATCCGAGGGCCGCCATCGGCACACCCAGCAGGGTTGCGCCGGCCAGCGCACCGCCGGCAGCGCCGGCGGCGACACCGATCGCCAGGCCACCGAGTGCCCCGGGGGTGGGTGCGCCCGGGGTGAACGGCGGGGTGAACATGCCACCGAGGATGTAGCCGCCGATGCCGCCGCCGATGGCGCCGACGACACCACCGATGGTGCCGCCGACGATGGCGGACGGAATGCCCAGTGCCGCAGCACCGATTGTTCCGCCGCCCATCACACCGATGATGGTGGCGGCCGCCTGCCGGGTCGCCTGGTCGGGGGGCACACCGATCGAAATGAGTCGGCGTGCGATCTCAGCTTCTCCGTACGCCGACCACGCGTTGATCGAGTTCGCTTGCTGGATGGTCATCCACTTCGGGATGGGGCCCACGTAGTTGCCGACGCGGAGCTTGTCGGGAGGCGGGGCGATCGGACGGACAGGAGGCGTGGGTTTCGGTGCGGTGATGGTTCCTTGCGGGACCGGGCTGTAGTTGTTCGGGTACTGGTTTTGCGGCTGGAACGGCTGGTAGGGCGCTTCCTGCGGCGGGTTGGGGACGACGCCGGGGCCAGGGGTGTAGGTGGGTGCCTGCGTTTCTGGTGCCGGCGCAGGTGCGGGTGCGGTACCGCCTTGCTCGGGGCTGTCTCCGGAGGAGGCGCCGCCTTGTTCGGGGCCACTATCGCCGGGGCTGGTTCCGCCTTGCTCGGGGACCGCCCATGCTTGTCCTGCACTGAACGTGAGGGCTGCAGCCGCAGCGACCGCGACAGCGGTGGCCTGGGTTGCCCTCTTCTGCGATCCGGGTCGTGTATGCCGGTGTGCGGCCACAGTTCTCATTGCCACTGTTCTGCTCTCCTTTTGTGCTGACGAACATTCGTTGAGGTTGGGGTCACGACGCCGATGATGTGTCCGGTTTGATGGAGGCGATCCACCATTTCCCGCCGGCCTGAACCGTTTGGACGATCTGTGGGATGACTTCGGGCGGTTGCCCGGAGGATGGTGGGATGATCGCGATCTTGACGCGGAAGCTGTCGGCGACACCTTCGGTGATCGTCAGGCAGTGGGTGCTGCCAGCAGGGACCGCATCGATGTACTTCTGGATCGCCGGTACTTCGGCGACCGCTCCGGGTGTGGTCACCGCCTTGGCGGCGGCGGCTTGGCGGGTCACGTAGTAGGCGTAGTTCCAAGCCTTGATCACATCCGGTCCGGATGTCTGCCCGCCGGGACCGTTGCCGGTGGTGGTGGTTCCGGACACTTCCTCCGGGCAGGGGTCGGCGGCTGTGGTGGGCGCCACCGACGCCGCAGCGGGTGGGCGTTGGGCGGTGGGCTCCTGGTGAGAGTGCCGCGGCCACAACAGCAATCCGGCGGCCGCCACGGCCGCTACCAGCACTACGAGTGTGGCAGCCACGACCAGGGGTGCTCGCCGCCGCGCGCGCCGCGGCAGCGTGGGGGGGTCAGGCGACGCCAGTTCAGGTTCGTTATCTTGAGGGCTCGGTGTCACCGGGGTGAACTCGTCGGCAGGCTCGGGTGCCGCGATGCGGCTTGGCCGATCTGCGGGCAGCTCTGGGGGAAAGTCGACTGCGGCGTGTGGGATCTCAAAGGGCTGTTCCCACCGCGACATGCGGACGGTGGATGGTTCCGTCGTGGTGGCGTTTCCCGCCGGACTGGGATCCGGTGGTGCGTCGAGATCGTCGAAGTCGTCGGTCATCGCGGCCCTCCTGTCGTTTCCGCCGGCACCCGCCGGGTACGGCCCGGTCTGGGGATACGGCCCGAAAGTGGTTGCGGCGTTCGCCGTCCGGTCCCGACCGTGCGGTAGGCAGCGGCCACCGGCGCGCCGGCGGTACCGGCGTGCGTGGGCGCGCCGCAGCAATACGCTTGCGAATCAATCAGCACGGGTTACTCCGTCAAACCAATGGTCGGGCTTCGATGGGAATAGCTTCGCATGCGGGTTTCCGGCCGCCGCAGGGCGCAGTGACGTCACCCCAGATTGGTGCGACGACCTGGCTATTCGAGCCCTTTCCAATAGTCCGCTGCCGCTGGCGACTCCTCATGGAGTGACGGCAGCCGAGCGGGGTCAGTGATCGCCCTGGGCACCAGGTTGCCGACCAGCTCGACGGCGTCTCCGCCCGACCAGCCATCGACATTCGAGCAGTAGGCGGTCAATAGGCTCGCGACCACGCGGCGCGCACGTGACGGATCAATGAGCTCGACTAGTTCGTCGAAGGAGCGTGGTGCGTCCAGCGGGATTGGAGAGTCAACTGTCAACGTGCCCGGACGCCGGGCCACGGTGTATCCGTGGTCGCTGAGGTCGCTGATCGCCCGCGTGACGGCGTCCTGCCCGCAGGTCGGGTCGTCAAGCACGTCGTCGGCGTACGCGGCGCCGGGGATTGTGTAGTCGACCCACCGCAGGAACACGGCGGTCGTTTCAGGGTCAACCGGGTCTGGCATCGCCAGGATGCGCTCGCGGAGGTTGTTCGTCATGGCTGCTGAGCCTTTCGCTACGGAGATGTGTGATCACCGTAGGCGGCGCAGTAACTGCTGTGCGGCAGCATATTTCGATCCCGACTCGAAATCGGTGGTCGCGGAGGCGGCGACCGCTTCGGTAGGGCTGCTGGAATGTTGGAACGAGGCTATCGCCCTGGGGGCGCGCCGGCGCGGGTTGGCCAAGCCGACAGCCACCGCTGGTTGTGGGGTCGCGGCCGGGACAGCGCCGCATACCAGTCACCGGCGCCCACCGCTCCTACTCCGGGGCTGTTCCGCAGTGCCGCATCACTATTCGACTTCTCCGTACCGTCAGGGCATCATCTGCACCCCAATGACAGGAGGCCGGCATGTCGATCACCTTCTCCCCCAACGTTGTGACGGCCGAGCCGCGCGAGTTTCAGTTGTGGTGCTGCGACGACTGTGTGTCTCCCACCTATGCGTCTGAGGCGCAGGCCATCGCCGCGAGGGCGGCGCTGCCGGGCTTCCGAGAGGGGGCGGCAGCACTTCCGGGGTGCCCGCTGCTGCGAGAGTGGGGCGACCGGTTCTCCGGCATCCCGTTGGTGGTGCCGGCAGGTGACGACTTCACCGAGCGCCCGCAGGTAAGCATGTCCACCACCCATGCGGTGGCAGTGCTCACCGTTCTGGGCTACCTGTCCGACCACGCACCCGACGACGTCGATTTCGATCTCCTCGACCTACCGCTGCCGACGAGTGGTGTTCCTGACCTGTCGGGGCAAGCCACCCCGAGTGAACTTCGGGGCAGAATCTTATTGGCACAGGCACTCACACCGTCTGATGCGGGCCGTCCGGTGACCGTGGCCGGTGCTGTTGTCGACGGCGGTCGCCGCGTGGGCTACCTCGACGACATGCTCATCCGCTTGGCTGATCTCGCCGACTGGTCGGAAGCACACGCCAGGATCATCGTGTGGAGTTGACGGCAGACAGCCGATGCACCCGCCAGGTCGGGTGGCATCTGGAGGTGCGGTTCTCGCCGTCGAATCGCACGCCGAGGTACTGGGCGGGGAACGACACGATCGTTCCGGGACGGCCGTCGACGGTGACGCGATCGCCCCGGCGATAGTCGACGTTGTAGTAGCGGCGCACGTAGTCAGCGCTCATCGTTCCCAACCTTCGTGTGGTGCCACCCCTCATAGCTGGTGGGGTGTGGCGTCCGGTGACTGGCCAGCTTCAGTGCAGCACCTGGGTTTCGCGGCGTCCTCCGTGTCGTGCTGCGGCAGCGGGGTTCAGACGGTGTGGTCCTTGCGCCACTGACGCTTTTCCGCTGCCCGGTAGGACTTGTTCGTGCGGTGGCTTCGGCAGCACACGCAGCGGTGCCCGCCGATCCCCTCTCCGCCTCGGATGCTGCGGTTGCGGGCGTTTCGCATCATGTTGGTCCTTTCGGATCGAAGCGGCGGTGTGTCAACGCACCAGTCCCACACGGTGCTGCTCGCGGGTAGCGAGGCGGTGTGGCCTACGCACCCACCGGGGTGGCATCGGCGGAAGGTGGCGTCGCGTCGATTGTGATGACCGGCGGAACGTCGAGCTTGGTGAGGGAGAAGGACTCGTAGGTGAACGCGTCGCGATCGACGAGCACGACATCACCCACGCAGAGCGACCGGACTCGCTGCTCTCGGTAGCGGTGGGTCAGACGCGGGTCGGGCGAGAGTTCGGCGTCGGCGTTGGCGATCTCCCACATCCATCTGGCTACGGACTCGGTGGTCGGCAGCGCTCGGGAGCGGAACGCGGTTGTGGCAAACACTTCGAGGAGTCGGTCCCCTTCGCAGTAGCCACGCACCCACGCCGGGTGCCGGCCGGAGTCGTCTCTGGTCTCGTTGTGCAGTACTCGAACCGACACGATGTCTCGCATCACGGCCTCCCACGTTGTTGGTGGGTAAACCGTCGCATCAGCGGGACTTCGGTTGCGGCAGTCTGCTCTACAAGTGACGCCATTCCGCCGTTCCTAACCTCGTGGTCCGTCGGAGTTATCTGTAATCACGAGTAGGTGTGAATAACTGTCGCTGACTGTGCTTGCCCGCTAGTGGGTGAGGGTGAGCGCGGTGATGTGTTACCGACACAGACCCGGGCAGCGCGTGGGCCGAAGAGTCGGGTCACTGAACGGTCACGGCCGTCCGAGGTCCAGATCAGCCCAATCGCAAAGTGCGACAAACATTCATTCCAGATAGGCGCCACACAATACTGGCATGACTGTTTCAAGACGGTCGTTGCTCAGCATCAATAAGGACACCCCGAAGGGGAGACATCAGACGTCACAGCTCGCGCACAAGTCGGATCATGTTGGTGCAGAGTAAGTTTGTCGACATGTCAGCGGGCTACGATCAGATACCGGCGGCGCGGATGCTGGAACATCGCCCGAGTCACCCACCCGCTGCGACCCACTCGTCGCGCGCAGGACCGCAACCTCACCCACTCCGTGAGCACGGCCTGGGCCGCGTCAGCATTGTCGTGTGCCCGTTGAGCCCGTTCGGCCATACTGCGGAGCCGCACTACTAGATCGGTCACCGCCACCGGATCCACTTTCGCTGTGACGAGGTGAGCGAGATCGCGCTCGATAGCCTCAACGAGATGCTCGGAAGTTAGCTGCCAAGTTCCCATCATGGGATTGCCTCCTTGTCGGTCGATGCAGGCACGATAGCGGCCATGACCAACGGTCCGATCAAGGGCTCTCGGCGCGTCGCTGAGCAAAATGTGGCCGCCAGCAGGGGTCGAACTAGCGCCAGATCACGAGACATCGCAGCCCGTTTCGACCTCGACGACGTCCAACGGCAGCCCCGCGAGGGACTGGTCAGCATGCGATGGACCGTCCTAGCGATGATCGCCGAGTTCGCCCGTCAGGCCGGTCACTGAGACATCCTCCGCGAACAAATCCGGACAGCCGTAGAGGGATACCGGAATGGGTGCAGTGTTGGCACTGCGTAGGCCCGAAGTTTTCGCGTGAAGTCGAACCCGGACTCAGTCGACCGCGCGGCGCACGTCACCCTCGGGTGAGGTATTGGGCGTCGTCGCCGAGTGCGAGTTCGACTTCGCGTTTGAGCGTGAGGTGGCGCAGTAGGTGCGGGTCGGTGTCGAGTATGTGGCGCGCGTCTTCGCGGGCGGCGAGGTGAATGTCTGCGTCACGCAGCAGGTCTGCTACGCGTAGTCCGGCGTCGTGGCCGGACTGTTCGGTGCCGGTGAGGGCGCCGGCACCGCGGATCTGGAGGTCGAGTTCGGCGAGCGCGAAGCCGTCGTTGGTGCTTGTCATGGCGTTCATTCGTGCGACTGCGTCGTCGTTGTTGGAGTCGGTGACCAGCCAGCAGCGGCCGGGGTGTTGGCCGCGGCCGACGCGTCCACGGATCTGGTGCAGTTGGGCGAGCCCGAACTTGTTGGCGTTGAGCACGACCATCACGGTGGCGTTCGGGACGGACACACCAACTTCGATGACGGTGGTGGCGACGAGGACGTCGATGTCGCCGGCGGCGAAGGCATCCATGACGTGTTTGCGGACGTCTGGTTTTTGTTTGCCGTGCGCCACAGCAATTGTCAGGCCATGCAGCACGCCGGCGGCGAGTTCGTCAGCGGCTTCGGTTGCTGCTGCGGCGTCCTGCGTTTCCGAGTGTGTGCTGGCGGTGTCGACGCGTGAGCACACGACGAAGGCTTGGCGGCCGGCGGCGACCTGCGCGCGGATCGCCCGCCACGGCGCGGCGTCGGGGTCGTCGAAGGGTGCCTCTGGAATCCAGTCGGTGATGACGTCGGTGCGGCCGGCGGGTTTCTCGTCGAGGATCGTGACGGCCATGTCGCCGTAGGTGGTGATAGCGGAGGTGCGTGGGATGGGGGTGGCGGTTGCTTGGAGAATGTCGGGTGCGGTGTTGTCGGCGCCCTTGGCGAGCAGCAGTGCGCGTTGGTCGACGCCGAAGCGGTGTTGTTCGTCGATCATGGCGAGCCCGAGTCTCGTGAAAGTCACGGACTCTGACAGCAGTGAGTGGGTGCCGACGACGAAATGTGTGGTGCCTGTGGCGAGTCCGTCGAGGACGTGTTTGCGGGGTCGGGGTAGTGCTTTGGATACGAGGAGGTCGGCGGTGAGGTCCAGGGCGTTGAATGCTTCGCGGATCTCGTCGAAGTGTTGGCGGGCGAGGATTTCGGTGGGTGCGAGCAAGCACACTTGGTAGCCGCCTTCGATTGCCGACAACGCCGCGGCGATGAGGACATTCGTCTTCCCGGAGCCGACGTCGCCGAGGAGTAGGCGGTTCATGGGTGCGTTCGCGGTCAGGTCTGCGCCGATTTCGGTGATGGCGCGTTGTTGGGCGCCGGTGAGCGCGTAGGGAAGTGACTTCGTCCACCGCTGCAGGAGGTGCCCGGTGGGCCGGTGGGTGATGCCTGGGGTTGCTGCTTGAGCGTTGCGGATGACGCCGAGTGCCAGCTGAAGTCGTAACAGTTCGTCGTAGGCCATGCGCGCCCGGCCGGTCGCGGCGTGTGCGGCGGAGTCGGGGACGTGGACGGCGCGGATGGCGTCGAGGCGTCCCATCAGTTGCCGATGGTGGAGTAGCGGCTGCGGGATGGGGTCTTCGAGTTCGGGGATGCGTTGCAGGGCTGCGGTTGCGGCCGCTCGCAGCATGGCGGTCGTCAGTTCCTTGTCACGCTTGCCGGTGGCGAGGTTCTTGATCGTGGACTGTGGGTAGACGGGGATGAGGATCGAGGATGCGTCCTCAAGGCGTTCGATGGTGGGGGTGTTCATTTGCGGGGTGTCGTTGAACTGCGACACCATTCCTTGCACGACAACAAGATCGCGGTCTTTGAACCGTTCCGCCATCCACATGCTGTTGAAGAACGTGCAGTTGATGCGGGCGTCGCCGTCGGCGATACGGATGCGGACGATCCGTTTGTCCCGGAGGGTGGTGACTCCTGCGACGACCCCGGTGAACGTCGCTTGGGTGCCGGGGGTGAGACGCGCCAGTGGGGTGAGCATGGACCGGTCGATGTAGGTGCGAGGGATGCGCATCAGGAGCTCGAACACGTCGTTGACGCCGGCGCCTTCGAGGCGTGCGATCGTGGCGGACGGTAGTTGCGCGGCCAGTTCGGTGACCGGGACTGCGCGTAGGGAGTCGATGGTGCGGTCGAAGATGATGGGGGGTGCTCCGTCGGCGGGGCGGAGGATGTCGGCGCTGGTGCGGAGCTGGATGTCTTTCGGGACGACGATGCTCGGGGTGGTGTGCGCGCCGGGCATCGGCCATTCCCGATCGTTTGATCTGCCGGCCCCGGTCCGGTCTCCTGTGCGTTCGGCCGCCGTGGGTGGGTGGGTGCGCGTGGGTGCTCCGCTGGGAGTGGCTGGCGTGGCGACGACACGGTCGGCGGGTGGGATGCGGGCGAAGGTGATGCCTGCTGATTCCGCGGTGCTGCGATGGGTGTGGACGTCCCGGATGAGTTGGTCGAGGAGTCGTTCTGGCCAGTCGGTGGGGCGGCGGGCGACGGCGTCGCGGATGGCTGCGGAGGTGACTCCGCGGCGGGTGAGGGTTGCGGCGGCGTGTTGCAGATAGGCTCGTTGGACGCGCGTGATCGCCGCTGCCATCAGTCGCCGCCTTTCGGTCTGTATTGTCCGACAACACTGTTCACGGTAGAAGGGGGTCGCCGCCGCTCGCGGTAGCGGTTCTCGCCTCAGCTCACGGCCCGCTGCGGTGCGGTGTCGGCGGCGGCGTGTACGGCGTGGTTGAGGTCGGCCCACACGGTGGTTCGTGACCCGTCGCTGTTTCGGACAGCCGGGTGGCCGGTGGCGGCGGTCGCCAGTAGTTGCTCTGGATGGGCGCGGGCGAATGCGGTGAGGTTGTTCGCGCGTAGGTCAAGGATGCCGTCGATGCGGCCTTGGGCGTTGACGGACAACGGCCGCTCCCCTGCGGCGGCGACCGCTTCGGCCAGCGCTCGCGGGCCGTGCCGGGTGGCCATCACGAGGAGGACAGGTTGCTGTGGGTCGACGTCGAATTCTCGGCAGCTGTGGGCGACTCGCACTCCCGGTTTCGCGACGAAATGGCCGTACACGCGGACTTCGTTCATGTCCATCACGCTAGGACCCCCATTTCTGGCGCGTGGCCGCTCACAGGTCGGCAGCCCGGACTCTGGTAGGTCCGGGCTGCCGAGTGAGTCTCACGGGCGGGTGGCTCGTTCGATACAGCGTGGGCAGGTGGGCACCCAGTCCAGGATCGGGTGGGAGAGTGCCTGTGTTGCTGGCTGACCGCAGCGTGCGAACCACTCGCACTCCACGGTGAGCGGGTTGTCGTTGTCGTCGACGATGTCGGCGATCTGCCGGTCCGTGCAGGTGGTCTGTGCGGGCATGATCAGCTCCTCGGGGCTGGGTGGATGACGTAGTTCTATTGTTCGCCTGCACTTTTGGGTGTGCGGCATCGGCGCTGAACCTCGTGGTTCAGCGCCGATGCGGTGATCACCTAGACGACGTCGGTCGCCTGGCCGTCAGAGCCTAGAACGCCTCGACGACGGAGGCCTTGACGTCGGCGATGTCGATGCCGGCGGCTCGGATCTCGGCGTAGATCGCCTCGTCGAGGTCGGCGAGGTCGCCGGTGGCGGCGTCGTAGCCAGCGAGGACGACGTTGCCGAAATGGATGTCCCCTCCCCCGAGAAAGAGCGGCGACAGCGGCACGAACGGCGCGGCCACCGCTCCCCTCAGGTAGGCAATCACGCCGCTGGCAACCGGATTCGGTTCCGACCCGTTGATTCGGCCCTCCTCGTCCATCCAGGCGTCGACGTGCGGGCCACGATTGTCGCGGCCGTCGCGGGCGACGAAGCATTCCACGATCCTGGTGTTGATCGCCGCGTACAGGGCTGCGAGTGCGCTGTCGTCTGCGTCGCGGTTGATGGTGATACGTCGCGGGACGCCTTGGGTGGGGATGAGCAGGGCGTTGGTGGCGGCCATGGGAAGTCCTTCCGGAGGTGGCGAACTGGTCTGAGAAGGACAGTAGTTTGGCGGCCAGATCGGGTGCGGCAGAACCGTATCCGATGACCTCGACGGCTACCCAGATAAGCGACCTCCACCTCCTGCGGTTTGGCTGGCGCGGGCTGTTGACTGGGCGGACAGGCCGCCACGGTTGTCACCGGTGGCGGGGACTGCGCTGTCTACGAGTTGCTGTGGTGCCGCCGAGCGGCTTCGGTGATCTCGCCGTACAGGTCGTCGGGGACGTCTGCGCGGATCACTGCGACCACTGGTGGCGACTCTTCCCAGGGCACCCACGCCAGCACCGCCCGGATTCGTGATCCGATGTCGCCGGGAACGTGGTAGGCGTACTCGTCGAACGCCGCCACAGCGTCTCGCACATTGTCGGTCGACTCCACGATGCGGGTGATGTCCGCGGCGACGATGGTGTGCGGATAGTACTTGTCGCGCACAACAGTCATGTACCACAGTCGAACTCGGTCGAGTAGCGAGTTCTGCGTTCCTCCGCTGCTCGCGAGGTCCTCTGCGTCGTCGGTGTTGTCGGCGCAGTCGAACGGCAACTGCTCGTCCTGTCCCCCGCCGGGCGTGCACTCCGCGACGCTTCCACCGCGGAGGTCCACACCCCGATCCGGCGCTGTCGCCTCGGCGACGGTGATGTGGCCGGCGAGCGCGAACTGGTCGCGATGCCTTGTCTGGCCAAGGCATTCGCCGTCCTTGTCGACTGCTGTCCCAGTCACTCCCAGCCCTGCGGCCGCCGGTGTGGTGTGCACACGCCAATAGGTGCAGCCGTCCCACGCCCAGGCGCTCGACTTGGGTGCCAGCGCCACGAACTCCAGGCCAATGAATGCGCAGGCCTGCACCATCGCGTCGACACGGGTCGACGGGTGCAGCGGCGCAGTACTCGACAGCGGCGGCATGCTGACCTCACTTGACCGTGCAGCCTTCCCTCGAGGGCTGCGTGAACAGATTCTCCGGTTCACGGTAGAACCCCGAATTCTTGCCTGCGGCTCTCCGCCGGCCACCCCCTTCCCGGAACGTGGGGGGTACTGACGCATCTGCGCATCCGTGCGACCGCCGGACAGCACAAGACACAGAATCCTGGGGTCGGGAGGCCACTGGAAAAGGTGGGCCGGGCACAGGAAATGCGGCTCATATGATCGCAGTCGTCGAAGCCTCTCACCCAGCAAGGTGGTGCCCCTGATGTGCCTTGGACCCAACGAACCCGGCGGACCGAAGTACTGCCCCAGTCACCTACGCAAGCGGCGCAACGAGACTGCCAGCCTCCACCACGCGGCCACCAGCGAACGCAACGTTCTCGACACCCGGATGAGTGAGGTCGTTGCAGAGATCCGCAACGTCTACGACGAGGCCGGCGTCACTCGCAACCCGTTCGCCGAACTCTTCGACGACGACCAGCAGGACACGGGGTTGACCGACTCGCAGCGTGAGCGGATCGACCAGCTCAGATCCGCGGAGAAGGCGCTCGCCGAGCGCATCAGCAAAGCTGATCAACTCGTGCGCCGGCGCTCCGAGGCCGCCGACCAAGCCCAACTCGACTACAACGCCACACCCGAAGGTGTCGGGGAGCTCACCGCGCGCCTCGATCGCCTGGCCTTGCAGCACGCCGACACCACCGACCCTGACGGTCGGGCCCAACTGGAACTTCAGAGGCGTCGCACCATGCGCCAGATCGTCGCCGCCGAACAATCCATGATCGATCAGCAGGCAGCGAGGGAACGCCGATGGAACATGCGACCCACCCCCGTGGTGCGCGGCGCGCAACTCGGTGTCGTCGACTCCGGCAATGTTCACAGTGATGCCGCCGCCATGGTTGCTGTCGGCACCCACATGTCCGGCTCCTACTCCAACACGATGCGCGCGGACCCCGACGCGCAGCAAACTCCGGACAGCCCACCAGAAGGCGGGGCGATGCTGCGCTGCTCCCGGATGCAACTCGTGCGGGAAACCCCGGACGGCAAGCGCAGCACCGTGGTCGTGCCGATCGAAACCGCAACCGACGACGAGCACGGCGGCCCCACGGTCACACATGCACTGCGCACCGCGATCTCGGTCGCCGATTCCTACGACGACGACTACTCGCGGTGGGCTGCATGCCACGGATACGACACCAGCCACCGAGCAGAGTGGTCGGGGTCGCGAAGCTACAGCGAGGGCCGCACCGCGTGGGAGAACGCAGCGAAGGTTCGTGATGGCATCACCAAGTTCCTCAACCCCACCGAGTACCGCATGATCAGCGCTGATCTCCGCGCCGCCGAAGTGGGGGCTGGCCGGTGACCCCCGCTTCACCGACCGGCCGGCCACCCGCTGATGTGGCCGGACAGGACATTGTCACCATCGCCGATCTTCAGCAACAGCTGGCGGCTGCGTCGGCGCGGGCGGCGGCGGCTCGCGCGCGCGCCGATGACCTGGCCGCCGAATACCGTTCCACTGCTGACGGTCTCGCCGAATCGCTGCGGGCGATCGAAATGTGCACCGACCGAAGCCGGCAACGCGCGCTGACTCGGCTGCACATCGCCGCCGAGCGCGCCGCCGTCGAGGAGTTCAATCAGCGCCGCCATTGGGGTGTTCGAGCCAAAGGGATTCCGCGGCCATTGCCGTGTGGGAGTAACCCGGCGGTGACGAAACTGGTGCTGCAGCACCGCCTTCACGGGTTCGTGAGGGTCCACCCTGACACCGCATCACGGAAGGTGGTGCTGTTTCTGACCTCCCCCAGCAATGCGCCGCGGCCACGCCGCCAGTTCACCATCGGCCCGGACGACCGCTGCGACTGTCTCGACGACGCCATCGCGTTGTGCGCGGACAGCCATCCTGATCGGCTCCGCAAACTCGTGGGGGTGTCTGTCGCAGCGCAACTCACCGCCGCTCTCGGCAGCCGGGCGAAGGACTGTGACCATGTGCCTGGCTAGTCATGAGCGTGGTGGCCCCTACCAATGCGGGAAGGACTCTCACGATCGGGCGGCGGCAGCCGAAACTCGCGCTGCCGCTGCCGAACAGACCCGGGATTCGTTGAACGCCGAGCTGGAGGAGATGGCTCATGCGGCGCCCGCAGACACCGCGACACTGATTGCCGGACGCCCGGACCTCGAGCGGTCCATTCGCAGCTTGCAGGAGCGGGGCGCGACGATGACGTTGACCCGCCACATCACCGACAGCGACGGACAACCCATGCTTGTCGTGCTTAACGGCGCCGACGCCGCGAAGGCCGGACGCGATCTTGGTGACGCTGCCGGCACCGCCACGCTCGTCGGTCCCGACAAGGTCGTCGACGACATCGCCTACTTCCCTGATGTGCGTGCCGTTGCAGGCAGTGACCGCATCGTCGTCACCGGACCCACGATGTTCAGTAGCGACGACCTCACCGATCTTGCTGGGCAGTTGCGCGGCGCGACGCAGTGGCTCGGCGACACCCGCGACGACACCCTGGACGGCGCCGGTGGCCGGGTGGCGCAGCGCGATGACCCGCCGACGGTCAGGCAGGAACCGTCGGCGACGACCACGACGTGGCCTTCTGGGCTGGTAGTGGTGTCGCCGTCCCAGGATCTCGGGGCACTTCCGCGGGTGTCGGTTCCGACGCCGCCGGGCGGATTCACCAGGGACCACGCCGACCAGCTGATCGCTGATCTCGGTGCGGCCGGCCCGGTACTGGACGCGGCCGTATCCCGGCAGGACCAGCAATACCGTTCGCCGCGCTTCTGGGACGGCGACGACACCTGGGGTGGCGACGAGTGACGGCCCCGGGGGTGCCTGGCGGCTATCGGTGAGGTGGCGCGTCTCAGGGGTGTGGCGGAAGGGCCAGGTCCCCGATCTCGAGTTCGCTGGCGTCGTAGGTCCACCGGTTGACGCCGTCGATGTGCCAGCGCCCGCCGTGGTGGACGGCGGTGTAGGTGATGTCTTCTCCCTCGTCGATGTCGTCTCGGAAGCGCACGGTATGGCGGGGCATGTGCGCGGATCGTGTGCGGTAGAACAGTTCTCGTTCGGCGTCGACGGTTGGCGCGACGACTTCTTCCACGCAGATGGTGAGATTGCCGATCTTGCGGCGTGCTGAGGTGCTCAGCGCGTTGAAGGTGACCGTGTCTGCGAGGGCCGGGGCGGCGAGTTCGTCGGTGTCAAACCAGTCGGCGGGCACGGGTAGTTCGCTGTTGAGGAACGCTGTCAGAGTTGCGAGGCGTTGTCGGCCGTCGATCATTCCGAACATTGCGCGGCGGGTGTCGGTTGCGTCCTGTCCCCGGTAGTCGTCGTGGAGGCGGTTGTTCAGCACCAGTGAGCCGATCGGGGCGTCCATCAGGAGTGACAGAACGAATTCCAGTTGCTGGCCGGGCACCCACTGTGTGGTCGTGGGATGCGCGGTGACGTCGATGTCGCCGCGGTTGTGGATGGTGGCCAGTTCGGCGATGTGACGGGCGGTCTTGTTGGTGCGGTAGCGCATAACTCTGGTCATAGTTGCACTCTCCCAATCGATCATGTTGTGGTGCGGTGGCCGGCGGCGCTGGTTTCGGTGTGGGGTGTCGCGCCGTCGATGGGGTTATTCGGCGGGCTGCGACAGTGCCACCGCTTGCTCGGTGTCCCCGCGGTCGAGTGCCCGGCAGAACTCGAGGAGCTGGGTGCGTGGGACGAGCCGCCAGTCACCGCCGATGTCGGCGACCAGAATGTGTGGATCGTCCCAGCTGTAGGTGCCGTCTGCGTCTCCGGTGGCTGAGGTCCCGTGAATGTCCGCGCGATCGAGGCGCAGCCCGTCGCCGACCTCGCCTCGGTGGTGGAGTGTCTGCGCGGTTTGTTCTCGGGTGAGGACGGTGGTGACGGGCCGGTCGGAGATTGTTGACCACAGCACGTACGCGTCGGTGTCGGGAGCGAGCCGAACAACGAAATGAGGCATCGCTGGGGCCTACGCGTCCTGGCGTGCGACGGCCCGCACGCACTTGTGGTCGAGGCCCTGATATCCGGGCTGCGCGAGCGCGTCGACGGTTTCGCGGTGGGTGGCGGGCGCTTTGGCTTGCTCGGCTGCGGTGCGACGGCGATTGATCGTGCGGGTTTGCGTGACGGTGGTCATGGGGTGCTCCTGGTGACGTTGCGTGTGTCCATCACGGTAAGGGCGGTGTTTCTGACTGTGCAGCAGCCGATTCCAACCGACCTCACCCGCCCCGCACCTCACCTCATCCGCTGCCAGAGGTGGCGGTACTCGTGTTGGGTTTGCCAGCGGTCGGCTGCTCCGGACAGCGCCGGCCGACCGCGCTCGCCGTGACCACGGGATTTCGGTACGGGCCGTCGTGAGCGCGGACGAGGGGTCAAATCGGCGGCAGTGAAAGGCAGTAGACGCGGCCCCGACCGATCATCTCGGTCGGGGCCGCGTCGTCAGCCTCCGCAAGCTGTCTTCGGATAGTAGCTGCACTGCCGTCGTGCGCGGCCTGCGACGGATCAGTCCACCGTCTGACCAATGCTGGTTTTCGCGCCGTGGCGGTAGCCGTTGATAAAGCCGTCGGCGAAGTGCCGTGCGTAGGTGGGTTGCACGGCGCTGCGCGCCTCGTACTGCCGCTGGGCGGCGGCCCTGAACTGCGCCGACTGGTGCTGGGCGGTGACGGTGGCCAACGCAGTCTCCGCGGTGGTGACGGCTGCGGTGTGATCGTCATGGAATTGGTGGCGCCCGGCGGTGAATCCTGCGTCGTAGTCGGTCATCGCGGCGGCACAGGTGGTTGCGTAGTCGGCGGTGAAGATGCTGTCGGTCATCGTGCTGTGCTCCTTTGTCAGCTGTGAAAGTGCCCGCCGGCGTCGACGATCCGCTCGACGGTGGGCCAAGCGAATTCGACGCTGCTTGTGGTGCTGTGGATGATCGGGAAGTCCAGGCGCGCCCCGGTGATCCGGGCTGGGCTGCCGTCCAATGTGACTGGGGTGTCGACGAGTTCGTGGCGGCGGGTCATGCTGATCGGTGTGGTCATCGGGCCTCCTGTCACGCGTGCGGGCCGCCGTGCTGGGTTGTCGTCGCGGAATACCCGTCGGCGGTTACGTGGCCGGTTCGGTGGGGGTCGGGTCGTGCGCGCCGGGCAGCAGAATCGGGCCACGGTCGGTGATGTATTCGGCGATCAGCGGCAAACCATGTGCGCCGAATCTGTTGGCGCGCTGCCGTTCGGCCAGCGACCACAACCGCACACCGATGTAGTCGGTGACGACCTGGGTGTGGGCGGTCGCCAGGTCCAGCGTCAACGCGGTCAGGCTCGGCAGGATCAGAGCGTACGTGTTGGATCGGCGGCGTCGCCGTGCGCGGGCTGTGACCAGCCAGGTGGGTTCGGCGACGGTACGGTCGATGATTACCACTCGCTGGAAGTGCTGTTCGATGCTGGCGTAGGGCGCGATCAGCAGGTGCGGGAGGCTCTTCCAGTCGCGGGACTTGCTGATGCGCTGAGTCATTGGCAGGACGGGGATGTCGGTGTGCGCTGCGGCTGGGGTGGTCATGCTTCAACGGTCACCGGGCAGCCCTGTGGGGTGCGGCACTCGAGGTATCCGGCTGTTGAGGTGGACGTACACGTGGCCGAGGGGCTGCACCAGTGGCTTGGACAGCGCCGCGCCGCCGGAACCCGTTGTGTCGGCGGCGGGTGCGAGACTGACATCACCAATCAGCTCGACCAACAGAAAAGGGGGGCGGAGATGCCCACTGGGAGTGGCGTGAGACGCAGGTTGTTGGTGACCGGTAGCCGACGGTGGGACGATCGTGAGGTCATCGCCGCCGAGTTGAGACGTGTTTGGCAGGAATGGGATTGTGATCCGACGGCGGTACTGATTGAGGGCGAATGCCCTGCAGGTGGCGCTGATCTGATCGCCAAGGAGATCTGGACGGCGATGGGTTTGGACGTTGTGCCGGTCCCAGCGGATTTCGAGTCGTGCGATGACCGCTGCTATCACCGGCCGCAAACCCGTAACGGCCGCAACTATTGCCCTGCTGGTGGGCCGCGACGCAACCAGCAGATGGTCGACGACGGCGCAGACCTGTGCGTGGCGTTTGTCGTAGGCGCCTCGCGGGGCACGTCGGACTGCATTGACCGGGCCAAGCGGGCTGGCATTCCGGTGCGTGTCGTCGCAGCGCGGCCGGTGTCGGCGCGCTCGGAGACCCGGTGACGGACATCGCGCAACGGGAACAGGACCTGTTGGGTCGATGCCGTTTGGTGCAGACCCACGGGTGGGCCGAGTTTCAGTGGATGTGGTCGACGGGCGAATCAGCGGCTGTCGCCTATCTCCTAGACGATCGGACAGTGCTGGGCGAGCTCGGCGAAAACGAGGATTCGGTGCTGCTCCGTTGGGCGGGAACCTTGTACGGCATTCCTGCGTCCGACCGTGCCGCCGACGATGCGGTGGCCCGGACGCGCCGCTGGTTCATCACGCTGCGGTCGAAGCTGATCGCGTCTTAGCTCTGTGGTTGCGCACTGCGGTCGGCGGCCCGGTTGACGGCCGTCCGGATCGTGTCGTACCAGTCGCGTACCCATCGGGCGTCGTCGAGTGCGGTGTGCCTGCGGTAGCGGGGGTCGCCGTGTTCGTCGCGCATGATGACACCGCAGCGTTCGGCGAGATCGTCAGATGCCCACGGCGCCTGCACATGCCGGTCCGCGAGGTGACCGACGGCATACGCTTCGATGTCGAGGAGGTGGTGGTCCCACGGCATGCGGTCGTGGCCGTGACCGCGGAGGAGCCGTTCGATGAGGTGCATGTCGAAACTGACGTTCGCGCCGACCATCACGGCCCGGCCGGCGCATAACCCGACCAGTCGGTGCGCGGTCTCGGCGGCGGACGCGGCGGCAGCGGGGTCGAAACGTTGCCGGTAGTCGGTGAAGTACCGTGGCGGCAGGCTGGCAGCTTTGGTGGTGTCGTGCTCAACAAACCAGTGGAACTGTCTGTCCCCGTGGTTGTCTCGGCGGATTCCGCCGATCTCCCAAATGTGGTCGGTGAATGTGTTCAGCCCAGTGGTTTCGGTGTCGATGAAGACCAGAGGCACCCCGATTACGTGTGACATGTGGTTGGCGTTCCTTCGCGGCTGCAGATCGTGTTGTCGTGCAATGACGGTAGCCGCCGGCGCCGACAACTCGCGGCGACCTCGGTGTGTGCCGCCCGCCCGGAAAGGACGCTCGTATCGTCTCTCTCAACACCGAATCGAGGAGGGCAGCGATGTCTACGATCACCACACCGGACGGCGCGACGTTGCTGTCCCGCGGGAAGATGGCACCTGGCGAACTGCAGCGGTACCTCACCCATCAGCGGGCGTGTGCGGCCACCGCCCGCCGGCGCCGTGTGCGCCGACCGGGCGAGGGGAAAGGCAGCCGCCGCCAGCAGCGGCAGGCGTGGCAGTGAGCCCGCCTTCACGTCGGTCGGACGGGTCACGCGGCGACAGGCCCAGGCGGTTCGCCAGAGTGGCAGCCCATCTGCATCTTCTACCCGGCAGGGATTTCATGATGATTCGCCGTCACTGCTCCGTCGACCCGCAGCTGGCTGCCCAGGTGTCGGCGTTGCGTGACGCTGTCACCTCCACGTCCTCGGCTCTCTCGCAGGCAGCTGTCGACAATCGGGTTGTCCGCGGCTCGGTGTATGCGGCGTTGCGCGAGCAAGGGTTGCGCCGCAACCGTATCCGACGGCTGCTGGGGTGGTCGTGGCGTGATGTGTGGGCGGCTGCGCAGGCACCCACCTCCGGCGGAAGTCATGTCGTCGCTGAGGTGTGGGCGGCGGTGAGCGCGGTGCTGCCCTGGTATCGGACTGACAACCATCTGTCCAGTGAGGTGATGCGCGCCAACGACATCGAACCCCGCCATTTCACGAACGTCGACTCGTGCGACACCTCAGGCGCCGAGTATGTGCATGCGGCGACCGGCGAGAAGTGGTTGATCGTGTCCCACCAGCGGTGGAATGGTGTCCCCGATCGGCATGCGCCCGACGGGATGAGTCACAACGGCGGCCGCTACGAAGTGTGGTTTCGCGGCAGCGACGGCTCACTGTCGGCGTGCGGAACGCTCGGCGTCGGCGACGCCGCCGAGTTCGGTTCGACGCTTGGGGAGTCGTGTGCGGCGTTTGAGGCGGTCCACGCTGCGTTGCTCACCCATCTGCGGACGGTCCGCGATGTGCCGGCGATGCGGGCAGCGACCCGCGGCGCACGTCACCGCTGACCGTTGTCGCGGTCAGTGGATGAGGCTGCCGCTGTCCTGCTCCGGTTCGTCGTCGACGAGTTCGGCGGGAAGGTACTCGAGCACATCGGAGACGTCTGCTCGCCCTTCTACTGCACCGATGATGGCCGCGGCGACGTTCTCGACGGTGAGGTCGGTGTCAAGTGCCGGAAAGAAATAGGTGACCGACGGCTGGAGAACGCACACTGGTGTGCGGGCTTGCAGGATCTGGTGGGCGAGCTCCACCCATTCGGTGTCGCCGCTCCACTGGCCGGGGTCCTCGACGTTCGTGCCGTCGGCGCGGGCCCACTCGATCGTGCGGCTGCCGTCGTAGTCGGTGGCAGCGAGGTGGACAGGCTGGCCGGTGGTCATGCGGTCACCTTCGCTGAGGCGAACAGCCCGAGAATGAGATTTCGGTGTTCAGGGTCGCTGCGTTGAACGTTGCCGTCGCCGATGAGCCCACCGAACCGGCCGGTGAAGAGTGCTTCTGTCCCGACCGAGAACACCTCGGTGTATGGGCCAGGGTAGCTTTTCCCGACGTAGCCTTCGACGAATCCGTCGGGACGGATCTTTTCACCGGATCGTGCTGAGCCGTAGTGGCGTTCGGGCTCTTGGGTGCCGTCAGGTTGGGTGGTGCGGCGGCGCAGGAAGCTGTCGGTTGCCACGGAGATCGCGGGGACCTGTTCTTCGATTCTGTGCGCGAATTCGTGGTAGGCCTCGGCGTCCCAGCCGGAGGTGGTGATGCGATGGGTGGCGGAGTTGTAGCTGGCTCGGACGCCTTTCCTGCGGCTCAGTGTCAACGGTTTGACACGTGAGTTGATGTCGTCGATCCATTCGGCCGGCATGTCATCAGCCACCTTGTGTAGTTGCGCGACTGACTCTTTGGCGGGTCGGCCCGCGATTCGCGGTGTGGCGCCGCCGAGGGGGCGGACCTCGTTGAGGACCTCGCGGTAGGTGTCGGCCCGGATGCGTCCGGTCTGGGTGATCCGAAAGGGGTGGTGATCGTTCGCGTACTGGTCGACCAGGTCGTTGTAGGCGCGTTCGGCGTTGCGGGCTGCGTCGGCGAGACTGGGGTCGGTGCGGGCGTCAGCGATCAGTTGCAGCACTTCATTCCGTTTGGCGAACACGTCGGCTCGGGTGACGAGGGCAGGTTCTGGACCGGCTTCGGCGAGGCGTTGTTCGGCGCGGCGATCCGCTTCGGCGCCGATCACTTCACCGACACGGCGTACCGCAGCTTCATAGCGCGACGCCACTTCGTCCTTGCCTACCGCCCATTGCTCGTACTCCTCCATCCACTGCTCCCGAGTCTTGGCGGGGTCGAGGATGTAGGCGTCGTTGGAGTCGCGTACCGCAGCCCACGCCTGGTCAACGTCGGCAAGGCAGGCGGTGACCTCGTTCTGCCACGTCCGGTCCCCCGCATCGGCCCGGCCAGGGGCATCGACATCGATGACGTCGCCGGCGTCCTCGAGCTCCAGGTCAGGGTCAGGGCCGGGTTCGGGTTCGGGTTCGGGTTCGGCCGAGCGTGCCCGATCCTCGACGAACCGGCTGGCCTTCTCCAACAGCTCGGCTTCACGGTCGGGACTCAAGGTGCCCGACATCGCCGCTTCCATGTCGCGGATCATCTCCAAGTCACGATCGACCTGTTCGCGTTCGCTGTGCAGGCCGGCGACGGTGTCCTGATGTTGCGCGGCACGCAGAACGTCACGGTCGACGCGAGCCGCGAGATCAGCGGAGCAGCGGGCCGGACCACCCGGTTCGCTTATCGACAGGCACATGCGGTCACCGTATCGGACAGGTTTCTCCGGCACAGCTCAACAGTGGTGCGCACTCGCCGAGGAACAAACCCACTACCAGCTTGCCACCGGCAGCCCTTATCCTGGGCGTATGCAGGGTGCACTCGATGAAATCGATCCGGATGCTTTCGCATTGCGTCGTGTGGACACGGACTCCACCGGCTACCGCGCACCGGTCGTCACCCAGATCGTCGGTGTCACCTACCGCCAACTGGACTACTGGGCGCGCACCAAACTGCTCGAGCCGTCGGTGCGGTCCGCTCAGGGCTCCGGCTCGCAGCGCCTGTATTCGTTTCGCGACATTCTGGTCCTGCGGCTGATCAAGAGTTTGCTCGCCGCCGGCATCTCACTCCCTCAGATCCGGAAAGCGGTCGAGCAGGTGCGGGACCGCGGCGCGAGCGACCTCGCCTCAACCACCCTGTTCTCCGACGGCACCACCATCTTCGAATGCACCTCGGAGTCGGAGGTGTTCGACCTCCTACGCGGTGGCCAAGGAGTGTTCGGTATCGCCGTGGGTCCGGCGCTGTCCTCGCTCGTCGGTGAGATCGGCGAGTTCCCCAGCGAATCCGCGGACAGCGACGCACCGACACCCTCGCGCGATGACCTCGCAGCGCGGCGAGCAGCGAAAAGCGCCTGACCGAACCGTCGTTCGCTCACCGGACGGCGTCACCGATTCCGACATCATGCGGGGCACCGAGCGCCCTGGACGATCGTCGTTGTCGTCGGTGACCGCGGCGCACTGACCGCCGGCCCTGCGGGGGTGGCCGCATCTGTCTCCCGACGGCACACCGACAGTCGACTGATCGCGCAATCTGGCACTGCCGCACTCCGTGTCGGACCCTGGTTGCATAATCACCGTCACCACAACAGTAATGGAAGGAGGTGACCGCCGGATGCGTAGAACCCCAACACGATCCCAGTCGCAGAGCACGCTGAGCACTCGCCACGATCGGCGAGCAGTAACCGCCGGCGGCACTCCAAGACAGTAGCCCCTCCGTGGCTCGTGCTTCGGAAGTGGCGCCATCGCAACCCATTTCCTCAGTACCCCATTCGAGCCTCATGAGAGGGCAGAGCTGTGACCATCTTCCTGACCAGCCCCGGTCTGCAACTCCTGGCGCGACTGACGTGGCAGCGCGCGGCGACCATGCTGGTCACTGACGTGGCGTACAACGTGATCGGCACACCGCTGGTGACGACGGTGCATTCACCGACGGTCACGGTGCCGGTGCACAAGGTGATCGCGGTCCGCCGCTTCGCATATCGTCCGTGGCCGGCCAAGAGTGCCGACGACTACGCGTCGGCGGTGTCGATCCTGCAACGCGACGGCCGGCGCTGCGCCTACTGCGGATGCGGCGACGCCACCACCGTCGATCACATCGTGCCCCGCAGCCGCGGAGGCCTCACAACGTTCGGGAACCTCGTGGCATGTTGCAAGCGCTGCAACGGATTCAAAGCCGACCGCACTCCCGAGGAGGCTGGGATGCGGCTGCGGTACACGCCCGGTGTGTGCGACCCGTGGGCTGCTGACCAGCAGGCCATCTACACGCTGTTCACGCAGCCCTCGCCTGCCTGACCACATCACCACCACCCCCGGAACACCCCTGATCAGCGGGGTGCTCGGGAATCGTTTCCTGTCCCGGAAGGAGGGACTATGACTGCATCGACTGAGTTCCGACGGCGGCCGCTGGCGGTTCCACTGACCGAATTGCTGGGCCTGTCGACCGACATCGACTGGTCGCGTGCGCGGTGCGCGCGTGAGGGGGAGAACCCCGAAGACTGGCATCCGTTCCCGCGCCAGCGGTGGGATCACGCTCGCGCCGTGTGCGGAAGCTGCCCGATCCGCCTCGAATGCGGTGCGTGGGGCCGCGACAACGGCCAGTCCGGCGTGTGGGGCGGGGAGAACCTGGAGAACGGGCGTCCGCGACGTCCGTAACCCTGGGCTCAGTGCCCACCCCACCCTGAATGCGACTACGGCCCAACACTTCGCTCCGGAAGTGTTGGGCCGTAGTCATTGTCGGGTCACTGGCACAAGCTCACCACATCGGGCCGGAGAAGGCCGATGCCCTTGGCGTAGCGTCCGGCGTTGCGGGCGGCGTCGACCAGGGTACCGGTGACGTTGCCCTTCGGGATCTGAGTGATGCCTAGGTCGACGCGCACCCGGCTGCCGTCGGCGAGCTCACCGTGCACGTACTGGACATCCCAGAACGGGAACCCGGGGCTGCTGATCGCACGCACCTTGACGATGGTGACGACCTGAGGGTCGGAGAGCTTGTACAGACGGGAGTAGTCGACCTTGGCGAACTCGGCCTGCGGGTCGGCGAAGGCGTTGGTTTCCCACGCTCCGTGGTGGCTGCGGTAGGCGATCGTGGCGGGCATGATCATCATCCTCTCGGGAAGTTGTTGTGCGGATGCCACTTACCTTCCTCTCACCTGCGGACTAGTTGCGGCACTGCGTATCCCGTTCAGCTCCCGCGCTTCTCCGGCGACCGCACCCTCGGCTTGGCTGCGCCGGCGCAATCGCGACTCCACTTCCGGACAGCGCACGCCGTGGGGCCGGTGTGGCAGCGCCGGTCGCTGACGGGCCGGGTGCCCGCGCGGCGATCGTCGGTGAGGACTACGCCCGGCTGTGGCCGGTCCCCCTCGGGTTTGCCTGCACGATTGTCGATCACGACTTCGTGGTTGCTGCGGTGTCGGCGCTCACCGCGAACCTCGTCAAGTGGGGCGCGATGTAATGCGCGCACCCCCGCCGTAGCGGATCAGCCCGCCGTCTCGTGGCCGTCCGGACCCGCAGCACCCCGCACGATGGGGGTGCCGAGTTGGGCGCGGGCGATGTCGGCGATGGAGGTGGCGTTGTCGACTACCACCGTCGGCGAGGTCGGTGGTGGCTCGTCTGGCAGTGGGGCGCAGGCCGCGACGGCAAGACCCGTGGCGATGGCAGCAGTAGCACCAGCAGCAACGACCAGCTGTAGGGCACGCCGGGGTTTCCTCATGCGAAGACAGTAGAAGTCGCCACTTCAGCAGCGCGGCAGCACTTTTCCGCCACCACCAGCGCCAGTTGCGTCCGCAGACAAGGCGACCCACGACCGCTCGCCCCCTTTTGCTGGCGGGCGCCGAACTGTATCCGGACAGCTGCTTCACCCCCCAGCTCCACCACACACCCCACGGTCTACGACGGCTACCGCGGATCTTCGACTCGTGGTCAACAGTGGTGCCGCACGACGGAACTGGCGACCGCGACGATGAAGTCACCTACCCATCCCCCTGATCTGATCGGAGACCGATCCATGGACACACCACCGTACGAGCCGCCTCCGGGCGAGTACCCGTACCGGCTGCAACCGGCGTGGGACGCCGACCTCGCCGACCGCGACGGCGCAAGCACCGCCGATGCGGCCGAACTGTTTCGGTCCGCGCCCCCTCGCATTCCCGACACCGTCGATGCGGAGTCGCTGCGCGCACGCAGCTTCGTCGGCGCGGCCCGCGCCCACGAGGCCCTCACCGCCTACGCCCAGGCCACCGGTATCTACGAGGGCGAGTCGGCGTGGACTGCGCTGGCCGATCTCCTCAACGACGTCCGGCATCTGTGCGATCTGCTGGGCATCGACTTCGACGACGTCTCTTACCCGTCCCACTACCTCGACGAGATTCGCGGGCAGACATGACGGGGCGGGCGGCTCGGGGCGGCAGAGGCGACAAAGCCCCTGCCGCCCCGGGTTGTTGCGTCCGGCAGCCCCGGCGGTGGGGTGGACACGACGGTCGCCCGCCATCGACCGGACAGGCGCTCCCCCGCTGCCCGGCTTGCATCAAGCCAGCCGGTCGGGCGCGTGGGCGTGGGCGGCTCGATGTCGGGTCAGAACAGCTGCAGCGACACCGGTTTCCCGGTGAGCTCGCTCCACCACCGGTCAAAGTGGGTGGCCTGCTTGTCGCCGACGACGGCCGGCGCGGCGACGAAGAACTCCTCGACCGTCGGATACAACTCGCCTCGCCGGCGAACGTGGGCGCGGACGATGCGGCCGCCGTCGTCGGTGTCGATGTCAGCTCCGAGATCAGCGTAGGTGGCGACGGCAGCCATCATTTCGGCGCGGTCACCGGCAATGATGCGCTGCACCGACCGGTCGGCGCGCGGTGACTTCTTGGTGGGGTCGCCGCCGGCGGCGCGGTAGATGCGTCGCACCCGGTACACGGCGTGCTCGCTGACGCTGAGCAGCCGATCGTAGGCGGCCAGCACCCCGGCCAACCCTTCCTCGTCGACCACATCGACGAGGCGGCTTCGACCGATCAGTGACTGCGCTGGGTTCAGTGCCAGCGCAACGCCTTCCATCAGTAGCGCGTCAGCGGCTACCTCGGGGTCGGCTGCGTATCGGCGTAACGTTTCCGCCCGCGACGACTTCGACGACAGTGCAAAGGGACAGAACGTGCACGCGCTCTTGACCCACCGTTCCTGGGCGTGGGATTCGATGTAGGAGAGGACATCTGCCCGGGTGAATCCCCACTCGATCAGCGGGTACATCCCGGTGCGAGTGGGCGTGTTGAAGGTGGTGTCTTTGTCGGCGCGGACCTGCTCGTTGGCTTCAAAACCCATCACATGGTGGTACGGTCGACCTTCAAAAAGCCTGTCCAACAACGGATCTAAGATATCGCCCTTAGCATGAACTGAACATAATCTGGATCCGCCGAGCTGTGGGAGAGTGCCAGCTGACAGCATCTCCATCGACAGTCGATACGCGCCCGCGCTGTGTAACTCGTGCGGGCTACGACTGTCAGAAAGCACCTCAATCCCGGTGCCGTCCTTGCGTACGTGGCGCTGCGATCGAGCCACCTGAATGTACCGCACCCCGGCGGCCCGTAACACCGGCAAAATGTGGGTCACCACCTGCTCGTGGGTGGCTTTCCACTCATCTCCGGTCATCGCAGACAGCACGACAATCTGATTCCACGGCGCCGGCCGCGTCTCCGGCTCGTGGAACCACCGCAGCAACACCGCAGTCGAATCGGCGCCCAGGCCGTACGACACTGCATAACGCAGGTTCGGATCAGGTTGCACCTCAGAAAGTTTCACCCGCTCAGCGTGTCCGACACGACGGTTCGGGTGCGGCACCCGCTGGCTCCCAGCTTCGGCTCCCTGCCCATCGCCATGCCGCCATCACCAGCTCAACGTTTGAGGCCCGCACGTACTCGCGAACCGGCGCGGCATCTCGGCCTCGGACAGTTCACCGACCGCTCGCCCGCCGCGACCCGGAAGCGGTGGTCAGGGCACCGCGCCGACGGCGCGGTGCCGGCCGGGGGTCTCAGAAGTTCTTGTGCCCGCACTGGTCGCAGGACCCGGCAGTAACCTGGTGGATTCCATCCGGGGCGGCGGCGCACGGTTGTTCCTTGCCGTCGAGGTAGAAGCCCCACTGGTGGATGAACTGGCCGACGTCCTGACCGTCGTAGGCTTCGTAGGCTCGCACGAAGTCGTCGAGCGTCGGCCGTCGATCACCGGTGACGTTGGCGGGGAGGGCTTCGCTGCCTGCGGCGGCATCGGGGGGTGAGGAGTCTTCCTCGCCGCCGGGCTCGTATTCGTCGCGCAGTGCTTGCAATGCGGCAGCAGCGGTGGGGCCGCTGCCGGTGGCGGCCCACAATCCCTGATCCCACGTGTGGGGGTCGCTGCGGCGATCGTCGTGCTCTCCGGGGATCGAGTACTCGACGACGATGCGGTCGTTTTCCCAGTGCCCGAAGAACGTCCAGGTGCCCGGCTCGTCGTCGATGAGGTCGTCGAGGTCCAACGTTGCGTCGACGCGCCGGCGGCCGTCGGAGAGCGCAATCGTGAGGGTGCGGGATACGACGTCCTCGCCGCACTCGATGTCGGCCAACCACGAGTCGAGGACGTCTCGGTGCTCGGGGTTGCTGGCGTCGAACTCGTCGGGCACTCTCACCTCCGTCGTCCGCTGGACTACCTCGGTGGTGGTCGCTGTGATCCGTCGCATGAGTTCTCCTGGGGTGGGCTGTGTTTCGGTGCGTTCAGAGTTGCTGGTCGGCGCGCGGCCGCGCGGCACCCCCGCAACGCCGATGCCCGTGTCGGGGCTCGCAGGATGCGGACCTTGGGATCGTGTTGAGGCGCGGCCGGTAAGAACCCGGACAGGCCCGCCGGCCAGCCCGGCCTCTGTCGACGCAAGTGGTTGTCGATCGTCGCGAGACGAGGTGCGCAGCAGTCACGGTTCGCGCATTGGATGCGCGGACAACACCGCCGGAGGCGACGTCCCGGTCGACGTCACGCCACCTTTCCCGCCGCCGTAGCGCTGTGCCGCACCACGTCCGTGCGAGACGAGAACCTGATCCGGTCAGCACCGCCCGACCGGAAGGACCCCCACCCCATGACCGCCGCCACCGTTTCCGTCACCGTCCGCGAAGCCACCTACGTGGACCCCCGCGCGGGCAACGACAAGTTCTATCGCGTGTATGTCTCTGGAAACCAATGGTTCTCGCAGTACGGCCGCAATGGAACCCTCGGCACGTTCACGAAGGTGGTTGACGCGACCGACGCGGCCGCCGCCACGAAAGCCGCCGACGCGAAGTTCGGGTCGAAACTCAAGAAGGGCTACACACCGTCACGCTCCGGGATGGTGACCGTCACCGATCTCGGTGACATCGGATCGTTGGATTCGGCGGTCGACACGCTACGCACCGGCGTCGCCGACAACGCCGCCACCCCGCCGCCGGTCGCTGCGGTCGCCACCGCGGTCGCTGCCGAGCTGCCGGATCGCACCGTAGAAGTGGCAGCCGCTCTCGACACCATCCTGCCCGCACACACCGCCGTCTCTGTGGCTGATCTGCCGATGCGGCCCATGCTCGCGTCGGTGCAAGCCGCTGACGTCGTCGCCGACGCGATGCGGTCACCTGAGTGGGTCACCCAGTTCAAATACGACGGCGATCGCACTGTCGTGGACGTGGACGGCGGGCAGCTACGTGTCCTGAACCGGCAGGGCCAAACCAAGGTTCGCAACGTCGGCTCCGCACATCTCGCGCCGTTCACCGCGCTGCGTTCAGGGCGTTGGCTGTTCGACGGTGAGATCGTCGGCCGCACCCTGGTGCTGTTCGACCTGGCGGCCGCCGCCGACGGAGCACGCACCTGGGTGGCCGACTCCACCCCCTTCGCCGACCGTTACGCCGCGCTGGTGGCCATCGCCGCCACCCTCGGCGTAAACGTCGGCGGATCACCAACGGCCGACGCGCACCCTGTCGTCGTCGCGCCGGTCGCCGATGGCCCCAACAAGGCGATCATGCTGAGCACTGCCGTTGCCGAACAGCGAGAGGGGATCATCCTCCGCCACCGCAGCGGCCCCTACGAAATGGGGCGACGAACCCCGCGGCTCGTGAAGCACAAGCTGGTCAAAGACGCCGACGTCGTCGTGGTCGCGTTGCATCCGGCGAAGGAATCAGCGACCCTGGCTGTCCACAACACCGACGGTGAGCTGGTCGAGGTCGGTTCCGCGTCGACCATCGGAAAGGGCGACGTCGCTGTCGGCGAGGTGTGGGTGGTGACGTTCCTGTACGTGACCGATCCACGGTTCCCGCGCATGGTGCAGCCTCGGCTTGTCTCCCGCCGCGACGACAAGACCGCCGACGAATGCCTGATGGATCAGTTCGCCGACGCCGGAACCAACAAAGCCGTCTGACAACACCGTCCGCCCATGCACCCCCTTGCCTTACGTGGGGGTGCATGGGCGGTGGTCCGTGACGGCCGCCGCCGCCCTCAGTGTCGGCGGCCGACCGGGTTTCCGGTGGTGAGGTCGTCGCTGTGCGCTACCGGCGGGGAACGACAGGTGCGGTGCCGCGGACGTGTGGGCTGCTGGTCCCGCACTCGCAGATGCGGCCCGCGTCGTCGAGTTCAGCGGTACACACTCCCAGGCAGGTCGCGCAGATCATCGCTGTGTGCCAGACACTTTCGCGGTCGAAGTAGCCGATGCACCAGAAATGTGTGCGCCCGAACCAGCAGTTGTCGGCGTGATCGGGGCAGCCGTCGGAGGCGGGGCGGGTCGATCCCATCAGATGCACGTCCTGTCAGCAAGGCGGGTGGAAGGTGGTGGCTTCCCGGCGCGTCGGAGTCGAGTCGCGGCGCGCCGGGAAGGGCTCTGGGTCGGCAACAACTGGTGCCATACCCCCTACCGTCCTCTCCGCCACACCTGCTGTGCGGCACAACCACCGACGGGACCACTACCCTCCCCCAGTCTCGCGGCGCGGCTCCGGACAGGGATACCGTCCGCGCGCAGCACAGTGGCCCTCCACCGGCAACGATGAAGGGCCACTGGCGGGTTGGTCAGCTACGAGTG
The DNA here is from genome assembly GCF_059511865.1 of Gordonia sp. YC-XJ4. Taxonomy (NCBI): domain Bacteria; kingdom Bacillati; phylum Actinomycetota; class Actinomycetes; order Mycobacteriales; family Gordoniaceae; genus Gordonia; species Gordonia sp. YC-XJ4. The sequence continues at coordinate 78,627 of NZ_JCAMPF010000002.1, forward strand.
CGCCACCGACGGATCCAGCCGGTCGAGAGACAAGACGTAATCGAAGTCGCCGCCAACCCACTTGAACTTCGGCTTACCGATGCAGCCGACAACATCCCACAGCTCCTCCGCGACCTCGTCATCCACGTCAACCCACTCACCGGTCGCAGACAACTGCGCGCGGCTGATCCCCGACATCCCCTCACACTCGACGTCCACCGCAGACCACCCCCGTTCGCGCATCTCGGCGCTCATGATTTTCGCGGCCTCCGCAGCGGCAGCGTTCTGCGCAGCAAGCGCCGCCTCCATGTGAGCGGTCAGCGCGGCCTTATCAGTCATGGGAACTCCTCGTCAGGTACGAAATACTCTCGGTATCAACGTATTCAGCACCCAATCGAGTTGCGGCACCCAACGTCCAGCACAAGCGTCAGCTCTTTACCCACCGTCGCGCGACCGCTCAGGGTAGCCGGGCGCGAACCAGGTCCACCGCCATTTCACGTAGTACACGTATCCCGTCGTCTTGCTCGCCGTCATCTGGGACTGTCGGGTACTCGATCGTGCACTCGGCCGCCGTGGCGAGGTGCACATCGCGCGTGTCACCGTCCGGCGCAGTAAGAGTCCACTGCCAGCGGAAAGCACGCGACGGTGGGCGCAGAACATAGAACCGGCCAGGATTGGCTTCCGCAACTGGCCCCACATGACCGACGAGCCACTGCACCGGTGCGTCGCCGGACAGCGTTCGGTTACCTTCCAACGATGCCACCAGCCGCAGCCGCGGAAGGTCAACATCTGCCTGGCCGCCAGCCAATGGGTTATCTGCAGCCGGGCTGTCCCGCGAATTGGCAGCATTTGGGTCGTAGCGCCACTGCAGGTCTGGCGAAACGTGCTCACCCAAGGCACGGAAACCGTTCACGCACGCCTCGACTGTCGGCGCCGGGAACCCTGGCACGATTCGCGCGGCGAGTTGATAGGCCAGTAGAGCTTCCACCGCTGGTCGGCGCAAATCGTCGAGTGGAATGTCGACGAGGAGGGATTCGCCGGCCGGAACCAGGACAGGGTGCCCGTCAGCGCCGGCCCCCAGAAACAGGTGCGGGCGGTAGGGGTTCGGGAACACCAGACTTGGCGGCTGAGGGTCCCGCGAACCGCGAGGCGAAACACCCAGCACACTGCGCACATAGTCCCGTTCGTCTTCTGTGTAGCTTGAACGCACCCCAGACGCCGACCTTTTCGCGACCGCACCGAGATCCGCGAACGAGAAGGGCGGCTCACCCCACTCACGGAAGAGGCAAGTCAGATGCCGAATCTTCTGGTCCAGTTCATCACGCTCATCAACAAGCTTCGCCAAAATCTCCAGTCCGGGGTCCGAGGCGCGCAGCTGTCGCCGCCGCAATTCCACATCAGACTTCTTGGCCCGGTAGTGGTTCGCCTCCTCCGCTACTTCCTCAAACTCGAACACCCAGGACGGCACGCTGTCGCGCAACTGCTGTTCCTCTGCAATCCGCGCTTCCGCAGTCGACGGGTCCGTTCCATCCAGGACCGCTCGTATCCACGAGAGGGGCAATAGCTCCCTTTTGTTCTCGGTCATTGCTCTGTTCTCGCAATGGTCGCAGGAATCGGACGGGGCAGACGCTCGGTCGAAATTCTAAACACGGTCTCGATCACTAGGGTTCACAATCCGACACGACTCAAGCCACGCAACAACATCTGATCGTAGCCAACGTCGACTGCCTGGGCCTAGCCGCATGTGCGGTGGACCCGGAGCATCCACACCGTCCTCTCGTTGCTTTGCCCACTCATGCAACGTATTCTCGGAAATCGTCGTCAATTTTGCCGTTTGTTTCGCAGTCAGCAGCGTTTCAACGTCGTTGCTCTCACTCATGCCTATTCATCCTTTCAACTACGATCCATCTCCGTCACTTGTGTCCCACGCCCACCCAGGGACACTTTCCAACCTTTTGATCCGCGATTCGGAGAGTTGCGCCTCGCGGCGTCTTCTTCTCTGTTCCACGACCCACCTGCCGAGCGCCGACAATGTTGGTGGTCGCGCGTGCCCGTGCTCGGCGACAAACCCCTGCAGCTCTTCGAACTGCTCCTCCCACCGCTGATCGGTGACGTTCCACATCCAGCCGGCAATAGCTGCTAAACGCCGCACCCTCATCTCCGACAGGTTTCCCGCCCGATAACTCTTTCTCTGTTCCGCGACCCAGGTGCTGAGCGCGGACCTCTTTGGTGGTCGCGCGTGCCCGTGCTCGGCGACAAACCCCTGCAGCTCTTCGAACTGCTCCTCCCACCGCTGATCGGTGACGTTCCACATCCAGCCGGCGAGGGCCTCCAACCGCACCGCCCGCACGTCTGACAGGTTCCCCGCTCGGAAAATCGCTCGCTGGTTGTGGACCCAGGTGCCGAGCGCGGACGATCTTGGTGGTCGCGCGTGCCCGTGCTCGGCGACGAACCCCTGCAGCTCTTCGAACTGCTCCTCCCACTGGTCGTCATTGACGTTCCACGCCCAGCCGGCAAGAGCCTCTAACCGCCGCACCCGCACTTCCGACAGTTTGCCCGCTCGACAACTCTCTCTCTGACCGGCGACCCACCTGCCGAGCGCCGACAATGTTGGTGGTCGCGCGTGCCCGTGCTCGGCGACGAACCCCTCCAGCTCTTCGAACCGCTCCTCCCACTGGTCGTCTTTGACGTTCCACATCCAGCCGGCGAGGGCCTCCAACCGCACCGCCCGCACCCCAAACAGGTCTCCCGCTCGATACCTCGCTCTCTGGTTGCTGACCCAATTGCCGAGCGCCGGCGATCTTGGTGGTCGCGCGTGCCCGTGCTCGGCGACGAACCCCTGCAGTTCTACGAACCGTTCCTCCCACCGCTCGTCGTTCGCGAACGGTAGGAGTCGTGTGGTGAAGGCGGTGAGGTAGTGATCGAGGAGGGTGCTGTTGGGGTCGATTGGGCGGATTTCGGCGTGCAGTTGTTCTTTGTCTACCTCGATGGTGGGGCGCGCCTCTGTGTCACTGGAGTTTCGGGCGCGTCGACGTAGTCGGGTGAGGTCGGAGGCGAGTGCGGGGTCGTGGTCTTCGAGGGCTGCGATGACGCGGCGGGTTTTCGCGAATTCGCTTTCTTCGATGGCGTTTTCGGGGTCTTCATCGGTGTCGACGATGACGGCGAGGATGATTAGTGATGGTTGGGTGCGGTGGGGGTTACGGCGGATGGCGCGGCCGACTGCTTGGGCGACGTCGATGGGGCTGGTGCGGGCTTCGGCGAATACGACGGCGTCGAGGGCGGGGATGTCGATGCCCTCGCTGAAGCAGCGTGCGTTGGAGACGATCGACCAGCCGCCTTCGGGTGGGGTGTGCAATGTGTCGAGTGCATCGCGCCGGATGGAGAGGTTGTCGGTGCCGTCGACGTGGGTTGCGGTGACTGGGCGCGTATCGCCGAGGGCGGCGTGGAGGGGTTCTATTGCCGCTGTGAATCGTTGGGATGCGCTGATCGTGTTGTGGAAGGCGAGGACGCTGCGGAGGTTGTAGTCGTCGACGGCTTTGTGGAGGGCGATGATGGTGGCGGCGTCGTTGGCGGTGATCGTGTGCTCGTCGACGGTGATGGTGTTGAGGTAGCTGAGGGTCGCACGGATTTCGTCGTTGGTGACGGCGATGACGGCGAGCCGGTAGTCCGATAGCCATCCTTGGTCGATGGCGTCGCGGGTGGAAAGCGTGTAGACCCTCTCACCGAACAGCGTGGCGTTGTCCATTGAGGCGACGGTTTTCGACGTCGTAACGTCTTGCAGCTCTGTGCTATCGCGGACGTCGTGGATGCGGGGAGTTGCGGTGTAGAAGAGTCGGCGGGCGGCGGGGATGCTGTTGTCGTCGAGGACGATGCCGAAGGCCTTCCGGCGTGGGCCGGCGATGCGGTGGGCTTCGTCGCACACCATCGTTGTCCAGGCCGGAAGATCGTGTTCACGGTGCGCTTGTGCGATGACAGCTGCTGACTGGTAGGTCGCGAACACGACTGTCGGAGTTTCACTCTCGCTCGCATTGGCGACGTGTGTGGCGACTGCTTGGGGGTCGGTGGTGGTGGGAATCGTGAGGTCGGCCGACGCGATGTCTTCGCTGCCCCGGATGGGTTGTGAGCACACGCCGAGCGCGGAGAAGTGGGTGGGTGCGACCTCGGCCCACGCATTGTAGGTCTGCTCGAGCAGTGCGAGCGTGGGGACGAACACGACAGCGTGCGCCCGCCCGGGTGCGTCGAGCACTGTATGAGCCGCGACTCTGGTTTTCCCTGTGCCGCAGGCCATGACGGTGAGGCCACGTGCGCATTCGGCGGCTGCTTGCACAGCTCGGGTTTGGTAGTCCCGCAGATCCCGGTCGTTACAACGAGTCGACTGCATGGCGGCAACCCTAGCATCTACCGCGACTATTTGCCGCTGTTCCGTCGGGCGTGCGACGGTCGCACATACAGAGCGTGGGTACGTGCTCGTGAGACGGTCGCGCAGACTGGTATCCGGGCGTGTTCACTCACGCCGGGTAGGAAGCTGCCGGTCGTGCCGTCACGCGATGGTGTCGGGTTCCCCGAGGATTGCCTGTAGTTGTTCTGCGACAGCGTCGCTCAGGCCTGCGGCGTTGGCCCACGCCTCGTCGGTGGCGACGGTGACGCCGTCGGGGGCTCCTTCGGTGGTGACGGTGATTCCGGGCCAGAACTCGGTCATCGCAGTCAGCACGGCGGTGATCGTGCTGGCTGGCTGGTCTCCCCATCGCACGGTGAAGGCGTCTCCGTTCTCGTCGACGGCGTCCAGCCAGACCGGGCCGGGGTGACTGACGGTGGTGGGGAACGCGCGGAGCCCGTCGGCGGTGGCCCGGTATCCGCAGGCGCGGCAGTGCGCCGGTGACTGCGCGACGCCGCCGGCGTCCATCTCGATGGTGACGTTGGCGATGCTCGAGCATCCTGGGCACGCCAGGAGTCGTTCGGCGGCGACGCTGTCCGGCCACCAGGTGGGGCGGCGGAAGGTGATGGGGTTGGTCATCGACGCCTCCATGTTGGTTGTCGCTGTGCGTGTTCGACGGCCGGATGGCGCGGCGGGGCTGCAGGTGACGGCATGTCAGTCGTCGGCAGGGTCGGCGTAGGGATTGGTGAGTTCGTAGCTCCACCAGCGGCCGTAGGAATCGCCTGAGAGCCTCCGCAGGTGGTCGATCCAGGGGACGGTCGCGTACTCGAGGTGCTCGATGTAGTCGCAGGCGTCGACGATGGGGTCGCCGCTTTGGCTCAGAATCCGTGGTTCGGTGGGAAAGTAGCCGTCATCCCACTCGTCGATCCGGAAGTCGAGCGCATGGAAGTTCGCGACGATCCTGTCGGTGGTGTCTTCGTCGTCGCGTTCTTCGGCAGTCTGATTGAGGTATGTGGTGGCCGCTCCGACGAAGTAGTCCCACACCTCTCGCGCCATCTCGGTGAGGTCGTCGCCGGTCGTGGGGATCGAGGCGAGGAGGTCCTCGACGGCCTCCCGGAGCTGGCGGCGTGTCGGTGCGGCGGCCACCTCGACCCCGTCTGCGGTGAGGAGTGCGGCGCGGCCGTCGTCCAGGTCGGTGTAGTGCAGGTCCAACATTGGGTTCCTCCGGGTTGGTTGGTCGTGGTCGTATCCGTGACTGCAGGCGGCGCGGCCTTCGTCCGATCAGAGACCGCTTTCGTTGTGCAGCAGGCGGATTGCGATCGCGTCCGTCTGGCGGGCACCTCGATGTCGGTCGGGACCAGCCAATCACGCAGTAGGGACACAGTGCGGTACACGACCCTCCATGCACTTTGGTGGTCGACTCCCGGAACTGTGGCGGCACCAACCATCGTGTCCCGCCGTCGGTGTCGGCAGCCGATGACGCGCTCTGGTACTCGCGGTCAGCGTGGACAGCGCGCCCGGGCACAGGATCGTCGTGTGGTCCGACAGGCAGCTGCTTGCGGATTCCTTCACCGTCACTGATCGTCGGCCAGCCACACCGCAAGCCGATTGCTGAGGTCGCTGTCGGCGGGGATGGTTTCGTCGCGGTAGGTGCCCGCCGGTAGGTCCGTGACGTGAACGTACACAGCGCCAGACAGTTCCACGTCGACGGTCATCTGATTGTCAGAATCAGGCCAGTAGAAACGCAGCCCTCCTGTGTCGGTCGGGAATAGGGCGGTTGCGACGTTGTCGAGCGCCCTCATTGCGTCAATGACCTCGCTGGCACGGGCGAACACCCGCGCCGAGATGGGTTGGGCTGGCGCATCATCGAATGCCGCAGGATCGAGGGCGACCGGCGCAAACTGAGCCATGCGGGCGCGAGTGACCTGTGAGGCACTACCCGTCTCGCTTGTCAGCGTCGTCGCGGGGGCGGTGATGGAGTTCTTCTCAGAAGCCGGGCCGGTGGTCGATGTCATGACCGTGACGGTATTCGGAACCCGACGGCGGATGCGGCATTGAGCGAGTAATGCGGCTTCGTTCAGTAGGACTCGCCGTTGCGGCCGACTCGCAGATGCGGTCAGACGCGCACGAACCTCGTGTAGTACGCCGGTCGGTAGCGCAGCTGCTGCACGACCCCCTGACCGCCCACCGAGGCAGGGGGGTGCTTTGCGTGGGCGGCGCGTGCGGTGGCCGCGTCGGTGTACACGATCGCGCCGGTGATCTGGGCGTCGATGCCACTGACGAGCGGCTCGGAGGCCACCTGCACACCGTAGTATTCGCCAGCCACGGTAGGGAACTTGCAGTCGGCGGAAAGGTCGATCCCCCAAACCACTTCGTCGTACTTGGGGAATCGCGTGTTCGTGGTTGTTGACATGAAGTGAAGGTACCGAGCGGCGTTGGCGGAGTGCGGCAGCATCGCGCCCACACCCTCAGCGCGGTGGGCTGCTGCTCCGGTGGGGCGCGACAGTCGCCGCCGCCGCACGGACCGTGTCACCGCACTGGTGTGGCGCACCGGTATCTACCGGACAGGGGTGGATTTGGGGTTTCGCGTTGCTGACAACGATGTGGGGGTAGCACCCCTGCACCGACACTTGCCGTCGACTAGTCGGTCAGGGGGTTGGGCGCCGCAGGGTGAGCGTCCAGCCGTCGCGGAACGGGCCGCCGAGGTCGGTGAGGTCGTCGAGTTGGCTGTCGTTGAGGTGGTCGTCGGCGCTGAATCCGCCGACATAGGAGCCGGTTTCGGTGTGGGCGCTCACGGTGTGCGGGTACCAGCGGTCGCCGAGGGTGCCGTCGCAGACGATGTCGATGATGGTGATGTCGGCGACGGGGGCCTGGTCGTCACCGTCGTCGTCGAGTTCTGCGGTGATGGCCGCGAGGCATGCCGCCCACAGCTGGGCGGCGATCACTTCACGTTCGAGGTCGTCGGGTGCGGTGGCCGCGAGCATGGCGCGCAGGTGCGCGCGTAGCGCCCGCCGGTCCGAGGTGAGGATGACGTTGGCGTGGTCGCCCTCGGCGATCACGTATCGGGTGCCGTCGGGGTTGGCGGCGACGCGGAGGGCGTCGGCGGTGAGGTGGCGGGGACGGACGTGGCGGGCGATCTGCGCGAACACGGGGAGCCTTTCGCTGTGGCGGTGGTTGCGATGCTCTTAGCCTCGCAACCACCGTGGATCGGTTGCGGCAGTTCCGGTTCGGGTTCGTCAAGCGGTGCTGGCGGTGTGCGGGTGCGATTGCGGTGTTCGCTGGGATGTCGTGCGCGGAGCTGCGTGCTGGCGGCGTGACTGACTGGGCAGGGGCGCCGGCCGGACAGGTCTGAGTGCCGGCCTCACCCCGAGACCGCATGAAGGGTCGCGGGGTGTTGATCGGATTGCGTGTCAGTCGCTTTCGGTGATCGGGTCGATTCAGAGGCCGATCTGTTCAGGTGCCAGTTTCACGATGTCGGCGTGGTTGTAGTAGGCGATGGCGCCGTCGAATTCGATGACGCTGACTCCGAATTCGTCGGCGTACTCGACGGAACTGAACGGTTCGCCCGGATTCGAGGTGTGGGCGACGTGCTCGTACTGCTCGTACTGCTGGGTGCCGGCGGTCTGGTCGGCGGTGTGTGCGGTCATGGTGGCGTCCTTCTCTGCTGGGTGTGGTGGGTCGGCGATGATGCCTGGGTGGGCCGCCGCTTTCCGGTCTCGGTGGGGCGGCCCGGCCCGAGGGTTGGGGGCAGCGGGGTTCTACATTGCTGCCCACCCGTAGAACAGCCATCCCACCCGCTTGGCGCCCGGGGCCACGGAGTGCAGCACCACGTCGACCTCGGCGGTTGACTTCACCACCGTGGTGGTGTAGGTCACCAGGGCGTCGTCGCCGTCGATTTCTCGGCGGGCCTTCACCTTGTAGGTGACTTCGGAAGTTTCTGCGGCCGCGGCTGCTTTGGCGGCGGTTCGCGCCTCGTTTTTCGTCGGGTACCCGTCACGGTTCAGCGTCGACGTGTTGCGGTAGCCGGTGTTCTCGGTTCGTTCGACGTAGTAGCGGAGTTCTCCGGAGCCGGCGGCGACGTTCACCGTGGTCGCCTGCTCGGTTGTCCAGTCCCCCACTTCGGTGTCGGCGATCATCTCGTTCGTCTGCATGTGGGGGCGCACAGCGGCGAGTACCGCCGCCTGAACCTGGTCATATTCTTGGTAGCCCTTGCCGTCAACTGTGACGGTCACCGTGATCACCCGTTCCTGGACGGCAGCCGGTTCTGCGATCGGGATGGCTTCGCAGTTCTCCCACTTGTTCAGGTGGTCCATCCTCGAGTCGGTGGCGCCCACTGCAGCCTCCCGCGACACCGGCGTGATCACAGTGGGATGCGGTTGCACACCGCTGGTGGTGGAGATGGAGCCGTTGAAGCTGCCGTAGCCATGCTCTTGCCGGGCATGGGCCACCGCATCGGCGTATGCCTGCTCGAGAGATTCGGTGGAAGTCCAGAATGTGCGGAAAGCGCAGGCGCCCATGGTGTTCGCTCCTTGAGGGGGTGGTTCAGCGGATGCAACCAACGTACGAGCGAGCCCAGTAGTGTTGCGGCAGTGCGCCTCTTGCGGCGCCTCTTGCGCACCCGGCACCCCTCGACGCGCGAGCGCTGGTGTGCGGTCCCCGCCCCCACCGAGCGGCGACTGGTGAGGGCTGGGGTGGCGTATCCGAGATGCGGTCGACGAACACGCCGGGGTGGCCGGCGGACAGCGGAGGTCTATCGGTGTGCTGTGCCCGCATCCCCAGGGTCGGCGGGATCAGCGCCAGGGATGCCAGCGGGAGCGGTTGCGGCGGTGTGCGGGTCGGCGGGGACGACGCTGATCGCCGTGGCGGGCGCCCACACGGTGAGTGGTTCGCGGTGGGTGCGGTTGGCGGTGACCACTTCGATGTCGACGACAGCCACCCAGATCCCCGTACTGAATCGGGTCCATGCGCGCTGAACCCCGAGTTGATGTGGCTGATAGGTGAATCCGGCTGCCCGCACCCGCAGTGGCGCGCCCTCGCGGCCGGCGACCCTGGCTGCCCAGCCGAACAGGGCGGTCATGTCGACCGACACTGTGCGTGGCGGGTTGACCGGAAACCAGACGCCGGCGATCTCGAGGGCGGTTCGGGCCGGACCTGAGCTTCCCTCTCCTGCCCGGCCCGAACATACCACCCCATCGTATCGCACATTCGTTCGATATGAAGGAGGGTGGTCGGTGGCGCCGTCCGCCCGGCCGGCCTAGTCGCGCCATTCGGGGCCGTCGGGTACTACGGCGACGGGTTCGCCTGCCTGGTACCGATACCAGGCGACCTGGCGTTCGAGTCGTTCGGCCCGAATGCGGTTGGCGTCCATCGTCGCAACAACCTCCCGGCGGGCGGCGGCGTCGAGGTCGTCGAAGCGGCGGATCAGGCCGGTGACCAGCCGCTCGTTGACTTCGCGGAGATGTAATGCCTCACTGAGCAGCTTGTCCCAGTACCCGTTGCCGGTGGAGGCGGGGGCGACGGCGGAGGTGGAGCACGGTGACGCGGAGGCCATGGTGACCCCTTCCCGGGGTGGCGTGCACCCCTTGCGGGTGACCGGCTCGGCTGCCGGTCGACTAGTCGTTACGTCCCTGCTCTGCAGTCCACTATCGGCTGAGCGGATATGACCGTGCGGCACTCAACAGGCCCGGGAGCCGGGGGCGTGCAGCCACCCGCCGCGGCCCACCGGAGGAGACCCCTCAGAGTGCCGGCGGCGGAGTGTGGACAGCGCACCCGGCAGTTCGCTGCGCAGCCCACCCCCTCATGTGGGAGGTCAGCCGCGCGCGACTGGTCACGCGGGCGCGATGCACGCCGTGGGAACGTGGAGATACTTGCCGTCGTGGGAACGTGGAGATACTTGCCGTCGTGGGGGTACTTGGTGACGCGCTGGTCGACGTAGCGGCGGTCGGCGTCGGTGATCTCCACTCGCTGCTTGTTGCCTTGCGTTCCTCGCAGAACCCCGGTCACGCCCATCAGGTATCGCGGGGACAGATTCCCAACCAGGCGCACCCTGTATCCTGGTGCGAGGTCATCGATTTCGGCGTTCTTGAGTGCGGTTGCGCGACGCTCGACAGCCGTCCGGAGCTGTTGCAGTTGGCTGTCGTCGGCAGCGTCGATCACGGCGATCGCGTGGGAGAGTTCGCTGCTGATGCTCATGGTGAATCCTCACGGTGGATGTGTGTGCTGACCCTGACGAGGATGGCGAACGCTGTCTTCTCGCTGCGGCACAACCTGTTTGACCGTCCGATACCGGGACTGCTGCTGCCGCACGCCCAAGAGCGCATCCCTATCGTGAATGTGTCTCCCCCGGAAAGGAATACCGATGACTCTCGCGACCACCCCTTCCCCCGCCGTTGCCGTCCCGCAGTGGCAGGTGCGCGTGAGCTTGCAGCAGTGGATCAACGATTACGCGGTCGACGTCGAGCGGGTCGACGGACCCACGTCGTGGTTCATCACCGCCGAGGAAGCCGAGGAAGCCCTCGATAGCGGCGAAGCCCTCGACGAGGCCCTCGACCGGGATGACGCACGCGTCCCCGAGGCCGTCCGTGATCACAACGGCCCGTTCTACATCGAACTCGTATGCACCGGCTGCGCAACAGTCTTCGACTACCGCAAGGCCGGGCAAGGGGTGTTCGCCCGCCACCGCCTGTGCGCTCCCGACGCCCCGGACGCACCCGGACGGCAGCCACTGACGTGGCCGCACGCGTGGCGTACCGCGCTCGCGTCGGAGACGTTGCTGAACGCCGCGGAGCGCTCAGCCCGCACGAGTGAGCCGGTCGCGCTACCCGGCGACGCCGAACGGTACACGATTGAGCTCAGATTCGACGTGACCGCCGGCAGCACCGGCCACGCCCGTCGAATCGCCGACCTCCTCGCCGCCGCCGCTGGCGGCCGAGTGTCGGCAGTGTTCAACTCCGGCTGGGACGAGGTGTAGCACCGCCACCATGTGTTGGCGCCGCACAGCCTGCCCGGGCTGTGCGGCGTCTGACAGGCGGAAACTTCGTCACTACTGTGGGGCAATCGAATCCATCGGGGAGAGGACCACACCTGTGAGTTATGCGCGCTTCGGCCCGGACAGCGATGTGTACGTGCTATTCGATGTCAGCGGCCAGTGGGTGGTGTACATTGCCGACTCCCGCTTCGTCGCCGATCCCGACCATCCGGTCCCTCCGATGCCGTCGGCAGGTGACCCGGAGTTCGCCCCGAAGCTGCTGGCGCACTACGAAGCCCGCAATCGAGGCTCCCAGGTTGTGCTGGACTCCGAGCACGCCGGCGAGGAACACCGCTACCCCACCGCCGCGGAATGCGTGACCGCCTTGCGGGCATTCGCCGAGGCCGGGTTGCACGTCCCCGACTATGCGATCGACGCCGTCAGCCGCGACGCAGCACGCGCGTAAACCGCGTCGGCAGTAGCACCGGTGCGGCGCGGCGCCTGATGGGCAGGCCCGCCGGACGGTTCCGCCTGGCGGCGGTGAGCATTCGGTAGACGACGCCAGCAGGTTGGTCGTGCGACGGCTGCCCGCTGGCGCCGGCCAACGTGCGCGGAGGTCGCTCGGTGGCTGCACTCCGCCCGCGTCAGCGGAATTTTCTCTGCGAGGTCGTGGCGGATGTAGTCGAAGGGGGTAAAAATTTCCCCCTTCGAACTACATCCGGACGAACTGCTGCCACGCCCGATCGAGCAGCGCGCGACGGCACAGGCAAATCACGTAGGAATACTGTCGTCAGGCTGGCCGAGACCGCCCCACGTCTCGTCGCGATCAATCGGGCAGTGTCCTGCACATGGGTGCCGTGGTTGCACGAGGGCTGGGACAGGCTGGCCGGCGTGGGAGTGTGCGGCAGCGTATGTGTTCCCGACTGGTGACCACCCGAAGTAGCAGCACCAGCCGCCGATACGGCGCGCTCAGCCCCGTGGTTCCCATAGTTGGCGGTCCGGATCCCAACGATGCCCGCGGGCTGCGCCGTCCAGCACGGGTCGCAGGAACCGGTTTGCCGTCTCCAACGCCGACTCGAGGTTCGCCGCTTCGGCCGGCAGATTGGGGCCTTTGACCTTGTCGGCGTACCTGGTGTGCCAGGACTCGGAGGGGATAGTCAGCGGGTTCGGCACGGTCGCGTGTCGGCGGGCGGCCTCCGCAGAGATCCGTTCGCTGAGTTCGTCGCCGTCGACTGGGCAGGTTCGGGCGATGATGGCGAGGTCGGCGAGATCGTGAGCGCGCGATGACGGGCTGTCACCGTCGTGACCGTGCTTTTCGTACATCGCTCCGACTTTGTCGGCGACGTGGTCGGCGACGGGGTACACCTCGAGGGGCACCGAGCGCGCAACGTCGTCGATGTCGACCACTGGCTCAGGCGTCATGACTTCGGTGCTGCCAGGCAACAATCGATCGGTTGTCACGTCGAGACCGATTGTGGCGAAACGTGTCCCACCAATCTTGTAGGTCAGCGAATACTTCAAGCCGTCGGTGGTGCGGCGGACAACTTTCAGGGAGAACTCGCCTCGCTCGCCGGGCCGGCGGGCGGCGGCGGACTCGAGCGTGGCGTGAATGGTGTCGGCGGCGTCGCGGGCGGCAAGGTCGGCGTCTCCGGTGGTGCGGGCCTGGTCGGTGCGCATTTGTAGTGCTGTCCCACCGGTGACCACGAACCGGCCGGCGTGTAGGTCGCCGAGCCGGGCCAGGAACTGGTGCCTCGCGAACCGTTGGGCGATCGCCGCATGAGGTTCGCCGGTCCGCTGGGCGACTGCTCGGATTCGGGCGTTCAACGCCATCCGGAACGCGCTGTCGTCGCTGTAGGTGCGTCCCGCGTCGGCTAGTTCAGCACGCAATGCGTCGACCTCTCGGTGGGCGTCGCCGTATCGATTCTCGGCATGCAGCAGCGCTTTACGCAGGTCAGCTGAGCAGCGATGTGGGCCGCCCGGTTCGTTCGCGCTCTTGCACACCGCTTTACACTGCTGCCGGGCCGGTGCTGGCGTCGATCAGTGTTTCCAATGCGTCGCGGGTGGTCATGCCGCGTGTGTAGTCCCACCGTTGCAGGTAGGGGTCGAGAACGTCGCCGATCTCGTCGAGAGTCATCTGCCCGGTGAAGGCGATGTCGTCAATCACGGTGCCCAGGTGAGAGCCGTCGATCCCATCGGCCGCGAGATCACGAAGGATGCGGCTCGGTGTAGCGACCGGCATACCGTCGACGATCGTCCAGTCCCCCTCCAAGGCGGACGGTGATGCGGGCTCGAGGTGAACCCTGTCACCGACCACACCGTCCTCGCCGATCTGCCCGAGGAAGGTGGTGCGGTAGGCGGTGACTGTGCCGAGCTCTCGGACCATCGCCGCAGCCTCACCGGTCATGACAGCGACCGGTCGGCGGAGGCGCTCGGTCGGGTCACGGACCGGGTCCAGCATCAACCAGTCAGCCAACCAATCCTCGAACAGGTGCTTGTCCTCGCTGGTGAACGCCCACACCGTCGGCCGCACCGCCCAGAGCGTTCCATCATCGACCGCCGCAGCGATCATCGCAGCATCAACACCGGCCGCAGCGCACTGCTGGCCAGTGACGAGGTGGCCCTGCAAGCTCGCTAACCTGCGCAGCTCGCGCCACCGCAGCGAGATCGTCATGGTGCCTATCATATCGGCACATCACCAACCACAGCGGAACAGCCAACAGCAGACTGAACGGTGCCATTCCGGGGTTACCCAGCTCCACTCGCGGTGCGTCGAGACGCGGCCAGCCGCGGCGGCCACGAGCAACCAGTCCCCGACGCCAAAACCAGCATCAGGGCAAAGCACGAACTACTCGCGCACCACTCACACATTACGGAGCGATCCCCGCGCACGCGGGGAGCACATTGCGACCCGATTTGGCCCAGGCGGTTGTTACGAGCGATCCCCCGCGCAGACGGGGAGCACCCACCACCGTTCGATATGTGCGTTGTCGTTGGACGAGCGATCCCCGCGCAGGCGGGGAGCACCAGCCCGTCAGCAGTGCGACGATCGCCAGCACCGAGCGATCCCCGCGCAGGCGGGGAGCACATCCCCGGCGAGCCGAAACGCGGCTAATGTACGAGCGATCCCCGCGCAGGCGGGGGCACGTCCAAACATCATCCTGCTCTGCGGGCTGTACAGAGCGATCCCCGCGCACGCGGGGAACATTCGGGGCGGATCACGACTTCGTACATGCCGGACGAGCGATCCCGCGCACGCGGGGAGCACCATTCCCGCACCTGCTCGATCACGTTGCGGGCCGAGCGATCCCCGTGTACGCGGGGAGCCACACCGCGGCGAGGAGGCCTCGTTCTGCGCTTCGGAGCAATCCCCACGCAAACGGGGAGCACTCACCACTCACCACGCTCATGTTCGCCGTTCTCGAGCGATCCCCGCGCAGGCGGGGAGCACGGGTGGCTGCACCGCTCGTGACGGCGATGTTCGAGCGATCCCCGCGCACGCGGGGAGCACGCATCGCCAGCCGACCTGGCCGCCTGGGGAATCGAGCCATCCCCGCGTACACGCGCGGGGCACGACAAGGCATATCGAGGCGGCGGCTGCTGCAGCTGAGAGCGATCCCCGCCCACGCGGGGAGCACCTCCACCTGACCGTCGACGGCTGGGCATGCTCAGAGCGATCCCCGCGCACGCGGGGAGGACCACCACTGACCACGCTCATGTTCGCCGTTCTTGAGCGATCCCCGAGCACGCGGGGAGGACAGATCTTTTAGGCTGACGACGATGTCGCCCTTCGAGCGATCCCCGCGCAGGCGGGGAGGACAGATCTTTTAGGCTGACGACGATGTCGCCCTTCGAGCGATCCCCGCGCAGGCGGGGAGCGCAGGAATGGGCGGGTCAGCCCAGTAAGGTCCATCGAGCGATCCCCGCGCAGGCGGGGAGCACTGGCGATGCCTGTGTGCCAGTCCTGGTGGTAGCGAGCGATCCCCGCGCAGGAGGGCACACCCAACTCCCCGTCGCGGCCGGAAGTGCCGGCCGAGCGATCCCCGCTCGGGTGGGGAGCACATGGAGAGCACGGATGAGCGATGCGACGGTGACGAGCGATCCCCGCGCGCGCGGGGGGCACACCATCGCTTCCTGAGAACCGTTGTCGTTGACAGAGCGATCCCCGCGCACGCGGGGAGCACGCCAGCGCGATCGGATCCGCACCGCACCACACCGAACGATCCCCATGCACGCGGGGAGCACGGAACACGCCCCACACAGCTCCAGACGGGGGACGAGCGATCCCCGCGCACGCGGGGACACCCCGGTACGTGGGTCGCTCCGAGACATGGTGACCGAACGATCCCCGCGCAGGCGGGGAGCACCGACGGCGGATGGGCTGGGGCAGTTGGGTTCTCGAGCGATCCCGCGCACGCGGGGAGCGCGAGAGCCTCCCATGCCCGCGGGGTGACCGTTACGAGCGATCCCCGCGCACGCGGGGAACACATCGAACCGCTGCAGTAGGAGCCATCGCGTAACGAGCGATCCCCGCGTACACGCGCGGAGCACGACAAGGCATATCGGGGCGGCGGCTACTGCAGCTGAGAGCGATCCCCGCCCACGCGGGGAAGCACCTGCATGTCCTCGTTGATCACCGGCACGGCGGTCGAGCGATCCCCGCGCACACGGGGGCACGATACTGACCGTGACCACAGCTGGCAGCTCGACGAACGATCCCGCGCACGAGAGGGAGCACATCTCACATCCGCATCCCGATACGGGTCGTCATCGAGCGATCCCCGCGCACGCGGGGAGCACAAACGTCACCGGACATTCCGGGTCTCCTTCTCTGAGCGATCCCTGCGCACACGGGGAGCACGATCAGCTCCGAGCATCGTCGCCCGGCTTGGCCGAGTGATCCCCGCGCACGCGGAGGGCACCCCATCCAGGACAGTCCGGCGATACGACCGTCTGTCGAGCGATCCCCGCGCACGCGGAGAGCACAGGACCGGCCGGCCTCTGTCGGCATGTTGTTACCTAATCGCGATCGTTGTCAGCAATTGTGAGGATCACGCCGTTATGCTCTTTCACTGGGACGGTGTCTGATTTGTTGATGTCGCCCCTCCTTGTGGGGCATTGGCGTCGGTTAGCAGTTCATCGCGGACACGTGCTGACACGTCAGCAACGAGAATTCCGCCGCCGATGTCGACGCACCAACGTTGAAGCCAGCCGCGGGCCGCTGGCTTGTTCACGATGTGAATGATGGTGAGAGCCATAGCTGTTAGTCAGTGATGGCTTCGGACCAGTTGGTTCTGGCGGGTACAGATCCGTCCGGATCAATCAAAGAGTTTCAGGTCGTCGATGTAGCTGACGTCTGCGGTGCGGTAGTACCCGCGTGTACCCGCGCTCGGCCCACCCGAGGATCGGGGTGGAGGTGGGTGAGGTCTCTGTGGAGTTGTCAAGGAACGCAACCGAAACGGCTCTCAGGTAATCGGAGCTGCAGCCGCGGCAGCAAGCTAGTGCTAGCGCGCTAGTGAGGTTTCGTCAGGAGAAGCCCGCAGCCGTACGGTTTGCCTGGGCCGATCCCGTTGGCGACCGCTTCGGTGTAGGCGGCAATATCGGTGACTGTGGCGATTCCCTGCCACCGTAGGGTGTCGAGCCGGAAGGAGCCGCCGTGCTTTTGTTGGGTACGGGTTCGTTCGGTCTTTGTAGCCGACCGCAGTGTGACAGGCAGAGTTCCGGTGAGGGTGGGCGTGTGCGGGTCGCTGTTTGCGTGAAGGGTCAGTCCTGCAGCTTGGAGTCGCCGTACAGCCCAGTTATCTGCGTGATGGCCGCTGATATTGCGGCGGGTGGACCCGTGTTTTTTCGTGGGGGCGCCGCGTAGTTCGAACACGATACGGGTGTTGGCAGGTTCGATTGTGCGCACTGTGTCGACGGGTGCGGTCAGCAGGGCGTCGGTCCACACGTACGGGGTGCTGTTGCGGCGTTCCGCAATCACGGCTGCGGTGTCGGCGGCTGTGGCGGCGGCGCGTTTCCAGTCCGGGGGCCGGTGGGCTTGGGTGAGGATGATGATGTCGCCTGCGGGGCGGGGCCGTGACACGGCGAACAATATGCCCAGCGATTCCCGGTGGTTGGGGTGCCCGGTGTGGGTGCCGGTGAAAAAGTCGTGGGTTTCGGTGTAACCGGCCCATGCGGACATGATGTGTCGGTGTAGCCAGTGGACGTCGGCGAGCGCACCGCTGATGGCGGGGTGGGTGGGATCGAGTTGGAGGACGCTGCGGTAGAGGGTGGGGGTTCGGAGCGCGGTGGCATTTGATGAGGTCATGAGAAGAAGTCCGCCAAGTCGTTGTCGGAATGTTCGCTCTCGGTGTGGAGTTCGGTTCCTGCAGGGGCGGTGTCGCCGGCTGCTGCGGCCAGTGTGGCATGCAGGTCGGCTCGCCCGACGACATCGCGTGTGGCGTAGCTGACGGGTTGATCGGCGATGATCGTTGATCCCGGTGTCAGTGGCGGCACTTCCCACCACAGGTGCACGTCACCGTTGCTGCGTTCATGTAGAGGCCAGTCCTTGAGCGCGGCGCCAGGGTCGGTGTGGGCGTCGAGACCGAGGTAGAGCGGTTCTGAAGGCAAGTACGCGGCACGTCCCAAGAATGGTGTGCGGGCAGGATGTTGCAGGGCATGCCCGATTTGGGTGACCAGCAAGTCGTCGCCGCTGAGTGCGGCGGTGAAGACGGCGTCGGCGATGTACTGAACTGCTGTGAGAGACGAATTGTTCGGCGCGCCTACATAGTTACCGTCGTTGTCGCGGCTGATGTTGCGTGCTGGGGCGTAGGTCGCGGGAAAGCTGTGACTTGTCGGATCACTTTTCGCCGCGGCATTTCGCCATTTCGGGTTGGCCATGATTTCCTCTGGCAGCCACATCATGTGACCGCCTCCGGCGGTCTGGTAGTCGCTGTCGATGATCCCTGGCCGATCGGCACGCACCCCGAAGCGAAGGCCGGCCAGGTCCCGGATGTCGTCGGAGCGGTCCCGGCCGAGGATGTTGGCGATCAGCCCAATGACACCACGTTTGGTGGGGTGATCTTGAGTGGGGCGGACCTGCGATTCTCGGGGTAGATGGCCCCAGGACTGCATGGGTCCGGCCAGCCGGATCATGACGGTTGTCGTCATTGGATGGCCTGCACGAAGTCGTCCAGCGTCGTCACCGTGGTGATCCCGGCGGCGGCGACGAGGTCGTCGAGTGCGGGATCGACAACGAGCGCGGTGAGCTGATCGTCGGGACGAATCCCGCGGTGTCGTTGAGCGAGCGCGAGGAGATTACTGGTCGCATCGTTGAGGATCGTGTCACCCGCGACGGGCGTGACGAACGCGTTCGCCAACGACTGGGGGGACGAACCAGCCACAGCCAAAATGATGCTGGGCAAGGTATGGGAGTTCGTGGAGGTGTTCTTGGCGGCGGGTACTGATTCGGTGAATGCGCGCAGCCACGATTCCTCTGCAGCGGCGGCCAGGGTATCGGGATCTGCTGCGGCCGAAAGGTTGGTGCGGAGCAGCCGGCGGTCGATGGATGCTGCACGGTACAGGACGGGCGCGGTGAGGTCGGTGTCGCCGAGGTTGGATGACACAGGCTCGTCTGCTGGTGCCGCGTCATCGACTGCGGTGAAGAAGTCCGATTCGACGCTGGCGGCGTGGACGGAGAATGCGTGACCGACGTTGAGTGCCCCGTCGACGTTGGTGCCGGCGATCTCGGCCAGCATGCGTCCGGTCAATGCCAGGTCGATTGTTTTATCGACGTCGAGAGCTGCGCGCGCTGCGGCGATGACATGGTCGGGGACCACCTGTTTGGTGGCGGCTTCGCTGGTGGGGTCGTCGAGATCGGTGGAGTCGCCGATCGCGTCCCAGTGTGCGTTGATGGCTTGCGCTACCCGGGTGGGGAGTTCGTTGCTGGCGTATACGGCGACGGCGGTGTTGCCGTTCGGTTTGGCTTTGAGTCCGAGCGCGGAGAACACGGCTGCCGCCTTCGCCAGAGCAGTGTTGTGGTCTCGGTTGTGGTCGGCGGTGAGGGCGTCGGCGGTCAGGGCGGGGAAGCGGGTGGTGCGCAGCGCGTAGGCTGCGGCGCCGATCGCGTTGCGCCGCATGTGCAGAACCGTGGCACGTTTCCATGCTTGCGACGACACGCGGACACGGCGAACGTCGCCGAAGATGATCGACTTGGCGGAGTTGGTGTTGTCACGGTTGACCAGTGACGGCGGCAACGCTTGCAGGGCGTGCAGTGACAGGAATGGGGCGCGGGCGGCGGTGACGGTCATGAGTGGCTACTTCGCTTTCGTTCGGGAAGGTTGGGGCGCGGTCTTTTTCGGCGGGCTGGTGTAGAAGGCTTGGGACCACGCGAGCCGGGTGAGATTGCGTGTGGCCGGCTGCCGCCAGGCGCGGATGTCGGTCAGGAGTGTTTCCCAATGGGGTGGCGCCGATGCGGGTTTGAGGAGTTTCGTGGCGTGGCTGAGGGCGGCGAGGAGGTCACCGAAGGTGGTGGCGGTGACCACCGATGTCAGTATCCGTTCGACGGCCGGGTTGCGGGGCCCGTATCCCTGTCCGGACGATCCGAGCGTGCGTAGCGCATTCCCGATAGTGGTGCCTGGATAGCCGTACGTCACTCCTGATTTGCCGGCATGCCACACTGCGAACAGATGCCCAACGGCAGCCCGTGTCTCGTAGTCATCGAAGTCGAGGCCTTCGGTTGCCCGTGCGACGTCGACGAGTTGCTGTGGTGACACGCGCCCGGGTTCCCAGGTGCGCAGTCCGGTCAGTGCCCGGTCGCGGGAGTGGTGCATGGCGGCGAGCCGGGTGATGAACTGTTCGTCGGGGGTGCGTTCGGCGGTGGGGTTGGCTGCGGTCATGGTGTTCCTTTGTGGCTGCGGGCGGCGAGTTTCCCAGCCGCTGCCGGGTAGGTGGGAGTGAGGTCGGCAACAACACTCTGCGCGGCGCGTTGTCCGATCGCGGCAATCTGGGTGATCGCGTCGGCGACTGCGATGTCGCCAACGAGCGCCGCGCAGACGATGGGACGTGCACAGTCGGCGATGCCGGTGGTGGCGGTGGGGCGTCGTCTGTCGGACCATTCCTTCCCGAATCCCAGTGTTGCTGCGGCGGATCCGACCGCGGATCCTGCGGTTTTGAATGCGTCGACGACGGCCGCTGATAGTGCGGCCGCGTCGCTGCGGGCGATGGTGGGGATCGGAATGGTGTCGTCGACGTGTCCGTCGACTCGAGCTTGGAAGGAGGAGAGGCCGATGATTCGCAGGCAGCTGTCTGGGGGGACTGGTCTGCGCAGCGCGGCCTCCTCGATCACGCCGGGGGAGCCGGCGGCGTAGGCGTCGAGGAGTTGCCGCCACCCGGGTCGCTGGTAGGAGATTCCTCGCGCGGTCCACGGGCTGTCCCGTTTCGCCTGTTCGAATGTGGTGTAGGGCAGGTGCTCTGCAGTGAGTTTCGTGGTGCACCGGAGTCCGTCCGTGCACAAGTAGGTGTCGACCATGCCGTCGGGGTTGCGGTGGAGCAGCATGGCGCGCGCCGGCCAGGTCAGCATGTCGATGACGCCGTCGGCGGCGGCTTCTTGGAATGGGGAGGCCTCGTCTGGCCAGCTGAAATGGAATGTGCCCCGGACCTCGTGAATCCGGTTGGCGGTCAGGGTGTCGTGCAGTGTGGGTGCCTGCACCCACACGAACGGTGCTATGTTCGCGATCGCGGCCTTGGCCGAGGTGCTGCCGTACGCTGCTTTCGGGATTCCGGGCTGAATTCCGCCAGTGGAGAATTGCTGCCGCATCACCAAGCACCTGGCGGCCTGCGCCGGCGTCAGGGTCGTGCCAAACGCTTCACCCATCGCTGACTCCATCGAGTGGACCATGCTTTGCGGTGAACTGTTGGGGCGGACCAGTGTTGAGGCCGCAATCGCGGCGCCTTTCACTTCCCAGAGTTGGCTCATGTTCGGGTTCTGCCAAAACGGGCGGCGCTCATCGAACAGTTCGAACCGCTCCCGATGATCACCTACCCATTCTGCGGTTGGGCTGCCCGCTGCTGTGGCAGCTGCGTCAATCGCCATTAACAGCCGCATCAATGCAGCGTCGATGATGCTGTCGCCGGAGCAGACCCCGGCGATACGGTCTGCTGAAGCAAATACTTCACGCAGCCCCAGTTCTCGGTGACCGTCGACGGTGACGACCGGGATCCACGGGTCAGCGGTGAGGTTCATGCAAGAATCGTAAGGTAATGTGTGATGGGAACGCAAGTAGTTCAGATTCTTGCGCATGAACGCCGGAAAGGGGTGCCGTGTCGCCATCGGACGGACCGGCCGTGACCCTGCGTGACTACCAGCAGATCGCACTGGACCAACTACAGCAACTCTGGGACGACGGCCATACCCGCCAAACACTCGTCCTACCATGCGGTACGGGTAAAACGGTGGTCGCGGCAGCACTCATCACTTCCCGAACTCCCCCACTGACCGTCATGCTCGTCCCCACTGTGCACCTACTGTCACAGACCGTTGACCGACTCTCGGCCGGCGGGGTGCAAACCCGGTTCCTGGCGGTGTGTTCACCCGCACGGCTGTCAGCCGACGCCATACCGCCGACCCTCGAGTCTCTCGAGGGCGTCGACGATGACCGCTCCGAAGCGGAGATCGCGACAGCTGCCGGCGAGTCGGTAACCACACAACCGGAAACCATCGCTGCCGCCATCCGGTCCCCTGGCCCGATCGTCATTGTCGGCACCTACGCATCGTCACCGGCCATCGCTGAGGCCTTACACGCCACCAGGGCCGCTGATCTGCTGATCTGCGACGAGGCGCACCACACAGCGGGATTCATCACCAAGTCATGGGCTCGTCCCCTGCACAACACTCTGTTCCCCGCTACTCGGCGACTGTTCATGACCGCCACCACCCGGATTGTGCAGCCGCCCGCCGAGTTCGACGACACCGCAGACACCACCGAATACACGGTGGCGTCGATGGATGACGTCGACACCTATGGCCCGCAGGTGGCACCGATGAGTTTCCGGGCCGCGATCGAAGCCGGCTACCTCTCCGACTATCAGATCGCTGTCGTCGCCATCGCAGACCACGCCGCCGCCGACGCTGTCTCCGCCGCCCACGCCCGGGGCGACAACATTGATGCACTCGGCGCCGCCGCCCAGCTAGCCCTACTGCGCCACCTCGACAAACATCCCTCTCTTCGGTCGATCCTGGTGTTCCACAACACTATCGCCGACTCCTGGCAGTGGTGCCGGCAGATGCGGGCCGTCGCCAGCGGGACCAGCCGACAGCTCCGCATCGACCACGTCGACGGCGGAAGCGCCCAACCCCATCGCACTGCCGCGCTCAACGCTCTCGCCGATCCAGACCGGGTCAGCATCGTGTCGAACTGCAAGCTGTTCGCCGAAGGAGTCGACGTCCCCGCACTGGACGCCGTCATGTTCGCGGGGCCCCGCAGTTCCACCCCGGACATCGTGCAGATCGTGGGTCGCGCGATCCGCCCCCACCCCTCGGGGCCTTCTCACAAAGCACTCATCGTCATCCCGGTGATCGAACGGCCCGGCGACCACGCCTCCATCGACGTCAAAGTCGCCCGAACCTCCTTCCTGGCCGCGTGGCAGGTTCTGACGACCCTCGCCGAGGAGGACGACTACATCAACAACGCTTTACTGCAGTGGCGAAACACCATCGACACCAACGATGAACCCGACGAACGCGTACTCACTCGCGTGACCATCGACACCAGCCTCCTCGACAATGTGCGCGCCGAGGATTTCCGTTTGAAACTGGTCCGCCGCACCACAAGCCACTACATCCTCACCGCACAGAAGCTGCAGGTCTTCGCAAACAGCCCCGGCGGGCACTCCAACCCGCGACCGGCCTACCAATCGCCTGACGGCTACCCCCTCGGGCGCCGAGTTCGCGATGTGAAGGCTGCATATCGTGCCGGGCGGCTGCCCCCGCGGATCGTAGACCTCTATGAACGGATCGGCGGATTCACCTGGGCCAGTAGCCGAGTTCGCCCTACCCGCACCGCCGACGACTGGATCGCGTTGATCACGGCGCACACCGCCGCCACCGGCATCAAAACCGTCCACGAATGGGAACAGACACGCGACCCGGCCACCGGTCAGGACGCTCCGATCGGCAAATGGCTGCACACCAAGGCAACAAAGCCCTCAACCCTCACCGACGAACAACGAGAACGTCTATCCCAGGTCACCGTTATCCCCCGGCGGCGGCGCTGAGGCTGGACCTTGCCGCCAACGTCGCCTCTCGGCGTACAGTTCGCGGTCCAGTCTGAC
Organism: Gordonia sp. YC-XJ4; assembly: GCF_059511865.1. Lineage (NCBI taxonomy): Bacteria > Bacillati > Actinomycetota > Actinomycetes > Mycobacteriales > Gordoniaceae > Gordonia > Gordonia sp. YC-XJ4. The sequence goes on from NZ_JCAMPF010000002.1 coordinate 102,254, forward strand.
GAATCGTCGCGAGCCCGAAGTGCTACCCACCAGCCGGTAGATCGGGTGCTGCAGCATCTGTCCGCGCCGCTCCGACGGCGTGTGGAAGCCGCGTAGTCTCTGCCGGTGATGTGCTTCGCCGCAGCCGCGGTGACGGGAGGCAGTGGACTGTCTTCACTTCGGCGGCAGCGGAAATGCGGTTATTAGGCTGCCGTGCAGTAGATGACCGCCCATGTTCTTGGAGTAGATCCCGATGAACCCTCCGCACGCGACGATCGTTCCCCGCGCACATCAGCGAGACGCGCTCGACGCAGTCAGCGCCGCAGTCAGCGACGGGCAACGCCGCACCACGCTGTGTTTGGCGCCCGGCGCCGGGAAAACGCTCCTCGGTCGATGGATCGCCGACCGACTCAACAGCCGCACGACCCTGGTGGTGGTGCCGTCGTTGGCGCTGGTGGCGCAGACGATAGACGAATGGGCTGGTGCGGGGATTCCGTTTCGGTCGTTCATCACCTGCAGTGACCCGTCCACTGCGGAGGGGCGCGCGGAGATCTCCGGCGGTGGTGGCGCGGTCGACGCCGCAGCGTGGGACCGGCACAACACGCCGGTCAGTACTGACCCGGCCCGTCTCGCCACATGGCTCACCCATCCCACCGACGGCGCGCAGACCGTGGTGTTGTCGACCTACCATTCGCTGCCGGTGGTGGCGCAGGCGTGCGACATCGCGGGCAGCGGATTCGAAGTGATGATCGCCGACGAAGCCCACCATCTTGCCGGGAACGTCAGTGCAGCGTTCCGCACCGCTCTCGATGACACCGTGCTGCCGGTCGGGGTTCGGGTGTTCATGACCGCCACCCCCGTCTCACTGTCCGACGCCGACCTGGTGTCGATGGACGACCCGGATCTGTTCGGTCCGATCGTGTACCGGCTGGGGTTCGCTGAGGCGATCCGCCAGGATCTGCTCACCGATTTTCGGGTCATCGTCTACCAGGCGCCGGGGTCGGCGACCGTCCCCGATCCGGTTGGGGCGCTGATGGTCGCGGCGCCGGAGGGGCTGTCGCGGATCCTCACATTCCATGGGCGGGTCGCCAAGGCTCGGGCGTTCGCCCACGCCGTGGATGGCACACAGCTATCAGACGGCCGGACGGTCCGCGCGTACACGGTGTCAGCCGACGACGACGCAGCGACCCGCGCCCGCATCCTCGGCCACCTCACCTGCTGCTCGGACGGTGAGGTGGTGGTGGTGTCGTCGGCGCAGTGTTTGGCCGAAGGCGTCAACATTCCCGCTGTTGATGCGGTGTTGTTCGCCGACCCCAAGTCGTCGGAGGTGTCAGCGGTGCAGGCGGTGGGCCGCGCCTTGCGTAGGTCTCCCGGCAAGAACGTCGGGCTGGTCCTGCTGCCGGTGTGCGTGCCGGACAGTCTCGACGTGGATACCGCGCTGTCGGCGACACGGTATCGGCAGGTGTGGAAGACGTTGCGGGCGTTACGCACTCTTGACGACACCATCGTCTCCGATCTTCGCTCTGCGGCGGACGGTGTCCAGCGTGGGCGCCGCTGCTCCGCAGCTGAGGGCCGCGTCGAGTTTCGGGTGCCGCAGCCGGCCGAGCTCGCTCAACTCGCGGTGCGCGCAGTGGACTTCGGTTTCCGCGACTGGGAACAGTTCTTCGGGGAGCTGGTCGCGTTCGCCGACATCCGAGGGCATGCGAATCCGGGCCGCGGGTCACGTCTTGGTGAGTGGGCGGAACGTCAACGTAGCCTGCAGCGCACCGGGATGCTCGACCCCGCGAAGTACAGTAAGCTCAGTTCGTTGCCGGGCTGGGTGTGGGATCTGCGTAAGCACAAGTGGCGCCAGCAGCTACTCGAGGTTCGGTCAGCGACGTCATCTCCGCAGGACGTACACAACCCCGCCATCATGGAAATCGCACTGCACCAACCGTCTTCGCGGGAGGGGATCACCACTGTCGGCCACTGGCTGGCCGCGCAACGTATCGGCGTGCGCGCACGATCGCTGCAGGACTGGCAACACGAACTTCTCACGAACACCCCGGTCTGGCGGAAACAGGAGATCGCCGGCCGCGACGCTCAGGGGCTGGATTTGCTCGGCGAGTACGTGGCGTGGAAGAGGCACGCCAACCCGCCGCACGGGTGCGTCGAAGACGACTTCCCGCTCGGCAAGTGGGTCAACCAGGTCCGTCGCGCGAAAGTCACCGGGCGTCTACCGCTCCCGCTGTTGCATGAGCTTGAGGTGCTCACCCCACGGCACGGTTCCGGACGGTTCCAATGGTGCGCGACGAATGTGAAATGGATGCTGTCGCTGGAAGCGTTGCACCAGTTCGTTACCCGGGAAGGGCATTGTCGTATCCCGTACGAGCACCACGAGGAACTGAGTGACATCACTATTCCGCTCTACGTGTGGGCCCGTAACTGTCGCCACTTCCGTCGCGCCGGCACACTCGACGCCCATCGGGTGGCTCTGCTCGAGCAAGTCCCCGGCTGGGTGTGGGAGATCCCCGCGCCCGAGCATGTGCGCGCCGACATTCCCGCCGATCGTCACGGCACCCGCGCCGGCTATGCGGCCGGATGTAAATGCGAGGAGTGCTGCGCAGCCAACCTCGCCGATCACCGCCGCAGGACGCGCCTGGCCTCCGCCGGGCTGCCCACCACTGACCTCGTCGACGCCGACGCAGCCCGCCGCCATATCGGGCTGCTCCTCAACAACGGCGCGGCGATGAAGGGCATTGCGCGTGCAACACGGCTGAACGTGAAGACCCTCAACAACATCCATTCGGGCGACACCCGAAGGATACTTCCCGGCACCGAACGGATCATCCGCCGCACCACACCCGCTGCGGTCCGCGATCACGGACAGCCCGGCAGCCGAGTGGATGCCACCGCCACATGGCAGTTGCTCGACGACATGGTCGCGCGCGGCTGGCCGAAATCGTGGATTGCGCGGGAACTCGGTTTGGGCGGATCAATCCAGCTGAAGCGGACGACAGTCACCCAGGACAACGCCCGCAAGGTCGCAGATCTCGATCGTCGTCTTGGCCGGCGAACCCCACCGGCCAGAACAGCACGGACACCGCTGCCTCCCCTCGAGCAGATCCTCGCCGACCACGGCGCCGACGGCGGCCGTCACCGCCCGGAGCAAGTCGCGTGATCCCTCTGCCAGCACCTCGCCGGGGTGGTGACTCGACGCGATCACTGCCGCCCGCCCGGTCGGCTGTTCGCTACGGTCTGCCCATGATCAGGCCACCGAATCCGATTGCAGGACACTGCTCATGAAGCCAGCCGAGGTCGCAGCCACCTACCCGCCAGGGACGGTCATCTACTACCGGTACACCTCCCCTACCACCGCCACCGTTCACGGTCTCGCCCAGCTCGACGGCGGGCAATGGTTCCGCCCCACCCCCGAGCGCACTGCCCTCGCCGACGTGAACACCTTCGACGTCGACGTCCTCGTCGTGTACGACCCGACCCGGCCCAACGTTCCGCGTATCGAATACGGGATCCGCACCACCGACCCCGAGACCGGCGAACTCCACGACGGGGCACGAGGAACCCGCGGCGCCGCCGAGCGATCGGCCGCCACCATCCACCGGTGGCGTGGTCCTCACACCCCGGCAACCATCATCCGCCGCTGGGTCTGCGAAACCCGCTGGGAAATCGACGACACACCTCCCGACCATGCGTAAAACCTCAGCAACCGCGGCGGCGACGGCGCCAGCGGCGCGGCGGTGGATCAGCCCGCTGCGCTACCCCGGCGGGAAAGCGCGCATGGGTGCAGCGCTCACCACCATCTGGGAAACGCAGATGAGCCCCATGGACATCGAGATTTGGAGCGAACCGTTCGCCGGGGGCGCGGGCGCCGGCCTTCACCTCCTCGCCGACAACACGATCTCCGAGTTGTGGCTGACCGAGAAACATCCGGCGCTGGCAGCCTTTTGGCGCACCGCCGCACACAACGGCGCCGAGCTGGCAGCCTCCGTACGCACTACCACCCCCAGCATGGGGCTGTGGCGGCACGCCCAGGAGGCAGTGGCCGCCGCCGAGGCTGGCGACACGGTCGACGACACCGAGCTGGCGTTCGCCGCGCTCATCCTCAACCGGTGCTCCCGATCAGGCATGGTGAACGCCATCGTCGGCCCGATGGGCGGAAAACATCAAAGCGGACGGTGGACGCTGCAGTCACGGTGGTATGGCGAGGGCATCGCCGAACGCATCGACGTCGTCCACCGGCTCGGCGACAGAATCCGGGTCATGGAAGGCGACGGCATCGAACAAATCCGGGAACTCGACGGCAGCGTCGGAATCGAAGACGAAATGATGTTGTTCGTCGACCCACCGTATCTGGTGCAGGGAAACCGACTGTACGCCAACGGAATGACCATCGACGACCACGCACGGTTGGCGTCTGCGCTCGCGGGGTCCGCCTGTCACTGGCTGCTCACCTACGACGGCGACGACCGGGTCCTGGACTTGTATCCCACCAACCGGGTGTTGGCGTATCAGATCCCCAACACGGTGAACCGGGCGCGAATCGCCGAGGAGTATGCGGTGCTGTCGCCGGCGCTGATGGTCGCCGACGATATGCGCCTGCTGCCGAAAGGCGGTACCCGCTGGGTTCAGCACGCCACCGCTGTGTGACCTGGTCTTTGCGTTCGCCATCAGGGTTTTGTGATGGGCGCCTTCCTCTGTCGGCGGCCAGCACTGTTGGTGGCAGGATGAGTGGATGGTGAGCTCGTCGATTCTGCATGGCATCTTCGGTGTACCCGTCGCCGATATCGGTGTCGCTGAAATCCTGCAAGCAATCGAGGACCGTGTCGTGGAGAACGACGAACTCGATTGGAAACGACAGCCCTATCGGAGGGGGCGGGGCGCAGAGATCGCTAAGGACCTCACCGCTCTGGCGAATCATCGTGGCGGAGTCATCGTGATCGGCGTCGACGAGGACGGCCACGCGGCCGCCCGGGCATTACCTACCGAGGACTCGGCGGCGGAGATAGAGAAGATGATTCGATCGGCCGCCGCAGCCCACATCCAGCCGTTTCTTAGCGGGATCACTGTCCGACAGACGGAAGACCTTCCTGGAACGACTGAACACTTTGTGATCATCTCGGTGGAACCCAGCCGAGACGCGCCCCACGCCTGCACCCCCGACGGCCCCAACGGCAACACCCTGTTGTATCCAGTGCGGCACGGCGCTGACACCCGCTACCTCAAGGAATTCGAGGTGGCGACCCGCTACCGCGATCGCCAGGCCAGTCGCAAAGATCTCACCGCAGCGCTCGAACGCGTCCACGACGACGGGTTTGCGACCAGCCGGGGTCTCGACACCGAGGCATCGCTGTCGGTCGCGGTGGTTCCCGTGAATCGTGGATCTCGACCTCACGGTCCTGATGCGCGCGACGCCGAGACCCAGTTCCTCACCGAGTGGAATAACCGCACCTCGATACCAAACCACGACATCGAATTCGTGCCGCTGCACAAGAATTTTCGCGTACGCCCGGGGCGGCAACGCACCATCTTCACCACCCCCGATATCACCGCCGAACTCGGGCACCAGGGCGCCGGCTACCTCTCCCCCAGACTGCGATTCCTACCGCAGCATCCGGTGATCGACGACGCCACCGGTGAGAACGCAAGTGCGCTCACCAACGCAGTCGTGATCCCCACCGACCGCATCGAATGGACACTGTTCACTGCTATCACCTTCCTCATCGACCACGCCATCGACACCGGCGCGTCCGGCGAGCTCGAGATACGGGCCCAACTGCACTTCACCCAGCGCGCCGGCCGCCAGAACGGCGGCGTTTGCATACCGCGGCCGCGGCCGAGGGTGGGCCACCTGACCCACGAACTGCCGTCGGGTGCTCACCTGTCCCCTGTCACCACCGCGGTACACACCACCACCGGGATTGCCGACGCAACTACGGACAGGTACCGCAATGCAGCGGCAGCCGCCTACTTCCTTGCGTCCGATATCTTCGCGGAGTTCGGGGTTGACGAACCCCACATCTTCACTGATCTTGGCACCAGCAACTCCCAGTTAACGCTTTCGGATTCGGGGCTACCGGGTGTCCGAGACTGGTTGCAGGAACACCTCGCTCCGCCGGCGAGTTGATCGAAAGCTCGACCGGTGACAGCCCCCGTGTTTCATAGGTCGCCACGCACCTCGTGCGGCTGCGCGTTGCACGTGCCGCTGGCCGCCGGGCTTCCTCCGTCGGCGGGGATCCGTGGTGCGAGAACACCGATCGTGAGGAGCGTGAGCATCCCCCACAGGAGGTAGGCGTTGCCGGGGATGTGCTGCCACCACGCCCAGGTCAGTTCAATCTCGTTGCGGTTGGGAACCTTCTTGTGAGGCACCAACATCAGCAGCGCCACCCCTGACGACGTCAACGCCCACCACACCAGCGGGCCGCCTGGCCGAACGGCCCAGCACGCCATCACCAGGATGATCAGCGCCGCCCACACCCAGTGCTGGTCCCATGACACCGGTGAGGCGTACAAGGCGACGAAGCCGACGACGATGAGCGCAGCCATGTCGGCGCCGGCGGTGAGTAGCCGCGACGCCACCCACAGGATCAGGACAGCCGCCACCGCCGCGCACAACAGCCACACCACGCTGGAGTCGATGTGCAGCCGCATCAGCTCTCCGCGAAGGGATTGGTTCTGCGAATAGACCGGACTTCCGATCCGGTTGGTTTCGAATAGTGTTGTCGTCCAGTACTTCACCGAGTCCGATGGCGCAAGAACCAATCCCAGCGTGGAGAACACGGCGGCTGACGCCGCGGCTCGTACGGTGGTCCGCCACTCCCGCCGTAACGCGAAGTACAGCAGAAACACCAGCGGGGTGAGCTTGATCGCGCACGCCAATCCGGTCAGCACTCCTTGCCAGCGTGCGCCTGATCCGAGGGTGCCGTCGATGACGATCAGCATCATCAACAGCACGTTGACTTGCCCGTAGTTGAGGGTGTCGGCGACCGGCTGCAGCCACAGGCACCCGGCGGTGGGCGGCACTGCCAGCCACCACAAGTCGCTTGCCGGGCGGTCGATCATCCGGCTGAGCACCAGCCGGATCGTGATCAGCAGGCATCCCACGGATATGGCGGTGACGGTCATCGCGCCCAGCCACAGCGGCAGCAGCGACCAGGGCGCGAACAGTACTGCGGCGATCGGCGGGTAGGTGAACGGCATGTGGAAGTCGCCCTGCAGGGTGAGGACTCCGTCGTAGAGCGGGTGGCCGGACAGGAACAGTTGTCCGCCAGTGCGATACACGTCGAAGTCGACTTTGTACGGCGGCCATTGTCCGCGGGGGTACAGCAGAACGAACAGTGCGGCGCTCAGTAGGAGTGCGGCGATCGACGCGGTGCGCGCGGCCGGCGACTGCAGGTACACCGTGACTGGGGGGCGGCGCCGGCCTCGCGGGGAGCGGCCGCTGTCCGCGGCGGTGTCTGCAGTGGTGGTGTTGCTGCTCATGCGGCTCGCGTGTCGCGGGTGTCGCGGCGGAATCGTTGGAGGTCGCTCTTGACGGTGGCGAAGGGCACCTCGAGGTGGTCGGCGATCTGCCGGGTGGTCATGCCTGCGTCGTGGAGTTGGGCGACGCGGTTACGGCGTTGTGCAGCCTGTTCTACGACGTCTTGGAGGTTGCGGCCCTCAACCAGCCCGAGTGCCTTCTTGTGCCGGTACACGCTGGCGCGGCTGATGCCGATCCTTTCGGCGATCGCGTTCAACCCGAGGCCAGCGTCGTGCAGGGCGCGCACCTGGGCGCGGGTCTCCAGATCCGGCTTGGACTCGCGGCGGCGTTGTTGCACGGGGATACCCAGATCGTGCTTGCAACGCGACACCGTGGCTACCGGTACGCCGAGCCGTCGGGCGATGGCCATCGACCCGAGCCCCCGATCGTGTAGCCGCTGTACCTTCGGCAGCAGCCGTTGGCGGAGGTTGCGTGGACGATGCGTGGCCACCGATTCGGCCGCCACTCCGAGGTGCGTGGCGATCCGATCGTCATCCCATCCGCGCACCTCTCGGAAGTGTGTCCATGTGGCTCGCAATGCGGGGTCGCCGATGGTGGCAATGTCAAGCACCGGGGGTACTCCGTTCTCTTAGTTCGACTGTCAGTCAGAGCTTTTCGATCATCCGGGCGTCGTCCGGTGTGATGCGGCAGATGGTGTGGGCTGCACGTTCCTGGACAGTGAGGGAGCCGTCGCGGTGAATGTAGAAGCCGTACGCCGCGTCGACGCTGCCGTCGGCGATGTCGACGGGCTGCCACAATCTGCTCGAGGCCGGCGCGTGGTTGATCGCCGGATCGGCGTGCGGGTCGACGGGAACCCCGTAACCCGGGATCGCTGTTCCTCCGCCGGCGGCCACGTAGTTGGCGGTGGTGGTGTCATCGATGAACACCCAGTCGTTGCGCAGTAGCGTGCGAGCGGCTGCGGTGAACCCGTTGACCGCCAGGATGCCGCGCAACGCCGGGACGATGATGTTCGGGTCGGCGTCGTAGGCGACCCGTCGGCCGCGCAAACCGATTCCGATGTCTGCGCCCACAACTCCCGATGTGCCCATCTCGTCACGCTCCTCCGGTAGGTGAAACCTCGCCTCTCAGCATGACCATGCGATTTCCGCTGGCTTTCCGGTCCGTGCGGAGCTGCGGCGCCATCTGTCTCTGTCGGGGCCGTTCAGGGCAGCGGTAGACGTCGTGGAACGTAAAAGTTCGTGTGCGCCTCGAAGATCTGCACGCCGCGCTGTTTGTGGAGGAAAAAGGCGTAGTCGACATCGACGCGATCGTCGCGCAGATCGAGCAGGCTCCACATCGTCGGCTCGTAGGGCTCCTTACCGTCAGGTGTCCACCGCGACATCTCTTCCGGTCGCACCCGAACGCCGTATTCGGGTACTACCTCACCGAAGGGGGTCGGATCGTCCGCTGCCTGGTCGGGTCGGACGCTATGCCATTCGTGGGCGAGCAGGGTGGAAGTGGCGGTGGTGAAGCCGTCGCGCCCGATCAACGCCGCCAGTGCAGGCAGCATTGCCTCGGGGTTGCCGTCGCAGTGGACGATTCGCCCCTGTCTCCCGCCTCTGTCGTCAATTCCGACGATGCATCGCGTGCTCATGAGATCTTCGCTCCTCTGTTGTGTGTTCGTGTGCGACTCTGTACTTACTCATCTGTAGGTGCGGCAGCGAAGTAGGTTCCGGTTGTGCCGCAGCCACTTACGTCGAGTGGTTGGCTCGTCGGTGTCGCATTCTTGTAGGAGGAGGAACCCCGATGGTGAGCGATCCGAATGAGGGGCGGGTGCGGTCGCCCGCTCCGCGCCCGTGCGCCAGTTGCCCTTATCGTTGTGATGTCCCGGCTGGTGTGTGGGCTGCCGAGGAGTACGCCAAGCTACCCGCCTACGACCGCGACACGGCGTCGCAACCGGCGGCCCTGTTCTTGTGCCACCAGAATGAGCGGGCGAGCGAGCAGGCCCGCATCTGTTCGGGCTGGGTCGGCTGCCACGGCGAGGAATTGCTGGCTTTGCGTCTCGCCGTGATCTGCGGTGCGATCGACGACGCGACCTTCGTGGCCTGCCTCGACTACGCGTCACCGGCGGCGCTGTTCACCACTGGCGGCGACGCCGCAGCACACGGTGTCAGCGGGATCGCCGAACCCGATGCTGCTGCGCGGGCAGCGATCGCGAAGATCGAACGGCGGCGCCCGGATCTGACGCTCTGACGGTTATTCTCCCCACCGCTTGACGCTGCATCCCGCGGGCTGGCCGGTGGGTTTGGGCCGGCGACCGCGCCGTCCGGGCTCCCGCCGGCCGAGCGCCCTGGCTGAGTGCCGCTGCCCCGGAAACCGGGGTGCAACGATGAGCGCGTAGCCAAATGGAAAGAGCGCCGCCATGACTGACCTGATCTCGAGCGTCGATGCGTTGACCAGCCTCCCCGTCGGTGCGCGCGTTGTGCCGTATGGCTATCCCGACTCAGTGGCCACCACCCGCCGCCACGACGGCATGTTCGTCAGTGCCCGCGGCGTGTGTTCGCCGAAGCACATGGGCATTCCCGCCCGGCTGCTGCCCGGCCTCGCCGAAGTCCCGGCGCCATCCGATGTGTTCGCCGGAGTTCGGCAATGACTGGGCAGGCCCGCCTCCCCCACCCGTTCGGTCGTCGCCGACGCGGCCGAGTCGTTGTGGCCGGCGGTGACGACCTGTTCGCAAGCTGTCACCGAATCCCCGACATCGCTCGAGCGTTCGCCGCGATCCAGGACCACCCCGACACGATCGTCGAACTCACTACAACTCATTGCGGGCGAGCCCGGAATCTTCTCCGCGACAGCCACTTCTGGTGGTATGTCGACACCTATTCCGTCGGCCACCATGCCGCTGCAAGCCTCGGCGGCTACCGGGTTCTGACCAACCTTCGTCTAGGTACGCGGGTCGACAGCCAGCCGCGCGGCGCAACACAGATGCCGCTGCTCCTCGACACCCCGGCCATCACCCGATACATGGATGCCCGACCTCTCCGCGGGCCGCTGACACTACACACCCTGTGCGCACGGAACGATGTCCGTGCTCTGGATTGGGTCGTGGCCAGCGGCCGCGACCGACACCCCGAACGCAGAGAGCTCGGCTGGCTGCGATCGCTACGCGACCAGTGCGTGGAGCACTCGGTGCCCTTCCGATTCGACGGATGGGGTGATACCGGCGACCGGTTACTCGACGGCCACATCTGGGACGACGAACCCCACGCCACGAAAGTTCTGCCACTCGCACAGACTGTGCCGCAATGACATTCCAGGCTGTGCGACGGTGTTCCCGAAACATCTGCACGACGTCTCGTCTACCCGAGCGAGGAACTATGAGCGACACAGCAGACTCGATGACCGATCTGATCTTCGAGGAATACCCGGAGCTCGACGACCACCCGCACACCGACCCCGGTGATGCTCCTGCTCGATGGCACCTTGAGTCACTGGGCGCAGGAGGAGAGTGATGGCCGACGTACTCAGGGCAGTGAAGGTCGACGGCTCAGTGGTGCGCGTCTGGCGGTGGCGCATACGCCGCAACCACAGCCTGTATGTGCAGGTGAACTCCGGGCCGCCCACATGGTGGATACCGCAAGTCCGATTACGGAAGCTCTACCCCGAGCGTGATGTCCGCGAGTTCGAGGCGATGGCCGGCTGGCTACGAGTCTGCGCCGGAGTCACTGTCGCGGACGTCCGGGACCTGTGATGGCAGAGCGGGCGCCGTCATCTCATGCAGAGACGTCACCGGCACCTACACCGACTTGCCTCACGCACCGACCGCCTCATCTACGCCGGAGAGGAACTATGAGCACAACAATCCTTCTCCACGAAGGCGTTGACGCCGTCCTATTCGACGCAATCAAACGCTTCGAACCCGAGGCCACCATCGACGGAATCTGCACCGCCGAATCATGCATTCCGATACCGGGACACAAAGGAAATTGCCGACGATGAAAAAGGGCACTGCGAGTAGCGTTGCGGAGCACAGGCCAGCCTTGCGGCGACGCCGATTCCGCCACGACGATCTGACCGCCCTTGACCTGTTCTCAGGGTTCGGAGGATTCACACAGGGCATCGAAGCTGCCGGTTTCACAACACTTTTAGCGGCAAACCATAATCGCTACAAGGTAGAAGTACACGAACGCAATCATCCGCATGTAGAGCATTGGGTGGCCGACCTCGTCGACACTGAACGCTCAGACTATCACTCGGCCCGCGACCTTCCCGCCGCCGACCTTCTTGTCGCGGGAATTAGTTGTGTCAATCATTCTCAAGCCAATACTCAGAAGGCTTATAAGCAGGGTCTCAGCTTGTTTGATCTTGACGACCCGGACTACGACGCTAGGGTGACCCGCTCGGAAAAGGATCGCGCAACCGCGAATTGTGTGCTGCACTACGCCGACACGCACCATCCACGGATGATCATCGTCGAGTGCACCACCGAGCTGGCATCGTGGGGCCCACTCATCCAGGGAAGCAAGACCATCGGCGACGGCACCACCTACCGGTGGTGGCTCAAGCAGTTCCAGAACCTCGGCTACCGCCACCGGGAACTGCGCCTCAACAGCATGTTCTTCGGAGTACCTCAAAGCCGAGACCGCCTTTACATCGTCTTCTGGGACAAAGCACTTCCCGCGCCCGACCTCGACCACTGTCCCCTGTCGTGGTGCGATCGATGCGACGACGTCGTGGAGGCCGTCTGGTCATGGAAAACAGCCGTGCCGCCGTCCGGCTCGGTACGGTACGGCCGACAGTACGAGTACCGTTGCCCGCGCTGCCGGCGTGCGGTCATGCCGCCTGCCACCCCGGCGGTGCATGCGATCGACTTCACCGACCTCGGCACGAAAATCGGTGACCGCAAGCTCAAGGACTTTGTCGTCGACGGCCGAACTGTGCGTCTACCGCTGGCTCCCGCGACCCTCGCGCGAGCACAGCGATGCCTCGCCAAGTTCTCGGAGTTCCCCGCGGTCCTGATGCCCGCCAAGGCTGATCGCGGCGCGGAACGTCACCCTTTCCAACCGGCGTCCACCCAGACCTCGCGGCAAGAGACCGCTCTCCTCGCGGCCGGCGGGATCATGATGGCTGCCGGAAACACCTTCGAGCGTCCCGGATCCAACTGCCGCATCCGGAGCTTCGATCAGCCGCTGTGGGCGCAAACAGCCACTAACGGTGTCGGAGTCCTCTCCTCCGGCGTTATCCCTTTCCGCAAGAACACCACTCCCACCACACACGCCGAATCGATGCCGACCGTCACCGCCGATCAGATTCCAGGACTACTGACCGCGGCCGGGGTGATCAAGAACAACGGCTCGATCGATGAAGCGAAGTACCGGGCACATCCGGTCAGCGCACCGTTGGGCACGGTCACCGCTGGTGACGCGAAATCGCTGCTGTTTTCCGGGTGGGTCGAACAGAACGGCTCTCGAGGAGACGTCCCGTCAGCGCAGCCGGGGACCGTCCCGATCGACACGCGTGTGTCCGGCAACAACACCTCCCTGGTGACAGCCGAGTGGCGTGAGGTCCTCGCCGACCTCGATCTCTACGACTGCTACTTCCGGATGATGTTTGCCCACGAGACCGGCCGGGGGTGTGGTTTCGACGTCACCTTCGGTGACCATCAGGGCTCGTTTGTGGTGTGGGGCAAGCCCCGCGCCCAGGTCGACGGGTTCGGCAACGCAGTCTCCCCACCAATCGGGCAGTGGATCGGCAGCCGCTGCTACGCAGTCCTCCACAACGATCGGAGAGCAGCATGAAAGCGCTAACAGTCCAGCAGCCATGGGCGTGGGCAATCATCCACGGCGGGAAGCTGATCGAGAACCGCACCGCAAACTGGTCCTCCTACCGTGGCCCACTCGCCATCCATGCGGGGCAACGCGATTCAGATCGTGGCTGGGACTCTCCGCTGGTACAGGAGGCCGCGACAGGCCGCACAGGCCCCGGATGCTGGGACTCGAGCATCATCACCCCACCGGCGTGGACTGAGCGCGGCGCGATCATCGGCATCGTCGACCTCGTGGATGTGCACCCCGACACCGGGTGTTGCCGTCCGTGGGGTGAGTCGTCGTACACCGAAGCCGGTGGCCGGACGCGCCGCCTTGTCACCCACCTGGTTCTCGAGAACCCGCGAGCGTTGGACGAGCCTATCGCGTGCAAGGGCGCGCTCGGATTGTGGACCCCGCCGGTCGACGTCGCCGAGAAGCTGGGGGTGGCGTGATGGAGCCCTACTACGTCGACGCCACCGTGGCGCTCTACCTCGGTGACGCACTGGACGTTGCGCAGCAACTCGATTCAGGATCGGTCGACTGCATCGTGACGTCACCTCCCTACTTCGGTCTGCGCGACTACGGCGTCGAGCCGACCGACTGGGCAGCAATGGAGTATGTGTCGATGCCCGGCGCGCAGCCAATCGAGCTACCGGCGATGAGATGCCCACTGGGTCTAGAGCCAACACCGGCCGCGTTCGTCGGGCACCTCGTGCTGCTCTTTAGGGAGCTACGGCGAACACTCACCGACGCCGGCACGCTGTGGCTCAACCTCGGTGACAGCTACAGCGGATCATGGGGAAACCAGGGCCACAAGATCGAGCGCCCAGACCTCCACGCCACCCTTCGCAGCGGCGACGCCTACGGCGAGCAGGTGAGGCGCAGCGGGGCCATCAAGCCTGGTGCGCCGCCCGCGAAGAACCTTATGGGGATACCGTGGCGAGTCGCCTTCGCGCTCCAAGCCGACGGCTGGATGCTTCGCAACGAGATCGTCTGGGCTAAGCCGAACGGTATGCCCGAGAGCGTTACTGACCGTCTCGGAAAGAAGCACGAGCACGTTTTCATGCTCACCAAGTCATCGCACTATTGGTTCGATCTTGATCCAATCCGGGAGTCGATGGTCACGGCGGGTTCTGACGCACTGACGTGGGACCGCGAGGAGCAGGGTGTGCCCGGCCAGAAGCCGAAGCACCGTCCGGGCCGGACGTGGGACCAGAGGGTCGCACAAGGCGCGCCCTCACGACGAGGTATCGATCCAGGCCATGCGCAGGGCGATAGCAACTTCGCAACACACTCGAACGGCCGGAACCCAGGTGATGTGTGGACTATCCCGACCCAGCCGTTCACCGGCGCTCACTTTGCCGTCATGCCTGTCGCGTTGGCCGAGCGCTGTGTCAAGGCCGGATGCAAACCGGCCGGCCGGGTGCTTGATCCGTTCTCGGGCAGCGGCACAACCGGTCTGGCTGCCGCTCGCCACGGTCGCCGGTACGTCGGTATCGACCTGAGCCGTGAGTCCTTGGACCTGTCGCTGAGGACCCGGCTGGCCGAACCAACCCTCGACTTCGAGGCAGGCGCGTGATGGCCGACTTCACCACCGACGACATCGCGGTCGCTGTCGACATCCCCGGCGTCTACGACGGCATCAGCGCCTACCTCCTCACCGACGGCACGTGGCGCAACCGATGGCACGGCGTCTCGTCCACAGAAGGGCGCTACTACGCAACGCAGGCGTGGATCGACGAGCACGGTGACGAGTTCCGCGCGGCCCACCGCGACCTCCTGGCGAATGACGGTGAGGCGTGATGGTCGACCTCGACGCAATCCGCGGCGACATCGAGATGGCCACGCGGTCAGCAGAGATGGCGCGACACGTCGCGCTCGACCACGCACCCGAACTCCTCACCGAGATTGAGCGGCTGACGCCCCGTGAGATCACAACGGTGGAGGAGCTGGAACTGCTGCCGGCCGGATCGGTGGTGTATCAGTCGGGTAGCCCGCTCTATGGCCCCCAGGCCTGGATTCGCCGCCATAAGGGGTGGCAATGCAATGGCGATCCGGTTCCCAGTCGGACCGTCATCCTTTTCGCGAAGACCGCCTACGGCGACACGCTGACCGTGGTCTACACACCCGAGGGGTGGTGAGTGATGGCCGACCACAGCAAGATCGAGTGGACCCATGCGACTTGGAACGTCGTCATCGGCTGTGACAAGGTATCGCCCGGCTGCGACAACTGCTATGCGATCCGGACCGCGCATCGGATGCAGGCCAACCCTAATCCGAAAGTGTCGGAACCGTATTCAGGGACCGAGTCCGGCAGGGAGTGGACCGGGCAAGTCAACCTCGTCCCGCACAGGCTTGATCTGCCGCTGCGATGGAAACGACCGCGGCGGATTTTCGTCAACGCCCAGTCCGATCTCTTTCACGATGCCGTGCCGGCCGATTACATCATCGATGTGTTCGCGGTCATGGCAAAGGCGAAGCAACACACTTTTCAAGTGTTGTCGAAGCGACATGGTCGGATGCGTTCGCTGCTGTCTGATCCGGGGTTCGCCCGCGAAATGTGGGCCCGACTTGGGATTGTCGAGTATCCGGAAGTCCCGACGGAAGTGTGGCCGCTGCCGAACGTCTGGCTGGGTGTAAGCGCCGAAAACCAGCAGTGGTTCGACATCCGCTGGCGCGCACTGCGTGAAACCCCGGCCGCGGTGCGGTGGATTTCGGCTGAGCCACTGCTGGATTCCATCACGTTGTGTTCCTGCGACGGCGGCTCATTAGGAGTACGGCAGCATCTGTTCCTCGTTCACCCCGACTGTCCGCTACACGGCGATCGCAGACTCGACTGGGTGGTCGTCGGCGGCGAATCCGGTCCGAAAGCCCGACCCATGCACCCGAACTGGGCGCGGTCGCTGCGCGACCAGTGCTCCACGGCCGGTGTGCCGTTCCTTTTCAAGCAGTGGGGCGAATGGGGACCGCTGGCCGAGTACCCGTACGGCGTCGACAGTCTCGTCATGACCGACGACGGCGCCACCTATCGAGCTGGCGACCTTGACTGGCCGGATGGTCCGCGGCGTGGCGAAGCCCAGCGCGCCGACTTCCCGCACCATCACCCGACGTTCCTGTACCGCGTCGGCAAGAAGCGCGCTGGCCGCGCGCTCGACGGGCGCACCTTCGATGAGTACCCGATCGCCGAGGGAGCCTGACGCCAGTCCTTGGTGGCAGACCGCATGAAGGAGAACGATGAATACCCCAGCACGAGTCTATGATCCGACTGTCGACTACAGTATCGACCCTGACTTTCGTCGAGTACGCCACGCACTGCGGGAAGGCGTGGATTCCTCATGCAACGTCGTTGAGGAACCGGATGCCGCTTCAGGTTCTGATGTCGCGGTGGCTGGGTTCATCAACTTCGACAAGTTGGCGTTCCTGGTGTTGACCTCGCTTACGGAGTAGGGCCGATGAACTTCGACGAGGAGGCACGAGTCTGGGCGCATGACCGCCAACGGACAGTGTTCTCGTTGCCTTCAGGCGAGCTGGCAGGTGCCGGCGCCCGGGTACCCGTAGTGCTGTCCGACCGAGTTGCCTCGCGGCGGCGGACAGCTCGACACCGGTGGCCGACACTCGCCCGGTCAGACAGTGCCGCAGTCTGTTTCGTCGTCTGTGAGGCTTAGATCATGAATTCTCCCGCTCCTTCTGATCGCTCTCCAGCGCATGTACCGGTTCCTGTTGAGGTTGGCGCGCGGTTCGTGGCGAACGACCGTCTGTGGCAGATCAAAGAGGTTTTCGATTCGGCTTTCGGTCGGATGCTGCGGTTGGAAAAGGTGGCGTCCGGCGGTGCAGTGATCGTGCGTGTCCGCGTCAACGGTGACGGCTCACTGGCTGGCGTGCAGATGCTTCGCTCACGGTCCTGGTACGAGGTCGCGGCTCCCGGCGTGGTGCCGCCCTCGCAGTGGCCGACCCGACCTCACCAGATCCACCCGCAGGCGGGTTGCTGAGGTGGCCGCCACTATGCCGCTGGTGTGGCTCCTCCCCGCCTGCTGGGCAGCCCGTGTAGCCGCTTGTGGGGGCTCGTCGTGGGTGACTTGAGTGACGACCAGAGGTGGCTTCTCGCCGGGGTCGGTGGCTGGATGATGGCTGACTGTCTTGTCGCCCCGCAGCGCGGGGTCCGGCAGTTGATGGCGTCGATGTGCGGCTCGTCGACCGGTCGCCGCGATGACCGCTATCCGGAATGGCTGGCACAGGGGTACTCCTGCGGGTACGGGCGCATCGTCGCCCCATGACGTGGAATGCGAACTCGCACACCCCGCCGCTCGCTGTGGTCACGTCTCGCGAGCTGGCGCGCTTCGCAGCCAGCGTCGACGCGGATGTGATCGAACGTCTCGATACGGTTCGTCAGGCGTTGACGATTGAGACGGTCCGCTGGTCGACTTCCTGTCACTGTCCTCGGGGGATGAAGTGGCACGAGCAGGAATCCAGCCCGCTCTATCGGGAGCGGTGGCATCCCACCGCCGAGGAAGATCGCGAACACTGCGAGCTGACACGTCGTCTGTCTTTGCGGCTGCAGGACCTCATCCTTCCGGCGTGCGCCGTGGTCCCACCGGAACCGGGGCAGCTTGATCTGTTTGACCCGGATACCGTTGCGGTGCAGTGAACCTACTAAGACTCGGGGCGTTCGCGGCTGGGCGGTACCGGCCCCGCAGCGTGAGCGGACAGGCACTTTCAGCGAAAACTGTGGTGTCACCCGCCACCCTGCTGTAGGGGTTTGCCGCGACCGGCAGACGATGCTCCGATCGTGATGATCGATCCACATAACCTGTCTGGCCACCTGCTCCCGTCTTCTACTGTGCCGCAAGCAGTTTTGCCTCAATCGTAGTGTCGGAGGTGTCAATCACACACAGCCGTCGCGGCGAAACGGAGGGCCACACCATGACCACAATCTCAGAGCGTATTGGCCGCCTCTCGGAGCTCGTCGCCGAGCTCGAGGCAATCGACGCGGCAGTCGGCGGTGGTGGTGATCTCGGGGCGTTGCTCGAACGTCATGTGGCCGCGATGAACGAGATTGCCTTCCTGAGCAGCGGCGCCGATCTTGTCGGCTACCGGTCGGCGTGGATGGGTGAACACGGTGGGCGTGAGGATGTTCGCGGGATGTTCGACCGCTACCGGCGGCCTGCGGAGTAGTTCCCTCGCCCACGTCGCGCCGGCAGAGGTGCGGCGCCCCGCGGCGCTTGCCGGCTAGAAGAGCGGTGGTCGCGGCTCGGTCACCTTCGGGTTGTACACAGCTTCGCTGCACTTGTCGTCGTACTGCCAGACGCCGTCGGACAGGCGCCACCACTCGTCTGATTCGTTGTCCTCGAGTACGAGGGCCCGCTCCGGCCATGCCATCACCAGTTTGTCTTCGCGGAGCGTGTCGGAGCCGTAGTGGTCGGCGAGCGCCTCGTACAGGCCCTCGGGGTAGTCCTCGTCGAAGCTACTGGTCGCCGCGTCGTCCAGCGGCTGCTCGCAGGATGCGTCGCGGGTGATCCAGTGGGTGCCGAAGACTTTGTCGACCACGAAGCTGCACCCGGCGAACGGCAGGCTGATCAGGAACAGGATGACGAAGCCCATGCCAAGGGTTTGCAGGACCTTGATGTCGTCCTTCTTACGCGCCAACTGCGGTGTCTCCTGCTCATCGGGGCCGGAACGTGCCGCCGCTGGGTGTTGTGGCGTGCACGTGCCGAGTCCGCCGCCCCTGCAGATGTTCTGTTTGAGGGGTTTGGGTGACTTTACCGGCTGCGGCGTTCAGCCACCTACCTGGGAGGTGTGCCGCGTAGGTGGCTGCCGGATAGCCCGGATCGCGGGGTCAGGCGCGGTGGTAAGCGCGGAGCCGGTCGATCGAGCAGGTGTGATTCCATCCGCCGTCGTTGAGGTCCTCGGTCTGCGGGATCTCCGCCGCATTCCACAACGCCTCGATCGGCAGAGCGTTCGCAGCGTCTTCGAGGATCAGCCACGGGGCCAGGCCGTGGATCTGTACTTCGGCGAGATCGAGACGCTGATCGAGGCCCAGGACGGAGGTTTCAACGAGTTCGCCGTTGACGATGTCCACGCTCTCGTACACGAGGAATGCGCAGTCGCCGCCGCCGTCGGGGGTGTGCACGTGGAAGTACTGCGCCGTGAGGTTCAGTGCGTCCCATGCCTCGAGGAACGTCGCCACTGCCAGCGAGCGCAGCTTCTCGTGGGCGGCGTCCACGTCGGCGGCTGCGGCGGCGAAGCGGGTGAGGGTGGCGTGATCAGTCATGGGGGCTTCCTTCTCATCGGGCGGTTGGTGTGAAGGTAGTTCCCGGCGCAATGCTGCAGCGGCAGTGCGTATCTAGCCGACATGCTCGGTGGTGCTGTGGGTGTGGGCTGACTACGGTTGCCGCGTCCACCGCTCCAGGTGCTGGGTGCGCGGCACATACAGAGGGTGTCGCGGTGACCCATCCTTGGTGGTGCCTAGGCAGTGCAGGTCGATGCCGGTGAGTAGGTCGACGACGGCGGCGGCGCGGGCGCGGACAGGATGCGCCCCCCAGGCGGCGATCACCACGTCGGCCGAGTGAGCGGCGTCGACGACGTGCTTGTCGTTGTCGGGTCCGACGACGTCGAGTCCGGAGGTGTCGGCGGTGAACAGTTCGTGGGGATCAGTTGCGCGGTAGGCGAACAGATTCGCCACGTCGAGGGTTGTTCCGCCGAGGGCGTGCGTGAACGCGATGCACCGGCGAACGGTCGGATCTTCGGTCGTCGCGGTCGCCGTGGAAGGGTTAAGCATCAGGAACAGAACTGTTTTCGGCTGCTGGTCGAGCATGGCGGGGAGGTAGCGGCGCAGGCGGTAGCGATACTGGCCGGTCGGGTCGATCACGGCATCCCCGGACACAGCGAGAGGTGTCATCGGTGTGGCCCTCTGCTGTGCACGGGTTGCTCGCTGCCCGGGGCGTGGCGGTCGTCTCGGTGGACGGTCATTGCGGGTTCGCCGCGCCGCGGTGGGCGGTGATCGTCAGCGTCACGTTGTCTAGGGTCAGATTGGGTTCGGCGGCGCGGACCGCGTACTTCCGGGACACCGCCCAGCGCAGCAACCGCAGGATGACCGGCGCGACCGTGTCCGCCGAATGATGAAACCCGTTGTCGGTGACCACTCCGATGAGACGCACCTGCGAATCGCTCCACGATGTGTGGTCGGCGTCGAGAGTGACGAACTCGGAGAGCATCGACTCGGTGCGGGCGATCAGATCGTCGTGCTCTCCGACAGGTCGGACAGGTAGCGGCGGCGGTGTGCACGACACGTCGAACTGCCAGCCGGTCTGATCGGCGGCCGGTCGGCGGTCGGCGGGCCTCGTGGCCACTACCCTGCCTTTCGTTCTGTGTCGTTGGCGCGGTCGAGGATGGAGCGGGCGAGCGCGTTGATCCGATCGGCGCCGACGCTGGGTGCGTCGGCTGGGGCGTCCTGGGATGGGTTGACCAGCGAGTCGGCGTCCATTGCTTTGAGATTGACGACGTCGAGAACGATGGGGTCCGAGCCGCTGTCGGTGACCGCGAAGTAGGCGATGGTCGATTCCTGTTGTCCTGGGCGACCCAGTCGTCCGATGCACTGCTTGTGGATGCCGGCCGACCAGTCGAGTTCGGCGAAGACGCACACGTGGGCGATGTCTTGCAGCCCGTCGAGCCCTTCTCCGGACCGCAGCGACATGATCAGGACCCGACAGTTCCCATTGGTGAAGGCGTCCACGGCCCGTTGTTTCTGGGCGGGTGTTTCGGTTCCGGTGTAGAGCAGGGCGTGGTGTGCTTTCAGTGCTTCAGCGAGGATTTCGTGGACCTGGCGGTGCCAGGCGTAGACGACGATCCGTTCGGTGCTGGCAAGTAGCAGTTCGACGAACGCCGCAACGAATGGGGCTTTCGCAACGCCGGTGGCTTGCCGCATCTGCCAGTCGAGTTGGCCGGCGGCGGTCCACCGTTCTTGTCGGGACGCGTTGTTGGACAGGATGAGTCGAGCGACTTCGGCGACTGCGTTCTCGGCGTTGCGGATGACGTCGGTGTTGGCGGGAACGTACTGTTCGACGTGGCAGATCGGGGGCAACTCGATTCCCACTTGTTCGCGGGTGCGCCGCAGCCACAGACCTCGGCGCTCGAGCCGTGAGCGCAGGGCGTCGGGATCAGTGATCCGTGAATGGCGTCCGAGACCGTATGTGGCGTCCGAGCACCATGCGCGGGCGAACTCGATGGGTGTGCCGAGGCAATCTGGGGCGATCACATCCATGATGGCGAAGGTTTCGGCTCCGGAAAAGTTCATGATGGGAGTCGCGGATGCTCCCACTACGCAGTGCGCTTTCTGCGATAGGTGTTGTGCGCCAGTGTATTTTTCGGTGCCCGTTCGGCGGAGTTCTTGGACTTCGTCGAACAGCACGGTGCGGACCCGCCCTGCGAGGTGGTGGTGCCATCCGGCGATCTTGCTGTAGGACATGATGATCAGGTCCGGGTCGCGGCCGTCGGCGTCGCGGAGGTCGTAGGGAGTGGCTTTCGTGGCGATGTGGACGCGGAGGTCCGGATACATTGCGCGGGCCTCTTTGAGCCACTGCCACGGCAGGTTGGTCTTGGTCACAGCCAGAGCCGGGCGACACTTCGGGTCGGCCAGCACCGCCAGGCACTCGTAGGTTTTCCCGAGTCCGAGTTCGTCGAAGAGGCCCAGTCGCCGCGTGTTCCAGATCAGGTCCCGGGCGGTGACCTGATAGGCGCGCAATTGCACTGGGGACGTGAGGAAATCGGTGCCGGCGTCGATGGGCGTGGCGGTGCCGGACAGCACGTCGCGGACGCGTTGTTCACGTGCCTTGTGGTCGCGGACCGCTTTCTTGAGGCGTCTGCGGTCAGTAGCCGACATGCGCAGCGGCCACCGCATCATCAGCCAGTCCAGGGTGCGGGCGGCGTCGTCGGTGGCGTCGACTCGGATGGGGCCGGATGCTGTTTGTTTGCATTGGCGCAGAATGCGTTTCGCGTCGATCGCTGTGTCGGGTTCGACGTCGAGGACCCACGACGCGGGTGTGGTTGTGTCGTAGCGCAGTTCACCGAATGTGAGCGTGTCGTTCACAACGCCACCCCGGGGAGAACGCAGGCCTGTACAGGTTTGCCGGACAGGGTGGTTGGCGCGGTGGCAGCCAGCCGCCGTGACGTCGTCGCCAGGATCACTGCGGTGACGGTGGGGTGTTGGGCGTAGCGGGCGAGTTGCCGGAGGACGTCGTTCGTGGAGCCCTTGATCTTGACTTCGACGGCGATCCGGCCGGCGACAATGAAGTCGGGTCTGTCTCGGCTGCTGAGTCGGTGTTCGGCGGCGACGTGAAGGCCTGTGTCGGCGAGGGCGATCGCGACGTCGTGTTGGACGCGTGTTTCGTTCACCGGCCGGTATCGGCGCCCGGTGAGGGCGCGGTAGATGGCGGTGATCTGCGCTGCGGTCGGCGACTCTTGGGGATTCTCGCCAACGATGGTGGCACTCATCGCATCCTCTCTGTGATGACGGGTTCACCGTATAAGACGAGTTTCAGCTGTCGGCTACGATGCGACCCGCCGGAACCACCATCGCGATGGTGGGGTCTTGCCGATGGGTCACTTCGCTTGAACTGCTTTGGAGAGCGGGTAGTAGTAGCCTCCATCGGATCGCCAATAGCCATTGTGTAATGGGCAGGTGTCGCCACGGGCGCGGTCATACTTCCAACCGACTGCCTTGGCTCCTCGCCTAGCCTGTGTGACGGTCCGATCGGTGCCGCCATCCCAGATTTCCCCGCACTCATCGCACGTCAGGGTGACAAAACGGTAGGCAGTCATCACCGAACCCAATGGCCCCGCGGTGTGGCGCGGTCCTCCGACGTGTTCACTTCTCGCCACTGCGACGCAGAAGACCAGCGGTGAGCAGAGCGCGGGCGACACGACGACACGTCGAACGCTTCTCGAACCCGCGTGGGTCGTCCCAACCCACCGAGTGGCGATCAGCCGTGTGAACGATCCACGCTGCCCTCTCGACCAACTCCTCATCGGTAGCGGTTGGCAGCTGGGTGTCTCCTCTGTCTCCAAGGAGTGCTTTGAGTCTCTTACCGACTTCCTCATACTCGGCCATCGCGCCCTGGAGCAGTCTCGCCCATGCCTCGCGTGTGGTATTGGCATCGGTAACGTCGTACAGCGTCGTCTCACCGATCCCCAGGAGAGCGATGCGCGCGTCCTGAATCGCCTGCGGCGCGACCCCTTCGCAGAGTGCTGCCAGATCCTCCCGGTGTTGCGCGGCCGCCAGGCCACATGCGTCTGCAAGCCCGGCGGCAACCAAATCCAAGTCGATTCGTCCGGACACGTCGACATGCGTCAACTCGTCGCTGGCGTAGCCGTTTTCGTCGACCGCGGCGACCAGCAGTTCCCTGAGATGCGGCTTGAAGTATTCGGATGTCGGGTATGGCATTAGGGCTCCTCCTCGAGATCGTGTAATCCGCCTCTTCTGGTGGTACTCACAGTACGAACCGCTTTTCGGGCTGGCGGCAGCGTGCGCGGTGCCGCTCTCACCGGGCCCAGCATTTCGGTCATCGTTGCAGGGGACCTCTCGGTTCAGTCGGACCGAGCGTGCAACTAGTCCTGAGCGCACGCTGGCACGATCTGGCCGGAGCGATATCGGCGACGACAGGAACCAGAAGCTCGATTGTGCAAGCCTCAGCGACTATTCTCAGTTCCATCGAAGCCTTCTGACCTGGGAGTTCTTATGCGTGTGTATCGGCACACCGCTGCGTTCGTCGCTGCGGCCGCAGCATCCACTGCTGTCCTCGTGGGTGGTGCCGCCCCGAGCTTCGGCGCGCCCGCCACATCGTCGCAGCCCGCCGCCGGTGCGGTGACCACGCAGGCCGATGCGTCTCAGCTGGCGTCGGAGTTTGCTGAATTCACCCGCTCTACACCAGGTTTGGTGTCGTTGTCGGTGACTGCGGCGGGTGGCGGCACCCCGATCTCGTTGACGTCGTCTGGGGCGGACGCGCAAAGTCTTCCCGCCTGGGGGACGATCCGGCTTCCCTTGGCGTTAGCCGCAACGCGCAGCGGTGGTGGCGACACAGTGAACTCGGATATCCAGTTGGCTGTTGGTGCCAGTGATACGACCGCCGCCGGGAACCTCATTCAGTCGTTGGGTAGCGGGCTGGCGGACAAGGTCAATGGTGTCCTCTCGTCGCTGGGTAGTCCCCGCACTCATGTCGAGTCGGCGTCGGATTACACGGGATTGGCGCGGACGCCGTGGGCTGTGCCTGACCAGTCGGTGTTCGGTGCGCATCTGCTGTGCGCGGCGGACCGTTCGGTGGTGACCTCTCCGATGCTGGCGACCACCAGCGCCGACACCGCGAGCTCGGGTTCGGTGCCGTCGACGGAGCAGGCTGCGGAAACAACCACCGAGCAGGCATCGGCGGGGACGACCGCCGAGCAGGTGTCGACGGCCGGCGGTGGTGGGCAGTCAACGCCGGCGCGGAATGCGTGGGGGTTGCAGGACCTCGCGTCCAGTGCCGACGTCCAGTTCCTCGCAACGCACGGCGGGTGGGGGCCGGCGGACGGTCAGCGGTACTTGGCCCGCCAGTTGGCGTTGGTGCAGACACCTCGGGGGTTGATGTCTGTGGCGTTGGCGGCGGAACCAACTACCGACGGACAGGATGCGGCGATGGATCTGGCGAAGTCGGTATCGCATTGGTTGGCTGAGCATTTGGGCGAGTTCGGGGCGGGGTTCTGCAACGCCGGTGATGCGCAGAGCGCAGCGGATGCGGGATCGACGTCACCGTCGTCGACGGCGGCGGCCGGCTCGGAGGCGGAGTCGTCGGTGCCGATGGCGGGTGCGGCGGGAGCCTCGTCGCCCGTGACGTCCGCGGATGCGGGCGCTACCGCCGCGGAGGCCGGCGGAGACGCCACGACGTCGGCAACCACATCGCCGTCGGCGGCGCCATCCTCGAGCGCTCCGCCAGCAACCCCGGCACCGGCACCGGCTCCGTCAGCTCAGCTGGTGGCACCCAATACGGAATGCCGGCCGACCGTGGTGGCTGTCGATCCGGGGCATTCGACAGCCGTCATCTCCGACTTCGACCCGGTGACCGGCGTGCGAATGGCTGACTGGTCCAACGGCAATGAGGACAAAGATGTGTTGACGGTCGCGCAGACCGTGCAACGTCTCCTCCAAGCGATCCCCGGCTACAAGGTTGTCCTGACCAAGAATTCACTCGACGAAAGAGTGACCTACCGCCAGCGGGTCGACCGGGCGGTGCAGGCTGGTGCGGTCATCGGGGTGTCCATTCACACCTCCCCCAACGACAACGCCATCTTCCCGCAACGGCAGGGTTTGTATCGGGAAGGACCGGACGCCAACGGCACCACCAAGCGGGTGTCGTTCGGCAATCAGGAGACGGCCGCCCGCTCGCAGTTGTTTGCGTCGAAGTTCCAGCAGACCCGCGGCGCCGCGGAGGGCCACGCGGTGCAGGTTCGCGACAATTCGTTCAGCGGCCGCAGCGATCCGGCAGGCAATCCGTTGTGGAGCGGCAACATTCCGATGATGTCGCTTCTGGCGGACACCGTCCCCTGGGTGTACAACGAGTTCGGTCCGGCCACCGGTGGTGGTGGCGGCACCAGCCCGATCGCCGCCGATCAGCTCACCAAGTACGCCCAAGGCATCGTCGACGGTGTCCGCGCGTCCGCCCCGCCCGCACAATGCGCCACCGCTGCCGCTGCCCCGTCGGCGGCACCAGCCGCCACCAGCGCCGCACCCGCAACACCAGCAGCGGTGCCGGGGCGCACCGGGTGCCGGCGGGTGGTGCAGATCGGTGATTCGACCAGCGTCGCCGTCGATGATCCGTCAGCGATCCCGAACGCATCGGACCGGTTGACCGCCCAACTGAAGCGGGTGGGAGCAACCGAGGTCACGTTGGACGCGAGCAGCGGCCGGTCCATCGCCGAGACGGTCAACGGCAACCCCAATGCGGTGGACGGTGTCAACAGCAACAAGGGGAAGGCTGATTGTTGGATCATCGCGATGGGCGTCAATGATGCGGTAGCCGTGTCCGGCGGCAGCCAGGTGGGAGATGACGAACGGATCAACCGCATCATGGCCGCTGCCGACGGCAAGCCAGTGTTGTGGCCAACCATCGCAGTTCACGGTTCCAGCAATCCCAACTACACCCCTGAGTCCGTCGACAAGTTCAACGCCGCCCTTCGTGCGGCGACGGACCGATTCCCGAATCTCGCTGTCTACGACTGGCGGGGAGCGGCGCAGCCCGCCGAGTGGTGGTCCGACGACGGCATCCATTACACCGGTGCCGGCTACATCCAGCGCAACATCCGCTTCGCTGATGCCTTGGCGATCGCCTATCCGACCGGGCAGGCACCACCTGCGGTGAAGTGGGTTCCGGCGTAGGCGGTGTCGTTCAGCTCGCCCGCCGCATCTGACTGCGCCCGCACTCGCGCAGTCCCGCGTTGGCTCGCTGCACCAGTTTGTCGATCTCCAGTTCTTCGGCGAAGCTGTCGGCGGGGGTGATGCGCCGTAGTTGTTCGAGGAGCTCGAGTCGACGGCGACGGGCGGCGGCGGTCTCACGCATCACCTGGAACCCTTGGCGCCGAATGTCGTTGGCGGTGAATACGTCGGTGGCGGCGGCGTGCAAAGCGAGTAGTTCCTCTCGCCGTCGTGTGAGCCGGTCCAAAGTGTCGTCCACGTCGGCCAACTCGTGTGTGCTGCGCTCCTGCCGGGTGTGGGCTTCCTGGCGGGCGGCGAGCAGATTGTAGGTAGTGCGAATGTGCGAGGCTGCGGTGCTGATCGACTGGTACTGGTCGCGCAGATGCTGGTGCCCGTCGTTGGCGGCGCGGGTGACCGGCGAGAAAAGCGCGGTGAGCGATGTCGTGATGCGGTCGGCGGCTGCGGCGTCGGCCGCGGTGTACCGGCAGTCCTCGCGGCGCGGGAGCTGTTGTTCGAGCGTGTCGAGCTGACGTTTCAGATCGTCGGCTGTCGGGGGAATCTCGTTGCAGGACATTCGCTGTGGCCTCCCGGTCGGTGTGGATCACGTTGCGGATGCCAGTGTGCGAGGGGCCGTGCCGGGGGTGCGGCAGTGCGGGTGGCGGGCCACCACCTACTGTTTCGTGGCGAGGGGTCATCGACGCCGGGCCGCACGGGTGGCTGCGGGCCGCGGATTCTGGGACAGCCGCGACTGGCCGGCCGAACCCGGGATGCGGCGTGGCTGGGCGCTCGGTCAGCCGAGACTGGCTTGTTGCTTTCGCAGATCGGTCAGCGCACGGTCGGCGGTACGGCGTTGGTCATCGCTGTGCTCGCGCCGCGACTGAGCGACATGCGCTGGCATGTCGCCGGCACTCACGCGGTGGGTGTTGGCGGAGTCCTCGAGGTCGGCGAGGTGTCGCATCAGTTCGTACGCCCGGATCCGAGTTGTCAGTCCTTCCGCACTGTCAGGTGTGGTGGCCGCGTACCGTGCGTGCAGTGCTCTGGCTTCGGCGGTGAGGTCGGCGATCTGTGTGCGGATCTCCTCGACCGCCGCGCGGGCGGCCGTCTGCCGCTGTGCGCGTTCGCGGCCGGCGCGCATCATCGTGTGCTGCGTGAGCACCGTCTGCACTCTGCTCACACCGCGTTCGAGGTCGATGAGGGCGGCGTCGGTGGTGACGCCGCAACCGCCGGGCACGTTGATCACGTAGGGCCGTTGTTGCTCGAGTTCTTCGGCCCGTGCCCGTAGCGTCTCGAGGTCGGCGAGGACGGCGTTGGCTGTCGTGACCGCCTGATCGTCCATTGCGCTGAATGATCGGCCGACCGCATCCAACCGTCCGACGATCGCACCGATCTGCGCCTGCAGTTCGGTGTTCGCACGCTTGTAGTCTTGGTCGCGGCGGGCGATGTCGCCTGTTCGGCGCGACGCTGATGTGTCGTCCATGGGGTCTCGCGTCTCGTGCTGTCGATGGTGTGGCCGGGTGGGATGAATTGTGTCAGCCGGGCTTCCCGCCAGGCAGGAACGGTGGCGGGAAGCCCGGCTCCTGGTGTCCACTGGCGGTTGCTGTTATGCGGCGGGCTTGTCTGTGTTGATCGTGAAGGTGAGCCTGTCCCGCCACCCGGTGGGCGGCTTCAACCCGGCCCCGGTAGCCGGGTCCCGCCACCTCGATTCTGAGACAACCTCGACGACGCCGAGTTCGCCGAGACGTCGACCGTAGTTGACGGGACGGTCGAGTGTGATGGTGTGCCCGACAGCCGCTTTGGCTTTGCGCCGGTTGGCGATGCGTTTCTGCGCGCGGGCGGTGACCTCGGTGCGCCACTGGTTGGCCTCAGGATGTTCGGTCGGGGTCAGTCGCCGCATCACCCGTGCTGCGGCGTCGTAGCAGCCGACGCCCATGGTTTCGTCGACGTCCTTGGCGACGATCATCCGCGCACCGTGTTCGGTGAATGCCGAGAACAGTCGGATGTGCATACTCACCGTGCCGTCGGTGTCGCGCACCGCGACGTAGAGGGTGTTGCCGAATCCGCCGTAGCGGTGGGCGTTCGGTCCGTCTCCGGGCCCGAAGTTGTGGTCGACGATCTCCCAGCCGGGATTGAGGTTGCGTCGGATGTCGTCGAGCGCTTCCTGTTTTGCGGTGTGGCCGTTGGGGATCTCCCACGATGAGGCGCCCATGTGCGTTCTCCTTGTTCGTCGATGTGCGTTCTGGCATCACCATACGAATCCGGTGTCAGCCGTTGCGGCATCACGCTTTTCGTGGTCGCTCGCTCCCGCCCCTGGCTATCGGGTGGGCGGGTCGGATGTCGACGGAATCTACTCGAGGCCAGCCAAGATCTGTTCTGTGCGTTCGAGAATTTCCGCGGTCCGACGGTCGATGTCGGCGAAGGTGTCGTCGACGCCGTCGAACACTGCCTGAGCGCGTTTGCGGGCCTGCACACCCAGCTGGTGATGGTCAGGCAGCGCTGGCACTTCCGGCTCCACGACGGCAACGGGTTCCGGGTCCGGGGTGCTGCGTTCGATTGCCTGGCGAAGCCACCGATCGCTGCGCCCTGTCCCGCGGCGCGGTCGGCGGTCGTGCAGGTGCGCGTTGATCAGGGCGGTCACCGCCGGCCCGGACAGCCCTTCGTCGTCGTGTCCGGGCAGCGACTGCAGGTTGCCCCACTGGTCGAGGGCCGGTATCAACGCGTAGCCGGGACGGGCTGCGGCCGGTGGTGGGGTCAACGTCGGCGGGATGTGTGGGTCAACGGGTTTGGCGTTGGTCAGCGGCCGTACCAGTGGTGTTGTACCGGGCTGGGTGGCCATGATGTTGCGCACCCGTATCCACCGTTTCCAGGTGGGCAGCAACCCGAACGGGTCGTCGGGGTCGATCGGGTACTCCACCTCGTGGCCGCCACCAATACGCACCATTTGAACGGTGGGCATCGTCAAGTCAGCGCACCGCAGGTTCCCGAGCTCACTGGCGGGAATACCCACCACGCACACCAGCCACAGCACCAGGGCGTCGCGACGGCCGAACAAACCTGCCGGCCACCCCGTGACCGGTAGTCCCCGGATGCGTTCGCGGGCCGCGGTGATGTGGCGGACGCGGGTGGACAGCAGCCGCCGGACCGCCGTCGACGTTCCCGGCGCGGTGAAGCCGGCACCGCGGTGCACGGCGTTGATCGCCGACGCACGGCGCCGCCACACCCGCCGCGATGCGTGCGGGTTCTCGGTGGCCAGGAACGTCGCGACGGTGATCGGCGACGCCGGCAATGACTCCACCTCAAAGGCTGCGCACCAGTCGACGAACAGCGCCCACTCCGACTGGTAGGTAGCCGGGATCAGCGGATCGTCGAACGCGCCCACATCTCCCATACGCACAGTCTAGGACCACACCTTCGGCGCGGCGCCCGCAATCCCACGGCAGCAAACACACCGTCCGAGCTGGCCGAACCTCCGACTGCCGCAACCCCATTCGGCCGATTCGTAGATTCATCTCAAGTCCGAACCGCCGAAACGTTCACCAGAGGAGAACCGTCGATGAGCATGATGCGAGAACTCCGGAAGATCACCGACCAGGTCAACGACATTCACGCGAACACCCGTGTCGCCCAGCAGATCGCACTCGAGCTCTCCGATATCACCGGCCACAGCGATCTGAGCGACGATGCCCGTGGACTCCTCAAAGGCCTCACCGACCGCCTGGACCGGATTCGTATCGACGTCGCCGCCCTCAGCGACGCACTGACCTGACCGACGCGTCGCCCACTCACCTGTATTGGGCTGCGCAACAACCGAACCCACACTTCCACACCTTGTCAGAGGCATAGAGGACACTCACACCCATGGACGACAAACTGCTCACCAAGATCGGTAACCTGCTGCGGCAGGCCGAAGGTACCGACAACGAGAACGAAGCCGCCACCTTCACCGAAGCCGCCCAACGGCTGGCTACGGCCAACTCCATCAGCCTCGAAGTCGCCCGCGCCAAGGCCGCGGACCGCGACAAACCCCGTACCCCCGTCACCAGAATGGTCACCATCGGAGACACAGGACGAAAAGGGCTGCGCACCTACGTGGAACTGTTCAGTGCGATCGCCCGACCCAACGACGTCTCCGTGGACGTAGCGAGCAACTCGACGTATGTGATCGCCTACGGTTTCGCCGATGACATCGACGTCGTCGAAGCACTGTACGTGTCACTGGTGGTGCAGATGGTGACCGCCTCAGATGCATACCTCGCCGCAGGCGAATGGCGCACCCACACCGCCACACGACTCCACAAGCGTCGTGGCTCGTACGGCACCTACACCGAGGTCGAGCGCAAGCCGTTGACGAAAATCACGGCCCGCTTGCAGTTCCAAAGCTCCTACGCCTCCCGCATCGGCCAACGACTGAGTGACGCCCGTCAAGCCGAACTGGATGCCGCTGCCCACGCCGACGGCGGATCGAGGTCGACGGAACTGGTGATGCGTGACAAAGCGCTCGTTGTCGACGACTTCTACAAGCGCACCTCGTCAGCTCGCGGCGCCTGGCGCGGAGGCCGGGCCACCGCCCACAGCAACCACGCCCACCAGGCGGGGGCGGCGGCCGCTCAACGTGCATCGTTGGGCGGATCGACGACGACACTCGGTGGCGCTGCGCACGCCCTCCCGCGATGACAGCCGCACGCACGCGCGACAGCCAGCGCCGCAAGGTCTATGACGCAGAACTGCTGGTGCACGCCATGATCGATCGGGCGGGCCCCGGCGGTCTCGTCTCCATCGCCGGCACCACGCTCGTTGTACCCGTCGAAGCGAAGTTCGGGTCCATCGAATCAGTCCAGCGCTACATCGACCAGGTGCTTACCCGGCCCAGTTTGATTGCCCGGTTCGGTCCCGTCCCCCCTGTTCGGGTGCGGGAGCGCCGCGGGCAGAGCGCCGCCCATTACGAAACCGGCGACATCATCGCAATCCCCAACAACCATCACGGCTGCCGTGAAATGACCGTGCTCCACGAGATCACACACCACCTGATCGCGCACAGCACCGCCGCAGACGTCGCAGCCCACGGCCCCGAATTCGCAGCCACCCTGGTATGGCTCGTCGACGACGTGATCGGCCCAGAAGCGGCGTTCCTACTGCGAACCCTGATGTGGCAGAACGACGTCCGACTCTCCTAACAACCAGCACACCGGCTGCACTACACCTGCCACCGGCACTGTCACGTCACTGAGTCCGCGCCTCCCGAACGCAAAGACAAATTTGTCGTGAGTTCGATGCCCTCACGCTGGCGTTGCGACTAGGGTTTCGCGGCGAATCAGGGGACAGGGGCGCTCCGGTCGTGAGTACGACGCCCTCACGCTGGCGTTGCGACATTGGTGATCCGGTGTGTTTGCTCATGCCATGAGGGTAAGTCGTGAGTACGACGCCCCCACGCTGGCGTTGCGACGGCGGTCGCCGACGAGCAGCAGGCGCCTCGCAAAGTGCGGTCGTGAGTACGACGCCCTCACGCTGGCGTTGCGACCGACCCAATTGGTGCCGCGGACTCGCCCACAAATCGCACCCGTCGTGAGTACGACGCCCTCACGCTGGCGTTGCGACTCGAGGCGCCGACGGCGCACGCCCACACAGCTCCAGGTCGTGAGTACGACGCCCTCACGCTGGCGTTGCGACCGCTCGTTGTTGACGGGGGTCGTGATCTGCGGTTCAGTGCTGCACTGCGAGCGGTCGCAGTTGCTGGTTGGTGTTTGGTTGTCAAAGATCGTCAGATTGGCAGCATATTCTAACATTTGTGCCTGGTCAGCGGGGGTGTCGAGCGGTCCCAAGGCCCGCTCGCTCGCATGGTCCGCTCGCGAAGCCTGCTCATTCCAATTGGCGTCCCAGGGATGGTGCTCGACCGACTGGCTGCGTGCGACGTCGAGGTCTAGCCGTGTTGCGGGCCTCGCGTGCAGGCTATGTGCTCGGGTGGCGTCACTTACGCCGATCTCCGACCGTTGGCCGCGTATTGTTGTAGCTCGGCGACGTCGACGACCAGCTGGTTTCTGTCTTCGCTTGCGCGGGTGCAGATGTGGCCCCATACCTTGTAGCCGACGTCGGTCGGCAGTGCACCGATGTCCGCGTTGATCTGACTGATTTCCGTGTCAGGAGTTCCCGACGCGACCGGCCAGCGGATATTCCACCAGTCCTCCTCCGAGTCCCCTTCCACAAGTAGTTGTTTCACATCCGGCAACCGGCGGGCGAGCACGTCCACGAGGAGTAGGACGGCAAGGTAGCGGGCCCGTTCCCGGGCTTGATCCTGCCGTGCCTTCTGTGCGGTGTATTCGGCTCGTACCGCGTCGATGGTCGACGCTGCCGGGGGTGCTGCTGCATCGGCCGCGCTGAACACGAGGCCGTCGACCGTGGCCCTGGCAAGTGGAGTCGAGGTGATGGTGTAGGACTCTTCTCCAGCCATGGCGTGAAAGTAGGCGTCGATTACCGCGCCGTCGTCGGCGGGGATCTCGGGGCGGCCACTGTCTGGGCTCAGCTTGGCTGGTGGTTGGTCGTTCCACCAGTTGCGCGCGAACTGCGCTACCTCGGTGACAGCGTCACCTCGGCTGGCGTGCACACCGACGTTGGTGCCGTACCGGTGCTCGATCACCACCACAAACATGTCCACGGTGTCTGCTGCTGCCGTCATCACGCCGGCCTTTCTTGTGGATTCGTGTTCTGCGACGCGGGAAACTGTTCCTGTGTCGCTGTCCATCCTCACCACTGGCGAATCAGGATGCGGCAGCAGACGATTAGTGCAGGCAGTCCACGAAATCCCTTGCCGCGAAACGTAGCATCCCGACATCGGGTGCTCCGTCGGCGGCCCGACGGTACAGGCGCACTGCACGGCCTCCGTCGGCGGCGCGCACCATCCTCGAACCCAGCAGCACCACCGATTGTGGTGCGGTGTCGAGTGGTCCGCCATGGCCCTCGGACAGCTCGAGCCACCATTCGCGGGTGAACTCGAGCATGAAGATTCGGTGGCTGAGTGATTCCGCCGCTTCCGCATACATCGCTCGAATGAGATGGGCGTCTTCGGGATAACCGTAGGTGTCGGCGGTGATCTCCTCCGGGTAGGCCAGCATCCGGTCCCCCCGGTCGGTGAACTCGATGGCCACGCGATCATCGTGCTCGGCCACAATCCGGAACCTTCGGCCGGCGTGCTGGGTGCGATGTGGGAGCGCTGTCTCGAAGTGGGTGCGGACGTGCATGTGGCGGCGCACACCGTCAACGCATATCGCTTGAACGGTCGCCGCCGTCGAGTTCGCGACGGCAACTGCCGCCAGTGCTGCGGGGTGGGTGCCTGCGCTGGCGGTCGGATCGGTCATGGCGGGAACGGTACCGGCGGGGTTTCGGCTAGGTACTGCGCCGCGATCGGGCGGCGGGGGCGCGGGCCTCGGTGACTGCGGCGGCCATCCGCAATGCGACCGCGGCGATGCTGTGGGCGTCGGTGACCGCGAGCCGGCCGCCACTGTGTCGGTGAAGTGCTGAGGCCACTTCTGTGACGTCGGCGGCGCGGTCCGGCGGCTGGCCCTGCGGGTGCTGCGGTGTGGGGTCCATCCATCCGGTGCTGCCGTTGGCTTGGTAGACGGTGCGTGCGTCGCGCCGGCCGAGGCCTTGAAGGTGGGTGGCGTGGGCGGCGGCGTGGGCGTCATCGGCGAAGGGCACTCCGCGGAGGTCGCGGGTGTGTACGACGGGCTCACCACCCACTCCGGTGAATTGGACAGCCCACACGGTCTCCGCGGCGGGGGGCGTCGCAGTCATTGTTCGGCCTGGTCGCGGAGGAGTGCTCGAGCTCGGGCGATCACTTCGGTGGGATCATCGGCGTGGTTGTCGAGGGCGTCGAGAGCTGCGGTGATGCGTTGTTCGGCTTGTCGGCGCAGCGTGTGCGGGCTTGGCCGATCGCCGGTCCGCACGTGCGCGATGTAGCTGTGGGTTCCTTGGATGACTT
Organism: Gordonia sp. YC-XJ4; assembly: GCF_059511865.1. Lineage (NCBI taxonomy): Bacteria > Bacillati > Actinomycetota > Actinomycetes > Mycobacteriales > Gordoniaceae > Gordonia > Gordonia sp. YC-XJ4. The sequence continues at coordinate 136,900 of NZ_JCAMPF010000002.1, forward strand.
CGAACTCAACGTAATTCGGCGGGTTCTCGGTGTGGAGTAGGTCGCCGATGGCCGCCACCACTGCCAGCAGTGTTGCTTGCGATGCTGGGCCGCAGCTGGCGACGTCGAGGGTTGCTTCGCCGTTCTTGACGTTCAGGCCGACGATCCCCAAGTCGCTTACCGGGTCGCTGTCCATGGCGGCGAGGATTTCGTTGGCCGCCTGCTCGCGCCACACCTCCCCGGTGGGCTGATCCAACCATCGGTTGCACAGTGCGGTGGCGTTCGACAGCGCAATCTCGGCGAGGGACGGCCCGCCAGCTGGGGCGTACGCCCGAATTTTCATGCCACTCATATCGCCTGCCTCAGGTCCTGGTCCGATCGCAACTGTGCGTGTGTAACGCAGTATCGCGCACCGGTTTCCGGGAAGGCCCGGGCAGAGACGGATGGCTTCCGCAGGAAGGTGTTATGTGGCGGCCGCGGTGCTGGTGGCGCGTTGGAACATCAGCAGGGTCGCCCAGCAGTCGCCCGAGGCTCCTCACCGAAAGGGACCGCTCGCATATCCGAGGTGTTGGCAGGTCAGAGGCCAATGTCGGTGACCGCGTTGTTGTCGAACACGTCGTGTTCACGGGCGTACCCCATCAGCGCTTCCACTGACTTGTGGCCGGTTTGGCGTTGGATGGCGCGAGCGTTGATGCCTTGCAGGACGGCTTCGGTCACCAACCCGGCGCGTAGGCTGTGGGCTCCGATGTCCGCCACGTCGATGTCGAGGGTGCTGGCCGCGACTCGCCGCTCAAGGATGTCGTAGATGGTGGCGTCTGAAATCCCCTCTCCACCAATCGCGCACGACCGTGAGATACGCCGGAACAGCGGATCACTGGACGCTGCCCACGCGGGCTGCCGATCACACACGTGCCCGGCGCGGTTCGCCCCACCGGACAGCAGCCGGATCAGACCAACGCGGCCCTGCGCGTCGAAGACTGTGATGCACTCCATCCACCGCACGACAGCGCACGGCGCGCATGTCACCACGTGCTGGCCTACGGGAAGCGCTTTGATGGTGCCGACACCAAGTTGGTCGGTTTTCGATCGGCTGACTGTCGCAGTCCACTTCCCGTATCGGCGGGTCACGTCACACGCACGCAGGGCAACCACTTCGGATCGGCGCATTCCGCCCGCCCACCCGAGGAGCAATGCCGCACAGTCGCGTCGGGCGTAGAGGCGGCGCCTCCAGGTGTCAGCTGTGGCCTCAGTTTCCTGAAGGATTGTGGTGAGCTCGTCCAGGAGTAGTGGCCGTTTCGGTGACGGTCGCCGACCGTTGCGCGCTGCTCGCCGGCGAATCGCTTGCATCATCGTGTCGAGTTGCGGGTGAGTCCACAGCGGTATCGGGACAGGGTTGGCGGCGGTGGCTTCGGGGACCGCCAACAGTTTGTGGTGGACGAACTTGATCGCAGCCAGTGTCTGGTTGATGGCGGATGGCGACAGGCCTTGACGGTCAGGGTGTCGCTGTGGGGTCGCGGTCGTTTCCAGCATGGTGAGGTACTCGCAGACGACGTCAACGTCGGCTGGGAGTGGGTTGTATCCGCATGCCTGGCAGTAGTTTTCGAAGTTCTTCCAGTGCCGGATGTACGCACGCCGGGTCGACGGGGCGATTGCATCGTCGAGTGCGTCGTTGATTCGTGCGCGGCTCTCGGCGCTGACGGTGCGATAAACGGGCGCGTGGTCGTGGCTGCGGGCGAGGTCGTCGGTCACTGCTCGAGCGCCTCGGCGTATCGCCGCCACACCTCGAGTTGTTCGGGCGTGGCGTCGGCGAGGTCGTGCACGCCGTCGGCGGCCGCGAGGGTGCGGACGCGGCCACCGATGGCTGTCTGGCGGGGATCGCGCGCGCGGCTGACTGCGATGCTCCGTAGCTGTTGGAGGTTGCCGAGAATTGCCTGTTGGTAGGCGATTGCTTGATCGATGTCGTCGACGGCGGGTTCACCACTCCACACGACGATGGGGTCGCCTTTGTCGTCGACTCCCGTCCACTGTCCGGGCGTGGTCTCGGTGACGCATTCTTGTGGGATTGGGTTGTGGTGGCCCTCTTCGAGGGTGCGATGGGTGGCGGAACCGTCTGGGTGGTGCGCGGCCTGAGTCCGTGCGGCTGCTCCCCCGCTCGCCGCCCAGTGCGTCGTGCTATCGGGGCGAGTGTCGCCGACTGATGGCGTCTCGGTCGTGGCGGTGCTGGACGCCTGTTCTTGCCTCGAGCCGCCGCCGTCCTGGCGATCGACGGTTTCGGGCTGGTCTACCTCGGAGCGGTCGGCCGGATCGGTGCTGGGGCGGATTAGCGCTCCGATGACGCGGCAACGTTTGAGGGTGCGGCCGTCGGCTGTGATGTACTGCGGTTTTCCACGCTTGATCTGCAGCAGGCTGTCGAACTGTTCCCCGTTCCATTCGATCAGGAATCCTCGCCCTGAATCGTCACGTGACAGTTCCGGCCGGGTCTGTTCCCCCTGGTCTGTACTCACGCCCATGCCTCCTGATTGCTGAAGTCTTGGTCGAGTTCGAGTAGTGCCACCGCAATCGACCCTCGGACAGCCCGACCGCGTGTGGCCAAGGTGAAGCCCTCGAAGTGCGCGCTCACCCACGACTGCTCGTCGAGGTCGGCCCCCAGGACGGCGGCGGTGAACGCGGTCGCGGCCTCGGTGACCGCATTTTGGTGGCCGTCGATCCAATCGGCGCCCTCATCGGTGGCCATGAGAGTGCAGATCGCCACCTGCTGCCGGCCGCACACCGGGTCGAACTCGTGGAATGGCGTGCGCAACGGGTATGTGCAAGTCAATGCGAGGGTTTCCACTGCTGCCTCCATGTCGTCGGCCCCGTTCCGTCCCGATGGTGCCCGCTGAGACGCGCACGTAACTGACAACCAGGCTGGAAACTGACACTTCTACTTGGAATTTACCACAGTTTACCAGCGCTGATGGGCCTTTGCGCAGGTCGCGCTATCGGTAATCTCGGGAACTACAATTCTCAATGGTTATCACTGTTCAATCGTGGTCGACCGTGCTCGATCACCCTCCGTCCGCCACACATCTCAACAGCCTGTAGGTTCTCAGCCTCGATGTCCCTTTCTCACGAACGTGTCATCGCGACGTCGCCGATCACTGTTTCCCCTGGTCACGCCCACCAAAGGCCGAGGGTCATGACACGTCCGTGAGAATCAACCGGTGACACCTTCGTGAGAACTCCCAGGTCGCCGATGACGAAGACGACGAGAACCTACACAGCCGCCGCCGCGCCGCCGCCCATCGTCGTCGACGACGGAGGAACGACTGACGTCACGGGAGACAACAATTCGCGACAAACCTGCTGGCCAGCGCGATCCCCTTCCTCCGCGGTGCGCGGAGCGCGGACGCCAGCAAGGCACCGCCGCGAGCTCCCCCAGGCCGACTCGTCAGAGGAACTGATGCGTTCGCGGCTTATCCCGACTGGCGTGTGCCCGTTCCCCTCGAGCAATCGCAAGCACCCACCAGCGGCCGCCAACCTCCTACATCCACATCTGAGCTCTCGAGCGCCGGGCCGCGACTCGAGTAACCAGCGGTTCGCGGGTGCCACGTTGCGTGGTCCCCGGACCCTCTCCGACGCCCTCAGGCAGAGCCGCGTAGCGGAGTCGTCCTGGGGTCACCTTTCGACTGATTCGCCCTTCTACCTGCGGTTATGCAGAAGTCTGCCCAGATTGCCCGCTGAGCCTGTTTCAAGGCCTCGCTAACCCCTTGGGCGCCGAAACACTCCCCGATCGCTCAGCGATCGAATGAGGGCCCATTTCGGCGCAATCCAGCTCTCGAGGCGCCGAAATCCCGGACCCCAAGGTCATTGCCCGTTCGCGGCCCTCCGGGGTCTTAGTCCGACTCCACCAACCGCGCACGTGCTGGCGTCCAGCATCGCGGTCACGCCCACAATCGCTGTGCTGACTTGGGCTGAATAAGGGGCCTCATGGCGAGAAGGACTCGCATGGGCGACGTCGCCGCGCCATTGCCGGCCGGCGAGGTTCTCCCCAGGCTGATGGCAAGCTGTGCATTCTTGGCTCGATGCCAGCGGCAGCTGGACGTGATAGGCGGGCCCGTCCTCCTGTTCGATGCTCATCAGATCCACTCCGCACTGTTCGCGGTGCTGCCTTGCGCCGCGCTATGAGCTGCACACGCACCAGCCCCTTCCGTCCACGGCTCGTCGAGCGCTACCGGGACAAGCCGGGGAGAGCGTAGCGAACGACTCAGCAGGAAACCGGACCGGCAGCACCTTGGCTGGCGCAACTCATCGACAGACAGAGACGGCTTGGATGACCAACCGCGGGACAGGTCATTCGCACTCACGCGCCAGATCCCGATAGGCCGCCTGTGATCCCTTCCGCATCGCAACTCTCGGGCACCCGCCGATGTCTCGATTTCGGCAATCCCACCGTAGGATAGTCACATGGCTGCCTGCACAGTTCGTCACTGCATTTCGTATCGTAGTGACTCGCCGCGGCCGTCCCATTTTCCTGAGGTGGAGCAGTCCGTAGTCGCTCAGGTTCTAATCGCAATCGCACGGAGCAGAGAACCACATAACTGCAGTTCACATCGTTTTGATTCATGCAGTGCTACATGCAACATGCCACCCCGTGTCACATTGCGTACCGTGCGCACCCACTCGATGCCTACTGGTCGTCCCACTGGATCGCCTAGTGTCTGCGTTAACGGATCATTTAGTTGTTACATGGTTGCGGGCTCTGCGACTCGAACTGTGGTTTACGCCAATGGCCCCGCCACTGAACGAACTAGGCCTCTCAACGGGTCGAGCTATCAACCACGTTCTACTTTCATAACTGCTGCCTACCGCACTGATTGTTCTACCCCCCGGAACAATTTGTGTTACACCACTTCGACTACGTGGCCCCACAAGCAACTCCTTACCAAGGCACCTACCTGTGGAGCTATCGCACCACCTAGGGCGCGACGCGCGACTCGACGCAGCACTCTCGATGAATCGGCATATACCTCAGGACCCCGGACCTACGACAGTGCTCCAGACATCCCTACCGACAGCTCGCTCACTATTAGTCGATCTGCGTCTTCGCCTAATGCACTGGCCACCGCATCTCGTATTGCCGTACTTGTAGCGTCAGGTAGTCAGTAGGCTAAGCCGCAAACTACGGCTAGTCCCATGAGTAGTCCTATGCCACACCGTGCGGATCGACCTAAGCGTGGCTTCGTTGTGCGACACGATGTGGGCCTTGGCTAGTGCGATACACCGCGGTGCTAGCATTGCCTCACTGTGGTGCACACGCAGCGACATACGGTGCACCACACTCATTCGATTAGCGCTCACATCAGTGGAGGACGCAGTGCTCACCTCAATCCTGCCCACACTCGCGCGTACAGTCACCGTCGCAAACGGCAAGGGAGGTGCGGGTAAGACGTCGGTCGCGTGCAACCTGGCCGGCCTCGCGGCGGCTGCTGGCTGGCGTGTGCTCTTCCTGGAGATGGATCCGCAAGGCAACGCGGGCCGCGACTTCGGGTTCCGCCGAGACACTTCAAACGACGGCGACGACGGCCAGGAGATCTTCGACGCTCTCTTGCACGGTCGGCCGCTGGCGCCGCCGCTGCGGAGCTACCGGGAAAATCTCGACATCTTGCCTGGGGGATCGAAGCTCGAGGAATTGGAGGACATCCTCATCGGACGCTCACGTCGCGCAGGTGGCGACGGCAGCGTGCTTGCCGATTCCCTTGCACCGATCGCTGACGACTACGACCTCATCATCATCGACACCCCGCCGACCCGCCCCTACCTGTTGAGCCTCACACTCGCCGCTACCCGGTGGATCTTGATCCCCACCAAGGCGGACGACGCCAGCATCGACGGCCTGGAAAGCCTTGCAGCACAGATCATCAAGGCGCGAGCAAACAATCCTGACATCGAGGTGCTCGGCGCGGTGCTCTTCGGGGTCGAGTCCAACGCAAAAGCAATCCGACGTGGCGCCGGTGAAGATATCACCGCCGCACTGGGGGGAGTGGCGCCGTTGTTCGACTCCGTCATTCGTCACAGCTCGCTGGCCGCGGTCGAGGTCCGCAAGCGGGGACTTCTCGTCCACGAACTCGCTGAAACGGTCGACAACGCCGAACCGTACTGGAAAGCACTGAAGGAAGGCCGGAGGCCTCAACGCGTACCCGGCACTGCGCCTGCGCTCGCTGAGGACTACGTCCTTCTCACCCATGAAATTCTCGGCCGGATCGCCGACAAGGAGCAAGAAGGCGCTCAGGAGAGCGGTCTGGAGGTCAACGCCTGATGGCTACCGAACGCACTGCAGTCCCGGGATTGGCGCGGACGGCAGGTTTGCCGTCTCCGCCGCCGCGCAAGCCCTCTGTCGCCCCGGCGCCACCCGAGCCGGCCCGCCACGAGTCACCCGCGCCCGCGACGTCGACGAACAGCTCGCCGAGGCCGGCGACGGCGCGCAGGGGGAGGAAGGTCGAGAGAGCATCAGAGAGCTTCGCAGATGACGCCCAGATTCCGGTGAATCTGTCACTGCCCACAAAGATGTGCACGCAGACGCGCGCCTATTGCAAAGACCAAGACGTCACCATCGCTACAACCCTCATGGATGCAATCGTCTTTTCTCAGGATCAGCTTCCGGATCTGATCCAGGCGCTCAAGCGCAAGGAAAGCAACGACGGATTATTTGTTCGAATTGAACAGCAGCCCGAGGAGGAGCGCTCGACGCTGCCGTTCCGGATGCTCGGCGTGAATCTCAGAGCCCTCGACGGGTTGGTGAAGAAGCTCGATGCGGACAACCGGTCTCAGCTGTGCAGGGCCGCGTTGGGGTATTTCTTCGACAACCAGGCGGACTCATCGTCCTGATGTGAGCCGGACTGCTCAGCCCGCTCCGCACGTCCACGCAAGGACGGGGAGCGGGCTGAGTTGGCTTTGACCTGGTGTTTTGGTCGCCCACAGTAGGTGTGTCCCTTGTTCGATGTCTCCATGGTGCAGGTGAAGCAATGGCACCATGGACGGTGTTGATTCCATGCGGTCACTGAACATCGGGGTACGGGAAGCCCACCAGCTACAGTGAGTCCACCCAAGGTCGCTGCCCCGTTGGTCAAGTGAGGCGATCTCGACGAAGGCAGGAGATGTGTGATGGCTGGAAAGCCCGGACGCACACGCACCAAATCCTTCGCGTTTGAGCCGGACTTTCTTGAGGAGCTTCAGCGCCAGCGGCGCGCGTTCATGGAAGATCAGGCCGACATCCTGTGGGAGTCCCTCAACGGCAATCTTTCTGAGGGCGCTTTTCTGCAGATGATCGCCCGTGCCGGCATTGCGCAGCTGACGACCAAGGGTGCCCGCGAAGCGCTCTGGGAGTATCTGCCGGCAACTGCTCGAGGGTTCAAACCCGACGGTTCCCGGGAATAGTTTTCGGTTCGCCCCTACGTCCGGTCCCCTGTAACTCGCGTGTGCAGAGGGCTGACAGCGGCTCAGCATATGTATATGCTCTGAGTTATCGAAGCCGTTAACTGAACATGAGGATCCATGACTTCATCGCCTATGGCGGTGCTGATTTCGTCGTGCGCGCGGAATGCGCTCGACGACGTCATCAACCGCACCCGTCGGCCGATCACTTTGCTGGTGCAGCACGCGATCGCCGACCTTGCCTGCGCATATGCCTCCGATCCGACGGTCATTGATGCCTACAGCGCCGGTCCGGGCCGGCGAGAAGACGGTCGGCGGATTTCCTTTCACCCATCACCGGGTACCGCTGACATGCTGACCGCGATGCATGAGCATTCGGGTGTGCGGCCGGCCGGGATCGTTCGTGCGGCGTGGATGCGATGGCTCGATGTGCGCGGCGTGGACGCCATCGCCGCGGAGTACGGGATCGTTCACCCTGGCTCGAAACGGGCGATGGGGGAGTGATGGCGACCGCCGCCCCACTGTCTCTTGCCGCAGCGATCCTGATTGTGCGTGCACGCGCGGTACGCCGTACCTCGTTCGGCCGCAACGACCTTGAGGCGCTTTTGCACCCGGAGTTTCGTGTGACTCGGTTCGGTGCACTCGGGGAAACGATGACATGTGAGGACGCTCTGGCTGAACTCGTGGAGTCCGACCTGGTCGCCGGAACCCCCGACTGCTGGTCGGTGATCGATCATGACTGAGCGTCCTGGCTATGCACGGCGCCCGCGCAGTCGTGGCCTGTTCACACGAATGTCGAAGTCGTTCGGGGCGGACATGCTTGCTGCGGGTGTATCCCTCGAGGCGGGGATGCTTTACACACTGATGACCACCGATCCGGCGACAAGCGCGCTCGGATACGTGTACCGCAAGCAGGAGTGGTCGACGTTTCCGGGCAGCAACAACGACACGATCGATCGTCTGGTTGGCGACCTTGAGCGGGCGGGGCTCATCGTGGCTGACGGCTGGCACCTGGTGATCCGCGGCTATCTTCGCCGCAACGCTTTCGACCAGCCGTCCTACCTGAGATCAGGGTTGTACGACCTACAGCGTTCCCTCACGCAGCCGCTTCTAAGGTGCGTGATTGGTTCAGAATTCCTGCGACTCAACCTCGTTGACATGCCACAACCCAAGTCGTCGAACACCTGGCAGGCCGCTGCTCCGCTGTGGAGTGAGATCACCGGGGGAGCTGTGCTGCCGCCGGCGCATCACATGCTCGGCGACTCGGGGACCGAACCTCATCCGATGATGCTGGACTCGCTGGCGGCGATGCCGGACAGCGAACTCGCCTATCAGGCACTCGACGCCCGGCAGTGGACAGTGGTAGCTGGCCACTTGGTCGATCCCCTCCAATCAGCCTTTCAACGCCAGCCATGGGCCGGACGGGTCACCCCCATCCGGACGCAGAAACGGCGTCGCGTCGAGGGAGGGGGAGAACTCGGTGACTGACGCACGCCAGCAGATTTGCTCGCCGCCTGCCCACGCATCGACGGCTGTAGGTTCTCACTCCGCATTGCAATCGTTGATCAGACCATGCCGCCATGTGAGAACGACCTGGTCACAGACAGTTCCGGACTTAGGAAATTGCAGGATCGATGAGAAACCGGGCATCTGCGGGCCTGCAAACAACGTGAGAATCGCCTGCACGGGTTGCAGAGCAGCATACTGCGCATTTCCGGCCTCTGGCACAGGGTGTGCCATACCCCGGGGGGTATTCAGAGACAGTGTTGGCACAGGGTGTGGCACAGGGTGTGCCATCGGAATCACCGCAGGTCACAGCGGATGTGGCACAGGGTGTGCCATAGCTTTCCTCGCGGGCGCGCAGGCGCGCGCGAAGAACACAACTAGAACCCGTACTTACGTTTCGTGGGGAAAGGGGGGTGTGGGGGGAAAACCAACGCGGCTTCGTCGCTACGCTCCGAACCCCGGTTTGCGCCCAGCGCAAACCCCCGAGTTCGGGACAGACGAAGCGAAAGCTCTCACAGCTGCTCCACGATCACCACAGCCCATCTCCAGCCGATCACCCTCACCTCAGGCCCCCATAGCCGTCACGGGCAGGATGGCGGCCTCTACGCCTCTCATCCGGAGGACTGGCCAATGACATCCACCGAACCTCCGTCAGCCTGCCCATGCGGCGGCCTCGACGCGCCGGACCAAGCCACAGCGATCGCGTCGGCGATTGCCGAGCACCTCCTCAACGACACTCGACTCCTCGATGCCATCGCCGACCGGATCGCAGCCCATATGGCCAACCTGCCCACAGACGACGGTCCGCACCGGCCCGCAGACCAAGACGGGTCAGGTGCCGCCGACGACGAACATCTCCGCCACACCGACGACGCGGCGGAGCTCATCGAGTTCGTCTCCGCAGACCACCCGCGTCTGATCTCCGGCGACCCTGAGTCGTGGGCTCGCAGCATCGTCGCGGCGTCAGGTTCCACGAATGCTGCTCAGGTCCTTCGGTGGGCGCTGAATCCGCAATGCCCGACGTCGGTGTGGCGGGAGTTGACGGACCCCATCAGCCCGCCACGAGGGCGAGCCGGCCGCGGCACCAATCAACGCAGCCGGACCAGCGTGTGGACCCAAATCCTCGCCGAGTACCGGGCAACCGAAACTCGTTCAGACGCCGCGCATCTGATCGACGTCGTGGTCTCCGGCATCTTCGCCGAGGTGGCACACCGGAAAGGCCGCGCTCCCGACCAGCGAACCAGCGTGGCCCGACGGTCGGCACTCGACATCCTGACGAAACACCAATGGGACGCCGCGAAGGTCGTCCGGCTTGTGGGATGGGGGATGGCCTCACGCCCGCACTGGTTCAAGACCGTCAACGGAGTGCCCGCCCGCACCACCTTCGAGAAGATCCACGGTGACTACGTGTCGGACACGAGTTCCGCGGACACCCTGACTGCCCAGGAGAGCCGAATCGCCAATCACATCGTGGAGGGCTGGCGGTACCACTACGCCCGCCGGACCGGGGCGACGTCGATCACCACCTCGAAAGTCTCGCTGGCGCACGTTGCCGACTGCATCCGCGGCGCTGACGGTTCAGGCCCTATCGAAGAGCACACCCTCAAGGAATTCGTTATGTGGCTGTGCCAAACGAACAACCAGCACATTGGGTTTCTCGTCAAGGGGGACAACGAGTTCCCTGACCTGGCGAAGGTACGGCGAGGTCTGGTGCTGATGACAACCCCGCTGTCGCAAGGTCGGTCAGCGAACCGAGTAGCTACCACGAACGATGCGGCGGCAGGCGCCTACGCCGCGGCCGTCCCGGAGGTATGAGCAATGATCACAGTCAAATGCTCCCAGTGCGGATCACCAGTCAAGCGACGCCAGACACCCGTGCGTGACGTTCTCTGCATGGACTGCTGCACTCCGACGGATGTGCATCAAGATCGGACCCAACAGGCACTCGAGATGGTGGAGGCCCGTCTCCACAGGTTCGACGGTGCAGGCGGGTATGACCACGCATTGCTCTCGATGACGGCCACCACCACTCGATGGGAATCGCTGGCCGCGACAGCTGTTCGAAATCACCTACACCGCTGCGCAACTCAGACCGCCGGCCGGGAAGGGATCATGTTCACCGGGCCCACCGGTATCGGCAAGACGCACGCGGCGATCGGTATCGCACGCCGGGTGGCGCAGGCCGCACCAGCCGGCGTGTGGGCGGTCACCGAAAGCGAACTGCTGGATCCGTCTGTGGCGCCGTGGGAGTTGACGCAACACGTTCAGAGCGTGCTGCGCCACCGCCACTGCCTGTTGGTCGACGACATCGGTACCGTCGCACGTCCCGCCGACCAGGTGATGGCTTCGTGGAAGATGATCGCCGACGAACTGATCTCGTCGCGGGAACCAATCATGTTGATCGGCACCACAAACCGTGCTGATTGGGCTCAGCTCACCGACTGGATGGGAGCGCAAACGGTGTCTCGACTCACTCAGTTCACCCATCTCGCCACGACCGGATGGACCGACCGCCGGACCGGCGGAGAACACCGCACGTGGCGTACCAGCCTCACCGACAGCCGACGGGCGGCCGGCTGAGAAACCGGGTAGTCACACTGGTCTGAGAAGCCCTAGCGCGAATGGAGAACGCAGGATGAGCAATCCGTGGCAGATGACGGACAGCGAGGCGATGCAGCGCCGTCATTCGTCGGCGCCCGGCGACGCCGACCCGGCGCCGGCAGAGTTCGAGCCGTCGACGCAGCAGCCCACCACTCGTGGGTTCCCCCAGTGGTTGCCCAGGGCAGAACCTACGGCGGCGCCGCCGAACACCGTCGCACCCGAGCCGGCACCGGCCACGCCGGAGCCGACCGCATTGGCGCCCGCACCACCGTCGCCCGCGCCACCGCAGTTTCGGGCCCCGGCGAGTCCTGCGCCGCAGCCCGCCGCGAGTGATCAGCCAGCACCTCCGGTCAGCCAGCTCCGTCCTGCCGTGGAGCCCTCACCGCAGCCGGCGCCCCCTCAGGCCTCTACAGCGCCTGTAGTGACACCACCAGCCGCCGTCCCGCCACCAGCGGCAGCGAAACCGCCCGTCCCGCAGATGCCGCCAGCGCCGCGCACCACGCAACTCGTGGTGACGCTGCCCGACATCGACCCCACCCCGGTAAGGCCGCCCCAGAACGCACCGAAACCGGACCCCAGGGCCGACCGAGCCGGCGCCTACAACATGCGCGCCGATTCACGGATGGTGAAGGATCCAGACAGAGGAGCTTCCGGATGGTGGCGGCGCATGTCGCAACGCCTCGGCGGAGACCAATCGATGCCAGCGGAGCAGGCATTGGCGCAGGTCAAGAAGACCCTCAGCCGCCCGATGGTCATCGCCTTCCTCAACCACGACGGCGGCAGCGCGAAAACCACGGTCGCAGCGGCCACCGGTCAACAGTTGGCCACGCATCGCCGCGATCGGATCATCGCGCTCGACGCCGCGGACGCGGTCGGAGGTCTAACGCAGCGTCTCCCGGTCGACAACGAATCCACGATCCGAACGTTCCTCAACAATCGCGGCACGATCCGGAAGTGGACAGATGCCCGCCAGCACACGTCGCAAGGGCGGACGGGGCTGGAGTTGCTGACAAGTGGGAACTCGATCGCCGACGAAGATCTACTGACCGGCTCCGACTACCGCGAAGTGATCCGAATCCTCACCGCACACGACACCTACAATCTGGTTCTCGTCGACTGCGATGCCGGGGTCACCGGCGAACTCAAGGACGAGGTGCTTCGGACAGCTGACGTTCTCGTCATCCCACTGGCCGGTCGGGACGGTGTTGCCGGCGGAGTTACCGTCGCGAACCGGCTCAAGTACCTGGCTGCGAAGTATCCGGCCGAGGCCGACCACTTCGAGGACCTGCTGGCGAACGCGATCGTCGTTATCTCGCACATCAATCGGACCAGTGCGCTGAAGGACAAAGAGGTCGAACGCAGGTTCATCAACATCGGAGTGCGTTCGGTTCACGTCATCCCGTTCGATCCGCTGCTCCAGGACGGAATGAAGGTGGATCTGTCGACGATGGCCCGCAAGACGGAGTCCTCCTACCTGACGGTGACGGCAGAGATCGTTCGCGCGCTGACCCGAATCAACGACGACCGGGCGGGGCGGTAACCCATGTCCGGTAGCACCGATCCGGTGACCCGTGTGGTTCGACGCGCACCCCAAATCATTGGGATGTGCACCATTTTCGCTGTTTTGATGTTCGTCGTGGCCATCGCGTTCGGGGTTCTGTGGCCGGTGCCGCTGGCGGCTGCGAGTATCGGCGTGATCGTGCTCCTGGTCGTCTGGCGCAAGTCCGTGCCCGACGAGGAGTAAACGGGCGTCTACCGGCAGCGCGGCCGGTAGACGCCCGAGGACTTGCCCACGCCCACCGCCCTGTGGCAGACGACTTGGGGCGGTGGGCGCGGACCGACGCGATAGGTCTCGTCAGTGAGCCCGAACGCGGATTGGGTCTGAGCTACTTCAGATGAACCAGATATGCGAGAGACCCGGGGTGCGTGTACTCAATCCAGTTGTTGCCGCCCGGATCCCACGACCAGCCACGATCCAGCCTCGACGGGGAGTGCTGGGTGACCAACGGGTAGCCGCCTTCAGCGAAACCAGTGACGACGGCGAGGTGATCCATGACGCCGTCCGCGGCACCATCCCAGTCGTAGGCGATGACGTCTCCGAGTTCGGCACCAGCCGCGGTGTTGTCGCTCCACTGGATGGGTGTCACCGACGCCAGCCCGCTGGCCTCGGCATACCGAACGAACTGATCGGCACTGGCGGCGGCCTTTGTCGGGCCCGGGTTCATCAAGTCGGACGCGAGCTTCGACGAATCAGTGCTGTTTGAAGTCCAATCCGATGACCTCGGAATGCCGCCAGCCCACCACGCTGATGAGGCGAAGTAGGTGCACTCTTCACTCGGAAGGCCCACCACGCTTGGCAGCCCGAGTTCCGACAGTGGGACGTTCCACATGTCCTTGGCGAAGTCGACGATCTCCATCCGCGTGATGGGGTCAGCGTCAGCCTTTGCGGGTGACTGTGTGCCCAGCAGGCCTAGTAGGAGTAGGCCGAGGGCAACCACAAGGCCTCGCAGGTGAGAATTGCGCATAACAGTGTTCTCCTGGGGTCGCGAACCACGCTGGGCAGTAACGGAATACGTACTGCCCAGCGGGTCCGTGCTGACAACATCCCGTGTGGTGGCCGAAAACCTGGTTGGGTCCCATCCGATTGCAGTCGTTTGGGCCGAGGTAGTGCGGTCGTCCGCTCGGGTCTTGCCATTATTGCCTGAAGTTCCAACCGATGGAAGAGGAAACTGGAACGCACTGCGCAACTCGCCGCTGTCGTTTTGCCCGTTCGGGCTTGCGTCAGAACCGAGGACGAGTACCATCCATGGGCATCCGGCCTGGCTGGATCGCCCGTTCTTTTGCGGGTGCGCATAACCCCTAGCGGGTGTGCTGACAACAACCCTGGATGCGCCGCGTCTTCGGCACAGGTGCACAGATAGGACCCCCCGGTTGCAGCCGGGGGGTCTTTGTCTTTCGAGAGTTTGTTTGTGCGCTATCGCGGTGAGAGATCGGGCTGCCATGTGTAGCCGCTACGCCGCTGCCCGGGGCATTTGATCGGTGGGTGCGCCGAGGTCGGGGACACCAGGATGTGGGGCATGCCGGGTGGTGCGCCGCACCCGCACGGGCGTGGCGGGGGGCTGGGCCGTGGCCGGCTGGCTGCGCGCCGCCGGTTCTTGTTGCGGGTGGAGACGATGACGGTGATGAGAATGCCCACCATGAGGAGACCGCACACCGTTCCGGCGATCTTCAGGATGTCAGTGATCATGAGCTCCAGACCTTTTCGAAGAGGTCGACGAAGGCGTTGTCGGGAACCACGTCCAGCCAGACAGTTGTGATCGGACAGCGATGCGGGCCCGTCACCCGCATTGCGGGCTGGGTGGCGCCGACAACGACGGCGACGATGCTGTCGTTGGCTGCCAGTCTGCTGACGTGGTCGGCGACGGCAGCTGGCGTGGTGCTGGTGGTGGTGGTGATGGCAAAGCGGTCGTCGACGAGGTACGGGGCTACCGTCCTGTTGGTGAGCGAGACGTCACTGCGGACGCAGTGACGTGCGGCCCGCAGCGCCTGCCCTACTTCACGTCGGACGGCGAGCCCGCCGGGCTGGGTGAACCGGCGCGCGGACAGGACGGTGACGATGCTTGCGAGCTGATCGGCCAAGGGGGTGTCGATCTCGGCGGTTCTCATGCGGCGGGCCGCCCGCCGGGCCAGCGACCTCGCCGCCGGCCGGGGCGTCGAGCTGTGGTCGCCGCCGTTGTGGCGGAGCGCTCTTGGGTGATCAGAGCGTTCTCGACCAGGGTGTGAAGCCGGTCGAACTGGTCCGGATCCTCGGCGCCGAATTCTTCGAGGGACAGTCCCGGTGCGTGGCGGGTGACGAGTTCGGCCATCACCGCGTCGATCGCGGCGCACCGCACCCATCGGTCGCTGTCGGGCGGAACGTTCCAGCAGAGGTGATGTCGGGTGATCTGGCGGTCGATGCGGTCGACGATGGCGTGGGCTGATCGGCGTGCGTGGACGGTCATGGGTTCTCCCTCGCTGGCGGGCCGATATTCGTGAAGTCCAGCGTAGGAACCGCATTTCCGGGAGTCGGGTGCCGTGACAATGCCCCTGTTCCGATCGCCCAGACCTGTTAGTGGAAGTGGATGGGGTGTGCGCAGGCAGCGGCGGTCAGAATGCGTTCGGTTTCGTGCGGGCTGGATGCTGCGATTGTCGCCGAGACGGTCATGGTCGGTGCGTACGGTTCGTTGAGGTCGAGGCGGCCGGTGTTGTACCCGACGGTGGTGTCGACGAGGTCGCCGTCGTTGACGCAGAACAGAATTCGTTGGTCTTCGTCGGCGTCGACGCCGATCGCGAGGGCATCGGGATCGTCAGATGATCGGTGCGCGTAGATCACGGCGTCGATGCCGTCGACTCGCGCGTAGGTCAATCCGCCGGCGTCGTCGCTGTCGGCGAGGGCTTTGCGGGTCGCGCCGCAGAGGTCGTAGCTGGTGACGTCGATGTCGGCGAGGGTGCGCCCGTCGTGGCGGGTGATGGTGGCGGCCAGGCGGGTTGCGCCGGCGGTTTGGCCGGCGCGGGCTTGGGCGTGCACGAACTGGTAGGCGTCGATGGAGTCGGCGAACACGATATGGGGGATGACCGTTGCGCCGACGACGATGGCGACTGTGCAAGGGAGGTCGGATCTCATGGGTGGCGCTCCATGGTTAGGCGGCGAGGACGGTGGCCCAGGCGGTTTGGGCTGAGCGGAGTTCGTCGTTGAGGTCTGCGATGAGGTTGTCCAGTGTGGCGGCGAGCTGGGAGAGGTAGTCGTCGCCTGCGGGGGTGTCGAGGTATTCGGGCACGGTCTGGATCTTGATGTGGTGGGGTGTCTGGCCGGTTTTCCAGTTCACCCAGAGGATGGCGCTGAAGCCTTCCATCGTGGCGTCGTCGGCGTAGACTGGGTACACGCCGACGGTTGTCCACACGTCGTGTGCGTCAGAGGGGAGTCCGGTCACCGTGTACGGCTGGGGTGCGTAGGCGGCGCCGAGGATGTCGCCGATCGCACCGCACAGGGTCGTCTGGTCATTGTCGCTGAGGCGAGCGGCGTGGGGGTCGAGGGGCGGGCAGTCTTCGGGGTCGGCCCACGAGGTGTCGGTCGCGTTGAGTAGAAACTGCTCACGATCGAATTCGAGTTCCATTGGTGCTCCTCGGGCTGCGTCGGTCGGGCTTCGATGGGGTCCATCGAATCAAGCGGGTTTCCGGCGGTGCGGCAGCAACAAGATCCGAAGCGGTCGGATGGTTGTAGTCGGTACAACCTGGCGTCGAACGTCGAAGTGGTCCCGGGTCACCCCAACGGGGGTGTGTCTTTGGCGGCCTCGAGTTGGCGAGGAGTGCGACGGCTGAGGCTACGCTGGACCGCCTCGTCGATCAGCGAGCGAACTGGCGGGACGGACTTCGACCCAGCTTCGGCGATCAGGGTTGTAATGCGGTCCATCAGCGTTGTGCGGTACTCCTCGGCGATTCCAGGGTCTAGTGCTTGGTCGAGGAGCCGACGAGCCGTGGTGAGCTTCCTCCGCTGTGCGGGGTCGCTGCCGAGTCCTATCTGGCGGGCATGCGTGCTGGCCTTCGCCCACGCGGCTTGGGCTGCCTGCGCGGTACTCAACGCCCGCGCCGCTAAGCCCCAGTCACGCGGGTGTGTGTCGAATGCGCAGGCGTGAGCTTCGTTGAGGGCATTGATGAATGCCGCGGTCAGCGGCTCGTCAGTGTCGTCGAGGAGCGGGCGAGAGAAGATGCGGTCGGCCAGGTCAGTGTGGAAGGCCGTGTATGCGGAGTCGACTTCACTCAGTACCTCGTCAGCCTTGCTCCACTGCGCGACGATTGCGGCTGCCTTCGCGGTGCGGCGCTCACGCGATCGACGTAGCTGCGATACCCCGAGCACTGTGAGCGCCAACAGAAGTAACACGGCAGCGGCAATGCCAACCCACGTCAACACTTGGCCGGTGTCGAAGTGATGGCCGGCGTCGGGCGACGGATGTGGGGAAGGAGTGATGCTCGGCGCACTGTGCGACGGTGCTGGCGGGGTCGCAGTGGTGGGTGTCGACACCGGCGGCGTGGGATGCGGGTCGTCCGACGAGGAGGAAACCACCAGGGGCAGAACGAAGTGTGAGGTCGCGCCTACGGCGATGATGCAGAGTCCAGCTGAGGCCGCCGGGATCGCCTTCGGGGCGACGGGCTCACGGTTGGTTGCCGCGAGACCTGCACGCAGCCCCGCCAAGATGAGAAAGGCGACGCCTGTGGCGACCATGACCCAACCTGCGGTCGAGATGAACATCTGCCCGATGTCCGATGCCGAGGACGACGGGGATGGGTTCTCAGCGAGAAGAGTGGGGGTGAGTGGCTGCATGACCAGTACCTGTTCGTCGAGCATCGGTTATGGGCGAGGTCGTGTCGGTCGGCGGTGATGGTTTGTGTCCGCAGTCATCTCGGCCGCTCACAGGTCATCTAGGCTCTTTGTAGCAGTGGTGTTTTCGTCGTCGGCCCACTGTGGGAAGTCGTCGGGGAGTGTGAAGGTTTCCCAGTGCGCTGTCACGTCGCCGGCGAGTGCGCTGGCCACTGGGTTGTCGGCGTCGGGATCTCCGTGTTCGGCGACGAGTGCGGTCAGTGCTGCTTGCTCGCTGGGGTAGACACTGAGGTCGTGGCTGCTCTTGGTGCTGATCGCCATGAATGTCGCTTCGACGACTGGGAGCAGCGCTGACCATGAAGCGAATTGCCGCGACAACTCGCCGGTGAGAACGGCGGCGACCCGAGTTGCGATGGACGTGACTACATCCGTGGTGGCGGCGGTGGGGGAGTCGAACCATTGGCGGTAGAGGTCGCCGTCACCGAGTGCGTGCAACGCCACAGTGTGATGGGTGCCGCCGACGTCGAAATGGACCTTTGCCAGCAGATCGATGGTGTGGTCGGCGATCTCCTCGTCGACGACGTTGGCGTAGAGGGTCATCGACGGATTGCTGGCTCGCTGACCGAACTGGGGCGTGTGTTCGACGACGAACACGCCGTGGCTTGCCAGCTCGTAGATGATGTCGGCGATCGGCCCGAAGTCGACGATGCGTTCGCCGTCGATGATGTCGCTGACGGCGATGTCGCCGTCAGCTGCGGCCAGGGTGGACGCCAACGCGTCCGGGTTGACGGTGATACGCATGAGGGTTTCCTCCGTGGTTGGGCTTCGATGCCCATATCCAATCGCGGGAGGTGGGGATGGTGCGGCAGTAGTCGGTGCTGACCGCGGCGGCCCTGATCCCGGCCTGGTCTAGTCGAAGAGTCGGCGGAAGTCGTCAGCGGTCAACGCCGAAGTGAACAGTTCGTCGTCGTCGAGGGCGGCAGCGGCCAGGGCACGTTTGCCGGCTTGGAGGTCAATCACTTTGCCTTCTACTGTATCTGCGGCCACGAGCCGATACACGGTGACGGGTTTGGTTTGACCGATGCGGTGTACGCGGTCGATTGCCTGCGCTTCGGCAGCGGGATTCCACCACGGGTCGACGAGCCAAACATAGGACGCTGAAACGAGGTTGAGCCCTGATCCGCCGGCTTTGAGGCTCATGAGGAACACGTCGGCGTCGCCGGCGGTGAAGCGATCGATTTCCGCGGCCCGCTTAGTGCCGAGCACGTCACCAGCGAGGTAGGCCACACGAAGTCCCGCATCCTCCAGCAGTGGTTTGAGGATCCGCAGGAACGTCGGGAAGACGCTGAACACCAGCCCTTGGTGGCCGCCGGCGGACAGCAGGGGTAGTTGCTCGAGGAGGTAGGCGATCTTGGCGGACGGGACGTCGGCGTGGGCGGCATCGACCAGTCCGGCATGCAGACTGAGTTGCCGTAACCGGGTCAACGCGGAAAGCACTTGGAAACGGGCGGCGTGCAGGGGGCTGTCGTCCAGGAGCGCCAGTGATTTCTGGCGCTCAAGGTTCAGCCGGCGGTCGTAGATTCGGCGGTGGGCGGGGGCCAGCTCGAGTTCGATCTGCTGCTCTTGTTTCGGCGGCAGGTCGGTGAGGACGTCTTCTTTGTTGCGCCGCAACAGGAAAGGATGAATCCGTTGGCGTAGTTGCGCGAGCCGTTCTGTGTCACGGCCTTTTTCGATCGGTGTCCGGTAGTAGCTGGTGAACGCCGCCTTGTCGGGGAACAGGCCGGGGGTGGTGACGTCCAGCAGCGACCAGAGATCCATCAGCGAGTTCTCGATGGGGGTGCCAGTTGTTGCGATCGTGATGTCGGCGTCGAGGGAGCGGACAGCTTCGTGGGCTTTGGCGTTGGGGTTCTTGATGGCTTGCGCTTCGTCGCACACCACCAGCGACCATCGTTGCTTGGCGAAGAATTCGGGGTCCAGCCGGACCAGAGCGTAGGTGGTGACGATGAGGGTGGCCGCTTCGGTGTCGGGCGGAACTCCTCGGCGGCCGGTGCTTTTCTGCACGGCGGCGACCCGCAGTGAGGGCACGAACGCCGCGGCCTGGGTGACCCAGTTGGTGACGACGCTGGTGGGTGCGATGACGAGGAATCGTGCGGCCGGGTCGGCGCGCCGACGGATGGCGATCGCGGTGAGTAGTTGCAGGGTTTTCCCGAGTCCCATGTCGTCGGCGAGGATGCCGCCGATGTTGTTGGCGAACAGGAATCCCAGCCAGTCAACGCCCTCATGTTGGTAGTCGCGGAGTTCGGCGTGGACGGTGTCGGGGAGGTCGATGTGTGCCGGTGGTGTCGTGAGTGCCAGAGCGCTGTGGTCGTCGGCCCACTGTGCGAGATCTTGGTGGACCTCGCCGCAGTCGAAGATGTCGTCCCACAGGGTGGCGTTGGTGGTGCTGGCTCGGACGTCGCCGCTGTCGGTGATGTCGCCGAGTTCGCGGGCCTCGGTGAGTAGTTCGCGGAGGCGGGCCAGCGCGGGGATATCGGCGGGGCAGTAGACCCCGGTCGGTAGGACGATGTGTTGCTGGCCGGTGGCGAGGTCGCGGATGACGGTTTCCAGGGGGATTCGGCTGCCGTCGATGTCGACGGTGATCGTCAGGTTCAGCCAGTCGCGGCCGATCCCCTCCGGGCCTGGTTCGAATCGGACGACGGGCGCGGTGGTCGCCGGCCGGAAGTCGGGGATGTCGTCGGCGATCTCAACGATCACGTCGTCGACGGACCGCAGGGCGGGGAGCACGTCGGTGGACAGCGCCACCATGTCGTCGGTGCCGATGAGGGGATAGTCGCGCCGTGGGTCGTCGTGGGTGCGCCGGGGGTGGGGGCGGATGCCGAGTGCGTGGTCCACGGATTCGACGTGGGTGTGAAGGTGCTGCCACAGTGCGTGTTCGGCGCTGGTGGAGCGGTGGGGGCCGCCGTCGGGCGCTATGGGGTAGTCGGTGGGGGCGCCGTCGACGTCGTAGCGCACCGTCCAGGCGACACGGTAGAGGTCGTCGCCGGCCCGGCTGATCCGCAGGACTGCGATGGGCCCGGTAACGGTGACGGGGTTGAGGAGGTCGTCGGGGTCGATGATCAGGATGTGGGGTAGTGGCAGGCAAGCGTCGGCGAAGTCGGCGATCTCGGTGGCTGGCACGACGATCGGTTCACCGCGCCGTAGCAGGCTGCTGACGGCTGGTGGTGGGGTGGTTTCCCACCGTCCGAGGTGCAGGTTGCGTCCCTCGTACCAGGCGACGCCCGCGCTGCCTTCTGCGCCGCGGATGGCGATGAAATCCACGCCGGCGGCGGCTGCATTGTCGACGGCGGCAACGAAGTGCAGGGCGACTGCACCTGTTGGACGTCGCTTGGTGATAGCGGCGAGGTCAATGGTGCTGTGTAAGTGAATGTTTCCGGATGCAGTGAACGTGGATCCTGCCGTGGCTCCGGAGCCGATACACAGCAGTTCCACACCGGCTGTGTCGGCAGCGTTCAGCAGCGACCAGATGTCGGCACTGAGCGTGTTGAACTCCAGCCATCCTGGGTCCGGGTCCTCGGACAGGTTTCCGATCGCGGTGATGAGTGCGCGATGCCCGGCGTGGACGCGGTCGTGGTAGTCGGTGCGGCCCTGGCCGGTCCAGCTCATCCGCAGCAGTTCGTCGTGGCCTCCGGTGGGGACTCGTACGGCTGGGACCATGAGGATTCCGAGCGATTTCGAGGTCGCGAAGAGTAGTGCTCCATTGGTGGCGGGTGGGGGTGTCCGCGGCGATGGTGATGTGCGGGTGATTGATCGGGTGGCTGCCCGCCACTCGTGGCTTCCCAGCCCGGGGTGGTCGACGTCGACGGTTTGGAGCACTCTGCCTTGCGTCGCGTGCACCATGGCAATGACATGCGGGCAGGGTGGGTGCTCGTGCCGGCAGCTGCACTGGACGGCCCGCAGCGAGGATCCGTTGAAGCGGAGCGCTGTCGTATAGGTTGTGCCGCCGTCGATTACGAATCCTCGGACCCGTTCGGTGGTTGGATACCACTGTTCGTCGACAACGGTCAGGCCTGGGGTGTGGTGCGCGGCGCCCTCCGCATCGCCGAGCCATGCCCGCAGCTTGTCCGCGGACACGACCGGTACCCGATGCCATGCCACAACAGACAACAGTACTGAGCGGCCTTCCTCACGGCCGGGGTATGAGCGTTGTGCTGCTGCAGCCCAGGGGCACAGCGTCGTCGGAGGCGATCGGGTGAGGCCAGAGGGCTTGGCGTGGGTGGCCGAGATCCGGGTGCGCCGTGATGCCGGGTGTTCTGTTGTTCGGGGAGTCTCACTGGGGCAGGTGTTACCAGGACACCCTGCTGAGGTCGATCCACTCGCCGTCGTCGTAGACCTGGATCATGGCCGGCTTTTCGTCGTCGGGGATGCGTTGCCGAAGTTCTTCTCGTGCTGTGGTGCAGTCGAACACCGAGTACTCGAGCGACCCTCGAGACGTCAGGTCGAGGAAGTCGCGTTTGACGTAGAAGGCGCCGGAGGAAAACTTGATGCGGAGTTCGCCGCTGCGGGGCACGTACCGGCGGCGGCGGATCGCTTCGGTGATCGCGGCGGCGACAAGGAACACTCCCAGGATCGCCAGTACCACGGCAACGACAGGCGCGATCATCGTTGGACAGCCTTCTTTCCGGTTGCGGTGTCTCGCCCAGTGTTGCACGGCGCCAGCACACCTCGGGCCTGCTACTGGTCGACGACCCGCCAGTGGCGGCGGATGTGAGACGTGATCGAACCCCGGGGCGGGGCTCGGCTGATTCCCGGGAGGATTCGGCCGAGCCCCGCGACCGGTTCAGTTCGCCGGGCCCAGAATCAGAGCCGCGGTGTGCCCGCCCATACCGAGTGACGACTTCAATGTCAGTCCGTCCTGCATGGGTGTCCGGCCGTCGATGTACTGGTCGGTTGTTACCGCAGCCACGCGCGGCGGTGCCGCGATCTCGCCGTGCGAGTAGGCGAGAAGTGTGGCAGCGATCTCTGCAGCACCGGCGGCTGCCTGGCAGTGCCCGACCAGCGGTTTAAACGCGTATACCTGCGCGTTCGGGAGGAGCGTGCGGGCGACGGTGGCCTCGGCAGTGTCGCACTGCTTGGTGCCCGGTCCGTGGCTGTTCATGTACCGAACGTCGCCGCCGTCCACACCGGCGACCGCCAACGCTTCCTCGACGCATCCCCTGACGTGCGTGAGCTGCGGGTCGATGGACGTCACGTGATACGCGTCGTGACGCATCGCCCCACCGAGCACCGTTGCGTACCCATCACTTACCGCCTGCTTTGTGACGACCGTCGCAACGGCGGCCTCTCCGAAGGTGAACCCTCGGCTGCCCTCCTGGAATGGCCGGCACGCATCGAGAGGATCCGTGTCGGTGATCGCCACTCCGAGCTCCACGAACATCCGCACGACTTCCGGTGTTGCCGACAAGTCGGTGGCCACGACGAGAACGTCGTCGACGACGTTGCTGTCGAGCCACGATTGAGCGGTGATCATCGCCGCGGACCCGGAGGTGCACATTGCGGCAATGTTCATTGCTGGACCGTGAAAGCCGTACTCCTGCATAAGCAATGACACCGGCGTGGATGGGGTGACGGACAGGTATTGCCGGGCGGTGAAGTGCGCGGCGCTGGTTGCGCCGGGTGCCACCATCGGATACATGTCCAGATCACCCAATACGCAGGCGTGGATGAGTCCTACACGGGCGCCCGGCGTCCATCCTCGTTGGTAGGCGTCGTTGATCGCTTCGCGTGCGGCTGCACGCATCGCGCGGGCGAACCGGGTCGGCCC
The DNA here is from genome assembly GCF_059511865.1 of Gordonia sp. YC-XJ4. Classification (NCBI taxonomy): domain Bacteria; kingdom Bacillati; phylum Actinomycetota; class Actinomycetes; order Mycobacteriales; family Gordoniaceae; genus Gordonia; species Gordonia sp. YC-XJ4. Next base: position 160,575 of record NZ_JCAMPF010000002.1, read on the forward strand.
GTCCTTGTCGCTGCCGCCGTCCGGAACTCGCACGATCCATCCGGAATCGTCAGCAGTCCGGCCGAATCCGCGCTGGAGCGCCGCGGCTGGTTTCCCGGAGGTGAGACCGTCCCACAGGTGCTGGTTTCCCCATCCGTAGCCGGTGACGGTACCGAGGCCGGTGACACGGGCGTGACGAGAGGGATTGTTGTTATACATTGAGGTTCTCCGTTTCAAGGGATGTAGGTGAAAGCGCCTATTTCTTCAGCGCTTCCTTAACGATCCACCACCGAGATCCGTCCAAACGTGATCAACCAGACTTTTCAGTCACACGGGTACCACTTTCGTGACGATTCGTTCATCGTGATTAAGTACTAGTTGCAAATGCACATGAAAGACCGAGGAACGCGGGCTAATGACGAGTGACGACACCCCGGATACTGGCCCGCCTTCCCAGACGTCGGACTCCTCCGCAAACCAAGATATTGCCGACCGCTACATGCTGCTGTCAGAGCTGAGTCCCGATGCGATTGCTGTACACCAGAACGGCATCATTGTTTGGGTTAATTCAGCGGCTTTAGGCTTTGCTCGCGTGAATAATCAGGAGGAGATGGTGGGCACTCCTATCACCAACTTCGTTCATCCTGATTCGCTCCCACAGATGATTGAACGGCTCACCGCGATGGGGGATCAGAACGGAGCATATACCGGCCCCGACGACGTCCTGATGCAGGACAGCCTGCGTGAACCCCGCCACATGCAGGTCACCTCCGTCCGAACAACATGGGACGGTGCCCCCGCCTATCAAGTCATCCTCCGCGACATCTCGTCGCTACGCCGCCAAGCCGCACTGGTTGACCACGTCAGCGACGCGGTCGTGTCACTGTCCGAAGAGGGCACCATCCGGACCTGGAATCCCGCAGCCGAACGAATCTACGGCATCACGGCCTCCGACGCGATCGGCATGCCGATGAGCTCGCTGGGCGTGATGGATGACCTGCACAGCCCCACCGACATCATCGGCGTCGGCGGAAGCATCGACACCCTCCACCGCCGCGCCGACACCGGGAAGGCCTTCGCCGTCCGAATGTCCGTCACAGCGATGGACGACGGCTTCCTGATCGTCGTTCAGGTCGTCCACACCCCCCTGGTGCGGCGACTCGGCACCATTCTGGCGTCCCTGCACCAAGCGGTGATCCTCGTCCAGGACGATGTCAGCGGAGGACCGCAGATCGAGCTGGCCAACCCCGCAGCGGTGACCATGCTCGACTTAAGTGCCCGCTCCATCCCCGGAACCCCCTTGGATTCGCTGGCTATCACCTTCCCCAACGAAGAATCACCGATCGCGACATGTCTGCGTCTAGGCACCGCGTTCAGTGACCAGACCGCGACGGTCACCACCCCAGACGGTCTGCGTTGGCTCTCCTGCAGCGGCCGACGTATCGATACCGAGCAGAACGCCGCCGTAGCGCTGGTATCGATTGTCGACATCACCGACCGTCAGCAGGCCATGTCCGACCTCGCCTGGCAAGCCAACCACGACCATCTCACAGGAGCGTTGAGCCGAGCCGGCCTAACCGAACAACTCGACCACCTCCTGGCCACTCTGCGCTCGGATCAAACGATCGGCGTCTACTACCTCGATCTCGACGGCTTCAAACAGGTCAACGACACCCACGGCCATATGACCGGCGATGAGGTATTACGCACGGTGTCGCAACGGCTACAGTCGTCGATCGGCCTCGACGGGTTCGTCGGCAGAATCGGAGGAGACGAATTCGTTGTCTGCACAACCATTTTCACCTCCACTCCCGGTGACGTCGCCCGCATCGTCTCCAATCAACTGCGCCGCTTCCAAACGACGGTGAACACACCGGTCAAGGTTGGTGGGGTCGCCGCGCAAGTGTCAGCGAGTATCGGCGTCGCGACCGCATCAGTCGATCACCCCGGAACCGCTGCCGACCTACTCGCCAACGCCGATATGTCGTTGTACCAGGCCAAATACGCCGGACACGAGACCGCTGATCCTGCAGACCCGTCACAGCCCGGAACCGCCCATTTGGCGGCCGCCACGTCGAGTCACAGCGGCGACGGCAGCGGGCCACTGCTATATCGCCCCATCACTCAACCGGCGACCGGTTCGGTTGTCGCGCTCGAGGCAGTCGATGAACGCCCCGGGATGCCCGCGTACTCGGCGGCCTCTGTGCGAGCACGCCCAGGAGTTGACTCACTGGACGTGTGGGCGACGGTCGGCCTGTTCGATGTCGCGATCGCAGACCTCACCGGCGACAGCTGGCCTACACGGACCTCGCTGCACCTGCCTGCATCGTGGCGAGGGTTGTCGAGCGATACCTGGCTGGAACGGATCGACAGCGCCATCGACGGCGGCGTGGATCCGTCGTTGTTGTGCATCACCGTCACCGAGCGGGCCGTCACCACCGACAGCAGATCGATCGGCGTGCTGGCCGACATTCGTGCGCGTGGCGTCGCCATCGCGCTCGACGACTTCGGCACGGGTGCAGCATCATTGGCGGTGCTACACCGTCTGCCGATCACGATCCTCAAGGTCAGCGGCACCTTGGTGGACAGCGCTCAGACCGAACGCCGGGCGGTCACCGTGTTGTCGGGGATGGTGCGAGTGGCACACGACCTGGACCTGACGGTGCTCGCCAAAGGCATCGTGCACGAAGAGCAAGCGAGCCTCGCCACCGACCTCGGATTCGACTTACTCGAAGGCACCTATTTCGGTGCGCCGCAGGCACTCCGCCGCACCAGCTGACGCGGCTGCCGAACCCCCAGACCTACGGGTGGGTGCTCGGTCACCACGGACCGGAAACGGTTAGCGGATGTGGCCGAAAAATCACCTTGCGGGATGACGACTGAGTAGACCACGCGAATGACTCCGTGAACAATCGTGTAGTCCCGTTCTCGTTGTCGATGTTCGCGATCTGGCTCCACGGGGTGTCTCCAGGGTCGACGCAGCCGGGGTCCGGCTGGATCAAACACCACTCGTCGAGTGTCCCGATCTCTTTGACCGGCCACCAGCGGCCCGACGAGTCGACATGGCACGTGTCAGGCCTGCAGTTCACCAGTTCATCAGCGGGTATTCGTGTCCGGCGGGCCAACGCTTCCGTCGTTATTCCGGCGTTCAGGAATGTCGTGCGAGACAGCAACTCGGCCCGCGCCTCCATCGGCGCCGCCGGCGGGGTCTGTTCGGAGCTTTCAGCCATGTGCCAAACCTACCCCATAGGATGCGGGTAGCTGAGGTGTTAAGACGGTGCACCATCGCGTCCACGCATCCTGTTTCCAGATCATGAGGAGAGATGGTTAATGCCCGCAGACTTCGCCCATTTGGGGTCTCTGGTGAAAGTGCATCACCTCAACTGCGGGCGCATCACGCTCCCCGCGGTCACCGCGGTCACCCACGTGCTGGCGTGCGAGTATCAGCACGGAGTTGTGCTCGTCGATGTGGGGATCGGCCGGGCTGATGCCGCGCACCCGCTGGCTCGTCTCGGCGTGAGCGGCCGCGCCATGTACTTGCATCTACGCCAGGAACGCCCCGCCATCGAACAACTCGAGGCGCTGGGCTTCGCGCGAAGCGATGTGGCCGCGATCGTCGCCACCCACCTGGACTTCGATCACATGGGCGCAGTGTCAGACTTTCCCGGCGTGCCGGTGCTCATGTCCGACACCGAATGGCAAGCCGCCACGACACGGCCTACTGCCCGCGAGCGTATGCGTTACCGCACAACCCATCTGGCGGATCTGACCGCGCAAGCACAACCAGTGAGCGCCACCACTGCCACCGCTCTGCCGATCGGCTTGAGTGGCGTACCGATTGATGCCGCGGAAACCCTCTGGTTGGCACCTCTCGTCGGGCACACCCGCGGACATTCCGCGATCGTCGTACGCACCGACACTGGCTGGCTGGTCCACGCTGGCGACGCGTTCTTCAGCAAGCCGTCGATCTACGACGACTCCGAGAAAGGCCTTGCCCACCGTGTTGCGTGCGGCGCCGAGCAGCTTCTTGCCATGGACCGCAGCAGCATAGAGCGCAACCATCAGCAGCTGAAGGAGTGCGTCGGACAGGGCGCGTTGGTGATCTGCTCGCACGATCAGCAGCAGTTCAACGAGTTGGCCAGCGCTCGGTAGTCCGGTGTGACCGTCGAACGACCGTGCCGATCCGGCGCGGTCAGCTATGCGTCGAGGGTGACCCGCATGACACCGTTGCCCTCTTCGCCGGAATGTGCCGGGAAAATGGTGACGCCCACGCGGCGGGCAACTCCGTCATCGAAACGCACCACTGCGGGGAAGTCGACTTGTTCGCCGGCCATGGCTCGCTCGAGGTTGCCGAGGAACACCTTCTCGTCATCCCATTGAGCGTTCTGGCGTTCCCACACGTCCAGCGGTGGCGGCGCAGGCACGAACCACTCGAGGATGACGCCGGTCGCGAAATTGACGTGGGCGTATCCGTGCTCGTGGTTGGCGCCGGCGACGATCTGCATCGCGGTCCGTGCAGTCTGCCGGTCGAGCCCTCGGTAGCCGGTCGGGGTGTTGAAGTCGGAGATGTCGTGAATGACCCCGCGGATGGCGTGGTGGCCGTTGTAGTCGACGACACGCATCGTCAGGTAGACGCGGATGAGTTCACCGTCGCTACGTTCGAGGTCGATCTCGTCGGCGAAGGTGTCGTTGTCCGGCACTCCGCCCTCCATCACCTCTTTGACCCATGGGCCGAGGAGATGTTCCTTCGGGTAGTGCTGGAAGTGGCGGAACACTTCGGCGCTGACTCGTTCCTCGACCGGGGGATGATTGCCGAGGATCTCGACTTCGGTGATTGGCGAGTGATAGGTCAGCAGTGTTTCCGGATCCCACAGCATGGTGCCGATGACGCGAGGCCCCTTAGACAGGTCGGCGTCTTTGGCGCACCCTATCCACACGCTGACCGCGTACACGCAGGGGTCGTGGGGTGGCCCGAGGACGGGTGTGGCGACCAACCCCGCCCCGCTGTGTTCTTCAGCGACCTGTTGATCGTTGGCCGCTTCGACAATCCTGGTCACGAGGTCGTTGAGCGGTTTCGTCAGCGACGAGAGGCCCGTCTTGCGTCGCGAGACGCCAGCGAAGGGACGCGGCTTGTATCCGTCGAAGACCAGGGTGCGGTCAGCGCCCATGGTTTCCACAACAACCCACCCCGAGCTTGTGTCAGAAGTTGTCACGGTAAGGCTCCTCCCTGGCCAGACCCTGTTACAAGAGTGTGAGTATGCCCCAATTGCCGGGTGCCCGCGACAGCCGGTCCCCCTACCGCCGAGTAGCTTTCGCGGTGGGCGTAGCCGGCGTTGGGCCTGCGCACAGGCCCGCGGGGGTGTCGCGCCAGGTCAGGCGGATCAGTCATGACGGGGGAGTTCATGGCGGGGTCCTCTGGGCTTACTGCGGGTCGGCGTCAAGGTGACCGGCGGCAAGATTCTTATCGTGTCGGCGGATGGCGCGGGGACGGATCACGCACACGTGCACGGCACCGATCACACCGATCAGCAGGACCAGCGCTGACGCCGCTACCACCAGGCTCTGATAGATCGGGTCGTCGTCGGACGGAGCCGGCCGGTTGTAGTGCTCAGCCCACATCGAAATGGCCGCAAACACGGCATATACGAACCCCAGCCCTGCTGCGAGCGCGCCGATCACCCACGCGGTGATGACGATGGACCGCGGCCACCACCAGCGCACCCGCTGATCGGGGTGAAGTTCACGCTGACGCTGATAGCCGCGGTAGGAGTCGACCACCGTCACGCCGATCCCGGTGAGCGCGGACAGCAATGCCGCGGCGAAGCACACGCCGGACGGTACGACGGTGACGGTGGCGTCGAGGGCGACGCTGATCGCGCTGACGAGGATGCCCAGCAGAACCAACGCCGCGGCCGTTGTGAACCAGGGCGCCGCCCTGTCGGTGTCCTGGCGAGTCACCCACGCCCGGTACCCCCACCACACTGCGGCGCCGCCAAGCGCCACGCTGAACACGAGAACGATGTACGGCATGCGACTAGTGTCCCGCACAGCTTTCTGCGATCGACGCAACCGCCCGCCCGAGGAGGGGGAAAGACGCGAACACCACACCTCCGGCGGGTCGAATGAATGTTCTATTCTGGGGTGGTGGGTGAGGCTGGTGCGAGCGAGGGTGGACAGCGCGACGGCGCTGCATTCGAGTCGGTTCGCTTCAGGGGTCGGCCACCGGTGCCTGATCCCACGATCTTCCGGAGTCGGCCGCGCCGCATCCGAGACGGCAAGTGGGTGGTCGACGCGCCAGCGACCTGCGTCCGCGGCCACCGCCTGGGTTCAGGTGGCGTTCTGGTCGGCTGGGACAATCGAGTTCCGACACCGACGTTGTGCTGGACATGCCGGCGATGTGGACACATCACGTGGGCGGATGACCCCAACCGGGCGCTGCCGGAGGAGAAGAACTTGTGACCGAACCAGGGGGAGCCGGACCCGCCGACCGGCGGGCACCGCGACGCGCCCGCGCCCCGCTCGGCGATCTGACGTTGATCGTGAGGCCGGCGGGCCACCCGGAGGATATTCGGGTGTTCACCGCCGACGAAGCTGACGACGCCGAGGCCTACGCCGCTGCCCATTCCGCGGCGGTCGAGTCACTGTAGCGGCGTGGCCGTCGGCGGGTTCCCGCGTCGGCCCGCTGTCCACCCGACTTCAAGGTTCCACCGATGCCCGGTGAACATCGCGGTCAGAGCGGCGTCTTCGGCGATGAGGTAGCGAAACCGGCCTGAGGATGGCCCGTCGGGGTCTTGGCCGAGGATCCGCCATGCGCCGACGACGACCGGGCCGACGACCGCGACCAGCGCCCACTCTTCGGGGTGCTCCAGGTGGATCTTCCAGTCGCCGCGTACCGCGTTGCGTTGTTGGCTTCGGGGGCCTGCGGGGGTCCATCCGGAGTATGCGCGCCACCCGGATTCGGCTGGGGTGGGTTCGCTCATTCGCACTACCAGACTCGGCGGGATGGTGGTCTCGTCAATGGTTGGGCGGGAAGCGATTTCGGTGATGATGTCTTCATGCCAGGTCATGACGGACCCGGTGGGGCGTTGCGGTCCAAGTACCCCGCACGCGCTCATGCGTCGGACGGCGGGTGCCGACACTCCGAGAGTGTCGGCTACCCAGGCGACGCGATGCCAGGTCATGGCGCCCAGTGCCCGATCCACTGGGTCACGTCGACGCGCGCGATGCGCCGGTGTGTCGTGGGTGATTCCGCTCGATAAGCGGCTTCTTGCTGTGTGATCTCCGCTTCGACTGTGGAACGGCGGACGGCACCGACGGCCAGTCCGTCGCGGTCACGGAGGACGACCATCCGATTGTCGGCGGGGTCGACGGTGGGGGAGCCAAAATGCCCGCGCATGACCAGCTTTCGGCCGTCGGCGTGATCCAGGACAGTGCGGTAGAGGGATGGCTTCAGGTGGCGGGGCATGACGGTCCTTTCGTGGGGCCTACACCACAATACACCTTTTCTAGTAGGCGGTCTATTGGCAGTAAAAGACCAGTACGAGGGCCGTCTGAAGGGTTTACTACAGTCCTGCGCCCTGTCGCGGACCGGATAGCCGAAGTGCCGCACCAGCATCACGGTGCGTCGATACTGGAATCATCAATTACGCTGTGAGACTGACGGACTCACCCTGCATCCCGATCATCTGATCGCTGCAGTCGCCGGCCACCCGACCGGCAACCCTCTCCCCGCAACTCCCACGGCACCCTCTTCCCGTATTGGAGACCCGCACCATGTCCAGTCCCCACTTACCTCGCCCAACCCGCTCCGCGCTCGGCGCCGCGCGATCCCCTCGAGTGATCTCCTTCGCCCTGGCCGTCGTCTGCGGCGTCGGCGCCTTCGCCGTTAACTTCAACGCCCTCTCCGGCGTCGCCGCCACCCACGGCGTACCCACCGACCTCGCCTGGGTGTGGGCAGTCGTGGTCGACCTGACAATCGTTGCCGGCACCGTCGCCCACCTTGCGCTACCCCGCCGCGTGTTTGTGTGGACCCTGTTCATGGGCGCCGCCGCATTCTCCGTCGGCTGCAACACCATTCACGGCCTCCAATACGGGCCCGTCGGTGTCGCGGTCGCTGTGTTCCCGCCCGTCGCGCTCCTCGCTGTCGTCCACCTTTGCGCGAAACTGACCCACCCAGCAGCTACCAGCACCGCCGCGCACCCCGCCCCTCACGCCGCCACCGCGGACTCGGTGGATGACGTGCCGCCAGCACCAGACGGTGATGCTGTCGTCGACGAACTCGTCGGCGAGCAGTCACCACCGTTGTTCTCCTGGGCCGCAGCCACACCGGGGTTGGATCTCACCGCCGAATGGGTGGACCGATTCCCGCCACGAGACTCCCGCTCGCTGTCACGGGTGACCGCCACCTAACTCCGCCAACCCTGCTACTGCAGCTGAAACCCTTGCGTGGCGACAGTGAAGCCATGCGTGCCTGCGGCGCAGTGGATTCCGGTGTCGGCGTCCACCGAGCACGTGAACCCGTGGGCGGTGAGGATGTCGCCGTACTGCAACACCCTGGCGGTGGGAGAGAAGTAGGCGGCGTCCTCCCGGGCCGAGAACGCAGCCGCACCGGTGGTGGCGACGGAGATCGTGTTCGGTCGCACCGGGTCGTGCTCACCCCACGGCGACGGCACAGTGGGAGCACTGGCCGGCATCTTGCCCGAGCATCCAGCGCTGCCCGTCGTGATCCCGCAATGCCACAGACCGGTCGGGGACACGAAGTAGGCGGTGCCGGATTGATCGCCGCCCGTCTCGTAGTCGCTGGCCGGCTGCTCGCGCGACGGTACCGGCTCCCCGGCGCGGCTGCCGATGAACCGGGCATTGTCGGCGATCCGTGTGCAGGTGAGCTGGGTGGCCTGAGACGCAGCTCCGGCGGCGGTCGGCGCCGCACAGGTCCATCCGTCGAAGGTCGATACCGCGCCGTCGGCGCTCCCAGCGTTGCGGCCTGCACCGCTTATGAATCGTTGTGCCACCGCGGTCATCTCCGGGCAGGACAGCTGCCGATACCGCTGCGTGAGAACCAGTTGCCGGCCTGACGCGTCAGGACTTTCGCACACCACAGACGAGGTCGACGACGAAGCGGCGGCGGAAGCGGCCACCTCCGAGCGGTCGGTCACCGTCGGCGACATCGCCGAATCCGCGGGGCCGGCCGGAAGTGGTGCGGAGGTGGCGCACCCGCCGACCGTCACGGCGACGGCAGCCACAACCACAGCAGCTCGGGCGACGCTCGTGGCGAACACCGCGGGCGACCTCAACTCCGCCGCCGGCGGCTGACGAACCACACGACTGCCGCGATCACGATGCAGAAGGCTATCAGAGCCGGCGCCAGGCGGAACAGGTAATGCATCGCATCAGATCCGGCCCGCCAGGCCATCGCGTGCATCACTGTGTCCCACAGCCCACCTCGGTGGGAGTGGCTGCCACCGGCGTGTGAGATCACGTGGTGGGACGCGGCAAGGTGTTCGTGCATAAGGTGTGTGCTCCTGCGCTCTCCGTCGGGGTCAGTTCACGGTAGAGGCACGGTTTACGCGCGCCAGACCTAGAACACGCGGACAGCACATGCTCGGGCCCGACCTCGAGCAGGATCGGCGCGCCAGCAGTGACGCCACTACGACGCCGATGAGAGATCATTACACCGGCAGGCTCACCAACAATCCTTCACCTGAGTGAGGAGACAGAACCAGTGACCACCGGGCATCCCTCGTCGATGCAGGACCTGTTCGCCGGCATCCTCGACGTCCACCCCACCCCGCTCGCCGACGGTGGGTGGTGCGTGAAAATCCGTGCAGACCAACAATTTTGCATCGACGTTCTTCCCATGATGTACAACTACCGCGTGGTCCTCTCACCCATGACCTCTCGCCGTCACCAAACCTATGCCCACGGCTGGTGCTACTTCGGGCACGGCGTCACCGAGGACGGGGTTCCGCGGACCATGCGTTCCGCGAAGGCCGCCGCGCTCATGACGGCCGCCGCGTGGGACGGGTACGGACACCCACCGGGATACGACAAGCAAGCCGTCTGATCTACCAACACGACCGAGACCTCTGACCGCAGTAGAGTCGTGGCCGTGGAATTCCAGCGTGGGGATCGTGTACGCGTCACCGGCAGCGACGACCTCGCCGGACACATAGCCGGACACATCGACCCCGGCATGGTGGTCATCGACCTGGCCGACGGAGACCGAATCGTCTACGCCGCCGACCAGATCGAACACCTCGACTGAGAACTGCGACACGTAATCATAGACGCGCTGAGTGCAAGGGCTCTCAATGGGTGTTGACCAGTCACAACATCATCGTGACGACTATCATTAGTCTATTGAAGTCCATCCTTCGAGAGGTTTCTGCTTTGCACAAGTCAGCTGTGCCGGCATCCGAGAAGCGGATGAAGGCAGAACCACGCTCAACCCGTCACGCGTCAAGCATTCACGCCACCCTGAGCAACCACCCGATCGAAGCCTTCTGCCTCAGCCCCAGCTGTATCAACAAAGTCATCTACGCGATCGGCCAACCTGGGCGCAAAGCACTCTTCTGCAGTCAGAACTGCGCCGCAGAGTACACCGGCAACCGACGTCGGCTGCGAAATGAGGTTGCCGAGCTCAAGCGCAAGCTAGTGTCGATGCGCTCGGCGACGCAGGAGCGCCGCGACCTCGAGGCAAGGCTCAAGCACGTCCAGTGGCACCTCGCCCGCTACGGGGGTAGCGACTAGATCGCGGTGGCCGGGTACCCGCATCAAAAGGGGGCCATCGCAGCGCGGATCCATGACGGCAGGGATCCCGTCTCGAGTCAGAACTCGGCGAAGGAGATGTCCTTCTGGTCCTTTCCGAATGCGGCGGCGGCAGCATCGTAGATGTCGTCGATCGAGATCGTCACCCGCTCGCCTGCCTCGTTGACCGCCACCGAGTAGCCACTCAACATTCGGAGTTTCTCGTGGCCCACGCTCTGGAAGATTGCCACCTCACCCGGCGCCAGATGTGCTGCGACGATGTCGATGACATCGACCTCGACGTCCTCCGCCGAATCATCGTCAGCCCAACGGTAGAACACCCAGTCCCCGGACTCGTCGTGGCAGAAGATCTTGACCTGCCCATCTCCTCGGTCGCCCTCAACGACTTCGTAGCTCGAGGAATCGATAGCCTCCCGCAACGCGGCCACATCCTTGACCCGGAAGTAGTTAGACCGCCCCACCCCGTAAGAGTTCGACATCGCCAGTAACCGTTCCTCTCGTGTTGTGCCGACTTGCTCCCCTCCAGCAGACGACTCCACTCCGACACGACGCGGCACAGCACTCACGCACTGTGGCGCGACCTCGGTGTGCACAGCACATCGCACTCGCGGTCACCTCCGGCGGATCGCGGTCGCGTTTGTCGTCTGCGAGGACCACACGCCACCAGCCGCGGCCATACAAGGTTCGCTCCGACGCCGACCTCGTGTTCTTCAACAATCCAGCCGCTCCTGGGGTGCAGCTGCACAACGACGGCGCGGGCTGTGTTGTCGACCTCGCTGCCGTGCCGGCCGATGTCGACCGCGTCGTCGTCGGGGCCAGCACCGAAGCTCAAAACACCACGTTCGACCAGCTCGCCCAGCTGACCGTCGCCATCACCGGCTCCGGCCAGATGACGTCTCAGCCCACCAACCTCGGCTCCGAGAGCGTGCTGCCGCCGCAACGACACCTGGAAACTCGACGCCGTCTGACAGGGCTACGCCGCAGGCCTGGCAGCAGCAGCACGGACAGCGCCGCTGGTTCCGTTGCCGCGGTGACGCTAGTCGCGTGGATGGTAGGTGAAGTCGTTCAGCGTCGGGTCGGGCATCTGGACGGCCGTGATCGGCGTGTTGTCTGCTGTGGTGAAAGTGCCTGCGGTGGTCGTGATGCGAACCGCCGTGGTGGTGCCTACCCGTGCGTTCTGCAGGACCCGGCAGGCAAGGTTCTTGGAGCCCAGTTGTGTTGCTGCCGAGGGGCCTTCACTCCACTCGACGTACAGCAACGACTCGAGGCCTTGCGCCGGAGGGTTCCTGGTGACTTCACGGCTGATCCACTGGCCGGGTAGGACGTGGCCGGCATCGTCGACCCGTCGGTCCCCCACGACCAGAGAGTTAGCTGGGCGAGTTCGCCGCAGCACTATGCCGCCGAGGGCTCCGACGCTGGTGGCTGAAACCAGCAGGAGATCCGCGGCGTACGTGGGCAGGTGGATCAGGCAAAGGATGATCAGTGCGGGTACGAATCCGAGTCCGAGTCCGACGATGGCGCAGGCGATGTCGTCGATTCGGGACTGGCTTGGATCGGCGATCGCGACATGCCCGGATGCGGGCCGGCTTGCAGGGTGCGCCGGGAGAACGTCGTAACGGGCGGTGGCGTGGAGGCAGTCGGCGCTTGCGTGGTCGGTGAAGGTGTCGACCGATCCGAGGGCTGTTCGGAGTTCGTCGTCGAGAATCGGTGTGGTGTAGCCGTCTTCAGGGCAACCCCAGACGGGGTCGCCGCTGGTTTCATGGAGGTTTGCGATCAGAGGCAGTAGGGAGCGGTGTCGAGGACAGCCGAGATGGCCTCCCGGGCGGGTGGTGTTCCATCGGGTCAGGTCGGCAACACCGAGCGGATAGCCCTCTTCAGGCACGAATACGGAAGACATCAGGCACCTTTTCGCGGGGGGCGAGGTTGGAGACGCTCACGGCTGAGTACCGCTCTTTACGTCGGTGACCGGCGAAGGCCCTACACCGCGTCGCGTGATGAGGAACCTCGTCAGTGAATATGCGTCGTCCCGTTGGTCGCTGCCTGTGAGCCGCCTGTATCCCGGCCACTGCTTGACCAGGCGGCCCGCGACGTCGCTGAGGTGGTCCTGATACTTGCGGTCGGCAACCTCAGGGGTGTCCCAGATGTCACCTTCCCAGCCACATTCACAGCCCGGGTAGTACTCGCCGCCGGCGTAGGAGTGCTCGGGTGCATGCGAGATCGACAGCTGCCCTGGCACGGCCTGGTTGTCGTTGCTCATCGCTTACTCATCCCAGCCGGGAACATCGACAACGGGTCCAGGCTTTTGTCGGCGTTGGCTATGTTGACGATCGCCGCCTCCGCTAATGCGTGTGCCCAGACGGCGTACCTGCCGAGCGCGGACTGGCCGATGATCCGCGTGTGCTGGTGGAACTGGTCGGGGAGCTGCGTGAGGGTCGTGTGGTTGCGTGAGGACACGTGACTGCCCGAACGTGCCTCGAGGCGCAAAGCGACGTCGCCATCCACAGGTGCCGGATCGTGCGGAATGGTCAGTGGAACGTACTGGGCGAGAACCGGCGGCAAGCTGGCGTTGGAACTCACCCGCACCGTCAGATAACGCGCGCCGTCGACGGTGTCGAGGTAGCCCCGATCGCCGTCAACAAGATGGGTGACACGGTCCCGGACAGCGCGGCGAATAGCCGTAGCGCCGCGCCCTGACCCGATACACCAAGCCGCAGGGATCATGCCGGTCTCATCAGCGAGCCCTACCACCGCCGTCGAGTCCTCAATGAACTCGCGGACGACTGTGTGAAGTTCTTGCCCTACAACAACAGTGGTCGTCATGTGTCTGTCTCCGTTCATGCGGGTAGCCATCTGTGCGTGGGTGCGGTTATTGGGTGGCCGGGGCGGCAACGACAGTGCCGTTGGTGGCGACGGTGACGGTGTAGCGCGTGCGAGGTGGGTTGTCGCCGAGGGTGTAGGGCACCGTGCCTTCTTCGTCGATGGTCATGGTGGTCTCGGTGGGGGAGGCTGGTGCACTGTCGGTCACCGAGTAGGTCGACACCGCCGAGTGATAGCTGCGTGCGGCCGCGACCGGAGCGTCAGCATGCGCGCGCAGCGCGGCCAGCAGCCCCTCCCAATCTCGTTGCCGGGCAGCGTCATAGTCGCGGACTTGTTGTGGTGACAGCGAGGGCGCGAGCGCTGGATCGGATAGGTCGCAACCCGTCTTGTCTGCGGCTTCTCGGTAGCTGAACATGTGTGGCCGTGCCGAGGTGATCGCGACACACGCATTGGCGGGTAGATCATGGCCTGGCAGCCAATCGAGTACCCAGCTACCAGCCTGTGTGGAGGGGGAGATGTACACCGACCACCGTCCGTCACTGGCGGAGTCCCGTCGCACGTCGGTGTCAGGCAGATCAGTTCTCGTGGCCGCCCAGTGCTGCATCTCGTGGACGGCTTGTTGCATGGAGGTGGCTGGGGTCGTCGCCAGTCCGGTGTCCACGCCGGCGCACCCGCTGGCACCGAGAGTGACCGCGCATAGAACGCCGGCACCGAGCGTCATCCGTCGGTGGCGAGGTGATGAGGGAGTGCTCATGGTGCCTCCTGTTGCTGGTCAGTGGCTGTCGCGGTGGGGAGTGGCTGGGCGAGGAAGGCGGCGAATCCGGAGTGGTCGGTGTCGTCTCGGCGCACGGTCCACCCGTGCCGGATCAACGCGTCGCGTTCACGCTTGCGCGGGAAGAATCCCCGCCACACCGACGCTTCGTCGGACCACCTGCGACTGAATACGTGACAGCCGTCGATCTGACCGTCAGGCCGCACCAGCAGCCAGCGCGGCGCGCCTCGATCCTCGTCGCTGCGTGCCCGTCGGTCGATGCGCTTGTGCTCGGTCGCGGTCAGGGCGACCGTCTCACCGCGATACCGGGCATCGAGCAATGCCTTGTACCGCTCGAGGGTCATCTGTGGTGTCGTCACGACGACACCTCCGTCACACGTTCTCGCGCTTGGGCGACCTTGTCGGGGTGCAGGTCTCGCCATTCGGCCCATGAGTCGTCGGTGAGTTTCCAGCGCAGCCACTCGGCAGTGTCGGGGGACGGATCGAACGGCGGCTCACCGCGCGCGCACCGTTCACACACCTGGGCGTACAGCTCGTAGGACGAGTCATCGTCTTCCTCACGATCACCGAGATAGGTGTAGAGATGGTGGGCCTCGCAGAAGAACCGGCCGCACCCATAGTCACCGCCGTACGCGGTGCCGCCGCACACGTTATCCCAGTCCGCGGTCGATAGCCTCAGTGCAGTCGGGGTGATCACAGATCGCCGGCACCCCGTAGCCGATATCGCGGCCCTCATGCTCTCCGACAGACCAGCTCATCGTTGTCTACCCCCGGGTTCTGGTCGTAGCCCTGATCCCAGCGAGACGGGAGCAGCCATGTCCACTGTGGTTCCGGCCAGGCCACGACCCATCGGGTACGGCATCGGCGCCATCGCCGTGGCGAGGAGCCCGTCCCGAGTCATGGCCAGCTTGCGGCCTCGGCGGTAGTGAGCGAGATCCGTGCTGGCCTCGAACGCCGCCAGCTCCCGCAGCGCGAGGATGACCGCACCCGCGCATTCCCGGGTCCGCTGGGAGGCTTTGACTGGCTGATTCTCCGGGTCGGTGGGGTGACACGTCATTCCGGGTGCTTCCCCGGTGCGTAGCCCGTTCCACAGTCGCCGGCGGTTGGCGTCGGTGTAGTAGCTCTGCGGGTGCGGTCGACGGTGGTTGGCCGTCAGCCACGGGCATGCTGCGCATGGACTGGGCTCTGGAGGATCGATCTCGGTGCGCCGCTCTTTCATCTTCATCCCTTCGCGATTGCCACCGAGAGCCGGGGGCGTGCTCGTAGGTGCATAGACCACGCACGTGCACCCGTCCGCGGGTGCCTGGTGAATCTTGGCCGGGTCGTTGCTGGTGGTGCGGCACCGCGCCACACACTTCCCGTCGATCCAGTCCTTCTCCACCGGCCAATCGGTGAGTGGGGGCGGTGATCGGGTCCAGCCCGCGATCGGACACCCGGAACGTGCGCACGCCGTACCGGCCGATCTCGATCGGATCGTCTGTACTGGCATCCGGCGCGGTCATGCGGGCACCTTGACGGGCTCCGGCTGGCGATGTGGGGCCGGTTTCGCCGGTGGTGTCGGCGATTTCGGTGTTGAAGGTTCGGTCGGGGGTGTGCGGACAGGTGGGGTTTCCGGAACTACTTCGATCCGACGGGGATTGGGCCCGATGTCACCCGCACTCACCTCGCGTCCTCGCCGGTGAATCCAGCTGGACGGGGTGTGCGGGCGGCGGCGTTCTTCGTGGTGAACGGGCCGCGATGCTGCTCCAGCGGTCTCGGGCGTGGTGACACTGGCCGGCATTGCTGCTTCCCTGTTGTTGTCCGACAAAGGCGATGGCGCCATCGTCGCATCCGGGTTTCGGGAACCACCGGCACTGAGACCGCTACGGTCACGTCCCCCGGCTACGCCGATCCCCGGACGGTTCACCTCCCCGCTTCCTCAGGAGAATCCGTTCAGCCTCAACTCCATTGCACGTTCCGACCCCGCACTTGCGCCCACAGGGCGACCTCTGCGACCTCGATCAGTCGATCGTCGAAGTAGCCTTCGCGTCGCCCACAGTCGACGGCGACGACGCGGCCCTCCGCATCCGGGCCGGCGCCGCCCACTCGGCTGTCCCGCAACGCCTCCTCAGCAAGCATCATCGCGCCGTCTGCGGTGATCGCGACCGGCGGGCGGCCCGGGTCGCTGCCGGCGAGTGCCTGAGCCATCAACACCCGCCCGTACATGTCGTCGGCGGCGATGCTGCCAGCGCAGTCGCCGCCGTCGAAGACGAGCCCCAGCAGGTTCAGCAGCTCACCGCCGTTCGCGTCGCAGAACTGCGCGTACGGCGGTTCTTCGGCCAGCTCCGCCTGGATCGACGGCCGCAACCACACCCGATCCATGGGGTCGAGGTCGCAGCCTTCGACCGGCAGATGCGGGGCGTTGTCGGCGAAACCGGGCAACGCTTGGTAGGCGGCTTCGGCGTCCGAGTACGTCGGATACCGTTCGCTGCGGCATCCGCACACACACGTGATGCGGTAACCGACTATGTCGGAGGTAACGAACTCGGCGGTGAAGGTCATCGACATGGCAGGCTCCTCAGTCCACGCGGAAGGTGATGCCATGAACTTACGTTCGGCCGGTAATCGACTGCGGCACCGTCAATTCCGAAGCGCACATGCCGAGGAGGAGGGAGTAGTCACCAGAGTAGGGGGCCAGGCATGCCTTCGTCATCGTCGAACTCAGCCCGGGCCGTCAATGCCTCGGCCTCTGACCAATACACCTGGCTGCGATCCAGTCGGGTGACGGTACCTGCCAGCACATCCAGGACGTCAAAACTTTGGATTGTGTTGTCCCCGCCTCCATAACGGATTGCGCCGACGACCCGCACTCGGCGCGGTGCGCCGTCGCCAACAACCCATGCTTGGAACTTTGCAAAGTCGGGATGCGCAAAGTCCGGATCCTTGGCCAATGCCTTCCGGACCGAATCGTCAACTCCAGCACCGAATCGCAATGTACGGCGACCTTCGCTCATTAATGACCCCAGCTCTCGTGATCGGACAGGTGAGCTGCCCAGTGCGCTGTAGGAGCACCTGCCTAACGGTAAGGCGTGTTCAGGGCTCCTGGCGCCGCTGTCAGATCAGCGAGGGTCACCTTGGCTCGTTTGGGCGCGCGGCGGTCGGCGGGTGAGTCGCTCATCCGAGGGCGGGGTGGTCGGCGACAGGCGCGAGATCGGCGTCGGGCACGACCGTGACATGCACGCCGACTCGGTCGGCGAGGGTGACGAGGGCGTCGAGGCTGAACTTGGAAATGCGTCCGTTCATGAGTTCGGAGACCCGAGGTTGGGTGATACCGAGGTTGGTGGCGGCGGTGGTCTGCGACCAGCCGAAGGTGTCGATGCGTTCGCGGACGGCGCGCAGCAGTGCGGCCCGTACGCGCATGTTCTCGGCCTCGGCCGGGGTGTCCATGATGTCGTCCCAAACACTCATCAGTTCTTCTCCTTCCGCGTGCGAACCGGATAGGCCGAGAACATCGTGCGGTTTCGCGTAGCGTCACGATGCGTAACCACGACAGCTCCACGCTGCTGCTGAATCTCCAGTTCAATGTGAGCGCGGTAGTCGCGGTCACCCATACGCTTTGCCGCGTGGACCACGCGCGCTTCGATCGGGATGTAGCTGCGAGGCCATGACGATGCCCAGACTGCCAGCGCGGCCACCAGCAGGCTAGCGGTCGAGATGACTATGGCGAGGACGCTCAGAAGACTCATCGGCCCCCCTCTCTTCGACGGGCGATCTCGCTGGCTTCGGCGTAGCGCCGTTTGCCGGTGTCGAGATCGCGTTGTGTGGTGGTTTGGGTCTTCTTGGTGAACACGTGGAGCACGTAGACGCGGTCATCGAACTTGGTCACGTAGAACGCCCTGTAGGCGCCGTCGGCGGTTCGTACGCGGATCTCGCGGCATCCAGCGCCCACACCGGGCATGGGGCGCCAGTTGTCGGGATCAGAGCCGAACTGGACCTGTTCGAGCTGGTATCCGAGGTCTTGCTTCGCTGGCGTCGGCAGGTCGCGCAGATCGGCCAACGAGGAGCCGACCCATTCGATGGGGGCCTCGTCCGCTCCGTCTCGTGACACGCTTCCACCCTATCTCGGCATCAGTATAACCTCCACGTTGTCGCCATTTCTTCACTGCGTAGCCGCCTGAGCGGTCACTCCCTGCTCCGCTGCGAGCGGAGCCCGCGATCCGCGCAGGGCTGTACTTCCGTGTGCGGCGCATCTCGATCATGAGCCGTTCATGGTCGTCGCTGGTGCGGTCAGGCGAGCTGCGCGGGCCTGCCTGTTTTCGGTCAGCTCAACACACGCGTAGGTCTCCAAGGACTGCGCGTTGTGAACCAGGGGGCCCGGGCGTCCTGTCGTCAGCACCGTCCAGCGGTACGACGTTGCCCATGGCGTGGGCGTCGCACAGCGGCATCTCCGGTCGACCGTCTCGGTAGTCAGTGATCCACTCTGCTGTTCTTCGGCACTCGTCGGTTGTGCATGGGTACATCGGGTTTACCTCACTGGGTAGCGGTCGACTGTCGATGCAGATGATCGTCGCACTCCTGCTGGTGCCGGCGCGGTAGTCACATGCCCGGGCCTCGGGTTCATCCCTGAATCCTGAGCCGCCCTTCGACGCAGCGGTGGTGGTGGTGGTGGTGGTCCCGCTGTGCGTTGGGTGACGGTTGCCGCGCCCCGTGTCGGCGCTCGATAGTCTTCGGGTCAGGAGAAGAAACGAACCATGCGGGACCTTCCCGCCACCCTCCTCGAGGGGTTCCCGAAAGGGGTGTAGCCGATGGCTACCGTCGTCTCTTCCCTCAGCCTGAACACCGTCGTCGAATTCGTCGGCACCGCAGCCCACTACGGGGCGCGCTGCTACTTCCGCAGCGGCGACTACCGCGTCGCCGGCGAGCCCATCGACGGCGAGGTGCTGCTGTACTGCGACGTGTGCGACGACCTGCTCACCGTGCCGGTCGACGCCGTCCGGCCCGTGTAGGTCCGCCAGTCCACGACGTCGCCCGACCGCAACACTATCGGGGCAACTCTGTTTCCGCGCCTTACATTTCTCTGTCCCCTGGTGACCCCGTACACCGGCGCTGGTTGTGAGATTGTTGCTGGTTGTGAGCATTGGTGAGGTTGCGGGTGTGGCGAAGGCTGCGTCGCTGGCGGTGAAGCCGGTGACGTCAGTGGTGCGTTGGCTTCGTCCGGACACGTCTCCTCGCGCGATCAGCGCGCTCGCCGACGACCTCGCGGCAGAGGTGCTCCGCCGCGAATCCCAGTTGCTTGATCAGTTGGCCGGCGGCCCGGATCGATTCATCGACGTCGGGTTGTCCTTGAGCGCTCGTCAGCGGCTGACCACCGAAGAGGATCAGGATGTCGTCGACCTCACCGACCTGGGTGACCATTACCTGGCGTTGCCGGCGCCGGCGCGCATGGTGATCGTGGGTGCGGCGGGCGCGGGGAAGACGGTAGCCGCCATCCACACGCTTCTCACGGTCCTCGAAGCTCGAGCTCGTTTGCCTGACGCAGCCAGGGCTCGGACACCGGTGCCGGTGCGGGTCAACGCCGCCGGCTGGGACGGCACCCACCTGGCGGGTTGGCTGGCGTACCGGCTGGCGGTGGACTACCGGCTGAAACCTCGGACCTGCAAGGCGTTGGTCGATGCCGGGCTCATTCTTCCCGTCATCGACGGTCTCGACGAGATGGACCACCCCGCCCCAACCACCGGCACTGATGCGGCGGTTGAGCGTGCGGTCGCCGCGGTGGAGCAGCTCAATTCGCCGCCCTGGTCGAACCGGCCCGTGATCGTTTCAAGCCGCACCGACACCTATGACCTGATCCGTCGTGTCCGCGGTGATGGCGGTGTGCATCGGACAGCGGTGCTGTCGATGGCGTCGTTGTCCCCGGAAACGGTGATCGACTACCTCGGCGAGTACCGCACGGCGCGTGACCTGACGGCGTCGCACTCCTGGGAGGCGGTGACCGACACCATCGTCGACACCCCGGACGGGACCCTCGCTCTCGCCTTGTCCACCCCGTGGACGCTGGGGTTGACAGCCACCGCCCTGCACCACACACCGGAGGTCACAGAAACCCTCACCGCATGCGCAACCGTCGACGACGTCCGCGACTGCTTGTTCGCCACACTCATCCCCGCCGCCATCGCCGCCACCGACCCCCACACCAAAATCGTCGGCGCCTACACCGAACCCGACGTCCACCGCTGGCTGACCACCCTCGCCAACCACTTCACCCAAGTCGGCGACAACAGCATCCGACTCGATCAACTGTGGCGGGTGCCCAAACACCTCCAGGAGACTGACGCTCGATCAATCCGAACCAAAAGGCTGGCGTGGCGAATTCCTGGCCACAGGCGCTGGCCAGTGGCTCTCGCAGATGGGCTCGCGTTCGCGCTCGTAGTCGCGCTGGTTTGGTTACCCTTTGCCGCTCTGCTGAACGGACTCACGTTCGGGCTTTTCTCGTCACTCACCGTCGGGCCCATCGTTGGGCTCACGGTTGGGTCGTTGACTGGGTTGAGGACCAGCGACTCGGACCGGCTTCGGCTCGGCAGCCACCCTGATCGAATCATCCGCGCAGACACAACGGCCAGTCTGGTGACCGGACTCGTGTGGGCGCTCTCGGTCGCATCCGCGCTCGTCCTCGTATCCCGACTCACACGCGATAATGAGCCGCATCTTTTCCTCGGGACTGGGATTGTGGCTACGTGCATGGTTGTGTTCGTGCTTCTCGTTTCGGATTCTTGCCGCTATGCCCGCACCTGCTGGGTGTTCCGCAGGACCGGGGTGTTCGCTCCGCGGCCTACGGTGTTCTTTCGCTGGGCGCACGCCGCGGGGTTGCTACGCGTGACCGGTCAGGCCTACCAGTTCCGGCATGAGACGTTCGCTCGCTGGCTGGTGGAGGCGAGCGCTGCCGATTGCGTTGACGGCCCGGGCTTTTGAGTGGGTCATCTTCCCTGCAAGGCAGCAGCATCATCATTCATTCTCCTCCTCATCGCGCTTGGGGGTCTCAGGTCCTGTACTGGCGGACAGCGAACCAATTGGTTCGCTTCGGAGGGGCGGAGTTGAGCTGCGTAGAGACAGTTCAGGCGGTCCCCTTGCGTCGTGTTGGGGCGACCGGTCGGCGGCCGAATTGATCTGGTGTCGCCTCTGCGTCTGGTCCCGTCCGGTCCCTGGTATCTGTCCCCCGATAGCGGCTCGGCGGGCGGGAGCGTGCCGATGTCGGCGTGGCGCTGAGCGCTGACCATCAAGGGCTCGCCCACCAGTTCCACACGGCGGGCGAACACCACCGAACATGGTCGTCCGGTCCCCGCCCATCGCGCCTTCCCGCTCAACGTTCTCCAGTGCCAGCCGGATCGCTTAGGCGGGCAGGACCGTGCGCGGTGTGACCGGCGGTTGATCGACCGGTGGGCTGTCCGGTCCCCGGCTCGAAGCCACCGAGTGCCGACGACGGAAGGGGTTGCCCGCGAGCAGAGTTGGCGCGTGCGGCCGTTGGGTCGCCTGGCCACACCGAGGACCCTCAACACAGGCGACGAGATCCCAGGCAACGCCAGATGTGTCCCCAGACGCACGCATCGACGGTCACTTGGATCCCAGTCCCGGGTGGGAAGGGTTCCCCGCCTGCACAATCGGTCGCCGGCCCGCGGCCGGCGATGAGGCCCAGGCGCGCAGGTCGACGGAGCTCGCTACCGGGTCGCGTAAGCGCGCCCACGGAACGGCACCTGGACGGTGCGCGGCCGAGCTCGAGCGGTCGCCGCCCATTGCGTGTGATCGCGCGACATTTCTGATTCTGTCCCCAATCGCCGCGCCCGAGGGAAGGTGCCGAGATCCCTTGGCGGGCTGCGCGACTGAAGCCACACCAGAGCCACTCCGAAGCTGGCGGCGACCGCCCAATTCCCCGTCCGGCCCCCTGGTGGTGAGCGGCGAAAACGGCATGCCAATGTTGCCAGGACAGCGAACCAACTGGTTCCCCCGGGACCGCCAGCCCGGCTGGTCACACCGCCGGCGACCACGACGGCCGCACCCGCGCCGGCACCCGAGCAACCGCTGCCGTTGCCTGTGTCCCCCACCCAATACGCCAGCGCCACAACGTCACCCCAGCGCGAACCACCCACCGGCCGTCGCTTCTGTGTCCCCTCAGCTGCCAATCCGCGCGCGCAATCGCCGCCGCCGCGCCACCCCGCCCAGCCCCCTGCAGCACCAATCGCCAATCGCCGCCGCCTTCATTACCTCCCACCACCTCCCTGAAAGCCCGGCCCCGTGGGTCGAGGGTCGACGGCTGTCGGCCCGCTGGTGGCTGCGGAGGGGGACTGCCCGCGTGGGGTTGTGCGGTGGTTCGCGGACGGGGGGCGGCCGCCACAGGCGGCCGCCCACCCGTCCGCTGGCTGTGTCGGCGGCCCGCCACCCGGTGGCGGGCCGTGCTGGGGGGGGGTGGGGCCGCCCCGCCGGCGGGTCGGGTGAGGGCCCGGGGGCGCCAGCCCCCGGGGTCATCTGTCGGGGTGGTGGTTACTGGTCGCGACCCGTGAGGGGCGCGCTGAGCCCGGCCCCGTGGGGCCGCTGACAAGGGTTCTGGACTGGCGTGGGCCTCGAGCTTCTCCGTCTGCTTGCGGCGGGGTCCGCCCTTCGGGCCTGGACCCCTGGTGGGTGGGTCCCCCGGCTGGCTACTGCTCGTTGGCGGGGTCGACGGCTACTGGTGGGTTGCTGCCCCGCGCGCCGGCCTGCGGGGCGGGGTCCGCCCTTCGGGCCTGGACCCCTTGGTGGGGTGGCTGGGCGGCGGAGGGCTGTTACGGGGTGATGGCGACTGTGGGCGGCTTCGTTGGTGGCGGCCGTTGGTGGCGGCCGTTGGTGGCGGCTGTCTGTGGTCGGTCTTGGAGGGTGGTGTGCCGGCGGGGGCGAAGCTGGCGGGTCTTGGGGGTCGGCTGGCGGGTGATCTCCCCTCCGGGGCAGGGTGACACTCCCGCTCCGCCTAGGGAAGGTCGGCCGCGACCGCTGAGGGTTCGCCACAGAGGTCCACCACAGGAGGGCACCCCGGTGGACGGCTACCCCCGGCGCCGCCGCCGACACCCGCCGACTGCCACAACCCCTGCTACCCGGCTGCCGACGCGACACTCACCGCGGGGTCCGCCCTCCGGGCCTGGACCCCTCACCGGGGGTCACCTGCTGGCCACTGCACCTTGGCGGGCCGCTCACCACCGGTGGGTTGCTGCCTCGCGGGCCGGCCTGCGGGGCGGGGTTCGCCCTCCGGGCCTGAACCCCTACAGCGCACCCCGGCTGCGACGGCGACGTCACCCACCAGGCGGGGCACCACGAGGCACACAACGGCGGACAACCACCGCACACCGCAACCTGCGGTCACCCCACCGCCACGCCGTCGCAGACGCCCAGGCCCGAAGGGCGGGCGGCTGCGACGGCCACCGCAGGTCGCGGCACACAGCCGTCACCCACCACCTGGCTGGCGGCCGCAGGCCGTAGGGGACGCCCCCTCGGGGCGGCCCCGGAGGCCGGAGGCACCGGCAGCGGGCATCGGCGTCCACCCGCGCAGCCGGCACCGGGCAGGGATCGGCCGAATAGGTCGATTTCTGCCCGGTGCTTCGGGCTGCGCGTTGGGGGTGGACGCCGAGGACGGCGCCGGTCGAGCACCAGCACCATCACCACCCACGGCAAACGTGAACGCTTTTTAACACGGTCGTGGGTGGTGGTGGTGCTGGTGCGAGAGTCGTGATTTTTGGTGGGTTTTGGTGGTCACGTTGTTTGTGGGGTTTGTGCTGGTCGTTGGGCCGGTATGGTGGCGGTTGTATCGGATTCGTGGTGGTGTGGGTGTGTCACTTGTTTGGTCACGTGATTGTGGAGGGTGGTGGCGGTTGTGGCTGATGTGGTGTCGAAGGCTGATGTGGATGTTGCTGATGCGGAGTTGCGGTTCACGCGGTGGCGGCGGGAGAAGTCGAATCGGGTGTGGTCGCGGCAGGTGGGGTCGGCGTCGGGTACTGCGCGGGGTGGGCATGGTTGGCGTCGCACGGTGCGTGATGAGCAGTTGTTGGAGTTCGCGACGTTGCACGGGATGGTGTTGTTGCGGCAGGCGGCGACGTGGTTTTACGGGGGGAATGCGTCGACGGCGTTGAAGCGTGTGGTGAAGATGGAGCAGGCGGGGTTGGTGAATCGGGATGCGGGGGTTCCGGCGTGGGCGGGGACGGTGATTACGCCGACTCGGGCTGGGCAGAAGGTGGGGGTTCAGGGGTTGCCGCCGATGTTTGAGCGGTTGGCGTTGCGGGATTTGTCGGTGCCGGAGAATTTGTTGCATCCGGCGCTGGTGGCGGATCGGTTGTTGGTGGCGATGTCGCAGGGTGTTCGGGTGTTGACGGAGCGGCAGATCCGGTTGATGGATCGTGAGCCGGATCAGGATGCGGTGCAGGAGTTCCTGGAGTCGGTGGGTGTGCGGTTCTCGGTGGGGGAGACTGATCCGGGTGTGCGGCCGGGTCGGGTGTTTCGGCGGGTGTACGGCGCGGATGGTCAGGTGACTCATACGGTTCCGGAGGTGACGTACCTGTCGTGTGCGATTGCTTCGGAGCGGCAGTCGGCGACCACGGAGACGCCGACGAGTGTGCGGTTCCCGGATTTTGTGAAGGTGTTGGCGTCGGGGGAGTTGGCGGCTGTGGAGGTGGAGATCGCGACGAAGGCCAGTGATCGGTTGCAGGCGATCGTGGTCGGTTATTCGAAGGCGGTGGCTCGTCTGATCCCGGATGGTCGTGGTGGTGTGGTCCGGGAGTCGGTGGTGGAGCGTGGTGAGGATGGTCAGGAGCGGACGGTGCAGCGGGTGGCATTGCGGCGGGGCCAGTTCCGTCAGGTGGAGTGGGTGTGCACGCCGGAGGCGAAGGGGTTGTTGTGGGGTCGTTTCAATCCGCGGAAGGGTGAGTGGGCGCGCGGTTTTGTGCCGGCGTCGATGCCGTTCGAGTACAAGAGTGTTCAGTGGGCGTCGCCGCCGCCGAATCTGCCGATCACGGTCAACGATGTTGTCGCCCATGATTCGGGTGTGCAGTATGCGGTGGATCAGCGGTCGTTGCCGGCGCGCTACCGGTGTAGTTACAAGCGGTGGTTGCTGTGGCAGGAGGTGTGGCGTCGGGAGGTGCCCGCTGCGGATCGGCCGCGGAAGACGTTCGTGAAGTGGGTGACGTTGCCGGCTGGTGGGCCGGGGGAGGTGCCGCCGTTGGAGTTGTGTCTGCTGACGGAGGCGGAAGTGGCGAATGCGGTGCGGCCACGGCCGCGGGCCGGGGACACGGGTGTGGTGGCCGCCGATGATAGCGACGATGCGAACCCCGGGGCCGACGCTGTGTGACGGCCGGTTGGGGGCGTACTCGGGGAGTGCTGGTTGGTTCATTGGGCTTCCCACTGGGTGCGGTGATTGGCGGCGGTGAGGATCGTCAGGGCGCGCGTGTGATGTGGTTCTCCGGTGTGTCGGTAGCGCGGGTATCGGCCGCCGAATTCGTTGAGTGTGGCGCGGGCTGCGATGTGTTCGGGAGAGCCGTTGGTGGCGGTCAGTAGATCCGTTTCGGCGCACCACCATTGCCATCGCAGGGTTTGCATGTCCCACCCGAATTTGCGGCGATCCCACACGCCTGCGGTGCCGGTGCGGTGCGCGGCTTCCTGGTAGGTGTGTGCGTTCAACGTGGGGGTGAGGTCGGAGTCGAGGAGTCCCAGATCGTGCAGCGCGGACAGGCTTTCGCGTACCTCGTCGGCGGTGATTGCGCAGTGGCGGGCGAGCCTGTCGACGTCCCTGATGCCGTGGTGGGCTACCCAGAACGCGACGACAGCGGCGTGCTCTCCGACCGATGCGGCGCACCACACGTCGTGCCGGAAATGGGTGGTGCGCTGCGCCAGCAATTCAGCGAACTCGACGTTCTGCAGTACACCGGAAATCTCACCCCAAACAGTGGTGCGGGGGGCGTGCCCCCCTTGTGTCCATGCGCAGGTCAACGGTGGTACTGCAATGTGTGATGGCGGGTTGGTGTGGGTGTGTGTGGGTGCGCCGAGGATGCGGTAGGTGTGTGCGCGGGTGCCTTCGCCGGGTTGGGTGAGTTTCAGGAGTCCGAGGCTGGCGAGGACTCGGGTGTAGTGCAAAGCGGTTTGCGGTGACCGGACACCGGCGAGCCAGGCGAGTTCACGCGTCGACACCGAGTAGGTGGCGCGGTTGGATCGGAGCATCACCGTCAGGTGCGCCTCGAGGACGCATCGCAGGATGCGGGTGTCGACGGTGAAAGCTAAGGCGGGGCATCGGTCAGCCCAGTCGAGGATCTGGTGGGCGAGGTCGCGGACGCCGTCGATATCCACGTCGTCGGGAGTGATGTGGGCGCGGTCGACGGTCCGCGCATAGTCCTTGGCCAGTGACTTGGCGGTCGCTCGCGAGGACCGTCGGACGCGGGTGCCCGACGGGTGTCGCCGTGAGTGTGCGTGGGTGAATGCGGGCGGGGTGAAGCGGCGGTCGTAGTCGAGGACATGCTGTTCGGACCAGCCGGCGCGGCGGCAGGCGATGAGCGTCGTCCACTGCACAGCGCTGGCGTCCAGGTCGGCTGCGAGTGGTGTGCGGGAGGGCAGTAGAAGTTGTTGCACCGCAGCCGGTAACACCGACAGCAGGGAGGCGAATCCGGCGTTGGCGACCGCAGCGGGTACCGGCGCCACCGGTGTGCTGGCTGCCGGTGTGCGATCACCAGTGGCGGCGGTGTCACGTGACGAATCGGCGGCGGCTGGCGGTGTGATCGCCGCGCGGTGGTGGGTGGGGATGCTGGTGCGGGTGGCGGGGTCCGGCAGGACGGGGCGGGTGAGGCGGCGCCGCCAGATGGCGGTGACCGCGGCGTCGGCCGCCAACGAAAGGGCGGTGATATCGCCGGGCTTCCCGACGGTCAGCAGTCCGAGAGTGGGGCGCAAGTCGTGGGCGGCGGCGGGGATGGGTGGCAGCCCGGTGTCGGGGGCGGGATCGTAGGCGAGGCCTC
Organism: Gordonia sp. YC-XJ4; assembly: GCF_059511865.1. Classification (NCBI taxonomy): domain Bacteria; kingdom Bacillati; phylum Actinomycetota; class Actinomycetes; order Mycobacteriales; family Gordoniaceae; genus Gordonia; species Gordonia sp. YC-XJ4. Next base: position 187,896 of record NZ_JCAMPF010000002.1, read on the forward strand.
CGTGCTGGCGGAGAAGTGCCGCCGCGGTGAGTGTTTCGTCGCGAATCTGATCGGGGTCGGTGATGCGCCAGCCTCGCGTGTGGGTGGGGCGGTCGCGGTCGGTGAGCATGATCGCGATGCGGTGGTCGAGGTCTTCGGGGGCGCGGGCCGAGCCGACGAGCGCGGCGACCGCATCACAGTTCGGGGGCAGCGAGATCGACAGGATCGTCGAGGTGCCGCCACCGCGGTGCGGGCTCCCGGGGAATCGCACACATCCGGTGGCGGGGTTGGCCAGCGCGGTGAGGTCGGCCGTCGGATAGTGGGCGGCGAGTAGGCGGATGAATGCTGCTGTGCGCGTGGGCCGCCACGGTTCGGCCAGCCACACCCACACATGTCGGCGGAGAGATTCGGGGGAGGATTGGGCGAGTATCGCCGGGCAGCCGATGCCCTCGAGGACGTCGACGAAGTTGTCTGCGTCGAGGTCGGGGCGGGCGCCGTTGGTGTCGTCGAAGTCGATCGCGAGCAGCCGCAAATACTCTGTGCCGTCGGCGAGTTCGACCGCCCACGGCACCGTGGGTGCGGTCGGCCCGAACGGGATGTGGGTGGCGTAGGTGTGGGTGCCGGTGGCGTCGACGCGAACCCGGCGGCGCGGTGCCACGGCTGCGGCGACGGCGTGCAACGCATCGAGATAGGCGTCCGGGATGTGCTGGCCGAGGCGTGGGGTGACCGGTTTTGGGGTGCGTCGAACCGCGCCCCCACCATGTCGTGAGGGCGCTAGGGGAGCGGCGGTCACCGCTTCGGTAAGGCGGGTGTGGGCACCACACACCACCAGTCATGTGACTGGTGGGACTGGTGTGAATGAATGTTCCGGTGTGTTGGGTGGACCCGGAACATGGGTAGCAGGTACTCTCGCAAGTGCGATCCTCCTTCTGGGAACGCAAAAGACCCCCGTGGCAGCTGTGGTGGCTACCCGGTGATCAATCCAGAAGGCGAAGAGCAAGCACGAACCGCCGGCCTGGCAGCCGGTGAGCTAATCTAAAATCGCGGCCACCAGCGCCGACCGAGCAGTTCTGGTCAGGAACTTCCAGAGGCCTCCGCCCCTTCCAGGGCGGGGGCCTTCCTCGTGTCTGGGATGCGTTCTCGGGTGGTGTCCGGATTGGCGATCCGGTCCGATCGGCATGTCAGCTGGTGAGGGGGCTCGGCTGTGCTGGGGACATCGACGACGTCACCTGCGGTTGGTTCGTGTCACATCACGCTTCTGGCGATGAACGTGAACTCGTGGTGTTATCCAGCCAGTGAGAGTTGCCCCCCTTCGTTGGACTGTGCGGTCATCTCATCGCGGAGCGCGGTGAGAAAATCGAGGGGAATGCCGGTGGCTGCAGCCACCGCTTCCAGACTGTCGCCGCGGTGCAAACGCAGCCGCGCGTCGGCGACATCGTTGGCTGTGCGGCCTTCGACGAGTTCGCCGGAGTAGAAGGCGAGCGCGGTTTGACTGACGCCGCCGCCGCGTTGAACGTCGTCGAGTTCGGCGAGGTTCGCGGGGAATTCGGAGAGATGATTCAGGCCAACCCACAACAGTGCGGACCGCAACGCGACCGGCAGGATGCCGGGTGTTGCGCACAGCTCGTTGAGTAGGTGGGTGTAGACGATCGGCATGTTGAAGTCGGCGGGGACCAGGCCGTCGTCGGTGTCAGCCGACACCCATTCGGGTCTCGTCGGGGTGCGCAGCGAGGCCAGATCGCGGGGGATCGGCGGCGCCTCGTCGGGGTTAGCCCAGCAGAACAGCGCCTGCGCGAGCTCGTCGGTGTGGTGCAGTCCGACGATGACGGCGGTGGCGAGGACGTTGTCCCGGGATCGGTTGTAACGCACGCACAACTTGTGCAGCAACGCGGAATTCGCTGCGCTGTAAGACAAGCGCAGCTGACGACGCAACCCCTTGGAGGGGCGGCCGCGGCGTGGTCGTGTGGACATAGCCGGTCCTCTGTGTGGTTAGGGCTTCGATGGTTCCGAAGCCTATAGCCGAATCGGTGTGACCGCAATTACCGGCGAGAGATGTCGTCGCTATGTGGTCGTGGCAACCGTATGTCGCGGGTCGTGGCAGACAGGCGCGGACACGCCGACGGGGCCGGAATTAACGGCGAGAACGCGCGCCCCGAAGCGGGCGGGTTGACACTACCGGCCGCCGGAAACGGCCTCGGCATAATGGCCAGCATCGAAGCCACACCGCCCAGAGAGGCCCCCAGTGGGACTGTTCTCCGCAAAGAAGAACCACGACGCCGACGCCCCGAAGCAACAGCAACCAGAGCGCGGCGGCTCCGCTGTGCGAGGACTGCTCGTCCTCGGCATAGTCCTGTTGATCGTCCTGCCCGGCTACCTCGTCACACTCACACCTGCAGTGCTGGTCTACGAACGTCGCCGCGTCCGCACCGGCTGGTACTGGCTGTGGGCTCTGGTCACGCTGATCCTCGGGATCGTGCTGGCCGGATCTGTGTCGGCATGGCAGGCATGGCTTCTCGCATGGCCCGGCCACATGCTGCCGATCGCCTTCCACGCCGGCGAACCCGGCTCCGTGCCCGCGATGGCCGCAGCATTCCAGTCGGTGTCCGCCGCGCACGCGGTACTGTGCCAGACCATCGCACTCGCACCCATCGCCATGGCCAGCTGCGCCGTGTTCACCCTGGCCCGCAGCTTCTCCCGCAAAACCCGCGGCCGCATCGAAGGTGACGATCACTCCAACGAACGGCCCGTCGGCATCCTCGATCGACGCCGAATCATCCGCGAACGCCGACGGGTGGCCGCGGCCCGCTACAGCCCTGCCCTGCACATCGCCGAACCCACACTCGACGAGCTCCACGCGCAGATGGCAGAACTCGACCCGAACTATGTGCCGCCCACCACGGCCGCGCCCACCGACGACGTGCCGGCCAAATCACTGGACGCGGGCGACGATTCAGCCACAACCGGCTCGAGCAATCCCTCCCGCACGGCGTTCACCAGCCACCTGAAAACCACCTACACCACGATGCGCAGCGCCGTGCACACCCGCACCCGACAACCGCCGGCGACGCTCACCGGCGCGGTTGACCTCGCACCGCACCCGGCAGGTAATCCTTTTTCCCGCAACCCAATCCAGCCTGCGTCGGACATGGTCTACGCCGAGCACTCTCCCGTGTCGGCGGCCCCCGCCACCGAGAATCGACCGCCCGTGCCGGTCGCAGCGGACGCCGCCAACCGGGTCGACGGCCCCGCCACCGACACACCACAACCAGACGGTGACAGACCTGCCACGATCGCGGCTGTCGCCCGCGACACCGCAGGCCCGTCCACCGGCGCCGAACCCCCTCCGACCGCTCCGTCGGCAGTCGACATCGAGGCCGACACCCGGCCGGCACCCGTGCCGATCACCCAGACGATGCCGCAACCCGATACTGCCGGCATCGACGATCACCGCGAACTGAGCGACGGTTCACCAACTCTGGTGCCGCGCACCCGCCCACCGGCCTCCCCAGCACGATCCACCGCCGACAGCATTCCCGTGATTCCCCTCGGCCGAACAAGGAAACACCCATGAGTAAAACGCCAGCAGCCACCGTCGGGACCGGGACCACACGGGTCGGCAAGACGCGCCCGGACACGTTGGCCCGCTTACTCTTGGCGGATTTCGCCGCCGGGCGGACCGTCCACGACCCGGCGTTCGCCGCCGGGAACGCCCACGACGCAGACCGTGAAGGGACCGCCCATGAGTAGAGAACCGGCGGTCACCTTCGGAGTTGGCAAGTACGGCAAGCCCGTTCAGCAGCCGGTGCGGCATCTGAACAAGATGATGATGATCATCGGCACCACACGGGTCGGTAAGACACGCCTGGGCAACTCGATTGCCCGCCAACTCTCGGCCGAGCTCGGCGCCGGGCAGATCATCATCAACTACAAGCCCGACCCCGCGTTCGTCGCCGAGAAGGCCCGCGACGCCGAACGCATGGGACGTTCGTTCCTGCACTTCACGCTCTCCCCGAACGGCGACGCCGGATTTCAACGCAACCACCCCTACGAACCGCCCCGACCATGTCACTACGATCCGCTCACCCGCGGCTCCGGAGCGACACGGGCACGCATGGTCGTCGACTCGGTGGTCCACAACGACCAAGGTGATGTGTACCGGCGCAACGCATTCGAAGTGACCGCACTGAGCTGGGACATCGCCTACTACACCGGGCGCGACTACTCCGAGGTGCCCGGCCCGAACGGTGTGCGGGCCAAGAAAGAGCCCCTCCAAGTCCTCGAGGACATGCTCAATCTCGACGAGCTGGTCGACACCGCCGAGCACCTCAACCCTGGGCTGCTGAAACGGCACCACCCGCACATGAGTGACATCGACGCCGCCGAACAAGTCCGGCGACTCCAGAATCGTGCGCGGTCACTGAAACACGACGCCGCCCAGAAATCCAACACCATCGGCTCGGCGATCGCCGACACCCGATCGATCGCTTCCACCTACCTCACCTCGAGCGCCTTCTACCCCGGTTCGCTGTCACAGGGGTCCACGCCCTCCCTGCGGATCGACCTGCTGCGGGCGATCGTCCGCGGTGAGTTCGTGATGTTCTCGCTGTCGGCCGCCGACTACGAGTACGAGTCGAAGATGGTTGGCACGATGCTGCTGCTGGACCTGCAGAACACCGTGTCGACGCTGCGAGAGTACAAGCGGCACATGGATCAAGGACGGCCCGACGCCACCCCGTGGCCGAAAGTGGTCGTGCAGATCGAGGAACTCGGAACCGCGGCGAACGCCGCCTCAGCATCAGCGTTGGCCGGGTTGGTCAACAAGTCCGCCGACGTCGGGATCATTCCCATCGTGTCCACGCAGTCACTGTCAGATCTGCGTGACATCAACAAGTCCGACGTCTACCTCAAACGGCTGACCGCCCTCACCGGTGACATGCTGTCCCTGCAGATCGGTGAGGAAGACGACGATGTCGACTTCTGCGACTTCTCCGGGAAGGTCACCAAGAAGATCGCGACCGAGGACATCGAGGTCACCAACAACCGGCTCCGCATGTTCACCGGTGCCCGACAGTCGACGTCGATCCGGTCCGCCGACACCGAACTACCTCGCGTGCCCTACGGCACCGCTCAAGCGCTACGTAGTTCCGACGACGGAGATCTACGAGAACTGTTGTGGATCACCAAGGCTCCCGAGTTGTCGGCGGTGCACACCGCCGGCAAACAGGGCCCCAACAACTGGTACGAAACCATTCAGATGGTGCCCGTCGACGAGCCGCCGAAAGGTTACTCCCCGTTCGGTGACCCCCACTATGTGCAACGGTGCGAACTGGCCGCCCAGATCGAGGCATTGCGCAGGATCGACGCCGAACACGACGACGGGTTGCTGGCCCAACTACGCAAACTCAGCGAACGCCTGGATGAGGAACGCGCCGACGTTGCTGAACGTCTGGGCCCGGAAGCTGCTTTCGTCGACAGCGGCCCCGACGACGCGACAGGCAACGTGTGGGACGACATCCATGAACCACCGATCGATCCGGGCCCGGAGTACGCGACGGCGGCCGCCGACGACGACATCCCGCTGCCCCCCGAACCGGTCGACGACATGCCACCACCGGTCACCGCAGGACCGCGTGATCAGACGCAGCAGCAACCGAAGTCGCCGGCCAACTCACCGACAGCCGTCACCGCGTCCCGCGTCGAACCGGCGGCGACGCCCGAATCGGCTGGCGACGCTGCCGCTGCAGCCAGCGCCGACGACATCGCCGACGCCTTCGGCGACTCGTCCGCCGCGCCGTCGAACAATCCGTTCGCCCGATAGGCGGTGCCCGACCCCTCGGCGGCACAACTCGTAGCGATCGCCCAGGTCGCTGCAGTCTCATTGCTCGCTGGCTTTGACGGTGCCACAGTCTCAACTCGGCCCGATCGGCCCCGAAAAGTCACAGCATTCCGCTGATGCGGATACGGTGCCCTCTCGCTGGCGTTGTGTCCCGCCACGTAGCGCATGTCGTCCCAGGTCAGACCAAGTCGAAAGTACGATGCCCTCACGCTGGCGTTGTGACAGCTGACTGTGTGCGCATGCGCTGACCTAACACAAATCCTGATCGAATCTATCATTTGCGCTGTTCAATGGGGTTGCGAGCAGTCCCCAGGGGACTCCCCACCGAAGGGGGGCGCTCGCATGAACGCGCGTCCACACCCCATGAACGCGCGTCCACACCCTAAGCCTCCAATCGGCGGAGTTGGTTCCTCTGGTCGGAGTGGCGATCACCGCCACCGGCTGTTGCGTTCAGGTCGCATCGGATTGGTTTTCCGACGAGTTTGGTGCGGACTCCACCCAGACGGCTGAGGACTGGACTCCCGCACGGCCACGAAATAGACACCACCAGCTGTCTCATGACGTCTTCACCGCGCCAACGAAAGAGCCCGCGACTGACACGACGAATCTGGCGACTCCGCGACAGCGGCAAATTTGTGGGCCGGGATGCGAAACACGTGCCCTACGATGGACCCATCGAAGCCGAACCTGGATGACTTTGCTGTATCTCGCCCGCGAAAGCGGTCACAGCTGAGCTGTCCGCGCTGTTAGGGAGTGCAGCACAGTGCCTGATAAGGCGTCCTACGAATATAGGCCCTACCCCCGACAAGGGCAGGGTTTGCGCTGCCAGCAGTACGTCGACGAGATCCCGCCGGCATCGAGCCGCTACAGACTGCTCCCCGAAAGCGATCACCGGCTGGTCAGCCTGGTATCCGAACTACGGCAGTACCCGATCCGTCAGGCCGTCGACCGCATCGTGAATCCCTCCGCGCCGGCCCGTCCACCCGTGGCAGTGTCATCCCTGTCGAATCGGCGGCCCGACAACCATTCACGCCCACCGGTGGCCGTTGGATTGCTCGACCGACCCGCCGACCCCGAGGTGGGCATCCGAGACGACAACGTTGATGACCCGCCCACCGGAGATATCGACACCCACCCCAACACGCAGGTCATCCTCGCTGAGGAAGGTGTCCACTACACCCTCAACCGCAAGCAGCAGCGGGTCTTCAAATGGTTCGCCGGCGAGGGCAGCGAATACATCGCCGTCGACGAAGACAACCGTGAACTCGTCGGCGATGACGGCGAATGGATCTACGTCACCACCAAAGGCGTAGCCGTCGACGACCGTGCCGGGACAAAAGAATTCACCCGGAAGATCGGCAATCTGATCCGCTCCGGTGGCGCCACCACTGAAGAACTCGCCGACGACATTCCGCCCCTGTTCGACGAAAACGGCGCGCCGGTGGAGAACTTCACCGTCCCGGCGATCGGAAAGTCACCGGTCGTCACCAGCCGCGTATGGGGAGGGCGTCGGCTGGCCTTCCTGATCGCCGTAGTCACTGTCATGAGTGCGCTCTTCGGCCTCGTCGGCGTCATGTACGGCCGCAGTGCGGTGCCCGCAGACGGTGCCATCAGCGCGAACGAAGCCACCCAATATCGGTTGACATCGCTGCCGCTACAAGCGATGAGCGCGTTCGGTCAGCAATACCTGCAAACCTGTTTGACCCACGGCGACGCCAGCCAGGTCGCCGCTCGAGCAAAGCTGCTCGCGTCAATGTCCACCGGCGGTCCATCACCGAGCTGCGGTTGGCAGGACGGCGGGAAAATCCAAGCGCCGCAGATGATTGTGTTCAACGGGCGCGCGAAATCGATCGACGGCTTCACCGGAGGTGCTGCGGCGTACCTGTTCTACAACGTGTCCATGGCCGCTGGTGACTTCTGGACAGTCAGCGTGCCGATCTGGGTCAGCAACACCGCCCAAGCCAACGACATGAGCGTTATCGGCGACATCGGTATCACCGCAGGCTTACGGACATCGAAACCTTCCGGGTACCAGGCAGTAATGCAACAGGATTCACGCCTGGCCGGTGAGCTCCAAAGCAGTCTGCTCGCACCGTTCCTCACCGCGTGGGCGGCCTCCGACGACAAGCAGATCACGTTGGCCGCCACCGACAACGCCGAACCCGAAGTCCACAACGGACTCGGAGGTGCACTCGAGAACCCCCGAATCCAGCAAGTCACGGTCTTCACCAGCAACGCCCAACCCAACAGCGGGCCGATCGTCTACAACGACGGTGACGTGGTGATTGCGCAAGTCACCGTGCAATGGGACGTCAAGCAGTCGTCGTCCACTCAGACCGCCGGATACCGCATCGCGCTCCGCAAGGTCGGCGGAAAGTGGCTGATCTCCGACATCGCCGGCGGCACGGTGAGTGACCACGCTGCCGACGCCAATCCCATCGCCGATAGCACCGACGGAATCAACACCGTCGACGCGGGCGTCGCACCCACCGGCGGTGCGGTCACCACCACCCCATCAACGTCGCAACCGACGACCTCGCAAGATCCCGACTCCGCCGCCACAACAAGTGAATCCACGTCGCCGTGACCACCCGGGTCTGGCACCTGAACCCCCAGCAGCAGTGATCTCAACCGAAAGGAACACAGCATGACCACCAAGACTCTCGCCGCCGCCGGGCAGGGCTCCAACGCAATCGTTCAGGTCATTCAGAGCATCGGAACCACAGGCCAAATCCTCGGCGGCGCGCTCGCCGTTGCTGCCATGGTTATCGCCGGCGTCCTGGTGATGACAGGCGCGTTCTCCGGAGGAATGCGTAAGGGCCTCGCCGCTGTAGTCGGTGTCCTCGTAGGCTGCCTGATCATCGGTGGTGGCGCGGCCATCGCGCCGATGGTCGTGACGACCGGCCACGACGTCACCAACCAGCAGTCGGGCACCCCGCAAAACGGCTCCGTGAACTAGAAGGCGGAACCGCATCGCATGAGTGATCGGCACCTGTGGGCGCGGGACTACACCGCGATCATGCGCCACAAGGGAAAGATGTTCACCGTCAACGACTTGTCGCTGGCGTGGATGGGTGGCGTGTCATTTCCAGCTGCCGGAATGGCAGCGGGCTGCGTGATTCCGGCGTGGTTTGTCTTCCAGGTCGTGTTCGGCTGGATCTTCGGGGTGCCCTGGTGGGCGATCTTCCTGACCATGGCGGTCGTCTTCGCGGGGCTCTACGCATTCCTGCAGCGCGACCTCGGAGATAAGGAAACCCCTTGGCGCCGCGTCACCTTGTGGTACTCGCTCCGCAACCACCAGCCCGAGCACATTGCAAGCACTCAGGCCGACGCAACCATCGACACCATGAGGTGGTGCGTCATCGTCATGCGCCCCAACAACTCACCACACATCAAGGCGGGCCGAGCGCTGGGCAACCGAGTGCAGTACTGCCCCCGCCCCCGCGCATCAGAAGAGTTCGCGGTCGCCGACGACTTCGCGCTCTTCGACCGGTGGCATGACGCGGTGATCGCCGCATCGCAACGCTCCCCGTTCGCGGCTGCCCGCCCGGAAGGCTGATCGACATGATCTCGAACAGCACTCGGCGACAACAAGGCTGGTGCGTGCTGACACCACTCCGAATCCGAAAGGCCACGACGTTATGCTGATTCTCATCGCTTTCTCCCTGTTCGCGGTGTCGTTGGGCGCCGCATACGTGGTATGGGTCAGGAAGTTTCCGCAGTACGTGCCGTGGCTGAAGAAGGCCAACACCGCCGAGTACGACCCAAAGATCAAGGAGCGCGACAAACGGGCTGACAACCGACGACTGGGCTACCGCTACGTGGAAGACGTCGGGACGTTCTTCTTCATCCGCGACTCGGGCGTGTGGACCGGCGTTCGGTTGGCGTCGGTCACCGATGAGTTCTCTTCCACATCAGAACAAGAGTCAGATGCTGAACGCGCGCAAGGGATTCAAAACGCCCTCTTGGACTACTTCAACGCCAAGAACGGGAAACGCGAAGCGGTCGTACCGTGCCACGAGATCATCCGTAACCAACCCGTCGACACCAGCGAATGGCTGGAGCGTTATCACTCCAACCAGTGGGACCCCAGCGCCTTGTTCGACACGCTCGTCGATGACGGGGTGGAACCGCACATCCGAGGTGGGTCCCCAGTCCGGGCCCGTTACCTGCTGGTGCGGATCGGTGACCAGAAGCAGCCCGTCAGTGTCGATCCCGCCGCGCTGATCGTCGACGCCGACGACTCGCTGTGTAACGAGATCTTCGCCAAGGAGGAGCTGGACTTCTTCCGGGGACGCGCCAACGACATCGTTAACCTGCTGTCCGCGTACGGAACTCCGATGGATCGGGCCGACCTGGCGTGGTTGATCCGCAAGCCCCTGGCGGGGACGTTCCCGGTGCGCACCGATATCGAATACAACCGGACCCGGTACGCGCGCAACGTGTTCTTTGACGAACTCGTCCAGTTCGACGGTTTCAACATGAAACAGCAAGCGGCGGTGCAGATCGCGAATCCTGATATCGCCGACGACGAGTCTCCACAGGTGTGCTACAGCACTACGTTGACCGTCGAAACGTCGGACACTGTCATCCCATTCCGCTACTGGGATGCCTGGGGGCGGCTCCTGCGGTCGTTGCCAAATCCGCCGGAGATCTCGTGGCGATACCAGCTCATCGCCGACAAGTTGTGGTCCAAGGCTGTTGTGAAGGCGACCCGCAAGATCGCCGACGAAGTGAAGGACCGCACCAAGGACGGCAACGAGCGTGCACTCGACGACACCCGGTTCGGGTTGCTCGCTGCGGAAGCCGATGAGGTCAAAGAAGAAATGGAGGCCGAACCGCGGCCCGGCATGTTTGGTCAGCTGCGGATTTCGCTGACTGCAAATTCGCTGCGCGAGTTGAAGTCACAGGAACAAACTGTGACCAACCTGATGAAGAACTTCGTCAAACTCACTCGTTTGAAGAACTGCCAGTACGCGTTGCTCGAAGAGCAACTACCCGGCGACGTTAACCCGCACCACGTCGGCCGATCCGTCCTCGCCAAGGACTTCGGGCCGGGCGGCGGCATCGACATCGGGAGCCGCTACTCCGATATGGAGATCCTGTCGCTGGCCCGCCTCGACTCGGCGCCCACCGTCGGCGACGACATCGAAGTCACCAAGACCGGTGACACCCTGGGCTGGCATGGGCACGTAATCGGATACGCCGCCGAGAACGGCGCAATCGTCCACTTTGATCCCGTCGTCCAGATGTCCCGCAACGCCGGCTCTGGCGTGGCGATCATCGGCGCATCCGGCGGCGGCAAATCGACTCTGGCGCTGTGCTTGTTCTTCTGGGCATCCGAAGCCGGCTCCCAGTGCGTGGTCCTCGACCCGAAGAATGACTTCGAAAAGTTCTGCCTCTACCTCGCTTTCGGCAAACAGGTTCTCGACGACGAGTTTGAAGCCGCCGCCAACGCCGGAACCATCGGTAAGCCGGGCAGCAAGTTCCAGCCGATCAACCGGGAGTTCTGGAACGACACACGCATTGTGTCCCTGACGTACGGCGACAACGGTTCGCTGGAGTCATGGAAACTGACCGACGACTACGAGGAAGGTGAACGCCTCGCGCGTCGGCAGGTCGAGCTGCTGTTCGCCGACCTCCCCACTGACAGTCCCTTGCGCACGGTGCTCGACCTTGCATTCAACCGGCTCCGCAAAGGCTACAAAGACAGGGCCGACCTCGACCCGAACACGCCACTACCGTCGCTGAGTTCGCTGGAATCGCACCTGCTCGAGGACTACGAGTTCTACGAAGACGTGCTGGCGCAAGGCGGTCACGAAAAGATCGCCGCCCGCCAGAACCGGGACGCGGTCGACTCCCTCCGCAAACGACTCGAGCGCGCGCGGCACACCCCATATGCGCGGCTCCTGTTCTCCGACCCCGAGGAGCATTCCGGCCTCGAGATGACAAAAGGCGTCGGTGGAACATCGACCGCCGGCGCGACCAAGCCCACTACTGGAGCCATCCGCGGGTTCAATCATCGCCGGACGATCGTCACCATGGTCGGGTTCAAGCCGCCGGCCAACCCCACCGAGGCCAAAGCGACCGACGAGAACAGGGCCGCATCGGCGGCCATGTTCACCGTGCTGTGGCAGGTGGAGCGCGTGTTCTCCAGCGCAAGCCCCGCCATCCGCCCCAACCGACGATTCACCGCGAGCCGGACCACCAGCGGGATCGCCGCCAAGAACGTGCGTCCTCGCCTGCTATTCGTCGATGAGGCATACATGGTGACCGCGTTCGAGGAAGGCGCGAATCTCCTGAAAAGAGCTTTGCGGCAGGGGAGATCGTTCTTTTTCGGTGTGGTCATCATCTCCCAGCAGGCACTCGACATCAATGCGATTGAGAAGGCCGACGATGGAGGCAACGGCGAGGAAGCTGATCAGAACCAGTTCGGCTCGGTGTTTGTGTTCATGCAGCGTGGCGATACCGAAGCTCGAGCGGCTCTGAAGTTGCTGCGTTCAGGGTCCGGCGGCGACAGCGCGGCGGAGGAGGTGCTGGCGAAGAAGCTACGCGGGCGCAGCGTGCCCGGGGGTGGCCTGGAGACCGGCGTGTGCGTAACGCGCGATCTCGACAACCGTGTCGCCACGGTCATCGTCGACCCCATCTTCGACGAGCTGCATCGGGCAACCCAAACCAATGCGGCACTGCGCGGACGTGATCAGTCGGTTGACCCCCGACCGATCGGGGAATGGCTGGTGAGGACCGATATCCGAGATGTGCTCCGCAAGGACATCATCGAAGATCGCCTCGCAACCGCAACCGATGATTTCGTCGAGCAGTTCGACTACGCGCCTGAAGAATTCGCTGCCGTCTGACCACGTCGGCCCAACCACTGAGGACACCATGACGACTGTCATCACACCACCTGCCGCCACCGTGTGGCGTGCACTCGGCACGCTCGGCGAGCATGTCGAGCGCGCCGCCGGATGGCTGCGGTGGCGGATCGTGCTCGGGGTTCTGACAATCGCTGTCTGCATCTCGGCCATCTGGGTCAAGGCGGGTACAGCGCCGACGGTAGCAGTGGCGGTGATCGTCGCGTTGGTGGCGACGGCAGTGGCTTCCCGGAGGCGGTTCCCCCAGGTGACGGGTGTCATTGGTATGAGCGTCGGGTCGGCGGTGGCGTTGGCCGCCGCAACCATGATCGCGATCCCCCGCTATGGGGCGGTACCCATCGCGGTCGGTGTGACCGCGGCGATGCTGGCAACCGTCACCATCGCGGCCCTGGTCTCGCCGCACCGTGGTGTCCACATCGGCTGGAGTGTGGTGATCGCCCAAGGGCTTGTGCTCGCGGCGGTGCCGGCGTGGGCGTGGAGCCCGGCCTCTCAGTGGCCGATCCTCATGCAACTCGGCACCTTCGGCGCGGCGATGATCGTGGTGTATCTGCGGACCCGCAAAGCGGACCGCAGCGACCGCACCTGGAAAGCGCGGCTACGGCGTGGCTCCGGGATGCTGTTGGTGGCGGTGATGGCGTCATTCACCATTCTCATCGGCGTCCCACAAGGTCAAGCGCACGGTTTCAGCTTCGGGATCGGCGACCTTCTTGAATCGCGAGCCAACGACCTGATCTGTTCGTTCACCCGCCCGGACCTGACGCAGGAGCCCGTCGGGACCGGACCGGAAAGCCTGATGGCCGCCCGCAACCTGGGTCAGGTGAAAACCAGTCCAGGACTGGGTGATCCGTCGACCATCCCGCCCAACAGTGACCAGGCAGGCAACTTCGATCGGCTCGGCGCCAACTATTCGCTGGACAACTACACGCTGTTCGAGGTGGCCGGTCTACGTGGCCTGAAGTTCGTCAACTGGCAGAAGAATGACTCCGGCGACGAGATCTGCTCCATCATGCCGTGGATGTCGGTGGTCACCGGCAACCTGGTGATGAAGGTCAATCTGTATGTGCTGCAGACAGTGATCGCGATCAAGGAGATCACCCAAGCGTCGCGTCCGCTGGAGTTCCTGTACAACAAGACACTGCCGTTCGTCGATAAAATGTTCATCTACCTGTTCCTGCCGATGGCGGGGGTGATGCTCACTCTCGGCGGAATCATGGTGATTGTGAAATCCGTTGCAATGCGCGGATTCCGGTCTGCGATCGGTGACGTCGGCGGCCAGGTGCTCGTGCTCGTGCTCGCCGGATTCCTGTTCGGTGGGATCGGCGCCGCCAGTTGGGCCAACCCGAACAGCAACGGCTGGTTCATGCTCGCATCCTTCGGTGATCAGACAGTGGCGCAACTGAATTCGGCGATCGCGGACGTCGCGTTCGACACGATTACGGCGGACAACCCGTCGATGATGTGCACCAGACCGGTGCCGGTTAACCCGCAACCGGGCACCGACCAGGCATTCGCTGCTGCCGTGCCCGGGCAGCGATACTCCTCGTGCATTCTCGCCGAAGCGTTGGCGTATCGACCATGGGCGCTGGGCCAGTTCGGGTCCACCGCGAACCGGAAACTGGCGGTCACCACCCGCGTCACCCGGTTCGGGGATCCGCACTACGGTGGCCGTACTGATCTCGTCACCTCCAAGGACGACCCGGCCGGTCAAGGGTTGCCGTGTTACAACAACTTCCGCGGATGCAGCGATCTGCGCAGCTACCTCATCGCCCAAGAAGGTGGCCCCAACTTCTCCGCGGCCCGCAAAACCTGCATGCAGGACAAGGGCGACTACGCCCACCTGGTGCAATGCGACCCGTACCATGCTGTGGCCTACGAACTGCAGCAGCAGTCCAAGAGCACCAATGCGGGAGTGGCGTCCACCGCCAACGACATCCAGAACTCGTATCAAGGTCGAGGGTCGTTCCCGCATCTGACGCAGGCGCTCGTGGCGTTGGTGAGCACACTGTTCACCGGAGCTGCGATCGGAATCGTCGCACTCGTCAGCCTGTATTTCCAAGCCGTGCTGTTCCTGCTGTTCCTGATGGGCGTGTTCCGACTGCTGGCGGCGCTGATCCCCGGCAACGCCCAAGCTGCGCTGCGGTATCTGAAGGACTTCGTGTCGGTCTTCGAACGCCGTTTCCAGTACGGACTGATGACAACCATCGCTGTTGCGTTCGTCGCGGTGGTCTTCACGAGCTCGTTCAACATGGGGATCAAGATCATGATGATGGTCGGTCTCATGTTCGGGATGGTCGCGGCCGTCCGAAAGGTCGACGAGTACGCAAAGGTGAAGGGGTCCACCCATTCCCCGGGAGAAACCTCCAGCAGGGCGCTCACGGGCGCCACGGTCCTCGCCGGCTACGCAGGTTTGAAGTACGGGGCGAAACCCGCCGCTAAGGGGGCATGGTCGGGCACCAAGGGCGCTGCCCGACTGGGACGTAATGCTGCCATCGGCAGCCCGAACCGATCGAACGGCGGTTCCCCCACAACGGCCGGTGCACCCGCACCCGGCAAGGGCGGCGGCGGCGTCGCCGCAGCTGGGGGAGGCGTTGCCGGAGCGGCCCGCCCGTCGGGCCGCGCGGCGACTACGGCGTCGTTCCGCGGGCGCCCCGTCGGCGGTGTGGCCGGCGCCGCCGTCGCAACCGGTCGCGGGGTGGGACGAGGCGTCGGGCGCGGGGTCGCTACCGCGCTCAGGCCGGTCACCACTCGAGCCGCGGACGCCGGAGCGCTCGGCGCTCAAGCTGCTGGTCAGCGGTTGGCGGGGTTCGGCCGCCGCGCCAACGAGGCTGCCGGATCGATGATGGCCCCCGGCCGGTCGCTCGGGGACGGGAAGGTCGACACGTTCACCGGGTATGCCCGCGCGGCCCGTGCAGAGGTGAAAGGTGCTGCCTCATATGTCATTCCACGGGCGTACGCGGAGAGCATGAGCGCTGAGACGCGAGCACGCCACGACAGCAACGTCGAGGGAAGTCGGTTCGCGAGCGCGTGGAGCGAACAGCACGGCCGACGCTCCTTCGATGAGGCAGCCCACGACCGGGAGGTCCATCGCCGCGCCGTCTCGGTGCGCCGGGAAGCCAGTCGTCAACGGTTCCGTCGACCACAGGGAGGTGATTCGGCATGACCGCTGGTGCGCCACGAGTGCCGTTGGGGCGAGGTGTTGCGCGGTCCGCGTCGGGCAGCGCGGATCGAGCGGAAGTCGTCGACCTCGGCGGCCGGCACCGCGAGGACGGAGCGGCGCCGCTACCGATCTCGGCGGTCGATGTGCAGTTCGATCCTGACGATCCCAGTGACGCCGTTCTGGTGGTGACCCTCGCCGACGGCACCGCCGAGTATCCGCTGACGGAGATGAAAGCAGCACGACTGCTCAACATGCTTACCAACCAGCAGGAAGAGGTTCGGCGTGCCCGCAACCTGATCATGGGCAACGTCGACGCCGCTGATACGGACGCCGCCCGAGGGTCGTCCTCGCAGACTTCATCCGCTGCCCGCACCGACGTAGAAGTTCCCGACCTCGACGGCGATGACCCGCCCGCACCACCTGACGATGACGAACCAGACGATGACGAACCAGACTCGACCACACACCGGCTCTCGCGTCGTGCAGTGGACCCCCTGAGTTTCGATGTGGTTACTCCACTCGTTCTTGACAACATTCCCGACGTCAATGGCCGTCCCGCCAAAGAGATCTGGGGGTGGATAGTCGCGGCAATCCTGGTGGTGTCCGCAGTGGTCGTGGTAGCGGGATTCCTGTGACACGTCCAGGACCAACCCGTCGGGTGTCCGCGTCCGCGACACGGGACGTGCAGCGACCCATCCCGATCCTGAACCGGCCCGCCGACGAAATCTCTCCGGTGGAGGGCCACGCCGTCGAACCGCCCACGCAACGTGAGAGTGCGGTGGGCGACGGTGACTTCGACTGGCTGTACACCAAAGCTGCCAGGCTTGTGACCGCGCTGCGGTCCACGTGGTGGCGTGTACTCGCCGCCGTCGTCGTCGCCACTGTCCTGGCGGCAGCAGGCGCCAACGACGGCGCGTACCGAGTGGCGTTGTCGCTGTACCTCATTGCCGCGCTCGACCTCATCGGCAGCAGCATCTGGTATCTACTCAGGTTCGCTTGGCGCCGGTGGCGCCGCCACCGGACAGCGGGGTCCTCATGAACCGCAACACCGTTGCCGCGTACGGATGTGCGGCGATCCTCGCTGTGCTGACGATGGCTGGCTGTTCGTCGACACCGGACACCGACAACGGTGATCTGGGTGTGCCGCCGGCACAGCAATCGGTGATCACCACCGTCCCGGGCCCCTCGGCAGGTACCGGTGACGACGCCGGCACCGCGGATACGCCGTCACCGATCGTCGGCCGCACCGCCGCCGCTGTGGCGTCGGTCGCCCGGACGTTCGTGGTCAACTTCGGGGCGTTCTCCCCATTCAACTTCGACCCCGCCCAGGACTGGCTCAACAGCTGGCAGGACTACGCCGACCCGGCGTTCATCGGGCAGATGCAAACATCGCTGGCGTCGGTGTGGGGTTGGACATGGCAGCAGCAGGTCAAGGCCTACGACGTTCACGTCGTCGGCGCGCCGACGGTGAAGATCACCGGCGACGTCGCCACCGTCCGGGTCTACACCAACCGACTGATCCTCGGGATCAATGACACCGCCGACCGTGCCCGTGAACAGGACCTCACCTATGTGCTGCAGCTCGAACTTCGAGACGTCGACGAATACGCGTTGGTGACCGAGGCCACCGAGGCGCCTTCGGGGGCCTGATGCCCACCATGCCGCCCTCCGGGCCGTCAGGCCCCCGCAAACCGCCGTCGTCGGGTCGCCGCGTCAGCGCGTCAGGAACCCGCCCGCCGAAGGGATCCACACCTGCCGGATGGTCCCCGGTGCCCGCCGGCGGTACCGGCGGGAAACCCGGTGCCGGACCGAAGGTTGGCGCCGGCGCGACACCGAAACCCGCGGGCCGCGGCAGCAAAAACAACCAGAAGCCCGACAGCGTCAAGAAGGTCGCCGCCAACGAAGCCGCGCGGCAAAGCGCCAACGCCGCGATCACCGCCGCCACCGGCGGTACGGCCGCACCCGTGGTCAAAGCGTTCACCAACCTCATCGGTAACGACCAGAAGGCCAAACGCAACCGTCGGCGCCTGTACATCGCCATCGGCGCACTGATGATGCTGCACGTGCTGGTGCTCGGCACGCTGCTGTCGGTGGTGCTGATCACCGTCATGGGTGGCGGTACCGGAGCGAGCGGAACAGCACGCCGCGACCAAGGGCAATGCCTCGACATCACTGCCCCCCGCATCACCCAACCCGGCGCCGCCGCACCCGGTTCCGGTGGGGCGAGTGCCGGCACGCTCGGTGCGCCGCTGGACCCGCAATACATGCAAGTCACCTCCGGGTTCGGTAACCGCGATGCCCCCACCGCGGGCGCCACATCCTTCCATGACGGCGTCGACTTCTCCGCGCCCGGCATCTACGGCAAACCGATCTACGCCCCCGCTGATGGTGTTGTCTCCCAAGCTGGTCCGGCCTCCGGATACGGCAACTGGGTGATCATCGATCACACCATCAACGGGCAAAAGGTGTCCACTCTGTACGGGCACATCGAAGACGGCCACGTCCTGGTCCATGCCGGCCAGCACGTCACCGCCGGCCAGCACATCGCCGACGTCGGCAACGCTGGAGCGTCGACCGGCGCGCACCTGCACTTCGGTGTGTACCCGGGCGGTTGGCGGTCCCAAGGCGGCGTCGATCCGATGCCGTGGCTGTCGCGGTTCCGCGCCCAGGCCAACACCAACAGCGCGACGGCGCCTGCCGCTGCACCCACCACAGCTGCTCCGGTCGCTGCAGCCGCCCCGGCAGCCGCCCCGGCAGCCGCCCAGCCAGCCGGCACGGTGACCGCCGCCGACTGGGAGTCCCTCGCGAAACTCGAGTCCGGCAACAACTGGGCCATCAACACCGGCAACGGCTACTCCGGTGGGGTGCAGTTCACGGCGTCGACGTGGACAGCCAACGGCGGCGGTAAGTTCGCGCCGCAGGCGTGGCAGGCGACCAAACAGCAGCAGATGGAAGTCGCCAACAACGTTCTGAAAACCCAAGGGTGGGGGGCGTGGCCGCCGTCAGCGAGGGTGCCGGGGCTGCGTGACAAGCGCCCGGCACCCGAAGGCACCTTCGTCGGCGGCGCCCAGCCCACCGCGGCGGCACCGCAGCAGCAGACGGCCGCGGCATCCCTGCCCTCCAGCCCCCGCGGCAACGAACGCAATCTGCAGGCGGCGGCGCAACGCGGGATGCGCCTGGCCGAGCAACAGTTCCCGCAGGTGCAAACCATCGGCGGGTACCGCCCGGGCTCCGGCGATCACGGAGACGGCTCCGCCATCGACGTGATGGTCCCGAACTACGCATCACCCGATGGGATCGCGCTCGGCGACCGGATCGCCAAGTTCTATATCGACAACGCCGGCGAACTCAAAGTCAAGTACGTCATCTGGCGTAACCGCATCTGGCAGAACGGAACCTGGACCGACTACGGGCACACCGGCGACGACAACGACCGCCACAACAATCACGTCCACGTCAGTTTTCTGCAGTCGGGTCCGCCCACCGCGACCGTCCTCGGATTGCCCGGCACCGCTACGCCGGCCGCCTCCACTGCCGGCGGAGGTCAGGCCGCTCCGGACGGGGTGCAGCCCTATCAGCCCACCGGGACGCAGAAATCTCAATCCCTCACTCCGGAACAGCAAGCCAACATCAAAGCGCTCATCGCCGCCGCCCGCAGATCGGGTATCACCCCGACCGGGCGGGCTGCGGTGCTCGCGGTCGCCTATGCGGGCGCCCAAACGAACTTCATCTCGAAGATGCCGACGAACAACGACCCGCGGATCGGAATCTTCGGTGAAGTGCCCCTCGAGGGAACCGCGGATACCAGCAACCTGATCAACGTTCCGTACGCGGCCAACGCATTCTTCGACCGGCTCAAACAAGTCGCGGCGACCGATCAGCAGTGGGCGACAGAACCTCTGTCGGATGTGCTGGTGAAGATGTTCCCCGACCAGGCCACCAACGGCCCGGGATTCGGCACCTGGGAACAACTGTCCATCGGGGCGGTCACCCAACTCTGGGCGGACCCGTACTCGCAGCCGAACGCATCCACCCAAACGCTGTCCAACACCCAGCAGAGCTGCGCGCAAGGCAGCGTCCTCGGCCGTATCCTGCGGCCCGGTAGCGTTCCCGAACGGTTCGTCAAATGGATCACGCTGGCCGGGCAGCTCTGCGACGGAATCACCGCGCCGCTCATCGCCGCGCAGATCCGCGCGGAGTCAGGGTTCAACGAGAACGCCACAAGTTCCACTGGGGCAGAGGGAAGTTCGCAGTTCCAGCCGACGACCTGGCCGACGTGGGGCAGCCGCGTCGACGACAACGGCCGCCCGATCTCACCACCAGGAACCGGTAATCCGCGCAACGCCGCGGACGCCACCATGGCGCAGGGCCGCATGATGTGCGCGGACCTGGCGAACATGAAGAAACTCATCGCGTCGGGACGTGTCCACGGTGACCCGGTCGCGCTGACCATCGCCGCCTACAACGCCGGGATCGGCGCCGTCATCAACGCCGGCGGCATGCCGTCCGGCGGCGACTACACCACCCAAACGCAACCCTATGTCGCGCGGATCCTGGAGTGGGCCCGCGAATACGATGGTGGTGCAGGGCAACTCGCGCCCACCGCCCCCGCAGGCAGCAGCAGCGGCGGACGACAGCAGGTGGTGCAAGTCGCACTGGCCCAGCGCGGCAAACCGTACGTGTGGGGCGCGACCGGCCCCGACAGTTTCGACTGCTCGGGTCTGGTGATGTTCGCCTACGCCAAAGCGGGAATCAAACTGCCCCGCACCTCAGAAAACCAGTGGACGGTGGGCACCGAAGTGTCGGCGGCACAAGCACAACCCGGTGATCTTGTGTTCAGCGAGTTCGGCGCTGACGGGCCCGGGCACGTGCAAATGTACATCGGCAACAACCAGGTGGTGGAAGCCCAGCAGAGCGGTGTGCCCGTCAAGATCAGTCCGCTGTCGCCGAGCGGCAAGATCAAACACATCTCCGACAGCGACGCCGCCGCAGCCGCAGCCGCAGCCCAGTGATGCGTTATCACACTGCTGCACAGGCGGAGAAGCACCGAATACGCTGAACAACATGACGACAACCCTCACCCGCCGTGCACTGCTCGGCGTGTGCATCGCAACCGTTGTGGCCGTCGGTGCCGGATGCGGAAATGACAGCACCGACAGCGACACCACCTCCGCCACACCATCAGCGGCGGCGCCATCGACAACGGTGCCGGTGACACCGCCGGCGCAGCTACCGACCGCCGGAACTGTTGGAGTGGACCGGCAATCACCGGTGTCGGTGCTCCTGTCGGCGTGCACGATCGTGTTCACCCGCAACACCCAAACGGAGCCGTCGTACTCGTCGTCGTATGCGCGGGCAGCAGACCTGTTCACCCCAGAGCTCCGCACGCAGCTGGTGCAGCCGCCGAAAGGAATCCGCCCGCTCCCGAAGTGGGTCGACTGGCAGCGGGCGCACGCATGGGCGCGCGGTACCTGCACGGTCGCATCCGATGAGCACCCCGCCGACACCCCAACCACGGTGTCGCGGGTGTTGTCGGTGACCGAACAGCCCTACGACGCGCACGGTCAGGAACTGACGTCGACGTCGCCGGCGGTGTACGCCATCGCCACCCGCGGTCCGTCGGGCTGGGAGGTGTCGCAGTTCAGCGTCGCCGACGAATAGCGCCGCACCGCACGACCGGCGTCGGCTACCGTCAGCGCCATCCAAGAGATGCAAGGAGATCAGGCTATGGCCGACGCACCACCAGCAGAGCAGAGGCGTGACGTGCCTGCTCGCCGCCCGCAGGTTTCGCGGCAGCGGTCCGGCCATGCTCCTGGCAGCCACCCCGCCCCGGAAGAGAGGCAACCATGAGCACCTTCGACACATCTCGAGCGGTCCGGTCTGATCCGGCCGAGCGGGCCGGAATCGGTGTACGGGCACTGACCCGTAATGACCGGCGAAGCAACCGAGACCGCATCATCATGTACACCCTGATGGTGATCGGCGTCGCCGGCGTGGTGTTCGCGCTCGCCGAATTCATTTGGGGTGACGCCTGGCTCGGGGTGACCGTCGTCGTGCTCGCTGCCGCATTGAGCACAGCGGTGTTCACGTTCCTGATGCGAGGTGCCGTCGCCGCAATGCTGATCGGCGCGATCGGCGCTGCGCTGACGGTGTGGTGGAGCGTCGGCGGCAACCTCAACTGGGGGGTAGTGGCCGGCGGGGTGGTGATCGTTCTGGCGGCGGTGCTGGCGGTGACGTCTGCGCGGCGCGCCCGGCTCCCCCGAATCGGCGGTGCAGCTCTCGCCGCGGTGATCCCCCCCATCGTGTATCTCGCTGTTGGGCCGGTCATCGGCGCGTGGTCACTGCTCGTGGCGGTGCTGGCAACAGCAGCCGTCGTGGCGGTCCAAGTCGACATCCCCTACCGGGCGCGGGTGCGGGCAGCGTCAGCACGATCACACATTCCGATGAGCGCATCGACGCCGTTCACGTTGGGGCTGATCGGATTCAGCGGGCCATCCGGTGTGGATGCGGCGACGATCCACGCACGTTCGGACGCCTCTCTGCAGACCGCGCATCTGCTCGAGGGGTTGCCGGGCGGATGGTTCGTGTTCCATTCGCGGGTTACCTCGAGTGGCGCTCTCATCGATCACGTCATCGTCGGCCCGCCCGGGGTGATCGCGCTGCGCTCTGAAGTCGTGGCCGCCAGCATCCGCGCGGTGTCCGGGGTGGCCGCCGACGGTCGGGCCACGACGGTGGTCGAGTTGAATGGTGAGCCGATGCCGCTGACGTTCCAGCGGGTGTTGTGCCGGGCCGCAGCCGAGGTGGACGCCGCGTTGATGACTCCTGGCGGCCGCCGCACCACCATCGCCGCGTTCGTCACCCACGAAGCGGTCATCGCCGACGGGCAGCTCACCCAGATGCTCGAGGTGGATGGTCACCCCGATTCGGTCGACTATCTGACCGGCCCGGCGGTGGTGCCGTTCCTGCAGTCGCTGCCGCAATTGGGCAGGGACGCACAGTTTGTTGAGGATCTGGCGATGATCGTGGACTACCTACTGCCGCCGTCGCGTTGATCTCGACTGGTCACCGCACAAATACTGCAGCCCCGCACGAGTCGTCGTGCGGGGCTGCAGTAGTCACAGGCGAGTTACGCGGTGGTGGCCCAATGCTGTTGCGAGTGGTCGCCGGTGGTGTTGATCGCCGCGCGCGGGGTCGCCGAGACGATCGCGTACAGCCGCAGCAACGACTTGACCACAATGATCGATGCCAGCAGGAACGTCGGCCACAGGAACAAGGCGTCGTTGCCGCTACCGCGAAATCCCATGTACAGCAAGAACACCGGGACAACGGTCGCAGCGAGCAGCAGCCATGCGCGGGGGAGTCCGCCGCGGACAGCGGGGCCGGCGAGCAGGAGCGTCAGGAACGCGCCGACGACGAAGACTGCGATGTGCATGGGTGCGTCACCTCCTGTGATGCGAATGTGCAGGTCGGTCCTGCCTAGTGTCACTATGCCTGTCGTTGTCGGTGGCGTCTAGTAGGGCAGTGCCGCACTGCTGGTGGCGCCGAGTCGGCGGTCGGGGTCAGCGCCGCTGATTGTTGCTGGCGGAGTCGAGGATCGCGCCGAGGAACGCGACGTCGAACAGTGAACGCGTCCCGGCGGCGAGGTCGTCGTCGACCGCCGACTCGATGTGCTGCTCGGCTTGCCGCTCGATCCGCTCCAGGCTGCGCTGGGCGCGCTTGGCCTTGCGCCACTCCGCCATCGCCGATCGCCGACGAGCGGATCGCCGCCGGGTTTGCTTCTGCAGCAGGCGTTGCCGGTCAGGTGGGTCGAGGGTTGATCGTCGTCCTCCACGTGGACTGGAAGCATCGTCGTCAGCACCGGTGTCGGTTGCGGGGGATGCCAAGCTGGCTGCCGGCGGCGCGGTGCGGGGGGTGGGATCACCGAACGGTGGCACCCCGCTGTCGTCGATGACCTCCCGCACGGGTTGCACGCCGTCGAGCACATCCTGGGTTTCGTCGAGCACATCCTGGTAGGGGCGAGGCACCAGCGGGGTGTCGAACGTTCCCCGGGCGGCGCACTTGTCCCGCAAAGTCCGCTTCTCGTCGGCGGACAGGTCAGCCCACCCTCGCGCCGACTGTGATGATTCGATCGCCTCGAGTTGCGCGGCGGCGAGTGCCCCCCGCTGCGCCGCTTCAAGGTGCCGGGTCTGCCACAGCTTCCATTCGGCGTTGTTCCCTGATGCCTGATCCATCCGGAGCTGTGCGTGGGCCATCTCGAAGCGGGCGGCGCCGAGATCTCGGTGGGCTTTGCTGGCGGCCGGCAGGGTCGGCGCCGGCGGCATCAGTTGCGCCTGTTGCCGCCGATAGTGCTCCATGACCCGGCCTTCGGCGAGCCGTGCTGCCAGTTCGGGGATCTGCGGGTCCTTCGGGTTGCTGGCGATCAGCTCTGCGAGCTCGTGTTCGGCGCGCTGCTGGTAGGAGCGGGTGGAGTACAGATCCGAACGCCGGCAGGCGACGACGCGGGCGATGTCGCGTGCCTGCGCCTCCAGGCGGGAGCGTCGAACCCCCGGCGGCGCGGCCTTCATGCGGTCGACGACCTGCGCGAGTCGGGCATGAGCGCTGGTGAGGGCCTTTTCCTGGCATGACGGGCAGCGAGGTCCGGGCTTGACGCGGCACATTGAGCGAGATCGATCCTTCGTGCGTCGGGTGGGTGACCGTGCGGTGGCGCCTCCAGTCTCTCGCACCTCTTTCCGGTGAAGGTTCGACATGCGTGGGCAGGGAATTTCGGCGAATTATGCGATTCGGCTTGTGTGAGTCCGGTCCCTTCCGGGTATCATGCTTCTAGCGTCGCCCCCTCGGGGGCGGGAACCTTCCTGGGTCTGAGTGTTCGGCCGCAGTCGCTATGTAGTGCACAGCACGTCGCGGGGAATCGTGTGTTCCGTCCTCCCGCGCGTCTCAGCACTGCTACGACTTGCTGCCGCAGATCACTAGGGAGGTTTTCTTGTATTCACGGCCTGTATGCGCCCCCACACCTGCCTTCGGTGTTGCCTTTGCAACTCCGAATGGGGGGATGATCGAAGCCATCGCCTCCGGTGGCAGCTGCGTGGAATACCGCGGCTGTCACCGGAATTGCGTGCTCGTCGTCCCGAGAAAGACGAAGGGCCCGAACCGAAATCGGTCCGGACCCATCGAAGATCGAAGCCATTAACCATTGCGCAACGGTGGGTGAAATAGTCACAACCACCGTTTGAGGAGGTTAAAAGAAAGCCTCAGCAAGACCGAAGTCTTGAACTCGCCCTTGGCAAGAGGTCGCTGGGCGCCTCATGTCCAGAACTGAGCTTACTGATGCAATAGTACCGAAGGTCATCGCAGATGCAACCATACTTTTGTTCCGTGTGACCAGCGACAACCCCGACGATCACACACCACAGCGGTCACACGCTCAAGGATAGCGGTCGTCAGATAGTTGCCGTGGTGGGCGTGATCTGACGGTCGTCGACCTTCAAACTCATCGTCAGGTTGTACAGCACACACAACGCGCGAGTGGCGTCGGCGACACCGGCAGGGACGTCCGGTAGGGCGTCGGCGACAGCGCGGATAGCCGCCACCGACGCGGCGAGCACCGTCGGCTGCGCAGCCATCATCGCCCGCTGGTCGTGCTTGTCGATCGCCAACCCCAGGTGATACGGATCCGATTCCCCGTCGACGAAGGTCCGCAACGTCGACCACTCCTGCGGGTCGGCTCCCGTCCCCGGCCGCCACCTCCCCGGCGACGCCTGTTTGATCACCACGGCGTCCACCGCGTCCGCAACGGCGCGCATGAACGTGACATCCTCAGCAGTCGGCATTGTTCGCCACTCCTCACCACGACACGGAAAGTCCTTGTAGCGCTGATCCTAACGACGGGGTTTCGGCTACCCGACCCGATGAAAGTGCCATGGTCACAGCAGCATGCCGGCCGGCGCTGACCGGACGACCGATAGGTCCTTGGGGCGGAGCAACGCACCGGGATTCAACGCGGTTTTCGCGCGCGTCATAGCCACGTAGGCGAGGCGACGTTCGGCGGCAACGTCTTCCGGTGACAACGGAATCAGGCGCGGCACATCCGGATCGCCCGGATTGAGGAAGTCGTCAGCGATCCGCACCGACCCATACTCGAGCCCTTTGGCTTTGTGTGCCGTGGCAACGATGGTCGTCGCCTGTCGGGCCGGTACGAGGTCGGCGATGGCAGCTTCGATGACGTCGACTCCGTGGTCTTCGATGAGTTTGGCTTGGGTCGCCACATCCGAGACTCCGGGCTGGTTCTCGAGGTACTCGGTCAGCTCGCCCCACGTCGAGAACGCAGCGTATTTGGTGTCTTTCGGGGTTTGACCGGCCAGCAGGGAGCGTGCGGTGTCGCAGAATTTGAGTACAGCGTCACTGTCGCCGACGAGTCCTACCCGCTGGCCGGCCTTCTGGGCGACGAGCACCTCGCTGATCGCCCCGCCATTGGTGCGCGCGAGCACTGCATCGGTATCGGTGAGGGCGAAGTCCACCCGGTCGTCGATAGCCGGGTTCCCGCGCACTCGCACGGGTGACTCGAGCTGCGAGAGATACACATTGGCGGCATCGGCGATCGCATCACCGAATCGGAACGACTGGGTCAGAGTGGCCGCGGTGTCGGTGGTAACGGTCTCGAGTGCATCGCAGGCACCTGTGAACCCGTAGATCTGTTGATTGGAGTCACCCACCAGAACCAACTGCAGATGGTGCTGCATGACGACCAGCCCTTTGAGCACCGGGTTCAGGTCCTGCGCCTCGTCGACAAGGAGGTAGTCGCCGTCACGCCCGATCCGTGGATGCGAGTCGGCGAACAGCTTCAGGTAGTGGCCGTGGGTGAAGCGCACCGCGAACGAGTTCGGATCCAGCGCATTACGCCAGGCGCGGCGGGCGCACGGGATGACCGCGTCAGCGAGTTCTCGTTCAGACTCAGAACCGCGCTCGACGCCCAGAATGGTGGGCATGTGGTCGATCGTGATGTCGGCGTCGAGAGTTTGGCAGAAACGCTCAACGGCCTGCAGTGCGTACCGCCCGACGTGGTACGACGAGAACAGTTTGCGTCCGTCGGCCAGTGACACCACCACCCGCTTCGGGTAGATCGCTTCCGCGGTCGTCGCCCAACGAGGGGCGTCGCCGTTGAGTTTGGCCAACAATGGGCCGTACGAGGTGTTCTGGATGTTTTTCCGCGCCAACGCGTGAGCGGTCATTGCGGCGACCGACCGGGGGAAACGCCGCTGCGCTTCGCGGGCCACAGAGTTGTTGAACGCAATGTAGAGACCGTTGCGTCCAGGCTGTGTTTGCTCGGTGACCCGGGAAATTCCCAGCAGCGTACTGGTCTTGCCGCTACCGGCGACTGCGGTGAGTTTCAGGTCGTTTCCCGCAGCGAACGCGTCGAGCGCGATCCTCTGCTCCTCAGTGGGCGAATGCCCGCCGAACGCTTCCCTGAGGCTTGCAGCGTCAACAGATGTTGCCACGGGCGTCAGCGTGCGACGCGGCCCGGGCCTGACTGCGCTGGCGCCGGCAGGAGGGGTGTTCGACGGCGTGCTGGCGGCCAGATGATCGTTGGTGGCCGGGGTGGTGACTTTGTCGGAGAGGATCCGGGCCTGCAGGGTTTCGGTGACCAGCGACACCGCCCCAGCGTGGCCATCC
The DNA here is from genome assembly GCF_059511865.1 of Gordonia sp. YC-XJ4. NCBI lineage: Bacteria > Bacillati > Actinomycetota > Actinomycetes > Mycobacteriales > Gordoniaceae > Gordonia > Gordonia sp. YC-XJ4. The sequence goes on from NZ_JCAMPF010000002.1 coordinate 215,410, forward strand.
GCGGCGCCCGCTGTCTGCGGCGGGCGGTGCGTGGAGGACGGAAGGCGCTGCAACGCAGAGAGTCCCATCGTGGTGATCATGTGCGCAGCGAGCAACCCGCAGGCGTGGGCATCGGTGGCCGCGCGGTGGTCGTTGACCGCGTCCAGCCCCAACAACTCGAGCAGTCTTCCCAGCTTGTGCGAGTCCGCCGGAATGTAGCTACGTGCGGTGGCCAGGGTGCACACACCCTGCCATTGCGGGTTGGGGCCGCGCACGCGATCGAAAGCTGCGGTGAGGAAGCGATTCTCGAACGACAGGTTGTGGGCGATAACGCCCAGCGAACCAACGAATTCGACGAACTCACAGAGCACTTGCGGCAACGGTGGCGCAGACCGGATCTGTGCCGGAGTGAGCCCGTGGATTCGCTGCGCCGCCGGGGGGAGAGGTACATCGTTGCCGGGGTTGGCGATCTGGGAGAAGCGATCAACGACGGTGCCATCGGCCCGCATCTTGACCGCACCAACCTCAACGATGCGATGCATAGCCGGCGACCCGCCCGTTGTCTCCAAATCGATTGCGACGAAAGGGTGCGCGGCGAGCACGTCGATCGCGTCCGGCCCCGGCCGGCACGCGACGCGCGGGGTGACGATAAGCGGGGAATCCACCAGCATCCTCCAACAGTCAAAGGCTTCGATATCCCCAGTATCGGCGAGACCCCCGACAGGAGCGGCACAACAGCGATGAGCGACAACACCGAGGAGACCGTGGGCCACTGCCGGTGAGCGCTACGCCGCCGTGGCGATAGCCCAAGCTCTAAGCCGAGCGGCTGCAGGCCGACGGCGGGTGGATGACTGCGGAGACGACTCCGCCGCCACAACCTGGCTGGTTGGGGCGGCGGAGCGCTGGGTGCTGGTTGGGCGGTTACGGAACGATCGGGTAGAACGACACCCCCGGGCCTTGCATGGCCCGGACAGGAGAGTTCACCGAGTAGGTGCCGATGACCAGCGCGACGAGCCCGGATCCGGTGGGAATGTCGCGGGTGACCCGCTGGCCGGGGCGGGCGGCGAAAGTGACTCGGTCCCACAGCTCGCCGCGGAGGTTGCGGACGCTGGTGTAGGTGTAGCCGATCAACACCGTGCAGCGCGGGTTGCGGGCCCAGCCTTTGCCGTTGCCGGTGAATCCGAACGACCGCAAGGTCACTCGGAGCACGCCGGGCTTGGGCGAGGTCAAGCTGGTGCCGAGCGCGCCACGGCAGTAGTCGTGATCGCCGTAGGTGCCGAAGTTGTCGCCGGTGATCGCCAGGCGGGGTAGCTCGCGGGGTGCGGCGTTAGCCGGGCCGGCGCCGACGAGCGCGGCCACGGCCACGCAGATGGACAGGATCAACACGGCTAGGCTTCGTCGTCGCATCGCAGGTACTCCCAGATCAACTCACCGGCAGGTGAGCGAAACCCCAGTGGTCTCGTGCTACTTATTGTGCAGGTTCGGTCGAGCAACTTTCCGATTCACCCCGACGGGGATCTGGTGTTGCGTGGTCGTCGTCGGTTAATCCGGAAGAATCCCGATGTCGAAGCCGGCGGGCAGTTGGAAGTACGCGGGCACCCTTTCCGCGGGTGTCGCGGTCCACGCCGGATCCAAGCAGTAGGTCCAGGTCCGTCCGGAGTGGTCGACATCGATGTAGGTGATGCCGTCGACGTTTCGTCGGTGAAGTCGCGGATCGTCGGTGGACCAGTGGGAGAACGCAGCCACTCGAGGCAGAGGAGCGTCGCCGAGATCGTCGGGGAACATCTGGAAGTCGCCGTACTGGCAGCGATACCGCTGCGCTTCTCGGTCGAGGATCTCGACGCGCATGACTGCTCCTGTCCGAATCATTGGGCGTGGCGTTGTGGGTGAGCTGAGGGAACACTACAGCGGCCTTTTCGTCGCCACGCCACCACCGATCGGACTATGGGTTGAAGGTGGTAAACAGGCGTGGGGTGGGATTCGGGTGCGTGTCCCGAGAGTCATGGGCAGGTCATCGAGAGGGGGCGGCGTTGACGACCAGAACGACAGTGATGAGCGCCGGCGCTGTCACCATTCCGGAGATGATCGAGGCGTTGATCGATCACCTTCCGCCGCCACCGGGCGTTTCGAAGTGGACTGCGACCGTCGTCTGCGCCCGAACCCACGCCCGGGCCCACGCTCGAGGACCGGTCAGGGTGACGGAGCCGCATCTGAGCCAGGTGCGCTCCGGGAGGCTCCGATCCCCGTCCTGGGACATGATGATCTCCCTCGCTGACGCTTTCGGCGTACGTCCCGACTACTTCACGATCGGCTACCACCGCCTCCATCAGGACATGGCCATGCGTGACCGGGTGCTGCATGCGCGCGCTGACTACCCGCAGCTGCTGCGAGTTGCGGCTGCGGTCAACGATCTCCCTGAGATGTACCGTCACGCGGTGTTCAGGCTCATCGCGGTGTTCGCCGAACATGAGTGACGCACGCCAGGGTTCGCGCACCGGGGTGATGGCGCCCAGTCATAGTGGTTCTCGTTGCATCCAGGCGACTACGTCAAGGATGCGCAGATCGCTGATATCCGCGGGCAGCCCAGCGTCGGCGCGGGCGGCGGTGAGTCGCCGGCGGAGCTCTGGCTGCGATCGCAGGGCTGCGTGAATTGCGTTGAGGTGGTTCCCCCGGGTTCCGAGTACTCGAGTGACCACGGTGTCCCAGATCGGATACAGGCGGGGCCGTTTCCGAGCAATCAACTTTGACGCGATGGTCAATCCGATGCCGGGCACTGTCTGTAATCGATTCTCCAGTGCCCACGCCGGCCACGACGAGTCGAATGGCCCCTTTTCGTTGGCGAGGTCGCGGTCGGGCCCAATCGCTGCCAGAAGATCGTTGAACTCTGTGCGCCGGTCGCGGAGCACCTCGACGGCGGCGCGGGGGCCGGCGTCGACGGAGAGCAACGTGATGGCGACAAAGTCGTCGGCGGTGAATCGGTTGCTGTCGTCGGCGCGAGTGCCCAGAGAGTCCCACGCGTCGAACGAAGCACCGGTGTAGTCGGATCCGGGATAGGGGTCGCCGAAGTAACGTCGCAACACATCTGCGGCGGCGGCGGAGTTGTCAGATTGCAGCACAACAGGAATCAGCACCGAATCCTCTTCTCAAAGTGGGTGGCATACCCGGTATCTGGGTAACGCCATCGAACACGATCTGTAACGGCCGGGCAGAAGAATTGGTGGCACTCGACAACCCGACTCCGGCGGCGTGAATTCGTTTCCTCTGCGAAGTGTGCACACCAGCCTGCAGTGATTGTTTGGTGCGGATCAACGATGCGCTAGCGTGTATCCATGTCTCGACTGAAAACGACGTCGCTCATTGACGATCTTGACGGCAACACACTCGATATCGACGATGCGCACACCGTCACCTGGGCCTGGCGTGGCGTCACCTACGAAACCGACGTGTCGACCGACAATCTGCAGAAAATTGAAAGCGGGAAAATCCCGCTGGCGAAACTCCTGACGGTGTCAACCCGAACCGGCGGCCGCCAACAGCCCAGCACCCCAAGACTAACCGTCGCCTCTCCAACGAAAACCACCAGCAACAGCGAGGCAGCCAACGTCCGGGAATGGGCGTCGCGCAACGGCTATGACGTGGCTCCGAAAGGCCGCATCGCGAGGGAAGTAGTCGACGCGTATCGGGCGGCCCGCTCATCGAAACGGACCGCCAGCTGAGGCGAGAGGCTTTCGCGTCTGCGCTACACCACGTTCACTCGGGTCCGCGCACCGACATGAACTCCGCGACGGTCTTCGTTGACGCAGCAGACAGCGGGAACTCGAAATGCTCACCCTCGTCAGGGCCCGCGCCGGGCGCCCCGATCGTGCCCGACAACAGTGAGGACCGGTCAGCGTGTCGGGTGATAGTCAGATGACCGGACACAACTGATGGTTCCCCGTCGACTGTGGTGACCGGCCAACTCTCGCGGACAGCGATATCCAACGCCGGCGCATCGCGATCCGGACGATCGGAATCGGTGTGCAGCACGGCTGTTCGTTGCAGAAGATCAGCGAGGTAGCTGCGCGGTGTCAGCTCGAGCCCGAACGTGGCGAGATATTCGACGAGCTCTGCGGCCGCGGTGATCGCGGTGGCGTCGGAGTATCCGAGCTTCTCTACGAAAAAGAGTTCCGGCACTCCACCAGGGTCAGTTCGGTCTCCGGCTTCGCGGGGCATGGCGTAATTCTCCTAGCAGTAGTGGGATACAGATGTGGTGTTGCGTTCGACGGCACCGGCAGCTCAGCGGTGGTTGCTGCCCGTCGACAGGTGAGCTTCGCGGAGTGCTCGATCGTAGCTTTCGACCCCCGCGCGCTCGAGCACGAACTGCTGGAGAATCGCGGCGGTTGTTGTTTCACCGCCGAAGGTGTGCGTCTGGTGCCAGTCGCCGAACGCAAGGAGATCCACACCGAGCGGCTGATGCGGGTGTTCGCGGGCTTCGGCGATGTCGTTTCGGACCGCTTCCAGTTCTCGTTCTAGGCGTTCGATCAGCTTCAGGGCACGACGCAGGTGCAGATCCCGTTGCTCCTCGATGAGCGCAACGCATTGTGCCCACGTCGGCACAGACTCTTCGGGGATGTAGACGTGCCCGCCGGGACCGCGCCTGGCCTGGGGGAGAACGCCGTCAGCGGCCAACTGTTTCAGCAGAGTTGGTGAAAGGCCGCAACGCTGGGATGCCTCCGATGGCTTCAACAACCGAGGCTCGGACTGTTCACCGGATGCCGTCGTCATTGGCGCAATCTCCACGCACTGCAGGACACTGCGCTACCCGCCATATCGTTGCCCACAGGCTGACCCATCGTCGTTGCCTCTCCCATGCTCGATCGCTGCCGGCCGGACAACCACGTGCCGGCACCTAGTATCTCTACCGGAGTTCCATCTGCGTGCAGACGATCGACCCCGTGATGGAGATCGTCGTGATCTTCGCAGACGTGGTTTCTCCACCGCCTATCGAGGTTGGGGACGCGATGGCGGTGCCCGAAAACGTGACAGTCCGGTGATCGGGGCTTACTGCGTAAAGGATTGGTCCACCAGCTGACTCGCCGCCCGCCTCGGTGGCGGCAGCCCAGCCGGTACGGCCTGGGTCGTAGAACCGGACCGCGACAGTTGGTCGGCGGTCACCGTTCATCCAGCTGACGCGAATCGCGCGCTGCCCGGCTACGACATCCCCGGCAACGTACTCCCACCCGACGGGGTCATCATTGACGTAGCCGTACCGTGCGTAGCATTGCGCCGTCGCGGCAGTGATCGTTCCCTCCCAGCTTCCGCCGATGGCAATCCGAGCACCCGGAGGTGCCGCCGGGGTGAGCGGCGGGACTGGGGGAGCGGTCGGCTGCAGGTCGCCATGGAATCTGACGGCGGGTGATCCCTGTGCCTTCGAGGTCATGGCCGGGGCGGAGCGGGTCGCCGTCGACGAGGGGTGCGGCGGCGCCGGCGACGGTGAGTGACTGAATGGCGGTGAGTTCGTCGACGAGGTATCCGGTGCTGGTGAAGTGCACCCCACCAGCACCGCGCCCGCAACTGCAAGGACAATGGCAGCCGCGGAAACCCGCCGTCCCGGGACGTCTGCAGCTCTCCACGCCGGCCGGTGCGCGGTCATCGTCGATCCCTTGCCCCGCTCCGGCCCGCGGGAGTCGGCGTCGTCCGCCAGCTCCGTAGGTGACCGCGTATCTGCGCCCACAGACCGAACAGGCCCAACGTCACCCATGCGGCGACGAGGAGAACCCCTCCAAGGACACCCTCGAGAAGTAGCCATCGGGCATCCATGTGGCCGCTGGTGGCGTGGACGACGGCGATCACCAAAGTGGCTACGGCGCACAGTAAAGCGGTGCCGATAAGCGCCCACGACAGCCAGGAAGATCGTCGCGCCCACACCCGGCCCACCGGTGCGCTGGTCGCAACCGCTTGAGCCAGAACACCAGCCCAGAACAGCCCGACACCGACATACACAGGATTCATTGAGACTGCACCTCCGCGCGATTCGACATCTCAGAGCCCATGACCGCCCTTTGGTAGTTGGGGAAGTACGTTGGCGCGGCGGATGGCCGGGAGAGCAGCGATGTCGTTCCAACTGACCGACACGGTGGTGATCTTGTCGAGGCACTGTTGGACTTCGCGTTTGATCATCGCGAGGTCCGGGTCGCCCGCGCTGCTGTGGAGCAGCCGTTCGACGAGGGTGTGCAGTCGTTGCAGGGCGCGCCGTTCGGTGGGGCTGCGATCGTCGACCCCGACCTGTGCCGCGTAGTCGTTCGCAGCGTGCCAAGCCTCCCAGGCCCGGTCGGCGAGGGTGTTCGCGCGATCGACGGCCGGTTGCGGCGACTGGTCGTGTAGATCGTCGACCGCGTCACTGAGAGCCTGCAGTGCCGCGTTGTAGGTGACCGTTGCGGCGACTGTGCCGGTGACATCGTGCAGCAGCGGCTTGGTCAGATACCAAGCCTGCGCGTCGAGGCGGTAGTGACCCCACTCGGCGAGGAGTTCGGCGAGCGCTTCACGGGCGTCGTCGACGGTGCCGGCTCGTCCTGCCGGCGGGGTGACCGGCTCCGGGTGCGCCGGTGGCGGCTGGGGCGCCGGTGTGTCAGCACTGCGTTCTTCGCCGCGGTGGCGAATGAGGATTCGCCCTGACCCGGAGACGTGTTCGTGGCTGTGGCCGGCGACGCGGTGCGCGGTGATTGACCCGGAACCGGTGACGGTCAGCGTTGCCGTCTGGACGTCGGCGTGCACAGCGACGTCACCGGACCCTGTCACTCGTGCTGTGAGGTGCCTGATCCGACCGGCACGGACCGAGACGTCAGAAGCTCCAGACACGTCGATGGTGCAGTCACCGTCTACGCGGGCGACACGGATGTCGCTGGACCCGGTCACTGTCGCCTGCAGCGCGCTCACCGCGCCGGCGTCGACATCGTTGGAACCGGCGGCGGAAACCGTCAACGGGCCGCCGATGTCGCCGATACGGGTGTCCCCCGCGGCGGCGAGTACGACCGCGGTCCCTACCGGCACGCGCACAACAACATTCGATCCACCCGACACGATCAAATCCGATCCCGACATGGCAGCACGAGTGGTGGCCGCGGCGGTGACCGAACACACTGCCGCCGGTTGGGGGATCACCTCGAGGTGCCCGGCGACACCGCTGATCTGTACCGAGGTCACTGCACCGTATTCGATGGTCTGGGGCGGGTCATTCGGAGTGCCCGACCCCGATGACCTGAGGACTGATCCCGAATCGGATCGCAACTCGATCCGCCCGGCACCGGCATTCACAACCATGCCGGTCGTCCCGTCATATGTGCTGCCGTCGGCGAACATCAGGCGGCCGCTGATGATCGAGATACCACCCGGTTTGTCGGAGAGCACATGAATACCGTTGACGACCGCGATCTGCCGAAGTTGGCGTGCCCCCCACATCATTTCGGGCGCCTATCGTCACGGCCGTGGCCAGTACCCCGCCCATGCGTGTTCATCATGAGTGTTGCCATCCCGTGGGCGCACAGCCGGACCCGGCAATGTATCGGGTGGTGGTGAGCGCGGACCGGGTGGCTTGGGTGGCATCTGCGATCCAGTGCAGGGTATCGAGGCCCTCAAGGTCGACGGTGAAGGCGGCATCACCGAGGGCTCGGAGCTGTTCAATGATGGCGGTCGCGGCCTCGAGGGAGGCCAGAGCGTCCTCGAGTCGTGACACCAGTTCGCCGCCGTACACGCCGATCTGGTTGATCTGGTCACCGCGGGCCGCACCGGCAGATGCGGGGGTGGGCTTGGTCATGAGGGCATCATCGCAGGCGGTTGTGACAGTCGGGGATCGCGGGAAGCGTGGAGCGCGAGTAGCCCGACTGTGATCACCACACCGGCCAGTGCGCCGGCGGCGGCACATGCAACTGCATCCAGGCGCCATCTCATTGGTCGGCCGTGGTGTCGTTGGCGACGATCTCGTCGCAGCGCCGCCGGAATCCGCGATCGATGGGATCGGCGGGGCGAGGCGTGTAACGGTCGAGGACGAATTGCGCGGTCGCGGCCCGGTGGGTGGGGGAGACCGACCGGATTGTGTGATCCGCCTGTAGATAGCCGGCAAGCTCGGCCGCCAGGGTTGCGACCTGCTCGGTCACAGTGCGAGACATGTTGTGCGTCATGGTCACAGCCCTCGGGGGTCGGGTAGTTTCCGTCCGTTGGTGTCGGTGACGATGGTCAGCGCGGCGCCGGCATAGTCGCGTACGCGGCCGGGCAAGTCGATCACGTCAAGCAGGCGCGGGTTCCCCGCTCCGGCGATTCGGCGGGCCCGGGACATATCGAGGTCGCGTTGGTAGGTGCGGTCCGCGAAGCCGTCGTGCACTGCGACGGCGCGGACGACGGTGTCACGGTGCTCCAGGTCGGGAGCCGTGGGGACGGTGGCAAGATGGGGCATTGATCGGAGCTCCTATCTCTGATCGCTGGTTGTGTCGGTGTTCACGCACCGGCACAACCCTTATTCTTGTTGCGGGGTTTACGGGATGAGTCCGAGGGCGGCGGTGAACGGCCGGTCCGCGCCCCGGCAGGTATCGCAATAGAGGGTGCCGCAGTCGTCGAAGTGGTTGTCATGGCGCGGGATTCGCTGGAGCACCGACATCAGCAGAGTGCCGCAGTCTTCCGCTGTGTCGGCCTGGTCGAACACCACCGCCGAGCCGTCGCGGGTGTATGCGGCGATCCACACCGGGTCGAGTGCGCTGGTCGGGGCATGGCCGTCGCGGTCGGTAAACAGGACCTCGTGGCCGGTTTCGGTGGTCGCCGCCAGAGCGGCGCAATTCCCGCCGGTGCCGATAGTGGTGAACCGCAGGCCGGTGTCGGAGCAAAGCTCGCTGATGACCGCCTCGAGTGTGGTCGCAGGGGGTGTCACTGATCGCATCCTTTCGTCGGTGTCGGAGCCTGTGGGGCATCCAGGGGGCAGCGGGGGAGACCGAACTGCTCTCTCAGTGCACGGTGTCTCGGATTGCAGAGGTCGTCGGCGAGTTTGCGGCGGCTCTGGTCGATCGCGGACTGGGCGCGGCGCACGGCTGCGGCCCGATCGGCGTAGGCCAATCCGCGCAGCTGCGTCGTCCTGTGCCCGCCGAATGCCTCGCGCTTGATCACCGGAACATACGGGAATCGCGGGTTGCGTCCACGTTTGGCGGCACTAGCCTCACCGACATCGTGGCTGGTGGCGATCTGATCGATTGTCTCACCAAGCCGAGCGCGGATCGCTTCAGTCTGGATTCGTTCACGGTCGGCCATCTGATCGAGGAGGTTCTGTGGGGCGTCCATACGCAGAACTATACAACGGTGCGTTGTATGACACAACGGTGTGTTGTAAGGTTGCTTGCCGTGGAGGAATACCTGGATTTGGCGGACATCGCCCGCGCGTGGGGAGTGCACTCCGGGACCGTTCGCAGGTACTTCTACGAAGGACGCCTTCCGGAGCCGGACGCGGTCGTGGGCACCGGGTCGGGTAAGCGCTTCGGGTGGCGTCCGGCGACCGTGGAAGCGATCACCCGGCCACGGCGGGGCGCGTGAGCCGACCGCGCCGGCCGGCCATGACCGCACACGTGATTGATGTGTGACATCACCCAGCTCCCAAATCGCAACCGCGACAACCCAACAGAAAATTCATTCATGAGGGAAGGTAGTGAGATGGCTTCACCCGTGCCCGACCACGACGGCGACACGTCGCTGGTGGAGCGGCTGGCGGCGCTGTTTGATTTTCTACCTGGACCCTCGATGAGCGGTGGTCGATGGACGGCCACGCAGATCTCCGACCGAACTGCTGAGCTCGGACCGGTCGCGGTGGGGAAGTCATATCTGAGTCAGTTGCGTTCCGGCTGCGCCCGACACCCCAGCGTGTGGTCGATAGAAGCGCTCGCCCGAGCATTCGAGGTCGACATTGCGTTCTTCACCAACGCATTTCAAGATCGGTACGTCAGCCTCCCGATGCGTGAACGCGTCCAGCTGGCGCGCTACTGCTGGGCCGACGCCGAGCGAGAAGCCGTCGCCACCGACATCCTGCAACTCCCTGACGCCCAACAACGTGCGGTATTCGCACTCGTCGACATACTCGCCAGCCGCGGACACTAGTTTGGGGTACCCACATTCGCGAGCGAGTTGGTCGGGCGGACAGCTACGGCCGCACTTCAGACCGAAGGCCGAACGCCGCCGAACCCGGTGCTGTGCCCACCGCGTCGACGAGATCGCGTAGGGCTAGTCAGTCAGTGGCCGGCAAAGTGATTCGGTGGGTGGGGCCCCATTCGAGATCGGTGCCGTCGGTGAACTGGTACCAGAGCGGTCCTGGCCTGCTCTGCGTGCTGCCATCGGCGCGGAGAGCCGTGCGCAGGCTGGCGGCAAGCCCGCGTACGACTCCCCGCCCGAGCAGTCGCCCAGATTGCGAGTGGATTAGCGTCGATCGGCCGAGCAGCTTTGCCCGCTGGTCGCTGTGCATCAACTCGAGGTATTGCGTGCCGCTGTACACCAACTCATCGGATGAGCGGCGGGCGAACGCACTCGACATGACATACGAGGCCGGACCAATATCTCGGGGAGGCATCAGCGGCATCGGCCGTGGTTTCGGGGAGTCATCGTGGCTCATGGAGTGGATTCTCTCCCAGCTTGTTGGGCTATTCGATGATTTCAACGCCAGCGATCGCTGGTGACCGTAGACAAGAACGGTCGTGCCGGAGGGCATCAGCTTCCGTAGACCGGTGGACGTAATGCGACATTATCGGCGCGGCCACGGACATCGAGCTCCGCCGAACTCGATCAACCCTTCTCCCACCGCCGCCTCGTCCAATCCGACCAGATCCGGCCCGAAACGCGCCACATTCTTCCCAGGCCAGAGGTCATGGAACCAAGCCTGGCGGTGGAAGATTGAGTCGTGGAACCACGCGGTGTGGTGGAAGGTCGCGCCAGCGAATCCCGCGGCCTGGTGGAAGATTGCGCCGTTGAACCCCGCGGTCTGGTGGAAGGTTGCGCCGGTGAACCATGCGGTCTGGTGGAGGGTTGCGCTGGTGAACCATGCTTCGCGGTGGAAGGTCGCGCTGGTGAACCGCGCGTCGTGGGAGGTTGCGCCGGTGAACCATGCTTCGCGGTGGAAGGTCGCGCCGTTGAACCACGCGGTCTGGTGGAGGGTTGCGCCGGTGAACCATGCTTCGCGGTGGAAGGTCGCGCTGGTGAACCGCGCGTCGTGGGAGGTTGCGCCGGTGAACCATGCTTCGCGGTGGAAGGTCGCGCCGTCGAACCACGAGTCCTGGTGGAAGGTTGCGCCGGTGAACCATGCTTCGCGGTGGAAGGTCGCGCCGTCGAACCACGAGTCCTGGTGGAAGGTCGTATCAGTCATGTCCCACGTCCCACTGACGACAACGTTCGACATGGGAACAGAGTCGTGGAACTCCGCTCCACGCAAGTTGAAATTGAGTTTTCCCCAAGGGCTTTCACGTCGGACGTATATCCATCTGTGACTTGGTCGCGCGCGGAGGTTGGTGGCGATGACGTTGACGATGCTGGCCCGGACTTGGCGGTCGTCGTGGCGGTACTCGTGGTGGGTCTCGACGCGGGGACCTATGTTCTTGCCGATCCCGCCGCGGGTCGTGGTGAAGATCTGCTTGGTTGTGGTCACTCCGTCTGGGGGAGGGGTGTAGGGCAACCGGAGATAGGCGCACAGCACGTCGATGCACGCTTGGGCCTCCTTGCGACCGGTCCGTCGGTGGCGCGGTCGTGTCCACCATTGCCAGGTGAGCCAATCGTTGGCGAGCGCCTCCATCGCGTACACGCCGGCGTTGCGGACCGCGGGATTGGCGTGAGCAAGTTGTTCCGCGACGTCTGTGTACCGGGCGCGACGGCTGGTCAGCCGCCAATGTCGTTCGGTCTGGGCACGCCGGATGAACACACCAGAGAGCGCCAGGAGTGCTGCAGCTACCGCGAGCAAACCCGCGATGACGGTGGCGCTCGGCTGCGTGAGCGTGAAGCCCCAGATCTCCGTAGTCGCCGGAGTCGAGGTGGGCGCCACGCCCGCGCCGGTGGTGGGTGCGGCCAGGACTGTCACCCACGACCCGCTAGGACTCATCGTTGACATCACCGACCACCTGATCCGTCGTGGCCGAGGGTGGTGGCTGCGGCGCGGGCTCGGGCGCAGTCGTCACGTATCGCGGTAGCCAGGCGGGGGTTGTCGGTGAGGGCTGCCACGGTGTCGAGGGTGCGGGCGATGCGGTGGAACAGGGCCGGCGGAGCGGTGATCGTCGTGGCGTCGAAGGCTGACTCTGATTGCAAAAGCCCGGCGAGGGACAGCAACTGCGCCGTCTCGTGGAGTCGGGCACGGCGATCATGGTCGTCGATCGCCGCGTATTGCTCGTAGAACAGGATGCTCTCGGCCAGGCCGGCGATCAGCCGGCCGAAGCTGGGCGTGGTGATCGACGCGGTTCGCGGCAGAGTGAAGATGTCGGCACCGGGCGACTCGTGAGCGAAGCCCACGATTAACCGGTCGGCGAGGTCGTCGAGCGCCGTGTCATCGAGGAACCGTCTCGCGGAGACCTCGGTGACGCCGAGTTGCGCACACACCGTGGCATGGCGGTCGGCCAGCAGTGTCTCGGCCGCATCAACACTGAGTGTCATCCCGCGTGCATTCACTCGCTCGGACAGCCCGATAGCGCACTCCCGCAACCACGTCCGACTCTGAGCACTCATACTCGGTTCCTCCAGCGTTCGTTGGCCGCCTGGGCGGTCCGATGGTCTTATCGTCAGCGGTCGTTGCTTTGGGTGTGCTCACTCGTTCGAGTGGGGTTGGCCGTCTCTGATGTGGAGGCGGGACAATGGTGTTCCGGGCCAGGTGCCGGGATCTGGGGTCGCCGTGATCGCTTCGGCTATGGCGGTGTCGATTGTGCTTGTCGCCCAACGGGGATCGACCACGATGGTGTCTGAGGAGTCACCGGACGACTGCGGGCCGACCTCGACGGTGACGGTGATCGGCACGGTGAGTCCGGGGATGCGCTCGAGGCGGTCCCGAACGTTGTGCGCGATCTGTTTGCCGTAGTCGCGCAGCTCCGAGCGGTGGTGCTCGTCGAGCTGTTCACGCAGCGTGGCGAGGTCTGCCAGAGCATCTTCGAGCGCTTGTTCTTCGGGAGTGGGTTCGGTCGGGTTGGCCTGCTCGGCCGCGAAGGCTGCTGCCCACTCCTCGGCAGTGGGCAGGGGTGGGGGAGGACCGTCGACGACGATCACTCCACGGTCGGTGTAGTAGGCGCGCATGCGGTCGTCGAGCTCGTGTCCGGGGTAGCTGTAGACCTGGCTTGGGGAGATGGCGTTTTCCCGCCGATCGAGTTCGGCGTCGTCGAGGTCCTCGTCGCGCAACCAGTCCGAGTCGAGGTCGTCGAGGATGTCGGCGGGCCGGATTACCACGTGCAGAGGCTCGGTGCGGTGGCGCCATAGGTCATGCTCGTCGTCGCCGACGGTCGCGACCAGGGCGTCGCGGATCACTGCGGCTTCCCAGGATCCCGGCCGGCCAGCCAGTACCGTGGCGATACCGCCGGCATTCGCCGCGGCGCCCGCCAAGGCGGCGCACACGAACTCCGCCCAGTCGATCGGAACCGGGCGTTCAGGGTCGGGTTCCCAAGCACCCGAAGCATTTTGGCGAGAGGCGTAGTCGTGTAGCCGAGTGGCTTCGGTGAGGACGCTGATCGCATCGGCTAGGACCTCACGGTAGGTCCGCGACGTCGACGTCGGCGGCGGTGTGTAGCCGGCATCGGCCAGTGCTGCGTCGAGGATCTCGCGGTACGGACACCCCAGCGTCGAGGCCAGCGCATCCAGCGTGCTGCGCGCCAACAGCCCACGCACACCCTTGGACCGCCACTGCGACAGATTTGCCGGCGACACCCCGACCCGCCGCGCGATCGCGGCGTCACTGACCTCCGGGTGAGAAGCCTTGTATCGGTCGATCAACCCGACCACCTGGGAAGTGCTGCTGGGTGCCATGCACCCAGCATACGCGGCCTGTCAATGCCGCTTATCGATTCGTTTAGTGCGACTTAACATAGTATATATTATCGGCGAATTGCGCTGTGGCGCAAGCTCTTTCGTCCCGATCCGATAAAACATGAGAGTTTGGCGTGTCCCCCGTGAACCGGTCCGGGTTGTTCTAGAGTCCTGATTGCCCTGGTGAGGGCAGAGAAGGGACGATGAGGAACATGGCAGGACGGAAGCGTCACTCGGCTGAGGACATCGTGCGCAAACTGCGCCGGGCCGACGAGTTGGCCGCCGAGGGTAAGACCGGCGAGGAGATCGCTGCCGATCTCGAGGTGTCGGCGGCCACCTTGTACAACTGGCGCCGCCAGTACGGCGGTATGGACGGCGATGCCGCCAAGGAACTCAAGGAACTGCGCGAGCAGAACAGCCGGCTCAAACGCCTGCTCGCCGATGCTGAACTGGAGAAGGACGCGCTGCGGGAGATCGCGAAGGGAAAATTCTGAGCCCAACGGCCAAACGCGCCGCCATCGACATGCTCAAAGATGTGAAGAACATGTCAGAGCGTATGGCGTGCAAGGTAGTTGGGCTTTCCCGATCGGCGTATCGGTGTCTGCCGCAGGCGCAGACTCCGGCCGACCCGGATGCCGCGCTGCGGGAGCAGCTGCGCACCTACGCCCGCAAGAATCCGCGGCACGGGTTCCGGCGGGCGTGGGCGCATCTGCGCTTCGACGACGGTATCGAGATCAATAAGAAGAAGGTGCATCGGTTGTGGAAAGAGGAGGGCCTGCAGGTCCGCCGTGCCCCGCGCCGGAAGCGGGCCGGCCAGTCGTCGGTGCCGATCATCGATGCTGATGCGCCGAAAGTGGTGTGGGCGTTGGACTTTCAGTTCGATTCCACGGTGGATGGGAAGAAGGTGAAGATTGCGTCGATGGTCGATGAGCACACCCGGATGTCGTTGCTGAATATCGTGGACCGCTCGATCGCTGCCGAGCGCCTGATCGAGGAGTTGGAGAAGGTGTTCGCGATCTGGGGTGGACCGCCGATGGTGCTGCGTATGGATAACGGCCCTGAGTTCATCTCTGAGGCGCTGCAGGCGTTTTGTGCAGGGTTGGTGGGCATCTCCTACATTCCGCCCGGCACACCGTGGAACAACGGGTTCATCGAGTCGTTCAACAACCGACTACGCGACGAGTGCCTGAACCGCAACTGCTGGCCGACCCTGCTCGAGGCCCGGGTGGTCATCGGCGACTTCAAAGACGACCACAACCACCGACACCGACACTCAGCGCTGGGCTACCAGACCCCCGCCGAGTACGCTGCCCAATGCACCCACCAGCATCACCCCGTGGGCTGCGAGATCGACTGATCGACTGCAAGTAGGAACTGGCTCTAGAACGGCCTGGACCGGCTATCGGGGACCTGCCAAGTTCTTCGCGTAAAGCATGAGAGTGTCCGATCGGTGACTCGGATCTTTCCGGATCGGACAAGTGCGTTGACCGACCCGATGACAGTTACGGACACCACCCTGGCGCCGATTATCGCGGCGGCGTTGACGGCGCCGCCATCGAACGCCCCTATCAACGGCCCTGACGCGACTCCGATCTCCCGTTACGTGACCTCGCACTCCCAATGGATGGGTGGCGTCATCTGCTTATGCCGTACTCATGAGGTCATGAGCTGTGAACGAGAGTTCGCTGCCTATCCCAGTTAGTCGAGGGCTTTAACTTTGGCCTCGATAAAGGCGATTTCGTCGGCGTCGAGCCCGTACTTCGAGTAGAGCTGCTGGTCAATCTCTGGGATGGATTTGGTCCAGTCGATGTCCGAGGACGAACTGAAGTCCTGGTCCGGGACGTACTTCCATGTGGTGCGCGGATTGTGCTGTGTCACCTTGAGGATGCCGAGCATCACTCGTGCGAACTTCGACTGGATGTATTTGAGGCAAGCTTCGCCGTCGGCCTTGGTGTCGAACGATCCGATGGTGATGAACGTTTGCGTGACGCCGGTTCCCGGCTCAAGGAGCAACGAGTAGCCGGTCACCAGCGCGGGTTTGTCACCCAACATCCCGCCCGCGTTTCGGGATGTTGGGACGGCGACTTTGTACTTGTCAAAACTCGACGGGCCGATGATGTATTCGCCCCGGATCCAGCGGTACACCCGCTTGTTCTTGATGACCCCCAGTAGTCGTACGTACGAGCCGCCGTCGGTTGGCGGGCTCTCATGAAAGAGGAACGACAGTTGCTCAAAGCTATTTGTGCTGACGCGAAACTGGGCATCACTCGACATCAGCGCCGCTGCTTGTGGGTTGGCCTCGTGCATCGCCGGAGTGAACGAATAAGCACGGCCGCTCGACACGTGACTATCGATGGAAGATGCACCTGACCCAAGCACCTTGTGGAGGATCGTGTTGAGAGCGGGGAACATCGTGAACGTGACAATCGGTTCCCCGCGTCGTGATGCGTCACGAAAAGTCACCGCCGCCCCGCCCATGATTTCCGTGCCCGGGAAGAGGTCGTCACTGTTCGGAGCATAGTGAGCGACGGTCAGATGTGGGTCGGCGAGCATCTTCTGATTCCATGCCTTTGGAGTGAAACCGGCGTTGAAGAGAAACCTCGCTGGAGTTATGAGCACGACCTTCTCCCCAATCTCGTAGGCCGCATCCATGAACAGGTGATAGACGGGTGTGTCCCGCGTGCCTCCCCCTTGGGCTTCTTCCTGGTACGGCGGATTGCCGATCACGACGTCGAACTTCTTGTTCACGACAGTTCTCCTTCGGCCAGCATGTCGTCGACCATCGTTTGGCGCTCCTGTGGGGTCATCGCGGCCAGGTTGCCCACTCGGAAGTGACCGGAGCCTTCGATCCATGCTTTACGTTCGGCGATGCCGCCCGAAACGGCCTCGACGGTGATGTCGTGAAGAATTTTGTCGTGGCTCATCTCGAAGATCTGCGTCGTCAGGATGTGCTTGAGGCGGTCCTGCTGATCAGGGATCGCGGCGGCGAGCCCCGTCTCTAGCCGGCGCACCAGCTCCATCAGGAACAGGCCGGCCGTCGAAAACGGGTCCGCGAACGTGGTGGTCGGGTCGGTGAAGATTCCCGGGTTTTCGGCCTCGAGGGTGTCGACCATGGTCTTGACCACGTGCTGCGGGGTGAACACCAACGACGTCTTCTGGGGCGGTATGTAGGCGAAGATGCTCTCGGCCTGCTCGTCGTTGAAGTAGTCGGCGAGTGACTCTTTCTTATCCAAGAACTCTTGAATCGACTGGTCGAAGACGGACTCGTCGAACAGGCCGGGGATCGTCGTGACGACACCGTCGTTCCCGGTGACCTGGTGTCCGTCGCGTAGGAGCCGGAATTCGGTTTCGGTGATGCCGGTGATTTCTTCAAACACGTCATCAGGGGTGTAGTCGTCGAAGTTCGCCAGGCGCATGCCGCGGTCGCCGTAGGCCATCAGGAACATGGGGATGGTGCGGGCGAAACCCCGCAGGTGGGAACGTGCGTCCTCCATCGTCTGGTTGGCGCGCTTCTGCTCTTTCTTGGTTTCCTCGCGCGTCACAACCTCCGGCACGATCGAATCCATCGTCCCCTCGACGATGTCGATGATGCTCGCCTTGAAGGCATCGTCCTGGTCAGATTTCCTGGCTATGACGGCGGCGGCGTCGGCTTCGGTGGCGGCGTTCGCCAGCTCGTCCTCGAGATGCTTGCTGGCGATGTTGTGTTCGGTATAGGCGCGTTCGACTTTGTCTTTGACGGTTTGCGCAGTGTGTTTCTCGTCGCGTTCGACCTGCTTAGCCGTGAGCCCATAGGACTCCTTGAGCTCCTCGCGCTTTCGCCTGCTCTGTGCGGTTACCGCGTTCGCAATCTGCGTTGCCGCCGTGTGGACAGGGGTATCGGGCTCGATGCTCGGGATGTCGCCGATGTCATAGACCGGTTTGCCGAGCTCAGCGACCTTCGGGTTAATGACAGTCTCGACATCGACCTGAACGTTTCCGTCGGCGTCGGTGGTGGGCGGTGGATGTGGAACATCGATGGGCTGTCCGGTGGTGACTCTGCCCTGTTTGGCGGTGGGCAGTTTGTCGAGGATCTCCTTGACGTGCTCGGAGTACCGGAAAATGCCGGCGACGTTGGCGAACAGCAGGTTCGACAGGAATCCGCGACGCACCACCTCGCGGGCTTTGAACACCTGCGGGAAGGTCAGCACGTCGGTGGCGTCGAGCTCGATCATCCGGCCCTCGACGTCCTCACCCAGGATCGGGAAGAAGTTGAGCAGTCGGCGGATGTTGTCGAGCCGCGCGCGGTTGTCGCCGGACGGATTCGGGTGCAGGTTGTTAGCGAAGGCGTCGAAGATCGTCAGGGTGCGTTCAGGCGCGAAGTCGAAGATGTAGGCGTTCTGCTTTTGGTAGACGTGCCCGGCCCGCTCGAAGGTGCACGGATTCTGCGCACGAAACGCCGCCTGCATGTATTGCGCCGGCGACGACAGGTTCGACAGCATGATGACTGCGGTCCACTCGGGCACGGTGACGCCGGTGGTCAGCTGCCCCACAGAAAGGGTAATGGTTTTCCCATCCGCGGTCTCGGCCGCCGCGATGGCCGCGCGAACCTTGTCGAGGGACTTCCCCACCGCCACGGGGTCGGTGTTGTCGTCGCTCTTACCGTCGCCTGCGGCAAGAATGACGGTGTAGTCCTGGAAAACAGCATGTTTCTTGAGAAGTCGCTCAAGGGCTTTCGCGGAGGCGACACGGTTGAGTAGCCAGAAGGAGTGCCGTATCTCGTTCCGCAGTTCGGGGGTGGAGAACGGGTACTTGTCGTTGGTCGCCATACAGTCGAGAAACTTGATGACCTCGGCCTCGTGCTCGAAAAATCCGTTGTCCTTGGTCGCGAAGAACGCATTGAGATCGAACGTGTAGTCGATGTTGGCGGCGTCTTCGTCGATCGCGACGCCTTCGGCCAGGCGGTCGGTGATCATCCGTGAGATTTGGTAGGTCAGCAAATTGAGTGTCGGTAACGACGCGTACGGGTTTTCCTCACCGTAGTCCTGCTGCCAGTCCTGACGGGCTGTCTGTTCATCCTCGTAGGTCCAGTTGAAGATCTGATCCTGATCAAACTTGCCCGAGGCCAGGGCCTTGAACGGTGTTCCCGACAGATGCAGCGTCCAGGAACGCTTGATGTTGTCAAAGGCGACGTCGGTTTTGGTGGTGTCGACCCCCTCATGGGCCTCGTCGATGACCAGCAGATCCCAGTCGATCAGAGCGATGTGTTTGAGCTTGTCGTAGACGCCCCCGAAGTACTGCGAGCCCTTGAGATCCTGCAACGACAGAAACTCCACAATGCGCG
Source organism: Gordonia sp. YC-XJ4 (assembly GCF_059511865.1). Classification (NCBI taxonomy): domain Bacteria; kingdom Bacillati; phylum Actinomycetota; class Actinomycetes; order Mycobacteriales; family Gordoniaceae; genus Gordonia; species Gordonia sp. YC-XJ4. The sequence goes on from NZ_JCAMPF010000002.1 coordinate 234,695, forward strand.
GGTTGTCGTCGGGATGGTTGACCAAAAAGGCACGCCACTGCTCACGGGTCATCGGTGACCTGCTGGCCAACGCGGGTGAGTCGGAAACGAAACGAAACGACGTCTGGTGGCCGATGTAACGGGTGAAGTCGTCGAACCACGAGTTCGCGATCGCCGGGCGGTTGGTGACCACCAGCACGCGATGCACGTCCAGAGTTCGCATCAGGTCGTAGGCCGTCAACGTTTTTCCGAACCGTGGCTTGGCGTTCCAGAGAATCTCGTGCTTGCCTGCCGCGAACGCAGCCGCAGCCTGGTCGACGGCCGCCTGCTGCTCGGGACGCAACGTGTAGTCGTCTTCTCCCCCGCTGCCCGGTAAATCGGGGAAGTCCTGGCCGGCGAAGTCGTTGAAGTATTCCAGTGACGTCTTAGGTACCCCAGGACCGAAGTTGTGCCATTCGGTGCGCTTCGGCTTTGTCTCCCGCTCGACGCCATGCTGCTTGAGGTAGGCGTGAAAGTCTTTGTCGGTGAAGTACCCACCCGCCTCCGACATGAACTGCGCTCGCCGAGCCCATACCTTCTCCTTCTCGACCGACAACTGTGACCCCTGTTGCGCTATGCGGGCGTCGGCGGTCTGCTGGTCGGTGTAGCCGATCTTTTCCCAGCCGTCGTATTTGGGGATGTCGGGGGTCCTCCACGAATAGACCAGCGGGACAATCTCGCGGTACGTGCTGATCTTCGGACTAGGCACCGGACCTCACTTCCTCGTAGACCTTGTCGATTAGGCACCGCTGATAGGTGTCGTAGACAGTGAAATCGAAGGTGTCCGAGCGCAGCGACGCTAGGGTGAATACCTCACGCTGCACCATCCCTGGCGCTCCATCGACGCGGGTCCACCACGAAAACGTGATGTCCCGGCCCTTAGGAGTCTGGCCGGTCAGGGTATCGCCACGAACGACATTCGTGGCGATGAGGAACTTCGCCGCCCGCCGCACGTCGGTCTCGGCGCCAATCGAAATCCCGTGGGCCTTATGGAAACTCACGAACTCGCCGAGCATGCTCGCCTTCGCCTGCCGATGGTTGTCCTCAAGCAACTCGACGCCGTAGATCGAGGCCAACGCAAACAGGGACTCCTGTACCCACCGTTCGGCGGGGTAGCGCTGCTCGATCGCGTGGAGCTTGCGGCGCAGAATAGCCACGAGGAAGTTGCCGTCACCAGCCGCAGGCTCGAGGAAAGTCTTATCGACGAAGTCGGGGCCGGTCTCCAACTCCTCGCGGACCAAATCGAGCATCCGATCGACCATGTGACGCGGCGTGAAGACCTCGCCGTAAGTCTTGACACGATGCCGCGACTTCACGACCAGCTCCTCGATAGACGACACAACCGCCGTCACCGGTGGCTCCAATACCAACACCGGCGAGCACCACAGCGCGATAGAGCAGAACAAGCAGTAGCTGCGTTAGACAGATCGACGATCAAGTCAATTCGTGACGGCGACATATCCACTCCCAGTTTCCGTGGCCACAGGCTTCGGTAACACGCTAGCCGGGGGACGTGGCCGCAACCGCTCTGGAGGCTCCGTGTCGTCCCAGCACTGAAGGTCCAGCCTAGACTTGGACACTACGACCCGGCTCTCGCCCCAACCTGCCGCCACGTTCGCCGACAGACGTTTCGGATCGCTGGGCGGAAGGTGGCCCCCACTGATCCGCACACCATAAGAAATCCGCACACACTGCGAGACATCGCGGCTTGTGTCCCCAAGGGCTATCGCCTACTGAGATCCGCCTACCGAGATCCGTCCATGGACTGACCACCTCCCAGCCACCCTTGTCATCACCATGATGACGAGGTAGTGTCATCATCATGATGACAGCGCGAAAGGGGTTGGTGCCCAAGGACCACGAAGACAATGAGGGCGTTCGGAACGAGATTCGTCGTGGCGATCCGCACCACCCGAACGCTCCGGTGTTCGAACAAGCACTCCGGGAATGCGGGCTGCTGGTGTCAGCGGAGGAGGCCTCGCGAGCTCTGGCGTGGGATACCTGGCAGCGGTGGGATCGCGACGGCCGCCCCGTCCTCGACGACGAGGACCTGTATGAGGCGTACTGGAACCTGTTGGACGCTGTCGCCGTGCAACGTAACCCGGCGCCCGTGGACGCGATTGAGCGGCGTCAGGCGATGGCACGACCGCCGACCGAGGACGAAGCGCTGGACGCGGTCGCCGTCCTCGCTCAGGCGGGCCGCTACTACAGCAAGGGCCGCCATCACGACCAGTTGGCATTCGCGCTGGCCACCAGTGAACGGTTGACCGCGCAGAGCGACGAGATGCTACTCAACGCGGTGATCGCAGCCCGAAAAGACGGCCGCAGTTGGGAATACATCGGTGATGCCCTCGGCCTGGCGCGGCAGAACGCGTACCGAAGGTTCGCGCACCGTATCCCGGCCAGCGCGCAGGAGATCGTTGAGCAACTCAACGCCTACGAGGCCAGCCATTCTGCCGATGGCTCTGATGGGCCGGTCCACAACATTTGGCAAGACGTCATCTACCACCTCGACGCGTACGACTCGGAGGCGACGGCCGTCGCGGACCCCAATGGTAGTAACGACGTCATCGTGCTGACCGACGGGTCCACCATCGGGTGGGATCAGCAAGCGCGGCAATGGTATGTCGACTGAGATGCAGTCGGGTGCGGGGTTTCTCGCTGATGACGGCGAGCGAGTCCAATGTCACGAGTGTGGTCGCTGGTTTCGCGCCCTGACGTCGCACCTCACCCGTATTCACGGGTTGTCGAGTGAGGAGTACCGGGAGCGGCACGGTCTGCCCCGGACTCAATCCCTCACATCGTCTGCGTCTCAACAACTCCGCCACGAGATCGGAGTACGCCGCCGCGACACCGATCCGACGGTGATGGCCGCGCTCAACGGGGCCGCGGCCCGCGCCCAACGGGCGGCGGGGTTCCCGGACACTCCGCGCAGGCAAGTCAGTGCTGATCGGGTGGCCGCCAGCAAGCGCCGCTCCGCTCGGGAGCGACTCGATGCGGTGATCGCGGACGCGGGGTTCGCCGACCTCGCCGAGGCCGCCGGGTGGGCTGAGGACCTGGGGCTCGGCTGGTCGGGCCTGGCCGCCGCGCTCGGCGGCGTCGGCCACACGTGGCTGGCCGAGGTCGGCGCGGAGCGTGGCGTCACACTCACCGCGCCCGGCACCGCTGGTGCGCTGCACAGCCGCCGCTACCTCGCAGCGGCCCGCGACTACCGCCGCCAGTGGGGCAGCCTCGACGTGCCGACAGCCTGGACCACCGACGACGGTGTGCGGCTCGGGCGGTGGCTGGTGGTCCGCCGTAACTTCGCCCGCGCCGGCCGACAGTCCTGGGTGATGGACTCCCTCGACGACATCGACCCGCAGTGGCGCACCTACGGCCGCATCAACACCTGACCCGTCCGCCGCCACTCCCCCTCGCTTCGACCCACCCTCTTTTGGGAAAGGACCGCGATCATGGACAGCCTGCTGACCCGCGAGCAAGCCGTCGCCCGGCTCGCCGAGCGTCACGGCCTCGACGGCCGCCGACCGATCCGGCTGCCGACACCCGACCCGGACGGCCGCTACCCTGCCGACGTCGTCGACGGATGGCACAACCCCACACTCGATCACCGCCACCACGTGCAGTGTCCCGGCCTGGTCGCTGGTGACCCACAATCGCATCTCGCAGCGCTCGGCCTGCTCGCACTGCTCGCCGAGCAGCGACCCGAACTCGAGGTGCGCCTGGCCTGGGAACGAACTGACACCGGAACGCTCTGTGCCACCCTCGAAATCGACGGTGCCCGCCTGTGGGCGACCAGCTCCGAACGGTGGGCCGGCACCGCACGGCAAGGCCTCACCGCCACCGATGCGATCACCGACGAGATCGTGGCGTGGCTGCTCTACGACTACCGGCCCACCCCGACGATCAGCGCCTGGAACGGCGGGTCCGGACTCGGCCTGGGCTTCACCCCCGCCGGCAAACAGAAGGCCTCCACCCGGACCGTGCCCGCCCTGGACAGCGTTGCCGGACTCGGACCGCGCACCACAGATTGGGCCGACACCCTGACCGTCGCCCGCGACCTCGTCGACCGCGCACGCACCGACGGCTGGACCAAGAACGAGTTGATCACCGCCTGCCACAACCAGTTTCCCGACCCCCGGTGGGTGGCCGCGTGCTGGACCCTGCGCACCTCCGAGGACGGTGATGTGCTGGTGGCTGACCGGCTTCTCGGTACCGGCGGCAACATCGGATCCGGAGACCTCGGTGCCATCACCGCCCGCCGGGTCCTCGACATCGCCACCGATCCCCGATCGGAGGACTGGCTGATCGACACCCTCACCGCCGGCACCGCAACCCCCCTAGTTGCCGACACCGCAGGACATCTCGCCTTCCCCGGTCTGGTCAACCCCTGGCGGTGGCTGCTCGCCGTCGAAGGCCTGATCGCCGTCGCGTCGATCAACGCGTGGCTGCCCGGCACCTACACTCGGCTCTCTCGATGCATGACTGTCGGCTCGCTGACCGATCGTCACCACCAGGACGTCGACGTCGACTACACGCTGTGGCTGCCCGTCTGGGACGGCTGGCGGTCCTGGCCGACGATCCGTCAGGGTCTCGCGAGCTGGCTGCGGTGGCGCGGCCGCGACGCGCAGACCGCTGCCGACGCGCTGCTGGGCAACGTCGCCGATGATCTGACCGGCTGGGCGTACCCGATCGCGGCCCGAAACGGGCAGAACCACGTCATCTTGACCGGCGCACAAGGACTCCCCTGATGCCCGCCGGCAGCCGCCAGCGGCGCTACACCTCCCACGACGTCCAGCGGTGGCGGGCCATGCTCGACGACGGCTGGACACTGCGCGGACTCGCCGCGCACCTCGGCGTCTCCGACGACACGATCAAGCGCCGCGTCGGGCCCCTCGGCCGACGGACCGGGCCGCTCGAGTACGACATCACCCCCGACGAAGCTGTCGCCGCCTACAACGCGACCGGCTCTGAACAGCGCGCCGCGGACACTTTCGGTGTTTCCCGGTCGGTCATCCGACGCCGCCTCTACCTCGCAGGACTGCGCGATACCGACTTCCACAACCGATAGTCAAGGCTTTGTCGTACCCAGAGAGGATGATCTGGCACATGAGCAATATGCAGAATTCAGTGGCTGGCGATCCCCGAGACCAGTTCTCGCTCGATGCGCTCTACCCGTTTCCGCGCTGGACTTTTCGTATCGCGGCTCTGGCGTTCGTGGTGGTCGTGTGCGCCACAGTTGTCGCGTTTCGGAATGGGGACAACGCCTCGACCACCTGGGTGGAATGGGTTGCGGCTGTGGTCTGTGTTGCCGGTGTTCTTCGGCTGAGCTGGTGGGCGATCGCGCGTCACCTGGAGCGAAGTCGGCGGAACTCAGACGCATAGGACGTGACCGCAGATCGACTCGACGCCCGGGGGTGGGTGCTTTGACAGGTCTGGCAGTGTGCTGTGTAGTACAGTTCTGATCCACATTGTTGAATATGGGATTGGGGTTTGAATGTCACACCGAACACGAACACGAGCCACCGTGCTGGCCGGGGCTGTTGCCGCGGCGGCCATCGCCGGAGGAACCGTCGCCGCCGGGCACGCGGAGGCCCGCGACTACACCGCGCACGGTATCCAGCTCACGATCTCGCAGACCGCGTTCGTGGCCAACAACAACCTGGGAACCGCATTCTCCGGTATCCCCTACATTCCGAATCTCGTCTACAACCCCGCCTGGGGGCGCATCATTCAGCGGGACGCGCAGACCGCTGCCCGCCAGGGGGGCTGCATCGAGGTCGGCGTCGGCACCCCGAAGAGCGGCGGTGGCGGCAACATCGACTACGTCACCATCTGGCCCGCACGCCATTGCGCCCGCTGACCTCTGGCCTGTAACCAGAAACCGCCGCAACATTGATCGCCGCCGGGCCTGTGCCCGGCGGCGTTGACGGCGGGCGGGCCTAGAGTTCGCCCGCCGTCGTGACGTGAGATTCCGCCAGCGTCGTTTCGCGCCCCGGTACAGGCCGAGCGTCACCAATCGCCGGGCCGCGCCCAGCGAGGCCCGGCGACTGGCGACAGCGCCAACCACAGTGTGGGGCAGTCACTCCGAGTCTCCCCCGCCGTCGCTGTCAAGACTGAGGGCGACCTGGCGATGGTAGCGGCGAGCGTCGCCGACCACGCTTCCGCTGAGGATCGCGAACACGACGGCGAGACCCCACACGCCTATCACCCACCCGGCCGACGATGATCCCGACGTGAGGGTGCGGCCACCGTCGGAGACCACCCAGAGCACGCCGCAGGCCAGCACCCACATGCCGGCTGAAGCCAGCCTGGCTCGGCGAAGCTGCAATCGTGTGTAGGTCACCGCGTCCGGCGTGACGGCGGTGCGTCCGCTCCGGGAGGCATCGGCGATGCTGCGGATGTCAAGGCTCGCGCGAACGATGATCCGAGCGAGGACCGCGACGAGGACGAACAAGACGGCGAGAATCATCATTTTGTACAGGGTCATCGATGCCTCCTGTTGGGGGTGGGCATGGTGTCGTCGTGGTGGCCGACCCACGCCAGTTCGACGCTGCCGTCGCAGCATTCCCACCACAGCAGCCGGGGCCCGCCCGCGGTGTGGCGGATGGTAGCCCGGTAGGCGGTGGCGCCGTCGTCGCGGGTGATCGGGGGTGCGCTGGCGTGGCCAGCACCGTACGGATGCACTGCCCGCGACGCCATGTCGAAGGCGCGGCGGGTCAGGACATCCACAACAACGTCGACGATCCGCTCCCGAGAAACCAGGGCCGTCGATCGGGTGCTGGCGAGAAAGGACTCGCTCAACTGGAACGCACGTAGTGGCCACTGCTGCCGTTCGGGTTCGCTGACCTTGTACAGCCACATCTGGCCGATGTCGTAGCGCATCTGCGTGTCAGGGTCACTGAACAGAGCGGGTCCGTTGACCAACGGGATGAGGCGCCCCGCCCCGCCTGGCACGTCGGTGGTGTCGGTGGGCTCACTGATGGCCGCGGTGGTTGGTTTCGGCGCGGTTCCGGATGCTGCGGTTTTCGGAGTGACTGATGGTGCCGCCGGTGGCGTCGGACGGGTGGTGGTGTCGTCAGCGCTGGATCGAGGGGGCGTGTCCGACCGAGGGTTGGTGGTGCTGAACTCATCTCGGCGGGCAAGGTTCACGGTGTTGCGGATCCGACGTTGGCATCGGTCGGGATCGCGGTCGGTGCGGATGACTTCGCTGCTGCCGTCGACGCCGACGACCCGGACCGCGCCGCCGTAGGTGGCCAGATCAGGGCGCGCCGCGGACAACGCCCACGACACGTCGACGTCGGCGAGTTGGGCGACCACGGCCCGTCCGGACAAATCGGCGGCCAATAGGCGGGGACTGAGCCCGTAGCGGCGTTCACCTTTCCGCGCCGACACGATGACCACGGGCTTCTGATCAGAGCGGTGCAGCTCGGCCAGGAGGTCGGTGATGTCTTCGATGAGCAGAGGTTGGTTCATCGTTCACTCCCAGTGTCAGTTCGCCAGCAACGTCAGATCGGCGCTGAGGCCGCGCAACTGGGTTTCGATCGCGGACCGCGCAGCGTCGGCGTCTGTTGTCAGGCGGGCCATCCGGTCGGTGGCGACCGTGTTCGCTCCGGTGTGCCCAACCAACTCATCGAGGTCCGCTCGCACTAACAACGACTGGGTAATCATCTGTAACGCTTGGTATTCCGCGTCAAGTAGATGGATGTCAGCCGCGTACCGCAACAGCGTAGCGACCCGGTCCGACAGACTGGACGTAACCGTCTCAAGGACCGCGTGATCAGCGGCCCGCTGATAGCGTGCTTCGTCGGCTGCCGGGCCATGACCGTCGATCAGGCCAGCTTCGATCCGCGCCCGCACAGTGCTGATCCGCGACGCCTGCGCGGCCAGCTCGTCGGCTTCGGCGCGGGGATCGAACTGCAGGCGATGATCGGTAAGAAAGTCCGATTCCCATACCGGCCGTGCGGTGATTGCGGCGCACACAAGATGCGCCAGCACCGCCAGCCGATACTCGACGGTGCCGGATGCAGGTGATGGCGCGGTGACCGTCGCCCTTTCCAACGCGCACCAATCGTTGAACTGCAGCTCCAGCCGCCGCTCATCAATCCACCACGAGCCAGCGGCGATGACGAGCATCGCGGCCGCGGGGACGGCGGCCACCGGGCTGTGAGTGAGCGCGAGGAGCAGCACCGACAGCCCCAGCAGTAGCGCGGCCACCCACCATCCGAGGACCGCCACCCGGTGGGGCACCACAGCGTCGCCTCGTAGCAGCGTCCACGCCCCCATCGTTGACCTGTCCACCGGGTCGGGCATGACATAGGTTGCGCGAGCAGTGTATTCGCTGACCCGAGTCTGGCCTGGCGCCGGAACATAGGGTCGGTCGCCTCGTGATTCGTCGTCCGGCCCCCACAAGGATGGTGGCGCCATGCGGTGGTCGAGCAGCCGGGGCGGACCCATCTGGGCGGGGTTGGCCCTCCAGTTCGTGTAGTCCACGGCATGCGCGGGGAGGGGTAGCCCAGCCCGGCGGCGCTGCCGAACCTTCAGTGCGGTGAGCTGCCGGTTCAGTCGAGTTTCGTCGATGCGATACCGATCGGGCAGCGTGACCGAGCTCAGCGTCCTGTCCCCTCCGGAACCTGCCGTCAGACGGTCGACAATCTGCCGGGAGGTTGTGGCGCGGTCAGTGGTTGCGGCGACAGCGGCGGCGATCGGGTCCAGCCACCGGCTGTCGGCGCCGCCACGTGGGAGGACGGCCGTCTCACTGGCGCAGCCGCAGTCCCCCTCCGAGCAGTCGCACCATTCGATGTGGCAGCACACCATCGCGCGCAGTGCGCGCTCCACGGTGTCGGCGACCTGCGTGCGCATCGGCGTCACCGTCGCCGCGATCCGGTCGAGGAGTGTGCGCGCGGCCGGGCCTTCATCGCGCCCAGACGGAGAGGATCCAGTCCTGGGGCTGTTGCGGAGTATGTGGGGCGACATCCGGGTCCTCCTTCGGGTCGTCGGATCAGTACCCAGTAGCGCAGCTGATTGCGCGTTGTGCGGCATCTGAGGTGCCGAACAGGCCTATCGGGGTGCCGTCGGCGGCGGTGGAGATCGTGGTGGTGGCGCCAATCGCGTACAGCTGTCCGCCGCGGACAGCCCACAGTCCGGGTTCGTCTCGGGCTGGTTGGCCGCCGCTGGTGATGGCGGCAGCGATGTAGGTGGTGGCCCCGTCGGTTGTGCGCACCGACTTGCCGAGTTCGGTTTCGGGCGCGAGGGTTCGGGAGATGCGGAGTTGAGTTGCGGTGTCGGGCGCCGAGCAGCCCTGGACCTTCGGAATAGAAAACGGTGGCGCGCTGTCGGTGGCCGCCGGCGGCTCCCCGAGATCTGTTCCGGTGGCGGAGTCAGGTGCGGTCGAGGTGAACGCCCGGACGACGAGTACGCCGATGAGGATGGCGCCGGCGATCGCGGCGAGGGCCACCCCCCATTGACGGCTCCCCCATCCGGACCGGAATTCCTTCACGTGCTTCGCGATTCGATCAATGCCAGTCTGCGGCGTGCACTGAGCACGTTGTGCTCGGCGACCCATTCGTGCGCTGCGCTTCGGTACAGGTTGTCACCGGCCAACGCTTGGCGGGCGGCGTCGATGCCGGCGGTGGTGGTGGCGGCGCGGTCGGCGGCGAGGATCCGGTCAACACGGCTGGTGTGCTGCGCCCACCACAACCAGGCTGCGGCCCCACAGCCGAGGACAGCGACGACTACCCCGATCATGCGGGTGGCGGTGTCGGCGTCGACTGCGGCGACTATCCCACCGACGGTGGCGATCACAGAGCACCAGATCAGGGCGCGCAGGGTTCGGCTGTGACGGTGGCGGGTGGTGGCCATGTCGGCGGCGTGGGCGATGGTCCACCGACCTCCGGGTTGGTCGGTCAGGGTGCTGCGGTCGGTGCGCGCCACATGCACGACGGTCGCAGTTTTGCGGACACGGATGTGGGTGTGGCGGTGTCTGCCACGCAGAATGACGACCCGGCGCAGACCGAGGTCGGTGGCTGCGGTTTTCCACCAGTGGTCGACGTTGTGGGCCGCATCTGTTGTGGGCATGCCGATCACGATACGAACCGTGTTTCCGGCCGGCCCCGGGTCGTTTGGGGTCCGGTTATCGGCCGTTCCAGAAGTTGACGAGCGCGCGGGCGGTCATGTCGACGTCGGCGTATGCGTTGTGTGCGTCCTTGTAGTCGACGCCGTGGGCGCGGGTGAAATCTGACAGTTTCGCGCCGGTCGACTGGTGGTCGAACTTCTTCGACAGGTTCATGGTGTCGATGACGCGGGCGGGGTTGATGCCTTGCCCGCGGAGGAAGCTGGTTTCGAAGTTGGTGTTATGGGCGACGAACGTGACGTTGGGGTCGTCGGCGAGCTCCTTGAGCCGTTTCCGTTCCGAGGAGCGGTCGAAGACAGGGCGCCCGGCGATGCTGTGATAGGAGATGCCATGTGTGTCTTGCATTCCCACGCCCACCGTGGGTGCGAGGCGGGCGTTGATGTCGTGGTAGGTGTTGGCTTGTTCGTGAACAGTTCCGTTCCCGTCGATCACCTGATATCCGGTTTGGATGATGTCGTGTTTACCGGCGTGGGTGCCGTTGGTTTCGAAATCGACGACAACGAAGCGACGGTTCGGGTCCTGGCGGGGGTGGTAGCTGAGGTAGGCGTTGCGGACAGCGTTGTCGGTGGTTTCACCGGCGTCGACGCGGGACTGGATGAGTGAGGTGGCTTCGTCGACGCTGCACCCGCGGTAGTGGGCCAGTTGGCGGGCCGTGCGTTCGTTGCTGTCGATCGACGACACCGAGTTCGGGTTCTTCACCCATTTGAACTGGCCGTTATTGGTTTTCTGTGGTTTGGGCTGCGGATTGCGGCGTGCGTCTTCGACTTTCGCCCACACTGCGCCCAGCTCGCTCTTACGGTCGGCGTAGGTGCGTTTGTGGGGGTCGTTCGGGTCGAGGGGTTCGTCGCGGCGCATCCAATAGGTGCGGGTTTCGCGGTCGTCGATGTTGACGGTCAGCGCGGCTTTGTCAGTGCCGGTGGCGTCCATCATCTGTGCGAGCTGCGCGCGGTGCTTGATCGGGATCCCGTTGTCCCAATCGGCGGGGTCGGACGCGGTTTTGCTTTCCCACGGTCCGACGAGGGTGCCGTCACGGTCGACCATGACGGCGTCGAGGTGGACACGCTGCCATGGTTCGTCCCCCGCCCACGTGGCTTTGGTGTGTTGCACGCTCAGTTCGGGGTTGTCGTCAGCGAATCGTTTGGCCAGCACCGGCTCCCAGGCGTGGCCGCGTGGCGCTGCCCCGGTGTAGTCGTGGATTCCTTGGAGTTGTTCGGCAACTTCGTCGTCGGTGATGGGCCGCAGTTTGCTGTCGACTACTGCTGACGGCCGTTCGTAGGGGTCGTAGCCGAGGGCGGCGGCCACGTCGGAGCCGCCAAGACCGTGCTGTTTGGCCTCAAGCCATTCGCGACTGGACTGCTCGTATTCGCCGACATAGGTTGCGTCGCCGAGGGTGTCCGCCTCGTACTTCGGCATGTGTTCGACGTGCAGCTCGCCGGCACGTCCGGCGTACTGGGCGGTGCAGTCCTTGTAGTAGTCGAGATCCTGGCGGGCGATCAAGTAGGTGGCGTTGGCTTCGGACAGGCGGTATCGGGCGTCGTTTTGGCCTTGCAGGTGGGCGGGATCTTGGGTGGCGGCGAACGCATTTCGCGCCTTGTCCCATTCGGCGGTGGCGGCGTCGAGTTCGGTGCGTGCGGCGTCGCGGGCGGCGATGAGCTCGTCGAGGTCGCTGGAGTTGCAGCGGCGTTCGACGGTGTCGAGCGCTTCGTCGATATCCATGTGTTTGGCGCGACCGCGGTGGCATTCGATGGCTTCGTTTCGCCACTGCTGGACGTATTCGCCGGCGAGGACGTCACGCCCGTACTCGTCGTAGTTGTTGGCGGCGGCGACTTCGATGCGCGTGTAGTCGTCGAGCCCGGTTTCGGTGGGTGTCTGGCCGAGGGCCTGGCACATCTGCTCGTAGTCTGCGCGGACAGCTTCGCGGCTTTCCTCGAACGACAGTGCTGGGGTGACGGTCCCCTCGAGTTGCGCGCGTCGGGCGTCGGTGGCCCACCGCTCCCATTCGGATCGGTCTGCGGCAGCATTGTTTTCGATCTCGGCGATCCGCCGATCCCAGTCGCCGGGGGTGTCGGGCTCGGCGGGGATAGCGGTGTCGTCGGTGTCGAGTTGCTCGCGGAGCTTGCGGATGCGGTAGTCGTCGGCGTACTGAAGGAGTTCGGCTTCGCGTGCGTCGGTCAGTTCCCCGGACAGGGCTTGTTGCATGGTGCGGATGAACTCGAGGTCGTCGTCGATCCGGTCACGTTCGCTGTGCAGCACGGTGACCGCGGTGGCCGCGCGGTTGGCGGTCTGCACGGCGGCATCGGCTTTGGCGGCGGCGTCGCCGTCGCATCGATTAGGTCCGCCGGGTTCTGTTCCTGCAATGCACATGCTGAGATCCCTCACAACGATGGCTGGCTCCGATACCTCAAGTGTAGGGGCCGGCCGTTGCAACATTCGGTGCGCGAAATTCTCGGTGCCGGGTGTGCTCCCGGCGGCGGGCCGGCGCCGGCAGTGCCCGCCACTCCCCACCCGGTGACGGATGGCGGGTGGGCCGCTGCACCGAGCGGGTGCACCTCACCGTGAACCCTGCGCGGCGGCGAGTATCACCACCGCACGTCGTGAGCAGTGCGCGTCCGGTACATCGCTGCAGCCCAGAGGGTTACCGGATTGGCGGGTGGGTCGGAATGCCGCACCCCGTGTGAGGCCTCTGCTGAACTGTGACCACAGCCGAAGCCACCCCCGAACCCGAGGAGAACACCATGACCGTCATCACCGCCCCCACGTCCACCGTCGTCGCCGATCCGGCGCAGCGTGTCGCCGCCGACGCGGTGCTGGGCTCCGACATCAGCCGCGCGTCCTCGGTCGAGGAAGCCCTGCAGATCGCGGGACTCAACTGGGGAATCCGCACCGTCTCCGGCGATCAGGGACTGTCGGTGATCGACGGCGCCACCGAGATCTCGGCGTTCGCTCCCGGCCGGAAGCTACTCCTGCGCGACGATTCGCCGGTCGTGCTCGGCATGGTCGGCCACGCATACAAGGAGCTCCCCAACCGGGAGGCCTTCGCGCTCGCCGACGAAGCCAAGAAGATGGGCGCGGTGTTCGCTTCCGCCGGTGAATCCGACTATGGCCGACGCGCATACCTGACGATGAACCTGCCCGAGGCGACGGTGCAGATCGGCGGTAAAGACGTCGTGACGTGGCAGGTGCGCTACCGCACCGACCATGCGGGCACCGGCGCCATCATCGGAGATATCCGAGGCCGCAGAATGTGGTGCCTCAACGGGTGCTCCGTGACCACCAAGCTCCCGATCCGGTGGGTGGTGCGCCACACGTCCAGCGCCGAGGAGCGACTGGCGCTGGCCGAGCACACCCTGCGCGGCGGCCTGCAGTACGCGAAGGAATTCGCGGCGCTCGGTGAACGGCTCATCAGCTCGCCGATGCCGATGCCGCAGTACCTGCGATACATCGACACCCTGTGGCCCAAGCCGGACGCCGACCGCAAGGCCGCCCTCACCCGTTGGGAGAAGCGGCGCGCAGACCTCGTCGGCCTGTACCGGACGTCGGCGCTGCAGCAGGACGCCCCGCAGACCGCATGGTCGGCCGCTGCTGCCGTCACCGAATTCGAGCAGTGGTTCAGCCCCGCCCGCAGCGCCGAGACCCGCGCCCGCCGCCAGTTCGACGGCCGCAGCGACGAGTTCACCACCCGCGCATTCGATTTGGTGCGGGAGATGGCCGGAGTGTGACCGGCCGCCACGACGACGGGTGCGGGTCCGGAGCTACCAAGCTCCGGACCCGCACCCGTTAGTTCAGTAGTCGTAGAACTCTTCGTCGAACGTGGCGACGACCTGCGCGTGCGGGTCGTAACCGCTGTCCAGGCGGACGATTTCAGCACTCCGGTTCGCGCCCTCGCCGACCGGGACAGCCTGAGCTTTCACCCGCACCCGGCCCAAACGGTAGCCCTGCCCCTCGAGTTTCGCGATCCGCGTTCGGTGGTCACCGCCAGCGATCTGAACCCACCTCGAGGCTTTACCTCGCAGTTCGTGATTGTCGTACACCGCCCACTTGAGCCCCCACGGCGTGTCGACTCGCCGGGCCGGCACTGGGTTGCCGTTGAGGTCGAACAACGCCATGAACATCCAGGTGCCGCCTTCGCGGTCCACCATCTCCTGGAGCTTCCGCTCAGGACTGTTGCGGCGGTACGTTTTCGGGTCCGGGTAGCGGCTGGCGCGCGTCGCCGGCCGCGGTGTGGCCGCGGCGGACGGCTGCTGGCGTGGCCGCCGCGAACTCGTCGTCGACCGCTCGGCGGGGGTGGGACGTTTGACCGCCGGCCGGTTGGCGGCCGTCGGCTCCCCACCACCATCAGCACCAGCCGCGTCGGGGGTGGTGGTGTGTGCTCGGTCGGGGTGGCGATCTCCGACTATCAGCATCGGTTTGTTCTGTGAGTCCCGAAGCCGCCCGGACACGGTCATATCGAATCCGGCGGCGTGGAGTTTACGGATCGTGACCGCCAGATCGGGGCGTTCGGTGAGCAACGTGTCCAACGTGTCCGGGAGCTCGTCGAGCTGACGCCGCAACCGCATCACTTCCCGGTCGGCGTCGTCGGCGGCGGCCTCCGCGGCTTCGGCGCGCGCGCGACTGTCGGCCGGACAGCGGCACGGCCCACCCTTTTCGTCGCTATCAAGGCACACGATGCTGCTCCTTGTGGGTGAGTGCCGTGGTCCCGGCCTGGAGGTGATCATTGACTGCAGGCCAGGGTATCAACGCCCACTCGAACACCCAGCCCTCTTTTCCGGCGAGCCCGATCGAGCGGCCGGCCGACAGCACGCAGCGGCCCCAGGGGCTGCTGCCCCGCGGGGTGCGAAGTGTGTCGGCTGGCTGCCTATTGCGGCCGGTCGAGTGTGTCGGGGGTGTATCCACCGTGCTGTTGCAGATCCTCTGCGGCGAGGACGTGCGCGGCGAGGCGTTGCAACGCGGACACATCGACCGCCGGGGCCGGTTCAGCGGCCGCACTGTGCAATTGGGGTGTGATGACAGTGGCGGCGGTACGCGCGTCAAGCTCGGTGACACGTTCGGCGAGTGCCTCGAACGCCGACACATACTGGCGAATCGCGTTGAGGTCAGCCTCCAACGACGTTTCGGCCACCGATCGCGCGTCCTGGGTCAACTCGTGCGCGTTGTAGCGGCCGGCGGCATCATCGGCGGCGGACAACTTGCGGTAGCGGCTATCGGCCGCGGCCGCCATCTGCACTGCCTCCCACAAGGATTCACGTAGCTCGGCCGCCACGATCGGTGGGTCACCGAGGGTGCCATTGGCCAACGCCATCGACGAGGACACGGTGTGCGCGGCGGCGGCAGCGTCGTCGACTACTTCCCCGAGGAGACGGTGTGCGATCGATCCGCGACTCCATACGCGCGGGCCGAGGGTGCTGTCCAGGCTGTGGGCGTCACGGCGGGCGCTGTCGGCGCGAGTGCGATAGTGCCGGTGAAACATGAAGGCGGCGATGATTCCGGCGGCGATCGCAGGTCCGATCGCGGCGGCCGGTGCAGCGAGGAGACAGAGCAACGCACCCACCAGCAGCGCGGTGAGCACCCCGACTCCGGCAGTGCGGGTCGGCAGCCGGTCGTTGGACTCGATCGCGGCGGCCGCCGCGACAGCCGGATCGTTCGGTGAGCTGCGCAGTGGGTTGAGCATCCGCCACGACTGGCCGCTGCCACTGAGGTTGAGGTGCTGGTCGTACATGGTGGTGAGGCTAGTCCTGGCCGGCGGGCGGGTGGGGCAGCAGAAGTGTCTCGGACAGGTGGAGTCGCTGCTGGATTCGGCTGAATGTGGTCGGGTCGCTGGCGATGTGGCTGATCACGTCGGTCAGGGTGAGGGCGTCGGAGGCGGGTACGACGGCGGTGGTGCGTAACCGTTGCCCGGGGATGAGGCGGTACAGGCGTACGCGGATCGCGGTGACGGCGGGATCGTGGCGGTAGCTGCCGTGCACGCCCTCCCGGATCAGGTTGGCGGCGATCACCGGATCGGCGCCGACGGGGCACGCCCGCCACGGCCCGTCGCCGGACCTGGGGCCCCACGCGTCGCGGCGGCGACGGTATTCGTCGGCGGAGTGGTCTTCGGCGGTGACGTGTTTGGCGACCAGTCGCCGCACTTCGCGGGGATTCGCGCCGGACAGCTTCGCTGTTTCGATCGCGCGCATCGATATCGCCAGGCCGAGGCCGGTGGACCGGAACTGGTCGAGTGATGCTTCGGCCTTCTTGTCGGCGGCCTCCTTGGCCTTTTCCGCTTTCGGTAGTTCACGGTCGATGCGGTCGCGGCGTTCGGTGAGGTGTTGCCGAAGCTCAGCGAGCGCGGCCAGCACTTCACCTTTGCGGTCGGCGACTTCCACACGTTCGGGCGTCATGAGGGCAGGGTATCGGCGGTGTTTCCGCTCCCCTGCCCTCACGCCGCACTGTGGAACTGCTACGCGGCGGTGGTGTAGTCGTCGCCGGCTTCCTCGGCGATCTGGGCGTTGATGATGGCCAGCTCGGTGGCCAGCTGATCAAGTTCGTCCTGCCGTTCGAACACCACAGAGTCGGCGGCCTGGCGGGCGGCGTCGGCGTCGGCGTCGAGTTCCGCGATCCGGCTGGTGAGGTCGGTGAGCGCGTCGGGGATGCTACGAACCCACGCCCGGAACACCTTGGCAGCTGTGCGTGCCCGTACGGCCGATGAACGTGTCAGCAGCTTGGTGGGCAGGGCAAACGAGTGCACTTCGACGGTGGTGCCGTGGTTGTGGGAGACGACGCTGGCGGTGAAATCAGCGGCGGTCGGCGACTTTCGGACCAGCCTCAACACTGTCCTGTCGTCGAGTGGGACGGTGAGGACGCGGCGGCGCAGCGAGTCGGACATGAACTCGCCGAACTGGGTTTCGGTGACACGCACTCGGCTGATGTGATCGGTGAGGATCGTCAGGCCGCGGCTGGTGGTGCGCAGTCGGTTCGCGGTTTCGGCGAGCCGGCGGGCGCGTTCTCGGGTGAGCTGCGCGGTTTGCATCGTGGTCGAGCGTTGCACGTGCAGACTGCGAAGGCGCGTCGACACGTCGTGCTGTTGACGCAGTAGCGGCGATCCGCTGGCGGCGACTTTGACCTCGGCCAGTGTGATAGCCGTGTCGTCGCCACCGATGTCGGAGATTTCTCGTCCGGTGAATGTGCCGTCGTAGAGCTGGGCGAACTGTCGGGCTTTACGTTCTGCTGCTGTCGCAACGAATGCGTCGAAAGTGTTTTCGGTGCAGTAGGTGGTGATTTGTACCGTGCCGTCACCGATGTCGCGGTGGTGGTTGCCGAATCGGACGGCGCGCGCGTTGCGTTGCGCCCAGGTCGCCGCACACCATGGTACGTCGAGATGGTGTAGGGCACAAAGCCTTTGCTGGACGTTGGCACCGACGCCCGCCAACGATGAGCTGGCTAGCATGACTGCAACTGAGCCGTCGCGGCAGCCGGCGAACAACGCCTCACGTGCCTTGGTGGACGCGGCGTCGTGCGCAAATCGTACCTCGTTGGTCGGTACTCCACGTTCGATCAACAGGTTTCGTAGCTGACCGTAAACCTGTGTGTCGGTGGGCTTGGGAGTGCCGAGGTCGCAGAACACGAGTTGGAAGGCGCCGGGCCGCGACGATCCGGGATAGGTGACGGTGCGGGTGTCGTGATAGATCCGGGCGATGCGGTCGGCCGCCAAAACTAGTTTGGTGACCGCGTTTTCGGGATCCTTGAGGCCGACGAGCGATCCTGACAGTGCGGCCATCCGGCCGCCGGTGATCAACGTCAGGATATTGTCGGCGCCCTTCTCGTTGTTGTACCCGTTCCGCCGGAATCCCTCAGCGATGTCGACCAGTGACTCCATGTACTTGCGGACCGGGGCGGTGGGTGGTGCGCTGACCGTCTCATACACCGGGGTGGGGCGTGGAATGCCCGCTTGGTCAGCGGTTTTGAAGAACATGAACGACGCCAGCGCCCGGCGCAGTTCCGGCGCGTTGGCGACGATCGCCGGACGTCGTTTGGAGCGTAGGGTACTTCCGTCCGGGGATACCTCGATGAGCGTATCGTAGCGAATGAACATCGCAGCGAACGCATCGAAGTGCTCCACACCGAGGTCGGTAAGGTGCTGGGGCGCACAGTATTTGAATGCGACAAATGATTCAACCATACTATTTACGAAGGCTGTCCCTGTGTAACCGGCGAACGTGGGACGGTTGGGGTTGCGCTGGCGAAGCCACCACAACTTCAAATACAAATCGGTTGCACGCGTGGACGAACCGAGACTGAAACCGTCACTGGTGGTATGCACCGGAAGGCGCCGATAGCGGTCAACTTCATCGATCGACAAGTGATCAATCCCAGTCAACGTGAACGACAACGCATTAGCGTCGTTCGCGCGGGACCGAGCCTCGGCGAGACGGGATTCCAATGTACGAACCATTCGCGCGGTGCTCTTCGAGTTATACCCGCCCTCACGGAGAAAGTCGCGGGCGACGCTCAGTTCCTCAGCCACCCACTCGGTCTCCACCTCCGGCGGCATCGGCAGCGACGTGAGCCCTTCATGGGTCATGATGATGGCATCCCAGTCGATCGAGGCGCAGCGGGCGACGAACAACCGGCGCGCATCACCAGCCAAATCGTCAGGAGACACCATCAGAATGCGCGCCGACGGGTACGCCCGCACAGCTTCGGCCGTGATCTGCTCAATCAGGTGCCGGGGCACCGCCAGCGCCGGCTTGTTCACCAACCCCCGCGACTTGAGCGTCATCATCAACGAGATCGCAGCCAGCGACTTCCCCAACCCCATCTCGCTGCAGTTCTGAGCGGCCGGCAACGTCACCGCGTGATCCACCCAATCCCGCTGCCACGGCCACAACGTGACCGCGTCGGAAAGGCCGGGGAACTCGAGGTGCGCGCCGTCAGGCTGGCGGGGCACAAAGGTGTTGAAACGGCGGTTGTAGTCGGAGGTCAACCGTCGCGATCGGTGCGCGTCCTCCCACACCCACGTCGAGAATCGGTCGGCCAGTAGCCCGATCGTCACGACCGCAGCTTCGGTCTCCGCGCGATTTCGCACCCTCTGCGTCTTACCGGTGGTCGCATCGAAACGCTCGTCGTAGATCACCGGGACTTTCGCGTTCAGCCCACACTTCAACAGTTCCAGCCCGGTCAACCGGCCAGTCCGGAAAGCGGTCGCGGCCGCCGACATCGATCCGTCGACCGACCACTTCGACGTCAGCGGCTCATACTGGACCCGCGCCCAGGACGCGCCCAGCACTTCGGTGGCGAAGGCCTCTACGTCGTCCTCGGTCAGTAGTGGGCTGCCCAGGTCGATACCGATCTCGTGGGGCTGCAACCAGTCCGGTGTCACGGCCTGCAAGGCGGTGACGTTGCGTTCGTAATCTGGGTCGCCGGCGGCAGCAACCTGCGCGGCCACCAACTTGGCGCGCACATCACCGCACAGGTAGTCGCGGGCGGCGACAATCGCCCCACCCAAGTCCGGGTCACGGAACACCCGATCTCCCAGAGCGGCCAGCGCGTCGGCGTCGCTGCCCAGTCCGAGTAACGCCGCGACGCGCGACAGGTCGACCGTTGCAGGTTGCGAGCCGCAGGTCTCCGCCATCGCGATGCCCAACGCTTCGTCGGGGCCGCTGGCATGAGTGACCGGGGCGGGGCGCCGGTTGACCCGCCGCAGCAGCATTGGAGCCGGGGACGCGTCACCAGTGTCGGGGTCGTAGACCTCCAGCGCACGCATCCGCACGAAGTCGGGATCTCTGCGGAAGCCCCCCATCGCTGGGGTTCGCCACGACAGTTTGGGTTCACCGGTGTCGGGGTCGACCGCGCGGGAGGCGACCAGATGCCCGCGATTGAGCGGGCCGAAACGGGCGACGTAGGCGTGGTAAAGGTCGGCGCATCGCGACCGAATGGGTTCGACAGCGGCGTCGGCGGCATCCCAGTCAGCTTCGGCGTCATACAGTGCGACCGCGGCGTCGCGGAACTCGATCAACGCGACAAGCTCCTTGGTGGGGCGCGCCAGAGGTGTCGGCCGCCCGCCGGTCACCCGGTGCGGTACCCCATCGATCAGATGAAACGACCCTTCCTGATAGTCGCCGGCGCCGGCAACAGCCGTCGAGGAGTCGTTGCCAGACTCCGGGGACGTCGCGGCACGGAGCGCGGCGCGGGCGGCGGCGAACGCCCGCTCGATCGCCGCGGACCGTCCGTTGCGCGCAACAACTCGCAGCGGTGACCGCGTGAATCCGGTCCCCTCCATGGTGCCTGCGACCAGCTGCGGGTGCTGCCCCCAGTAGCGGTTCACGGTTACCGGCGGCTGGCCGTCACCGGCGGCGATGGGGAGGTCGACGTCGGTGTGATGCCACCGGTTGGTGGTGTCGCCGCTGTCGTGGGCGCGCAGGATCAGCACGTCGGCGCACGTGTCGGTGCCGGGGAAGGTTCCCGATGGCAGGCGGATCGCGGCCACAAGGTCAGCGAACTCGCCGAGCTTGGCAGCGTCGGCGGGCGAACTGTCGAGAAGGTAGCGGGAGGTGATCAGCACCGCATACCCGCCGGGGCGCAGAGCGCGCACACCGTAGAGTGCGATGGCCAGGTGCAGCGGTACGCGCCCGAAGACGTCGGTGTATTCGTGTGAGGCGGAGAACGGTACGTTCCCGATGACCGCGTCATAGCCACTGCCGATGCGGACGCGCAACGCGTTGCCGGTGATGATCTGGGCTGTCGGATAAAGGAGTTCAGCGATCCGCGTGGAGATCGGGTCCCGGTCGACGCCGGTGTAACGGATCGGTAGACCGTCGGGGGCTGCCGCACGGAACCGTCCGCTGCCACACCCGAGGTCGAGAACCCGCCCGCCGTCGAATCCGGCGTCGACCAACATGCCCCACATGAGTTCTGCCAGCCGCGGCGGCGTATAGAAGCTGGTGTCGACCACATCAAGGGCAGGGTCCAGGTTGAGGCCGTCGCTGGCTGCCCGGAGGTCGGCTGCGTGCCCGCGTAGCTCGGCCGGCGGGTGCGGGTCCAGTAGCGGGGCGACCGGTCCCCACCCGGGAAACTCGGCGAGCGCCGCGAGCTGCGCTGCGGAGGGTGTGCCGGAGTCGCAGTCGGCGTCGGTGAGGTCACGCAGCGCGGTGACAGCGTCGATGACCTGGCGGATGGCAGACACAGAGGGTTCCCCTTGTCGTCGGTAGCGGAGACTTCGATTGCTCCACCCTGGCAACGGTGGCGGCGACAGTGCGGCACTACCGGCGAAACCCGTTGGCACACTGCGGTTGCGGAGTACCCCGACTTCGGGGCGAATCCGGCACCGGGTCCGCCCCGATGCCCGGACGCCGGTGGCGTGAGAACGGCCAGCGTTGCCGTCGGCGGTCGGCTCCCACTACGCTCGGGACGTCATCAAGGGCACAACCCCTATGCGCCACAACAGTTTGCGGAGGCACCAATGAACAAGGCTGAGCTCGTCGCTGCCGTCCAGCAGGAGACCTCTCTGCCACAGCAGGATTCGGCAGCCGCCGTCGACGCGATCATCGACATCGTCGTGCGGTCGGTCCATAAGGGCGAGTCCGTGACGATCGTGGGTTTCGGAGTCTTCGAGCGCCGACGCCGCGCGCCGCGCCTCGCCCGCAACCCCGGCACCGGTGAGCCGGTGAAAGTGCGAGCGCGAAACGTCCCCACGTTTCGTCCCGCAGCGCAGTTCAAGCAGGTCATCGCAGGTAAGCAGAAACTTGCGAAAACCGGACCGACCGTGCGCCGAGGTGGTCTCGTCACCCAGTCGCGCGCCGCGACCTCGAGCGTGCCGGCCACCTCGCGCACCAAGAAGGGCTCATCCACCGGTACCGCCACGCCGTCGACGCGGACAGCGACACGGGTTGGCCGCCAGGCACCTCCACGCGAAACATCCACTGCCCGCGCGGGTGCAGTCAAGAACACTGCGGCGGCCACGACCGCGAGGAAGGCCGCTACCAAGAGCACACGAAACCGTGACGGTGCGATGTCCGCCTCGAAAACCGGTAGTCAGAGCAGCGGTAAGAAGACGCCCCGCACGACGGCGTCGGGCTCTCGGGCGGAAGCCAAGCGGGCAACCACACGATCATCCAGCCGAGCACCACGCAAGCGGGCCGCAGCAGCCTCCTGAAAGCTAGTTGATGGTGGCAGTGGCCGTTGTTGTGACTGTGGCTGTCACGGTGGCGGTTTGAGTGGCCACGGCGGTCGAAGTGACCGTGGCGGTATCGGTTACCGTCGAGGTGACGACACTCGTCGACGTGGCCGTGGACGTTGCTGTCGCCGTCTCCACCACCTGCTTGGTGCGCGTGTCGGTCACTGTTGCAGTGCGAGTGACACCGGTTGTCGTCGTGGACGTTGCCACCGCCGCAGAACGGACCGCCGGGGGTGCCGGCGTCCGCGATGTGAGCGCTGTCACCGCGAACCCGACCATCAGGACAGCCGCCGCAATAACTGCGACTGTGGCGATCGCCCGCCACCGAACAACAGTGCGGTCACCTCCTGAGGGCTGATCGTCCTCGACGTCCACCCAGACGGCCGACGGCGCCGCGGGGGTGCTGTAGGCCTGCGGCATCGGCGCGGACGGACCCGGCAGGTGCAATGTCGACGACGTCGCGGAGCTTGCGACGGGGAAGCCCCCGAAGTCGTCGTCGTCGGAGGCGGTGGTCGAAGGTGGGATTGCGTCAGGCATACCGACCACCACTCACTGTGAACTCGGTGTGACGGCCGGGAACGTAGCGTGCAGGCCTGAAGTTGCGGTTCCCGGCGCGCAGACGCCAGACACGTTGCTGCACAATACCTGCCGTGCCAAAGGACCGTGCCGTCCAGTCTCCAGGGACTTGACCATCGCCCGGCTGTGGCCGAATGCGGCGGCGCTGGCCGTGCTCACGCGGCGGGCAGCGATACGGTGCTACGCGGCAGCTGAATTGCGCTGCGCCAGACGATTCCGACGCGCTCGGCCGGTCGACTGGTGGCGTGGCGTCTGCCGAACCCGATGAGCAGCCGCATCCGGATGCGGGCTGGACGGTTCGTACCCGTCCTCCCACGATGACGAATCGTGCTGAATCGCGGCGAGGACCAGACGCACAACGCTGAACACGGCGAGGGCCGCGATGACCAGGGTCAGGGTAGTGGAACCGAGATACATGCGAACTCCCTTGGGGTGGTGAGGTAGTGCATGCAGTCTCAACAACTTCCCGCGGTGACTGCGGCAGTGTGCCGTACACCAGGCCCGGCGAGACATCCTGTGGTCTAGGCAAATCCGTAGCCGACGTCATCGCTGACGACTTTCATGATCGGCGCGTTGGGCTTGGCGCCGTGCCTCCTCTGCCAGCTGCGGATAGGCAGCGGCGATTGCTGCGAGTGTTCGTGCTTTGAGGATTCCCCCGACGTGATTGCGGACAGCGGGCGAGGTCGTCAAAGTCCGTAATGCATTGCGGTTACGGTCATATCGCGTTGTCGAGTGCCTTAGGTAGTTCACCATTATTCGTCCGACGAACTCTGGGGAGGCGGCAATCGACTCCGGATCTACCGGCCGTTTCTCCGGATTCCGGCTGTTGTAGTGGTCGCAGGCCGCGCGGATCAACGCCGACGTTCGCATCCGCGGAACCTCGATGACAACAGTGTGGGCAGCCTGAATGAGCTCGGCCGTCGCCCTTCCCCCGGTCATACCGCGGCCGCCGGCAGCCGCCGCCTGGACCGCTCATACACGAGCCGCGCCGCACCCCACGCCGCAGCATGCGCCGGCAACTGCACCACCGTCGGTGTGACCGTCGTGAAGTTGCGGACAGCGATCTGAACGGCAACGTCCTGGGCGAACCCGCCGGTCAGCTCCACAATGGGGCGGGCGGCCAACGGATTGTTCTCCAAGGTCCACCGGCGGGTGACGGGAGCACGATTGAGCAGCCCGTGTAAGACTCCCACGGCATCGTCGAAACCGCCGAGATGCTCTACGAACAGTTCCGTCACATCAGCGTAGGCCAGACTCACCGGGCCGATCGGGTCAGGGAACTCCACAACCACCGACTCCTCCGCAGCCTTCAACCGGCTACTGGCCAACGCCGAAGCGGCTGTCTCCCACCAATGTTCTTCACAAGCACCGACGTCGATACCCATCCGGTCGGCAACCACCGTGATGACAGCGCGCGCCGCTCCCACAAACCCGCCGGTCGGATTCGTGATCGAGTACAACACCTTCGAGTTGCCCCGTTCGTCGACGTCGACCATCGTCACCGACGCCGACCGCGCGCCGAAGTCCAGCGAGGTGACCGGACACGCCACATACGGGTCGGGCGGATAGGTTTGCGCGGCGATCGCCTCCGACCACGGCACCATCACCACCTCCGACGCCTGGGCCGCCGCCGACACCGCATGCCGGAAGGCATCCACTACCCGCTGCGGCCACGTCGACGGGAACGTCGCCACGACCACCTCGGGATCACCGCCGAAGGTGTTCGCGGCCGCCGCCAGGACAGGGCTCAACGCTGAAGTCACCAACGAATCGGCGTGCCGGGGCGAGCCGGCTATGACCTGCGCTTCCCTGCCGAGCAGGCGGGTGAAGCGGGTGATCTTCGTTGCCGCCCTCGTCGGGTCGGTCACCAGCGCACCGTTGGCCGCGGCGTACACCACCGCCGGCCAGCCATCGGACTCCCCAGCCGTCAACGCGAGCGGGTCCTCGCTGGCTCCGCTCGCAACGGCGGCGGTGATCGTCGACGAGCCAATGTCGATAGCCAGAACGGTCTTGGCCATGTGCATCCTTCCCACCGAGATCAAGTGTGCTGTTCCAGTATGAGGACGCCATTTCCGGTAGCCCGGCTCTCGGAAACCCGTGTGCGATGCTGTGGCACATCCAGTCCGACCAGCCGAGAGGTATTGCGCCATGTTCCTGCGCGACATCTGGTTCCGTCTCTCCGATGCGGCGCGCCGTATCCCAAGCGGGCTGCGTGAGCTGTGGTTTCGCCTCGCCGACATGGCCGGCCGTATCGGCGACAGGATGGGTGACGGGCGGCGCCGCGGCACCATCGCAGTGGGAGCATGCCTAGCCATCGCCGTTGTCGTGATGATTGCCTACATCGCGTGGCCCTCACACGACGACGAGCCGAGCGATACAGCGAACGCGTTGACACCGGTCGTCGTCGGCAACGCCGACCTTCCGGCGACAACCTGGACTGGGTGGACAGAGCAGACACTCGAGCAGCGGCCCGCGCCGGCAGCCCCGATGAAGTCAGCGAAGGCAACCCCGGATCGGTGCCTTCCGGGCGGCGACGCCCAGCAACGCGTTCAGCGGCTGTCGCTGCAGGGGCAGCAGTGGGCCGGCCGCCGTTTCTCACATCTGGCGTCCCAGGCGAAAGCTGACAGCATGATTGCCCGTAACGATCTCGATCTGGGAGCGGTCATCGACACGTGGCTTTCGGAATGCTCCCACGCCGTCGTCACCCAGGAGGGGCAGACGCCACTGTCAGTCGATCTGCGGCGCATCGGTATTCAGCCGTCGACCTATCGACTGTCGGACGCCCGTTTGGTTGCACAGTCGGTGACCCCTCAGGTTGCGAACGCGGAGACGTCAGCGACAACTCTGCTGGCCGTGGGCCGCAGCAACGCGTACCTGCTGTCGGTGTCGCTGACGTTCCCGGGAGCGGTGACCGCAGATGCGATCACCACACTTGACACGGTGTGGCGTGCCCAGGCCGCGAAACTTGTGGCTTATCAGAAGGCCGGCCGCCTGTCCGAGTAGCCTCCGTTTGTCACGACTCCCAGACCGGTGGCGGAGCGTCTGGTAGCAGTGCTTGATCGGGCGAGGAAGGCGCGCCATCCTCGCCACTGGGTGGTGGTGGCGGGGCGTTCTCGTCTGTCACTCGTGAACGATCCACTCTGCGTTGCGGCTCGGCGGTGCGCCCCAGCCGGCCTTCGAAGTCGCGAGTTAGCTGGCCGCCGGCCTGCCCCGCTCTATGCTTGAGAATGTATGCGGTCATGTCAATGTCGCTGAGCCCCTTGTCTGTTGCCCCGGCGGCGTCGGTGGCGTAGGGCCGATGTAACCCGATAACCAGGTCTGCGTCCTGTTCGAGTTGCCCCGACGACTTCAGGTCGTCGAGCCGTGGCGGCCGGTCCTGTGTGGCGGCGTCGCGGCCGAACTGCGCGGCCGCCACCACTGGGACGAACATCTCCTTGGCGAGCAATTTCAGCCTGATCGAGTTCGCTGAAACACGTTGCTGGTCAGAAGTACTTGCCGCTCCCGGTGGATCTTGAATCAGCTGAACGTAATCTTGGGCGATCAGCCCGAGGTCGGCGCCGCTTGCCCGGAACTTGGCGCGGCTGGCCGCTGCGGCGCGACGCATCGCGGGAACGTCGGTGGACAAGTCGTCGATGACGAGATGCCAACTGTCGATCACACTGTATGCATTCTCAATCCGCTCGAGTTCGTGGGCGGCGAGTTCGTGGGAATGAGTCATGAGCCAATCGAGCCGGACCAGTGCAGTCGCGGAGATCAACCGACCCATGATCTCACCGCGACTCATCTCCATCGATGCGAAGTGCACCCCGTGGCCTGCCTTGCACGCTGCGCGGATAAAGTCCAGGAGTGCAACAGTTTTGCCGACACTTGGGCGGGCCGCAACATAGATGAGCCACGGAGCTCGGAAGCCGCCGACATACCTCTTGCCTGACGGTCCTGTTCCGTCCAGATCGTGCCACCCGGACGGGACGCCGCGCACTGCGCCCGGATTGTTGATCCGGTCCTCGAGGTCGCGGCTGAACTCTTCGATGACCTCGCTGATACTGGGAACGGTCGCCGACAGCATCGATGGGGTGGCCATCAAATCAGTTGTCTTGGTGCGGGCCTCATCGAAAGTGAGGGTGCTCCCCATCTGATCGGCGATCGTACGCAGTTGCGACGCGACGGTCGACGACTGGTAGGCGTCGGCGAGCTCGGCAAGATATTGGCGTGCCGCTCGAGGCGGTTCAGTGAGTACGGCGAGAGTCAGGTCGGTCAGTCCCGGGTAGCCGCCGATATCGGCGATCGTCCCGCGCTCGGCCATCCGCTGCCGAACTGACTCGAGCCCGACTGGCACTCCGTCCAGAAACAGGTCGCACACCGCGGTGAACACGGTCTGGTGCGGCCGAAACTGAAAGGCGTTGGGCGCTAACGTGCTCGCCGCGTCCTGCAGATAGTCGGTGTCGTCACCTGCGAGCAGCGCGCCGAGGACAACTCGTTCGGCGGCCGGGCCAATGGAGGTGGCAGAAGGCATGGCGGTCACCTTAGTTACCAAGTTTCCGCTCAGGGGCACTGTCTGTGGTCACAGCACGCTCAATCAGCGTCTGCAGGTCCGCCGACGGCGGGCCCGGATCCTGCAGCGTCAACGCCGGGAACGGCGCATCGGTATCGGCCGGGCACACACGAATCACCGCGCCTGGAACCGGCAGCGCCCATGGATGGACGTGCTCGGGAGCCGGATACGACCGCGCCGCTAACAGTTCGGCGATCCTGCCGTCTTCTGTGTAGGCCTTGACGCGGTCGCCCAGCGGGCTGAGCGCGTCTCCGACGGCGCGCTCGAGCTTGTCCAGGTCGGGGCGCGTCGACGGTATGACCCGGGGGCGTCCGGGATCGTCGGGGTTCGCTTTCCTCGTGTGGGAGACCGCGATCCCGGATGGCGGGCCGGGGAGGGTGAAGCACACGTGCAACCGCACCGGACAGTCCGCGGCGACGAAATCGAGGCCGTGGGCCCGTACCAGGGCGCGATGGATCGACGTCCGCCATTCCACCAGCTGAGAGCCCTTGTGACGCTTCATCACTCCCGCAGCGACAGCCTTCATTGAGCCTTGCGTTTGTGGGATACCAGGCACCACCAACCACAACGACCTGGCCGGCATCTCAGCGAAGCTACCGAGTTTCTTCTCGTCGATCACCGCATCAGCGGTATGTGGACCCCGCCCGTGACGTGCGGCTGACGCGGCGGGCTGCGGAACATGCGACTCGTGCTCGGTGACGTTATTCGCCTGCACTGCAGCTTGAGAAGCGCACTGGCGGCACATCTGCTGTGACGCCAGAATCAGCGTTTGACGACACCCGCACAACCTGTGCGTTCCTGCGTCGAGCAGTTCTTGACCGTTCACAGCTTCACCCTAGAACCGGTGTTTCAGGTGGGTGACCTGCGGCAATCCGCAGAGTGCCGCACCTGTCGTAGGCGGATGACAAGCTCAGTGCATCGAAGCCCATGAGCTACCCGTAGGAGAGTCCGATGACTGACACCAGCACCCCGGCAGGCGTTTTCGAACGCAAGCCCCAGTCCGGCAGCTACGTCGCCTACACGAAGTCACCCTCGAAGGTCGCTATCGGTATTCAGGTCGGTGACAATGTCGAAACCGTGCGCGTCTATCCCGAGGTGTTTGTTCAGGAGTACACCCACATCAAGGTGCGCGCCCTCAATCCCGCGGAACGCGGTGACGGCCTCTACGTCGAGTTTGATCCCACGTCAGTCCCGGTCGAAGGGACGACGCTGACCCGGCCGATCAACTGCTCCACCCAGGCCGGCGGGCCGATCGAGCAGGCGCTGCGAT
Organism: Gordonia sp. YC-XJ4; assembly: GCF_059511865.1. Lineage (NCBI taxonomy): Bacteria > Bacillati > Actinomycetota > Actinomycetes > Mycobacteriales > Gordoniaceae > Gordonia > Gordonia sp. YC-XJ4. The sequence continues at coordinate 263,388 of NZ_JCAMPF010000002.1, forward strand.
GGGCGATGGACCACGACGCCGCGCTGTACATCGGTATCGAATACCGCCGCAAGTACAAGAACCTCAGCGGCGACGTGATCCCCTATGACACACCCATCCTCACGCTGCGGGGTTTCGACGACGAAGGAAACAGCACTGACGCCTCACAGGGCACTTCCCGGCAGAACATCAGCAAGGTCCTCGGTGTGGTCGGCCTCGCCGACAATCCGGCATCGACGCTCATCTCCCCGGAGGTGCAATCAGATCCTCTGGCCTGGCCATCGTTTCGCAGCAACCGAATCGGTAAGACACCTCCGCCCGAGTGGGTGCGGATCACCCGCCCCGACGGCGCCCCTGGTGGTGCTGCGGTGCCCCGTGCTCAATGGCGAGAGCTGACCGGGATGTCCACTCCCGGCGGGATCGACATCAACAAGCTCGCCGACGCAGTCGCCGCCCGCCTGACACCCAGCAACGAACCGGGCGTTCGCCGTCCGAGTCAGCGCAACGCCCGGTCGGCCGAAGGTAAGCGGTGGGAGCCGTACAACAGTGATGGACGGGTCAACCCCGGCTCGTACGCCATGTCCGGGTTCGTCGCGACCCGCTCCACCGCGCTGACCGTCCTCGAAGGCATGAACTACGCCGAAGCGGCCAACGCCGAGGCTGAGGGTCGCGCGCCGGTCCTGCTCACCCAGCAGCAGATCAGCAGTGGAGCAACGAAACTCGCGTCGGCACTGCAGGCCGTCGCTGACGACGTGCAGCAACACCTGACCGGGCTACGCGCCAACCGCGTCGACGGTTCGTCGATGGTCGCTGGCAAACTCGTTGCGCAGGCAGCTACCCGCGACGTGCCGATGACCCGCCAGGTCTGGGATGACGCGAAAGCCAAACGCGACTGGCTCGACGAGATCCGCACCGTTGCCGTCGGCGTCGGCGACGCCATGATGAGCGACACTGCGGCGCATTTCGATGCGGTGAGCGCCCCCACCCCGGTGTCGGATGCCTCCGGACGTGGTCAGCGGGAAGCCGCACGTCAGAACCCGCCCACCGACACCGCGTCCGGTCCCCACCGCGCTGCTGGTGGTGCGGGTGCCGAGGACGCAGGTAAAGCAGATCACCGCACGTCCGCCAACGCCCGCGACGGCCAGCCGGCAGCCACACCTGCCAACCGCACCGTAACGCCGCCGGCAACCCCGGACTTCACCACCGCCTCTGCCGCCACCCCGGTGATGTCGGTCCGCGAACGCAACATCAATGTTCTGCAACCACTACTGGAAGTAGCGGACCTGCAACCACAACAGGTAATGCCGATGCTGCGACGGACATTCAACGTCGACCAGATCGATCACATCGCCACCGAAAACCTCGCCGATACCGTATCGACGTGGATGACCGACCCCGCCCGGTTCCGGGCGGCGGCACAAGCCGAAGCCCGCACCACCCCAGCCGCATCCTGACGCGGCGCCTCACAAGAAAGTAGGAAACACAATGGCCGGCGAAACCACCATCACCGTCATCGGCAACCTGACGGCCGACCCCGAACTGCGATTCACCCCCTCGGGTGCCGCGGTCGCCAGCTTCACGGTGGCCTCCACTCCGCGCACCTTCGATCGTCAGTCCAATGAATGGAAAGACGGCGAGGCACTGTTCCTACGGTGCAGTATCTGGCGTGACGCCGCGGAGAACGTGACCGAGAGCCTGACCAAGGGCACCCGCGTCATCGTGCAGGGTCGCCTCAAGCAGCGTTCCTACGAAACCCGCGAGGGTGAGAAGCGCACGGTTGTGGAGCTCGATGTCGAAGAGATCGGTCCCTCGCTGAAATTCGCTACCGCATCGGTCAACCGCGCCTCGCGTGGCGGATCGTCCGGCGGCGGCGGAAACTTCGGTTCGTCCGGCAGCGGAAACTTCGGTTCCGGTGGCGGCGCAAGCCGCGGCGGCGGATCAGCGCAGTCCGCCCCCGAAGATCCGTGGGGTTCGTCGGCCCCCCAGGCCGACCCGTGGGGCTCCGGACCGGCCGGCGCCACCGCGAACGGTGCTGCCGAGGAACCACCGTTCTGACATCTGCGCACACCACCTTGCGCATGAGGCCCCGCATCCGATCCTCTCCGGTCGGCGCGGGGCCTCAGTCGTGTCGTGACACGACTGAATCCCACCAGTAATCCGGTCCCCACGCCACGCCGACCATCCGGGACCGTCAAGGCCAGGCCCGCTCTGAACGAACAACGACGAACGGAGCTCCGGGAAACCCGGGAGATAGGCTCCACTGCATCGGAGCCGTACAACCTGGGAGCAATTTTCGGCATGGCCACCTCAACTCGTCGTCGTAGTTCCTCGCCTACCGCCGACCGCGCCAAGCACGCTGTCGCTACTGGCAGCAAACAGTTGGTCAAAGACTGGCTGACCCTCACCTTCGCCACCGACCGTCAACGGCTTGTCGGGCCAATCACTCCCACCATCCTCAACTGGATCATGGTGGCGGCAGTCGCCGTCCTGGGTCGGTTCGGCATCGTCCCGCTCGGCTACCTCATCATCGTCGTCGCGGCCTGGGTGTTCGCGACTGCGCTGCGCGCCAACCATGTTCAGCGTCGGCGGCGCAAAACGATGACTCGGATTTTCGAGGCCGTCGCACCACAGGCGAAACTCCCTGCCGGCCCGCCATCGAACCCGACAAATCCCGCCACCTACATCCGAAAGGTGAAATGGGGCAGCGGCTCACGGCCCACGCAATTCACCCTGACCGTGTCGGCCTCGGCTCCCGCCGCAACCACACCGTTGCTGCGGGGGCCACTCGAGGCAGACATTGAGAACCTGCCCCACCCGCTCCAGGGGCAGGGCGGCGAGTGGCTTTTCGAATGGAACGGCGCGAACGTCACCGCCACGGCGGTGCCCGCTGACGATCCCCGACTGTCCCAGAAGACCTACACCCGGCGGATCGCCGCGCTGATCCAGCAGATCTTCAAGCTCACCGGCGCCGGCGTGCAGGGATGGGCTGTCGACGTCGAGGACTGGCAGCAGGCCCCCACTGCGGAGGGCGGCGCAGCCAACTACCCCACCCGCATCCGAATCCGCTGCGCCAATAAAGATCTCACCGATCCAGTCATGCGGGACAGTGTGGAACGACACTTCGAGCGTGCGATCCCGACGCCCGGCGAGTGGTTGTTCGACTGGAACCCGACCGCATCGCTCGTCGAAATCGCCAGCGTCGACGCCACCGATCTCAACGCCGAACGCAAACGAATCCAGCGCAGACTCGGCGACGACATGAAATGGCTCGTCGCCCGACCCGGCAAAGACCCCATCATCGTTGAGGTCACCGAATGGATCGACAGCGACGCACCCCTGCCGCGGGCAGTCCACGCCACCTTCGGCACCCTGTCGTTCGACGATCCCCGCAAGATCGACAGCATCGAAGACGGCTTCGACAGCGCCGTTCAAACACTGTGGCCCCAAGCTCGCGCACTCTTCGAATGGCACCATGGCGCCACCACGGAACTCGACATCACCCTCGTCGCCAGCGACGACCCCGAAGCGCTTCGCCGAACGGCGCTGACCCGGTTCCGCAACGTCACCCAGTCAAAGTTCGGATCTGCGAAGAACGCGGTCATCACCGAGGTGATCGAATGGCAAAACGAACTCTCCCCCAGCGGAATCGCGTTGCCCAACGTCGCCCGCGTCCACTTCGGGACCGTCGATGTCACCAAACCAGACACCCGTGACGCGTTCCAAGACCACTGGGACTCGATCGACTCCTCCAACGACTGGCACTACAGCTGGAACACTCCCGAGGGGTTCGTTGAAATGCGGGCGGTGCCCAAGCTCCCCGACGCCAT
>NZ_JCAMPF010000003.1:0-61646 GCF_059511865.1 Gordonia sp. YC-XJ4
CACTGAGAGGACGTGTGAGACAAGTAAAGGTGAGTAGGCACCTGGCCAAAGGAGCTGTTATCTGTGCGCCGGTAGGCGCTCCATCTCGTTGAGACGCCGCATTGACGTACACACCTCGTCCGGGAGGGACGCCGGATCGCCGGCACCGCGGGTGACTGGGTGCCGGCGATCGGGGTGGTGTCTAGTGCTGGGTTCTGAGGTGTGTGGCGATCGAGCGGGCAGTGTCGGCGATGCCGGCGAAGATGTCGTCTTCGCGTTCGTCGAGTTCGTTGACCCGCTGGTTGTTGCCGGCGTAGTCGGCGGCGGTGCGTTCAGCGGCGTTCACGTCGGCGGCCTCGACGAGGTCGATCAGTTCGGCGGCGAGGTGGTCGGGAATGCGGTACTCGGTCATGGTTGCCTCCGTTGGTTGGGCCTGCCGGGGTGGCGGACGTCGGAGACGTGGGGACCGGTCGAGGGTGGGGTGTCCACCCCGAAGAGTCCGGCGTGCCGGAGACCAGTTCTGCTGCGAGCGAAGCGAGTACGAGGTGCAGGGCTGGTCGGAGCGCGTGGCCGGAGGACACGCGGAAGTCGCCGGGCGTGGGTGGACGCCGCGGGCCCCCGATCGGTCACACTTGGTCGACGTGCGCGCTCTCACAAGGTAAGTGGGCTGGTGAACACACAGGTGGATTGGCGGCATACCAAACGCTGCGCCAACTACATTGGCAACTTTCACCAACTAGACCGACAATTCGCCAACTCGGCTGGCAATCAACAGGATACCCTGAAGTTTTGACACCTGTGACGAAAAACGTTGCGCTGCAACAGATTTCGCCGATAACTAATATTATGTCAACTAACAGTTGATAAATGAATCTACCGTAAGTGGAGGAATGACTACCGATAGTTGCATTCTGTGGCTAGAATACATGCATGCCGCAGCTGATGTCGATCATTGATGCACACCTCGAGAAGTACGGGGTTCGGGAAGCAGCATTCGCACGAACGGTGAATGCCTCGCCACAGACGATCAGCGCATGGCGCCATCGCGGGATACGAGCGTTGCCGACTGCAGCGCTGTTGCGATCGGTCGCGGATATCACCGGTCACCCGTATCGGGAAGTCCTTGACGCCGCTCTCACCGACGCCGGCTACCTGCCCTGACAGTGACCGGGACTACCGTACGACCGACCAACCAGCACACGGAGTTTGACGTGGCCCCTGCGCGAGCGCGAGCGGGTGTTGTCACCTGGTGATCCGACGGCGGGCCGGGGGTCACGGAGTGTCGCGGCAGTACACCTCGCCAAGGAGCCCTATTCCGGTGATCCGCGTGTCGGCAGCGATTCTGTGTTCGATCGCGACGAACAGGTCAGCGGCGGCCTCGCACCACTCACGTCGCATCCGCCAGGCGGTTTCGGTGGTCTCTCCCTGGCGATCGAATCTGGCCCACAGCGACAGCGTTGTGTAGTCCCGGGCAGCTTCGGCATACCAGCGGGCCAGCTCCGCATCGTCCATCTCCGATACGCGAGCAGCAGCATCGAGGTAATTCCGTACAGTCTTCGATGTCATGGTGATCAGGCGGCGTCGATACTGATGGTGAGGCGCTGCCCGCACGCGCGGGCGAGTCGTTCGAGGAGGTCGACAGTGGGGGTACGCGCGCCCGATTCGATCGCGGCGATGGCTGACTGTGTCGTGCCCATGCGGCGGGCAAGTTCGGTCTGGGTGAGTCCCGCTGTTTTCCGCGCGTGGTAGACGGTTTGGGCGAGTTCCATCGCCAGAGCCGCTGCGGCATAGGCCTCGTTGAACACCGCCCGCTCGTCGGGGCTGAGGTCGGCCACAATCTCGGTGCGGCGCTGCTGGTAGTCGCTCATGATTGCTCTCCTTGGTGGTCGTGGTGTCGGCGTAGAACGTTGCGTGCTCGCTGTACTTCTCGACGTTCATTGTTGCGCTGTTTGCGGAATGTGGTGAGCGTGATGATCCGCTTCTCTGGTTCGATCGTGTAAGTGATCCTCTGGTTCACCTGATCACAACGAAACCTCAGCTCCCACAACTTTTCTGAGAGCTTACGACTGTGCGGCATCCGTAGGGCCGCACCATGTTCAGCGAGCAGATCAAGGGCACGGATTGCCTGTGCTGCAGGCTTGGGGGCAAGCCCTTGCAGCCACACATCGACCTCGTCGCTTAGCTCGATCGACCAGACCTCATCATGACCCACCCCGGAAGTATATCGCGAACGCGATATACCGTCAACGGCATACTACTCCTGCGGCCGACATCCCCCTTCGCCAAATCGATGAATGTCACACCCCGCAGCAAGACTGAGGCCATGACGACAGTGCTCGATGGGGAAACGTGGGCTCTACCGCAATCGTGGCTCGAGGAACAGGCCGATGATTCCGCCAGCGACGACGGAGTAGGTGAGCGAGTGGGGTTCAGTGATCGCCCCGCCGCCGGCGGGCACGCCTTGCCGCCGCGAGCGAGTGATCGCGGATCCACGCCGACAGACTGAGCCCTTCGGCATCGGCCGCGGCCTGGACGAGGTCGCGTTCAGCCAGCGGCTTTGGACTACATCTACGGCGCCGTCGAGCCCTGCGCCGACACCATGATCATCATTCGGCAAGCGAAAGCGACCAGTCCTCATGACCTCCACTCCCCCAGTCCATCCGATCCGCCACCCGCCAGGCACACGCCGCCCAGACCACGCGAGTGTGGGCTGATGCGAAACGCGTGCACCAGCAAGTACTGGACGAGGTCACCGCATGGGAGTTCGACCTCAAGGACCGCTCCCCCACAGCGTCGAGCACGTCGAGCACCGGGACGGCGGGTACCTGAAGGTGACGCTGACACCTGAGTATGCCACCCTTTCATACCCGGAAGTACTCGATAACCTCTTGCGCCGCTACGGTTTTGAGGCTGTAGACGAGCCTACCGCGCGGTGAGTGCACCGCTTGGCGTTACTAGCCTTCGTGGGTTAGCGTGGCGGTGTGGCACCGAATCCTGACCGCCGTAAGCCGCCGCGGCGACGTCTCCTGACGATTAGTGATATCGCGGTGGTATGCGGGGTGAGTCGAGATACCGCAAGGATGTGGGATTGGACTGGGCAGCTCCCCGCCCCGGACGCGAGCACTGGTATTCAGAAGCCGAATTCGCGGGGCTGGGAACCGGAAACCTTGTGGTCCCAGTGGTGTCGGCCGGTACGGGAGATGACCCGCGAGGAGTTCGACGCCGGCATCGCCCGCCTCTCGGACTCCCCCACCTGAGCCCGGTCGGGCGCACTTCGGCTAGTGGGGCAGAGTGTCAACGACGCAATCGTGCTGGGCGGCGTACGCGTCCGCGTCGGCCCGCTCGAGTTCGGTGAAGGCCTGGATGTCGCCCGGCCGTCCGGCGGGCCGGACGATGAGGGTCAGTTCTGCCAGGGAAACGCGGTTGCGTCGCGGGCGGCGGTGATCCGCCAGTCCCCCAGGATTATTGGGTTCACTCATGGCGCTGGTCCCGTCTGCTGGCGTCTCGGAGATCCCGGTTGGGGTCGTGCGCCCAGGTGACATGTCCGCACTGGCGGCATGTCCAGCATAAGGCGGGCGCGGGGACGCGGTTGTCCCAGCCGACGAGCGCTCCTCCCCTGCTTAACTGGTGTCCGTGGGCGCAGTGCGTCGGGGAATCGAGCACCCATCCGCGGTGTGCAGCGGGCCGGAGTGTGGCGTGAAAGATGGTGGGATGAGGCACACATGGCCTTCCCGTGGGGTGTTGCCCCAGCCCATGTTGCACCTCATCCACGTCGGCCAATGTAGTCGAACACGTGTTCTCATGCAATGTCGGGCGGTCGTACTCGGCCTGGGCCCTAGTAGTCGTGAGGTCCGTGCGTGCTGGCGGCAGGAGCGGCGAGGACGTCGACGAGCGTGAGGAGGGTGTCGCGGTATTCCGGGGGGAGCTGCTGGAGGCTGGCGGCGAGGTGGAGAAGGTGGGGATAGTCGTTGCGCGCCAGGAGAACACGGTCGCGCATGGACGCGTGAGCGTGGCAGTGGTGGTAGTCGAGGGTAAAGAAGTCGACCCTGACGCCGAAGATGTCGGCCAGCGTGACGACGATGTCCCATGCCGGGGTGGCGATGATGCCGCGACGGACCATACTCAGCCCGGTTTCTGAGAGCCGCCGCCGGCGACGGCGGGCGCGCTCACACACCTGCACTCCCGTCCAGCCAGCCTCTCCCGGCGGCGGTGGTGCGTACTCGAACAGGGCGGCCAGCATGTCGACGAAGGTGACATCGGGAATGCGCCTGCACTCCTCCGAGCTGGTTCGTGACACTTCTCTCCCCCTCCTGCTATCCGTCATCGTAAATCAGTGGTGCCGCAGCATGGACCGCTGCGCGTTGGTAAGGCCTGCTGTGTCAGAACAGGGAGAGTTGCCGCCCCGGCGCTGTGGTGGAGCCGGGGGCGAGCGCGTCGCGGGCGACGGCGCGCAAGGCGCGGCTGGTGGCACCTTGTCCGGCGAAGTGATGGGCGGCTCGGTAGCGGATCGGTGCAGGCAGCGAGGTCGCCCACTGTGTGAGGCGTCGATAGGTGATCCGAACGTGCAGGTAGGGGTCGTCGTGGTGGTAGCGAGAGGGTTGCCCGGCCACGCGGGGGTCAGCGAGGATGCAGGGCCATGTCGCGGCGACACGGCGGGTGTACCACTGTCCCTCGATGCGGGTGGCTGTGTACTTGTAGCGGAATCCGGAGTGCGGGTCGGCGCAGCTGCTGGGGTTGCTGCCACCGCCGTCCCCTGCCGACCAGTGGCCGGTGGCCCACTGCGGGCTGCCGATCAGCCAGGCGACGTCGTCGACGAGTTCGCGTAGGAGGGTCAGTTCCTCGGCAGCCAAGGCCAGGGTCATGCCGGCCGCCGGGGCGTGGCGGCAACTTCACGCAGTCGCATCAGGTAGCCGTGGTCGTAGGGGGCCTGGGGCGGGAAACGGTCGATGAGTGCCTGGGCGGCCTGGGCGCGCTGTGCACGGTTGACGCCACTGATCATGTGGTGGGCGTCGAGGTAGCCCTCGATCTCTTGCAGAAGATGGCGGGAGAAGTCAGACACGCGCATGGCGGAGCCCCTTTCAGTGAGCGGGTGGGTAGCGGTCGAGGATGGCGACGGCGACGTCGTATCCGTTCCATGGGGATCGGCGCGGCACCGACCGCAGACCGTGCGGGTTACGACGGTCAGTGATGACTGGCCAGCCCTCGGAGTGGGCGCCGTAGAGGTCGGCGACCTCGCCCACCCACCGCTGGTAGGCCTTCTCGCTGGCGCGGCTGCCGTCCTGGGGTGGCGGCGAGGACACCACCACTTGCTCGCGCCATCCCGGGTAGGCGTGATCGAGGCCGTGCACGACGGCATGGTCTTCGTCGTCGACGATGGGGGTGTGGTGGCCGCAGTGCCGACAGACGCTGCGCCACAGGATGTCTCGCGCTCCTACGCAGGAGCAGTGATCGCGATGGTCGTGGTCACAGGAGGTGTCGGCCTCCAGGATGGCCGGGGCGCATTCGGTCGTGTCATCGTGCCCCGGTCCGCACATCGCCGGTCGCCAGGCGTGCGAATAGTAAATCGACCCGAACTGGCCGTAGGTGTCTTTCCACTCATCAAAGGCTGCAAGGTAATCCCGCGGCCGAGAGCATCGCAAGCTGTACAAGCTGGGCACCCCGACGGCCGATTCGGTGGCCAGGCGGGCGTCCTCGGCCGCCATCGCGAGCAAGTCCAGCTGTCCGGCGATCATCGTGTCGTTCATCCTCTCCCCCAGGCTAAAGAATCCTCGAATGGGTTTGGCGGGCAACAAGTATGACCGCTTCTCACACCAACCATACTAACCTTAGAAGCTTAGTAATGCAATGTGTGTTTCACGAGTGAGGACCGGACCAGGACTGACTGCCGAAGATTCGCTGCCTTCGCTTCCCCGCTTGGTGAGTACCCACACTTCGGCAACCACAGGTGTGTCATGGCAACCGAGTGAAGCGAGGGCGGCAGCGCAGCGAAGCGGAGTTGAGTTTTCCGTTCGTTGAGGCGGGTGTGCGGCGGCGCTTTCCCGGTTAGGCTCCCAGAGAACCCTTGGTTGGCGCCTGGTTGGTGTTCCTCGTTCGCGGATGGGTTTGTCCGTGGCGTGCGGGGAAGTCGCTGCGCGCTAACACCGCCACGAAAGATCGGAGTCTGACAATCATGAAGATGCCACGCACCCACCGCCGCTCGATGCGGACGATGCTTCTCGCCGCAGGTATGGTGCTCGCCAGCACGTGGACAGTCGGCATGGTTGGAGCTGGCCCGGCCTCGGCTGCTCCCCAGTTGGCTCGGATCACCACGACCGGCAACGACTTCGGGGCGTTCGGTGATCGGGCATACTGCCACGGAGCGGTCAACGTGGGGCTCACCTCACCCCGGCGAGGGCTCGTGCGAGTGACGTTGACCTCGCACGGCTTCACCGGGACAGGTCGCGACTGGGCGCGTGATCCGCACTGCGGGGTGCTTTTCGGCGTCACCTACACCAGTGCCACCGCGTTTATGAAGGAAACCCTCGTCCCCGCTACTCTCGGCGCCCGACCGGGCCAGAGGATCGTCCGTGACATCCCCACTGGCTCAGGCGTCGTTGAATTCTCCGTGGTCCCCTACGCTCGGAAGGCACCTCTTCGGGGGCTTCAGGGCTACGGATACGGCGCTTACGTCGTCGTGCCGTGAGGTCCAGGCCCTTTACCATGCGAGACATGGGCACTGGTACAGGTATCCGCTCCAATCCGAGGTGATCCGGATCGTTGGGCACGACGGCGAGGTCACCGAGTTCGCCGGCGACAATTTCAAGTGGCCGGGCCACTTGGCCAACGGTTCATCTTCGACGACGACCGTGAGGGCCGCGGCGGATGCGTGTGGTCCGAACCGACCCCGATCAACCTCGTCTGTGTCGACGTGACCGTCACCCATCCCCCTATCCCCGCCCAGACTTCCGCCTCGGCGGAACCATGCACGCGGATGGGCAATTCTCGCCGTCGCCCACACGCGTGCTCGCGGCCGACTCCGACGACACGTGACGTCGGGACGCCTGCCACTTTCCCACCCCTACCGGGCCGGGTTCACGCAGGTGTCAGTGTCCAGTCGTCGGTGGCGCCGCCGTCGTGATCCCCGATGGGCTCAGCCGCGGTCTCCAACCCATCGGTGGATCGGAGATCATCGGCGGTCTGTAGCCACCGCGCAATCGTGGTGCGATGGCCGATGCCCGGCAGGGCGGCCTCGATCTCGCGGGGGCTGTAGTCAGCATCGTGGAGAGCCAGAACAGTCGCGACATCGCGTTCAGTCTTGGTCAGGCGTGCAGTGCTCTTGAGGAGCCTCGCCTGGGCAAGGTGCGCGTCAGTGATCACCACCTCCGATACCGTCGGCCTCGCTGACTGGTGCACGTGGTGCACCGAGTCGTCAGGGCCGTGCCCTGAGCGTGGAGCGTCATGCTCCGGCGCACCCTCGCCTTCCTCGCTACTCGGGGCGTTGACCTGCGATTGTGCATGCGATGCACGGGAAGTCGCAGTGGGTGAGGTCGACAGGTGCACGATGAGCCCGTGCGTGCTGGCGAGCAAGGCCAGCGGCGGGATGCTGGCAATTCCCGCTGAAACCGCGGCTGGCAGAGCTTGGCCGCTGGCGACCCAGGCGTGGTAGCAGTTGAGCACGATCGACACGCTCGAGCTCACGGCGAGGATGCACCAGTGGTAGTGCCTGCTCCCCTGGTCGCCGGCCGCAGTCGCGACGACCAGCGAGTAACTTGCCTGGATCATGAACACATCAATCACAATCGGCAGCAGGGCGGGCAGCGGCTCGGGAAAAATGCCAGTCATCCGTGCAAGATCCGCCAGTGCAGAGAAACTCAACGCGAACGCCGCTGCCGCGACGATCACACTGAGCACCGCAGCAAGAATCACCTGCACCCGTGGGCGCCGAGTTGCCCACTGGGCCTGTACCGGCTGAGTACCATCGGACATTGATCACAGCTCCTATCTGTGGTCAGCGGCCTGGCGATGCTTCAACCATCGTCAGGCCGATCTTCTGTTTTCTTGTTTTCTCGTGTGAGCATTGAACCGGTGGTCTCAGACCCTAGCGAGATACCGCAAGACCTCGTGCGGTACTGCGGTCTTGCGGTATCCAGGTTTGACGCATTGGGGCTACTCGTGCTCGCTGAGCCACTCGCGAATCTTGGTCTCGACGACCTCACCCATGGATAGGTCCTCGCGTGTTGTCGCGATCTTGAACCTCTTGTGCACGTCGGCATCAATGCGGATCGTGAGCTGGGATTGCTTCGACGACGGTGTGACGAAGGTGTCCGCGACGCGGGTTGCGGCGGGTTTGGGCTGCCTCGGGCCGAGGTCGCTGGGTTTGCGGCGGATGCCGCCGCCGCTCATAGCGCGGCCTCGATCTCAGCCATGACGTCTGCGTATGCGCCGTCGCGGTGGGGCCTGTAGGCAACAGACTTTCGGTAGGCCTGCTTGAAAGGCACGATGGTCTTGAATCGACTGGTCTCGTTCGCGTCCAGCACCTCGAGTACGTCTCTGAGGAGGGTGGAGTTGAGCACCGCGGAGGTGACCAACACTCCGTAGAGCTGGTCTTCGCGCACTGTTGGGATGGTCTCCCAGACACGATCGGTGTCTAGCTCACTCGGAGAGACCGGGATGATGACGAAGTCGGAGGCGTCGATAGCGCCTTGAAGTACTGCGCTGTCCCCTGGTGGCGTGTCGACGATGAGGACGTGGTCAGCGCCCTTTGCCTCCGCGACTCGCGCGAGTCGCTTGGTATTGGAAACTTCCACCTTGAAGCCGAGCGGATCGCCGCGGTCGGCCGCCTTGTCAGCCCAGGCCGACGCTGAGCCTTGTTTGTCCAGGTCAACGACGGTCACGTCACGTCCCGCGCGGGTGTAGGCGTCTGCGAGATACATGGCGGTGGTCGTCTTCCCGACCCCACCTTTCGTATTCGCTGAGGTGATCACGGGCATAGCCAACTCACTTCCGCTCGGTTGATGTGAATACCGCACTACCCCGATACCGCAGGCGGTAATGCCATAGTCCGGTAGTGCGATCAATATGTCAAGAGGTCATGCGGTATTAATGTATAGAGGTAGCGGGGTAATTATGTATAGCGGTAGTGCGGGATAGACCGCTAGCGGTCATAATGTAAAGACGTCAAGCGGTATCGCTGCATTGAGCGCATACCCGCAGAACATCCAGCGGTATTTACCGCATGATGTCACTGCGATAGAGCCCCCTAGGTGGGGCCACGGCCAGGGGGTCTGGAACGCCGCGGGTGCGTCTGTGTCCGGCGGGATTGCGGGGGAGCCTTAGCCGAGCCGAACACAAGAGGCAGCTGCGGCGTAGCGCCCGTCTCTTCGGGCACACGCTGCCTAGGACGGTTCTGCTGTCGCCGGTAAGCCCTCAGGCGAGCATGAAGGCTCTTACTTCTCCGAACGGTCGGTGCATGCCAGGCTGTTCGTTCGCCGGTGATGATCGTGTGGAGCTCGTGGTGGTGGGTGTCGGCTCCGCATGCCGCGGCGGCTTTTGTGAGGCTCTGAGAGCCCCTGAGCCAGCGTGTCGCCCGGCCTTGGCCCTCTCGGGTGGCTAAACCGTGTTTCTCCAGCTCACGGAGCACTCGGAGTGCTCCGTGGGTGGTGGTCCCGGGGGGTAGGCCGGCGGCTTGGGCAAGGGCGGACGTGGGCAGGCTGGTGGTGGGGGAGAGGTGGGACCACAGCCGGTGGGCGGTGTGGGTGAGGGTTCCCCAGACCGGGTGCAGGATGCCGCCCCCTTGGGTTTCCCCTCCCTGTGTGACGTCATGGTGCAGATCCGTACGGTAAATCTCGGGTGGGGTGCGCAGGCTGTAGCAGGTGGCTGCGTGGGGTGCGGTCGCTCGGTCGTGGGGTGTGGTGATGTGGAGGAGTCCGCGGTCGATGAGGCCGTGGAGTCGGCGGCCGGCGGCGGTGTGGCTGATGTTGAGCCAGAGCGCCATGTCGCGCCAGGCGATCGGCCGGTTATCGACACCGTGGCCGTCGGAGAAGCGGTGGGTGATGCAGGCGACCGCGGCGGCGACCAGGTCGGCGTCGTCCCAGCAGGAGATCTCGGCCAGCACCGTGCGGATCAGGTCGTCGCCGGCCGGATCGGCCGGACGGTGCGCGGTGGCGCGGGCTTTGATGGTTTCCCAGTGGCCGCGGCCGCCGTCGTCCCGCTGCGCGAACTTCACAAAGGCCGGCGAACTGCGGTACCAGCCGGCGGCGCGGCGCCAGCTGCGGATGCCGTACTGCCACAGCACCCACGCCGCGGCGGTCGCCGCGTGCGAGCGATGACCCTCAGTCGGGGTGTGATGCAGGATCGCCCACTGCCGGGCGGTGAACGGCTTGCGTGGTCGCCACGCACACGGTTGCTCGAGCGCGTCGGCGCTCGGCGACCCTGCGTCGACGTCGAGGTCCTCATCCATCTGTGCCGGCGACATGGTGCTCGCGCTCTCCGTGTCGCGGGCAGCAGCCACGCTCGGCGACGACCCGGTTGATGCGGTCGGTGGACGGGTGCGATCGGTGGAGGTGACCGCCGGCAGGCCGGCCAGTGCGGTCGGTAGCTCGAGGACCGCGCGATGCGCGCGGCGGGTCGCTGCGGGTGCGGTCATCCGCTGCCCGGTCTCCTCGATCGGATAACACCACCCACCGTCAGGCTTGAGCGGTGCCGACCCGGGGAGTCGGAGGAACTGGGTAGCAGTACGGATGTCCAAAGCGGTCGGGGACAGGCGCTCAGTGGCGCGGATGGTGTGGATGCGGTCGAGGAGATACGCGCGTGACGCTCCGGTGGGGCAGGCGATCACCACATGCACCGAATCCTCGGAACCGGAAGCGGCGAGGTAGGCGACCTGGGCGGCCGCGTCGTCCACGCTGTCGAGGATGGGGCGCAGGACAAGATCGGCGCAGTGATCGAGGTCGATCACCAGCAAATCCGGGCGCAGTGGGGCGACGATCGCCCACACAGCCTTGCCGGCGCCGACATGCTCGGCCTGTGCGATCAGCTCGGCCGGATCACCAGAGGATTCACGCACCGGGGCCTGACCAGGCACAGCACGCAAAGCGTAGCCCTCAGTAGCCGGTGCCAGCAGAAGCCGATACAGCTCCGCCCACCGACTCACCGCGGTGAAAGTGTCAGAATCGTGATCCGACACGCAATCAGCAGTAGCGCCGTCCCACGGGTACGCGCTACCCTGAGACCAGTCGCCCAAGACTGTCCCTTCGGGGTCTCGGGGAACGAGGTGCCAACTCGTCCCCTCAAACTTCAGACGAACGCCCCGCCGGTGCCCGCCGGAGGGGCGTTCGTTTTAGTTGTGGGTCATGCGGTAGTGCGCAAAGGCAGTACCTCCTGTTGCGCCGGCCCCAGGTCGGGACGGTCCAGTGCGTTGGCCAGTAGCCACGTCAGATACTCATTGAGATCTGACCAATCCTCCGCGTTTTCCCTGATCAGCCGTCCTAACTCAGCAGGGGGGCGAACGAGGAATGCGTCGCGATCGCCCTTAGACGGACGACCACGCTTGCGCGGCGAGGGGGGTCTGGCCATGTGAGCATTTTCCTGTATCAGGTAATGGTGGGCGTGTAGCGACACGCCCGCAGCTGCAAGTTTTCAGTACGCGCCCAAGAGGAGCACCGGCTACGAGAACTCGCTGGTAGCAACATCTAGAACCGGATCAAGCTGAGGTCGCTCCATCTGCCGTCGTCGAAGACTTGGATCATCGCGGGTTTGTCGTCGTCAGAAATATGTCGCCGGATCTCAGCTCGAGTCGTCGTCGGCTCAAAGACCGCGAAGCCGCGCGGCCCCTTCAGCGCCGACGGCCGGGGCTCAGGTGTCGTGAACAACTTTCCCGACGCGAGCCTCACCCGGAGATCGCCGGCCTGCGGACGGTAGCGCGCATAGCGAAGACTGCTGGCCACGAATACTGCTACGAGATAGGTGGATAGAACTGCCAGGACGGCGGTGATCGCTACTACGATCAGCATTTTTGCGTCTCCGTCCGCAGAGGTCTCCATTACTCACGTCGGTTGCAGATCACCCCGACCATGTCGGGCATGAGATAATGAGGATCTCATATGCACCCGTGAGAACAGGTCTTGGGAGGGACACGATGGCGAGGAAGAACGCGCAGTCGGGGTGGGTGATTGTGGAGACGATGGGCGACGACCGCACGATTATTTTTGATGGCGGTCGACCACGTAGCTTTGGACTCCTCAATCGACTCAAGACCGGTGGGGACCGAGCATCCTCGCTCGCTACATCCCTGAACAGCCTTGCACTCGACATGAAGACAACTGGAGTGGTGAGCCCAGTGGTGCGTGTTCACGACGGCCTGAGGCTGGTTGCGGAGCCTGTAATCGGTCCGCGGCGAGATCCCGGCACGTACGCCGTGAAGGTGTGGGTCGGGCCCGTTGAAACTCCATTGCCGTCTGCTTCACGGACGATCGGCACAATGCTTTGGGACCCTCGCGATCTGGGCGCGCACCAAGATCCCATCACCTACCACGATCCGGTTACTGACGGAGTCATCCTTGGGTATGATCCGCCCGCGGAAACAAGGGTGAGCGCGGAGGTGTTCAAGCATTATCAGAACTACCCAAACGAGCACCTCCTGGGACCTTGGGTCGCAGGGATCATGGAGGGCGCCGTCCCTGATCGCGAAACGTTTGATGATGAGATCGATATTGTTCGCACCGATGGCGAGTTGCTGCGCGTCTACTTGACGATGCGTGCTGTCAAAGTCGACGGTTCATATGCGATCCGTGGAGTCATCCACGACATCAGTGATCATCACGAACCGACTGGATGGCGTGGGTGGGACCGCCAGACCGCTCGCGCAGCGATCCGCGCGTTTGCCGGGGACGACGGGACCAATGGCTGTGGTCACGTCAATTTTGCGACCGGGATTGTGTTGGAGTGGTACACCACTCCTCCTGGTCCGCTCGAGGTGTGGGAGCGGCAAAACGCTCGCTGGGACGATGAGGCACTCTACTTCATGCAGCTTGAACGCGCGAAGAACGGTGAGCGAGTAACGTTCTCAGCTGTTGTACGATTCGATGATGGAGCACCTCACTTAATCTCCGTGACGATCGTTCCGGCCGACTCATCGGAACCCGGGAATGGGCTACTGATAGTTACCCCAGACGAAGAAGATGACCTCCAGGCGTTCCACCCAACGTGGTAGGAATTCCCATTCTCAGTTCATAAACGCGCCTGTGTCATCTTCCTAAACTGCTGCTTATCGTGTGAGCAGATGACAACGGCATCTGCTGCCGCCAAGCGCAGCGCGCGATGGTTATCGGCAAGTACGCGCCGATTCATTGCCATCAGCTGTTCGAGGCCGGACGCTATGTGGTGCTGAACACCTCGGTGAGCCCTCCGGTCGACACTTGCACGGCTGAAGAACGCGTCGCCAGCATGAATGAGCCATCCCTGGCTGGTACGGATTCCGACGGCGCAGTGGCCGCGAGTGTGCCCATGGAGGGGTAGTAGCCACAGCGTCTCCTGGTCATCGAGAGGGATACCAGCAAGACCCACGGGAAGAGTGGTCGCGTCGGTGAGTTCGACGGATCGAGCACGGTGTGCGAGCTCGGCGAGGTGCGCAGGCCGGTAACGCATACGCTCGCGAACAGTGCTGCGCGCGTTGGCGGCTGCCTGTTCGTCTGCGGCAACTAGGACCGGTGTTGAAAGGGGGAAATCGGCAACACCACCCATGTGGTCGAAGTCCAGATGCGTGGCCACGATGGCGACGGTGTGAGCTGGGTCTAATCCCAGGTCGTTCAGTTGCTGGACGGCCGGTCGCTGTTGCTGCAAGTGTGGGTACATCAGGCGACCGCTGAGTCCGATGCGCCGGAATGGATGTTGGGCATCGCGGCGACCTATGCCTACGTCGACCATGACGATGCCGTGCTGGTATTCACACGCGAGGACGTGAGTCACGGCGGTGAGACCCGGCATGGCGACATCGCCGCAGTTCAGGTGATGTACCCGGAGCAATGAGCCGAGCGGCCCGATGAGCGTAAGCATGCGCGCCTTCGATCGAATCACAGGACAGGAAAGGTGAGAAGAGGGAGACCAGACGCGAAGACTCAGCGCCACGTAGCGTTCGTACCATATGCGGTACCGTCGCGCTATGACCGAAAGCGCACGGGAGTTTCCGCGGGTACCGGCAGGTGAGGTTACGCCGCAGAAGCTTGAATGGCTCGCTTACACCGTCGCCGTGCGGGCTGGCGTCTCGACCGATGAGGTCATGCGCCGCACTGGCCTGTCCCGCGGTGACGCGACTCGCCTACGACCGCCGTCCTGCCACATCGATAGCACAGGACGGTGGTGGCCGCTGAAAGCGGTACGCGCCCTTGACGAGTGGTGTCTTGTACAGCCCGAACCTGAATGCATGGAGCCAGCCGATGCAGATTGGAGCATCGTCCGCGGGGTGCTCGCCGACGGGCCGAGAATCTGTGTCTTCACTGAGTCTTTTGCGTGGCCACCGATGCCACCGCACAAGCTTGTGCTGTTCAAGCCGCACCCGGTCACGGTGCCAGGCTCAGGCCCGTGGGGATGATCAGCGGGCGAGTAGCTGCGGCTGACCGTAGTAGGAGCCCTGCGCGAGGTCGCATCCCAACTCAGCCAGTATGTTCGCTTGTTCTTGGCGGGTAACGCCTTTGGCGGTCGTAGTCAGTCCCAGGTCGTGTGCCATGTCGATGGTATGAGCAACGGTTCGTTGGGCGTAGTGGTCGGTGTGCAGGTCGTGGATGACCAGCCCGTCGATCTTGATCGCGGTGATAGGTAGGCGGTGAATGGCGGCGAGGCTGGACATTCCTACGCCGAAACTGTCGAGGGCTACGCCGATACCCCGAGTTCGGATTTCACGCAGCATGTCCAATAGAGGGGTGCCGGAGGCCATGAGCATTGCCTCGGGGATGCTGATGCGGAGACGGTTGGGGTCGATCTGGCTGGCGATCGCGTGGTCAAGGTGGCTGAGGTAGCCATCGTGCATGAGTTCGCCGCGCGAGGCGGTGATCTCTAGGCCCGCGGCCGGGGGCCATCGGTCGCTGGCGAAATCGGCGGCCGCGGCGTGAAATACCGAGCTACCGGTTATGTGGACGCGGACTGTTTCCCCATTGGCGCGATCCGCGTGCTCGACCGCGATCGCCTCCAGTGCGACAAGTTCGCCACCAGCTGGCCGAACGATGGGCTGATACTGGAGAGGCACCGCATCGCGACTGGTGGCTGCGCGCCGGCTGGACCGCTGACGCGTTTCGCTGACGATCGATGTATGGTCCTCATCCGATGTATAGAATCCGTAGTGTCGAGCGGCATTTCGTGCTTCGTAGAGGGCCATGTCGGCGTCGGTCAGCAGGGCCTCTGCGTTTGTCTGGTCGACGCCGCGAGCGGTTGCCACACCGATGCTGGTGGAGACATGTTCAACCTTGCCGTAGAGCTCGATCGGCTCGCTGACCACATCTTGGATCAGTTCGAGCACCGCGGTGACGGGGTCGCTGTCCGCGTCGTCGAACCGCGCACATATGACGAATTCATCGCCACCGATCCGGCCGACGATGCCGGTCTCACTGAGAGCGTGGTTGAGGCGTTTAGACACGATGCGTAGGATTTCGTCCCCAATCATGTGTCCGCGAGAGTCGTTGATCGATTTGAAGCCGTCGAGGTCGAGGTAGTACACCGCGATCTGCTCGTCTAATGCGATGGCAGCCAGGACATTGCTGATGTGGGTGATGAGGCCAGCACGGTTGAATAGGCCGGTCAGATGATCATGTGCCGCTTGCCACGCCAGGTCGTGGACTTCTTGCTGGTGTTCGGTGACGTCAAGAATTGAGACGAGCACGATGGCGGCGTCCTCATCTGAGTCGACCCGCCGGCCACTGCACGAGAACCATTGGGGATGACCGCCAGATGCCGGTACCAGAACATCGTTGAACGCAACCCCCTCCTGCAGGCATCGGACGATCGGGGAGAGACCATGAGCGAAGTCCAACGGAAGCGAACTGAGTGGGACGCCCGGTATGGCGTGCGCGTCTAGTCTGAGCAGCGCGACGGCCGCCGGGTTGGCCAGCTCGATGCGACTCCCTTCAGGACCGTCCTGAACGAGGATGACTGCCTGATGTAGTGATGCGAGCACCGTCCCCAAGCGCCGCACCAACGGGGTCTGGAGCGGCCGCACAACGATCAAGTAGCCGTCGTCAAGACGGGTGACGGATTGGCGTACTGCGAAGGCGGTCCCGGTATCTGCACGATGGTGAATGGAGTCAACGATTCCGCCCACGCCGAGAATATCGAGTGGGCTATGAGCATCATCTACAACCGAAAGATCGCTCAGCGGGGTACCGATAACCTCGGTACCGGCGATGCCGTATAGCGTGGTTGCCGCCGGGTTCCAGGTCCGAACAATTCCGTCCTCCGACACCGAGATCACCGCGTCGCTGACGTGGTCGATCAGCGCGGCTTGGCGGCGTAGCGGGGTGATGTCGCGCAAGATCACCTGGTAGGCAGGAGCATTGTCCCAGGTAGTGCGGACCGAGGTGACCTGCATGTGCCGTGGAGTGCCCCGGCTATCGCGCATGACCACATCGTCCGGCCCGGAGTATGCGCCGTCTTCCTCGCCCATGGTGAGGAGTCGGTCAAGCATCGCCGGCAACGAATCAGGATGCACGTAGTCGGTGATGGGCTTGCCCACCATCTCGTCATACCGTTCGACGCGAGCGAACCGTAATGCCGCGGCATTGACCCAGACCACCACCCCCTCCTGATGCACAGCGATCGCGTCCGGACTCAGCTCGAGGAGTAGCTGGTATCGATCAGCCACACCATTATCGGGAGGAATGGTCGAAGAATGTGGTTGATGCGGCGCATGCGGAATCCCCGGGGTTTTCTTACCGGCCATAACTGCTGCGCTTTCTGTGGTCTTTCTGTGGAGCAGGTTCGCTCGCCTGAATCTACTTGATCAGCATTATCCCGACTTCGTCACTATCCGTCATCGAGGTCCGATCTGTCGGATTACTCCTGCTTATCCGCGTTTGGAGTGAGGGATCGTTAGATGCAGTCCGGTCGATCGACCGGGCTACCACCTACCCTTTCGAACGGGAGAATTCACTACAATGAACGCAATCGCAGTTGATGAAGCACGTATCGCCGGCCTCGGTACCGTCACCGGATACGGCTGGGGAACCAAGGCCCTGTGGGACGGCCTCACCTCTGGAAAGCCTGCCGCGACGCTGCAACCTTCATTCGGTGCTAGTACCGATGATCCGGGCTGGATCGTCCGTGTTCCTGACGGCGGCTCCGCCGAGGACGGGGCCACCCGGTTTGCGCGAGCCATGCGTGCGGCGGCCCGTGAAGCCATCACCGACGCCTTTGCGCGGGGGTGGACACCAGGGCCACGTGTGGGCCTGGTTCACGCGTGTGTGCTTGGCGATCTCGACATGTACCCGATGGTGGCGCCCGGCGGGGCATCGGCGTTTACCGGTCGACAGTACCTGTCGGTGACACCATCGACACCGGTATCACTTCTCATGGCGGAGTACGGGTTTCATGGCCCCGCGATGAATGTGTCGGCCATGTGCACCTCAGGATCGGCAGCGATCATCACCGCCAAGTCCTGGCTCGACAGCAACATCGTCGACGATGTGCTCGTAGTGTCGACAGACCTGTCGGCCACCCCCGAAGTGGTGCGGATGTTCGTCCAGTTGGGCGTGGCGATTACCGACACCGACCCACTCAACGCATGCCGACCGTTCCAGGAAGGCTCACGGGGCTTCACCTTCGGCGAGGCAGCCGTCGCCACGCTGTTGACCCGGCAACGCAGCACCGGCGCGTACGCCACAGTGCTCGGCGGCGCGATGAGCCACGACGCCTACCACGTCACCTCCGTCGATCCCGAGCTGACACATGTACGACGGTGCGTCGACGAGGCACTGGCAGCCGCTGGCGTCGTCGGCGCTGACATCGCGTACATGAACGCCCATGGACCGGGCACGCGGCAGTGCGACGCAGCCGAGGGCACCATTGCTCGCACGATGGTGCCGAGCGCTCAGCTCTACGCGGTCAAACCGCTGGTCGGACACTGCCAAGCCGCCGCCGGCGCCGCCGAACTCGCCGCAGCGCTGCTCGGCTACGAGCACGGCGAAATCGCTGCGAGCCCGCACGTGGCGACCCCTGCGGTCGATCAACTCATCGACGGCCGCATCGCCATGACGAAAGGCCTCACCCTGAAGACCTCACTCGGAATGGGAGGACATAACGCAGCACTCGTTCTCGCGCCCGCGTGATTGAACCGCATCCAGCGCAGGACTGACGCAACCGTGTCAGTCCTGCGCCGGAGCGCGTCCGCCAGGAGACAACAAAGAGCACGCAGACGTGGCCGAGGCCCATGGCGTTCTGCGCCGAACTGATTACTAGCTCTTAATGACTATGGCGTCGGCGCGCCGCCAGGTCGTCACGCCTACGCGACACACTGTGATCCCAAGCTTCGATCACATCCTCGACCGGAAGCCGATAAAGCCGAGCAAGGTCGTCGGCAGTATCTGGCTGAACCTCGCGCCTACCTCGCTCAATCTGACTGAGCACAGTTTGGGCAAGGCCAACCTCTCCAGCAGCTGCGCTCTGTGTGAGCCCGGCCCTCACCCGCATGTCAGCCAACGTGAGTCCGCGCGCAACGCCGGGCGTAAGGTCAGCGGGGGTTACATTCAGCACCTTCGCGATGCGCAAGAGCGAGGGCGGCGAAGGTGTTGTCCTGCCGGTAAGCCACGCGGACACCGACTGCCGAGATAGACCGAGCTGATCGGCCAAATCCTCTGTAGTGAGACCGGATCGTTGCATCAAGCGCCGCAAGATGGCAGGACTGAACCCCACACTCCCGCCACGCGGCACGTGCCTCTCCTGATCCGTTGACTCCCAGCTCCAATCTTCATTTTCATCGATCACGATCAAACTTCCGCCATGGGCTACTAAATAACTGCTCTAAATACTTGCACCTACCGTTCACGCCCCCTACGGTAGTGGTCATGGGAATCGCGGATGACGATGACTGCGGAAACGCTTGCACGTCGGATGCGGACATGGTTACATCTTCTTTGCGCTCTCTTAGGAGAGGTTTACTCCCGGTGACTGTCCACTCGTCCCGGTCGCATGTATGGTCCGACTCGCCTTCTCGGCGTGCTCGCGGCCAGGTTTCATGTCATGCAACGAGACTTTGCGGGAGCGCTTCATTGCAGCACCTCACCACCGAATCTGGGCACGCGCGTGAGTTGCCAACTCATTTGGCCGTGATCGCCAGGTTCTGTTCAATGCTGCGTGCGCGCATGCTTCTGCTGCCCGGCAGGAGCATGCGCGCCTCGCATTTTTTGGGGAGGCCGTCGTGAGTTTCTAGAGGTCCCACGGACCTGGCTGGCGAATTGGTTGGCGCCTGAGCCACGCCAGGTCCGTGAGCACTGTGTTTGTCCGACCCGCACGGCGAGAAGCCGCGATGAGGGGGACGCGTCGTACTTTACGCGTTCTATCCCCACATTCGCTGTTCGCCGCCGTGAGCGGTCTCCCTACAACGAATGAGGAGGACGTGTGAGCAAGCGTGTCGATCGTCTTGCGGAGCACGCGCGAATGGCGGGCGCCCTCGTAGCAATATGGATCGCAACAGCTGTGTGCGGAACGCTCGTTTGCGCCCCACCTGCGCAAGCTGCTTCGGGATGCCCGAAGCTGTATGTGCTTGGTGTGCAGGGGACTGGTCAGTCGTCGTCTGATGCGTCTCCGACGTTGGATGCGGGGATGTTGTCGTCGGTGATGAAGCCGATGATGACGATGGTCGGGTCGGTGGTGCAGCGGGCGTATGTGCCGTATCCGGCGGGGTTTGGTGGTGCGACGGCGGGGTCGAAGGTCGAGTTCGATAAGTCGGTCACTCAGGCTGTCGGTCGCACGAAGTCGATGATCAGCCAGGTCGCCTCGCGGTGCCCGGACACGAAGTTCGCGTTGACGGGGTATTCGCAGGGCGCGATGGGGTTGGGGATGTTGGCCCGCGAGATCGGTCAGGGTAAGGGCCCGGTGCCGGCGGATCGTGTTGCAGCGGTGTCGTTGTTCGGTGATCCGACGCGGCCGGAGGGTTCGTCTCCGTTCCCCGGTACGAGTGGAGCGACCCGGCCTTCGGTGGCGCCGGGGACCTCTGGGTCGACGTTGACGCAGTTGCCGGCGGTCGACACGTCCAACAACCCGTCTGGTGGCGGGATCGCCCCGCAGCGTGACACCCAGTCGGACTACGGCGATCTCACGGGGCGGGTGTTGTCGAATTGCGCGGCGGGCGATTTGGCGTGTGATGCACCGTCGAATGCGCCGGTCACGCATCTGGTGACCAATATTGTGGGCCAGTCGAAACTTGATCAGGACGATCCGGTCCAGACGCTGGGGTCGTTGGCTGAGGCGTTGGCGTTGACGACGGTGAAGACGGCTGTGCCGGTGATCAACGAAGACGTGCAGGGCGAGACAGTCGAAGACTTGTCGTATCAGCCGAATACGTCTCTGTCGCAGCGGTTGGCGACTGCTTCTGATCCGCGTACTCCGCTGCCGACGATGGATGAGGCGTTGAGTGCGGTGATGAAGGTCGGCACGATCGGCTTGAATGCGGCGGTGACGGTGGCGCAGAAGGTGTTCACTCCGGCGACGATCACTGCGTTGGCGACGACGGGTTTGGCGAATCCTCCCGCGGCGCTGGCGATGTTGGCGGGTAAGGCGTTGGAGGCGACGGTGGAGTTGGTGCCGCCGTCGACGGCGAACCGTTGGGCGGATGAGGCGTTCACTGCGGTCGAGCAGAACGTGTCGGACAACTCGGAGTTGCTCGATGTGTCGAATGTGGTGCGGTACTGGCAGACCGCTCAACAGCACGGCTCGTATACGCAGGCGTCGCAGCGGACGGCGGGGTTGTCGGCCACGTTGTATACGGCGATGTGGTTCGCGGCGATCGCCGCTGATCTGGCGGGTAAGACGTTCCATCCGCTGGTGAAGGGTGGGGTGATCACCGCTGATCCGACGCTACCGCCGTCTGCGGCGGTTGTTCCGACGCTCCCCGACACGACGAGTGCTTCAGCGCCTTCAACGACGGCCACGACTACTGGGTCGCCGTCAGTGGACGAGCCGTCACCGCCGCCGTCGACCACTGAGACCGAGTCGTCGACGTCGGCCCCGTCCTTGGCTGATTCCGCAGCGACAACCACAGCTGATCAGTGACCGGGTGTGGCCTGGCCTCGTCGCGAGGCCAGGCCACACACCGGGGACTGAGTTTCTTATGCCAACTCGTAGGTGGAGGTGATTTTTGTTGGCACACAACAACACACCGGTGACCGGATGGTTCGCCGACGTGCCCGCGTGGGAGGGCAACGACACGCGGCCCGCGCAGCTGCTCGCTGATGAGCTGGTCGCTCAGGGCCGCATCGGTACGCCACACGAATCTGAGGCCTCGCTGGATGGTGCGCCCGTGGCGTCCGCCGACGAGTGGGGGTGGCTGGGCGTCGATGAGGACGAGGCGCCGCTGACCACACTTCACGTCGACGTGGATGAGTTTGCGCCACCCGTCGAGGTCGACGAGCCCGCGCCCGTGGACGTTTCGCTCGAGGGCGGCGACTCGACGTCGCCGCCGCTGGCCGCTCCGAGTCTGGGCCGGCCGCGACGTGCGCGCCGGGCAGATGGTGTGCGGGTTCGACGGTGGCTTCCGGCCGCGGTGATCGTCGCGGTGGGCGTGCTGGTGGTAGCCGGAGTGTGGGCGGCCGTGAGCGACCGGTCAGACCCTCAACCGACAGCGATGCCGACGGCCACCTCGAGTGCGGCGCCACCCTCGTCGGCGCCGAAGGAAGATTGCCCGTCGGAGACGATCGGGGCGGTCACTACTGGGCGCGATGCCGGTGATCAGAACTCGGGGCCGGGGGTGATCAAGGCCTTCAATTACGCCTACTACCGGTTGCGGGATGCTCGCGCTGCTCAGTCTTTCACGGCGAAGTCCGCGGGTTTGAATCCCGTTGAGATGCAAGGGTTCATCGATCGCCGACCGGTCGGGACGTCGTACTGCCTGGAGATCACCGACCGCGGCGGTGGGCTGTACGCGGTGCAGCTCACAGAAACGCCGCCGGATGGGGGCGCGCCGACGGTGTTCTCCCAGTTGATCCAAACCACCCAGACCAGCGGGAAAACATGGATCGCCACGAACCGTCCCGCATGACACACCACGCAGGACGGCCGTCAGGGCAGTTCTGTTGCAGCGCAGTCAGATCAGAGCAAGCAATCGATAGGAGATAAGTGATGTATTTGCCGAGCGAGACGCGGGCGCGGCACCGTCGAGGTGCGACGGGCCATCCGTTAGGGGTGTCACGAACCGGCGCGGCGGTGCTGGTGGCGGGCGCATTGACGTTGGGGCTGGGTACGGCGCCTGCGTGGGCGGCGCCGGAGCAGGGCGGGACCACCACACCAGGTACGGGTGATCAGCAGGGCGGGACGTCAGCGCCAGGTACGGGTGGCACTCAGGGTGGCACGACAAGTGGGGGAGGAGGCTCTCAGGGCGGTACGACCCCGGCGCCGGGGCCCATCAGTCCCGGTAGTCCGGGGTTGGCGCCGGCGCCTCCGGCGGGACCGTCGACGAGCGGCACGTCTGGTGGCACCACGGACACGCCCACGGTGGCACCGGCCGGGAACAACTGGGGCACCGGCGGATCAGGCACCACCGGCAATGGGTCGGGGACGGTGAATCCGGGCATGTACAACCCCGGACCGCCCGCAGGCGGATGGCACGCCCCGCGGCCCACTCCGGATCAGCCTCGCCCGCAATGGAAGCCGAACACCATCACGTTGGGCAACTACGAGTGGAAGATCAAAGACCTCCCACCCGAGCTCCGCAAGATCGTGCTCGACAACCCGCGCGCAGTCGTGTCGTTCAACGACTGGCAAGCCTACGGCGCCAGCCAGATCGCCCGGTTCCTCATCTCGATCGGTGTGCCGAAGGATGAGGCGACCCGCCAGGCCGCGGCCGCGATCATCGGCGGCGTCGTTGGTGGCGCCGCGGGCGGTGCGATCGCGTTCACCGCGACCGCGATCGTCGTCGGCGCGGTGGTCATCCCGATCTCCACCCTCGTCGGTGCGGGGATCGGCGCCGGTGTGGGTGCGGCGCTGCCCCCGCAACCGGTCAACGTGCTACCCGGGTTGGGGATCGGCGCCGCCGCCGGAGCCGCGACCGGGGTCGGTATCACCCTGGCGGCCGCGCTCGCGGCGGGGCTGGGCGGCGCGATCGCCGCCGGCACCGTCGGTGCCGCGATCAGCTGGGCACTCGGCACGGGTGACCCGGGGAAGAACTTGCAGGCGCCGGATGCCCCGTGGGCACCGGATACGCCTGCGGCGCCGTTGCCGAACCCGGGTGGCAACCAGTTCGAGGTGCACCTGCCCGCACCGACCGCCGCGTCGGCGGGGTTGCCCGGCACCAACGTCGACTACGTAGTCAACGCTCGCGGGGACGTCAACGTGTCCGGTCAGGTCGCCGGTCAGCAGGTGTCGGTCGGCTGGACCGCCGCGCAGGCGCAGGCACCGATCGAGGCGCTGGGTCCGCTCGCGGCCCCGGCCCGTCAGGCGATCAATGACACCACCCGCACAGTCGGCGAGCAGGTCCACAAGGCCTTGCCGGGGCTGTCGGTCGACTGGCCACAGTTGGCCGCACCCGCCGGGCACTGACATCGATCTCGAAGGTGAGGAAAGGCGATGAGCACTGATGAGTGAAACCAGCAGCGATGCGGTGTTCGGAGAGTCGGTGGGCTGGTTGGCATCCCGTGATCCCCGTCCGTCGCTGGCGACGGTCCCCACCACGGACGACCTCCCAGTGGTGCCGCGTTTCGACGAGTACCCGGTGGTGGTGTGCGCCACCGCTGGGGGTGCCGGGGCGTCGGTGGTGTCGGCGCTGCTGGCCGAGTACCGTGCCGGCTCCACCTTGGGTGCGGCGTCGTGGTGGGTCGATGCCGCCGGAAGTGACGGCGATATCGCGGCCCGGTTCGGCGTCGAGTTGTTCCCGGATGTTCCCGCGTCGACCGGCGCGGGCGGTGTGACGCTGTGGAATCCGGTGGGCCGATCCTCCCTGCGAGACGTCGTGGCCGACACCACCAGCCAGGGGGCCGTCGCAGTCGTCGACGCCGGAGCCCGGGCGAGGTCGGTCCTCGAGGACCTGTCGGGGTGGGAAGCAGTGGTGCCGGTGCTGGTGTGTGAACCACGCCCGGACCTGCTCAACCGTGCCCGTCCGGTGCTCACGGCGTGGCGTGACGCGGGGGTGTTGCAACGTGCGGTGCTGGTGATCGACTGTCAGATTCCCACGCTGAACCACACCTATCTGACCGAGCTCCTCGGTGATGCCGTCGCCGGGCAGCTGGCCGCGGTGATCGCCGTCGACTACGACACCACCCTCGGCTCAGGTGGCGCACTGGACCGCGACGCGCAGGCCGAGTTGGGTGAACACACCTGGCTCTCGATCGGCCAGCTCGCCGCGGTCACCACCGCATCAGGTCCGCTCGGACAGGTGGTGGGCCGGTGAGCGTCTTTGTCGCCGACACAGGCAGTGACCACATTCATTACGCGGCGCTGCGTTCTGAACCGCTCCCGGTGACCGGGGCTTTCCCGCCGTTGTTCGCGTTGGTCGCCGCGCACGGTGGTAGCGGCGCCGGGACGCTGGCGCGGATGTGGGCGCCGGCCGCCGACACCCACGGCTGCTGGCCCGCCTCCCCGGCCACTACCCAACGGGTGTTCATCGTTGCTCGCGAACACATGGCTGGTATCGCCGCGGCCGCCGATTTGCTGCGTGCGGCCGCTGAGGGTGCCGTACCACCGGGCGTCACGGTGTGCGGGTTGATCACCGTGGCTGCCCATCCCGGCAAGGCACACAAAGATGTTCGCCGATATGCGGGCACGGTCGGGGAGCTGGCACCTCACACCTATCAGGTGCCCTGGCTCAAAGCCCTCATCCCGATGCTGCCGCGGCAGTTGCCGTCCTGGCAGCCGGCCGACGGGGTGAAAGCGACCCGCTCAACCGAGGCCGGGGAACTGGCGTCGGTACCCACCGCGATTGCCGCGGTCGGCGCCCAGATCTGTGACGACTTGGCCGCCGACCGGCGGACCAGCATCCAGGCATCGATCGATGCCACCGCACTACTACATGAGGAGAATTCATGATCGGCTCCACACTGCTCACCAACGCCCAGATCCTTGCCGTCGACATCCAGGTGAACCCCTCGCCGCCGCCCGGCTCGGACAAGTTCATGATGATCCTCTCCTGGATCGGCTGGGGAGCGTGCATTGCCGCTGTCGCAGCACTTCTCATCGCCGGCGGTCTCTTCGGGCACGGCAAACGCCAAGGAACGATGGACAACGAAGCCACGGAGAAGGTCCGAAATGCGTTGATCGGCTGCGTGATCATCGCGGTGGCCGGGGGCCTCGTAGGAGCACTGACCGGATAATGGCAAAGGAGACAACAGATGTGGTCAGCGCTGTCCGAGTCAGCCGGACTACTGAGCACCGTGGTAGCCAGCGGCGACGACCTCCCATCCGCGGTCACCACTCCCTTGAACCAGCTACTGGGGTGGGTGATGTGGCTGTTGTGCGTGGCCGCGATCGCCAGGCTGCTGTTCATCGGCGGGCAGATGGGCCACGCGCACAACAATCCTCACGCCGAACCCCCCGACACCCCACTCGGGGTGGTGCTCGGACTTTGCTTCGGTGGGGCTGCCGCGGGGATCGCGGGGGCGCTGCTCACGTTCTGAGCCTGGCCGCGGCACTGATCGGTGTGCTCGGGTTGGTGACCGGATGCTCGGACACCGACCCGGCGGCAACGCTCGGGGATCAGTCGGCCACGGTCGACCCGCACAGCCCACCGACGCACGTGGTGTGGACCTCGTTCGCCGGGGTCGCGGTGCCGTGCGCCGAGCAGGGCCCCACCGACTGCTACGCCACCGCACCGACCGGCTACGACCACACCGGTGCCGGCGCCGCCCTCGCCGCGATCTCGGCGACCATCCGGATGTCGGTGGCACCGGATACCTCGGTCGCCACGATCGTCGGCCAACTCGTCGTCCCGGACGCCGCGCGCGACACCTGGTCGGTGCAACGCCAGCGCCTCTCTATCACCGCACCGGTCGATAAAGCCAAGGCGCCCAATGTGATCGGCTACACCGTCGACGCCTACACCCCGCAGCGAGCCACGATCACGATCGTCGAACGCGAACACGACAAGTCGCTGACCGCGGTCACCACCGACATGGTGTGGTCAGCCGCAGGGGACTGGCTACGACAGCTACCCGCCGCGGGCGACACAGCCAACCGGGTGCGTGCCCTGTCGGCACCCCCGCCGGGCATGGTCGCGTTGCCCGCCCCACCCACCTAACTTCGGAAAGCCCAGGCCCCCTATGTCTCTCACTGCTACCTCCGTCCACGTGGCCCAAACGGGCTTCATCGGCCCGATATCCGGGCCGATGCTGCCGAACTCGGTGACCGCGGTGGTGGTCATGGTCACCGTCCTGGCCAGTACCGCCGCCGCAGTGCTCGGGGTGCGCCCCCGCCGCTACGACGACCACCACCTCGCCTCTGGGGAGGTCAGCGGTGATGAGTGACCCGACACCGGCCGAGCCAGTCGCCTCGTCCTCATCGGAGAGGAGCAGTGTAATGACTCCAGTCGATCCCGGCGCTGCGCTCGTCGACCGTAGGAGAGTCGCGAGGGCTCGATCATGACCCCAGCAACAGAATCGGTGTCGCCCTACGGCGATGTTGTGCGAAGCATCCTCGATGAACTAGGCGCACCGCCGGTCATCGTCGACAGTGTTTCATTCGGTCGGGCCGCAGGATGCGAGCAGGCTCCCCGCGCCGGATGCGAACAGTCCCCCGGCGTGGGGGAGGCCCGGATGTGGGGTCGGTTCGACCTCGCCGCCTGGCACACGGCGGCCGCGCACCTGTTGCTCGACGCAGACGACGTCGTCGACTTGGTCGCCACGGCGCAGCTGCTTGAGCAATCTGGGGAGGGCGCACAAGTGTGGTGGGCCATCGATCTGGTGGGACCCTACGACCTGCAGGTGCCTTGGGCGCTGGACTACGCGCTGTCGGTGACTGATCTGGTGTGTGTCGGTCCGCCTCTGCCGCCGGAGACAGTCACCGCCGTCTCTGAGCGGCTACTGGCCTGGGGTGTGCTCGGCCCACCCAACTCGCCCGTACGCCATGGAGCGCTGACCGTATGCGCGACAACGTGGGCGTACGGCGTCGTTTAGTCACCAATCCTCGCGCGGCACTCAGGGTCGCCTCTCTCGTCAGATCACAGCACAGCCTAAGCAGCGCAACACAACTGCACCTTCGAACTTAAGGAACATCGCAGTGAGCACTCCGTCCTCGACCTCGCTGACCGCCATCAGCGGTCATCCGGCACCAATCGTCGCGGTGCCGTTCGACATGCTGCTGTGGCCTGTAGTGGGTTTCACGCTGCTCGTAGTGCTGGGTTGGGTGGTGCTGAAACTCGTTCTGTGGGTGGGTAGTCGCCCGCCCCGCCGGCAGGAGCCCCGACGAATCGGGGATCGGCCTCGCCGTGTCACGGCCGCCCGGACGGGGGTAAGCGGCGATGAGTGAGACGAGCATTGAGAACGACGCTCGTCCGCGGCGGTGGTGGCGACGGCCGTGGGTGTGGGTCGCGGTGTTGGTGGTTCTGGTGGTGGCGGTCGCCGCGGTTGGTCTCATCGGTTATCGCAAGGAGCAGCGGGACCCGTTGCCGTCTGCGCCGGCTCCGTCGGTGAACAAGCCGTCGGTGCCCTCGAGTGGGCCGACGGGTGACTATGCGGGCAGTGATGTCGATGTGTTGGGTCGCGGGATGCGGATTCCGACGTCGGCGGTCGGTCACGTCCTCCCACAGCAGGCTGGTCAGCAGTCACCGGACGTGCTGAAGACGCCGATCTCCACACCGGCTGGGCTGGAATGGCAGAAGGTGTACGGCATTCCGTTGCCGTTCTCGACTGGCGACGGCCCGGCCGCGATCGACTCGGCCGGGGTGCCGACCGGGTTCAGTCGATCCCCGCAGGGCGCGGCGCTGGCCAGCCTGCAGCTGCTGTTCCGCTGCATGTACGGGCCGGCGGCGCAGTGCCGGTCACTACTGGCTACCGCCACGGTGGGCGGAGATCCTGGGTTGCGGCAGTGGATCATCGAGCACAGCAACGCCGCTGGCGCACCCGGGCAAACAATCCCGGCCGCGGTGCAGATCACCCCGGACACCTACACCTCGTCGACGGCGTTCGTGCGGTGGGCGTTCGGACCGTTCCCGGCACCGCAGGACCACCCGACAGCCAGCGGCTACGTGTACACCACCCTGGCGATCCCAATGGTCTGGGACAGCGGCGAGTGGAAACTGCGGCTGGGGGAGTGGGTACGGTCCTCCGACTCCGGCTACCTCGATGCGATCGACGAGGCCGGGTGGTCCACATGGTTCTGAGTGTGACTGTCCCGCAGACTCTCTCGACTCCACGACCCTCCTCGCCGCCACCGCGTGAGCCATCGGCGGTGCGTGCGCCGGCGGTTGGGCGTCGGGTGGCGTCGCGGCGGTGGGTGGTGCGGATTGCCGTGGCACTTGTCCTGGCCGTGCTGGTCGCGGTGCGGGTGGGACCGGTGGGGGTCGACGAGTCGATCGGGCAGGCTCAGGCCGCGCCGAGTGCGGTGTGTGTCGCCAGCGGGCTACTCGGTGGCGCGGCGGGTGCGGCGTTGGGCTGTGGTGGTGCGGGTAACGCAGTCCGGGGCGCGATTTCGGATGCGGCCGGGTCGGGGTTCAAGGCGGTCGCGAAGTCGTTCGCGCAGGGGTGGGCCACGGTGATCGGTCTGGCGCTGGCGTGGTTCATCAAGATCCCGACACCGGACTACTCCAACGACTCCGTCATCCAGGACATCCAAAAGGCCACCGTGCAGATACAGCTGTACGGGCTGGCACTGTCGATCCTCGTCGGGTCCTATCGGCTGATCATGGCGCGCCGCAATGCGGTGATGAACGCCGCCGAGGAATCGTTTATGGGCCTGGCCAAAGCAGTATTCGGGGCGTGGATGTTCGGTGGTGTGCTCACCGCCTGTACAGCCGGGTCGGATGCGTTGGCGAACTGGATGCTCACCAAGGGCATGCAGGGCAACGAAAACCTGATCCGGAATCTGGCGTCGGCGAATTTGGTGGCGATGGGCTCCGGGCTGATCGTGGTGGTCGCGATCTGCGGCATCCTCGGCGGCATCCTGCAAGCGGTGCTGCTGGTGGGCCGCCAAGCGATGCTCGCCGTCGTGGTTGCGGTGATCCCGGTGGTCGGATCGTTCGGCGGCACCCAAACTGGCAAGGTCGCGTTTGGTCGGCTGATCCAGTGGACCATCGCCCTGCTGTTGTGGAAACCGGTTGCCGCGCTGGTGTATTGGGTCGCATTCAAGATGGCCGCGCATCCCGGTACGCGTCTGGAAGACGTGCAGATGGCGTTGATGGGCATGATCTTGCTGTCACTGACCGCGCTGGTTATGCCGATTCTGATCAAACTCGTCGCCGGCGGGCAAGCGATGTCCGGTGGGTCGGGGCTGACCGCGGGCATGATGACCGCCGGTGTGGTGGCCGCGGCCGGGACGATGGCCGCGACCGGCGGGGCCGGCGCTGCGGCCGGGGGCGGT
This sequence comes from Gordonia sp. YC-XJ4, assembly GCF_059511865.1. NCBI lineage: Bacteria > Bacillati > Actinomycetota > Actinomycetes > Mycobacteriales > Gordoniaceae > Gordonia > Gordonia sp. YC-XJ4. The sequence continues at coordinate 29,653 of NZ_JCAMPF010000003.1, forward strand.
TCGACCGCGGGGCAGGCCGGCGCCCAGATGGGGCCGATGGCCGGGCCGACCGGCCCGTCCGGGCCCTCGGGCGGCACCGGCGGCGGAACAGGCGGCGGCACCGGGCCCTCGGGCACCGGAGGTAGCGGGTCCCCGGCCGGTGGCGGCGGTAGCGGTGGTGGGGGCCGCAGTGGTGGCACCGGATCGGCGTCCGCCGCCACTGCACCACCCGGTGGCGGACCGGTACCGGCAGGTGGCGGCTACGGCGCCACCCAGGCCGGCTCGACTGGTTCGGGGTCGGGCAGCAGCTTCGGGTCCGGGTCGGGCAGCTCGATCAACACCGGCGATGTCGCCCAGGCCGCGAGCGCGGCGATGAGTTCCGCCGACGAGGTGTTCGACGACGGCTACGAATCCGCCGCACCGGTGGGTAGTGCAGGGGGCTACCGATGAGCGTTGACCACGACAACCGGGTGTTTCTCTACGGCCGGTGGGAAAAGCCCCGCTCGTCGGGAATGTTCGGGATGACTTGGGGAGCGACGATTTTCGCGGGTGCCGTGGTGATTACGGCTGTCCTGCAGTTCATGTTTTTTCAGTCGCTGATCGCCACCGTCGCGGTGTTGGTGATCGGCGCGGCGATCCTCGCGCCGCTGTTGTGGCAGCGCCGCGGCCGAACCGGATGGGAGTTGATGACGGTGCGTCTGAAGTTTTGGGAGTCAGCATTCAAGGGCGAGAACCTGTTTCGCGGCGGCGTGTTCGGAGTAGTACCTGGCCGGTCCCAGATGCCGGGCATTCAGGGCGATACCCGCCTGTATGAGTACGAGTTGAGTTCGGGTAAACGCTTCGGGTTGATCCACGCCCGGGCGAAGGACCACTACACGGTGGTGCTGTCGAGTCAGCCGCAGGGCCAGGAGTTGGTCGAGCAGTGGCAGATCAACGAGTGGGTTCGTGGGTGGGACGACTTCCTGGCCGGCTTGGGCACCACCCACAATGTGGCCGGTGCGGTGGTCGTGGTGGAGACCGTCCCGGATAACGGCACCCGCATCGCCGCGGAAGTCCGGGCGATCACCGCACCGGACGCTCCCGCGTACTCCCGGGAGGTGATGGCCCAGACGGTCACCCACCGGATGTCGGCGAAAGTCCGGAACGAGGTGCGCATCGCGATCACCTTCCGCCGCCAACGCGAAGCGAACAGCCGCGACGTCGCTGATCAGGGCGCGGCGATCGGCCGGTTGCTGTCGTCGATCGTGACGCGCGCGGCCCGCGCCGGGCTCGATGCTGCGCCGATGTCGGCGGCCGATCTGTGCGTGGTGGGCACCCGCGCGTTTCGCCCGGAGGTCGATCACGAGCTCGAGGTGTTGTTGAGCAAGGGCGAACACGACGTGCTGCGCTGGGATCAGACCGGGTGCGCCGGGGCGAAAGCACAGTGGGATCACTACGTGCACAACGGCTATCGGTCAGTGACGTGGGAGATGGCGCAAGCCCCGGCGGGCACGGTCACCCACGCGGCGCTACAACCGCTGCTGGTGCCACGCGCGGATCTGCCCCGCAAACGGGTCGCGATCGTCTACCGCATCCACAACATCGCTGAAGCGGTCAAACTCGTCGACGGCGACTTCAAAGACGCCCTGGCCGCCGAGCAGTCGAAATCGGGGATCGGGTCGGCCGCCGCGTCAATCCGCGTGGACAACACCCGCGCCGCCCGCGAGGAACAAGCCCGCGGTGCGGGCCTGACCCGGTTCGGGGTGTTGATCACGCTCACCGCCGAACGCGACGCCGATATGCCACAACTCGCCGCGGAGATCGAGGGCATGTCCGCGGCCGCCCGCATCGGCGTGCAGCGCGTGTTCGGCGGCCAGGACGCCGCATTCGCCGGCGCACTGGGCCTGGGGGTGCTGCTACCGGAGTACGCCTCGGTCAACAAACGACTCACCGCCTGACCCCACCCGGACTGTTCTGACTCTCTTGTGATGCAAAGGATGCCGCGATGACCTCTCCGACTCTGGCCAAGCACCGGGCCGCCGGGCCGTCAGACGAGCACGACTGCTCGCAGTGCGACGGCTCGATCCCCGACACCGTGCGGATCGGGGGCGTGCAGGTAATGACCGCCGCCCGCTACGAGCAGTTGCGCCACGATGTCCGCGACGCGGATCGCGGGTGGGCGCGGCGTCGCGCGGCGCGGCGGCTCAAAGCCGAGAACCGGCGCCGCGCGGTCGCGATCCGCCGGGTGGTCGAGCAGGGCGGGTTCGATGTGGAGGGCAAAGACCCCGGCCATCGTGGCGCGTCCGGGCCGGGTGGGGGTCGGACGAGTTCGGTGCTGCGGATGCCGGAGTGGCGGACCACGACCAGCCAGGTCGCCGGCGGGTTCTGGCCGTTTTCGATCGGCGCCTCCTCACCATTGTTGGGTACTCCACTGGGTGCGCACCTGCAAACCGGCCAGGATTTCGGGTGCGACCCACTGTCGTGGTTTCTGGCCGGGTTGATCACCGCACCTGTCGCGTTCGTGTTGGCGCTCAACGGGTTCGGCAAATCCTCGCTGGTGCGGCGCCTGGCGGAGGGCAACATGGCCCAGGGCCACACCACCCTGTTCCTCGGCGATATCAAACCCGATTACGCCAAACTCACCGAGGCCAACGGCGGGGTGGTGATCACCGGCGGCTACGGCCATCAACAGATCAACCCCCTGGCCGCCGGTGCGCTCGGCGAAGTCCTCGATCGCCTCGACGAGGAACTAGCCGGTCTCGATGACGAGCTGGCCGAGTTGGTCGCCGAACACGACCGCCAACGACAGTTGCAGGATCTACGGGTGCAGGTGGCCGCCGATCTGCAATCCCGGCAGGTCGCCACCCTGGCCGGGCTGGTGGAGATCAACCGAGGCCGCGCGATCGAGGACTTCGAGGAAACGCTGCTGTCCTCGGCACTGACGATCCTGTACACGCCGAAAGAACAGGGTGGGGGTGGGTTCACCGGGTCGCACCCGCCGATCCTCGAAAACCTCTACGAGGTCATCAAAGCGGGCACACCGGTGCTGTACGAGGACGCAGCGGTCGACGACCGCGACGGTTACGTCGCGGCGACCGCAGGGCTGCGAAGGTCACTGCGGGCGCTGGTGCGCGGGCGACTCGGCAAGGTCCTCAACGGGCAGACCACCCAACCGTTGGATGTGTCCGCCCCAGCGGTGTGCGTCGATGTGTCGCGGGTCCCCAAGGGCGACAAGAAACTCAAAGCGGCGCTGCTGCTGGTGTGTTGGGCCGATGGATTCGGGGCGGTCGAGGCCGCGCACGTGCTGGCCGATGCCGGGCTGGGGCCACGACGCACCTTCCAGGTCATCATCGACGAGTTGTGGCAGGTCATCGGTTCCGGTGCCGGGATCGTCGACCGAGTTGATTCGCTGGTCCGATTGAATCGCTCGGATGCGGTGTCGCTGATCATGATCACCCACTCGGTGGCCGACCTGTCGGCGTTCGAGTCCACCGCGGATGCGAGCAAGGCGATCGGGTTCTTGGAGAAGGCGCGCCTGAAGTTCATCGGGCCAGTCGGACCGGAAGAGATCGAGCGACTCTCCTCGGTCACCCACTTCAACGCCGCCGAGCGCGCATTGGTGACCAGCGCCGCTTCCACTCCACCCCCCTCGGAGTCGGTACTGCAAAAGCTGCGCTCGCAGATGCGCCGCGGCGCCGACACCGGCGCCGAACGACCACGCCCGCACGGCCAGGGCGTGTTCCTGGCCAAGTTCGGTGAGGACAACCGCGCCGGAACACCGTTCCGCCTCAACTTCACCCCGATCGAGGCCACCGGTGGCGTCCACGACACCAACTCCCGGTTCGCCGGCGTCACCGCGCGCGGTGGTGCGGCATGAGTACCAGTCCGGAGTCCCAGCGCCGCTACGGCTGGATCGACGGCGATATCCGCGAGATCGCCGTCAACACGGTCCGCGATCTGCTCCCGACGGCGCGCTCCCTGTGGTCGGCATGCCGTGAGGTGTCGGCGCAGCTCGACGTGCACCCGAACACCGTGAAGAACTGGTACCAGGCCGCCCACCGCGACGCCGAAACGACCTCGACGGCGCTGACCGCGCACGAGCTGGCAGCGGTCCGCGAGCAGCTGCACGCCTACCAGAAACTCAACTCCGAACTCCTTGCCGCGCTGCGTGATCGCGGTGACCGGATCGATCCGCGATGAACAGCACAGCCAAAGGGGGACTCGCGGCCGCGGCGGCGATCATCTTCGCGATCCCGCTGTTGGTCGTGGTGTTGCTGTCGGGCACCGTCACCGACTGCGACCCCGCCGGCGCCGACAATGCAGGCGCTGCCAGTGCGAGTGGGACGGCCGGGCGCAAGACGATGCCCATGAAAAAGGGCACCTACCAGCTGACCTCACCATTCGGGCCGCGCGACGGCACCATGCACCAAGGGCAGGACTTCGGGTCGACCGCCGGGCAACCCATCTACGCCGCCTACGACGGCACCGTCGCCAAGTCCGGGCCCGCCTCGGGGTTCGGGCAGTGGATCGTGTTGAGCCACAACCTTGATGGCAAACGCTACGACACCGTCTACGGGCACATGTTCCCGCAAGACCTGATGGTCCACGTCGGGCAGAAGGTCACCGCCGGCCAACAGATCGCGAAGGTCGGCTACAACGGCGAGGTCAGCCCACCCGGCCCGGGCGGGGCGCACCTGCACTTCGAGGTGTGGGAGGGCGGCTGGGGCCAGCACGTCATCGACCCCATGCCATGGCTGCGTGGCGCCGCCGAACCCGGCTCCACCCCACCACCGGCCAGCAACAGCGGTGGAAGTGGCAGTGGTGACCCGAACGTGGTGTCGGTGGCCGACTGGAACAAGGTCGCCCAGTACGAGTCCGGCGGGAACTGGGCCATCAACACCGGCAACGGCTACTACGGCGGACTGCAGTTCGCCGCCGGCACCTGGTCCGGATCCGGGGGCACCAAATACGCGGCAACCGCCGACAAAGCCACCCCCGCACAACAAATGGAAGTCGCCAACACCGTCCTGAAATCCCAAGGCTGGGGCGCCTGGCCGGTCACCTCGGTCAAAGCCGGGGTGACCAGCAAGAAACCCGCACCCGAGGGCACCTTCCTCAACTCCACCGCCGGTGCCCGCGCACCGCCGACCGCCGACGCGGCCCCGGACGCGGAAACGGCGGCACCGAGTACTCCGGGCCTGGGGAGCGACCTGGCGGGCGGGATCACCGACAGCGACGGCGCGTTGGACGTGTCGCGGCCGATGCCAGCGCGGCTGGGCTCGGAAGCGCACTGGCAAACCAACACCGTGCGGCTGGCCCGTGCTGTGGCGCAACGATTCCCGCAGTTGAAGACGATCGGCGGGTGGCGGCCCTACGACCCGTACCCCGATCACCCTTCCGGCGCGGCGGCCGACATCATGATGCCCAACGGCGGGCACACGCCGGGCGACGTCGAGCTGGGTACGCGCATCCAGAAGTACGTGATGGACAACAAGAACGTCTTTCACGTCAAATACACCATCTGGCGGCAGTACTACCAGCCCGCCGACGGCGCCGGGAACACGATGGAAGACCGGGGTGGCTGGACAGCCAACCACTTCGATCACGTGCACGTCACCCTCAACGATTCCCCGCTCTATCACGGCGAAGACCTCGGATCGGTACGCGACCGCGGCGGCGCCGGACTGGGCAGCGGTGAGGTCGGCGACGGCTGTGACGGCGACACCGCCGCCGCGGGCCAGGCCGGAAATCCCAACGCCACCAACGTGCGTGGCGTTCCCCGCGACTGGGCCGAGTGGTACAACAAGGCTGGCCGGATCTGCCCGCAGATCAGCCCGTCACTACTGGCCGCGCAGGGCAACCAGGAGACCGGCGGATTCCAGCAACACGTCCAGTCACCGGATGCGGCCAAAGGACCCGCACAGTTCATCGACTCCACGTGGGCCACCTACGGCAAGGACTACGACGGCGACGGCCGGGTCGATGTGTACTCCCTCGGCGACGCGATCATGGCCCAAGGCCACTTCATGTGTGACCTGGCCACACAGATCGACGGATGGATCGCCGCCGGGCAGGTCGACGAACACTCCGGACCCGACCGCGATCGCCGCGACCTGTACCTGGCGGCCTACAACGCCGGCCCGGGCGCGGTGCAGTCCTCCCACGGATTCCCCAACCAGATTCCGCGGCACTTCACCGAAACCCGGCCCTACGCCCAGAAGATCGTCACCTCCGAGCCCCAGTACCGCAGCAACCTCGCCGACGCGGCCGCCGCGCCAGCGCAGTAAGGAACCGATCGCTGATGACCTCTCACATCCACACCCCAGATCGTGACCGGGCCCGGCCACGCCGACTGCGGCGGCTACTCCTGCTGCTGGTCGCGGTCGCGGTGATGACCGGGATGCTCGCCGGATGCGGCGACTCGAACCCGGACCCGCAGCGCCCGTCCCCACCGGCCGGTGACGTTCACGGCACCACCCTTCCCGACGGCGCTGGTCCCACCCCGGCCGATAGCCCCGATGCCGTGGCCACCGAAGCACTGTCCCGTATCTACAGCTGGCAGCCGGTCACCGACCCCGATTCCGGGGCCGGGATGCGCCGGGCACGGGCGTGGCTGTCCGGCGAGCTGGCCACCGTCACCGACCGCGGCGACACCAGCGACCAGATGCGCTCAAGCCGCCAATGGCAGCAGTGGCGCGACGGCAAAGCGATCGTCACCGCCACCGTGAAAGTCACTGCCACCACTGATGATCCAGCCGCGACCGTCGTCGCTCGGCAAGCTCTGGTCGGGCAAACCGTCACCTGGGGCGACGGCACCACCACCGACCTCGGCGTCATGACGTTCACCGTCGACCTCGCGAAAGACCCCACCGATCACTGCTGGCGCCTATGGCGCATGCAACTCACCGACACCACCCCCGGAGGCCCCTCATGACCAGCTCTCACCACGACGACTACACGACCAACGGATTCGATCGTGATGGCTACAACGCCAGTGGATTCGACGCCTACGGTTATGACCGCACAGGATTCGGGCCCGACGGTTACGACGCCACCGGGTACGACCGTGACGGGTTCGACCGGGACGGCTACGACCGCAATGGGCGGGATCGCTACGGGTTTGACCGGCTCGGCCGCGACAGCGCTGGCCGTGATGCCAGCGGCTTCTACCCCGACGGCTACAACGACGCCGGATTCGACCCTGACGGCTACGACCGCGCCGGGTTCAACCGCTACGGCTACGACCGCACCGGACATGACCGCAACGGCCGTAAAACGGCCACCGAGCCCGTCCCGGCGGCGTCGGCGACCGGTGACGCCGTGCAGGGACTGATCGGGGGGACCGCGGTCACCCTGGCGGTGACGATGGTGTTCACCGGGCTCGTCGCGTGGATCGTGCACGCCGGGGCCGCGCGGCTCGACAGCAGCGGCGGATGGGCGGCGCTGCACCTCGACCCGCCTGTGGTGCCCGCACCGATCACCGCGGCGATGACCGCTGTCGCGTTCGCGGTCCTGGCCGTGGTGGTCATGGTCGCCGCGACAATCTTCCTCCCCGGGCCCCTGCTGTGGTTCCGGCTGCTGGTGGCCCTCGTGGCCGTCGCGGTGATCCTCAGGGCCTCCGCCAACGACGGGCTAGCCACCTGGATCACCAACAGCCTGATCATCGCCACCGCCGCCGCAGCGATCGCCGTCCTGACCCCCCTGATCCGGCCCCGACACCGCCCACAGCACCCCTGACCCACCCCCGGCCACACCACTTCACTCCACCACATCCGACCGAAGGAGCATCACCGATGAGCACCACCACGAAGAAGAACCGCACCTCCGACGCCGACCAGTGGGACCTCGCTCGACTCACCGTGCGCGACAACGCCACCGAGCTACGCGCGATGACCAGCCACGCCGAGATCTTCCGCTGGGCCGACGACCACGGCATCGACTCCGGATCGTTGTTCCGCAAGTTCAAAACCGAACTGCGCAAACAACTCCACATCGACTACGACCAGCTACGAGCCGACGCGATCGCCGCCCGGCTGAGCGCGATGGCCGAGGCTGCCGCCACCGCCCCGGTCATCCGCCGCTACGTCGCCGGCGACAGCGAAGTCAACGCTTTCGCCGTCTGCGCAGCCGACGGTGAGGACCCGTGGTACGGCGACTTCCACGACAAGGACGACGTCGACGACGACCAGGACGTCGCCGACCTCGCCGCCGCCCGCAAAGCCGTGTACCTCGCCGGCCAAGCCCGCGAACACCACGAACTCGACCTCGTCGTCCTGGAACTGGTGACCTGCAACCACCACGTCACCACCGATGCCCTGGCCCGAGACCTGGTGCGCCACAAAGTCCACGCCCACATCGAGGTTGTCGACAACGCCGAAGACAACCCTGCCCTCGAGGTATGCCGGATGCCCGGCTTCCGAGGATGGCGCGAAGTCTCCCTGACCGACATGCTCAGCACCACCGAGGACGTTGACACCGAGGGCGTTGATCATGCCTGACCACAAGTACCGCAATACCGCAGTACCGCTTGAGGGACGGCAGTGATGGCGTCGACTCCGGGACAGGTCAAGGAGCCCTCGGCGGGCGCGAACAAACCGTTACTCATCGCCCTGGGCGTGTTCGTCGGGGCCGCAGTGCTGGTCTGGGTGGTGCTGAAACTGGCTGGCGGACAGTCGGTGCCGAACAATCCGATTGCCGCACCGATCCTTCTGGCGACCGGAAAGCTGGTGTGGACCACGACAGCGACGGTCCTGGTGATCGTGGGTGGGGTGCTGGTGGCCGCGCTCGGTGGCGGCGCCTGGTGGTGGTGGCGCGGGCGGCGCCCGGTCCGCAGTCGTGTCGACACTGCCCAACGTCATCTCGGGGCAGGTAAAGACATCGAATCCATCACCGAGACCGCGATCGCGGCCAAGGCCGGCGACCTCGAGGTCGACCAGGACTCACCCCTGGCACCGTTCACCACGACGATCGGAGTGCCGATCGGGGAGACCCTGTCTGGGGTGAAGGTGTACGGGTCGTGGGAAGACATGCACCTCGATATTCACGGGCCTCGGATGGGTAAGTCGACCGGCCGGATCATCCCGGCGATCTGCGAGGCACCCGGGGCGGTGCTGGTGACGGAGAACAAGCGCGGCAACCTCGACCACACCCGTCTGGTTCGGGAGTTCCGCGACGAGTCGGGCACACCCACACGCCGGGTGTGGGTGTTCGACCCGCAAGGAGTCGCCGACGAGGACTCCTGGTGGTACTGGAATCCGTTGTCGTACTTCAACGATGAGGACAGTGCCGAGGAACTCGCCCAGCTGTTCGCCGCCGGCGACGACGGCGAGGACGCCAAGAAGGACCCCTACTTCGATCCGGAGGGCCAAGACCTGCTGGCGAACCTGATCCTCGCCTCCGCTCTGGCCGACGAACCCATCCCCACCGTCTACGAGCGGTTGGCGATGCGCCAACGCGGTCACGAGGCAGTAGCGATCCTGCGCGAACATGACTACCCGTTGATCGCGCACGCGCTCAACGCTCGATTGAACTATCAGGCCAAACAGGCCGACGGTATTTGGGGCACGGCGATCAAGATGGCCCGCTGTTTGCGCTCACGCAAGGTGCAGCCGTGGATCACCACCACCGTCGGCGACGATCGCCCACAGCTCGACCTCACCGCATTCGTCCGTAACCGCGAAACCCTGTACTGCCTGTCGAAAGAGGGCGTCGGCTCGGTCGGACCACTGGTGGCGGCACTGACGGTCGCCGCGACCCGGACCGCGGAGCGGTTGGCGACCCGCTCACCGGGCGGGCGGCTGCCGGTACCGATGTTGTGTGCACTCGACGAGGCCGCGAACTGTGTGCGCTGGCGTGATCTGCCGAAAATGTACTCGCACTACGGTTCTCGCGGAATCATCATCATGACGATCCTGCAATCGTGGTCCCAAGGCATCGGCGTGTGGGGAGAGCGGCCGATGAAACTCCTCGAGTCGTCGTCGAACATCTACATCTTCGGCGGCAATGTCCGCGAAAAGCAGTACCTCGAGGCATTGAAAGCTCTCGTCGGCCGCTACGAACGCGAAGCACTCAACGTCTCGCGCCCTTCCGGTGCAGGGGGCGGCCGGTCCGGCGGGTCGGTGTCTCGGCACACCGTGAAAGAAGACATCTTCACCGAAGCCGACCTCGCGGCGTGGCCACGCGGTCGGATGCTGCTGTTCTCTGCAGGGAACCGGCCCACGCTGGTGCGCTCAATTCCGTGGTGGGACAAGCCCTACGGGCATCTCGTCCGGCAGTCGCTCGCCGAATACGCACCGACCACCACAGACGACGAGACCGGTACCCCTGAAGTCACCGCCAGGGTGACCGCGGTGGACGCGCAACCGGTGAACGGACGAGTGCGGTGAGCCCGGTGTTCGACGACGACATGTTCCCCGACGACGACTTCGACACCGACACCGAGGGCGATCGCGGCGAAGCCGGGACACCCGCCCCGGAACCGGAGTTCAGCTCGGTCTACGAGTTCGTGGAAGACCACCTGGTCGTGCTCTACGCCCGCAAGATGGCCTTCAAACAGGACCGGCTGTGGTGTCCACGCTGGTTCGAGCACGCCGAGGCGGTCTCCCGGTTGGAAGCCCTGTGGCGTGCCTACGAGCAGCTGCGATTGGAACCGGGCACCGGGATGAGCGTGTGGTGGCGCGACCACGCCGATCACCACATGCGCGCCCTGTTCGACACCGCCGGCCCGTTCGAAGGCTGCTCGGTCGATCTCGGCCACGCCGGCCCGATCGACCCACTGCCCACCGACTACATGGACGACACCGCGTTACGGCGCGCGATGAGCACCACCCCCGACACCACTACAGCCGAAGAAGCCGCCGAGGACACCCATGAAGGAGTTGCGTGATGGATGAACACGAGCAGGAAACCCGCGAACTGGAAAACCACATGGAACGTGCGCTGGCCGTGGCCATCGCCCACGGTTCCTCGGTGATCGAAGCCTGGGCCAAACTCTCAGCCAAACGACAAGCCCAGCGCGAACATCCCGGACTGCGCACGTTCGACCTCGAGGCGCCGGCCGCGGCGTCGACCGCTGTGGCGTTGCGGGCGCGCGACGATCTCGCCGCCGGACGCCAAGACGCGAACTTCTGGCGCAACGCCCCGATCTCTGAGCTTCTTGACCGGATTCGTGAATCCGGGATCGAACCCACCCGGCTCGGTGACCCCACCCATGATCGGCACTGGGCAGAACGCGCCCCCGGCCCCGACGCCATGAGTCTCTACAGCTACGCCCAGCGCTACGCCGACCAATCCGCCGTCGCCGCCGACGTCCGCGACAACATCGCCGGGCTGATTGCCGAATACGGGCTTGACCCGGAGGAGATGCTGGCCATGTCCCCGGAACAGGCGGCCGAGGCCTACACCCAAGCCCGCGCCGAACACTATGCCCCCGAACAACACCCGACCATGACCGCCGACGGCACCGATGCCACCGACCGCGACGGCGCCCAAGTCGCCAATCTCGTCGGGCAAGCCCAAGCCGCGGACGCCGAAGCCACCTACGCCGCCGGCCAGGCAGATACCGCGTTCGCGGCCGCCGAACGCGCCGGGGCGGGACGGGAAAGCGACTTCGCACCCCAGCAGCCGGACTGGAATGAGCAACCCTCGCGCGCACAACGCGTGAGCACTGCCAGTACCGGACCCGCAGTCCGCAGTGCGGCCACCGCCGCGCGTGATCACCCCACCAACCCCCGCGCGGCCACCGCGACCGCAGGCAAAGGCCCATCCGCCCGCCGATCCTCCGGAAATACCACCGACCGCGAACGCGGCCGCAGCATGTAGCCCACCACGCGGCGACTCGCGCCGCACTACTACGAAACATCGCCCTTGTAACGAGAGGACCACTCCCGATGACCTCCCTGTTCGACCCCACCGATCTACTCGCCGAACTCGAACGCGCCGACGCCGCCGAAGCCCAAGCCCTCGCCGAACGCCAACGCAAACGCCGAGAAGCCCTCGAACCCGCCGCCCACCTCTACCAGCAAATCGCGACCGCGCGCGCCGAATTCCTCACCCGCGAAACCGAACTCCTCGACCAACTCGCTACCGCGCTCAAAGAGGCCAAGAAAAACGGGGCACCCCCCAACAAGCTCGACCAACTCGCCATCGAGCCACTGACCACCAAGAGCACCGCCAGGAAGACCGCGTCGCGAAAGACGCGCACCACGAAACCAGTCGCCCGCACGGCCAGCCCACCCGCGCCGGCGGATACCGAGCCCAGCCAGACCTCGTCAACTCCTCTCGCGAGCTGACAGGCCCCCAACACCCTCCGTGCACCACCATCAAGGGCGAACGGGATGAGGTCCGTGCGCTCGGGTCACGCAGTTACCGACGGCGCAGCGTGTGCTCGCGCCCAGCGCCGATCGCTGCGCCGGAAGCTATCGGGCTGGACCCCGACAGCAGGTCGAGGGATACGCGGCTCGTTGAGTTCTGAAGTACAGGCGACCCCCAGACAGCACCCGGTGCGGCGGGACCTGAGAGCGGCCTGTGTCTGATGGTTGCGTGTGGGGAAGGAGTGTTCTACGGTGCTGGGGTCTCCCTTATTGGGGGCTCGGTTCAACTCCAGTTCCGAAACTGAGCGAGGTGTCCTAGCGCCTCGCCGGCACCCTGCCAGGAGCGGCTTTTGTCGCCCCTGGCTTCGTGCTTTTTAGGACACCTAACAGCCCTTGACGAATATTGGTGTCATCGGCCAAGATTGACCAACCTACTGACGGGTTGTGTAGGTGAGGCCCTAGGAAGCCTCGCTTCACAAGCTCTCCCATCTGCAGGTGGTTCCGCGAGCGGAATCTGCGTGGCAACTGGAGGAAGAACACCGATCGGATGACGTGCATACGTCATCCGAGAGGCGCCCTTGATAACAGAAGAATGGAGACGTAATGAATATTTCATTTCGTGCGGCGACTGGCGGGCGGCCAGTTTCTATCTGCGCCGTCTGCTCATCGCGATGGCAGTTGTTGCCTGTGTGCTTGGCATAGGAGCATGCGGCATGTCGGCAGAAACCCAGGACCGGACGGCCACCGCGGCGTGCGGACTATTCGCACCGGCGATCCGGATCATCGCAGTGACGACGAAGCTCATTCCGACACCGCCATCGGAGATCGCTTCTGCCGGCCTCGACGCGATCGGTATTGCGACTTCTGCAGCCTGTGCGGAATTCTATGCCCAGATCAAGGCCGACACCGAGCCCCGAACACCCGACGGAGTGACGGGCAGTAACGCTCCGAGCTACGTACCGGTCGCATGGCGGCTTCCGGTCAACGCTGTTGTGTGCGGCGGCGAACGTCAGGGCGCCTACACGACCGCCATCACTGGTGCGGTGGACGACTACTACGACGCCGCCGGAGACTTCCACCCTCCGACGACGTGTGGGTTCGCCGAGAACGTGCGCGATCAGTATCTCGCGTCCGGTGCTGGGTCGTCCTCGAGTGATCCAGCAGCTGCGCCGCAACCAGTGACGATCGTCGCCTATAGCCCCAGGATGCAGAGGAACTACGCGATGAACTGCAGCGGCAACTACCCAGTGCAATGCACCGGCGGCGACGGAGCGCTGGTCTACCTCCGGTAAGAGGCCACACTCACAGTTCTCGCTTCCGTTTGCGTCAGGGACCGTAGCCTTTCCCGTCCAGGCTATGGTCTCTGACGCTGTATTAGCGGCCGTACCCGTCGTCGCTGCGGGTGCGTTCGGTGTCGCGCCCGGTGGTGGTGGCTGTCCTAGCAGCGGGCCCGCTCTGACGACCACTGACCGAGCGCGCCGTACTCGCTCCCGTCGACGTCGACGGTGGGGTGCGGTCGGCGAACGTTCGTTGAGTGTGGGCGACCGCTGTGCGGATGGTAGTGGCGTGGCGGTGGTGGCCTTGGGTGGCCATAGCGTCGGCGACGGCTTTGCTGGCGGCGAGGACTTGGTGCATGACGGCCAGCCACAGCAGGGTGGTGTCTTCGCGGCTGGCGGCGAGCATGACCGCGGCGACCCGGCGGGCCGAGGTGTATTTGTGTGCCCCGGCACCGGCGGGGGAGCGGCGGTATCCGGCGACACCGCCGAGCGCGTCGGACAGTTGCCGCAGGCTTACTGCGTCGGCGCCGGTGGTGCGTTGCGCGGCGGCACCGGCCATCGCGGCGGTGTCGGCGGCCGTGGCATGCCAGGCCCGCGACGTCGGATCGATGCGGCTGGTGGTTTCTTGCCAGCGCCGCGCATGCTCGCGGGCGTTCTCGCCGCCACGGCGGTCGGCGCCGCCGGCCGCGGTGGGGGAGCGGTGACCGCGTGCCCACGCGGCCGCGGCGAGACGGGTGTGGGCGTCACTGGTGGGCCAGTGCGTGCGGAGTTCGCCGAGTTTCAGGCCGCCGCCGAGGTAGCTGGCGTTGCGCCAGATCGGTTTTCCGTGTTCGTCGGCCAGCAGTTCCGGCCGTAACGCGACCACATATCCGGTGACCACGGTGGTGCTGCCTTGGGCGTAGCGCGGGCGCGCCAGAATGTCGGGGTGATCGCGCAGTGCGCGGGCGTAGTCGGCTTCGGTGGCCGCGGCCCGCGCCAGCGGCAGTAGCAGCTTGCGGAGGCGGTCGCTGGCTTGCGTGGCGCGCTGCTTATCGACGGTCGAGCGTTGCGCCGACTGTGTGGTCGACGCCGCCGATGCGCCTGCTGTCGGCGGTCGGGGGCGCGCGGTGTGCGCGCGGCCGGCCGGGCTCGCCGCGTCGGCGTGGTCCCACGCCGCGCGCGCATCGCGGCGGGTGTTGTCGTCGTCGATCCACCGTTCCCGCAATCGCGGCAACGACAGATCTTCACCGAGCTTGCGGCCGCCGTGCATGATCGGCTGCCCGTGCCGGTTGGCGTACTCGCTCGCCGGTAGCCCGACACTGAATCCGGTGACCGCGTCCGCATCGGACTTGTCGTAGCGCGCGGACCGCACCACCACACCATCCGCCCGTAACAGGCGCACAAACTCGGCCTCGGTCTCCGCCGACGCGGCCGCGGTCCGCACCCGCCGCGCCAACGTCACCGACGGCGCTTCCTCAGCCCGAGGCGCCCGCGTCTGCCGGCCGTCGCTGTCGAGTGTGGGTTTCGTGGCGGCGTCCTGCGCGTGCGCGCGGCCACGAGTCGCCATGTTCTTGGTGTAGGTCGACAATCCCTCGATGCCGTAACGGTTCTCGAGGTCTCGGGTGACCCGTTGCGCACGCGCGTAGTCGCCCTCGTTGCGTTTCGGGTTGTCCGGGTGTGGCCGCCACAGCGACACCACACTGCCGTCATCCCGCACCCGCGAGGCGGCGATGTGAATGTGATCGCCACCGTTCTTCGTCAACCCGTGGCGGATCGCGACCCACCGTGACGCCGCCTCATCGTCGGTGTCGAAACCCATCCCCGCCATGAAGTCGTGCGCGATGTGTGACCACGTCGCATCATCGAGCGCCGCCGCTTCCGGCGGCATTGACAGCGAACAGTGCCACACGTTTTCGTCCGTGGTGGCATCCGCGAGCGCCGCCCGACCTTGTTGGCCGCGTTCCATCGCGGCTTTGAGTTTCTTGGTGTCGCGGCGGGTGACCTCGGTGCCGAACACCACCCGCGCCTCATCGACCGTTGACGCCAACTCGTAGGCGTGCGCCTCGGTCATCGTTGCCCCGGCCCCGCCGGCGGCGAACACATCCCGCGACGACGCCGCGACCACATGCGGGTTCGAATGCTCGTTGGCCTTCCCCGGTCCCGCCAGATACCGGACCAAACCCGTCATCCGCGCACCCGAGGAAATCGCCGGCATGATCGGCATCTACACGTCCCACTCATCCTGGTCCGGGTCATCGGCGGCCGACGGCGCCGATCCTTTCGCGCCGTCAACCGCGTCACCGTCGACACGGTCAGCCCGGCCGGTGGCGGGGAACCGCACCGCGAACACCTCACCGAACGCGTCCCGCACTCGCTCTGATGCGCGGCGGGTCGCCTCGCACGCCGGGGCGAAGTCGGCGGGGATCTCGTGTTCGGTGTTGGCGTGCCGGGCGATCTGATTCATGTTCACCGCGATCCCCGAGATCAAGTTCCGGATCTCGTTCGCCTGCGTCCACGCCGCGACTTTCGACGCGTGACTGGCCGGCGAGACCCCCGCCCCGCTCGTCGCCAACGCGCGCGTCACCATCAACCGCTGCACACTCATCCCCGCATGCTCGGCCGCCGCCCGTAGCCGCTCTTCCTCAGCGGCAGTAACTTTCACTTCGATCTTGCGATCCCGCCCGCCAGGATGATTCCGGCGGCGCCGACGAAACCCACGCACCGCACCCGCAGACGCGGCATCCTCGCCGCTGCCCTCACTCTCGGCCATCGCGCGGTCCTCTCCTCAACACCCCACCAGGGTGTGAACGCTCACCGTCCCTCAGCCCAGCGCAGCGACCCCGCAACGGGGACCACCCCGCACACCGACCGAAGGTGTGCACTCCACCGTACCGACGACAGGCACGGAGGACAAGCATTTAGGCATGCCTAAATGATAGCTTGCTCCCCGCGAGGCGGGGCACCACTCCCCGCGAGGCGGGGCACCACTCCCCGCGAGGCGGGGCACCACTCCCCGCGAGGCGGGGCACCACTCCCCGCGAGGCGGGGCACCACGCGCCGAAGGCGCACCACACCACGAGCCTGCGCAACCGCGCAGTCCGTTTCCCCTCACGCCGTGAAGCCGGTCAAAGGGAGATCGCTACTCACCTAGAACGACGCACAGACCGACGGCGCCCTCTGGGGAGGAGGGTCGCGTCGCCGAGTTGCGATCGGCGCTCTGACTGCCCTTGCCAGAACGAGTGCAACCGTCGTGTTCAGGGGCGGATGCATTCCTGTGGACACGGGACAGCCCGGAGATGTTGGCGGCTTCGGAACTCAGGGCAACCATCCGAGGTCGCTCGAGAAATTCCGATCGCCTCGATGCGGCGCCGGGGGCACAATCGGCACGTGAGTGACGAACGCCGCTACCGCGGCTTGTGGTGGGTTCCGAACCTGAGTGACGCCAACGGTGACGTGCAGAAGGTGGGCGGAATTCTCACGATTGACGCCGCCGGCCGGGTGCGGTTGGAGGTTATGTCTGCACTCCTGAACGGCCGCGATTCGCGCGGCGCGATCCGGCGCTCGGCTCGAAGCCTCGATCAACCAACCATCATCCACGGTGCCGCAGAGGGGAAGGCCGTCACCCTACTTGACTGCATCCCCGCGAACGGCGGGCTCATCAGCATGCTTCCCGTTCACACCGAGACACAGGTGTTCCGGGCCGCCGCAGCAGTAGTCGGTTGCTGGTTGACGAGTGCGGACCAGCGAGCGTTCGTGGGTATGCGGGTGGAGATGTCTCACCTTACGGAATGGTCCGGCATGACTGGGCTGACACGAGACCTCATGGCCGCGCACTCCGGGGATGGACAGTCCGAGACCTCACCGTCGGTCACGACGCACACGGTCACACTTGAAACTGTCCCGTCTAAAAGTGTCGAACTTCTTGACGAAGGTGTCACTGCGACCTTGGTGTCCACTCAGTCATTCGGTCCAGGCGGGACAGACAACGCATGGGGACGGACGCATCAAATCAGAGAACGGACGCTGTACGAGGTGCGGACGACGCAACCACAAGGAGCACTCGACTTCTTGGATGCGATCCTGCCACTGCAAAACTTGCTCACCCTTGCGACCCAAAGCCCTTGTGCGGCGGCCGGCCGTGAGCTTATCGGCGCCGTGGACAACGCAGCGGTCACCGGAGCTGGCGGGCCCTGGGCTGAATTGTTCTTCCACAGCGAGGAAATCGCGATCAAAAGCAGCAGGGAATGGCATCAGCTGTTGTTCACGATCGAGGACCTTGGCGGATCACAGAACCTCGAAAAGTGGTACGAACTGTCACGCCGGATAGGACAGCCACTCAACGTCCTCTTCGGGCTTGACTACGAGAGCGACGGCTACTACGACACCCGACTATTTACCGTCGCAACCGTGGTGGAGGGTTTTCACTCGATCCTGTGTCCCACCTCGACAGCGATCCCAAAAGATGACCACAGGAAGCTTCGCTGCCTGATCAAAGCCGCCCTCAAGGGTGTCGAACAGCGACCGCGCGAGTGGGCACTTAACGCAATCGGCCCCAACCGAAGCGGACTCGCCAAGCGCTGCATCGAGCTCACGGAGTTGGCCGATGCGAGCGCAGTTGACTCACTTTTGGGAGACCGCCAAGTGTGGGCGCAGTGGTTGGTACGAACCAGGAACGCTGTCGGCCACGGAAATCTGACAAACCCACGTGATGACGACACTCCTGAAGAGGCTTACTACCGTCTGCTCGACACCACTCGACATCTGTTGCACCTCATTCTCATGAATCAATGCGGCATCGACGGGACGCTGCAGCAGAGGGCTGTCACAGAACACTGGGGCTACCAGTCCGGTCGCTTCCGGGAGCTGGTCACTAACTACAAGACCCAGTCGCAGCGAAAATAGACCTGACCGACACCTGACCGACACCGGCGCCCACTCGAACGCCGATGCCCTCCCCACCAGGGCGGTGCGGGGAGGGCATCGGATGAGGCTATCGCGACGGTCCGGTATCGCGCGGCGGCTGCCGCGTTGCACGGCGTGACACATCAGGGAACGCGGGCGGTGCGGACTCGGTGGTGCCGCGCGGTGTGGTCGAGCGCTGGACGCCACGGGTGGCGATCGCCGCGGCGCGTTGCGCGGCTGTCATCGGCGCCGACGCTTGATCCTTCTGTGCGGGCGAGCTGTTCGCTGACTTCTTCTCGGCTGCGTATTCGGCGGCGCGGAGTTCTTCACCGCGTTGGGCGTGGTGTCGGTATTCCTCGCGGGAGTCGAGGCCGGCCTCCTCGACCATGTGGGTGGTCGGGTTCCATTCCAGTGACCATCCGGGTTTCCGTCCGGCCTCTCGGAGTCGCTCGGCCGCGGCGTCGCGGGCGGCGATCGCTTCCGGGGTTTGTGACTCGGCGCGGATCTCGTTCTTGATTTGTTCGAGTTCGACTCGTTTGTCGCGCACCGTGTCGGCGTGCTCGAACCGGGTATCCAGGCGCGGGATCAGGACCTCGCGTTCGCGGGTCATGTCGTCGATGTCGCGCTGGTAGTTCGCGGGCAGGTCAGCCAGGCGGGCGTGCGCGTTCTCCACCCGTGTGGCCAACCCGTTGGCCGCGGCCGGGCTGTTCGACTTGAGCAGCTGCACGCCGTCGCTACTCGACGCGTACTGCGGTGTGGCCAGCGGCCCACCGGTGAACCGCATGTACATCTGATCGCCCTCCAACGATCGCGACATCTCTAACTGGATGCCTGTCGCGGGGAACTCCGCGATCGCCCGGTAGTCGGATGCACCACGACCTTTGAGTGCCAGGTAGTTATCGCGCGCCCGCTCCAACAAGGCGGCACTGCGCGCCGGACGCTCGTCGAACGACAGCGAGTCACCGGTGACCGAGGCCAGAATCCGGAAGTCTTGTCCACCGGCATGCCAGCGTTCAAGGTCGGCGGCCAAGGTGCCCAGTGCGTCCAACTCCCGCTGCTTTTGCGGGATCATCTTGTCCAGGGCACCGACTCGACGTCGTGCGTGCGACTGGGTGTCGCGATGGGCGCCCTCGAGTGCGGTGAGCTTGGAGACTTCGTCGTCGAGTTCGACCATCCGGATGAACCGCATGTCGCCGGTCGCCGCGGCTTTCGTCGCGGCGGCAGCTTCGGTCAGCGACTCATTGTCAATCTCGGCGATCTCGTCGGTGTTCGACAGCTGCCCCTTCTTGTACTCGTCGATGAACCGCGACTTCGATTCGACCTTGCCCCACATCACCGTGTCGGTGGTACCTGCGGTCACGTACTGCAGAATCTCGACATCGCTGTTCTGGTTTCCTTGCCGCACGATGCGTCCCTCGCGTTGTTCGAGGTCGATCGGGCGCCACGGCACATCAACGTGATGCAGTGCGGCGAGCCGGGTTTGGACGTTGACACCGGTGCCCATGCGTTCGGTCGAGGCGATCACCACCCGCACCTTCCCGGTCTTGGCGTCGTTGAACAACTTCAACCGTTGTGCCGGTGTCTTGGCGTCGTGGATGAACCGAATCTCCTCCGCGGGCACTCCGCGCTCGACGAGTTCGTCCTTGATCGCTGAGTACACCGTCCACGACCCATCTGCTTTCGGGGTACCGCGATCACAGAAGGCGATCTGGAAACTCCCCGGCAGCGCGGCCGGCCCCGACCGGTCCTCGGTGAGGTACACCCGGTCGCAGTCGCGGTGATAGATACGGGCGATCTGCTCGGCCACGGATTCGGCACGGGTGGTACCCGCCTGGGGAGTGAGCCCGACCAGTCGCGGGTCGAGGGCGACGTTGCGGCCGTCGTTGAGGACCTTGAGTGGGTTGTCGATCCGCGCATCATCAGGCGCGTGATCCGCCCGGTACTCGATGTCGGTGATGAAATCGCGCACCGCCTGTCCGGGCTCGATGGCGATCATGGTGCGACCGTCGAACGAGGGGAGTTTCGCCGGCACCTGCGCGCGCGTGACGACGTCGGTGAACTGCTGCGATAGCGCGTACATGGCGCGCGGGTTGTTGTACGAACTGACCCGCGAGACCACCTGCAGCCGTGTTCCGGTGGAGTTGGTGATTGTCTCCTGCCGGGTCTTGGTGAACGTCGCCGCCCAATCGGTGATACTCGCAACCCCAGCAGTTTCCAGAACATCGGGCCGTAGGTACTGCTGCATCACCCACGCCTCCGCTAGGGAGTTCGCGATCGGGGTGCCGGTGGAGAACATCGCCACCTTCTCCGCCCCGGCGGGCAGCACCCGGCCCTCGGAGCGGGCGCGTCCTTGGGCGAGCTCGCGCAGATGCCCCAGCTTCAGAGCGAGGTCTTCGGCCTTCTGCGACCCCGGATGCGACAGCGAGTCGATCGCGCACTCACGGGATTTGTTCTTGTAGCCGTGCGCCTCGTCGACAATCAGATAGTCACAGCCGGTCTGTTCGAAGTACAGGCCGGTGTCCTTGCTGCGTTTGCCCTTGGTGAGCGCGGTGATCCGCTTCTCCAGGCGCGCTTTGGCGTCCTCGATCCGTTTGACCGTCGACCGCTCCAGCGAGCTGGACTCCAATTGGTGCTGCAACTCGGCCAACTGGCCCTTCATGTAGTTGGCCTGCCGGTCCGGGTGGGTGGGGATCAGCTCGAACACACTGGAGGGCACGATCACCATGTCCCAGTCCGCGGTCGCGCTCTGCGACACCAACAACCGGCGGGCCTCATCGTCCATACTCTTGCGCCCGGCAAGCACATTGGCCGCCGGATACCACTGCTTGGCCTCGCGGGCGACCTGCTCAATCAGGTGGGTGGGCACCACAATCCACGGCTGGGCGACCAGGCCGCGGCGTTTGAGTTCCATCGCGGTCATGAACATCGTGCCGGTCTTACCCGCGCCGACCACATGATCGAGCAACACCGTCGGCTCGGCCAACGCCCGCGCGACCGCGTTGCGCTGATACGGGTGCGGACTGAATTCGGTCGACACCCCAGGCAAGCTCAGATGGGTGCCGTCATACACGCCGGGCACGAACGTGTTGAACCTGTCGTTGTACACCCGCACCAGCCGGTCGGTGCGGTCCTGATCCGACCACACCCACTGGGCGAACTCGTCACCGATCTTGCCCATCTGCACCTGCGACATCAGCGTGGCCTGCGCATCAATCGCCGGTGCACCGGCCTCGACGTCACCGGAACTGTTGGTGATCGACACCGATTCCTGATTGAGCAACGCCTCGAACAACTCCCCAGCGGTGCGGGCCTTGCGGTCCTCGTCGTTCGGGGCGCCGAACTCGGTGAAGTATTTGTCCACATCCACCGCGTGCTCGGCAACGGTGACCGTCCACTTCCCGGCGCCCCGCTCCACCCGCACCCGGTCCCCGCCACCGAGGACTTCACGCACGAACACCGCATAGTCGGCGGGCTCGACCCAGTTCACACCGGGTTTGACCACACCGATCTCGGTGGGCTGCAGATCAGCGGGGATCACCGCCGCCAACGCGTCCCGTGATTCGCGTAGATCGGCGCGGACCTGCTCGTCGGTGGCCTCGTCCAGTAGCTGTTGCGCCGCAGCATGTTTCGCCCGCACATTCCCGGACAGGAATTGCGCGGCCGGCACCAGATCGTCGGTGCCGTCGACGGCGGCGAACACCTGCCCGCGCAGCTGCTCACGCGCGGTCGGGCGGTCGACGTCGAGCAACCCGGCAACCCGCCCCAGATCGACGCGGCCGGTCTCGCCCAAGCAGATCGCGACCGCATCGTGTGCAGTGTCGGCGCGATCAACGCGCGCGGGCGGGGAGTACACGTCACGATGAAACAGTGGCGCCTTGCGGGCGGTCTGGGTGTCCTCGTTGAAGATCTCGATCGCCATCAGCGTCGCGGTCATCGGATCATCACGCAGCTTGGCCATGTGGTTTCGGCGGAACTGCACCGCGGTCGGCGCCGCGGCATCTTCGGCGATCCGCTCGAGTTCTTCCGGCGGCAGGGCACCGGGATACGGGTCGATGACCGGACTCCCACTGTCATCAAGGACCGGCTCACCGAGATTATCCAGGCGTGGGCTGCCGTTACGGGCCCGCCACCGCTGCTCCAACGTGGCCCGCCGCGTCCGGACCTCGCTGTCGGTGCGTTCCCGGCCACCTTGTTCGGTGAACCGGTTGATCGGCCCGTACACACTCACATACCGCTCATAGGACTCGTTGAGGTCCGCGCGCAGATCATTACGGGTGCCCAGATCTGCGCCGCCGGTCTGCGCACCGATCACCGCGACCGTCAGATCCCGCAACTCCAGCAGATGCCGAGTCTCGGCGATCCGCGACTTCGGTACCGGCATCGGCGCCCACTGCGGCCCGTCGTCGGCCGCGGCGCGATAGGTTTCGAACGAGGCTGTCGTGTCGTTCCAGCGGACCGTGCCCTCGATCGGCACACCCGCGTACAGCGTTGTGGCATCAGCGATTCCGTCGCGGAACACGCCCGTGTCGTGCTCGCGGTGCGAGCTGGCGACCGGGGTGTGGGCCAGCCCACGACGACGGGCGTCGGCGACGATCCCACCGAGGATGCTGCGCACATGATCGGCGGTGGCGATCGTGTCGTCGGCGGCCACCACCAGCGAATCGTCGCGGTAAAGGCCACGATCCAGGCGCATCTGGCCGGCCACATGGTCGGGATGCTCAGCGAAGTAGGCGTTAACCGCGATCGCCTTGTCCTGGCCGTCGCGATCAGCCAGCTCGACCATCCGGGTCTGTATCCAGTCCGGTTCCTCGTTGACCCCGCGCGGAGTGTCCCGCCGGCGGAAAACCAGGAGATCGGTCGTCACCTCGGTACCGGCGACCTCCCGAAAAGCCGTGCTCGGCAGACGGACCCCGCCAACCAGATCAGCCAACCCGGCCATCTCCCGGCGCGCCGCCACACCCGCCGTCCCGACAGCATCCATCGTCGAGGCCGTCGTGATGCCCATGACCCAGCCGCCCGGTGCGGTCAGATGCAGCGACTTGATCAGGAAGTGATTGTGCAGGCTGTAGCGGTAGTCCGGGTTGTACACCGGATCATGCACCGCAGTCTTGGCGAACGGTACATTGCCGATCGCCGCCGTGAACGATCCTTGCGGCACCGTGGTGGTCTCGAAGCCTTCCAACCGCACCTGCGCATCCGGATTCAACAGATGCGCGATCTGGGCGGTGATCGGTTCCTTCTCCACACCCACCATCACCGCCTCCGGCGGCGCCAACGACATGAACGTCCCCGACCCACACCCCGGCTCCAACACCCGGCCACCGTCAAAACCGGCGTCCTGCAACGCCTCCCACATCGCCGACACCAGCCGAGGGTCGGTGTAATGGGCGTTGAGCGTCGACCGGCGCGCCGAATCATATTCGCCAGCGGTCAACAAATCGCGGAACTGCTCACGTTCACCGGCCCATTCCGGCTTGTTCGGATCGAACAACTCCGGGACCGCACCCCACCCCGACCAGCGGGCCAACACCTGCTGCTCCTCGACGGTAGCGAGCCGGTTTCCTTCCCGGCACGCCACCGCGATCCGCGCCGCCTCAATATTCGCTCGGGCCCGCGACTTCGCACCCGAGGGCACCAACACCGTGCCCGGATGCGCAAACCGACCCGCCACCACCACTTGCGGGGCGACGCCCAGTTCCGGTTCGGCGCCGAGAGCAGTCGACGACGGTTCGTTGGCCGCGGTCTGGAGCTCGTTGTCGACTAGGGGACTGCTCGGGACAGTATCGTCGACGAGTGTGTCGGCGGAATCCGCTGCGCCAGAGGACATGTCCGGCACATCGAATGCGGGGACAGCGACCAGGCTGCCGTCCGGGCGTGCAGCGAGCTCCACCCGGGTCTGCGACCACTGTGACAGTGGTACACCCTGTTCGGACTGCGCCACTTCGGGCAGCTGTGTCCGATCAGCCGGGGGCAGGGGAGTGCCACCAGGATCGGTCAGCGCCGGGTCGATCGGTTGACGGAAATCCTCCGTCGCATCGAACAGGCTTAGCTGCGCGTCTTCACCAGGTCGGCCTCGACGGCGGCCGCGACCTCGAGAGCCACCAGATCGTCCGGGCTGCTCGGCAACGCCAGACCGTCGATCGAGCGAGCCTCGATCAGTCCCGCCGCCCGCACCACCCACGCCGGTTCCTTGTCCGGCCACAGCTTCTCGGCCAACCGATCCGAGTCCCGGCTCGCCGGCACCCACAGATCCTCGTTGATCCACTGATACACCGCGCTGCCCGGCCGGATCACCGGCTCGCTCACCAGGTCCGCCGACTCCTCCGCTGTCAGTTCCGCGCTGAGCTGCTCCTGGCGCAGCTGATCGCTGAGCACCTCGTTCGCGATCATCCGCGCCCGACTCTGCAACTCCCGGCTGTCCTCGAAACCCAGCTCCCGACCCGGATTCTCGGTGCGCCACTGCTCGATCAGCACCTGCGCCTGATCCTCGATCAGCGCCGCCAACTGATCCCGCACCCTCTCGACCTCGATCTGAATCTCGTTGTCCGACAACGCCGGACTCTGCTCCCGCAGCTGCTCGCGCTTCACGTCCAGTGCCCCCATGAGACACCTCCTCGTCGTCGGAATTGAACACGTCAAACAGGCCCCCCGTAATCGCGGGGCCCTTCTTGTGGGCAGCCATGTACGCCGCATCCCTCCAGTCGCCAACCATCAGGTACTGGCCAGCATGACACGGCCTGCCGTGAACGCGAGTGTAGAACCCACCCAGATAGCCGTCAATGGGCTGTTGACACCATGCGTAGGGTGGTGTCATGCCTACCGAGGTCGTCGCTGCCCGCCACCTGCCTGAACTGGATCGTTGGGTCTTGACCTGGGGCGAAAGCGAGCACTCACCACCGATGCGCGCCCGCTCGATACCGACATTCGTTGCTGCAACATTCACCGAGCCCGTGCGGATCGACTGGCCGGCCGCCATCACCGAGATGCGCAGGGAGATCGCGGCCGCGGACGCCGCGGCCGCCGACGCGCAAGCGCATGCCCAGCGGGTGCGCACCCGGGCCGCGCAGCAACTCCTCGACAGCGGCATCGCCGAAAGTTTCGGGGACGCCGCAGCGTTCCTCGGGGTATCCCGTCAACGCATCCACCGGCTGATCGCCGACAGTGATCGGTGAGGCGGGTCAGCGGCCCCGGCCGGAGTCGCTGTCGCGGCCGGGATCACGGCTCGGCGATGGTCCACGCTGACCAGAAGCAGGGCGCGACGTGCTGTCGCGAGCCCGATCGGAGGTGAGGGGCGGCGTCCTCCGGGTCACTCCGCGACTGGCGATCCGTGCTGCCCGCTGCGCGGCGGTCTCGCGCTCGACAGCGGCGGGTTGCGGTGGCGTGAGGGGTTCAGCGATCCGCGCGAACACCGGGACCATGGTGTCGGGGACGGGTTCGAAGGCGCCGCGGTCGGGGTGAGAGAGCATGGACGCGTTGACCCACTGTTCTGGTGTGATGCGGCTGTAGTCGAGTCGGTAGCCGGCGTCCTGCGCGAGCTGGGACATGAACACCTTGGCTGCCCGGCCGTTGCCCTCCCGGTAGGGGTGTCCCATGTTGATCGAGGCGTAGACAGTGGCGGCCTCAACAGCGAAACCACCGTGATCCAGGTCAGTCCAGTCAACGCTGGCAATGTGGTCGCGGGCGTGGTCGAGGTAGCGGACGATCTGGTGCGGTTCGGCGAACGGCAGGCCGTCTTTGATCAGCGGATAGGTGCGCGGGACGCCGGCCCACTCGTAGAGCGGGGAGAACAACGCGGCGTGGATCGCGTGTAGGTGCTCGGCGTTGTAGGTGCGGGCGATCGGGATACGCCCGTCGACGATCATCGCTTCGCGGTGTGCGGTGATGGTGTACTCGGCCGCGGCAAGCTCGTCGGCAGCGGTGAGACCGAGTTTGTTGGCCAACACGGCGGTTCCTGGGATCAGCGTTGCTTCCCAGTCCTCACGTGCAGTCACTGGCCCTCACCTCCCAGACATGGCGACGGCACCACCGGGGGCGGTGGTGCCGTCGTGAACAACTACCGGGTTGTGCGAGGTCAGCCGAAGGCGTGTGACGCTCGCACGCCTCGGGCCATGCCTACCGCTTCGGCGATCACCTCGGCCTCGGTCAGCTCGCCGCGCGCCGACCGGGTGAGCAGGTCGACGTCTGCGCGTTGCGGGTCCCACCCTTCGAGGACGTTGTTCTCGATTGCCTGCACGACCCCACGAACCTGGGCGTCGGTGAGGCCGGCAAACAACTCCGGCCAGCAGCTGATCCAACGTGACTCCATCATCACCGCACCTTCCTGTCGTGAATGTTGCGTTGTACGTGGTGGTTCACCGATCCGCCGGGCCCTCCACCCGGTCGCGTAGTGCGGCGACCTCCTCGTCGGCGGTGGCCGCGCCGATCCGGCGGGCGGCGGCCTCGCCGTCAGCGCTCATCGCCATGCCGGCCATCTCGTGGCCTGCGGCGATCGCGGCGATGGTCTCGTCGTCGGTGCGGGTGACGTGCGGTGCTGCCATGACGGCGCTCCTCCCGTGGGTGTTGGTGGCCATTCTACCGGCCAGTTCGAGTGTGTGGGCTGCTCAGAGGCGGGCGAGGCGGTCGGTGATGGCGAGCATCCGGGTGTCGGCGGCCCGGCTCATGGTGATCAGGTCGTCTCGGAGGCCGGCGAGGTCGCTGGTGGGGAGTTCGGCCATGCCCTGGCGCATTCCGTCGATGAAGCGGATGTAGCCGCGGCGGTACCAGGACTCGACGAGCGCTGTTGCGAGGTGCGGCAAAATGTGGCCGTGATGGGGGTGGCTGTATCCGGCGGGGGCGGTGAGTTCGAGCAGCAGTGAGCGGGACAGGTGACGGTGCCGGCGGCTCGGTGCCGCGGCATCCAGGCGGGCGAGGACCAGGGCGGGGCTGACTGGTTGTCCTTCGTCGATCATGGCGACGATGGCCGTGAAGATCACTCGGTGGATCGGGTTCACGAAAAGCGGATCCGGTGCGGGGAGCAGGTCGGCAGGTAGGTCGGTGGTGGCCCGCTGTGCGGGACTGCCGAGAATCGCATAGGCGACGGCTTCGCTGACCGGGGCAGGCGCCCAGAGTAGGGCAGTGAGGAACTCTCGCTCGGCAAGGCCGGCGTTGGTGTCGTCGTCGACCAGGCTGTCCAGGTAGGCGGCTTCGTCGGCCGGGGTCAGCTCTGGTGGGGCCTGATCGTCAGCGTCGACGGGTGCGGCATCTGGCACCGAGGGTGCGTGCTCGTTCATGGTGATCACCTGGGTCTCCTGACGATGGCTGGTTCAGTTGGTCTGGGCGATGCGGCGGCGGTGCACGACGAAGCGAATGTTGGTGAGATAGGTGGTGATTCGTTCGACGTCGGCCTGGTCGTGAGCGGTGGTGGCGAGGTCATGTTCCAGGTGCCTGGCAACTCCCTCGAGTACCGAGGTCGGTAGAGCGGCGACGGTGGCTTCAAGAGTGGCTGTGGTGGGGCGATGCATCATGCACCAGCGCTGTCCGCCAACAGTTTCCAGTATCGGGTCGTCCACCGGTCGGCCACACACCGGGCATTCGGTGGGGCAGTTCGTGGGCGGTGGCGTTGGCATGGTGATCGGCTTCCTCGTCTCTCGTTCTCGGGGCAGGTTAGGCGGCAACGGCGAGAGCTTTGATGCGGTCAGGCCGAAATCCGCTCCAATGTTCTTCTCCCACAACAACTACGGGGGCTTGCAGGTATCCTAATCCCATAACGTAGTCGCGTGCGTGATTGTCGGTGCTGATGTCGACGATCCTGTAGGGCAGCCCGTGCTTGTCGAGAGCTTTGTAGGTGGCGTTGCACTGCACGCATGCCGGCTTGGTGTAGACGGTGATTTCGGGCATGTCAACGGCCTCCCTGGTGTCGTTCCGTACGTTCATGATACCTCTTTTCATGTTGTCCCACAACACTTTTCAAAGTTCTTACGCCTTGCTGGACGGGGTGTCTCGTGGTCGTTGGGACTGGTGGATTGCTTTGGTACCGGCGGCTTCTGGCTGTTCGTCGAACGGTGCAAGGGGGAAAGTCGATAAAAGTCTGTCGGGCGAAGCCGAACCCGGAGGGTGGCAGAGTTTTTCGCGGCCCTTGCGGCGGGAGACGGACAGTTAGATGATCGAAGGTCCAAAGCACTCCATTGTGGTGTGAAAGTCGTCGTAAACCCAAAGGATCGCCCCGGTGACCGGGACGATCCTTTGTTCGCGGGGCCCTGGAGGCTGGCCCGGCTGTTAGCGGGCTGGGGTCGCGGTTGTGGTGGTGGTTGCGGTGATGGTGGTGGTCGGGGGAGTTGCTGTGACTGTGACGGTGCTCTTCGGTGGGGTAGCTGTGGTGGTCACTGTTGTTGTGGCCGTGCTGGTTTCGGTGGTGGTTTCGGTGGCCGTCGTTGTCTCGGTGGTGGGGGTGGTGCCCGCTGGTGTGGTGGTGTCGCCGTCGGTCGTCTCTGGGAAGGTTGTGTCGTCGACGCTGGTGGTGTCTGCGATGTCGGTGGTTCCCTCAGTCGAGGATGTTTGGGCTGCGGCGGCGGTGTGGGACATGTCGCTTAGTGCGTGGGCGAATGCCGCGATGCGGGCCTTGGTTCCCTCGACGGTGTAGTGGATGCCGTCGGGGAAGAAGAGGTCGTCGGAGGCTTGAGCGGCCCAGTCGAAGACATGCAGGTTGGGATAGCGGCCGGTGGCGGCGCGCAGCGCGTCATTGAAGTGGATCATGGCGGTGTTGTCGGCCGGGGCTGCGGCTGCGGCGGTGGTCTTGACGGTGGGCCACAGGACGGGTTTTCCGTTGGTGAGTGCCATGACGCGGTCGATGCGTTCGGCGGCGGTGACGGCACTGCCGGCGGCCTCGTTGGCGGCGTCGTTGTCGCCGAGTGCGATGACGTAGCAGTCGGGGTTGTGGGTGTTGGCGGCGGCGATGGCGTCGACGCCGGGGCTCGCGTTCGCGATCTGTTCGACGACGGCGCGGCCGCTGGCGGCATCGACGATGGTGTTGTGGACACCGGCGATTGCGGCGTATTGAGCGGGTAGTTGTTCGTTGGTGTCGGGCAGGAATTGGGGGTCGGTCATGCCGACGGAGGTGGAGTCACCGATGTGCGCGGTGGTCGTGCAGGCACCGGCAGCTGGGGTCGGGGCGGGATCGGCTGAGGCTGCGGTGATTCCGATGGCACCACAGACGACGACGCCGGCGATGCTGACGCCGGCGACCAGTCGCCGGTGGTTGGTGGTGTTATGCGGTGTGGGCATAGTGGGTTCCTTGATCGAGGAGGATAGCCAGGACATGACCGACGTAGGCGGGCGCGGGACAGGGCAGGCCATGGAGGGCATGCATGTGATGAATCGCGGCCACCACTGCGCAGGACTCGGGGAGGCCTTGGGTGGCAAGGACTGGCTGGTAGGCCCGTGCGTGACGCAGGAGCTCGCCCGCCCGTAGTCCGGCGACGGTCGTGTCGGGTCGCACCGCGACCCGCTTCGACAGACCGGCGAGAATCGAAGTGTCGGCGAGAGTCGGGTGAGGTCGCTGGTATGGGTCGGTCATGGTGCTCCTTGCTCAGTGGGCGTGCAGGGACGACCGGCCCGGGGCACGTCCAAGCGCGCTCGGTGCACGAGCGCTGCATCCCACGCGGATACGGCTACGACAACATGCGCACCCGCATCGGGTGCGTTGGGACACAACATGACAGGCGCCAACCAGTCGCCCCCAGTTTAACGCCGAATGCCCTGGACCAGAAGGGTCCAGGGCATGTCGGCACGATCGGGTAGCAGATCAGATGTGTTGACCGGTGTAGTACCAGGAGGACGCACCGACGCTGAAGCACTTCGATTTGCCGATGTAGGCGCCATTGTGCTGGCGGGCCTGCACGCATGATCCCGCGGTGGGGAACGGCCCGAAGCTCTGGGTGTAGCCGGCGTGTGCGTCGCCGGCGGACAGGGTGGCGCCGCCGATCATCGCGGCTGCGGCCGCACTGGACAGGACTGCTGCGGCGACGCGACGACGCAGGCGGCGGGTCGGGGTGGGGGTGGTCATCGGTGGTGCTCCTTCGTGATGGTTGCCTGCGGACGTGAAAGTGACTGGCAGACAGGCGAGGACACGATCCTGCGCCACACTCACCACGAGACACACGACATTCCCGTTCGAGACACGTCAGTACGACACAGCGGGTTTCGTCAGGAAACGCGGTGCGTTGAGGAGTGACAGGCGCCAACCAGTCAATGCCGAGTGTAGCCCACTGCGCGGTAGTTGATCGACCTTTCACGCCACTACGCACAGCCATCAATGTTGTTGACGGATAACAACAATGGGCGGCCCAGTGTGGGCCGGGCCGCCCGGTGCGGACTACGTCCGGGGGTCAGGGACTCCGTAGCGGGGCGAGATGGTGAGGAACAGGCACTCTCGGCCGTCCTCGTCGATGACCGTGGCGCCGAGTCCGGTGGTGAGGATCTCCGCGAGGCCCAGTGCCCAGTCGGTGAGGCTGAGGTCGATCATGTCCTCGATACTGGCCAGCGGTGTGAACCAGCGGTTATCGCGGGTGTCGGCGTGATCGAGGACGTCGGTGGCTCGGATGATCTCGCGAGCTGCAGGAGATGCGGTAGGGGCGTTGGTGATGATCCAGTTCATGGTGAGCTCCGTTCGTTGGGTCTGCCTGGGTGGCGGACGTCGGAGACGTGGGGACCGGTCGAGGGTGGGGTGTCCACCCCGAAGAGTCCGGCGGGCCGGAGACCAGTTCTGCTGCGAGCGAAGCGAGTACGGGTTGCAGGGCTGGTCGGAGCGCGTGGGTGCAGCGTAGCGGAGAACACGCGGAAGTCGCCGGGCGTGGGTGGACGCCTCGGGCCCCCGACCGGTCATCATCGGTCGACGTACGCACTCCACAAAGTAAGTGGGCTGGTGGCCAGCACGAGGTGGAGCGCGCGAAGCGCTCAACCTTGATGAAAAGGGACGCGGGTCGGGCAGAGCCGCGTGGCGCGGCCCTGCCCGACCCGATGGGGTGCTACCCCCAGGGGATGGCGTTGTAGATGCCGGCCTGGACGATGGCGTCTGCGTGGTCGGCGTCGAGGTCGATGGCCTCGTTGGCGCGGCTGGCGGCGGCGATCTGCCGGCGCATCGCGGTGTTGATCTGGACGCGACCACCGATGATGCCGTTGAGCCCTCGGGCGATGGTATCGAGGGTGATGGTGTGCTCGGCTTCCTCGAGGTCGGTGATGACCGCCCGCTGGGTGGTCGACCATTGGTAGGCACTGCATTCCGACCAGTGGCCGATACCGCCCTCGAGTGCGGTGGTGAAGACGTGGGTGAGGAAGTCGGTACGTGCTGCGCTGCGAATAGCCATGTTGGTTTCCTTCGATCAAGCGCGACCCTGTGTCGCGCGTCCCCCTGGTGGGGACCGGTCGAGGGTGGGGTGTCCACCCCGAAGAGGCCGGCGGGCCGGAGACCAGTTCTGCTGCGAGCGAAGCGAGTACGGGTTGCAGGGCTGGTCGGAGCGCGTGGGTGCAGCGTAGCGGAGAACACGCGGAAGTCGCCGGGCGTGGGTGGACGCCTCGGGCCCCCGACCGGTCA